>CAVUXT010000033.1:0-10333 GCA_963745465.1 uncultured Bacteroidota bacterium | reverse complement strand
CTCCAGAATATAGTTCCCTATCAAAATGAATGAGATTGTCTGAATGGCTGAGATAAGAAACATCATCGCGATCTTTGAATTAAGGTAGCTGAACCAGCTCAGGTTAAGGAAGGACTCTCGTTTGAGGATCTTTCGGTCCCTCACGATCTCCTCGGCACTGATAATGAGTCCGAGGAACAGCGAAGTGATCACACTCATGAAGAGATATGCAGGGAGATTCACATTTTCACTGAAATGATATCTGAGGCTGGAAGCATACCTGGTGAAATAAGCCATAAGAAATGCCAGCAGCGGCGCGCCGAGAAGGCTTATCGTTATATACTGCCTGTTAGCCAGTTTTGACAGAAGATCCCTTTTGAAGAATATCACCGATTGCTTTATAAGACCGGGTATGCTGAAATAATTCTCAGGGATGGCTATTTTACCCTTATGCTTTGCGCGGTTTGATCCGCCTGAATAAGTACTGAACTTTTCCATCCATTCTGCCGGGGATACTTTCCTGATACGTGTAGGCTTGCCATGCTCATTTATGACTTTCGCCTCCACTATCTGCAGCATCTGTTCCGTATTCACATTGCCACACGTAATGCATTGATCCTCATTCGCATTTGAAAATCCGGCCGTAGCTTTGAAATAAACTATTGCTTCGCTCGGATTGCCATAAAAAATCTGATAGCCACCTTTGTCGATAAACATAACCTTATCGAACATCTTGTAGATTTCGGAGCCGGGCTGATGAATATTTATTATGACAAGCTTTCCCCTGTAGGTCTGTTCCTTCAACAAATTCATCACGATTTCAGAATCAACCGATGAAAGTCCCGATGTTGGCTCATCGGCAAAAAGTATTGTTGGTTCCCTGATCAGTTCAAGGGCAATATTCAATCTTTTGCGCTGTCCCCCGCTTATAACTTTATTAAGAGCGTTACCCACCTTAAGATCGCTTATTTCATACAGGTCCATCTCCGTCAAGAATATTGTCCACGGCAGCTGCTATTCTTGATCCGGACAAATTATCAAGACACATCCTGGCATTGTAATAGAGATTCTGGAATACTGTCAGTTCTTCAATCAGAAGGTCGTCCTGGGGAACAAAACCTATCACTCCCCTCAGAGCATTCCTTCCTTTTTCAGAGTAAAGATTATAGCCGTTTATCAGAACATCGCCGGTATCAGGTTTTAGTCATTCCGCTAAAACATTCAGAAGAGTTGTTTTGCCCACGCCGCTTCCTCCGAGTATCCCAACCAGGGTTCCCGATTCTTCATGAAAATGTATGTTCCGTATTCCGTTTTCGCTGTTCCTGAACCTCAGTGAAACATCCATCGGCATCAAGCGATATCTTTATCCTGAAAGCTTCTTCAGTGAAGATACTGTTGACATCATTGTAATATATGGTGCTGATAACCGGATTCCTTATCGTCGAGCCATGATCAAAAATATAGGTCTGACCGCGATAAGATATTCTGTCCGTTCAGAAAAAGATCTTCATTCCCCGAATACCTGAGAATATATGTATTGGTGCTTTTAATATGAAGGAGGAAGATGTTTCCCCTGAGGTTCTCTCTCGAACAGATGCTTAACCCCCTCAGTCTGCATTCATCATTGCCGTCAATGATCATTACCCTTTTCTTCCCGGGAATATCTTTCACTGAATTCAGGATAAAACTTCTTATATCTCTGATATTCCTTAACCGGGATATTAAAGGCGGAGGAGACAGTCTCCATGAAATCCAGCTCATTCTCGGTAATTTCAGCACTGAACAATATAAAATCCAGAAGCTGTATAATAACGTACAGTTTTTGCTTCTGCTGCAGCTCCTCATTGATGGTCTCGCAAATTGCAAGATCCTTACGGCCGTAAGCGATGTCCGTTTTCTGTCCCTGATACTTCCCCTGTCAATATTGTCCTGGGATACGTACCGCGACAAATATCCTCAAACATCTCCATATACTTAATCACCATCTCATTATTCAGATGATGAGCGAGGAATAGCCTGACAATATCTCTTTCCCCTGATGGAAATTCCGGTACTGTCTGAACATCGCTTATCAGTGCGAAAAGCTGTATCAGGGCCTTTAAAATCGGCTCACTCATAAATGCTGATTATTATGAATTCTCATGAAAATATTTTGTAAATAATTCGAAATCAATTATCAATAATAAAATATATCTTTGTTTAAAACTTATTCAAGTTAGTAATAATAATGCATTTAGAAAATCATTTCAGTATCAATACGATTTGTGAACACTACTTAAAGCCGATACCTGAATTATTCAATAAGTACATTATATTCAGACATGTATTGACGACGGAATCAGAAATATTTCTCGATTATCATGGACCGATGAATTTCGCAACTAGCAGATTCTCTTTTAATCACTCTTAAAACAATCAAAGGAATTTAAGATTTACAAACAAAACCACAAAAAGAGTTTATGGGCTTTTTGTGGAGTCTTGAAAACATCTGCAAACATTCAGCTCTGAAATTCGTCGGAGATATAGGAAAATTCAGTCTCATCTTTCACATAGGAAAAGAAAATGGCAAAATAATTGTTAGGCAGGAAATCCGATGACAGCTTATGAAGCCAAAGAAAAATTGACACACGGCTTAACAATATAAATAATTAGATGTTTCCGTCGCTAAAAAATCTTGCTGAGGATAAAAGTGACAGTGATATGAGGAAAGGGATGCAAATGGTGCTGGTCTTGGTTTCATTCAATGGCACTTACATCAGGAAATAAGATAGATTACAGCTTTAATCCTTTAACAAATGGCTATTTATATTTTGAAATAAATTACAATAAATAAATATATCATGAGGAAGATTGATTATTGACCAAAAGCACAAATTCCCCAAAAGTCATACTTGATCCTGAGAGAACAAGGTGTACATGATTTCAGGTGAATCAAGGCCACCTGATGTCAGGGAATTTTATGAACCCAGATACTTTCCTGGCTGGACGATTTCAGCACGCATCTGATCAATTCTCGAACAAACAGAACCTGTTATGATTCAATTTTCAATTTTGAGATATTTCAACTCATCGTCCGGAAAATTGATCCTCGATATTTGTAAGGTTCTGGCAAAATTGCGTCAGAAGGAAATAAATGTATTGTAAACTGGCATTATGAAAAAGATGATTATGATATGCTGGAAGCAGGAAAAGAGTTTTCGAGGATTGTCAAGTTTCCTTTTGAATTTGTTGAACTGAAAAATAAAACCGCCTGATTTAGTTCTTTTACGGACTGGTGTTAAAGCAGATACAGAAAATACGATGTGGCATTTATGTCGCGATAACAGTTTACTCAGGAATTAATTCCCTGACACTGGGGAGATTTACAGAACTGCTTTACTGAACCGATTGCAGAAAACCTTTATGAAGATTCGTTGAAAATTTTCTTCAAATAAATTTTCTCAGCGTACAGGAAGATTTAATAACCTTACTAATTCATGAAAAATAATTCTGGTATGACTATGCGCAGAGATTCCTGATAAATTTAAAAACTTAAATCTTTTCATCCGCCCATTTAAAGATTTTTGCAGAACCTGCTTATTACTGATAATGAGATTGAATCACTTGCACTGAATGATCAAGGATATATTGTCTGTCTGAAACAAATTCTGCAAGAGACAAAGATCTGAGAAGCTTTTCTCCATGAATTAAATTTTCTAATTCCATTGGAGCTCAAAAAAATCGGGTACGAAATTATACGGCGTGAAGAGGTGGCTGAAATCAATATCCCTGATCAGGAAACTTGCCAGATCGATTCATTCCAAATATCTTCGTGAAATTAAGAATCAGAACATAACAGGCAACAATATTTATTTTATACTACCCGGATTTCAGGAATCAATATATTCAGATTTTGATCACTTCCTGATGAAATTAAATATTCCAATATTGATAATGCAGCTCATATTCCGACAAAATTATTATCAATAGGTTATAAAATCAGGCCGGTAAAAAAAGGCTTTAAGCCTTTTGCGCTTCATCTGAATGAGAGGAAGTAGAAACAATGGCTGTCGTAGAACATATAAGATGGAGCTGGGAAAAAAGATTAAACGGATGGACATTCGCGATGCTAAAGACGATTTAAAAAAACACATCCAGGCCTAGTACCATATGAACATTGAGTGAATCTGAAAAAGACAAGGACCGTGAACTTGTGAAACTAATACCTGCATTCTGCAGGACATTGATTATGAAGCCTATCCCGTTTCTCCAAACCGGATCAAAAAACTCTCTTATGCAATTAAACCACAGAGTAGCATACACAAGATTTTAAATGAAACCAGGGCTTGAATGAGCAAATAAGAAGATGGCTACCCTGACCCCTGAACTGGAAGAAATGATAGCTATAAGAAATAATAAGATCGAAGAAGCAATCCAGGAGATTGAAGGCAGCTACAAATATGCCCAGCATATACAGGAAACTTTTCTGCCGGATGATTTTTTTGTCAGGGAATGCTTTCCCGACAGTTTCATTCTCTTTCAAACCAAAAGATATTGTCAGCGGTGATTTCTATTTTTTCAGCAAGACAGGATCATTTAATTATTTTTCTGCTGTTGATTGTACAGGACACGGTATTCCCGGCGCTCTCCTGAGCACACTCGGATATGGTATTCTTGATCAGGCTGTAAATGAAATAAAGCTCACTGACCTTCCATATCCTGCACCATCTGTATACCAAGATACACCGGTTTCTTCGAAATGATAGCTGAAGGAAGTGGAATTTCGGATGATATGGATATTATTCTTTGTTTCTTGATACAAAACCAATATCCTTACTTATGCAGGTGTAAAAAATCCATTATACCATATTAATAGAAGGGAACTTTTCGAATACGAGGCACAGAACTCACCGGATATATCATCTGAAACCTGTGATTGTAATTTCACGTCAACTAAGATTCAACTGAGGAATTCCGATACTTTGTACTTGTGTTCCGATGGTTATTCTGACCAGCTCGGCGGTAAAAACCATAAGAGATATCAGACCAGCCGGCTAAAAATATGTTGCTTGAAATACAGATTTGTTCAATGTCGGAACAGAGCGACAAATTATATGAAGCGATTGAAAAATGGAGGGATCAGGATAACGATGATACAAACTGATGATATCCTGATTTTAGGAATAAGGAATATAATGGTTCTAGCGATTGCTTGATTTGTCTCAGTTGGCTTAGTATACATTGCACACACCATCAATACCTATAATAATATTAGAAATCTAAATAATACAAAAAATAAGCTGCCGGACACCATATTTCTGTATTAACAAAATCATATTTTGGCAATTGTTTATCGATTTATTCAATTTTATTGTACATTTGACATATAAAATTCTGGAAATCATACTGTTAATAAATTAACAGTAAATGCATAAGTGAAAACAGTTTTCCTGATTGTCCTCTAATTATATTTACCAAATGGCAAGTCTAATACCAGGTTACGAATATGATATCTTCATAAGCTATCGTCAGAAAGATAATGAATACGATGGATGGGTGACAGAGTTCGTAACCAATCTGAAGCGCGAGCTGAATGCGACGTTTAAGGAAGATATCTCAATATATTTCGATGCAAGCCCGCAGGATGGTCTCCATGAAACGTATTCGGTTGATGAGTCTTTAATAAAGAAACTGAATTGCCTGGTTTTTATACCGATAATTTCCCAGACTTATTGCGACCCGAAAAGCTTTGCCTGGCAACATGAACTCCGCTACTATAATTCATCTGCCGGGAAGGACAGCTTCGGCAGAATTGTCGTATTGCCCGGCGGAAATGTTGCGAGCAGAATCTTGCCGGTTAAGATTCATGATCTTGAATTGGAAGATAAAGTCCTTCTGGAAAATGAACTGGGGGGAACCCTCCGTTCAATTGACTTTATTTATAAGTCAACAGGCGTGAACAGGCCATTGCTGAGTCATGAGGATCACCCTCATGATAATCTTAACAAAACATATTACCGCGATCAGATCAACAAAGTAGCTAACGCTATAAAGGAGATAATTACAGCACTAAAAAAATATCATATACAGGATGGAGCATCTCCTAAGGAATTTATAAAAGAAAAACCAGGAAAGCTAAAAAAACTGAAATCAAAATACCTGTTTTACATAGGAGCTGCGGCAATCATAATTTTTGGATTTACATATTTCAATGATATTATTAATATAATTAATCAGAAAAATAAGTTTGTACGGGATGAATCAGTTATTACCGTAATATCGATCAATAAAACAAGAGATTCAGCAAGAATAATAAATCCTGTGATGATCGAATATTTGTTAAAATTTAATGTATCCAATAAATGCAATATGACTTTATTGAATCGTTTTCAGTTTAGTAAAATTTATCCTCCAGACAGAAAAGAAATAAACATACCTAAGAAAAATATTATTTTCAAAATAATTAATGGTGAATTTTTGCATCAGTATGAGGTCGAATATAAAATTATTGATAATCAGAAATGATTCAGTTTTTGAGGATAAAATCACTTTTTCGTGATCGTTCTGACCTATTAAATTTAGATGGGAACCTTAGCAAAATAATTTCAGCCCTAGGCACAAAAATTCCAAAGAAAAATTTTCTAACAAATGACTGGTCCTCCTTTGAGAACTTTTACAAGGGAGAGATAGTCTGGGATGCCTATAATAAAATTGAAGCAAGAAAATTCTTTCGCAAATTCAATAAAAATTGATTCTTCTTTTATCTTACCCTATCTCAGGCTTGCAAAAATTGATCAATTTGAAGAGAATAATAAATCTGGTAAAGAACACATAAATATTGTAATGGGATCAATCGGAAAGTTAGCTCATGCCCGATTCCATCAGGACTGTTGCTTTATGGCATACTATGAATGGAGAAACAAAAGAAGCTATTAACAATTATAAAGCATTAATCGACTATCTGCCTGCTCAAAAAGAACCTTATTTTGAATTGGGTGAAGCATATTTCTTATTACGTGACATTAAAAATGCTTCACTCAATTACCGTAAAGCTTTAGCATTTGATCCTGACTTTACACTTGCTAATAATCACTATGCATACTGTCTCAGTCATTCAGGTCAACACGACAGCGCTCTGATACATGTCAAAAAATATCTGAAGATTGAACCATCTGCCAACGCTTTTGACAGTTATGGAGACATCTTATTCTCCTGCGGGAACCTTGACAGTGCAAAGTGGGCAAAGAATATGGGTTTGCGGCTGGATCCAAACCGTGATTATATTTATACCAGTCTCGCTTATATTAATGTTCAGGAAGGGAAGCTTAAGGAGGCAGAAAAAAATATTGATACATACATTTCTTTGCAGACAGAACCTATACTAATTAATAAAGGTTTAACTAATAAAGCATTTATATATTTTGCCAAAACTGAATTCAAGAAATCTCTTGATACATGCCTGAGAGCAAAATCAATATTTGATTTCCAACGATTTATTAACCCGTAATCATGTACTTCACTGGATTTTATCCAGAGTTTATCTTGAAACAAATGATCTGGCTTCCCTTCGGTCAGAAATGCAGGATATGAAAAACATTATTATTAAAAATAAGATTAATGAATTCAATTATAACATGATCTTTAAGTTTTACCTGGATATTAGAATTCACCAGCTTATTAAGCAAATGAAAATAGATGATGCCAATGATACTATTGAAATATTTGATAATGAGATTCACGATAAAATTAAGGATTGGAATTATCCTTTTGATATTGCATTTTTCAATACTGAATTCGGATGGCTATTTCTTGAAATAGATAGTTTAAAACTAGCTAAAGAAAGGTTCGACAAAGCATTAGAATACAATCCAAAATACCCATTGGCACATTATGGACTAGCGATATATTATACTAAAATGGGGTTTAAAAATGAAGCATCCAAACATTGGGACGAATTTAATTTAATTGCTAGAGATGCTGATCTTGATGCAAAACGCCTGGCTATAGAGCAATTTGCAAGATTAGTAAGTAAACAAAAATAGATGTAGCAATGGCAAGTCTAATCCCAGGTTACGAATACGACATCTTCATCAGCTACCGCCAGAAAGACAACAAAGGCGACAGGTGGGTAAGTGAATTTGTTGAAGCTCTGAAGACTGAACTTGAATCAACATTCAAGGAAGAGATCAGTGTTTATTTCGATATAAATCCTCATGATGGACTGTTGGAAACTCATGATGTAGATGCCTCACTGAAAGATAAACTGAAGTGTCTGATTTTTATTCCAATTATCTCACGAACCTATTGCGATCCAAAATCTTTGCCTGGGAACATGAGTTTTGTGCATTTAACAAACTTGCAAAGGAAGATCAGTTCGGAAGAGATATAAGACTTGCCGGAGGAAATGTAGCCAGCAGAATACTTCCAGTTAAGATCCATGACCTTGATCCTGAAGATAAAACACTTCTTGAAAATGAACTGGGAGGAGTCTTCAGAGGTATTGAGTTTATTTATAAGTCATGCCAGGAGTAAACCGGCCATTGAGACCATATGATGATCCGAAAGAAAATCTCAATAAGACATATTACCGGATCAGATCAATAAGGTGGCAAATGCTGTAAAAGAGATCATTACTGCAATAAAAAAACCTAATCAAAAGGATAGAAGTTTCAAAGAGGTTATTAAACCAAAACCTGAATCTCAATAAATCTGAAATTAAAAATCATTATAGCATCTTTATTATTTCTGGTACTTATCTGGGTATTTCTTTATTCCAAAACTATTTAAAAACCGAACCGGTTGAAAAGACCATTGCTGTTCTTCCTTTCCGGAATCTAAGTAATGATACAGCACATTACATTTTGTGATGGCTTTATGGAAGATATTCTGAATAATCTTCAAAAAATAAAAAGTTTTACGGTCAGACCCAGAACATCTTCATATCAATACAAGGATACCAAAAAATCAACAGCAATTATCGGAAAGGAGCTTAATGTAAATTATTTAGTTGGAGGGAGTGTCGGACGTGAAGGGGATAGATTAAAGATACGGGTTTACCTGACTGATTCAAAAGCCGATAAACAGATATGGTCAAATGAATTTCCCCGGGGAAATCAACTCTTTTCTCTGCAGAGCGAAGTAGCCAAAGAAATTGCCGCTGAACTGAAAGCAGAGCCGTCAACCGATGAAATAGCGATGATTGAGAAGAAAGACCGACTGAAAACCCCGAAGCATATAAATATTATCTTCAGGGGAACTATTATTATTGGAAAAATAATAATCCGGAGACAATAGCACTGCAATTGAATTATATGAAAAAGCAATCAGCCTTGATCCGGAATTTGCCTTAGCATATACAGGACTTGCAAATATGTCTTCTTGATCAATACTGGTCGTTCAAGGATCATAGCGGGAAAGTACTGCTTAAAAGCAAAAAGGAAATTGATAAAGCCTTTGAAATTGATCCCAACCTGCCTGAAGCACATATTGCTTTAGGGGTTTATTACTACTACGGTTCTTTGAACTACAAGGAAGCACTAGAACAATTTGAGCTGGCTCTTAAAGCTCAGCCCAAAAACTCGGATGTAATTTGGTGGTCAGCTGCTGTTAATCGTCGAGAGGAAACTGGAAAATGGCAAAATCGGGGTTTGAGAAGGCCTCTGAACTTGACCCCCTATATCACATCTGGCGCAGGAAGCAGGAAACATCTGATTTACTTAGTGAATATCCCAAATCAGAAGAATACTATAACAAATCAATAATGGTCCACCCGGATTGTGTTCACTTATTTTGATTTGCAAGAATGTTTCTCAGATGGAAAGGAGATACCCAAAGGCAAGAGAAATCCTGGAAAATGCAGCCATGAATAATAAATCTACTGTATCAGATTCTACAGTAATTGAAATAAGTATTTTGATTGATATTTACGAAGAAATAAGAAGATGCACTGAAAGATCTGTCCCATCTGAAATCTGATGTAATTCAAACCCAATTTACTTCAGGCCAAAATATCTTTACTATGCAAATATTTATGGTCTGATGAAGAAACCCGATTTGAAGCATGCCTATTACGATTCATCCCGAATATACCTTGAAAGAGACTAAAAAGGATACTGAATATCCAGATGATCACCCGGATTTACGTTCACTTGGAATTGCGTATGCGGGTCTGGGCCGGAAGGAAAATGCCATAAACGTGGGCAAACGGGGTGTAAATCTACTTCCGGTGAGTAAAGATGCATACCAGAGGGTACTCCCGGGTTGAAAACTTAGCCCAAATCTATGTCATGGTCGGCAAGTATGACGTTGCAATAGAGCAAATAAAATACCTACTCTCAATACCAGCATTTCTTTCAACCCGAATCCTTGAGCTGGA
>CAVUXT010000032.1:0-262151 GCA_963745465.1 uncultured Bacteroidota bacterium | reverse complement strand
GGCGCGCGACGGTGACCTGGCCGGGCTGCAAGTATCTGGGCTTTTATTGGCGCTCCAATTAACGCGAGATCCCCTATAAGATCTAGAAGTTTGTGTCGGACAGGTTCATTCTTAAAACGAAGCTCTTTGTTATTCATAATCCCGTTTTTGCCGATGCTTACCTTTCCTTTTATGCCAATTTTTTTTCTAAGGACTTCAAGTTCACCTTCATTTAAATTATGATCAATAATTACAACCGCATTATCGATGTCACCGCCTTTAATTAATCCTGAATTAGCAAGCAGCTCTACTTCGCTCAAAAAACAAAAAGTTCTAGCAGGTGCAAATTCAGTCACAAATTCCTTTTCAAGATCAAACAAACCTGTATGCTGACTTCCCAAAGCGGGATTTTGATAGTCAACCATGACGGTTAGCCTGTAATTATCAAGTGGAAGAGCAACAATATCAATCTGTTTTTCTTCATTGTGATACATTACTGTTTCATCAATAATTAGGTAATCTTTAGGAGCATCCTGCTGAACAAACTTTGCATTCTTTAAAACCTCAACATAAGGCATTGAACTTCCATCACCAACCGGAGGTTCAATTCCCTGAAGATCGATAATCAAATTATCAATTTGAAGTCCAACAATTGCAGCAAGTACGTGTTCAACAGTATGAACTTTAGCCTCACCTACTGCCAGGGTTGTACCGCGGGAAACATCAACTACAAAATCGGCATTAGCGGGAATTTCGGGTTTGTCCGGAAGATCAACTCTAACAAATTTAATTCCATAATTTTCCGGGGCTGGTTTAAAGGTCATTTTGCATGATGTTCCGGTGTGTAAACCAACTCCCGACATTGAAACTTCGTGAGCAATAGTTCTTTGTGATTCTATCATTAATAAATCCGAAATTTATTATCTAAATTTTAAAAGAATAAAAGTAAAACTGATTTTCAAAATACCAAGATGAGCCCTGAAATACAATAAAGGCTTAATCCCCGCTATTAAAATTTAACCTCTAAAAGCTTTTATTTATTAGACTTTTCGATTTCTTCCCGAAGGGTTTGGATTTGCTTTTCAAGTTCCTTTAATTTTTCAGCATAATCCGGCAGGCTTCTAAGATGCGCTTCCAATCTTAAAGCTGTACTTAATTCCTTAGCTGGCGAGCCGAAATATTTGCCCGATTTTTTAATCGATTTTGAAATTCCTGATTGAGCCAGGATGATTGTATTATCTGCTATTTCAATATGCCCGACTAAACCTGCCTGTCCTGCAAGTATACAATTTTTGCCAACCTTAGTACTCCCCGAAATTCCTGATTGAGAAGATATCACTGTGTTTTCGCCAATATAAACATTGTGAGCAATCTGCACTAAGTTATCAACTTTCACCCCACTTTTAATTATTGTCGAGCCTAGTGACGCCCGATCAATAGTTACATTTGCCCCAAGTTCAACATCGTCCTCAATTATTACATTTCCGACCTGCGGGATTTTATGATAAACTCCTTTTTCGTCAGGATTAAATCCAAATCCATCTGATCCAATAACAGTGCCGGGATGAATAACCGCTCTTTTTCCAACTTTGCAATTTTCACGAATGCTTACATTCTGAAAAATTAACGAGTCATCGCCAACTTCAACATTATCAGACATAACAGTGTTGTGAAAAATTTTAACATTCTCTCCAATTTTACAACCTGCGGAAACAACAACGTTTTTCCCCAGTGCAGTTCCTTTTCCGATTTCTGCTGTTGGATGAACAAAAGCAGTTTTATCGATCCCTTCAAGAGTAAATTTTGGCGTTAAATAACTTCTGATTAAAGTGAAAAAAGCTTTTTCAGGAAATTCAACTTCAATATAACTTATATCTTTTCTGGTTTTTTCAAATCCGGGTTTAACCAGAATAGCTGAAGCTTTTGTAGATTGAAAATATTTTTCATAAGCCGGATGATAAAGAAAAGTAAGGTCCCCGTTTTTTGCTTCATCAATTTTAGCGAGATTCGAAATAACTAAATCTTCTTTTCCAGAAATTTTTCCATCGATTAATTTTGCAATTTCCCGCAGTTGAATATTCATTTATTCTTCGATTATTAATTCAATTTTAATTTATCTATTACAAGAGGAGTTATATCATATTTATCTTTTGCATAAAGCAAAGTTACGTCACTATCTCTGTCAAAAACAAAATCCAAATCCTGTTCTGTAGCAACTTCCTTAATTACACTGAATACTTTGTTTTGGATCGGTTTCATTAACTCATCCTGCTTCTGAAATAATTCTCCGCGGGTACCAAATTTTCTATCGCGGTAATCATTAATGTCATTCTGCATTTTTGCAATGTCTGCTTCCATATCTTTTTTAGTTTGTTCAGTCATTATTAGCTTTCTTCTATCATAATCTTCTTTTTTAGCTGTCAAATCTGATTCCATTTTCGCAAGCTCAGCTTTCCATGTACGAATAAATGAATCAAGTTTTTGTCTTGCGTCCTGAGCATCGGGAAGTTTATCAAAAATGGTATTTGAATCTACATATCCTATTTTTAACTGAGCGAATGAAATGCTTGAGAAGATACAAAGAATGAAAGCGAGGGATAAAAATATTTTTTTCATTTGAACTCCGTACTATTAATAAGACTACGTTCAAAATATTAAATCTTAGTCAAAACAACGAGTCAATTTAAAATAATAAATTATTGATTCTCCAAAGGGATTATCTCTAAGAGAATCAATAATTTTAGAAAAAATATTCGGACAGAATATCTAATAATTATTTCGTGGTTCCGCGTTTCAGCTTATCTAAAACTTTATAAGTAATATCATAAGCCGGATCGCCATAAAGAAGAACTGCATCGCCAGCTTTATCAAAAACAAACTGCATACCTTCTTCCTTTGCCACGTCTGCTATTGCTTTATAGACTTTCGCTTTTACAGGACCGAAAATTTCTTCGTTCTTCTTGTAAATTTCTCCGTTAGGCTGGCTAAATTTTTCCTTTTTGAAATTATCAATTTCCTGTTGCTGCTGAAGAAGTTTTTGTTGAGCTGCAAGCTGTTTATCTTCCGGCATTGTTTTAGCCTGCTTTTGATAATCAGCATAATCTTTTTGCAGGTTGGCAGTCAGTGTATCAATATGTGCGCCCCACTGATTTGTTAAAGCATCAAGATCTCCCTGGGCTTTAATAGCTTCCGGAAATTGTGCCAAAATAGTCTGAGAATCTACATAGCCTAATTTAATTGAGCCTGTTTGTGCAAACATAAAATTACAGCCTAATATCATCGCTGCGATTAGTAACAGATACTTTTTCACTTGTCTTACCTCTCTAAATTATTTAAATGAATAATTAAAATCCTTTACCAAATTGAAAATGGAAGGTCCACTTTGGCGCTGAACCATCTACAAGGGGCCTGTCAAATCCATAACCGATATCAAACCCGATAAGTCCAACAGGGTTAATCATAATTCTTGCTCCAAACCCGGCCGATCTTCTTAAATCAAAAGGGTCTGTAGTTTGAATATCCTTAAATACATTTCCTGCCTCCGCAAATGCAAGCAGATAAAATGGAATAGGTTCCAGCGTAACCGCAACTCTAAGCTCAGTAGTGTATCTCATCATTACATTACCGCCAAGAACCTGGCCACTGGAATTTACCGGCCCTACTGATCTGTCTTCATATCCTCTCAAAGGAGTAGTCGCAATTACCAGACCATTACCTCCCATAAAGAAAAAGTCAAACGGATTAATGCTAGTATTGGCTTGCAGAGGTCTTAAATAGCCAAGTTCAGCAACGGAGTATAGCGTAAACCTGTTTGATCCAAATAATCTTCTATACCATTCTGAACTAAAATGAAGTTTGTAATAATCAACATTGCCTGGCAGAAATGGTCCACCAGAGATTTGAGCATCCAGACTAACATTTGAGCCCTGAGAAGGAAAAATTGGATTGTCAATATTTTTTCTAACGATAGTTGCACCTAAGGTAAATTCATTAGTCAAGCCTGTTATATAATAACTTCCGCCATTAATAACATCGTTCCTCTGGTATCTTAAGAAACCTTGAACACTGAAAAAATCATCCGGCCATTTTAATCTTCGGCCAAGTTTTAAAGTTGCTCCTGTCTGACGCAGATCATAAATATATTGCTGCCTGGTATCAAAAACTTCGGCACCAACCAGTGTTGGTGTATTAAGGAACCATGGCTCCGTAAATCCAAGAGTAAATGTTCTATAGATACTTCCTACACCAAACTGCCAGTTAAAACTAAGTATTTGTCCGGCACCCAATTTAAAGGGCTCAGAAAGCGAAAAATTTGATAACGTAATGCCAACTGCGCCACTGAATCCAAAACTTCCGCTGTACCCTACGGATGCATTAAGAAAATCACTTGATTTTTCTTCCACATGAAAAACTACATTAACTGTGCTGTCGTTTGCAAGGGATGTAGTTATTCCATCGGGCCCGTATAATTTTTCAACATTAAAGTATTTCAAGTTAGCAAGCTGCTGAATACTTCTTAAAAGAAGACCCCGATTGAAATAATCACCTGGAAAAGTGTAAAGTTCTCTCCTTATAACTTTGTCCATAGTTTTTGTATTTCCCTCTATACCTACAGTACCAATCCTGAATTGATTTTTTTCAGTAACGCGAATATTTATGTCAACTGAATCGCCAGATACTCTTGTTTCTTCGGGTGTAACATTGAAAGTTAAATAGCCGTTATCAAGATATAGCGAAGAAACGTCAGATTGTTGCTCGTTGCCATGTAGATTTTTTTCTAATTTCTCATAATCATAAACATCACCTTTACCAAGGTCCAATCTTTGATTCAGAAGATTGTCTGGAAAAACGGTATTACCTTCCCATGTAATATTTCTTATAAAATATTGTTTCCCTTCGTCCACTTTAATAATTACCTTTACATCCTCTTTATCATTGGAGTAAACCAAAGAATCGCCGGTAACTTCGGCATCTCTGTAACCTTTTGATTTATAAAAATCTGCAATCTTTTTTTCATCCTTTTTTAATTTATCAGGATCAAACTTTGAGCCCTGCCAGAATTTCCACCATTTAGCTTCATGAATATCATCCATCTCGCCCCTAAGGTCTCCATCGTCAAAATTCTTATTACCCACAAATTCAATATCCCTAACAGTAGTTTTATGATTTTCTGTTATATCTATTTTGAGAAGAATTCTGTTTTTAATCCTGTCAATTAAATTTGAATATGCCTGGTCTGCCTTATTGTAGTGAAGTTTATATTCTTTTGACAGATCTTTTTCATTATGCCAGGTTACTATTATTTCATCTTCAGTAGTGTCAGCTTTGAAATAAGTAAAATACCCAATATCAACAGTTGCATTGAGATAGCCGTCATCTTCATATAGTTTCAGTATATTTTGTTTCAGCCTGGCAACATCCTGGGGTTTTAATATTTGTCCTCTTATAAATGTGATTTTCTCATTGATCTTACTTTCACTGATATCATCATTGCCCTCTATTACGGCTTTTTCAAATCTAGGGTATTCTTTTACCTTAATAAGTAAGAACACACCATCACCAACTTGTTTTTCAATTAAAATCTGGACATCAGAAAAAATATTGAGGGCATCAATTTGCCTAATTGCATTTACTGTGTTATCGCCAACTTGAATTTCATCGCCAACTTTGAGTCCGCTATTAGCAATAATGGTGTTTGCATCAGCAGATTTATTACCTTCAACGCTGATTCCTAAAATTTTATAGCTGGTTTTGGATTCTTGTGAATAAGAAATTGCAGAAATGAACAAGAGAAAAAAAACGAATAAATATTTAAACAATTTCTTTGGGGAGGTTTGCAACATTCTTTAAGCCTTTTACATTCTTTTTTAGTTGATCACTTAGTTTGCCGAATCTTCTTTCTCTCTGCTGAAAACTTTTAATCGCTTCGTACAAATCATTTCTTCCAAAGTCAGGCCAAAACACATCGGAAATATAAAATTCAGTATAAGCTATCTGCCATAGAAGGAAATTACTAACTCTGAATTCTCCGCTTGTTCTGATAAGAAGATCCGGATCCGGAATATTTTTTGTAGTTAAGTGGTCAGCAACACACTTTTCATTAATATCGTTAGATGATAGATCGCCTGTTTCAACAAGGCTAGTTATCTTTTTTATTGCCTCGAGAAGTTCCCACCTGCCGCTGTAACTTAATGCAAGATTCAAAGTCATTTTCTTATTATTTTTTGTCTTTTCTACAGCTTCAAATAGTTCATGCTGAACTTCATTAGGCAATGAGCTAACATTTCCAATAGTTGTCAGCTTAATATTATTTTCATTTAGTTCACCTACTCTATCCCTTAGACTTTTTAAGAGAAGCCTCATTAAGGTGGAAACTTCATCTTTGGGCCTGTTCCAATTTTCTGTTGAAAATGTATAGAGTGTTAGATATTTAACTCCAAGCTCAGCACAGGTTTCGGTGATTTCTTTTACTGTATCAACTCCACGTTTGTGCCCGGCAACACGCGGAAGACCTCTTTTTTTTGCCCACCTTCCATTACCATCCATTATTATCGCAATATGAGCAGGAATTACACCGGATTTTTTTAAAGCTTCCTGAAGTTTTTCATCGGATTGCGATTGAGATTTACCCAATTTCTTACCTAAAAATTGATAAAGCGTGTAAAATTAAGCCTAAGAAGCTTTAATGTCAAGATAACTTAACCTATGGATTGCTTACTAAGTTTATTATTTACCCCATAATTCAGCTTATCGAAAATATCATGAGATTACAGATAATAAAAGGTAAAAATATGGAGTAAATTACATCTTAAAGTAAATTAAGTAGCAAGAATTATAATAGTGGCGGTTTAGAAACCGCCACTAAAAAGAAAGCATTTATTTCCCACCCTTTTTACTGAAATCAGGATATGGAGGAGGTGGTGGAATTTCAGGAGTATGCTTCTTTAATTCCTCTTTTACAACTTCTATGGCTTTATCTAGTTGGTCATCAATCCCCTGGTAAACCCTGGCCGGGTCATTGTAAACTTCAATGTCAGGATCAACCCCATGTCCCTCCATTATCCATTTTGTACCTTCAAGATCGTAACGCGAGAATTCCGGTTTCATCTAAATATCCGCCGTCCATTAATGGAAGAGAGCCGCGGATTCCGACTACTCCGCCCCAGGTTCTCATTCCAATAACCGGCCCAATTTTATCATGCTTAAATCTGTATGTAAAAATATCACCATCGGATGCGGAGAATTGATCAGCCAAAAGAACTTTTGGTCCAACCTGCATTCCGCCTGGATCGTAACCTGGAGCTGCATTCCTGGCAATATCAATCATGACTGCTTCCCGTCCTTAATCTTTCTATTATCATTGGAGAAACATTTCCTCCGCCATTTCCACGTACATCTATTATTAAAGCTTTCTTTCAAGAGCTGCGGATAAAAATGCTTTACAAATTCATTTAATCCTTCAACTCCCATATCCGGAATATGTATGTAGCCAACTTCTCCGTTAGTTTCTTTGTTAACTTTTTCAATATTTCCTTCAACCCAGTTATAATAATCAAGACTGTGTTCGTCAGCAATCGGAACAACTGTAGTTTCATGGCTTCCTTCTTTTGAAGGTGTTGAATTTACTGTAAGCTTAACCTGCTTGTCGGCTTTGTCAACAAGTGATTCATATATATCATTCATTTTATTAGTGGGTTGTCCATCTACAGCAATTATATAGTCTCCTACTTTAGCATTTACTCCAACCTCGGTTAAAGGTGATCGCACATCTTTGTCCCAGTTCTCACCTTTCAAGATTTCATCAATTTTATAATAACCCGTTTTACTATCCCGTTCGAGTCTTGCTCCCAGCAAACCAAGATTTACTCTTTCCGGTTTTGGATAATCTCCCCCACCAACATAAAGATGACCTGAATTAATTTCTCCAATCATTTCGCCGATTATGTATGTAAGATCCTGTCGACAATTAACAAAAGGAACAAGAGGTGCATATTTTTCCTTAATAGCTTCCCAGTTAACACCGTGCATATTAGGAGCAAAATAAAAATCTCTCATTTGCCGCCAGCATTCATTGAATATTTCGGTCCACTCAGCATGACGATCAAGATTAACTTTCATATCCGAAAGATCAAGTTTATCTTTCATATCTACTTTTTGCAGAGGCAGATCAAGAATTGAATATTCGTTATGATAACTCACCAGAATCTTTTTCTGATCGGCAGAAATTTCAAATCCATTAATGTTTCCGAGCTCAGTTTCTTTTTTATCTTTTAAACTAAATACTTTCAAAGTTGTGTTCCTATCGGTACTGCTTCTTTCAAGGTAATACAACTTATCACCGACCGAAACAAGATTCCTGTAATTGGATGCTGAAACCGGGAGTTCAACTATTCTTCCATTTAATCCAGCCGGATCGACTTTGACTGAAACCTTATCGGAAGATTCTTTCTTTTCTTTTTTATTATCAACCTCAGAGTTTTCTTTCTTCTCCTCAGTGACTTTTACTTCATCACTTTTGGGTTCAAATGGAGAACGTGTATCGGTCGCGAGAGTAACCAAATAAATTTTGGCCATATCTCTATAAATAGTATTAAACTCCGTTTGTCCGTATGAAGGGTTAAAGGTTCTGTCGGAAACGAAATATAAATATTTCCCGTCACTACTGAATTCAGGTGAATAAGAAGTGTACCAGCCATCAGTTACAGGATAAGTTTTTTCGTCGGACAAAGAGTATAAATAAACCATATTCTGAACATCAACTTCATTCTTTGCATACGCAATCCATTTACTATCGGGTGACCAAACATAATCGCTAAACTCCCAGGCTTTTGCCTGTGCAACTTCTGTTACCTTTTTCGAATCGACATCAACATAAAGCAGCCTGAGTTTTTTGTCAGCCCACATAATTTTTTTGCTGTCGGGTGACCAGTAAAGAGTATATTTATATGTATCTGCTTTTGTAGTCAATTGTTTTGGCTCCCCTGATCCATCCTGTGCTACAACATAAATTTCATCTTCTCCGGAAGCATCTGAAATATAAGCGATCAACTTCCCATCAGGTGACCATTTGGGATTTCTGTCGTGAACACCTGGTGAGTTTGTCAAATCTCTTGTTGGGCCATCCTTAGCGGGAACAGTAAAAATATCTCCACGAGCGCTAAAGAGAGCTCTGTTTCCATCCGGGGATATTTCATACGAATCAATATTTTTTCCAACTGAGGTTAATCCGCCTCTTCCGCTGTCAAAGTCTTCTTCAATTCTTATTGGAACTTTTTCAGCTTTCTCAGTGGCAAGATCAAACTTGTAAATGTAACCACCGTTCTCATAAACAATTGCTTTATCTCCAATCGAGGGAAACTTTATATCGTAGTTATCATATGTTGTTAATTGTTTTGTTTCCTTATTGGTAATATCATAGACAAAAAGGTTCATAGTGCCGGTTCGGTCCGAGACGAAATATATTTTATTTCCACTCCACATTGGTATGATATCCTGTGCCGGATTGTTTGTAATATTTTCTGTTTTCTTCGTTGCAAAATCGTAAACCCAGATATCATCAGCCATTCCGCCACGGTATCTTTTCCATGTTCTGAATTCTCTGAAAACCTGGTTGTAAGCAAGCTTGCTTCCATCTGGTGAATAGGAACAAAAACCCCCACGGGAAAAAGGAAGTTCCTGAATCATTCCGCCATTTTTATTCACAAGATATAGCTGCCCATTAAAATCATTCCACTCTCTTTCGCGGGATCTAAAAACTATTTCATCATTATTCTTCCAGCCGAATACAATATTATTGGGTCCCATTCTATCCGAAATATCATCCCGTCCCAGTGTTGCCGTGTAAGTAACTCTTTTCGGAACTCCGCCTTCAGCAGGCATTAAATAAACTTCTGTATTGCCGTCATATTGTCCAGTAAAAGCAATATTTTTTCCGTCAGGAGAGAATCTTGCAAACATTTCGAACCCAACATCATTAGTCATTTTTCTGGCAATACCGCCGCTGGCTGAAACTGTATAAAGATTACCAGTATATGTAAAAACAATCTGATCGCCGTGTATTGCAGGGAATCTTAATAATCTTGCTTCATCGCCAGCGTAACTGTAAATTGTGAAAAGCATAAGTAAAAAAGGCAGGAATAGTTTCCTCATAAGATCTCCATAATTATGAATTGTAGATTTAATTTGATCAAAATGTCAAATTTATAACTCAACATTTTAATATTGAATTTAAAATTCAACACTTATATGATGGATGGAAACTATAAAGAAGCTGAATGCAAAAACTATAAAAACATAAGAAATTTGCTCAAATAATCGAATAAAGTGCAAACTCGGTATTTATATGAAGATGATTGGTATCTTTATACTTTTTTAATTTCTCATCAAACCATTCGCTTAAAAGACCATTTTTATCTGCAATCTCTTTCAGCCACTTAATTTCTTTGTCAGGCAAAATACCATCTGAAAATGCCAATTTGAATCCATCACAAATAAAAGATTCAGCAATTTTTTTATGAGAAAATTCAATTGGATCATCAAGAATATATTTATTGGCAAGCAGACTTTTAAGTGTGTCTTCATAAAAATCTCTAGCAAATCCAAGTTTAAGTGCGATATTTCTTATTATTATTTTTTCCGGTTCGGTGAGTTTGTTATCTTTTTTTGCAATTACTAGTAATCCTTTCAAATAATTACTTTTATCAAGAACAGAAAATTCCATATATTTTCCCTATTATTTGTGTGTCAAAGTTATAAAAAAAATCCGATGAGAAAAAACCATTAATTCTGTTTTGTCTGTTAAAGCGTTTAATTCTAATAAAAAAATTATAAGGTAATATCAAATGAAATTTCTAAAACATTTTGCAGTGTTGATTTTTTCAATAGTTCTCTGCCCGGCAATTTTAAGCCAGACGAAAATTCCAGAAAAATGGATAACTCAATTTGAGAAATCAGATTACCTGGAAACAGAAACTTATGATCAGACAATGGCTTACTTTAAAAAGCTCGCTGATGCATCACCTTATGCAAAAATGTTTTCATTCGGAGTTTCACCGCAGGGAAGAAAATTATATTACCTCGTTGTTTCAAAAGATAAAGCATTTGATCCTGCGTCGGCTAAGAAAACCGGTAAGCCAATCATTTTAATCAATAACGGAATTCACTCCGGCGAAATT
This sequence comes from uncultured Bacteroidota bacterium, assembly GCA_963745465.1. Taxonomy (GTDB): domain Bacteria; phylum Bacteroidota; class Ignavibacteria; order Ignavibacteriales; family Ignavibacteriaceae; genus JAKAGZ01. The sequence continues at coordinate 250,998 of CAVUXT010000032.1, read as the reverse complement.
GAAGGCAAAGATGCATCAATGCTTTTACTAAGAGAAATTCTTGTCACAAAGGAAAAGGCAAATTTAATCGATAATGCAATCCTTCTTATAATTCCAATTTTTTCTGTTGACGCACACGAAAGATTTAGTCCTTATAATAGAATAAATCAAAACGGCCCTACAAATATGGGCTGGAGAACTACATCCCAAAATTTAAATCTTAACAGGGATTGGACAAAAGCAGACGCGCCCGAAATGCAGGCAATGCTTAAATTGTTTTCAAGCTGGCTTCCGGATTTTTTTGTGGATACACACACAACCGATGGCGCAGATTATCAGTACACAATCACCTATTCAATGGAACATTATCAAAATGTCGATTCTGGTTTGCGAAGCTGGATAGTAAAAAAACTGATGCCTTATCTAAATAAAAGTGTAAACGATGACGGATTCCTGATAGCGCCCTATCTTGAATTTAAAGGAAGAAAAATTGAAAATGGAATAATAGGCGCATCTTTCAGTCCAAGATTTTCACACACATATGCTGCCGCACAAAACCGTCCGGGACTTCTTATAGAAACTCACATGCTAAAACCGTACAAAGACAGGGTATTCTCAACAAAATCATTATTGAATGCAATAATAAAATTCACAAACAAAAACGGTAAAGACCTTATCGCTTTAAATAAATCTGCAGATAAAAATTCGATTGAAGAATATTCAATAGAAAAAAAATACTATCCGCTTTCATTGGAACTTACAGATAAGAGTGTTCCATTTCATTTTATGGGAATTAAAGCTGAGTTTGATTCTAGCTGGGTGTCCGGTTCAACCTGGACTAAATACACAGGCCAAAAATATGAAACTGATATTCCTTATTTCGATGAAATGAAAGTAACGGATTCTGTTATGGCACCAAAAGAATATTTAATACCGGTTGAATGGGGGAAATGGGAAAACCTGATTGACAGAATTAAATTGCATGGAATAAAAGTAGATCAATTAAAATCACCTGAGAAATTAAAAGTAACTGAGTATAAATTTAAAAATGTTAAATATGCTCCTTCTTCATTTGAAGGCAGGCAGCGGGTTAAAGCGGACTATGACACTATTTCTGAAATTGTAACGGTACCAAAAGGGACTTACGTTATAAAAACAAATCAGCGTACAATCAGATTAATAATAAACTTAATGGAACCGAAAGCCGAAGATTCATTTTTACAGTGGGGGTTTTTTAATTCGATTTTCGAGCGTAAAGAATATTTTGAAAGTTACGTGATGGAAAAAATTTCAAGGAAAATGATGGAAAAGGATCCTGAACTAAAAAAAGAGTTTGAACATAAGATTAGCCGAAGATGAGAGTTTTAGGAAGAATCCAAGACAAAGATTGGAATATTTCTATAACCTCTCTCCGTATAAGGATGAGAAATTGAATGTATACCCGATTTTAAGAGTAGAAGAATAGATCTTCATTTAAAATTTAGAACTTAGTTATAGTCATTTAATGTTTCGCGTATAAAATATTCCTGAAATTTTTTCATTACAACGTTACAGATAATTTCTGAGGCTTCTTCATGACTTATTGAGCTTGTATTTAAAACGAAATCATATAACAGTGGGTCTTCTACATCTTTGTGGAAATATGCTGAAATATATTCTTTCCTGTTTTCATCTTCCTTCTTGATATAATCAACAGCATCTTTTCTACTCATATCATAGATATTCCATTACATGTGAAATCTTATCTTCTTCATTTGCAATTAATCTAACGTGAATACAATTATTCATTTTAGAAGTAATAATATTTCCACCACGCTCAACAATTATACAATGCCCCATATATGCAAGTTGAAGAATCGTTTCGGTAGTTTTGTGAAATAAAGTCCAGGTTCCGGGTTGCCCGCCGATCATTTCATTCATTATTGAGCTAACGGCAGAATATTTTCTTTCTTCCATAATTTCGCTCAATCGTAACGGCAGGTTATGATCCTGTAGTACTTTTTCAATCAGGTTTTGGTCGAATATTGTCCACGGATGTCTTTTATCCAGTTGGAATTTAGATAAAGTGTCAACAATTAGTTGGCTGACCACTTCAGCCCCGGCGCCTGCCTGCCTTGACAAAGTAATACAGGGGCCACTGATATTTTTAAAATTCCCCCTTTCGGACTTCAGAAGATTGAGATTCGATGTAATGCTTTGCTTTTTCCATAGCGCCTTTAATTAACATATATCATACTCCATAAGTTTTATTTATATAACCGATATATATTATTGAAAGTTCCTGTGTTAAAAGAAAGTACAATTTTTAGGGATGATTTTTTAAGTACACATCAATTAATTAAAATTCTCTCTTTAAATTATTGTAAATTATAGTTATAAAATTTTTCGCATTTGACAATTCAGAATTAAATATCAGCTTGAAAAAGGGAGAATTAAAATGGATAACAGAGTAGAAACAGATAGTATGGGTGAAATTAAAGTTCCCCAAGATAAATATTATGGTGCACAGACTGCCAGATCATTAATGAATTTTAAAATTGGTGGAGAAAGATTTCCGCGAGAATTAATAAGAGCCTTGGAATTTTGAAAAAAGCTGCTGCTCTTGACTAATAAAGAACTGGGAATTTTACCTGCTGAAAAAGCTGATCTGATTGTTAAAGCTTCCGATGAAGTTATTGATGGAAAACTTGATGAACACTTTCCGCTTGTAGTCTGGCAGACAGGAAGCGGAACACAGACCAATATGAATGCAAATGAAGTTATTTCAAATCGTGCAATTGAAATATCCGGCGGGGAAATGGGAAGCAAAAAACCAATTCATCCTAATGATGATGTTAATAAAGCTCAGTCATCAAATGATACTTTTCCAACAGCGATGCACATTGCTGCAGTTGAAGAAATTCATAGAAGATTAATTCCTATGGTAACAAAACTACGGGATGCCTTCGATAAAAAAGCTAAAGAATTTAAAGATATAATTAAGATTGGAAGAACTCATTTAATGGATGCTACTCCGTTAACTCTTGGACAGGAATTTTCAGGTTATACTCAACAATTAACAAATGGACTTGAAAGAATAAATGCAGCATTGCCAAGATTGTATGAACTGGCTCTCGGCGGAACTGCTGTCGGAACAGGATCTAAATACTCATCCTGAATTTGCAGTTAAAGCTGCTGCCCAAATTTCAAAACTTACCGGACAAGCCATTTGTTTCTGCAAGAAATAAATTTGAAGCTCTTGCTGCTCATGATGCGCTGGTTGAATTCAGTGGAGTATTAAAAACACTTGCTGCTTCTTTATGAAAATTGCAAATGATATCCGATGGCTTGGTTCAGGTCCGCGTTGCGGTATTGGGGAATTCATCTTCCTGAAAATGAACCGGAAGTTCAATTATGCCCGGAAAAGTTAATCCTACTCAATCTGAAGCAATGACAATGGTTTGTGCACAGGTTTTCGGAAATGATGTTGCTGTCAATTTTGGCGGCGCAAGGGGTAATTTTGAATTAAATGTTTTCAAACCAGTAATTATTTTTAATGTGCTTCAATCAATAAGATTATTGTCAGATGCGTGTGAAAGTTTTACCGATCATTGTGTTGTTGGAATTGAAGCAAATAAAAATAATATTCAAAAAACATCTTGAAAATTCTTTAATGCTGGTTACTGCTTTAAATCCGCATATTGGATATGATAATGCAGCAAAAGTTGCAAAGAAAGCCCATAAAGAAAATAAAACTTTAAAAGAAGCTGTCGTTGAACTTGGACTTATTAACAGCAGAAAAATTTGATGAAGTTGTTCGTCCTGAAAAAATGATTGGACCGAAAAAATAATTATAAACATAATTTATCCTGCTGAGTAATCAGCAGGACAATTTTATAATAATGATTTGAAATAATAAATTGAATAACTGGAACGGAATTGTTTCTCTCCTAATAGCCTGCATTGAACTTGTCTTATTAATAATATTTTTATCTTTGCTGAAAAAACAAGAAATAATTACCTGGTAATCATTTTAATTTTCCTATTAATGATTTATCAGCTACTTGAATGGTTAATGTGCGGCCTGGGCTTTGATTCTTCTTTAAACGCATTTTTTGCTTTTTCTGATATTTCTTTTCTTCCTCCATTAGGTTTGTTTTTTGTCCTTTCGTTTTATGAATATCGATCTAAATATTTTATGCTATTATTTTTGCCTGCCATCGCCTTTGTAATTTATTACTCAACGATCATTGATCAATTCAATGTGAATACATGCACAGTTTTCTATGCAATTTATAAATATCCGCAGGGGGATCTTTATGGACTGTTTTATTACTTGCCAATTTTGCTTACAATTGCGTTATTAATTAAAGGGATTAAAAAATCAGATAATAAAAAAATTATTCATCTCTCTAAAATTTTACTAACAGCTTATATATTGGTTTCCATTCCTGTGTTATTTGCATTTGCTTTAAAATTATTAAATTATTCAACCCTGCTTAGCAGCATTGTTAGTATTATGTGTAAATTCGCGCTTATATTAGCGCTAGCATTTACATATGTTGCAATAAATAGAAGAAATAAATGAATGAAATTATTATCAACATTTACTTAATAATTAATAACGGATTTGTAATTGGATTCCGTGCAATGGCTTATGAGCGAGAAGGAGGAGACGATAATAAAATTAAATTCTTAAAAAACAGGGTTGCAGAAGATTTTAATTCCGCTTACAAATTTGATGCTCCTCAAAATGCAAAAGGCGATTTTATGAAATACAGTAAATTTGCGAAACTTGAAAAGCGTGGAATGCAGTTCCAACTTTTTGAGGAAATCTTTTCCCACTTTGATGTTCCTGAACATCCGCTTATTTGCGTCACCCCTGTGGTTGACGGAAAAATTTTGAACGCTGAATAAAAGTTTTATAAATTAGTGGTTTAAAATTTAATAGCCTGAATTCTTTCATTAACTTTTCCCAAAATTAAAATGAGCAAAAAAGATCTCGATAGGTTTTATTCTTCTAAAAGGCTAGGTTCTTTTATAGAAAGCGGTAAAACCATTTATCGTGTGTTTGCACCGCAAGCTGAAAGAGTTTTATTGGTAACCTACACAAAGGTTGAACATTCATCAGGTAAAAAATTTAAAATGATAAGGGATCATGATGGTGTATGGGAAGCTTCATTGGATGGCGAGTTTTATGGTTCCTTTTATGGTTATCAGATCAAACATAAATATAGCAAAGAGGAAATAGTTTGCATTGACCCTTATGCTAAAGCAGTTGCCACTTTTAATAACTATTTAAATCCGCGTAAAGCGATCGTAGTTAAAGAAAATAATTACGACTGGGAAAATGATGAGTGGATTCAGAGAGATTGGCGCGATCTGATAATTTATGAAATGCATATTCGCGATATGACAGCACATCCTTCCTCCGGAGCTACTTCTCCCGGAACTTATAAGGGACTTATCGAAAAAGGCAAAACAGGCGGAATAGAATATATAAAAAGTCTGGGCGTAAATGCTGTTGAATTCCTTCCTGTACAGGAATTTGCAAATATTGAAATACCTTTTAATAAAAAATTTTTTGGCCGCAAAAATTCCTGGAATCCTTATGAAACAAACCATTGGGGATATATGACCGCTGCTTTTTTTGCCCCTGATTCATATTATTCTGATGGAGGAAAAAATATAGAATGGAAGACCTGGAGCGGGGCTTCGGTAAATCAAATAAATGAATTTAAAGATGTAATTAAGCAATTCCACAAGAACGGAATTGCAGTAATAATGGATGTCGTCTATAATCATTTATCAGAATATGAATTCGGTAATTTAAAAGAGATCGATAAAGAATATTACTTCAGAATAGATAATCATGGAAAATTAACTTCGCAAAGCTATACAGGCAACGATCTTTACACAGAGAGGCCAATGGTAAGTAGATTGATAGTCGACAGCATTCTTTATTGGATGAATGAATATCATATCGACGGTTTCCGTTTTGATATGGCTAAGCTTATTGACTGGCAAACAATTGAAGAAATTGCCGAAGAAGCTCAAAAAATTAATCCAAATGTAATCTTAATTGCAGAGCCTTGGGGCGGCGGGCACGATCCTGCAGGATTTTCTCTTCGTGGATTTGCAAGCTGGAATGATCAGATAAGAAATGGAATTAAAGGTGAAAATCCATTTAATGGCAAAGGCTGGCTTTTTGAAAATTGGTTTGGAAATAATGACATAGAGAGAATTAAAAGTTATATTAAGGGAACTTTGGTAAAAGACAGGCACGGGATTGTTTCAAAAGAAAGAACATTCAGTAAATTATCTTGAATCACACGATGGATATACTCTTGGAGATTTCATCCGGCTTGCACTTGGTGATGTAACTAAAGGCCAAAGAATTAATGATATTAACAAGTATCTAAAACTCACGCCGCTACAACTAAAATTAAATAAACTTGCTGCATTATTTTTATTTGTATGCCAGGGAATTGTCATGATTCATTCAGGACAGGAATTTGCAAGAAGCAAAGTGATTTCGCGAAATACTAAAGCAAAGGATATAAATATCGGAATGCTCGATCACAATAGTTACGAAAAAGATAATGAAACTAATTATATAAACTTTGAGCACGCAAAAATAAATGAAGATCTCTTATCTTATTATAAAGGATTAATTAATTTCCGCAATACTTTTGAAGCATTTAGAAGGGCTGATTACGAAGATATAAATTTTTACGAAGATCCTCATGAGCCATTTTTATTGGGTTTTGAAATTTTATCTAATCAAGAAAGATTTATTGTAATATTAAATGCAAATCATAAAAAAGAGTTTAAAATTAATTTACCAGAAGGAAATTGGGTAATACTGGTAAATGAAGAATTTGCCGGAACAAATAGACTTGAAGAGGTTAAAGGTGAGCTAAAAGTAAATCCTGTTGCGGGGTATGTTTTAAGGAAAGTTTAAAATTTGTTTTAATCCGGTACCCTGTTTTAGGCACTTTTCTACAGCTTTCTTAAAATCACTGATGGTGACTGGTTTTTGGAAGACATTTTCAATTCCCAGTTCGTTATAGTCATAAATCGTACTTCTGTCCAATTCGCTGGCGAGGATAATTATCGGAGGTTTTCCTTTCAAATCAGAACTTTTAACATTTTTCACGAGTTCATAACCATTCATAACTGGCATAGCATGATCAGTTATCACCAGCGCAGGTGGTGAACTTAATATTTTTTCGAGTGCCTCCTTACCATCAGATGCAATCTCAATATTATAATCGGGTGCGATGTGTTTTATAATTTTGGAATAAAGCAGCTTGTCTGTCTTGCTGTCATCGACAAGCAAAATAATTGCAGAAGCAATTGGAAGAGTAAATCTAAAATCACTTCCGTGACCGTATTCACTTTCAACCCTGATTGTTCCGCCATGTTTTTCAATAATTTCTTTTACAAGTGACAATCCAAGACCGCTTCCCTTTTCGCCGGCTGTACCCTCGGAAGTAAACTTAGTATCAACATTAAATAATTTGTTAAGGTTTTCTTTTCTAATTCCTGTTCCATCATCCTTAACAGAGAATTCCAAAAATCTTAAAGTGTTGGATGATGATACTGAAATTGTAATATTTCCACCCTTGTTTGTAAATTTAATTGCATTTGAAATAAGATTATTAAAAACCTGAAGAATTAAATCATCATCAACAAATACAAAAATATCATTTGAAACATTTGAATTTAATTCTAGCCCCTTCTGAAATGCTGCCCCTTTTAAAGCATTAAATGATTTTTCGATAATTTTGTGAATTTCTATTCTCTCCTGCTCAAATTTAATTCGACCTGTCTGTAATCTTGTCCAGTCAAGAAGCGAATTTACAAGTGAAAGCATCGAGCCGGATGATTCGCGAATAAAATTTACATACTGTCTCTTTTCCTCTTCAGTCAAACCTTCATCATTTAACAAAAGATCTGTGAAACCAAGTATCGAACTGAAAGGTGTTCTTAAATCATGAGAAATAATTGAAATAAATCGGTCTTTTGTTTCATTTAATTTGATAAGATTATCAGTCGACTTTTTTAGATCATCCTCGGCTTTTTTTCTCAGTGAAATATCGCTAACCAGACCGTAAAGTTTCTGAATTATACCTTCGCCATCTCTAACTAGATTTAACTTCGTTCTGACCCATACAATATTTCCATGCCTATTAATTAATCTGAATTCAAATTCTGATGAAAGCTGAATTTTACTTCTCATCAGGTTCATTATTTTATCTTTTACCGCATTAAGATCATCCGGGTAAATGATCTTCATAAATAATTTAGAATCGCCGAGCAGATCAGCCTGGGTATACCCGGTAACCTTTTCAACTGAGGAAGTATAAAAAACAGGGCGCAATCCTTTGCCCACCCTTTCAAAGGTAAAAAGAAAATCGTCAATATTTTCAGTCAGGTTCCTGTATTTTTCTTCTGATTGTTTAATGGCCTGCTGGGTCCGTTTTTTTTCTGTAATATCACGGGCAATCAATACAACGTGAGGTTCTTTTCTAAAAATAAATGATGCTGCGGTTAATTCAGCATAAAAACTCGATTCATCAAGTTTTTTTCCCATAAATTCGATGCGAGGCGGTGCCTGCATTCCATTTTCTATTAGTTTGAAGTAATCTATTACTTTAGCAACATCGCTTTCAATAATTAAATCAGCTAAATTTTTATTATGAAGATCGTACCCTCCAGCGTAACCAAAAATGCCGGCAAATTCATCATTTACAAGAATTAGCTTTTTGTCTTTTTCAAGAGCAATACCATCGCTAGCGGCTTCAAATAAAGCTTTGAATAACAATAAATTATTTTCTTCTTCTTTACTGGCCGAGATATCAATAAGGTAACAATTGAATTGATTTAATTTTACCTGCTTCATTGACTACAGGAACAAACCTGGCTGAGACAAGAATTGAATTTCCATATTTGGATTTGAGTGAAAATTCATATTTCTTATTTGTTATTTTTTCAATTGACTGTAAATTTAATCCGACCGCATCATTTTTGTTACTCTCTATGAGGTCGGTAATATTTTTCTTTAATAATTCATTTTCTGAATAATTAAATGTTTTTATGAACGCAGGATTCACAAAAGAGATACTTCCGTCAATTTCTAAAGTGCACAGAATTTCTTCTGTTTGAAAAATAAAATTTTTGTATTTCTCTTCAGATAACTTTAAACGTTGTTCACTAGCTGCCCTAATTGTAATATTGGAACAAAGTATTATAATCTCATTTTTATCTGAGCTTGTATAAGTAAACTTAGCTTCAACAATTTCTTTTTCCCTGTTTTTCTTAAAAACTGTAATTTCTTTTATCCAGAGGCCAGAATTATTTAATTCTTTTTTTATCTCATTGAAAAGATCAGTGTCAAATAATCCGAGAATCCGGCCAAAAAATTTTCCGTGAACTTCGCTTCTGGAATAGCCGAACAATCCTTCAGCCGCTTTATTCCAGAAAAGAACTTTTCCGTCTAGATCAACAACAAACAAAGCATCTGTCAATGCTTCACTTATCGATTGGAGTTTCAACAACTCATCGCGTTCTTTCTTTAGATTAGCATTCTCTTTGATGCTGCTTGTAATATCTTCAAGAATAAAAAATAAAAACTGTACTTGCTTTCTTTTATTTAATGATGGTTCCACGCGGCAGATAAAATAAAGGATCTGATTGTCTACTGTTTTTTCAAGGTTAATCTCGGTGGATGATTTTGTTTTTGTTACGACTTCAATTGCAGAATTAATTTTTTTTTGCTGCGAAGCGGGAAATAATTTTCCCATCGAGTAATCGCGCGGCAACGAATCCTCTTCCCCAAGTTTAGAAAGATCTTTTCCAAATGCATACTTTATTTTGCCCTGGATATCAGTTACCAAAGCATAGTTGCTTGTTTTTGAAAAAAGTTTTTCGATCAGGTTGGTACGTTCCTCTTTTTCTTTTTTAACTTCGGAAAGTACTTCAATGTCTTCGAGAATTAATATTCCCCCTGCAAAGTTACCTTCTTCAAAAAAAGAAGAGCCTTTTAAGATAAGTGAGATTGAGTCTTTATTAATTGTATGGAGATTTTTGATTTCTATTTCGAAGGGAATTCCGTCTTTTAATGAATTGAATTCTTCATTTAGATCAGTATCGGGGATGATCTGATCCCTAAAAATATTGCTCCCACTGAGATTGGAAAAATCTATCCGATAAAGATTTCCAATCTTAAAAAGGCTCTCGTTGATATATTCAACAAGGCCTTCGTTTGAGAACGTAATAATCCCGACAGGAGCCTTATTAAAAATTTTTAACAAGGAATCCTCTTGTTTAACCACAGGTGTCTTCTCCATAAATCTGCTGAAAATAACATGTTACGTTGGGAAAGTATCAATTATAATGCTAAGAATTCCCCAACCCTCCTATTAATCCTGATAAATAATCTTAAGCAATTTTAAGCAGAATTAGTAATTATTAATCGACCTAATTCATTATATAATAATGAATTATAGTAACAACACAATTAGAGCTTATTTGTTAATATTTTAGAAGAATTATTTTATAAAAAAGCAAGTGAAATAGAAAGCCTGAATTTTATGTCTCATTATGAAATTTGAGCTACTATTAATTCATTACGCATATTGGTTCAAAATTTTAATTCTGGTATGATTTAAGCCTTTCTTTCAGATCCACAATTTCTCCAGACAGTTCAGGAGGAAGTTTATTGCCAAATTTTTTATAATAATTTTCAATTTCCGCAGCTTCATTAAGCCAATCTTCTTTGCAAACCGTTAGTATTGATTTCAATTCATCCTTGTTAACTCGTAATCCATCGACATCAATTGCATCGGGTTTAGGCAGGTAACCTATAGGAGTTTTATCTGCGGATTCGCTTCCTGAAACTCTTTCTATAATCCATTTAAGAACCCGAATATTATCCCCGAATCCCGGCCAGATAAATTTTCCTTCATCATTTTTTCTAAACCAGTTCACATAAAAAATTTTAGGGAGTTTATTCTGATCTGCATTTTTACCAATCTTCAACCAGTGCGCAAAGTAATCACCCATATTATATCCGCAGAACGGAAGCATAGCAAATGGGTCGTGTCTTACTTCGCCAACTTTTCCGGCAGCAGCAGCAGTTTTTTCGGAAGAAACTATCGAACCCATGAATGTTCCGTGATTCCAGTTTAATGCCTGATAAACAAGCGGAACAGTACCAGCTCTCCTGCCACCGAAAAGAATTGCTGAAATCGGAACACCTTTAGGATCCTCCCAGTTGGGATCAATTACAGGGCATTGACTGGCAGGAACTGTATAACGTGAATTCGGGTGAGCTGCTTTTTCTAAACTATTTGGAGTCCATTCATTTCCAAGCCAGTTAATTAATTTTTCAGGCTTTTCTTTTGTCATTCCTTCCCACCAAATATCGCCCTCTGTAGTTATAGCAACATTTGTAAAAATAGAATTAGATTGCATCGTCAGCATAGCATTATGATTTGTTTCCATAGATGTTCCTGGTGCTACACCAAAGAATCCCGCCTCCGGATTTATTGCATATAGTCTTCCATCATTTCCAAACTTCATCCAGGCGATATCATCACCAACAGTTTCAACCTTCCATCCGGGAAGAGTCGAAGTTAGCATTGCAAGATTAGTTTTTCCGCAAGCACTTGGAAATGCAGCAGCTATATATTTTTTTTCTCCATCAGGAGGAGTAATTCCAAGGATCAACATATGTTCAGCAAGCCATCCCTCCTCTTTAGCCATAAAGGATGCTATCCTCAATGCAAAACATTTTTTGCCGAGTAAAGCATTTCCACCATAACCGCTTCCATAAGACCAAATAGTTTTTTCTTCCGGAAAATGAACTATATATTTCGTCTTATTGCAGGGCCAACTTATATCCGCTTTGCCATTATCAAGCGGATAACCAACCGAGTGTAAACATTTTACGAAATTTTCGTTTCCCAAAATATCCAGAACCTTTTTCCCGATTCTTGTCATTATTCTCATGCTGCATACAACATATTCCGAATCAGTTAGCTGCACACCAATATGAGAAATATTTGAGCCAAGAGGGCCCATACTGAATGGAATGACATACATCGTTCTTCCTTTCATTGATCCTTCAAAAAGCCTTGAAAGTTCAATTTTCATTTTTCCAGGATCTTCCCAATTGTTAGTCGGACCGGCATCTTCTTCTTTCCTGGAACAGATAAAAGTTCTGTCTTCTACCCTAGCAACATCTGTAGGATCTGATTCTGCGAGAAAGCTATTAGGTCTTAATTTTTCATTCAATTTCCGAAAAGTGCCTTTTTCAACTAATAAGGAAGCGAGTTTATCATATTCTGCCTGTGATCCATCACACCAATGAATTTTATCCGGTTTACAAAGTTTTGCCATTTCTTCAACCCAAGCAAGCAGATTTTTATTTGAAGTCATTACAAATCCTATAATTTTTACAAAAAAGGGAAATCTTTAATTTCTTTTAGATAATTGCTCTAAAGTAATTTAAAAATATTTTTTGAATAGACTTTAAAGATAGGAAATTAGCTAAGCGCTTTCAATTTTAAAAAGAGCTGATTTTGTTAATATTTTGATAAATTAATGAGGTTTTGAATCAATAATCGTTCCGCATAGGTTAAAGTCGCAATTTTTTTTGTAAATTTATTTTTCATAAAAAAGGCCGGACGTTGATTTTTGGATTTATAAGGCTGCTTGGTAATAAAACGTTAAACTTCCTGGAGGAAGTGGGACAGGTATTTAACCTATTATTTGGAATTTTAAAAAGCTTTCCTACAATATTCAAAAGCCGCAAAATCGTACTCTATCAAATGGAACACATTGGGACAAATTCACTTCCTTTAGTGCTAATAATTGCTGTATTTACAGGTGCCGTTGCCGCATGGCAAGCTGCATACCAATTAAAAGGAATCGCCCCTTTATCGTTTTTAGGCGGTGCTACAAGCAGGGCTATAATTACTGAACTTGGTCCCGTACTTACCGGAATTGTGATTGCCGGCAGAGTTGGCGCCTCAATTGCCGCAGAACTTGGAACAATGAAAGTAACCGAACAGATTGATGCGCTTGAAACAATGGCAATTAGTCCGGTTAGATTCCTTGCCATGCCAAGATTTTTGGCTGCAATCATAATGATGCCAATACTTGTAATTTTCGCAAATATTATTGCTGTGTTGGGAGCTTACATTGTTTCAAACTACTTTTTGGGCGTTTCCTTTGATGTTTTTTTCCAATCAGTAAAAAGGTTTTTTGTTTTCTCAGATCTGATTGCGGGACTTGTTAAAGCGGTTTTCTTTGGGGCGGTCACTTCGCTTATGGGCTGTCACATTGGATTTAAAACTGAGGGTGGAGCGGAAGGAGTTGGTCTTTCCACTATCCGCTCCTTTGTTATGTCATCGGCACTGATCTTAATTCTTGATTATGTACTCTGGATGCTCTTCTTTTAATATTAAAAAACGAAATTTTTTAAATATAAAAGGATTTTGTCTTTAGTAATAACTGATTGGCATTTACCCAAGATTATTTTATTTCATTAAGGTTTAATATTGCTAATATTTTTTTAATGCGATCTGTAAATCACTAACTAATAATTTTATTTTAAATTTAAATTGTGTAAATATGGTTTGAGTTTATTATCTTTTGTTTAAAACAGGCTTGCCAATGGAAAAAATTAAATACTTATTAAAAGAAAGAAAAGATAAAGTTAAAATTCCTGAAAATTTAGGGTTTGGACTTATCTATACAGATCATATTTTCGAAATGGACTATGAGCCGGGAAAAGGCTGGCAAAATCCAACAATTAAACCAATTGAAAATTTATCAATTCACCCTGCATCGATGTTCATTCATTATGCGCAGGCTATTTTTGAGGGTTTAAAAGCATTCAAAACCCGTTCAGGTGAAGCTGTAATTTTTAGAGGTGACAGACACATTGCCAGACTTAACAGATCAGCAAAAAGAATTTGTATCCCTGAAGTTGACCCTCAATTTTTGCTGTATGCTTTAAGTGAATTAGTATCAATTGAAAAAGACTGGATACCTACCGGAGAAGGCGAGGCTCTTTATATCCGACCGTTTATTTTTGGCAGTGATTCTTTCTTGGGTGTTCGTCCCTCATCAAGATATAAATTGATAATATTACTTTCGCCTGTAGGCGCTTATTATCCCGAAGGATTTAAGCCCGTAAAAATATTAGCGCAGGATGATTATGTGCGAGCAGTCAGAAAAGGAATGGGAGAATGTAAAACTCCAGCAAATTATGCTGCAAGTCTTCTGGCGGGTCAAAGAGCAAAAGAGCAAGGCTTTACACAGGTGCTTTGGCTTGATGGCATTGAACAAAAATACCTTGAAGAAGTTGGCACGATGAATATTTTCGTCCAGTTCAAGAATGAAATTGCCACGCCAAAATTAATTGGAACGGTTCTGCCAGGCATAACTCGCGAATCAGTTATCAGAATTCTACGCGATAAAGGTATGACAGTTAATGAAAGGTTAATTAGTATAGATGAAATTATTACTGAATACAAAAAGGGAAACGTTCTTCGTGTATTCGGAACCGGAACTGCCGCGGTTATTTCCCCGGTTGGACTTCTTTCTTATAAGGGATTCGAAATGAAATTTACTTATGATGAACCTAACGATCTGGCCGTTGAACTTTTTAAAGAAATAAAATCTATTCAAAGAGCTGAGATTGAAGACCGTTATAATTGGCTTGCCTACGTTGATAAGAAAAGTGTTGAAGTTTAAATTATCTAGCAATATCTAATTTTAAGAAGGCACTGAAATTTCAGTGCTTTTTTTATAATTATGAGAAAGCCTCATTTTTCACCCGTTTTTAGCCTATTTAATCCAATAAAAAAATCCTTTACCTCTTGACAAGTGCTCATCCGTTCACTATATTTCTAGTGAACAATTGAGCACTAAAATGAAAAAACAACTAACCGAAAGACAACAGGAGATACTACTTTTCATCTCACAATTCAGAGAAGAGAATGGATATCCCCCTACACTACGGGAAATTGGAAGAAAATTTTTAATTTCCTCGACCTTCGGGGTTAAGCGGCATCTTGATGCCCTTGTAAAAAAAGGATACCTGATAATAGAAAGTAACGCAAGTCGTGGAATCTCTTCAGTACGGAACGATGAAGAGAAAACCGAGTATAATGATAATAATGATGTATTCGCAAAAGTACCAATAGTTGGACGGGTAGCTGCAGGATCGCCAATGTTGGCAATAGAAAATATTGAAGGCAATGTAGTCATCGATCCGACATTTATAAAGAAGGCTGAAAACAGTTTCGCTCTGAGGGTAAAAGGCGACAGTATGATAAACTCAGGAATATTTGAAGGTGATCTCGTTATAGTTACTCCAAATAAAAGCCCTTTAAATGGAGAAATTGTTGTTGCGATGCTTGATGACGAAGTAACAGTTAAAACTTTTGAAAATAAAAACAATAAAATTCGCCTAATCCCGTCCAATGATAAATACCAACCAATTGAAATAGCAACCAACAAGGAATTTTCAATTGTAGGCAAAGTCGTTGGTGTAGTCAGATGGCTAAATTAAAATTGGAGCATTTATGAAATCTGAAATTTTTTCTTCTGCAATAAACAACAGGAATGAGGTAAAATTTCTTTATCTGATGGATGAAATGGTATTGCATCCTTACTTTATAAGTAGAGAAAAGAATGGCAAAAAAGTAATTTATGGAAGAATGCCGAATTCTTCTGCAATTAAAAAGTTTGAACTTGGTAGAATTGCTAACTTAAAAGTATTCAGAAAAGTTAGATTTTCACCTATCATTCCATTGATGTCAAAGGTAAGCTAAGATTATGATGGAGGTTGCTATGACTGACATAAACAAACAAAGAAGCGTTGATTTACTTGTCGAAAAATTCTGGAAGCAGGGTTACCTAACCGTAAGCCGTAAATTCGGCACTTATTTACCTGAACCCTCTAAAGTCGGAAATTTTGATATTGATATAGTTGCTCGCTACAAAAAAAATTATGCAATTGGAATCACTTTAACCGAATCTGACTTGAAAGATCCCGAGATTGCTGGAAAAGTTGAGCTACCTGGCAACAAGACAGACAAAATTTACAAATAAAAGGGTGCTTTTATTTATTGGTGTTCCTAATAATCTTTTTAAGTTAGCAAAGGAATTAACTGATTTCCTGGATCAAACAGCCAGAAGAAATATCCGTCTATTCCCTATAGTAGAAAAGTATATTCCTTCAAGACAAAGCTAACAGAAGAAGCTACACTTTTTTCTTAAAAGTTAAAAACTTTTGTACGGGGGTGATCTTCACGACCCGCCTGTCCCAGATTAGGATTGTTAATGCGGGATCCCCCGGTTATACACCGATTCTAACTCATAAACATAATTCTACATACCATCACATTTGCCCTTTCAAAACCTAATCTCTAACTTTAAAGCTGAAAATTTTAAATCGTTATAAAAACAATATAGATTACACAATAATCGCACATTAAACTCTTTCCTGAAGGAAATTAAAATGAGCAAAACAATGAAAGCGCTCGTAAAAAAATCAGCCGAGCCGGGAATATGGATGGAAGAAGTCCCGGTTCCTGAAATTGGTATTAATGATGTGTCTAATTAAAATTCATAAAACTTCAATATGCGGGACTGATATACACATTTATAATTGGGACGAATGGGCACAGAAAACTATCCCGATTCCAATGGTTACAGGTCATGAGTATGTTGGAACAGTTGAAAAAATAGGGAGCAATGTTCACGATGTAAAAATCGGTGAGCTGGTAAGCGGTGAAGGACACATCGTCTGCGGCCACTGCAGGAATTGTATCTCAGGCAGATATCATCTTTGCCCGAATACAAAGGGCGTTGGTGTAAACCGACCCGGTTGTTTTGCCGAATATCTTGCAATACCTGTTTCAAACCTATGGCACTGCGATCCGAATATTCCCAAAGAAGTCTTTTCAATTTTTGATCCATTCGGAAATGCAACTCATACTGCTCTTTCATTTGATGTTCTTGGTGAAGATGTTTTAATTACAGGCGCAGGACCAATTGGAATTATGGCTGCTATGATAGTTAAGCACGCTGGGGCTAGAAATGTTGTTATTACTGATATAAACCCAGACAGGCTGAAACTAGCAAAGGAAATGGGAGTCCAGAGGCCTGTTGATGTAACAAAAGAAAAATTAACAGATGTAATGAAACAACTAGGAATGAAAGAAGGCTTTGATGTTGGACTTGAAATGTCTGGGAGTCCAAAAGCTTTGAATGATATGGTAGATGTAATGTTTCACGGAGGAAGTATTGCATTGCTCGGAATTCTTCCTGCAAGTGCTCCTGTTAACTGGGAAAAAATTGTTTTCAACGGTCTTACTATTCGTGGAATTTATGGAAGAAAAATGTTTGAGACCTGGTACAAAATGACACGCTATGATTCAATCAGGGTTGGATATTTCCAAAATAATTACGCATAAATTTTCTTATAAAAATTATAAGGAAGCTTTTGAATTAATGAAAACCGGCAAATCCGGGAAAATAATTTTAAATTGGACAGAAGATTAATAACTTTGAGGTTTTCAAATGACTGACGCAAACAGAAAATATTATAATGATATACTTCTAAATATTGAAGCAGAAGGATTGTTCAAAAAAGAACGAGTTATTGTTAGTCCTCAAAAGGCTAAAATAAAAGTTAAAGGCGGACAGGAAGTTCTGAACATGTGTGCAAATAATTATCTTGGCTTAGCCAATAATCCTGAAATTATTAAAGCAGCTAAGGAAAGTTTTGACAATTGGGGTTACGGGCTTTCTTCTGTACGTTTTATCTGCGGAACACAGTATATTCATAAACAACTTGAATCCAAAATTTCAGAATTCCTTGAAACGGAAGACACTATTCTTTACACCTCCTGCTTTGATGCAAATGGTGGTTTATTCGAAACAATACTTTCGGAAGATGACGCAATAATTAGCGATGAATTAAATCACGCCAGCATTATAGACGGTGTTCGCCTTTGCAAGGCAAAAAGATTTAAATATAAAAACAATGACATGGGGGACCTTGAGCTTCAATTAAAAGAAGCAAAAAAATCTTCTAAAAATATTATGATAGCAACAGATGGTGTCTTTTCAATGGATGGGTTTATCGCAAACTTGAAAAGCATCTGCGATCTTGCTGATAAATATGGCGCTATGGTAATGGTAGATGATTCCCATGCCGTTGGTTTTATTGGGAAACATGGCAAAGGAACTCCCGAGTTTTGCGGAGTTTTAGGACGTGTTGATGTAATTACCGGAACGCTCGGAAAAGCTCTTGGTGGTGCAAGCGGTGGATACACAAGTGGAAGAAAAGAAATTATTGGAATGCTGAGACAAAGATCGCGGCCTTATTTATTTTCAAATACTGTTGCGCCTTCAATTGTTGCTGCTTCATTAAAAGTTCTTGAAATGTTAAGCAGTACAACTCATCTCAGAGATAAACTTGAAGAGAACACTAAATATTTCCGGGAAGGTATAAAAAAGGCCGGCCTGGAAATCAAAGATGGTGTTCACCCGATTGTTCCAATTATGCTGGGCGATGCAGTTCTAGCACAAAATATGTCGGCAAGACTTTTGGAAAAGGGAATTTATGTAATCGGCTTCTTCTTTCCAGTTGTACCAAAGGGCACAGCTCGAATTAGAGTTCAAATATCCGCGGCTCATTCAAAAGAAGATCTTGATTTTGCCATAGCTAAGTTTAAAGAGGTTTACGAAGAGTTTAAGAAGTAAATATTTTGTTGACGGTTCATCGGCTTAAATGAACTTTATGGCGATTATTGAAAGCTACATAGCTTTCAAAGGCAAGGCCTTTTTACAACTTTTGCAATAGTAATTACCTTTTATGTCGACTTCCTCTATTCCAGGTGAAGAATGCATTACACAGTCCCAATCGTTACAATGTCTTAATCCAAAATTATGACCTATCTCGTGCAGCGCTTCTTTAATAGTTCGTTCAATTAAAAGTAATTCATTTGAAAGCCCGGAATAAAATTCTTCATGCAATCGACAGGCTGAAACAATTGAATGTTTGCCATTGAGTTGTGCTTCACCAAAAATATATGTGAGAGCTGGTACAAAAAGATCAAGGCTAGTCAATATTAATACCTTCCCTTCAAGATAAAAAGATCTTTCGACTGCGTTTGCTATTAGTTGCGTCGAAAAATACTGCTGCCTGTTTGCGGAAAGTGCATTATCAATAGGTATCTCCAAATCGTCAATTAGAATATTCTCTGAAAATTTCTGAGATAATTCATATACCACATTTTCAAGCAAAGATTTATTTTTTAATTCAAGCGGGACTACATATATATTCATACATGAATCGTATTTCGCAATCCGTATTTATTTATTTTATTATACAGAGTTACTCTATCAATGTTTAGTTGAAGGGCACTTCTTGAAATATTCCAATTATTTTCATTTAAAATTTGGAGAATATATTTTTTTTCTACTGCTGCAAGACTTTTATCATCTGTGTCTGCGAAAATATTATTTGACGAAATATGAAAAGGCAAGATTATCAACTTTTATTTTATCCAACTTTTCCAACCACAACAGCTCTTTCAATTGCATTTTCAAGTTCACGAACATTTCCTGGCCATTCATATTTAACAAGAAAATCCATGGCTTCTGGCGAGATACTTTTAATAGGTTTATTCATTGCTAAGGCAAATTTGTTTAAGAAAGTAATAAGCAAGTAGGGGGATATCGTCACGTCTCTCTCTCAGTGGTGGAATATGAATAGTAAAAACATTAAGCCTGTAATAAAGATCTTCCCTGAATTTTCCTTCTTTAACCAGATCTTCAAGAGACTGATTGGTGGCAGTAATTAGTCTGAAATCACTTTTAATAACCTGATTACCTCCGACTCTGCTAAATTGTTTGGATTCAATAACCCGGAGAAGATCAACTTGCATCTTAGTAGAAAGTGTCGCGATTTCATCCAGAAATAAAGTTCCACCATCCGCCATTTCTATTTTACCTTTTCTTTTAAATTGTGCACCGGTAAAAGCACCTTTTTCATGTCCGAACAATTCACTTTCCAGTATTGATTCCGCGAGAGCGCCGCAGTTAACGGGAATGATAGGAAAATATTTTCTTCTGCTATTGATATGAATCGCTTTAGCAACAAGTTCCTTACCTGTACCGCTTTCTCCTCTTATCATAACTGTTGTATCTGCAGGAGCTACTGTATTTATTAGATCGTATATTTTCTTCATTTTTATGCTTTCGCCGATCAGATTATCGGGTCTAATTATTTCTTCGATGTTTTCTTTTAGAATCTTATTCTCTTTTTTTAATTGATTTTGTTCCAGTGCTTTTTTAACTAGGTGTGCTAGTTCATCTGGATCAACTGGTTTTGTAACATAATCGTAAGCACCCTGCTTCAAAGCCGTAATCGCAGTCGGTACTGAAGCAAACGCAGTTATTAGAATAATAAGAGAATCTTTATCAATGGCTTTAATTTTAGTTAGAAGTTCTATACCGCTCATGCCGGGCATTTTCATATCAACTAAGCAACAGATCGTATTTACCCTTGTCGTATTTCTTTAAAGCCGATTCTCCATCTTCAGCAGTATCTACGTAATACCCTTCTTCTTCAAACCAATGCAAAAGAGAATCGCGCACTATTTTTTCATCATCAACAATTAAAATTTTGTTCTGATCTTTCATATGTCCCCCAATAATTAAATATTCTTAGGTAAAACAATTTTAAAAGTTGTTCCTGCTGGTGAAGTTTTCTCAACAGCAACTTCACCGTTATGATTTTTAACAATGCCGTAGACAACAGCGAGTCCCAGTCCGGTACCTTTAGTAGCTTCTTTTGTAGAATAAAAAGGTTCAAAAATATGCGGAAGATCTTTGTCATTAATGCCTGTTCCCTCATCGAAATTTTAAGTACGACTAGATTCGGATTTTTCTGAGATTAAATCAATTTTTATAGTACCACCATTAGGCATTGCTTCGATTGCATTAATTAATAAAGCAATTAATGCCTCCTGAATTTTCTCGGAACTGCATTTAACTATTATATCATCGTTCTGGATAATTTTTTACTAGATTTATTCCATTCATTTCAAGATGATGATGAATAAGAGTAACACATCTATTCACAATGCCAATTAAATCAGCATTTACAAATTCATCCTTGCTCTCATGTGAAAAGAGAAGGAAATCCTTAACAATTTTCCCACATCTTGAAGACTCACCGGCTATAAGATCCAAATATTCAATAAGCTTTGAGTTTTCACCGTTTTTTTGTTGTTCAGAAGTTTTTTTGAAATCAACTTGCTATAAGTTAGAATACCGGCGAGAGGATTATTAAGTTCGTGTGCAACAGTAGCTGACAGTTTACCGAGTGAAGCAAGTTTTTCGATCTGGATAACCTGATTATAAATATTTTTTAATTCATCCGATTTTTGCTGAACTTTTTGGTTTAGTTTCTCGCTCCAATCTTTAATTTCCTTATATGCGAGATCAAGTTTTTCAGACATATCATTAAATCTGCGCGCGACATTTCCAATTTCATCCCTTGAATTAATATCAATTTTATAATTCAGATTGCCTTTTCCGACTTCCTGAATGCCTTTTGTCAGTTTGTATAATGGCTTGCTAACAATAACTTTAACAAAAAGCCCGCAGAAAATAGAAATTACAAGGGTAATTAATACTGAATTCGTAATTGTTGTAGCAGTATTTTTCTCAATGGCTTCGTTTAACTCCTTCATGGAAACCATTACGTCCAGCACTCCAAGAATTTTTACACTCGGCTGATGAGCATGACAATCTGCAGTATAGCAATCCTTTTCGTTTTTTATTGGATTAATTAATCCTAACGCCCGGGTACTGTCTTTGCTGCTTGTGAAATACCTTATTCTATTTTGCTCGGTAAGCTCTGCAATTTTGCCGTTAGTTTTATGGCAAGCTGTGCAAGCTTCATCATTTTTGGAAACCATAGCTGAAATTTCAGATGGGTCCGTTGAATAAGCTATAGTTCCGGATCTTATTATAAACCCTAATTCCAATAATGCCAGGTTCAGTTCCAATAGTATTTATAATTTGGTGAACATCATCACGCCTATTTAAAAGCATACTGTATCGGGTTGATTTTTTAATGATATCACTTGAATTATAAGCGCTTATAAGCCTAAAGTGGGTAAGATCATTTCTCAGGTTGGTGATTGATATATAAGTATGTATGGCGAGAACCAGAGACAATATTACAGAAATGGAAATAATAAGCTTAGCACTTAGCTTATTAAAAAATCTTGCTTTCATAATTAACTCCCCCGGACCCCGATATGAAACATAGATAAAAGTGTTTACATTTTCAATAATTAAAAAACCCGTGCAAATTTATACGGGTTTTTTAATTTTTAGAATATTTAATTGTGATAATTATTAGCAATCATAATAAGTTCGACACTATTCTGTCGAACTCTTCTAACCCCAGATATTCAAATAAATAATTACATTTATTACCGCCATCCATCATAGTAGCTCCAATTTCGGGAGCCAGTTTCATGTATTTATTTAAATTTGTTATAAGACGTCGCCGTTCATCTCTGAATTTATTAATTGAATGTTTTACAAGTGTCAATTCAGCCTCCTTTACCGATATTACAGCAAACCAACTATCATCCGGTAAATCATCTGGATCTATATCAAGCTTTTGCAATATTGTAAAATCCATTGGAGCAACTATTACTTTGCTGCCCCATTTGCCATTAAGACTCAAAATAGGTTCTTCTTTTTTTACATATCCATAGTCATGAAGTAATTTAATTTCATCTATATTTTCTAATATAGTCTGAAGCAATTGACTAATTGCCATTGTATAAACGCTACCAAACATATGCTTCAATAGAAGTTGATTTTTTATAAGCATATATTTTTCGTTTACATTTATTATGGATATATTTCTAATCATTTTATCTATAAGGCTATTGCTTGCCAAATGTGGAATAATCTGGTCGGCTTCCGCCTGTTCTTTCCAAGTATTCCTCATAACAAAGTCAAATGAGCACCTATCGCAATCAAATTTCTGATTGCATAATTTATAAGCAACAACATTTGCATCCATCCAGATGCATTTATTGCCGCGGAAAAATTCTGATGCGTTTTTTACATTTTCCATTTTATTTCCCAAATATTAATTCTTTTTGTTCAAGATCTACTGTTTCCTGAACTGTTTCTGACATTTCAATTTTTTTGTCAAAAACTGAAAAATGCTCTGTAACTAATCTGAATCCCCACAAACCTAATACAACCAGCAAAAGAGTAATACTTATTTCATAAAAAGTAGGAATGTAATTCACCCCTGAACTTCTTACAAGGGATGTAATACTTACATTTAACCTATTTAATACAAAACCTGAAAGAGTAAATATTGAAGCAAAATAAAGCCATTTTCTATCGTTTAATTTTCCTGGAAGCGAAAGAATAGCGATTGGAATTATAAAACCAATAAATATTTCCAACCAGAAAAAGTAGGATTCCTGATGTTGTAGAAAAAGCAAATAAAATTTTTCAGACATAATAATGTCTGCGAATTTAAATACCATTTCTATAGAAAGCACTACAAGAATTACTTTTCCAAGACCTGATAAAACCCAAACCTGAAGCCCCTGCTTCAATGCCCTGGCACATAAATATGATTCAAAAATTATCATAGATAGACCCGCCGCTATACATGATATAAAAAAATGAACAGGGAGATATGAAGAATACCAAAGAGGATATACCTTTGCGGGAGCAATTAGATATAGAGAACCAAAGGATGATTGATGAAGTGTCGAAAACAGAACCCCGCAAATAACAACGGGAATTGAAATTTTCTTTAATAAGGATAAGGGTGTCCTTAATTTAAATTTTTCTAATATGACAGGCGCAAATTCAAGTGTTAGAATTGTAGAATAACAAATTACACACCAAGTTATTTCAAACATTACTGAATGAGGATTCCACATTATAAGCGGATGCCAGAAATTTTCTGGCTTTCCAAGATCTATAACCAGTAATAAAATAACAATCATATATCCTATGTATGCAGTCAATATAGCCGGCCTGACTATGGAATGATACTTGTCTGCATTAAAAATATGTGCAGTTGCCGCAATTGTAAATCCGGCAGCCGCAAGACCAACCCCAATAAAATCAAAACCAATCCATAAGCCCCAAGGAACCATATCGGATAAATTAGTTGTTCTCCCAAGTCCAAAAATAAATCTGGAAGTTAGGGAATAAAACCCAACAAGTATTATAACTAATGAAATGCTCTTCCAGAATGTTGGCTTAAAAATATTATTAGTCCTCATTTTTTACTCCCTGCATTTTGATTCTTTCTTCACGGGCAATTTCATTTTTACGTTTAGTCAGCCAATACATTCCTGTTAGGAAAACTCCCCCGACAGAAACAATGCTTGGAATCTTTTCCATTGCTTGCGATGTGAAGTCAGGCATTGGCTGCTTAGGAATTTTTGTATTATATCCCAGCTGATCAAAAGGAACCGGAGAAATTACCAGAACGTTACCTCCTCCGGCCTCTTTTAGACCATAGATTTCCTGGATATACTTGTCAGGCTTTTCCTTCAATCTTCTTTTAGCTTCATCGATTAATTTATTTAGTTCACCGGCCTGCGTAGCACCAGTAGGGCAAGCGTCAGCACATGCATTTATTTCACCCTTTCTTAATCGTTCATAACAAAGGTTGCACTTTCTTACACTGGGTGATGTGCTGCTCCATTCATACCGGGGAATACTATAAGGGCAAGCCTGCATACAATACCTGCAGCCAATACATTTATTAGGATCGTAAAGAACCGGACCAAGTTTAGTTTTTTCAAATGCACCTACTGGACAAACTGAAACACATGTTGGCTCACTGCAATGCATACACATTTTTCGAGCAAAATTATTTCTGTATTGTTCTACTACGGTGTAAGTATTATTTGATAAATGATCCTTTAAAAAATCTGAATTGGTTTCAGGAAGGTTGTTTTGATTTTTGCAAGCTTCATAACAGCTGCCGCATCCAACACATAAAGTAATGTCGTACAATAATCCCATTTGCTGTTTCATTGCTATTACTCCACACTATATTGAAAGAAAATCTTTTTCATACTTTTCAATTGAATCTTTGTCCAGATGAGAAACTACTCCCGGAACAATGTGGCCCCCATCAAACATTGTAACACCGGCCAGCTTTGAATTTGATAATCTTTCTTCAAGATAAAGCTTGAACCTCCGCAGTTCATTTTTCATCCAGTCGATAACTTCTTCATTCATTTTTAATTTTTCAGATTGCGGATGAAAGTTCTCTGGTTTTATTATAATTCCCCAATCTTCTCCAAAAGGATCAGTTATTTTCTTCCCGGGTAATTCATGATTCTGTGAAATAACCCTTCCATTTACTGGCGAACGAAATACGATTTTCCTCTCACCAAGTTTTGCTTCAATTATTGGATCCCCTTCATTAATGAGGATTCCTCTTTGCGCGGTGTTTGTAACTACAAAATCACCAATTGATTTCGTAACAAATTCATCAACACCAACCTTTATAAATCCATTTTTGTCTGGCTCTGCCCAGGTATGGCCTTTCGATATAAAAATATCGGCAGGAACTCGTCACGCTTAAATTATTGAATGCTACACTGTCAATTATTTTATAATTTTTAATAAATGCCGGGTGAAGCTTTTTCTCTGCTCTTAAAACAAAGTAATCAATAATTAAAAGCATCAAAAAACCGAGTAGGACTGATAATGCAACCATTTTTAAACCTCAAAATATTGTTTAACATCATATTTGGTTAATCAACAGATATGCCGCAAAAAATATTTTTTTTATAAGCAGCTTTATCTTTTTTATTTATTTGTATTTATAGCAAATGTAAACTCCTTGTTCTAAATAGGTCAATGAATTGGTTTGTTGAATTGTTCTACAATTGTTTTAGGCTCATTACAAATTATTTACGAATAGAAGAGAATTTCAACAATAACACTGCTGAATATTTTTATACCTTATTGTGGAAATTTTATGCAACATTATTATTGTCCACATTTAATTTCTTAACAACTAAATGGATAAATTTGTCCTGTTATAAAACCTAGAATTTGATCTTAACATCTTTGATTGAGAACTAGTAACAATAATATTAGCTCTTTATACAAACCGACTTTCTCATTACTTGGAAGGCTTACTGTTGAATTTTTCAATTCAGGAAAATCAATTCTGGAAAAACATTGAATTCAGCACTTAGATTAGATATTAAGCATCCTTTGAAAATGGCTTACTTTTTGATCTTTATAGGCCGTGCCCTTAGATTTTAAGTAATGCGGGGTCCGTTACTTAAATGTAGATTTTCTAAAAAATTGAGTTCAGGGGATAAAATGGAAAAACTAAACCGCAGGACCTTTTTAAAAACTACAGCTATTTCTACAGCAGCAATAACAGGCTTATCAACAAAAAAAATAAAAGCCTCGGGTAATAATATTCTTTCAGAAGATCGGATGGGTGTTCTGGTTGATACAACAGTTTGTGTAGGCTGCAGAAACTGTGAGTGGGCTTGTAAAAAAGCTCATAATTTACCTTCCGGTAATATTGAGGACTATGAAGATAGATCCCCTATGCAAAAGATGAGACGACCCGATATTAATGCTTTAACTGTAGTTAATCAGTATGATAATAAAAAAAATGTTGATTTACCTATTGATGTGAAAGTTCAATGTATGCATTGTGATCACCCGGCATGCGTTTCTGCATGTATAGTTGGTGCATTGACAAAAAACAAAAATGGTGCCGTTACGTGGGATACAAATAAATGTATCGGCTGCCGCTATTGCATGGTAGCATGCCCATTTCAAGTACCAGCATTTGAATTTCATAAAGCTATAAATCCTTTAATAATGAAATGTGATTTTTGCTTTGAGAGAACCAAGGATGGTAAATTACCTGCTTGTGTTGATATTTGCCCGGTTGAAGCACTTACCTATGGGACAAGAAATGAGTTAGTAAGAGTGGCGCGTGAAAGAATCAAAAACAATCCTGAAAAATACTTAAACCATATTTATGGAGAGTATGAAGTAGGCGGTACTTCGTGGATGTATCTTGCTGGAACTGATTTTAAAGATCTTGATTTTCCAAAACTTTCTGACAATCCTGCGCCTGGTGTTTCCGAATCAATACAACATGGAATATTCGCATACTTTGTCCCCCCAATATCACTCTATGCTCTTCTTGGAGGAATTATGTGGATAACAAAGAGAAAACAATCGGTAGAATCTGAGGGGGGTAAGAATCATGAGTGAATATTTGCAACCAAAACCCTTAAAGAAAAAATTTTTTACTCCCGGAGTCATTATTTTAATTCTTCTCGCTTTTAATGGAATCATTTTCCTATTAGGCAGATTCTTTTTTGGAATAGGCGCAGTAACTAATTTGAGTAACCAATACCCCTGGGGACTTTGGATTGGTGTTGATGTAGCTGCGGGAGTTGCTCTGGCAGCCGGTGGATTCACAAGTGCTGCTCTTGGCCATGTTATGCACAGAGAACACATTCATGCTATTCTGAGACCTGCTCTTTTAACGGCAATGCTTGGTTATACATTCGTTGCAATAGGCGTTTTTGTAGATATAGGTCGCTGGTATTATATATGGCACCCGCTTGTCTTCTGGAACGGCAACTCTGCTCTGTTTGAGGTTGGTATATGTGTTATGATTTATATGACAGTATTGTATATAGAGTTTTTACCAATAGTTACTGAAAGATTTATTGGAAGAGTAAATTTCAAAGGCCTTTTATCATTTCTTAATAAGCCAGTTGATAAATTTCTCAGATTTCTTGATAAATGGCTTGGGCTAACTATGTTTGTCTTTGTTATTGCCGGCGTAGTACTCTCAACTTTACATCAATCTTCATTGGGGACTTTAATGATTATCGCCGGTCCCAAAATGCATCCTTTGTGGCAGACACCAGTGTTACCTTTGTTATTTCTTCTATCTGCAATCTCGGTTGGCTTCCCTATGATAATATTTGAATCAATAATAGCATCAAAATCATTTGGACTTAAACCTGAAATGGAAGCGCTTTCTGCACTCGGCTCAACAATTGCCCCCTTGCTTGGAATTTATCTTGCTTTCAAGATTGGAGATATGGTAATAAGAGGAACATTTGTTTATCTGCTTGAACCAACAACTCAGAGTATAATGTTTATGATAGAAGTTGTAGTTGGAATAATAATTCCTTTGAGAATGTTTCTATCAAAGTCAGTTTTGAAATCGCCCAAATTGTTATTCACTGCTTCTTCACTTGTAATATTTGGCGTTTTAATAAATAGAATAAACAATTTTATAGTTGCTTATAATCCGCCTTATAAATTTAGTACTTACTTTCCATCAATAGGTGAAATTTCTGTAACAGTTGGATTCGCATCTCTACTAATTCTTCTTTACAGAATAATTGTTCTGAATTTCCCTGTGATAAGCCTGGCAAATAAATTTAATGTACCTCAAACAAAATATAAAATCAGGGGGTAATAAAATGAAAATTTTAATTAATCTATCTCTGATTTTTTGTTTATCACTTGCTATCAATGGCCAGAATAAAATTCCAAAAGGACATTCTTCAACACAGGGATTAACTTGTAAAACTTGTCATAGTTGTGATGTCCCGACAAAAAAAGATCCATGTCTTTTGTCTTGTCCAAGGTCAGAAATGATAACAATTAATCAAACCGCCAAAGATGCTCCGGCTATAATTACTCTTGATAAACTTGAAAACAAATATTTCCCGGTAATTTTTCAACACAAAGTCCATGCTCAAATGTCTCAAATGTCAGGCGGTTGTGGAAGTTGCCATCATTTTAATAATAACGGGCCGATCGAAAAATGTGAAAGCTGCCATGACGTAAATAGAAAACGTGAAGATATTAGCAAGCCTGATTTAAAAGGAGCTTACCACAGGCAATGTATGGATTGCCATCGTGAATGGAGCCACAAAACAGATTGTAATTCCTGTCATTTACTAAAAAGTGAACTCGTAAAAAAAGGTCAGAAAAATCCACCGCTTGTTCTTAATGTTAAAGATCATCCTAATGTTGAAAAACCATCAAAAATAGTATTCGAAACTGAATATAGCAAAGGTAGTCTGGTAACTTTTTATCACGATGAACACTCTGAAAGATTTAACCTGTCCTGCACAGGGTGTCATAAAGAGGAAAGTTGCAATAGATGTCACGATAGAAGTAAAGTTTCAGATGTTGAAATGACTTCCATTGGAGAAAGAATAAAGATTCATAAACCAAAATCAGAACAGCACAAAGAATGTTTTAATTGTCATAAAGATGACTCCTGTACAAAATGTCATTCCGATAAAGAATTAGGAAGATTTGATCATGCTACAGCGACCGGATGGAAATTAAATAAATTTCATGAAAAACTGGAATGCCAAAAATGTCATGGTAACACAACAGTTTTTACAAAATTGAATAATGAATGCTTAAGCTGTCATAAAAATTTTGCAGCTGGTAAATTTGACCATAAAAAAACAGGGCTTGAATTGAGTGATAATCACAAAGATGCCGATTGTTCTGACTGTCACCAGACAAAAGATTTTTCAAATCCAGTATGTACGAATTGTCACGAAGATAAAAGCTTTCCTAAAGATTTACCTGGAAAGCTAATAAAGATGTAATGGAAGCGGGGCGAATGATATTATGTTTAACAAGATCGGATTAAAATTAATAATTGCAGTTGGTATCACTGCAATCATAATTATCGGAATTTTTGCGTATTTCAATATTCAAAGACAAAGCAATGCACTGCTCTACGAAGTAGAAAGACATGCCAACCAGCTGAGTGAAACAGTAAAATCCAGTACTCGCTATGATATGCTTCTAAACCAACGTGATAGAATTGATAAAACAATAACTTCAATCGGAAACCAGCAAGGAATAAGGTCCGTAAGAATTCTAAATAAGCTTGGCGAAATTATATATTCATCTCAAAAAAATGATGTTGGCAAAATGGTCGACAAAAAAACTGAAAGCTGCTATGCCTGCCACGCTGCCAATCGTCCGCTCGAAAGATTAGCAATAAACCAAAGAACTCGTATTTACAATACAGAGCAGGATTCATCAAGAATACTAGGCATAATCACTCCTATCTATAATGAACAGTCTTGCTGGGAAGCCGATTGTCATGCTCACTCTAAAGACAAAACAATTCTTGGCGTTCTAGATGTTACAACGAATCTCGCTGAAGTTGATAATGAAATTAAGCGTGGGGAAATAGAAATTGTAATATTTGCATTGGCCGCAATTATCGCGCTAAGTTTCATTATTGGTTTTTTAGTAAAGAGATGGATTGACAAACCCGTTAATGAATTACTTAAAGCAACGGACCAGATTGGAATTGGAAATCTTAATTATACTATAAAAGAAAAAGGCAATGATGAACTGGGGAAACTTGCACGATCTTTTAACATAATGACAAATAAATTATCTGAAGCAAGGTTGCAGTTGTTCCAGTCAGATAAGTTGGCGTCTCTAGGAAGACTTGCTGCAGGTGTTGCTCACGAAATTAATAATCCATTGACCGGGGTTCTGACTTATAGCAGTTTCCTTTTAAAAAGAACACAAGACAACCCTGAACTACAGGAGGATTTAAAAGTTATTGTAAGGGAAACAAAACGCAGCCGGGAAATAGTAAAAAGCCTGCTAGATTTTGCAAGACAATCTGTTCCCAAAAAAAATAATGTTGAAATTAATGATGTAATTGAACAAGCGGTATCAGTCGTTGAAAATCAACTTACCATCAATCACGTTAAACTTGAAAAAAAACTTGACAAAAATATCCCGCAAATAATTGCTGACTCAAACCAGATACAACAGGTATTTATTAACCTGATTGTAAACGCAAATGATGCTATCGGCAAAAATGGCGGAACGATAACAGTTTCAACATCTTCCCTCAGTCTTTCGCCTTATGGGGTTGCTCAAATAAAAAGGGCAACCTGTCCGAAGAGGCATGATTTAATTGATGGCGAATTTAAAATTGAAGGGCTCCCGGCTATAAAACTAAAGGCAAAATTTAACGGCAAAGAAGAAATAATTCATCTTGATCCTGTCTATGGAAGAAGAGCGCATCAGTATTTAAAAGAAATTGATGAGAATCAAAAAACTAAATATACTCTGTCCGCAATGTAATGTATCGATGAATGAAGAAAATTCGAAATGTCCAAAATGCGGTTCATCGCTCTTCTCAATGAGCGTTCCTAATGAAAGTAACTTCGAGGCGTGTACAAGAGTAGGCTGTGACTACCAGCGATGGGAATCAGTCGATGAAGGCGGGAAAAAAGATTTTATAGAAATTAAAATTTCGGACACAGGCTGTGGTATTCCAAAAGATGAAATCCAGAGAATATTTGAACCATTTTTCAGTACTAAAGGACAAAAGGGTACGGGCCTGGGACTTGCAGTAATTTGGGGAATAATAGATAATCATAACGGTACCATAAAAGTGGAAAGCGAAATAAATAAGGGAACCACATTTATAATCAGGCTCCCGATAAAACAGAAATAACAATGTCACACAGGGGAAATATACTCGTAATTGATGATGAACAGGTTATCCTGGACGCAGTTAAAAAAATTTGCTGCTCTGAAGATTATTCTGTTGATGAATCTCCAGATGCAATTGATGCGCTTAATAAAATCGAAAAGAAAATATACGACCTATTGCTCTGTGATATTATGATGCCAGAAATTGATGGATTTAAATTTCTTGATGAATTAAACCAAAGAAAAATTGAAATTCCGGTAATAATGACAACAGGTTACTCAACTGTTGAAAACGCAGTTAATTCCCTTTATAAGGGAGCGATTGATTTCATCCCTAAACCATTTACAGCAGATGAGCTTCTTAATTCAGTTTCTCGCGGAATGAAATATCTGGAAATTCAGAAAAGGATTAAGGAGAATGAGAAACTAATCCGGGACTCAGTGTTAATATATGTTCCTTGCCCTGCAAAATATTATCGCCTTGGTTATGCAACATGGGTTTCAATGGAGAGCAAAGGTACCGCACTTATCGGCATTACTGATCTTTTTTTAAAAACTATAGATTCAATCTCGGACTATTCAATTTTTAAAGATTGATGAAGAAATAATGCAGGGAATTGCTTGTCTCCAGTTTGTTTGTACAGATGGGCTCTACACACTCAGTTATGGCCCCTGTAAGCGGAAGAATTATAGAAATTAACGAAGAGCTTTTAAAAAACAAAACAATAATAGAAAAAGATCCCTATTTCCAGGGATGGCTATACAGGGTAATCCCAAACGATTTAGACTATGAACTGAAACACTTAACACCCTGCAGTTCGGACAGGATATAGAAAATAATGTCCTTAAGAGGATAATATAAAATTATAGTAAGGAGACAAATTATGGCACTCTTCATAATAGCACTAATATTATTCATAATATTTGATATACTTATCAGATATATCGGGCGAAAAATGAAAGAAAAGAAAGCCCGTATTGAAAGAGCGAAAGCTCTTGATGTAAGTCTACAGCTTGACTTTAGCAAAGAAGCTAAATCATTGAAACGAGCCGAAGTTCCGGATCCAAAAGCAAAAATACTTTGCGTAGATGATGAGGGAGTAATTCTCGACAGCTTCAGAAAAATTCTTGTCCTCGACGGCTATTCGATTGATACAGTTGAGAATGGGAAAGAAGCTTTAGGGCTAATACAAACTCATCATTATGATTTTGTTTTTACTGATCTAAAAATGCCCGAAATGGATGGGCTTGAAGTTACAAAATCTGTTAAGCATTTAAGACCGGATATTGATGTTGTAATAATCACCGGATATGCAACAGTTGAGACTGCTGTAGAATGCATGAAATTCGGCGCAATGGATTATGTTCAAAAACCGTTTACTGAAGATGAGCTGTTGGAATTTGTAAAAAAATTAGTAATTAAAAGAGAAGATAGAATTCAAAAACAATTGAAGCCGAAAGTACATATTACACATTTGGCATCAACAGAAAGCATGAAGTCAGATGAATTTTCTATCCCCGGAGGAGTTTTTATTTCAAACGGACATTGCTGGGCAAGCATGCAACAGGATGGAACTGTAAATGTTGGAATCGATGATTTTGCCCGAAAATTAATTGGAAAAATTGATGATTTTGAGTTTCCGAATCTTGGAATGAAAGTCAAAAAAGGACAACCGCTTTTCAGCGTTAAACAGGGACAAAGGATTATTAGATTTAATTCACCTATTTCAGGTCTGGTTAAAAGAATAAACGGGTTCCTGAAAAATGAAATTGAAGCCCTTAACATTACTCCATACGATTCAAATTGGATCTGCATAATTGATGCTGACAATATAGACAATGAAATAAAAGATTTGAAAGTTGGTAACGCTGCAGTTTCATTTTATCAGGACGATATTGAACATTTTCGCACCGCTCTAAAAGGAGCGAAAAAAATTGACAGGCCAAAGGTTGAAGTCACTGGGGAAGATATTTCAATCGGTGAACTTGAAAATCTTGAGTCTGGTGATTGGGATAAATTAGTTCAGGAATTCTTCGTGAGAAGAAATTAATAGAAGATTAATCTCAATTGATTATTTTGAAGTTTACCAATAACTTATTTTAATAAATAAGATTATTGATATGAATAATAAGATTGAAATAGTTAAAGGAAATATAACAACATTTAGAGTTGATGCGATTGTTAATGCCGCCAACATCTCACTTTTAGGCGGAGGCGGAGTTGATGGTGCTATTCACAGGGCAGCCGGTCCGAAATTACTTGAAGAGTGCCGGACACTAAACGGCTGCCCAACCGGTAATGCGAAAATTACAAATGGATATAACCTGCCTGCAAAATTTGTAATTCACACAGTTGGTCCTGTTTGGAATGGTGGAACTCATAATGAGGAAAAACTACTTGCCGACTGTTATAGAAATTCACTACAATTAGCATCGAAAACAATATTAAAACTATTGCCTTCCCTGCAATAAGCACCGGAGTTTATCAATTTCCTCTGGAAAGAGCCACAGAAATTGCAATAAATGTTACTAAAATATTTTTAGGTAACAATGAAATAATTGATAAGGTTATCTTTGTGTGCTTTGATGAAAATACTTATAGAACCTATAAAAATTTTATACAATAAATACTTTTCTCACCTCAAGAACAAAATAGCAACTCCGCCTACAGCTAGAGTAGCACCGGCTATTGCCCGCCAGTTAATCTTTTCCTTATTTATGATTCTTACCAGTGGAAGCATTATTACTGGAGTAGTTGCCATTATTGTTGAGGCGATTCCAACCTTTGTATTTGAAATTGCAATTAGACTGCAAGTAACCCCAAGGAAAGGGCCAAATATTGTTCCGGTAAATGTTGACCAGAGAGCTTTAATGTCTTTTGAATAAAGCTTTACCGGATTTTTATATTTTCTGAAAACTATTATTAGAGGTAAAAATATTATTACCGCTGAAAATAATCTTACGAATGTAGCAACAAAGCCATTGATATGACCTTCCGAAAAGGCGAACTTTGCAAATATAAGTCCCGCTGCCTGCCCAAGAGCTCCCATTATACCATAAAAGACACCGATCCTGCTCAATTTTTCTTTTTGTGAGTGCTCGGGATTTTTTTCAAGTATAACAAGTGCAATCCCGCAAAGAGTAATTATGATCCCAATTATTCCCCAATGATTGATTACTTCATTAAGAAAGAAAAAAGCCAGTATTGTAGAAAATGCCGGCACAAGCGACATTAAAAGCATTCCATGCCTTGCACCTATTAGCTGAAATGCCTTAAATAGAAACGAATCTCCAATAACAAACCCTATGAATCCACTGATTACTAAAAATTCAAGCTGACTTATCGTTATATCATAATTTAAGTTTAAAAGAAGGATTGTACCGGAAAGTAGAATCGAGCCAATTATCATCCTGTTAGCGTTCAGTTGCATCGATCCAATACTTCTGGAGGCAGATGTAAAAGCCATCGAACTACCTGACCAGCAGAAAGCTGTAGCAAGAGCACTTAATTCACCAACAAACGGCATTAAATTTCAGAATTAATATTGAGAAAGGACAAAAATAATGTATTTAACTAATAAAAAAAGCTTTTATAGGCAAGCACTCCAAATATATTTTATACCGTTCAAGGGATGAGTTGAAGGTTTTATCAGAAAGCGAGCTCAGCATCAAATTACATTCAATAATGAATTATAATAAAATTCCAGGAAGGTTGTTATATTGCAATAACCAATTAATAAGCGATATCGATTTTTGCAAAATTATTTAGCTCAAATTAAAAAGTATTGGTTTTTTTACCTTCCTGCCGGGACATGGCTTATTCATTTATTTATTATTTTCTTTTTTCTACCGGCTTCACCGATTAAAGATGAAAGAACTTTTTATGCAGTAGCAGTTAGCTTTAAAAATATTAGCTCGTCAGGATTTTTTGAATTACTTAAAACTTACGATGCTCCACAAACTCCCCTGGTTTTTATTATTTCGGGATTACTCCTAAAAATAACTTCATCTATTATAATTCTTAGGATATTTGATTCAGCAATGGTCTTCATTTCTTTTGTTTTATTCTGCAAATCGATAGAACAAATTGGAATAGTTTCTACTGTAACTAAGTTATTTTTTGCCGGTATATTTCTATTAAATCCATATTTTCATTTTATTGCAGTAACTTTTTATACTGACAGCCTGTATTTATTACTAATATCCATCTCAATTTTTCTAATAATTAATAACAGAAATAATGTGATACTTTTTGTTTCATTCTTTTTATTAATGTTAACCAGGCAATTTGGTGCGTTTTTGCCGGCGGGCTATTTTTTTGATAGGCTTAAATTCAAACCACCTTTCATTAATAAATATTCTATATACACATTGCTAACATTTTCTGGAATCCTAATGATGTTTATTTTTTGGAAAGGTTTAATGCCCGATAATATTTATAGCGAAATGATGTTAACAATCAGGGTAAAATATGGCTACCTTTTCCCTTACGTACCTGCATATAATTTTTCGGCCATTGGATTTTATTTATCTCCTTTATTTTTGTTTTTTATTAGACGGGTTTATAATAATAAAATATTTTACCTTGGCGGAGTGATGGCTTCAGCATTTTATATACTTTTTCCGGCCAAGCAGAATTTTACAAACCTGCTTTTTGAAAATTATGTAATAACTCTAGGGTTTTTTCACAAAGTGATGCTTCAAATATTCGGCAACCCCTTATTTAATATACCTCTTATATTATTTTCATTTCTTGCCGGTGGATGGATATTAATTATTATATTTTCAAACAAGGTACCAAATATCTTTAAAATATTTATGGTGCTTTATGTTTTAATGAATTTTTTTAATCTTCAGGCCTGGGATAAATATTTAATTGATATTGAATTCATTATTGTTTTAAGTCTTATTTATTTTTTAAAGGATTATTTAAATACAATTAAAATAAAAAAGCCGCCAATATTAGGCGGCTAAATTATTAATATGAATTATTATCACGCGCAGTTTATTGCTTTTACCCCCGGGAACACTGCACTATCCATTAGCTCTTCTTCTATTCTTAATAATTGATTGTATTTAGCAATTCTATCTGTTCTAGAAAGCGACCCTGTCTTAATCTGACCCGCGTTTGTTGCAACAGCTATGTCAGCTATCGTAGTGTCTTCTGTTTCACCTGATCTATGGCTTATAACGTTAGTATAACCAGCTTTCTTTGCCATTTCGATTGCATCCAGTGTTTCTGTAAGAGTACCAATCTGATTTACCTTAATTAGAATGGAATTAGCAACACCCAATTCGATTCCTTTTGAAAGTCTTTCGGTATTTGTAACGAAAATATCATCACCAACCAATTGAATTTTATTTCCCAGTTTTTCAGTTAATAATTGCCAGCCATCCCAATCATCCTCTGCGAGGGCATCTTCAAGTGAGATTATAGGATATTGCTTTACCCAGTTTGACCAATAATCAACCATTTTTTCAACTGAAATAACTTCGTTTGGTTTAGATTTAAATAGATGATAGGCGTTTTTTTCCTTTATAAAAAATTCACTAGCTGCTGGATCCAGAGCTATCGCAATTTCACTTCCGGATTTAAAACCTCCCTTTTCTATCGCTTCAAGTATAACTTCAAGGGCTTCATCATTTGATTTCAAATTCGGGGCAAAACCACCTTCGTCTCCAACAGCTGTGTTATAACCTTTTTTATGTAAAACAGATTTTAAAGAATGAAAAATTTCAGCACCCATTCTTAAAGCTTCTGCAAAATTTACGGCCCCGACAGGCATTATCATGAATTCCTGAAAATCAACATTGTTATCAGCATGCTTTCCGCCATTTAAAATATTCATCATTGGGACGGGCAACGTTTTTGCATTTGCACCACCAATGTAGCGGTAAAGCGGAAGCTCAAGAGTTTCAGCAGAAGCTTTGGCACATGCTAAAGAAACTCCAAGTATTGCGTTGGCTCCAAGCACTGACTTATTCGGAGTGCCGTCCAATGAAATTAAAAAATTATCTATCTCATTCTGCTCTGCAGCATCCATATCTATAATTTCATCAGCTATTTTTTCATTTACATTATCAACGGCTTTTAGGACACCTTTACCCCCATAACGGTTTTTGTCGCCGTCTCTCAATTCAACTGCTTCATGCTCGCCTGTGGAAGCACCGCTTGGAACGGCTGCTCTACCAATAACTCCACTTTCAAGTAAAACATCAACCTCCAATGTCGGATTTCCTCTTGAATCAAGGATTTCTCTTGCGATAACATCTACTATTCCTGTCATTTTTTAACTCCCGGTCTTATTTTCTTTAATGATAAAATTTTTATTTAAAATATTTGTAAATTTTCAAGTAATGTATATTTAAAAATTAACACTTTAAATATACGAACTTAGCCACATTTATCTGAATTTCATCAATTTTATTATAATGTAAATTAAAATGATTCTGGATAGCAATAGCAAACGACCTGAACTGGAATATCCCTGTGAGTGGACTTATAAAGTAATAGGAAAAGATGTGGATAGGCTTATTGATGCAATTAAAGCTTCTTCACTTGATCTCGCTTATGAAGTCACACCTTCGAATGTTAGTAAAAACGAAAAATATTTCAGCCTTAATTTTAAGATAATTGTACCGTCTGAAGCAGCGAGGGATTTGATTTTTCAAAACCTTAAAGATAATAATGATGTAATAATGGTTT
This sequence comes from uncultured Bacteroidota bacterium, assembly GCA_963745465.1. Classification (GTDB taxonomy): domain Bacteria; phylum Bacteroidota; class Ignavibacteria; order Ignavibacteriales; family Ignavibacteriaceae; genus JAKAGZ01. The sequence continues at coordinate 212,711 of CAVUXT010000032.1, read as the reverse complement.
TATAATATTTTTTTTATCTTACTAATTAATTCCATTATAAGCGCTGCTGTAATTCCCCAGATTATTTCATTTTGAGTTTTAAAAACATAAACTTTGTGTTTTTTGCCCTGTCTCGGTTTTGAATATCTTTCTGGAAGTCCAAGCTGCTTAACGGGAAGCAGATCCACTTTTTCCCCATTGTCATTTAAATAATAAGAATGTAATTCTAGACGCATTTCATAGATTTCAGGTGGGTTCTCTAGAAAAAAAGACAGTGGTACCGTAAAAATTTTTTCAACTTCATTTTTATCATAATTTATCTTCGATATTTCTCTCAAATTAAGTTCTGCTATTATGGAATCAACCGTGATGCCCATTGGCCCGACAAAGGTATCAAGGCATCCAATTTTTTGAATTTTACTTTCGCTGATTCCAAGCTCCTCCATTGTCTCCCTTATCGCAGTTTCCTCAAACGATTTATCAATTTTTATATCAATCTCTCCCCCTGGAAAACATATTTCACCGCCCTGCCTTATCAAAGCTGACCTTTTTTCAAATAGAAGATGAAACTCTCCATTCAATAAGATCAATGGAATTAATACTGCCGAATTAAAATATTCTTCTTTGCTTAACACACCAGGAATTCCAGGTAAGACTGTAGAAAGCTTTTTGAGATCAATATTTTTCATAAAAATGTTAAGCTAAATAATTATTAAGAATAATTCGGGCAATTAATCTGAATAGACCAGTTTTATTGACCCACAAATTAAAAATTATAAGTTAAATAAAAGCAAGAATTCAGAAATATTTTTACTATTTTAGCTTTCAATAAAAATATATGAATAGAGAAAATATTAAGGCTTACATCGCCTGGACTTCCATTTGTATAATCTGGGGTACAACTTACCTTGCAATAAGAGTTGGTGTAAAAGACATGCCTCCTATTTTGTTTGCAGGATTAAGATGGCTATTAGCAGGACCCATCTTTTTAGTTTTTCTAAAGTTGCGAGGTTATAAATTACCACAAAAAGAGGATCTAAAACATATCGCCGTCGTTGGATTGCTTCTTCTAGGTGTTGGTAATGGTCTCGTAGCTTTTGCAGAACAATGGTTGCCAAGTGGATTAACCGCATTGCTTATCACAACAATGCCTTTCTGGATTGTTGGTATTGAATCCGCGTTACCGACAGGACCGAAGATTAATTTTATGATTCTATCAGGATTAGTACTGGGTCTAATAGGTGTCAGTTTTATTTTCGGAATAGATTTTAAATCACTTCTTGATCCTTCATACCTTACAGGAATATTAGCTTTAATGATAGGTGTTATAGGATGGTCATCGGGAACAATTTATTCAAAATATATTAAGGTTTCTGTTCATCCTATGATGAACGCAGCTGTACAGATGTGTATTGCAGGATTTGCATTAACTGTTGTTTCTGGATTGCTGGGAGAATACCCAAGATTTCATTTTACTCAGGATTCTTTGTTTGCATTTTTATATTTACTTGTATTCGGAGCCTTCATTGCTTACGGAGCTTACATTTATGCAATAAACAAACTCCCGGTATCATTTGTTTCAACCTACGCATATATAAATCCTGTGATAGCATTATTTTTAGGCTGGCTTATACTTGATGAGAAACTTGATACAGCAATAATTATTGCGGCTGTAATAATTTTGATCGCTGTATATATTGTTAAAAAAGGAAGTAATAAAAGACAGGTAATTAGTCGCGGAGTTTAAGCTTTAAACATAAAAATCCCCTTAGGTATTTAAAAACTATTTTACAGCATTTCCAGAATATAATATCAACCAAGCCACCATTCGCTAGTCGTAGAACTTTGTTCAATCATTTCTTCCTGATTAGCTCGAACCGATTTTTTTTCGGTAGTACTTTGGGAAGAGCCGGCATTTTGAACTGGAGAAATAATGGCAATAGGTTTATCGACGCGGGTAAGTATTACTTCATCCCCTTGCATTATTTGGTTGATAAAATGAGACCAGTCATCCTGCAGTTCAGAGATATTTATTTTTTGCTGTTTCATCTTCGCCCTCGCTTTTCTTTAGTAACATAATTGATCTATTCCCGTTCATATGGACTTATTGACATAACATAATTTCAAATAAACTTATTTATCCTTACTAATTAGTAAGAAATTAGAATTTAAAAAACAAGTTAAAAAATGGGAAGTCCGTAACTTTAGTAAATTCATAAAGTTGAAGAACATCTACTTCATTATTATCATTTTTTTAGTCGCAACAAAATTACCTACTTGCAATCTGTAAAAATAAACTCCGCTCGGTAATTGATTACCTTCAGTATTTGCATTAAAGTTAATATAATACGTCCCCGCAGGTTCATTTTCCTGAACCAATGTTGCCACAAGATTTCCAAGCAAATTATAAACATTAAGGGTTACAAAACCACTTTCTTTTATTTGATATTTAATAGTGGTAGACGGGTTAAATGGATTTGGATAATTTTGTGAAAGTTCATATGTATCAGGCAAATTGTTTTTATGCACACCACCATTACCAGTATCAGCTGAAGTTGGATTATAATTAATAGCATCAAGTGCATTAATAATTCCCCACCCATATAGGCTGTCAGGTGTTGCATGTCTCGAAGCAGTATTCCTCAATGCGTCTCTTACCTGCATTGGAGTCCAGGTGGGATTCTTTTCCAGAATTAATGCTGCAACACCCGCAACGAGCGGACAACTAAATGAAGTCCCACTTCCGGTATAATAACCAGTCGTAGCCCCAGCAGTAGCATAAGGAATATAATTGTCCACACCCCCAGCCAGCAACATCAGGCTTTATTCGTCCATCTGAAGTTGGTCCATAACTACTAAATGGTGCTATAGTACCTGCAGGAGTAATAATATTACCATTCTTATCCTTAGTATCATAAATTGAAACTGCACCAACTGCAATAACACTATCTCCATCAGCCGGCGCATTTAAAGTATTTGGCCCGCCACTGGATAGCATCATTTCCAGCGGAATTAACTACCACTATTCCCTTTTTTGCCGCCATCTCTGCACCAATTGTAATTATGGCAGTATGACCATTCATATCCTGCGCATGTATACCCTGTGCCGGAAGTAAAGTCATATCGATAACCTAACGAAGTAGATGTAACCTGAACACCTATACTATCCGCCCATTCGGCTGCTGCAATCCAGTTGTCTTCTTCAATTGAAGATTCGCTCTCAGTGTTTTCAGTTTTGGCTAAAAGAAATGTTGCATTAAAAGCCGGACCAATTAATTCACCTTCTTTGAAACCACCTATTAAAGCAAGTGTCCAAGTACCATGCGATCCATCTCCTGAATCTGGTGGAGGCTGGTTTGCAATTATTGTATCGTGATTTACAAAATCATATTTGGCTTTTATCTTTATCTGTGAAAAACCTCGTGCTGATAAATTGCTAACACCTGCATCCATTATACAAATAGTTATTCCATTTCCAGTATAGCCCAATCATGAACTTCCGGAACTTTTATTTGTTCTAATTCAGCATATGACTGGCCGTAATCATATTTGTGAGTAGTATTATTTTTATTTAAAAAAATATTTGTTGGTTGATTATTGCTTTCATTAATTATTGGATTTGCTGCATTTTTATATTGCCCAACAAAATCGATTTTTTTTACAAAATTAAGTGCAGCAATATTATCAAGGTCACTTTTAGTTACATAACAAGAAACACCATTAAACCATTTAGTAACATTTTTTATTCTTGCTCCTAAATTTTCAATCCTGGAGATATAATCTTTATTAACGGGCAGGTCGGTTTGATCAATTAACGAACCGCTTTTAAATACGTGCGATCGTCTGGTTAGAGATGCTTCGCTAACAACCATAGTAGGTTTTTCAAAATATTTGCTTAATGATTTTCCCTTATCTTTAAAAAATATCCACACCAAAACTGAATCATTATCCGAAAGCTGGCTGGTTTCGTGATTTAGTCCATCAGTAAACTTTTGTGAATAATCCTGCGCAAACAGGGAAATACAAAATATTAAGAAAAAAAGTAATCGAAAAATTTTCATAGGCAACGTCTTAATTCATATAAGTTTAAGATAATAATTTTAAGTTAAACTTCAAGTAAAGTTTATGTTAATTTTATACTTTGACAAACCGAAAAAGTTACTGGTTTAAACATAATGCATTTAATTTACAAGAGCTGAAATTTTCTATAAGACTATCTATTATAAAGAGTTTAGAGATATTTAATAATAAAAATTATTCATAATCCATACTCTGCAGCATTTTTAATATAAGCATAATCCTGTTGAATCGATCTGTTCGCCCACAACTGGATTAGCCCGGTCCCCTCCGGCCCACCAAAATTTTTAACCCACGCGGCCGCATTTCCAGTTTCATCTTCTGCCAGAACTTCGCTTACCTGATCTTTTTTAACTGAACCTATTCCGACCCACCATCCAGTAAGTCCCCATTTTACTCCTGTGGAAGTCACCCTTGAATAAAACCAACCTTTCAACGCATCGGTGAGCTCACCTTCGTAATTTACTCCAAAAACTTTTGAAGGAATTTTAAAATCTATTCCTGTAAGATTTCCAGATTTTTTATCAAAAATGTAGGCCAGCGGATTTGCACCCAGAAATATAACCTTACCATTGTTGTTAAGATAGTCTCTTATAAGCAAATTATTTTTCTCTTCATCAAAGACAGTTAAAGGGACATTATTTGAAGCAAAAACAACTGCACTCGGATATTTGGATTTAATTTGATCTTTGAAAAATTTAGATAATGAATTTTTATCAAGCACTTCATAGCCATTGGACTTTAAATAATCCCTTATACTTTTATCTACCCCATTTTGAAACCAATTAAATGATTTATTTTCTTCCCAGTATACTGCACGTTTAATATTTTTGCTATAATTTTTTTTATTACTCTCTTTCAAACAATATAAATTTCCATCATCACCACCTACAAGAATATTTGCATCAACAACCACAGGTGATGAAGCTATAAAACCATTCATTAATTTAGTGTTCCATTTTTCTTTCCCCGTTTTTATATCCAGTGCAAATAAAGTACCGGAAAAATCTCCGAAATAGATAGTACTTTCAGTAACAGCAGGAGAAGACCATACTGCCTGAATTGAATTTGTTTTCCATATTTCTTTACCAGTTTTCAATTCAACGGCTTGCTCAAACCTGGCATCTGAACTGCCCTCATAAACAACACCGTTATAAATAGCGGGCGAATTAATTATCCACGAAGTTCCGTGACTGACTTTCCAGATTTCTTTTCCGGTTTGAATATCCAAATTATAAAGATTCCCATCACGGCTTCCAAATACAACATTATTCCCTGAGATTGCTGCTGAACTCATAATTGATTTTCTGTCAAAACCAAACTTTGAGTTATCATACTTTATGCCCTCAACTTCAAATTTCCAGACCAATGATCCTTTGTCTTTATTCAGTGCATAAAATCTACCATTCATATCGCCAAACAAAATAAACTTATCGCTTATCACCGCAGTTGATCTGATTCTGGAACCGCAATCATATTTCCAATTAAGGCTTCCTTTGTCAGCATTAATTGAATAAAACTTTCCATTTCCGCTTCCGATATAAACTTCATGATCCTCGATAGCAGGAGATGATATGAAATAGTCAAATCCCCATGCATAAGGAAGTTCTCTGCCGAGATCAAATTTCCAGATTTCTTTTCCAGAGTTTATATCCAATGAGAAAAGATATCCGTTTCGGCTACTGATAAATATTTTATTTTCCAATATTGAAGGAGACGATGTTACAGCTCCCCCGGTATTAAATCTCCATTTTTCTCCTCCACTATTTAGATCCACTGCATAAAGGTTTCCATCGCTGCTTCCAAAGTAAACTGTCTGATTATAAACTGATGGTGTTGATCTTACAGGTCCATTAGTTTTGAAAATCCAACTAAATCCACCAGGATTTTGTATTCCTTTGCCGTTAAAAATTCCGGAATGCTTGTTGTTAACTCTAAATGTCAAAATATCATTTGTGTTTTTTTGTGTTTTCTCATTCATACATCCAGTGAAAACAATCACAATAAGTGTAAGAAATAATAATTTTTTACCGTTTTTCATAATTCCCTCTGGTGATATTGAAATTTTTAGTAAAGGCATTTTATAAAATGAAATACTCAAAAGTTACATATTTAATGCGGAAAGGCTAAAAAATATGATAAGAGGAAGTATTAGAGCCAGTACTGGGCAACAGAGTCATTTAGGCGAACTATAAGTTCTCTGTTGTGTTTCACTATTTCAGGTTTACGCGGTATGGGATCAAATGCGGGAATTTCATCGTAAAGTAATTCGGGCATTTTTTGGCCCGTAATTTTCTCCCATTTATGTATCCAGTTTTGCGGAATTTTTTTAGGAATTTCTAAATTTAAAAGTAGTAAATAGAGAATTGCCCAAATCCTGGGAGTAGCGGATAACGAGTATCCCCCACCAAGAGTAAACATTATTCTACCTTTGCTATAATTATCCGCATAGTCAAGAATCGTCTTAAAAATATTTTCATAATCTCTGGTTGTTAACATAAGATCAGCGAGAGGATCAGAAAAATGAGCATCTGCACCTGCCATTACTACAAGAGCATCCGGTCGAAACCATTTTAAAGCCGGCTTAATTATTCCCTCCATAACTTCAAGATATGATTCTCCTTCAGTAAATGGATCGAGCGGAACATTTAATTTTAATGAACGTCCCATCCCTTGACCGAGTTCGTGTATAAATCCAGTACCAGGGAATAAATATTCTCCGGATTCGTGTAACGATATAGTCATAACTTTATCGTCGGTATAAAATATTTTTTGTACCCCGTCTCCGTGATGAACATCAACATCAATATAAGCAACGTGCCATCCGAAATTTGTCATCTCTTTTATAGCAAGAGCCAGGTCATTATAGATACAAAACCCGGCTGCCATATTTCTATGTGCGTGATGAAATCCTCCGCCAAGCTGCAATATTTTTTTAGCCTTTCCTTCTAAAAGTAATTTCGATGCCAGTAAAGTTCCTCCTGCGTGATATCTTGCTCCTTCAGCCATCCCTTTTGCCACCGGGTTGTCAACCGTACCAAGCCCATACTTTTCTGCGTCTTGTAATTTTTCGCCTTTGCTCAATGCTTCAATAGAATTTACATAGTTTTCATTGTGAATTGGATAAAATATTTCAGGAGTAACAGGGTCCGGCTCTATCCAATTAACTGGATATCCAAGTTCTTTAAGAAGATCCAAAACCATTTCTGCTCTTATCGGATTAAATGGATGACCTTCTCCAAGATCGTAGAGTTTATATTTTGGATGATAAATTATTTTACACATGCGATATGTGGCGGCCAGATTACTTCAAAACCGGCGTTGCAAATTACTTCAGCAATCATTTTCAATTCTATTGAACCAATTCTCAAAACCAATCTTACTTTGCCTTCTTTGTCCGGATAAGTTAAAATTGAATGTATATTTAATTTACGTTCTGCAAGCAAAGTAGTGAGTCTGGCCAGTTCACCGGGTTTGTCAGATAACCTCACATCAAGACGGCCTGATGGACGATGAATTCCGGTAAGCATTAATAATGCATCAAGAAGATCTGTAACAGTAACAATTCCCACCAGATGATCTTCTTCAACAACAGGCAAACAACCTATTTTTAATTCCCGCATAATTTGAGTGGCTCGATCAACAGTGTCGTTAGGGCCAATAGTATTAACCGGATGGCTCATTACTTTTCCAACCTCAGCATCAGGGCTAAAAGGATGCTTGGCCAGTTTACTTGTTGACAGCCTCAAGTCTCTGTCCGTAACCAGCCCTACCAATTTCCAGTTTTTAACAACGGGAAGATGTCTAATCCCCTTTTCATGCATTAATTGATAGGCTTCGTTAAGTTTCGTCTTTTCTGAAATGGTAATAGGATCTGGTTTCATTACTTCAGCTATTAACATAATTATCCCCCCAAGAATTTATAATTAATAATTTGGTCTCTCAATTTTTCCTGCCTTTATTTTTATCGCAACATCAGAAATTATCAATGGTTTCTTATCAAGAACAACTTTAGCGTCAAGTTCCCATAGCCAGGGAATTTCCTCAATCATCTGGGAAAATTTACCCAAAGTCTGACTCAATCCTCCCTCTTTACTGCAACGAATCTGCTGTAATGTTTCTTCCAAATCTCTGTCAGTAATTGGAGTAATCCGTAAAATTGTGTCATAATCCGGAACTTTAATTTCGAGCAAGGGTCCAAATAACCGATCAGGTTTTATTTTAACATTTACAATATCTAATTGTGAATGCTGACTACTTGTAGTTTTAATTCCAAAATATTTTAATAACTCAACTGTAGATTTTTTATCTAAATTTATAACCTGATCGGCCAAATTATTTTCAGATAAAATTTTCTGGATTAGCTGTCGAGCATTGGCGGCATCAACTTTGTCATACCAGACCAGATTTCCTAATGGCCGTTTTTTAAATTCCACATAACGAACTATTCTGCCCAGTGCATTTACTGCTAATTCAGGAAATCTGAAGGAAGGAAATTTTCGATGCCCATTATTAATTTCATCAACAAGAGAAATAGTTCCCGCGGCTCCCATTAGACAAAGCAATACAGGTTTTTTTAACCCGGTTTGTTTTTCAGCTTTACTAATACCTTTTCTTATTGCATCAGCGAAAGCATCTGTATCGCAATTTCCCACACAGGCAAAACCAATTAGCAGACTATCAATTTTTTCGGAAAGATGTGCCTGCAAAACTGCTTCCTCATATTTATCGGGAGAAGTAAATGCCCCGAGATCTATAACTCCCGGTTCATTAATCTCCAGCTCATTCATTTCACAGGCATCTGCAAATATTGTAGCCATTCCAGAAGAATTAGCAATTATGCAAACCCGGTTGCCCTTAGGCAATGGCTGATGAGCAAGCACTACAGCTATATCAAAAATATCTTCAAGGTTGGGCGCTAATATTATCCCTGTTTGCTGAAACAATGCTTCAACCTCTCTTTCTCCTGCAGAATACGCTCCGCTTTTTGCTTCTACAGTTTTTTTCCCGGCAGAACTTCTAGCTCCTTTAACACAAAGAATTGGTTTTTTGTATGACATTCTTCTTGCTATGCGAACAAATCTTCTTGGGTTTCCAAAAGTTTCAAGATAAAGAATTGCAATTTTTGTTTCAGGATCTTCTTCCCAGTAAAGTAATAAATCATTACCTGAAACATCTGCCCTGTTACCGGCTGACACAAAAGTCGTAAATCCTAGCCCTTTTTCCTTGGCATAATCTAATATAACAAGTCCAAGTGCAGCCGAATGTGAAAAAAATCCTGTTTGGCCTTGTGTCATAATTTTAGGAGCCAGGCTTGCATTTAATTTTATATTCTGGTTTGTATTCATTAAACCAAGACAACTTGGGCCTAATAGTCTGACTCCGTTTGATCTAACAAGTTCAACAAGTTTATTTTGTCTTTCTTTCCCTTCTGCTCCCGCATCAGAAAATCCAGCCGAAACTACCACAAGGCCCTTTGCGCCTGCGTCGATGGCTTCTTTTGCAACATCAAAAACTTTTTCTGCTTTTATCGCTATAACAGCAAGATCAATTTGTTTTGGAAGATCTTTAGCAGAAGAGTATGCCTTTATTCCATCTATAGAATCTGCCTGAGAATTCACAGGAAATACATCACCTTTGAAACCGGCATTTAAAATATTTTTAAAAATCATATTCCCAATAGAAGAGGGATCTCTCGATGCGCCGATAATTGCTATAACTTTGGGATGCAAGAGGGGGCTGAGTGAATTTGCAACAGCTATCCTCTCGCGTAATTGTGATATTTCCCAAGTTTGACCGCCACCTTTTACGGGCAGTTCAAAATGTACTGTGTCAGAACTCCAAACTCTGTGTTTCTCAAAGCCGGAACTTTTAAAGACGTTCATCATAGGCTGGTTATCCGGTAGAACTTCTGCTTCAAAATCTATAAACCCATTTGCCGCAGCCAGACCGGCAAGTCTTTCAATTAATATCGTACTAATTCCCCGCCCCTGGTATGCATCTTCTATAAGGAAAGCAACTTCTGCAGAATGTCCATTTCCTGTTGCAACATAATTTCCAAGTCCTATAACTTTTTTAGCTTCGCCCTCTCCGGTAATAGCCAGAATACAACCATCCTGCTTAAAATCTCCATTACAAAGATTTTTAATTGTTGTTTCAGAAACTTCTGATATTGATGCCATAAAACGCATTCGCAAACTTTCCCGCGAAATGCGTTTCATAAACGAATCTACAATAGAGATATCTTTTTCTGTGGCTGGTTTTAGGAATATCCCCTGACCATCTTTTAGTAAGACGTGCTCGTGATATGCCAATCCTTCCGGTATTATTCGGAACATAACATTTTAATTCCCAAAAAACGAGAACTGCATTAGAATATATATAAAAAATGGAGGTTCAAAACAAATATTGAAACCTCCATTTAATATGATCAGATTATGCCAGATTTTTTATTTCTTCTACTACCTGCGGATTTGCTAGCGTTGTTATATCCCCAACATCTTGTTTATTAGCAACTGCAGATAATATCCTTCTCATAATTTTCCCGGAACGGGTTTTAGGCATATCAGAAACAATCCATACCTTACCTGGTTTGGCTATAGGCCCAATCTCCCTGGCAAGAGTATCGGAAACACTTTTTTGTATTTCCGGACTGGCCTTTATTCCCGGTTTTAAGGAAACAAATATATGAGGAACTTTTCCTTTAATAGGATCAGCAACAGGAACAACAGCAGCTTCACCAACTTCCGGACACATTAGCGCAGCAGATTCCAGTTCCTTTGTCCCTAACCGATGACCTGCAACATTTATTACATCATCAATTCGTCCGAGTATTCTGAAGTAACCGTCTGGACCTTCTACCGCGCCATCTCCAGCAAAATAAGGCCAATCTTTCCAATCCTTGCTTTTAGGATTTTTATTATATCGCTCAAAGTATTGACGCACAAATCTATCATCATCACCCCAGATTGTCATCATTAAACCCGGCCACGGATTTTGAATGCAAATGTTTCCGGCTTTGTTTGAACCGGCTGGAAGCGGTTTCCCATCATCATCGAAGATAATTGGATATATTCCAGGAACACCGGGACCGGCGCTACCGGGTTTCATATTATGAACGCCAGGTAAAGTAGAGCATAAGAACCCGCCGGTTTCTGTCTGCCACCAGGTATCGACGATAGCAGCTTCCTTTTTCCCTACTACATTATAATACCATCTCCATACTTCCGGTTCAATCGGTTCACCGACAGTTGTCATATGTTTAAAATGGTAATTATATTTTGATGGCTCATCCGGTCCAACACGGCGTAAAGCTCGAATAGCCGTTGGAGAAGTATGGAATATATTTACCTCCAGTTCTTCAGCAACACGCCACGGCCTGCCTGCATCCGGATAAGTTGGTACTCCTTCATATATCACGGATGATGCAGCTAATGCAAGAGGTCCGTAAATAATATATGAGTGTCCGGTAATCCATCCGATATCAGCCATACACCAGTATACATCTTCAGGATGAATATCCTGAATATATTTTGATGTACCGGTTACATAAGACATATAACCGCCTATTGAATGCTGTGCTCCTTTAGGTTTGCCAGTAGATCCGGATGTATACATAATAAACAATGTGCCTTCTGCAGGCATCTTTTCAGGCTCAACTTTCGCATGATAATATTTTTTAATTACATCATTAACTATAAAATCACGACCTTCGACCATTGGTGTTTTAGCCGAATATTTGCCTGGATAACGCTCGAAGATAAGAACTTTTTCGACTTTCTGTCCTTCTTTTAAAGCTACATCACATGCAATGTCAGCTTTCTCTTTATGATCAATCAAATCTCCGCTTCTGTAGTAAGAATCTGCAGTGATCAGAACTTTGCTTTTTGCATCAGCAATTCTCTCACCGCATGCTTTCCCGGAAAAACCGGAAAACACCTGTGAGTGAGCGACTCCTATACGTGCACATGCTAACATTGCTATTGCAATCTCAGGAATCATCGGCATATGCAATGTTGCGGTATCGCCGGGTTTCAACCCGCAGAAGTCCTTAAGCAAAGCAGCGAATTCATTTACTCTTACTGAAAGTTCCTGATAGGTAATGTGCTGTATTGGTTCATTTTCCAGTTCGGGTACGAAATGAATTGCTGTTTTGTTTTTATATTTGGGCAAATGCCTGTCTATACAATTATAACTTGCATTTAATTTACCACCCTTAAACCATCTCCAGAATGGTGGTCTGCTTGTATCAAGGATCTTAGTATAAGGCTTATACCAATCCAGAAGATCAGCATATTCCTTATAGCAATCAGGAAAGTTTTTCATCCCAAATCGCTTCAATATTTTATCATCTTTAACATTTGCCTGTTCTTTAAATTTTTCTGTTGGTTTAAAGTAACCTTCCTCCTTCCAATGCACGGCTATCTGCGCTTCGGATACTTCATCATTAGTTTTTTTATCAGCCATAGTTTATCTCCTAAACTTTAAATTATGAAAAAATGGATCAACCAATGGGAAGTACAACTTTGCCATAAGTTTCATTTAAAATTTCTGCAACAGCTAAATAAATTGCAGACAGCCCACAGATGATCCCTTCCCAGCCGGTGAATGTTTTTAACGTTGCATTTCCAGTGTAATCACCCAAAGCAAGCAACCAGAATAAAACAAACAATGTAAAGAATACTACCTGCAATGCTTTATTCTTCTTTAAAGTAGCAATCCACATGCAAAAAGTAAATAGTCCCCACATAAATAAATACGCAATCATCCCGCCCTCATCTGCCTTTGTTACACCGCCCCAACTTGGCATAACTATAAGATATACAAGGGTTAACCAGAACAGTCCGTAAGAAGTAAATGCAACTGTTCCAAATGTATTGCCTTTTTTCCATTCCATCCAGCCTGCGAAAATTTGTGCCATGCCTCCATAAAAGACACCCATTGCGAGTACCATACTACTTAGCGCAAAAAAACCTGCGTTATGCAAATTGAGGAGAACAGTCGTCATACCGAATCCTAGCAACCCTAATGGAGCTGGATTAGCAGTCGAATCGAAAATTTTTGTACTTTCTGACATAATACCTCCTAATTATTTTATATAATGTTTCCAGAATTTTGTATAAAAAAATTATACAAAATCAATTTTATCCAATATTACAAACACACTAAATAAAAGAACGAATTATCTGTCTCCAATTTGAACAATATATTTAATCAATATTGTCCATTATGCTAGAAAACTGTGACAGAGAACATTTTTCCCCTTCTCCACAAAGAGAAGGGGAATTTATCTGTTAAATAATTTTTAGAATTTATATAAAGCACTTATAGCAATCTGACTACCGGATTGATCGGGTTCAGAATAAAGACCACTTATTGGTGAATATGTTAATAATGTTAACTTATCGTGGAGATATTCTACTCCCACAGAATAAGGGCCTGTTTCATATTTTAGCATAATAACATACATCGTGTTTTTCTCTCTCAAGCTAGATGATTTAAATGCTTTTAAGTCATCCTGATTTGCATTCTCCATACCATAGAATCCATATATTCCCCAGCCGCTTTCAAATGCATAGCCCAATTGTGCCCAGCCGCCAGTAGAAGCTAAATCTTTATTAACTGTTGAGAATTGTGTCAAATTTCCAAATTGTTGTCCAACGTTCTTGCCAGTATATACATTACCTTGAACCAGAAACCCGTTTGAACTAAAGTTGGCCCCTAATTCTCCGGCAGTTCCAGTCAGATTATTTGTTGAGTCGGCTCCTTGCCCGGCAAGATTTACTTGATCATAATGACCAACAACGTATGCTTTAAAAACTCCGCCCCCTTCAAATTTGCTTTCCAAATTTAACCTTACTTCAAACTGGGGAGTACCGGCATTACCTGCTGTTGTAAAAGTAGTAGTAGTCATATTAGGTTGATTTGTCCAGGATCCTGACATAATAGCGGCATCTATACCTACGTGGGTTGAACTGTTTGAATCAAATTTATAATAGAAGAATATTCCCGGAAATCTCCAGCCCACATCTCCGGCTGCGCCATATCCAAGCGGAAAAGCAATATGTGAAAGTGACGCTGCCACATTTCCAAACAATGGATCCCATGCTTGACCCAGTCGAATAGTCATATTTTCATGCACAAGATCTACATAGGCCAAACGAACTCGTGGCGTCCATATTTGTCCACCAAAGGCACCTGTATTTGTTGGATCATTAAAAGCGTCAAACTCAAGCACGCCACCTAATTTCCAGTCACTGGTAATTTCTGGTCCGCCAAATAACATAGTAAGCCTTGTATTGCGAATATCCCCACCGGAAAGACCTTGATTCTGAGTAAAATTTGTTGTGGGAAACTCTGCGCTCTGACCATTACCAAAAGCAAACTGCTGGTTTTGTGACCAGAATGTAGTGCTAATAAATCCAGTAATTTTCAATGTTTCCTTTCCGCCGGTTTCAACGTTTTGGGCTAAAAGTCCAACTGAAAACAATAAAGAACAGAATAACACAATAATTTTTTTCATTGCATTTCTCCTTTAGATATTTAATCCTACAATTTATTAATTAGTGATTTAGAGAACATTTATCTGATAAATTAATTTTTAAATCTGCTTTTTGACTATTGCCCTATCTTTAGCTTTTTAAGCTATTAACAGCGCTTGGATTATGCAAAAGAAAAACGAATAAGATGCCCTATATAAAATTAAAAGGCGCGATAGCCTATTTAAGTTGCATCATATTCCAAGTTGCCCTTTTAATATTTTTAAATAATGTCTGCTGACAGGTATAAAGTGTTTTCCGGTTGTTTGAATTTTAGCAGCAGAATTTTCTTCAAATATAATTTCATCTATTTTATCAAGGTTTATTAAATATTGTTTATGACATCTAAATAATTTTGTTTTTTCCTCAAGGACTTTCAATGTAAGATCGGTAAAGTGTTTTTTCTCACAATCAAAGAAAAATACACCCACATCATTGGAATGAACATATTCCACCAAATCAACATCAACCATTTTTACTTTATTTGTACCTGCGCTTGGAATTTTTTTCAATGGCGGGATATTCAGATTTTGCGGGCTTTTTTCAACTATTAATTTTTTAAGTTTTTCAATGGTTTTGTCTAAACGTTCCTTCTCAACAGGTTTTAACAGGTAGTCAACAGCGTCATTTTCAAATGCTTCAAGTGCAAATTCATCATAAGCAGTAACAAAAACTACCCAGGGTAATTTTGTTTCTTCAATCATTGACAACATATCAAACCCGCCAATTTCCGGTAACTGGATATCAAGAAAAATTACGTCAGGTTTCAAATGATTAATTGCTTTAATACCATCAAGGGCATTAGCACATTTTTCCAGAACTTGTATCTTGCCCGTCTCTTCAAGCAAGTATTGCAATTCTTCTCTTGCATTTATCTCATCTTCAATTATGATTGCATTTAATTTCAATTTATGCCTCCTGCTGGTAATAATATTGTCGCAATCGTCTTAGTATCCTTTTCACAATGTATATTTACACCATATCCATTCCCCACAAGATTTTTGATTCTCTTATCTACTATCTGTATACCAAGCCCGCTGCCGTCATTATTTTCAACATACAGCCCGCCATTATCTTCCACATCAATCTGAATATTACCATTGTTTCTAAAGATTTTGATTTTCACTTCACCATTATTAAGTAACTTAGAAACTCCATGCTTAATTGCATTTTCAACAATGGGCTGGAACGTAAAGGTTGGTATTTTCACATTTAATAATTTTTTTTCAATTTCAAATTTTATTTTCAGGTGATCTTGAAATCTCACTTTTTCAATCTCGAGGTATGATTTTACGTGATCCAATTCTTCTTTAATAGTGGATAGATTATCATTTCTTTTTAAATTTTTTCTAAAATAATTTGAAAGATGCATTAATAATTCTCGGGCCTTATCAGGGTTCCAGCGACTGACTGCAATTATTGTATTAATAGAGTTAAACAAAAAATGAGGGTTAATTTTGGCCTGAATCAGATTTAATTCCGATTTTGTGAGCATGTTTTTTTGATATTCATATCTTGCTGCGATAAGCTGATTTGCCACAAGTTCCGCAATCCCCTCGCCTAAAGCTTCGTTAATCTTAAGGAAGAATTTGTTCTTTTGTTCATAGAGTTTTATTGTACCGATTACTTCATCATTTACTCTCATTGGAACGACCAGAACAGTAGAAAGTTTACAATCCTTTGAAATCTGGCAATGATAATATCCGTTTGATCCATCTAAAAATATTATCTTATTTTTCTGAATAGCCTCTTTTGTATTATCTGAAGAAATTGGATTACCTGGTTTGTGGTGATCGTTTCCAACACCAACAAAAGCAAGAATATTCTCACGATTAGTAATTGCAACGGCTGCAACGTTAGTTTCTTCGATAATTATATTTGCAATTTTTTCCGCAGAATTTCGATTTAGGCCTTTATTAAGGACCCCAAGAATTTTTTTAGCAATTCTTAATGCCTGTTTTGAATATACTGATCCAATTTTGTCATAATTATTACGTTGATCTCTGAATAAACTCATAATAAGTGTAGCCCCAAATGAATTTGCTAGGATCATTGGTAATGCAATTACTTTCACGAGATCAATAGCATCATTTAAAGGTCTGGAAATTGCAATGATAATAAGCATCTGTAAGATTTCTGCAATCAAAGTTGTAAGAAACACAACATCCGGATCAAAAATTCTCTCATGTTTCTCCCTATTTAAAAAATACTGCCCAACCAGTCCACCAAATATCCCTTCAACTGTTGTTGATAATCCGCATGAAATTGCAGTGAATCCGCCCATAAAATATCTATGAACCCCTGCAGTAATTCCAACAGAAAAACCTAATGAAGGCCCTCCGATTAGTCCGGCAATAACAGCTCCAATGACACGGTTATTTGCAATTGCGCCGTTTACAGGTACTCCAAAGTAGGTTCCAATTATCGAGATTGTGCTTAGAATGATATAAAGAGTTAGGAAGTAATTGAGGCTAAACTTCCTGGTAAACAGTAGTTTAAAGGCCGGTGTTTTGCTAAACAGATATGCTATTACAAGATAAACCGCTATTTCTTTAAAAAGATTTATTAGTATATACATTGCTTATTGCACAATTAATTTAAATCTCAAACGATTTCTATAATCAAATGTTATTTTTCTTGTTTAACTATATCATTACACAAAAACTTGATTGTAAGAGTATAAAAGTGTCAGCAGCAAAATTACAGGAAGGGACTCCAGGATTTTCCTGAAAACTTTAAATTTGAAATGAGGTAGATTGTTCCGGTAGTTTCTCGATTTATTACCCTCATTTCCTTTTCTATATATAATTCTATTTCCCATAGACCCCTGGGCAAAGATTTTGTACAAACAGAAAAAGAAACTGTGTAAAAGAAATAAGCAGGGTTGACAGGACAAGTAGAATGCCAGACAACAAATTTTCAAAAAGTGGCGAATATTAGCCTTTTAAAACTATTCTTCCTGTTTTTGAGAAGTGTCAATTGCTAAGTTCTCAATTATGGTGGTTTTTGATCAATCAGATATACTGAATATTTGTGGCCATTCTTTACTTCAAAATCAAGCTTTTTAAATCATAAATAGTATTATTTAATGATTTTAATTAAACCATTCATTCAAATAAAATGACTAATGTTAAGCTTATAAAAAAATATTCAATATATGAAACTAAGATATATCCTTTCTCTGGTAGTTCTACTAAGTCCAACTTTCTGGGCGCAGCACTTAACAATCACCGGCCAGGTGGTGGACTATTCAAACAAAAAGGGCCTTGAGAATGCAAATGTGATCTTAAAATATGCCTCCAACAACAAAATTATAGGAATGATAACTGACTCAAAAGGTACATTCATTTTTGACAATCTAACGGCTGGTAAATATTTGATGAATATTTCTTTTTTAGGTTATAAGGATGTTAAAAAAGATATTGTGTTAATAAACGAATCAATCGATCTTAAACAATTTTTTTTGCAACCTATCGGAGTTAAATTGAATGAGATTGAAATAAATGGGGAACCGCTACCCGTGACACTTAAGCAAGACACTACTGAATATTCAGCCAGCTCCTTTAAGACTAATAAAGACGCGACTGCAGAGGATCTTGTAAATAAAATGCCAGGTATTACTACTCAGGGAGGCCAGGTACAAGCGCAGGGAGAAAATGTTGCTAAAGTACTTGTGGACGGTAAGGAGTTCTTTGGCAGCGATCCAAATGCAGTATTAAAAAACCTACCTGCGCAGATTATTGAAAAGATTCAGGTTTTTGATCAACAGAGTGATCAATCGCAGTTTACTGGTTTTGATGATGGGAACACAAATAAAACAATAAATATTGTTACAAGTCTAAGAAACAGGCAGGGAACATTCGGTAAAATTACCGGAGGTTACGGTGACGACGATAGATATGCAGCAGGTGGAAATATAAATTTTTTTAATGGAGACCAACGATTAACAATACTAACTCAGTTAAACAATATAAATCAACAAAATTTCTCGACCGAAGATTTACTCGGGGTTATGTCCGGTTCAGGTAGGGGCTTCCGGGGTGGAGGTGGCGGACAAAGGGGGGGCGGTGGTCGTGCTGGCGGATTTAGTGGTGGGGGAGGACCTGGTGGATTTTCACCTCCTAACGCATCCGATTTTCTTGTTAGCCAATCAACCGGATTAATCAATACTAAAGCGGCTGGTTTAAACTTTTCTGATAAATGGGGAGAAAAGATTGATTTTACCGGTAGCTATTTTTTTAACCTAACAAATAATGATGCCGAATCAGTTACCGATAGAAATTCTTTTCTTGCATCGCCACAAAGCCAGTTATATGATGAGAATAACTCTTCAATAACTAAGAATACCAACAATCGTTTTAGTATTAGAATGAATTATCAGATAGATTCATCAAATTCTATTTTATTTACCCCATCAACTACATTTCAACAAAATAATGCCACAAGCAATGTGTTAGGTAATACAACCTCTGCCAACAATTTGTTAAACTCCACCAACAATATTTTTAATTCAAATCTCTCCGCATATAACTCAAATAACGGTTTATTATTACGTCATAAATTTGAAAAAACCGGAAGGACCATCTCTTTGTCATTGAATGGATCATTTAACGGCAATTCCGGTAATAACAATTTAAATGCCGAGGATTTATTTTTTGGTTCTACAAACTCGTCTGACACAATTAATCAGAATTCTAATTTAAGCCAGCATGGGTACAGTGGTTCCTCAAATTTAATCTATACAGAACCTCTGTCCGACAAAAGCCTGATACAATTCAATTCAGGCTATTCATACTATGAAAATAACAGCGATAAAAGAACATTTGATAATTTAACAAACAGCCAATCACTGGATACCTCATTGAGTAATGTTTATAAAGAAATTTACAAAGTGGAAACGTTCGGTACTGGCTATAGAATCAGATTGACCGACATTAACTTAGCTCTTAATCTTAATTACAATATTTCTATTCTAAATAACAACAGGGCATTTCCATATATCGGCAGTTTAGAAAGAAACTTTTATTCGTTTTTGCCGTCATTAATGTTTCGATATAATATTTCACGAGAAAGTAACTTGCGGTTTATGTTCCGGTCCACGAATGATGCCCCAACTATTACTCAATTACAGGATGTGGTTAATAATTCAAATCCAACTCAGCTAAGTATTGGAAACCCGGACCTGCTCCAGGATTATAAAAACACAGTAACGTTAAGATATTCCAAAATTAGTCCAGGCCATACAAATATATTTTTTATTTTATTTAGTGCAACTTTTATGAACAATTATATAGCCAACAATACAATAATAGCAAATAAAGATACAACTGTATTAAACGGTATTGCGCTAAACAATGGTTCAAAAATAACAATCCCTGTAAATTTAAATGGGTATACGAACATACATTCTTTTATTACTTATGGACTTCCAATTGATTTTCTAAAGTCCAATATTAATATCAGTCTTAACACAAGCTATTCCCATACACCGGGCATTTTGAACGGAACCACAAATATTACTAATTCAAAAACTATTGGTGGAGGTTTGGTCTTTAGTAGCAACATTAATGAAGATATCGATTTTACATTATCCAGCAACAGCAATGTTACCTTTGCTAAAAACAATATAGATGCGACAAACAATAATAATTATTTTACACAAATTACGGATTTAAAATTTTACTTAAATATTTGGAAAGCTTTTGTCTTTCAGGATGAATTAAATGATCAGTTTAACAATAATGTACCAAATTCATTTAATAAAAATATGTTGTTGTGGAATATGGGCATTGGCAAAAAATTTCTATCGGATGATAACGCCGAAATTAGGTTTACTGTAACAGACCTGCTTAATCAAAATACAAATATTCAGCATAACGTTACCGATACTTATACTGAAAATGTTCAAACTAATGTGCTGGGAAGATATTTTTTACTTTCATTTATTTATACTATTAGAAAATTTGATATATAAATATTCCTTTAATTGTAAACGGGCTAATTAATTTTATTAAATGTACGGATTCTTTGGTAACTCTATATATTTGTAGCCCTCAGACTTTAGTTTTTGTATTACTTGAGGTGTTGGTAATTGTTTGAAAACTACACTGCAATAAAGCTGATAGGGAATAATACCAAACTTGCTGAGAAAATTTCTAAATCTTATTTTGTTTTTAACTAAATTAAAATATTTAGTATTGGTTAGCGGCTCAGACAAATCGATCGATGTTGTATAATAATCGTGCAAACCTTTAAATGCAATAGCGGGAAGGTTAATACCCATCGCAACTTTTTCAATTTCTCTTTCGGAAATTTTATAAACGTAATTACCCACTTCTTCAAATGAATACCTGTTTTTCCAAATTTTATTGATCAAATTAACATCAATTTTATCCAGTACGTTTTTGATACGCATCATGACGGGCATCTTTAAAATAATATCTACGGGTTCTATTATCATTACTGCTTTACTTGAAACTCGAATCATTTCATAAAGCGCTATGTAAGGTCTGGGGAAATGGTGAAAGGACTCTTTGCATAAAACGTAAGAAAATGAATGATCGGAGAAAGAAAGATGTTCCGCATTTTCCTGTTTATATTCATCAATAAATTTTTGATTATAGCTTTCTTTTAATATATCGTCTGACAAATCAGTGGCTACTACACTAACGCCCTGTCCCTGCAACCAGTTTGCATCTGTTCCCATTCCATCGCCAACAGTCAGCCAGCGTTCGAAAGTATCAATAAACGGTCGAAGCAGTTCATACATTCTCTCATGCCGCCAGTAATCTATAGAATCTTTTTTTACTAATCGCTTTAGCGAAACGTCACTGCCTGATGAGTTTATTTTTTCCAGGTGTTTTTTATGAGCCCTATAACTCACGTCATTAAAATCGCCTCTACTCATAAATATAAAATTCAGTTTTATTTTTTTTAATGTAATTAACTAAAAATAATGCATCCTTTTACTAAATCATAGTATTAAAATCTTCCTGACAAAAATTGTAATACAATTATTTGAAAATATATATAAAAATTAATTGGTTTTAAAGGTAGTCTTTACAGATTGGATAAAATATAAAAAATTGCAAGTATTAAGAACGATTCAATGCTTTCTAAAGCCTGTATGAATACACGTTCATTTTTCGAGCCCCCATTATTTAGAATTATGCCCCTCAGTATAATTCATTCAACATTGCCTAAAATAGTTTTCCAATTACTCGAAAAACTATGCACTTTTATGCGCTCCATAAAAATGAATTGCATGTGTATCAGGCTCAGTTTTTTCACTGTGAAAGCCATTTTCATTTTCGAATCCAGTTGGAGCATTGTGGATAAGATAAAGAACAACAGGAAAGCAAAAGAGAGCAATAACTGCATATATAACTATTATAGATAGCATAGACACTCCATTCATTAAATTACATATACAATTAAGCAACAAAAATGCCATAAGATTTAAGCAAGCGAAAAATTTAAATAGATTAAAATATAGCCTAAAAATAAAGATTTAGGGAAGTCGATAAGAATTAATTAGATATTTTTTTGCTAAGCCAGGATATTTACCGGTAATTATTTCCGTAATTATGTAATATCTTCGTACTAAGCCAACTGCTAAAATTAAATTTCTGAATTGATAATAATGAATTGCCTTAACTCCCAAAAGATTTCAATCTAACTGGGGTTAAATTCGAAAATGTAATGTATATTTTTAGTGAACATGAGCTATCTAAGAAATTAAAAACTTCGCAAATTTAAGTCATTATCTCATTAAATCTACCAATTATACAAATCACTAAATGATCTTTACTAAAATTTCGGTATTATATTATTTCAGAATAATTCATTTAATTTTATTTATGGCCAGAGATAAAAACATTACCATGAATTCGACCATCATTATGATTTGGTGAGGAATCGTGGATAATATTACCCGAATTTTCTGCTTCGTCAAATTTCCAATACGCAACCAAACCATACTCATTACCCGTAAGTTCATTATTCATTTTTTGAGCTATTTGATTTTGAGTTCTTACGGTTTTCCACAATCTCAAATCATCAATGCCTCCATTAAAGAAAACTGTTTCGGAAGGATCAATTCTGCACCCAATTCTTGGAAATAGATTTGTCTCACAATTTATTAATCTCGTTGCCGAGGTATGATAAATTAGATTTCCATTTATGTACACATTAATACCAGATAATTGCGAATAGGAAAAAGCGACATGTGACCATAAATTTGGTGCGACTAAAACTGGAACCATTATCCGGCCCCAGTATATATTTGCATTTGGGACATTAACACCATTTAGAAAAATACCGGGATATAATCCTTTAGCAAATTCGAGCCCATAGTCTTGACCCAAAGTGAATACAGGATTATAGAACTGGTCAACAGGTTTTACCCACGCCTCAATTGTAATAGCAGTATCAATTGATAATATAGATTCAGATTGTGGGATTTCTACGTAACCACTGCTGCCATCCAAATAAATTGCATTTCCCAAATGTTCAGTACCCCAATTAACAATTATATTAATATTGCCAGTGCTGTCGTTTACTGGGGTTAAAGTAAGATAAACGTTTGTAGTTATTCCTTGATTAACAATTAGGCTTGTCTCCCCTTTATAAAGGATAGTTCCGTTTACATCTTTAGCAAATACTTTTAAATCCCATGTCCCAACAGTGACATTTTGGAAAGATATACGTGCCGTGGTATCAGAAGAAAAATCCATAATACCAGTTAAAGTATCATACTTCGGATTAGTTAGCATAGCCAGAACTGTAGCTATATTTGCAGGCGCATTGGCTTTATCGATATCAATTGCAACCTTTCCAATAATTTTTGAGTTAACTTCCGGGGAATTAATTGTATCTTTAGAACAACTATTAAATGATACTAATACTAATAGAATTGTAGAGAAAATTTTTTTCATATCTCACCCCCCGTATAATCTATTTTAATTTAAGAAATTCATTGGTTATACTCAATCATTTATTTGTTTGATAGGTAAAAAAGCTGAATTGAGGTAAAATTTTTTATTGTACCCCCGAGAGGATTCGAACCTCCGACAAACGGTTTAGGAAACCGCTGCTCTATCCATACTGAGCTACGGGGGCGGATATAAAGTGTTATTCAGATGCAATACCAAAATATATCAGTATTACTTTCAAAAATAATCAACTTTCTCCCTACTTAAAAGATTGTTGTCAGCTTATAATCATTATTGAATTTAGCTCGTTCGCCCAAAATTTTTTACATAAGAATACTTTAAATTGGTTGGTATAATTTCTCAAGAATGTTTAGGTTTAAAAGTTTACAAGAGACTATAATTTAGTTGATTATTCAAATTTAAGGGAAATGAAATGTATTCAGCTTTACTCTTAGTTTTGCTGGCAATAGCAGCTTTAACACTATTTAATGGTGTAAAAAGAAAGGATAAATCGAAAGTTTATATCGGAATTATTACAGGGCTTTTATCAATTGGTTTCTTCTGGTTTATGGGATTTTGGGGTGATGCATTGTGGTATAAAGCGCTGGGATATGAAAACAGATTTTGGCTTCAAATTTTCTATTCTACAATTTGTACATTGTTAGGATTAATCGTTTCGTTCGGTGGAACTTACCTATTGACAATATCAATATCCAAAAACTTTAAATTTATAAAATGGGTAACAGTATTACTTGCAACATTTTCAGGAGCTATGTGGGGTTATTCAAACTGGGATGTAATCCTGAAATTCTGGAATAGTGTTCCAACAACTTTTTCTGACCCGATTTTCGGCAAAAGTATCGGGTTTTATCTTTTTACTCTTCCTTTCCTGGATAATATTTACGTCTTATTATTCACAATCTCATTTCTTTCAATTGCAGCTTCATTTATTGCTGCTTTTATTAAGTTGGGGCCACAAGGTATTTTCTTCTATCTGCCTCCATCTGCATCTGAATCAACAAAGAGTCTCCACAATTCCTTGTACTTAAATTCATCTGTGTTTTTGATAGTATTGGCATTTGGAAAGTTATTAAACAAGTATCACTTGATGTACTCAAATAGCGGTGTAGTATTTGGTCCCGGTTGGACTGATACTAATATTTTAATACCGGCCTACAATATTATTGTAGTGTTGATGGTGATTATAAGTATTATAATAATAGTTAAGCCATTGAGAAATAAGTATAAAAACTTATTCAACAGGCTCAGAATTAATCCTACAAATTCCCCTTTAATTATAATTGGAGGTACTGCCGGCTTAATTATACTTTTATGGTTTTTATGCCTTACTGCGATTCCCGGTGCTTTCGAAGCGCTTATGGTTAAACCTAATGAAATCACCTATGAAAGACCATACATAACAAACAATATTAAATTTACGAGATACGGATTTGGATTAGACAAAGTGGAAGAAAAGGAATTTCCGGAAAACGGAAGTTTTACAATGAATACCGTTAAAAATAATCCAACAATATTTAATAATATCAGGCTTTGGGATTGGCGGGCACTTGATGCCACTTACAGACAATTCCAGGGTTTCAGACTATATTATCAATTTTCTCACGTTGATGTAGATAGATATAAAATTAATGGAAATTACCGTCAGGTAATGGTATCAGCCAGAGAAATGGATATTAACAACCTTCCTCAACAAAGCCAGACATTCATTAATAGAAGATTTCAATATACACATGGTTACAGCATTACAATGTCAACCGTAAATGAATTTACTCCGCAGGGACTTCCTCATCTTCTAATAAAAAATATTCCAACAGAAAGTGAAGACTCAACTCTCGAGGTAACGCAACCACGAATCTATTATGGGGAGCTGACTAATACTCCTGTAATAGTTAATTCTAAAGAGAAAGAATTTGATTACCCTAACGGAAATGAAAATGTATATAACCGATATAATGGCAAAGGGGGGGTATTGTTAAGTAATTTTTGGCGAAAATTTTTATATGGCTGGAAGTACGATGGTACTCAATTACTATTTTCAGATTACCCAACCGACAGCAGCCGAATAATGTTTCATCGGCAGATCGTGGATCGAGTAAAATTATTGGCACCGTTCCTTAAATTCGATAACGATCCTTATATTGTTCTGGATAACGGCAAACTTTACTGGATGATAGATGCTTATACAACATCAGATTACTATCCTTATAGCGAACCTTTTGCTTCGGATGAGGCAATTGGTTACGGAGAAGGAAATGATGGCAAAAGTTTAAACAGTAACATTAACGAAATTTTCAACGGAAATAATTATATAAGAAATTCTGTAAAAGTTGTAGTTAACGCGTATGATGGATCTGTAGATTTTTATGTTTTTGATAATAATGACCCGCTTATAAAAGTATGGAGTAAAATCTATCCGGGATTGTTTAAACCAAAATCAGAAATGACAAAAGGCATGCTTGCACATATCCGGTACCCTGTAGATATGCTTTTGACTCAGGGAATAATATATGAGAAATATCACATGACAGATCCGACTGTATTTTATAATCAGGAAGATATTTGGGTCAGAGCAACAGAAAAATATTACAGTAACATCCAACCTGTTGAGCCCTATTACATTATCTGGCAGCTTCCTGGATCTGACCAACCACAGTTTTCCCTTATCCTTCCATTTACTCCCAAAAACAGGCAGGTGCTAATCGGATGGATTGCAGGATTATGTGATCCGGATAATTATGGTAAATTGATTACTTACCAGTTTCCTAAAGGAAAAATGATTACGGGACCGCAACAGGTTGAAACAAAGATCGACCAGGATAGCTATTTATCAGGTCAGCTGACTTTGTGGGATCAGAGAGGATCTAACGTAATTCGGGGAAATGTGCTAGCTATTCCAGTTGCTAATACGCTTTTTTACGTTGAACCAATTTACCTTCAGGCAGAAACTGCTGCTTATCCCGAATTAAGATTGGTAGTAGTTATGCACGGTGATGATATGAGCTATGCACAGTCATTTGAAGAGGCATTAAATAAATTTTTTAATGCTTCTGCAAATAATAATCCTCCTTCACAGGAAGTATCAACAAGTCAGAAAAGCACATTGCCAAATATTGATCTCATAAAACAAGCTAATGATTCATTTAATAATTATTTGAAATATTCAGGGCAGAAAAAATTTAACGAAGCAGCAAAGGAATTGGAAAAATTGCAGGATGCTTTAAAAAAGCTTTCCGGAAATCAAGGTGGAAAATAAAATTTATTTTTCAATATAAAAAACCCCGCCGGGAGGCGGGGCAACCAACCACGATTTAGGACAATTACATATTAAGCCAATATGTAAACTTTATTAGAAAAATATTATCAGGATGTAGATCAAGCATATTTGTTATTGATTTTCCAAATTGAAAGTCAGGGTCGCTGGTATTATTACTGCGAGTCTGGGTCCAAACAAAATAAAAAACTGAGCCGGGATTATATTCCCATCTTAAAACTGCATTACCCCTCAATGAAGTGAAGTTAAAATCATTATTACCAATGCTTATGGTTTGTGCGGGCCCTGCCCCATCGGGATCAGCAGTGTAATTTGATTTATCAAAAGTTGAATTTCCTTGTCCATAAACATTAAAATCATAGGTTCCGCTTTTGGCAAGTTCTTTATAATTAACATAAGAACCGGTTGATATTAATGGTTGAATGTACATCTGTAAACTTAATTTTGGTGTAAATGTCCAGTTAATCCTTATTCCGGCGGTAAATGTTTTTTGATTAAGTTCACCAAACACATATCGCTTGCCATAAGTATTCGCCGCGTATGAATCATCAAATGTGTTTATATATTGACTTCGGTCATAATTTCTTTCAAATCTTGGTTGAAAGCTCAATAGCAAACTTGAAGTAGGTCTGAATGTAAAATCAGGTTCAAAGCCCCAGTTATATGAATTATCTGATTGCCAATAACCATTGTAATTTAAATAAAATATAAAATTATTTCTTTCATCCGTGTTTGCTCCAAAATAAACCTGGTAACCTTTGGGATTTATCAGAACAGGTCCGCCTCTTGTAGCTCTGTCATTTATTGTGTGAGGATTGTAAGCGAAATTCCAATAGAATGAATAGTAATTTAATAATTGCAAACTTCCATTTGTAAATATTCCCTCCCACGTTATATTACCATCATAATTGTATGATCTGAATGCGGCGAGGTTAACTGAAGCATTTCTATACCAATTGGTAGGATTCCTCCACCTGTAACCTCCTACTGCATGCATATTGATAATATTTGTTCTCCACAAAAAGCCAAGATCACTAACATCAAAACCTGGACTTATAACACCAATCGCAGAATTAAAATACGAATCGCCGCGTTGTTTATTAAGAGCAATTCTCCCGGCGTATCCGGATAATGTGGTTGCATTACTATCTACGCTAACCGTTCTGGAATCCGGCCTCTGAAAATAATGCTGAGAACTTTCCTGCACCTCAAGAATTCGTTGCTTATCACCTTTCAGATAACTATATCCACCCCATCCTGTTATAACCCAGGTTTTATCTTCATCAAGAAAAGTCCAGCCATCAACGCCACCAGTGTATGCCCCCTGATTGATTTCATTTTTCAGAGTATCAGCTTTAAAAAATCTTTGAGTGACAGTCGAAATAAATCCAAGTCCCTGTCTCCCGGAATTGAACTCATTCTGTCCCCTTAGTATTCCATAATAAGTTAATGGCTCTACCTCAGCTTCATAGGTTTTTCCATTCAAACTGTAATCCGCATATTCTCTTTGAGTTACAGATTGAATTGCACCAATATTAAAGTTGTTGCCTATTTTTCCAGTAATTTTTGCTGCACCTAAAATGTGTGTTCCGGTGGGGTAATCAACATAATCCGCTGTTGGAACGCTACCATGTGGATTTGCCCCTATTCTTCTACTGTAAAAGAATTCGGGACTGCCCCAGTTAAATCCCCAGTTACTATTGGCTCCGCCATAACCGAAATTGAAAATGCTTGAGCCATCAACAAAGAATGGTCTTTTTTCCGAAAAATAAGTCTCGGCATCGCTTAAATTTATAACTGCAGGATCAATCTCCACCTGACCAAAATCCGGGTTAATTGCAGCATTTAAAGTAATGTTACTACCAAGATTATATTTTAGGTCTGCCCCAAAACCTGCTTTGTATAATGAGCCGTCATTAAAAGGATCACCAACAGAATGGCTGGTATATGAGGCTTTGGTTGTTAGATAGGGAAGGATTTCAAGCTTATTTGATGGATTGATATCTTTTATCCCTTTCAAATCAAAAAAATGAGAAACGAATCCGCTTTCTTTTTTGGGAATATAAACCAGGTAATCTGTTTCATGTCTTCTGGCAAGATCTCTTTTAAAATCTATTCCCCAGGTTTGAATATCCATAGATTTAAATTTTAATTGAGAAAAAGGTATTCTCATTTCAGCAATCCAGCCTTTACTATCTCTTGTGACTTTTCCTTCCCAAACTCCATCCCACGAATTATCATCCCAATCATCATTGTATAAAACGCCATCTTTAAGAGTACCAGCAGCAGTGATCCCAAAATAAAATCCAGTTCTCTTGTCGTTATATGGGTCTAAAAATACTGTGAATTGATCTGAATTAGAATCTTCATCTCTGCGGGAGAGGTTGGCCTGAATTGAATCTGGCGAAGAGTCGAGCATCCGGGCAGCTACATAGATATTCTCATCATCATAAGCGATATAAACATTGGTTTTTTCCGATGGTTCTGTTCCCTCATTTGGGTCCAATTGCGTAAAATCAGATATAGCAGGCGCTTGTTTCCAAAAATCTTCAGATAGGCTACCATCAATTTGAACCGAAACATTTATTCTGATTGCCTGAACTTTTATATTTTTTTTGTTAAGTGAATCACCACTGGGGAAAGTTGCTACGTTAACCAAAAAAAATGAAATAGTAAAAATAATTTTCTTCATAAATTAACCCTGCTATTTGACCAGCAAAATTTAGTTCATCATGATGAACTTGAATAAAAATAAATGATACTTTATTAAATGAATTACGTTTTTTGTTAAATGGCTATATCTGATGATAAAATAACCAATCAGGATTATTAGTGTATTGCAATCAACGGTTTTAGTATTTAGACTCGCTTGTTAGCAAAAAGTTGGGAGAATTTAATAAATAGTTGACGAGCGGATTATATTAATGATGAATAGAAAAATAACCTTAAAAGCGGAATTAATAACTAAAATTCTCTAATTATCAGATCATAAACGGAATCCAGAAAATAAGTAGGCTTAATATGTTGATTACCATTTGGAAAATTTTTTACGCCGGTAGCGACCAATGCAGTATCTATTCCGAAATTATTTCCCATAGCAATATCTGTCTCTAATCTATCTCCAATCAATAAAACTTTTGAATTGTCAATTCCTAATCTCTCGGCTATTTCATTGATCATAAAAGAAGATGGTTTGCCAAAATTATTTTCGAGCTTTCTATGGGTTCTTTTTTCAAGTGCGGAAATTGTAGCTCCTGCATCCAGCTCTTCACCATCGTCGACGGGACATGTATCATCAATATTTGCAGCAAAAAAACGAGCCCCATTTTCCAATGCGCGGGAAGCTATTTCAAGTTTTTGATAATCTAATGTTCTATCCAGAGTTACAAGTAGTATATCTATTTCGCTGGGCTTTTGCGAAAAATACAAGCCGGATTCAATTATCTCATCAATAAATATTTGTTCGCCGATTGCAAAAAAAGTTTTACCGGCAAAATTTTCAGATAAATATTTTTTTAGAATTAATGTTGAATTAATTATATCATTCTCACTGATGCTTAGTCCCTCATTGCTTAAAAATTCAAAATATTCCTTAATGCTGCCCGTAGTTTTATTTGATATAAAAATTATTTTCTTCCCCAGTTTTTTAAGGTGGTTGATTGTCTTGTCTGCATTTTTGATTAGGGAGGATCCTCTGTAAATAGTCCCATCAAGATCAAAAATAAATGCGTCGTATTTTGTGATCATAAATTCAGTTCTCTTTGCATTAAGTGATAGAGCTTCCCCTATTTTATGAGGTTTATATCCCAATTCTGTTTCAGATTTTAAAGTTAGCAACCCAGATTTCAAAGGCCTCTTCGCCTGCTGATTGAGTTGCTCTGTCAATATAGGCTTAATCATTTTTTTATTTAGTTTGAAAACATCGGCAATTAATTCACAAAATTCAAACCTGCTGAGAAATTCACGTCCACCAATATTGTAAACTCCCTGCTTTTTAAATTCAATAACTTCATTAATTGCCTGAACAAGATCATCAATGTATGTAGGATTATTTACCTGGTCTGTTACAATATTTATATGTTTTCCATCACGCACACTTTTAACAACCCATCTGACAAAATCAGGTCGGCTATCTGCAATACCATAAAGCACGTTGGTCCTTAATATTGTATGAATCGCCCCGCTGATCTTTAATGCATTTTCACTAGCAAGCTTTGTTCTTCCGTAGTATCCCAAGGGATTAGGCTTATCGTTTTCTGAATAAGGTCCGTTTGTTCCATCAAAAATATAATCCGAAGAAATGTGAATTATATGAGCATCAATAACTCTCGCAACTTCCGCCAGGTATTCCACCCCTTTTACATTAATTTTCCACGCAGATTCTCTTTCTGTTTCACTTAGGTCAACGTTGGTGAAAGCAGCTGTGTTTATAATAAAGTCCGGACAAAAATCTGAGACTAATTTTTTAATTTTATCTCTGATAGCAAGATCACAACTAATATAATCGACGCCTGAAAATACGGGTTTATCCTCAACCGATGTACCTAAGATTTCAAGCGAATCATTTTGTTTATAATAATGAATTGCCCTCTGGCCCAGCATTCCATTTGCACCCGTAACTAAAATTCTTTTTTTAATGAAATTGTGCATCTACATCCCAGCCAAGGTTTTTAAAATCTTCAAATTTGCCATAAGAAGCTGTAATTCCTCCTGCTATATTTGCTAATGCCATTGCTCTATTAATATTTTTAAAGCAAATATAATCATAAAAAAAGGCTGACCCAAAAATATCGCCGCAACCGACTTTGTTTTTTGTTTCAACCTTTAACGATGACACAAAGGCTGAAACAATTTCATCTTTCTTCTTATAAAATACCTTTGCGCCAATTTCCCCTTTAGTTATTAGCAAAATTTTTATTCCGCACTCAAACAATTTTTTGATAATTTCATATTTATATTTGTAATCAAACAATAAAGTAAATTCAACTTCATTTACCTGAAGTATGTCAATATTTTTAGCCCAATTTTCAAAATCCGGTATTGTTCTGAAATTTCTCGTTCCTTTTTCATCTATTCCCCTCGCAAGTGTGTGAACATCAAAATAAATTAAACCTTTAAATTTATTCCTAATCATTTGAACCTGTTTCACGGTAACATCAAAACCAGTAATCATGTTTATCAAAATCCCATCGAATGAAGCTATACCATTAATTCCTATATTCAGGCCCTGATATAGCTTCGAATAGCACTCTTCTCTTTCCTCGCTATCAGTTATATTTAAAAATACTTCAGGCATAGAAGGAGTATATTGAAAATGCTCTTTGTTCAAATCATCGTAAGTCGGAGAAAACAACCCTAATTTTTCTCTTTCCAGTGATGTACAAAGAAATATCTCGTCTTCCTTTTTGATGAAGCTTTTAAGCCCGAGGATAGAGTAAAATATACCGCCGGGCCTAATTTCAGATTTACCTTGATAATTAATATTATCGACCAGAGATTGCCCAATAACTAATAATTTCATACAAATAATTCGTTAATTATGTTGTAAATTAACATAATATTATAATCCCCGCACTATTAATGGTTTCATTGGATAACTAATAATTTATTATATTTTATGTTGAATCAATTTTATTAATAAAATATTGTCTGTTTTCCAATAAAATATATCAGAGGGTGTTGTGGAAAAAGATAGCACGGTATATTAATGCCGGGCTTTTTTGTAATTTAAAATAAAGAATTTGGTGAATATGAAAATCGGAATTACATGCTATCCCACTTACGGGGGAAGCGGAGTCGTAGCAACAGAACTTGGAAAAGCGCTTGCACAGGAAGGACACGAAATACATTTTATAAGTTACGCCCTGCCATTTAGACTAAATAATTTCGTAGAAAATATAGTTTTCCACGAAGTTGAAATGAGCAGCTATCCTTTATTTGAATTCCCTCTCTACAGCCTGGCTCTTGCAAGCAAAATGGTTGAAGTAGCAGCTTATGAAAAGCTTGACCTGTTGCATGTGCATTATGCAATTCCCCATGCAAGCAGCGCATATTTAGCAAAACAAATGCTTAAAGATAAAAGAGACTTAAAGGTCATTACAACTCTGCACGGAACGGATATTACCCTGGTTGGCCTTGAGCCATCATTTCTACCTCTGGTAAAATTCAGCATTGAAGAAAGCGATGGAGTAACTGCAGTCTCAAGATTCTTAAGAGAAAAAACCATGACAAATTATGATATCAATAAAGAAATTGAAGTTATTCCCAATTTTATTGATACGAATGTTTACAAACCAAAGGAAAACGGTTGTTTCAGAAAAAACCTGGCAACTAAGGGCGAAAAAATTATTGTTCACACTTCAAATTTCAGGCAGGTAAAAAGAGTTTCAGATACAATTAGAATATTGGAAAAAGTAATTAAGGAAGTGCCTGCAAAATTAATCCTCGTAGGTGATGGACCGGACAGATCTGAATGCGAAAGGCTCTGCAGGGAACTGCATCTTTGCGATCATATCAAATTTTTGGGAAAGCAGGATGGACTAGTTGAAATACTAAATTCAGCAGATTTGTTTTTAATTCCTTCGCAATCCGAAAGCTTCGGGCTTGCTGCACTTGAAGCAATGGCCTGTGGTATCCCGGTAGTTAGCTCTAGTGTTGGAGGTTTACCGGAGCTTATTCGTCACAATGAAACCGGATTTATTGCCGAAATCGGAGATATAGACAGGATGGCAAAATACTCAATCGATCTTTTAACAAACGATAAAAAGCACAAGCTTTTTTCAGATAATTCAAGAAAAAGAGCCGTTGAAAAATTTGACAAATCAATAGTTCTTCCGCAATACGAAAATCATTACAATAAAGTTTTAAATTCATAGAATCAGATTTGCTTGAAAGAAAGAGAATTTATTTCAAAATGGATAACCACGCTATCAGAAAATGGAATTAAAGCTTTTCCTGGTGATTTTTTACAAGATGATACAACTGAAGAAATTAAATTACCGGGGAAAACTCTTGTTATTGGAAGAGAGTTCTTCGGAAATTATGAAGTACTTGCAGTAGATGGGTCACAAGTTCTTCAGGCAAACAGCCTCTACAAGGCTAAATATATTGTTTACTCAAGCAGAAACAAAACCACCAGCCTCTACATTCCCAAAGATGAAGAACAAATAAAAAAAATAGTAATACAATACGACAATTACCTGGATACTTTAATGAAAGAAATTGAATCTGATTATAAAAAAAGTTTCCCGCGTGAAAAAAGAAATAATGCTCTAAGCAATGAAATCTTCAGAGTTTTAAATTTAAAAAGATATTGAGAAAAAGCTGTGGCTCAGGTTAGCAATAAAATTTATGAATATTTAAATACTCTTTATGGTGAATCCTCAGCTAAAAAATATATAGAATTTATAAACGAAGAGCCTTCCCAATATATCCGGTCAAACAGTTTAAAGACTACCAGCAAAAAACTTTCTTCCACTCTTTCTAATGAATACGAAATAAAAACTGAACAGATAAAAAATATTGAAAACGCTTTAAAAATAATTGATGGGAAAAAGCTTTTAGGCAAAACAATAGAGCATATTATCGGCGAATATTATATTCAAGGGCTTTCTTCAATGATCCCGCCTTTAATTTTAAGTCCCAAACAAGATGAAATAGTTCTTGATTTGTGCGCAGCTCCGGGTTCCAAAACTACCGGTCTTGGTGAAATGATGAACAACTCGGGAACTCTGGTAGCGAATGAAATTCAGCTTGATCGATTAAAGATGCTGGTATATAATATTGATAGAATGAATCTCGTGAACACTGGAGTGATTCATACCAAGGGTGAGTGGCTTAGTAAAAATTATGTGAATCACTTCGATAAAATTCTCGTTGACGCCCCCTGCAGCGGGCTGGGTATTATTCAAAAAAAAAACGAAGTAAATGATTGGTGGTCTACAGAAAGAGTGGAAAGGTTGGGGGATCTTCAGTTGAGATTATTAATAGCTGGCATAAAAATGGCTAAGATTGGAGGGGAGATTGTCTACTCAACATGCACTTTAACAGTGGAAGAGAATGAATTAATACTGGATAAAGTTTTGGAAAAATACCCGGTTGAAGTTATGCAAATTGAATTGCCTGTAAAATCACATGCTGCTTTCACTAAGTATGATGGGAGAAAATTAAACCCTAATATTTCTAAAGGGAAAAGAATTTTACCATGGGAAGCAGATACGGATGGATTTTTTATCATAAAATTAATAAAGACAGGGGAGACTTACCCCCCAGAGCAAATTATTCCTAATAAAAGAGAGTTGAAATTTTTTACTTATAAAAACAAAGAATTAAATTTAATAGTTAAAAACATCGTTACAGAATTTCAACTACCGGAAGGCGTTCTTTCTGAATATCAATATCTGGTTAAAGGAACTGATATATTTCTTGTTAGCAAGGAATGGGAAGATCTCTATCCCGGCCATTTCCAGAGAATTGGAACAAAGCTTGGGATTATTGACAAGAACAAACAACTTGTTCTGCATACACAAGCGGCACAAGTATTTCAAAAATATATTTCGAAAAACATTTATAATATCGAAAATAAGGATGAACTAAAAAAATACCTTGAAGGGGGAATAATAAAAAATGAAGTTGATATTAATGGTCAATGTGTAGTTAAATATAAAGAATATATGTTGGGAACTGCCGTTGTAACAAAAGTCGGTATTAAAAGCCGTTTCCCGCGCGCAAAAAGGACCCAGGAAATTTATACGGATTTTTGATAATGAATATTCAAATTATCGGCACAAAAAAATGCAGAGATACTCAAAAAGCAGAAAGATTTTTTAAGGAAAGGAAAATTCAATTTCATTTCCGCGATCTAAATGAAAAAGGAATTTCAAGAGGTGAACTGGATAATATCTGCCGCTCCGTTCCCCTTGAAGAATTAATTGATAAAAATGGAAAACAATTTCAAAAACGTGGACTTCAATTTATGGTTTATAATTTAGAAGAAGAATTGCTTTCTGATCCATTGCTAATTAAAACTCCAATAGTAAGAAATGAAGGAAAAGCTACTGTTGGCTACGAACCTGATACGTGGAAGGAATGGATAAAATAAAAAAGGCGACTTACAAAGTCGCCCTTGCTTCAAATTATCATTCTTTATACATCATAATACAAACTAAATTCAAAAGGATGCGGCTGAAGCGCCATTGGTTTTATCTCTTTGTCAGTTTTATATTTAATCCAGGTTTCAATCACATCTTCTGTAAATACATCACCTTTCATTAAATATTCGTGATCATTTGCCAAAGATTTGAGTGCGTCATTCAAACTGCCTGGTGTTGAAGGAACATCTTTCAATTCTTCCGGTGACATATCATAAATATCTTTATCCAGCGGTTCACCCGGATCGATTCTATTTATTACTCCATCGAGTCCAGCCATTAACATTGCAGAAAATGCGAGATAAGGATTGCAGATGGATCAGGACAACGGAACTCAACTCTCTTTGCTTTCGGACTTGAGGAATACATTGGTATTCTGATTGATGCACTTCTGTTCCTTTGTGAATAAGCAAGATTAACTGGTGCTTCAAATCCGGGAACAAGTCTCTTATAAGAATTTGTAGTCGGATTTGTAAATGCAAGCAATGATGATGCATGTTTCAAAAGACCTCCAATAAAATAGAGCCCGGTTTCGCTTAAGCCGGCGTACCCGGAACCCGCAAACAATGGTTTGCCTTTTTTCCAAAGACTAGTGTGAACGTGCATTCCGCTTCCATTATCTCCGAAAATTGGTTTTGGCATATATGTAACACTTTTATTGTTTTTCTTTGCTGTATTCTTAACAATATATTTAAACATTAAAAGTTGATCCGCAGCCTTTAGCAAAGGCTGAAAACGCAAATCAATTTCGCATTGCCCTCCGCTTGCTACTTCATGATGCTGTGCTTCAACAGCAATACCGGCATTCATTAAATTTACTACCATCTCGTTTCGGAGATCCATTAATGAATCAGTTGGTGCAACCGGGAAATAACCTTCCTTATATCTTGGCTTGTAACCAAGGTTTGGTGCTTCCTCACGGCCGCTGTTCCATTTTCCCTCAATTGAATCTACCATATAAAAACTTCCATTTGGCTTGGAATCAAACCTCACATCATCAAAGACGAAAAATTCAGCTTCCGGTCCAAAGTAAGCAGTATCTGCTATACCAGTTGAATTAAGATATGCGTTTGCCTTCTGCGATATATTTCTTGGGCAGCGTGAATATTTTTCTTTTGTAGCAGGTTCATAAACATCACAAATCAAACTAATAGTTGGAACTTCAACAAACGGATCAACGAACATTGTTCCTGCATCCGGAATAATTAGCATATCGCTTTCGTTAATTGCTTTCCATCCACGGATAGAAGATCCGTCAAAACCGTAACCATCCTCAAATGAGCCTGCGCTGAACTCAGTTACCGGAACAGTAAAATGCTGCCATTGGCCGGGGAAGTCCATAAATTTTAAGTCTACAAATTTTATCCCATTAGTTTTTATAAACTTCAGGATACTGTCGATCGGAGATGTTGTCTTTGCCATAATTTACCCTTTATTGTTAAATGTTTAATGATTAGTTAAATACTTACTTCCGTTGTTTCTTTAATAGTCGATAAAATAAATGTTGTCTTGGTGGAAATAACTCCTGGCCACGATTGAATTTCCCCCAAAAGTTTTTCGAGCGCCTCAGTATTTTTGGCTATCGCTTTTAATAAATGGGATCCTTCGCCGAGGGCAGAATGGCATTCAATTATCTCGGGAATTTTTTCAACCTTATGTATAAAGGTTTTATAATGCTTGGAAGATTCCATCGTTACAAAAATGTAAGCAAGGATGTCGTATCCAAATGCCTTCCGATTTAATTTTGTAAAATATCCCTGAATAAATCCTTTCTCTTCAAGCTTATTTAATCTTTCACTTACAGATGGGAGTGATAACCCGACAGCCTCCGCAATTTCATTTCTTTTGGTTCGGGCATTCTTTTGAAGCATATTGAGAATCTTAATATCTAAGTCGTCAATCATTTATTACCTTATTTATTTAGGTTATGTTGAAAATATGGCTTCAAATATAAAGCCAAGTGTTAAACAATGCAAGAATTTATAAATTATTTATTTTGTTATACCGAAGGGAGTATAGAAAAGTGCGTTTTTTTTAATTTCTGCAAATAAATCGAGATTTTTTTGAGGCCTTTCCTGAAGTTTATGAAAGAGGTGATATTGCACCGCTATGTTACCAATTGAGACAATTTCTACATTTAGCAGCTCAAGTCTATATTGAACATCGCTGTCCTCCCCTATGGAGGGCAACTCGTACCTTTCATCAAAACCATTAATGGCAAGCATATCTATTTTGTGCAAAGAAAAATTGCACCCTAGCAATCCCCTTTTTTTCTTGTTTAACACTCTGCGGAGAAATAAATTTTTAAAATAAAATCCTCTTTCCACATAATCAGATTTTCCAAACAGTCCATCATAAACTAACGATTGCATATTTTTTTCCAGATATCCATCTTTTACTTTTTCAACAGACAAATTTTCGGTAATCTTTTGAGATAGGTTTACTCTTCTTCCGGTAAGACATTTTTCTTTTCCGGAATTTTCCAAATGCTCCTTAACAAATTCTCTATGCGGAATGCAATCCCCGTCTATAAAAATCAGGTATTCAGAATTTGATGATGTTATGGCTCTATTTAATATTTTATTTTTTCTGAATCCTCTGTCTTCGTGCCATAGGTGTGTTAGTGGAAATGATAATTCCCGTGATAATTTTTCAATTTCCGATACAACTATGTCATTTGAACCATCATCAGCAATAATAATCTCAAAATCACGAAATGTTTGCCTTTCAAAGCCGGCAAGAACTAATTTCAGAAAATCAATTCTATTGTAAAAAGATATTATCACCGATGCTTTCAACATCACTTTTTATTCCTCATCCTTCTTTTTTCTTATTTTATCCTTTTCTTTCTTCCTGTCATATGATTTTTTAGTATTCATCGTTTTAGGCGGTTTTTTAGGAAGAGGAATTCTTTTCTTCTTTTTTTTGATTTCAATCTTTATTTTTTCTTTATTTTTGCCGCTGCCCATAAAACAAATTTTATTCTAGATGTTCCTTTAATTTTTTCAAATCATTTACCGGCATTTTACAAATATAATTTTCACAAATATAGACAGTAATCTTTCCGCCAATCATTTTTTGGTTTTTTGTGAATTCTGCAATCTCAGCAATATCTTCTTTATTTGGATCTTTAACCAGCAATATCTTTCCCGGGATAAATTTTGATTGAATTAAATTTAGCATTTTTTTGGTTTCAGCATCACCTTTATTTCCAACAATGACAATCTCTTTGGAGAGTCCAAAGGCAAAATCAAGCCCGTTCAGAAATTGAGAAAAGGCCGTTGGGGAATTTGAAACTGTCCCGGAAAATATTTTAATCAAATCATTTGCTTTTTCCTCTAGAAATGATTTCCAGTAATCCGTCCCAATTTTAGCAGGTTTATTAATGCTACAGAATTACCAGAAGGAATCGCACCATCATAAATTTCCTTTTGTCTGAATAGCAATTTTTCGCCGTCATCACTCGTAAAAAAGAAACCGCCATTTTCATTGTCCCAATAATGGTCAATCTGCGTTTGCTGTAAACTGACTGCTATCTTCAAATAATTAACATCAAAATCAGTTTCATATAAATCCAGAAGTCCTGCAATAAGAAAGGAGTAGTCATCTACGTGCGCAGGCAGCCCGGCTTCTCCTTCACGAAATCTATGCAGCAATCTTCCGTTTTTAAGAGTTAAGTTATCCTCAATAAATTTTACTGCTTTTTCGGCAGCCTTAGAATATTTTACTTCATCAAATGTCTGGGCAGCTTTTGACAGAGCTGAGATCATCAGTCCGTTCCAGTCAGTTAAAATTTTATCATCTTTGTAGGGGTGTACTCTTTTTTCCCGGGTTTTAAATAATTTTTCTCTCGCTGATTTTATTTTGTTTTTTAATTCTTCTACTTTAATTCCGGTATCTTTTGATAATTCTTTAAGTGATTTATCCAAATGAAGAATATTTGTGCCTGGAGCTCCTCCAATTGTATGGTCAACCCAATTCCCGCCTTTTTCACAGTTAAATACTTTTATAAATAAATCTGCCTCATCTTTTAATATATCACGTAATTCGGATTCATCCCATAAATAAAACTTCCCCTCCTCCTTTTCACTGTCTGCATCCTCAGCTGAATAAAATCCTCCTTCGGGTGAAGTCATATCACGAATTACATATTCGATAATCTCCTTTGCAGTGTTTTTAAAGATTTCATCTTTCGTTACCTGGTATGCTTCAATATAAGCTATAATTAAAAGAGCCTGGTCGTAAAGCATTTTTTCAAAATGTGGAACCAGCCATTGCTGATCGGTTGAATATCTATGAAAGCCGTAACCCAGATGATCGTAAATTCCTCCCCTTCGCATTTCAGTCAGTGTTTTCTTCACCATTTCAATCGCTCCTGAATTTCCGGTTCTCTTCCAGTATCTCAACAAAAAAAGTAAATTGTGGGGACTTGGAAATTTAGGCGCACTTCCAAATCCTCCAAATTTAGAATCATATCTATTTTTAAAATCATTGAAGGCCCGATCAAAAGTTTTTTCATTGAGCTCTCCTGGGTTTTTTTTATCCCCAGTTTTTGTAAGAGCTAAAGAAATTTGATCGGTTGATCTTAAAATTTCATCTTTTTTATTTAACCAGTAATCTTTTATTTGTGGAATTATTTCCAGCAACCCTGCTCTCCCAAAGCGGTTTGATTTCGGGAAATAAGTCCCGGCAAAGAATGGTTTTTTATCCGGCGTCATTATAATTGTCAGTGGCCAGCCTCCGCCTCCGGTTAACATCTGGCAAACCGTCATATAAATGCCATCAATATCCGGTCTTTCCTCCCTGTCAACTTTAATAGAAACAAATGTATCATTCATCAACTCTGCAACCTTTTCATCTTCAAATGATTCGTGTTCCATCACGTGGCACCAATGACAGGTTGAATATCCAATGGAAAGAAATACAGGTTTATCTTCTTGTTTTGCTTTTTCAAATGCTTCATCATTCCAGGGATACCAATCAACAGGATTACTCGCATGCTGAAGCAAATAAGGACTTTTTTCGTTGGCTAATTTATTTTGAGTCATAAAAGCTAAACTTTTTCAATTTTCAAATTAATATAAGTATAAGCTGAGTTGTAATTAAAATATTTTTTTATAACTTGTCTTTCAAATAATTACAATAATTTAACTAATAACAAAAACTTATGGAAAATAAAAATAATTATATAATTCCTTACGCAATACTGGGAGGATGTTTTCTTCTTGGAGTCACATTATTTGTTCTAACCTGGAAGTCAAATTACAATTCAAACCAGGTGATAAATGTAACCGGTTCTGCAAAAAGAGACATTGTTTCCGATCTTGGTGTAATAAAAGGAACTGTTTCAGTCGAAGGTGTAACAGCCGATGCTGCTTATAAAGAACTTAAACGACAAATACCGATCCTCCTTGATTACCTTGAGTCAAAAGGATTTTCGAAAGATAAAATTGATTTACAGACAATAAATAGTTATCCGCTTTATCAGATGGGCGCTAATGGATATACCACAAATATAATCCGAGGTTATAATTATAATCAAAGATTCCAATTTAATTCAACTGATGTTCAGAAAATCAAAAATATTTCACTTGATCTCCCTTCAGTAGTTGAGCGTGGTGTTAACCTGCAACTTGATATGCCTGAATATCACTATACAAAGCTTGCGGAATTAAAAGTAGAAATTCAGGCAGAGGCAGCTAAAGATGCAAAAACAAGAGCAGAAAAAATAGCTCAGGCCACTGATAGGGAAATTGGTCCTTTAAGAGATGCAAGGATGGGTGTAATACAAATAACACCACGACTTTCAAACCAGGTTTCTGATTATGGAATTAATGATTTAAGTTCAATTGACAAAGAAATAACAGCCGTAGTAAATGCTTCGTTTGTGATTAAATAATAGCAGAATTTAGGTTTATTGGATTAGTAAATCATTTATTATTTCAGTCTTATTTCTCCTGATTACTGTCTTCTATATGCTTAATAATTTGATACTCTTTGAGCCAGCCCGTATATTTCAGACTTATATAAAGATAATTATTGAGAATAATAATGACAAAACCTCAAATTTGGGTAGCCGCATTTTTAGGACTTTTCCTGATTCTATTTCTGCTATCCAGGATAACTGACCAAAGTGAACTACATAATAAGGGTACGCTGAATCCACAGGAAATGATGGGCCAGGGACAACAATCCGGAAAACCACTAACCCCAGAGGAAATGACTTCATCTCTTGGCTGTGTAAATTGCCATGGCTCGGACCTGACAGGAACTAAGATGGCTCCAAGCCTTATGCAGGTTAAGGATAACTGGACAAGACAGGATCTGATAAATTATCTGAGAAATCCACAATCATATATGGACTCTGGAAGATTTAAGGAATTCCAGAAAAAATATCCAGGTGTAATTATGCCTGCGTTTAATAATGTTGACATTAAAGATCTTGGGAAAATTGCGGATTATCTTTTATCTAAATAATAACGAGAAGACTTTAAAATTAAAAACGTCCCGCAATATTGTGGGACGTTTTATTTTTTAAATAGATTAACTAAGCTACAGTTATTTCTTTCGATAAATAAACATCCTGAATAAGATTTAATAACTCCACGCCTTCTTTCATTGGTCGTCTGGAAAGCTTTTCTTCCCGAGATCAACCCCATTCCGCCAGCTCGCTTATTTATCACAGCAGTTTTAGCAGCTTCTGCAAAATCATTATCACCTGATGCACCGCCGC
The DNA here is from genome assembly GCA_963745465.1 of uncultured Bacteroidota bacterium. Lineage (GTDB taxonomy): Bacteria > Bacteroidota > Ignavibacteria > Ignavibacteriales > Ignavibacteriaceae > JAKAGZ01. The sequence goes on along the minus strand of CAVUXT010000032.1, from coordinate 170,010 downwards.
TATTAATTAATCCTGCTCGCCCCATATAATTATTTATAACCTGGTAACGTGTTAAGTCGATTGGATGATCTGTAGTTAGATCGGTGTAAACCTTTTTGCTTGTCTTTCCGAATTTTAAAGCATTAAACCCTCCATTGCAATCAGGTAATTTCTGCTTAATAATATCAGCTTCAATTGTAACGCCAAGATGATTTGCCTGTCCTGTTAAATCCGCAGCAGTATGATAATCAGCTTCACTGGTTTTAAAAGCAGAATTTCTTAAATAACACCACAATATTGTAGCCAGCCCAAGTTCGTGTGCATATTGAAAAGCCTGGCTAACTTCAATTATTTGTCTGCCACTTTCATCAGATCCGAAATAAATCGTTGCTCCAACAGCAGCCGCTCCCATTTCCCTTGCCTGCTCAACTCCGGCAAACATAATCTGGTCATATTTATTTGGATAAGTCAACAATTCATTATGATTTAATTTTACGATGAATGGAATTTTATGAGCATACTTTCTTGAAACACTTCCAAGCACACCGAGAGTAGAAGCTACAGCATTGCAACCGCCCTCAATTGCCAGCTTAACAATATTTTCAGGATCAAAATAATCAGGATTTGGGTGCAAAAGATGCGCCTGCGCTATGCTCTATACCCTGATCAACCGGCAAGAATGGAAACATAGCCCGTCCCGGATAAGCGGCCCGACATAAAAAGCCACTGAAGATTTTTTATAACATTAATATTTCTATCGGTCTGATAGAAAATATCCTGTCAACAAAATCAGGACCCGGAAGATGTAATTTTTCCTTAGGAAATTTCGCTTTATAACTTAAAAGATCCGCAGCATCTTTTCCCAATAATTCTTGAATATTCTTAGACATTTTGACTCCATAATTAATAAATTCTACTTTACGATCATTTTAAAATAAACCTAAACGAAGAGGAATTCAAACTAATTCCCGTCTTAATTACCTTAAATTTGGATTAAATGTGAAATTACCGCGGGAGGATTATTTAATTTTGCAAATATTATCAAATATATTGATTGCATGATCGCGGCAATTTTCAATAAACCATTTTCCTGTTTCCATTCCACCGCACACAACACCAGCAAGATAAATTCCTTTCTTATTGGTTTCAAAAGTTTGTTCATTATACTGTGGAATTTTTGATCCGCCTTCCGAAATATTTATTCCCATCATCTTCAGTAAATTAAAATCAGGTTTATACCCAGTCATAGCAAAAACGAAATCATTCTTAATCGTAACAATTCCATCTGGAGTTTTAATATCTACCTCTTTTTCTCTAATTTCGGAAATATTAGAATTAAAAAAAGCTTTTATTGAGCCTTCTTTTATTCTGTTCTCAATATCCGGTTTAACCCAATATTTTACGCTATCTTTTATTTTATTTTCTCGGATTACCATAGTTACTTTAGATCCCCGCCTGTATGTTTCCAGGGCAACATCAACTCCTGAATTTCCTGCTCCAACTATTATAATATCCAGGTAAGCCACTGGATGAGCTTCTGTGAAGTAATGTTTAACTTTAGGGAGATTTTCACCTGGAACGTTCATCATGTTTGGGGTATCATAAAAACCGGTTGCAACTATTATATTGCTACAGAAATATTTACCCTTATCAGTTTCTACTGAAAAAGCACCATTTGTATTTTCAACTTTTAGTACTTTTTCATAAGTATTAACATTCAGATTCCACGAATCTTTTACTCTTCTAAAATATTCAAGCGCTTCTCTTCTGGTCGGTTTATCACCATGAGAAACAAACGGAACTCCGCCGATTTCTAATCTTTCTGATGTCGAAAAAAAAGTCATGTTTGTGGGGTAATTAAAAATTGAGTTTACCAGACAGCCCTTGTCGATAATTAAATGGCTCACATTTCTTTCAACAGCTTCTATTCCGCACCTCAGCCCTATCGGACCAGCTCCTATTATAATTACATCAATATTATTTTTCATCAGATATCACCGTATATATTTAAAATCAGTTCTAAATATAAAACTAAATTAGAACTTTTTAAAAATAAAAAGGCGGTACACAAATATGCATACCGCCTATATTAAAAACGTTTTGAAGCTAGCGAATTATTTCAATCAGCGCACTAGCAACTGTTTTGTTCGCTGAATTAAGAAGAAAAACTCTGTAAATACCGGGGTCTTCAAATTTCATATCAGCATTTTCATTCTTAGAAAAATAGATATATTTCATATCAGGCTGAACTACAAAATTATATTTTTTATAATATTCGAAGGAGCCTGTTCCCGGATTATATTTGTCAAATTGAATATAGCAATTATTTAACCCCAAGGCATAATCCGCCTTAACCATCACGGTAAGATAGCCGGTGGTAAATCTGTCACTAACTCCTACTTCCCCATAAGTGTCGTCGTATCTTTCGCAGAAAAACATTACCGGAGAACTTTGTGCATATGTAACGGCATGATATCCAACAGGAACAAAAAGAAAGAACAACAGAAATAGCACAAGATACTTTTTCATATCAGAACTCCTAATTTGTTTTTAATAATTATTATAAACTAAAAGCGGACCGGGATTCAATTTAATCACTTTAGTTTAACAATATATTAATAATGTTCGAAGAACAATAATTATCTGAGAGAACTCTGATTAATATAATATATAAACATTCATTTGAAAAATTATCTTTAAATTATTTAAATTTAAATATTGTTAAAGGTTGGCTATTCATTACTTTAAACCGGCAACAATATACTCATACATTTTATAGTATATTTGAAAGATGGAAATAATTATGAAATATGATCAAAAAGAAGGAAAATACAATGACTATTGTCAATGGTGTAATCAACCCACTATAATTGTCTGGGTACATGGCCACGGCCAGTGCTCGATCTGCGATACTAATATAGAAGAATGCTGTCGTGGCGAGATATGCGAAATTCCTAAAACCCCCAATGATTCAGATGAAAAAAGCGACAATGAGAAACAACTTACAAATTAAACACATTTGTTTCGACCTTGACGGTACCCTTGTAAAGTCTCATAAAACTATTTATAAAGCAACCTTAAAAGCTTTGGTTGATCTGAACATTCCTTCGGACAATTTAAAAGAGGATTTATTTTACAAAAGAATCGGACATCATTTCGAAGATATATTTAAAGAATTCGACATACCTGTAAATGATTTTGAAACTTTCATTAACATATATAAAACCCAATATTTTGATTTTATTGAAGACTCAACCTTATATGAAGGAATTGAAGAAACCCTGGAAAATTTAAAATCACATAATCTTATCACTTCGCTTTTAACTACAAAAGGGCAGGATCAAGCAGAAAAAATAATAAACCATTTTAATCTTAATAAATATTTTGATCTTGTTGCAGGAAGAAGAAACCGAGTAGCGCATAAACCTTCTCCTGAGCCGCTGTTGTTAATTTGCAAAGAATTAAATGTTCAACCAAGTGATACACTAATAGTTGGTGATACTGAGCTTGATATTGCTTGCGGAAAAAATGCCGGGGCAAAAACCTGCGGTGTTACTTACGGTTATAGAACAAAAAGAGAACTCGAAGTACAAGGACCTGATTTGATAATTGATTCAATTTTAGATTTAATGAAACTAAACTTTTAAATCCTCCCCTTCTGATTTTGCAATTACCGCTGCACCACATGTATCACCCCAAACATTTACGCAGGTTCTGCACATATCAAGTAATCTGTCGGGAGCCAAAATAAGGCCAATTCCTTCTAGTGGTAAGCCAACAGCCTGAAGCACTACGGCCATCATTACAAGTCCTGCCATTGGTATTCCTGCAGCGCCGATTGAAGCAAGTAAGGCTGTAATAACAACAGTAATCTGCTGAAAATAGGATAGATGAATACCATATGCCTGCGAAATGAACATTACAGCAACACATTCGTAAAGCGCTGTTCCATTCATATTTACTGTAGCACCCAGCGGCAATACAAAACTTGAAATCTTATTCGAGATTCCATCTTCAACTTCCACAGCCTCCATAGTTAAAGGTAATGTTGCAGAGGAGGATGAAGTAGAAAAAGCAGTAAGCAGGGGCGTACTCATATTTCTAAAATGTTTCCATGGATTTACTTTACCAAATAATTTCAATATAAGTGGAAGAATAATTACTGCGTGAATAAGTAGCCCTGCAAGCACAACAACCATATAAAGGCCGAGTCTTTGAGCAGCATCAATCAGGACTGCTTTATTTGAAGCCTGTTCTGCAACTACCTTTACAACAATTCCGAAAATACCAATCGGTGCAAACTTTATTATAAAAGAGGTCAGGCTCATCATAACTTCGAAGCCGCCGTTAAAAAGATTTACAAGCGGGTTTCTGTATTTATCAGCAACCTTGATAATGAAATAGCCGATAAGAATTGAAAAAATTATGATGGCAAGAATGTCGCCAGTGGCAAGTGAATCAAAAATATTAGTTGGAATCATTCTAATAAATATTCCCCAGATATCATTCTGCGTAGCCGATAATCCTTCAACGGTTTTCTGCAAACCAAGGTCAGCGCCAACTCCAGGTTGAATTAGATTTACAAAAGTTAATCCTATCAAAATTGCAATAAGGCTAGTTGCTATATAATATGTTATTGTTTTTAAGCCAAGTTTGCCCAGATTTTGTGCGTCTCCAATATTTACTACCCCGGATACAATTGATGTTAATATCAGGGGAACAATTATCATCTTCAACGCCCGAAGGAATATATCACCCATCCAGGTGAGATATTTTACATACTCAGTTAAGTATAATCCTACAATCACCGCAAGTGCAAGTGCAATTATAATCTGCCAGTGGATTTTAAGTTTTAACATAAATGTGTCTTAATTATTAAAAATTATTTAAAGGATCGCTTTCAGTATTTCATCGCAAACAGCATAGCCTTTTGGGGTCAGTCGTAGATAATCTTCATCCATAGATACAAGATTTTTGTCTATTAACTTATTAAAATAATCATATTTTCCATTTATCCAATTTGTTCCGAACATATTTTTAAATTCATTCAAATCAAGACCGGAACTTCTCAAAGCAAGCATAACATATTCATTAAATTGCTGTACCTTATTTATATCTTCCGATCCGGCAATTGCATGTCCATTATTATCAATTTCTAAAATATATTTTTTCAGGCTTGAAAAATTCCACCATCGCTTTCCATTAACAAATGAATGCGCGCTTGTACCAAAACTTAAATAATCCCTGTAATGCCAGTAGGCATTGTTGTGCCTGCATTCGAATGCCGGTCTAGTAAAATTTGACACCTCATATTGAATGAAGCCGTTTTCCAACATAAAATTAATAGTTAATTCATAAAGATCCGCATCGTGATCATTGTCTTGCAAAAAAACTTTTTTGTCAAGCACCATTTTATTAAGAATTGTTCCTCTTTCAAGTATTAAACTGTAAGCTGATAGATGTTTAATTGGTAATTGAATGGCCGTTTCTAAATTTTCTTTCCATTTTCTTTTAGTTTGCCCGGGAAGATTAAAAATTAAATCAATACTTATATTATCAAACCCGGCAGCTTTCGCATTGTAGACTGTCTCAATAGCAGTTTTTTTACCATGAATTCTTGTTAAAAATTTCAAATCATCCTCGTGAAAAGATTGAATACCTATACTAATCCTGTTTATACCTGTCTCCCGAAAAGATTTTAATTTCTCTCTATTAACAGTTCCGGGATTAGTTTCCATTGTTATTTCAACATCGTCGCTAACTAAATAATATTGTTTTAATGAGCTAACAATTTCACCAAGATATTCTGGCTCCATTAAAGAAGGTGTGCCTCCACCGAAAAAAATAGAAGTAAATTTTCTGTCCTTTGAATAAAGGCTAGAATAGTATTTAATTTCTTTTTTTATCGAATCTAAAAAAGGGCGGATATTGTCGGAAGTTATTATAGAATAGAAATCACAGTAAATACATTTATGATCACAAAACGGAATATGAACATATAGTGCGGATTCTTTCAATTGATTTCACTTACTTTATTCGGGTTACTTATCAAATTCCCATTAATTCCTTCGCACCTTTCAAACTTGCTTCAGTTATCTTTTCGCCACTCATTAATTTTGCAATTTCTTTTATTCTTTCGTCTTTACTAAGCTTTTTAATTGAGCTGACGACCCTTTCCTCGTTTAATGTCTTTTCGACTGCAAAATGCTGATCAGCAAGGCCTGCGATCTGCGGAAGATGAGTAATAGATATTACTTGATGAAATCCGGCCAGGTTTTTTAAAGCCTGCCCTACTTTCTGCGCTATTCTTCCACTGACTCCCGTATCAATTTCATCAAAGATTAATAATGGAAGTTTATCTGTTTTTGCAAGTATCGATTTTAATGCAAGCATAACTCTCGAAATTTCTCCTCCGGAAGCAACTTTTGCAAGCGGCTTTGGGTCTTCACCCGGGTTTGTGGAAATGAAAAACTCAACCTTATCATAACCGGTTGAACCGTATTTATATGGCTTGTTATTAACAAGTATAAACTCTTCATCGTTACCGTCAGCAAAAATCTGGTTTATTGTCACTTTAAAAGAGGAATTTTCAATTCCAAGATAACTTAGAGCTTCCTGGACATCCTTTTGAATTTTCTTTGATATCTCTATTCTTTTTTTTGAAAGCAGTTCTGCGCTATTTCCGCATGCTACTCTCAACTTTTTAATTTCTAATTCAAGTTTTTCAATGCTTCCGGAATAATTCTCCGCTAACTCAAACTCTACACCTATTTTTTTTCTATGTTCAATTATAGCTTTTACAGACCCACCATATTTTTTCTTAAGCAGAGTAATTACTCCAAGTCTGTTGCGCAATTCTTCAAGGTGATCAGGATCGATATCAATTTTTGTTTTATAATTCCTGACAAAACCGGAAATATCATTAATTAAAGCTATCGCATTTTCACATTCGCTATCTATCTCAGAAAATGACTTATCTATTTTCGACAGCTCTTCAATATCATCTTTTATTTTACCAAGTAAATCATTAACCGAATTCTCAGATTCATAAAGGAATTCATAAATGGAGTTTGTTAATGCAGAAAGTTTTTCGGAGTTTTCTAAAATGTTCAGTTCTTCATTAATTTTTTCTTCTTCGTCTTCCAGAGGTGAAACAGCATCGATTTCTTTTATCTGAAATCCATAAACTTCTTTTTTTTCTTTTAATATAATTTCTTTTTCTTTTAAATCCTTTAAAGCTTTATCAGCTTCAGATAAAAGAATATAATTTTTTCTATAATCATTAAGTATTTCAGCAGATATGCCAAATTCATCTAAAAAATCAATGTGTGTTTCAGTGCGCAGAAGAGATTGATGTTCGTGTTGACCATGAAGGTCAACAAGCAAATCCCCTATATCTTTGATTATGTTAAGTGTCACCGGTGTGTCATTCAAAAAGCAGCGGTTGTTTCCTTTCAGAGAAATCTCTCTTCGCATTATTAATTCCGGAAGCAGGTCTATTTCATTTTCTTCGAGAATTTTTTTTACTTTATTGTTTCCCTCAATCTCAAAAATTCCCTCAACTATTGACTTCTGCGCACCTTTGCGAACTACCTCAGTAGAGGCGCGCTCTCCGAGCAACAAGCTCATTGCATCTATCAATATAGATTTTCCTGCGCCGGTTTCGCCGGTTATAATATTCAACCCGCGCCCGAACTCCACATTTATGTGACCGATTAGCGCATAATCTTTAACTATCAGGGATTTTAGCATAAAACATTTGATTTAAGGTGGGAATAATTTAGTCTATTTTGGTTGCAATTTCAAAACATGTTTGAATTTCTCCTACCAGGAGAACAGAGAAAAGAACCATTCTTCAGTTACATGCTTTAACTCAATAATGGTCATAAATTGTTCTTCATCATATAAATGCCACATATTGTTTTTGAATCTTTAATTTCACCTGATTTTATTCTTTCTTCAATTTCATTAAGGGTAAATTCAAGAATCTGCATTCCGTATTCGCCTTCCTCCCTGTTATGATTTCCCGGTTCCAAATCATTAGCAAGATAAATATGCAACTCTTCCGTGCAAAATCCCGGCGTAGTAAAAATTGAACCGAGTTTCTCTATCTTGTTCGCTTGGTATCCTGTTTCCTCCTCCAATTCTCTTACTGCACATTTCATAGGATCTTCATTCTTTTCAAGTTTTCCTGCAGGCAACTCAATAGAGAATTTATCTAATGGATAGCGATACTGCTTTACCAGAATTATCTTCCCGTTTTCTTTTATTGCGACTGCAACTGCGCCACCCGGGTGAACAGCAACTTCCCTTATCCCGAAATTGCCGCTGTCGTAAATAATTTTATCTACTTTCAGATCGAAAACCTTTCCTCTGAATTTAACTTCACTTTTTTCAACTTTAAAATTCATTAAACTGCCTTAGTTTATTTTAATTTATTATTTCCTTAACTCTTCCGACTTCTCCACTCTCAAGCCTTACTTTTATTCCATGTGGATGGACTGAAGAGTTAGTTAAAATGTTCTTTACAATTCCCTCTGTAAGTTTACCGGTCCTTTGATCCTGTTTTAGGACTATTTTTACTCTCAGCCCGGGTTTAATTTCAGCTCGATTTTTACCGTTCATAATTGTGATTTCCGAAAACCAATTTACACATATTCTCCCGCACAATAACCGGAGGACCACGCCCACTGGAAATTATATCCACCAAGCCAGCCGGTTACATCAATTACTTCTCCAATGAAATATAAATTTTTTATTTTTATTGATTCAAAAGTTTTTGAGGAAAGCTCATTTGTATCTATTCCGCCTTTCGTTACTTCAGCCTTTTCGAAGCCTTCTGTATCAAAGGGTTTTATTTCCCATTCTTTAAATAATCTGCAAACTACTGCTATATCTTTGTTGCTATATTGATTTACAGCTTTATCAAAACCATTCAATTCAATTAATTTTTGGATCAATCTTTTGGGCAAAATTTTGCCAAGAAACGTCACTAAAAGAGCTCCCGGGCTTTCTATCTTCCAATCGTTTATTTGATCATTTAAGTTAATATCGGGCAATAGATCAATTGTAATGATATCTCCGTCGTTCCAATAATTGGAGATCTGCAATATTGCCGGACCGCTTATGCCTTTATGAGTAAAAAGAATATTACCACGGAAAGAATTTGAATTACATTTAACTTCCGAATAAACGGATATTCCGGCTAGATCTGTAAAATGTTTTAGATCCTTCTCACTCCAGATGAACGGAACAAGTGATGGCTTGGGTTCAACAATATTAATATCATACTGATTTGCAATTTTATAACCAAAATCCGTAGCACCTATTTTAGGTATTGATAAACCGCCCGTAGCAATCACTAATGATTCTGAAGTAAAATCACCATCATTCGTTCTAATTCTGAATTGATTTTCTTTTTCTACCTTTGATACTTTGCAATTACTCTTAATTATTACTTCGTGATCCCTGCATTCATTTATTAAAAGATCCAAAATATCATTGGCTTTGCTATCACAAAATAATTGTCCCATGGTTTTTTCGTGATAAGGAATTTTGTGTTTCTCAACCAAAGATATAAAATCACGTTCATCAAACCTGCTTAAAGCCGACTTACAAAAATGAGGATTTATGGAAACAAAATTTTGCGGATGCACCCAGAGATTTGTAAAGTTGCATCTGCCTCCACCTGATATTAAAATTTTCTTACCCGGTTTTTCATTATGTTCAATAACAAAAACAGTTCGCCCTCTTCTTCCTGCCGTTGCTGCGCACATTAAACCGGCGGCTCCGGCCCCGATAATAATTACGTCATAGTTATTTGCAGATGGCATTTACGAAGAGTGTAAGTCTGGGTTTTTAGGTTTGGAAAATACTTCTTTTGTTAGTTTAGTTGCTTTCGATTTTTTATAATTCAAGTAGCTCTTAATAAACCAGCCCAATAAAAATCCTACTAAAAGGTTGATGACGATCAGAAGTGCAAGAGAAATTGAGACATGCCAGAACAATAAATTTACTTCAACAACTAGTACATTTTGTGTAATAAAAATTGCAGCAATTATAATTAATGCCAGTATTAAAAATATTTTAAAATTCATAAAAATAAGTAACCTTTTTGCGTCGCTGCGTCTTAATAGTAAAGTTCACCATAAAGATTCAAAGTAGCAAATATTATTATTAAGACCTGTAACCCGGATTATAATAAGGAGTTAGCTCATGACCTAGATATTTCAGTAAAGCTGTGATCACACCAAGATCATCTAGATATCCTACCAATGGAGTGATATCAGGAATTGCATCTATTGGGGAAACAAAATAGATCAAACCGGCAACAACTATCGCTTTCCTGTGCCAGGAAACTAATGGATCGCGCATGTAATTAACCAAAGCTAGAATGTCTTTTGCAAAAGAAATCTTTTTTCCAACTTTCTCCAGTTTTTCCCAGAGGTTCTCTTCAACATAATTAATTTTTCTGTCGACGCTTTCTTCGGTTTCTGTTTCATTTCCGATCTTTCCTCCGAAGTCTAGCTCATCCACACCGAGTTCTCCCAACTCACCAAGATCTGCATAATCGACTTCTTCGTAGCTCATATCTTTTAATCCTTTTTATATTTATTAAACCAATCAAAAATTGAATTCCACCACAACTTAGCATTTTGGGGTTTTACAACAAAATGATATTCATCAGGAAAATAAATAAACTTGCTTGGTACACCAAGCCTCTGCAATGAGGTAAACAACTGAAATGCCTGTTCTTCGGGAACTCTGAAATCATTTGCCCCTTCAAAAATCAGCATAGGTGTTTTAGCATTCTGGATAAATCTTTCCGGATTCCATTTTTCATAAAGCGCTCTGTTTGTCCATGGAGTTCCTTTGAATTCCCATTCCGGAAACCATAACTCTTCAGTTGTTCCGTACATACTTATCGTATTGAAAACACCGTCGTGCGAAACAACTGCATTAAATCTGTCAGTGTGGCCTTCAAGCCAGTCAATCATATATCCCCCGTAAGATGCGCCTGCAGCAAATGTGTTTTTCTTATCTATAAATTTGAAATTTTTTACCGCATAGTCGTATGCATTCATAAGATCTGTATAAACTTTGCCTCCCCAATCACCTGAAATTTCATCAGTGAATTTTTGCCCGTATCCTGTGCTGCCTCTTGGGTTTGGAGCTATAACAACGTATCCCTGTGATGCGAACATTTCTGTATTCCAGCGATAGTGAAAATCATCTTCCCAGTGCCCCTGCGGACCACCGTGAATTAAAAATATCATCGGGTATTTTTTATTCGGATCAAAAAACGGGGGCTTTACCAAAATGGATTGAACTTTTGCTCCAGCTGCGCCTGGCGACCAGAAAGTTTCTATAGGCATCATCTCAAGTTTTGAAAGCAATTCCTTATTCATAAATGTCAGTTGGTGAACATCACCGCCATCATTATTCATTGCAAAAATTTCGTACGGAAGAGTTGATCTCTGCTGCCTGAAATACACTGTCTTCCCATCAGGAGAAATTCTTAACCCGTCATTTATATGTTCTTTAAGAAGCATTGTGATTTTGCCGGTAGACAATTTCAATTTTATAAACAGAATTATAAATTTCATTTGCACAATCGAAATAAATATATTTTGAATCAGGAGACCAGGTAAGATCGCCAACTGAGTAATCAAATTTAGGAGTCATATTTTTTATTTTCCCTGTTGACCTGTCATAAAGCATCAGATTAATCTGGTCAGCTTCAAAGCCCGGTGTTTTCATAGAACCAAAAGCAATATATTTTCCATCTGGAGAATAAACCGGTTCGTGATCATTTCCTTTGCTCACAGAAATTTTCTTTATTGGAATTTCTGAATTTTCCTTTACACCTTTTAGTTCGATAACGTAAATTTCATTGTTTGTGCTGTTCTGTACTCTTTCAGCCGCATTCATAGTGAAAGCAACTTCTTTCCCGTCAGGTGAAAAATTGTAATCATTGTTGCTTCCGAGATCCAGGGGCGGAACATCATGATTACTCATATAATTAAGATCATAATATTTTTTTGCGGTGAGATCATACATAAAAAGATGGCTTCTTTTTTCACCAAGCCAACGGTTCCAGTGACGGTACATTAAGTGAGTAAAAATTTTAGCGCTGGATTTATTTTCCTTGGCCTTTTCATCTTTTTCCTTATTGCAGTTCATATCAGGACAGTCTGTATAAACATCAGAAACAAAAAGCATTTTTGATCCATCTGCTGACCACTTAAAACCTGACGCACTGGAATAGATATCCGTTAATTGTTTTGCATCCGATCCATCAAGGTTAGCCCACCAAACCTGACTATCATATTCATAAGCCAATTTTTTCCCATCAGGCGTAAACTGTGGATTACTTATGCTTTTATCTGATTTCTTGAAAAGATGAAGATTAGAGCCATCTGTATTAACAAGATAAATTTCAGTCTTCCCTTTGTTTGCTTCCATGCTATAAGTCGTTAATGTAAAAGCGATTGTGTTCCCATTCGGGGATAGTTCAATTCCGCCGACTCTCTTCATTGCCCAGAGATCATCAACATTTATCGGTCTTTTTTCCTGCGCTATCAATAGTATCGGGATAAATAAAAGAAGTGCGATTAATTTTTTCATCTTTTTCCTCAGTTTGAATTTCTGTAGTGATTAAAAATACTGCAACCGTTCATGAAAGGCAATGCAAACAGATCGAAATGCATTTATTTTAGTAATTAGCCAAGGTACTATCTGCACGCGGAATTCTTTAAGTTTATAATTAAGTAAATATTTTTATTAGAAGTATAAAACGCAATTAAAATGTCCGAACAAAATAACGATATATATCTTCCCGGATCGGTTTATCAGTTTTTAACATTCACAAAAAAGTGTGAAATTACAGGAAAATCAGTCCTCGTTATGGGGGCCGGCAGTGAAGAAATTTCAAAATTATTCATCGAACACGAGGCCGATTCTGTAATTCAAATAGTTGAAGATGAAGAGACACTTCTTTCTTCCCGGTTATACCTGAAAGAAGAGAAAAAAATTTCAGTGAGAATGATGGTCTTTGAAAACACAGATTTTTTTAATGAAAGATTTGATATAATATATGCGCAGGCATCAATTTCAAACTCAAGAAGAAACAAAATCATAAAAGAGGTAAAAAGAGTTCTGAAGACGGGCGGAATCTTTTGTGTAGGTGAAAATATTCAGCTTGAAATTAATGCTCCTGTTTACGTAAGAGGACTTTGGGAATCCTCCGATATTTCTCCTTTATTAAATGATGAGATACGCGATTATTATAAAGAAAGAAATTTTGAGGTAATTTATGAAGACGATCTTTCTTCTACCCTGAAGGATTTTTATCAAACCAGCCTGCAATTGTTAAATAAAAACCTGGAAAAATTTTCCGATCGTGAAAAAGCATATCACAAAAAATTTTTGAAAAAAATCAGTCACGAATCTAACGCCTACTTGAATCTTGGTGCGGATAGGTATATGGGATTCAAAATACTAATAATGAAAAAGACCTGATATGAATGTAAAAAAAGGAAAAATAATAGAACTGGAAATTGAGAAATATGCATTTGAAGGAAGAGGAATTGCAAAGGTAGACAAAGGCAGCATTGTTCCGGAATCAATAGATGAATCAAAAAACAAATACGTGGTTTTTGTCGATGGCGCATATCCAGGGGATGTTGTAAAAGCTAGTCTCACAAAAATCAAGAAGTCATATGCGGAAGCTAGTGTTACGGAAATTATCAATCCCTCAGAATTAAGAATAAATCCCAAATGCAAATTTTTCGGAACCTGCGGTGGATGCAAACAGCAGGATCTTGATTACCTCACACAGACAAAATTTAAACAACAGCAGGTTGAAGAAATATTTAATAAAATGGGCGGATTCAAAGATTTTGTTGTTGAACAAATCCTTCCGTCTGAAAAAGTCTTCTACTATCGAAATAAAATGGAGTTTTCATTCACTGAAAAAAGATGGCTTACCAATGAAGAAATAAAATCACGCGAAACAATTGAAAAGGATTTTGCGCTCGGACTTCATATTCCCCGTGTATTTGATAAAGTGCTCGATATAGATGAATGCTTTTTACAATCCGAATTAAGTAATAAAATTTTAAATTTTACAAGAAATTTTTTTAAGGAAAGGAATATTTCCATTTATTCTACAAAAAAGCATGAAGGTTTTTTAAGAAACCTGGTAATCAAACAGTCGCATCACTCGGATGATTTGATGGTAAATCTTGTTACGTTTTACGAAAATGATGAATTGCTGAATGAATACAAAAAAAACATACTCGAAAAAATTCCTCAGGTCAAAACCATCATTAATAATATAAACTTTAAGAAGGCTGCTACAGCTTTAGGTGATTTTGAAAAGGTTTTTCACGGCGATGGATATATTTACGATACAATAGGCAATTATAAATTCAGAATAAGTTCTAATTCTTTTTTTCAAACAAACACGCTTCAGGCGGAAAAGCTCTACCAAACAGCATTGGATTTTGCAGAAATGAAAGGAGATGAAATTGTCTACGATTTATATTCCGGTGCAGGTACAATTTCAATTTTTGTTTCAGATCATTGCAAAGTAGTTTATGCATTTGAAACTGTTGAATCAGCGGTAAACGATGCTGAAGAGAACGCAAAATTAAACAATATAAACAACGTCCGTTTTATAACGGCTGATCTCTATAAATCATTTTTACCTTTTGTTGAAGAAAAAAAACTGCCAAAACCGGGTTTAATAATTCTCGATCCGCCCCGCAGCGGAATGCATAAAAACACAGTTGAGGATGTGATAAATCTGAATCCGAAAAAGCTTGTTTATGTTAGTTGTAATCCAACCACGCAAGTTAGAGATATAAAATTGTTTTCAGATGCGGGTTACAAATTAATTAAGATAAAACCTGTCGATATGTTTCCGCATACATTTCATATTGAAAATGTAGCATTGTTAATAAAACAATAGCACGCAGATGACGCTGATTTTGCAGATAATCGCAGATTTTATAATCATTTATTTGAAAATATTTTTCTTCTAATTTCAGGTTTCTTTCCAAAATTTAATAGTAGGCCAACTTCTATTTCAGTAGCTTTTAAGTAATTTATTAATTGGTATTCATGTTCCTGAATTAAGGTTTCTACAGCTTTTAATTCCAAAATTATTTTGTCTTCTACTACTAAATCCGCAAAGTATTCTCCTACCAACTGCCCTTCATAATTTACATTAATCGGTTTTTGTTTTTGCACTTTTAATCCTGATTTCTCCAGTTCAATTTTTAATGAATTCTCATATACTTTTTCAAGAAAACCAAATCCGAGTGTATTATAAACTTTATAAAAGCATGCAATGATTTGTGAAGTTATATTTTGATATAAAATTTGCTCCATTTATATATCCGCGAAAATCAGCTAAATCCGTGTATTCGTGAAACGAATCAGTGTGCTATTTATTCAAAAAATAGATATAATTATTTATTTTCTATTATCAACACAAACTCACCCTTTAGCTTTTTATCCTCAGCGATTTGCAACAAATCAGCAGTACTTCCACGATAAAATCTTTCCTCATCCATTGTTAGCTTGAAAGCAACAACAGCTCGCAAATTTTTCCCAAGAACTTTAACAACATCAGCAAGTAATTGTCTCAATCGATAAGGAGTATCCATGATAACTATTACTTCTTTTAAGCTTTTTAATTTATATAGCTGCTGCCTTCTCTGGTCTTTATTCGGAGACAACCAGCCATAATAATAGAACTTTTCAAAATCGAATCCAGAGCCAACTAATGCCGGCAACAACGAATTAGCTCCAGGTACAGGAACAACCTG
The DNA here is from genome assembly GCA_963745465.1 of uncultured Bacteroidota bacterium. GTDB lineage: Bacteria > Bacteroidota > Ignavibacteria > Ignavibacteriales > Ignavibacteriaceae > JAKAGZ01. Next base: position 154,195 of record CAVUXT010000032.1, on the reverse strand, counting down.
AATTTTTTGTGAGATCAAAACATCAACCAAAAGATGACCCGGATCAGAAAATAAGGGTGTTCCGCAATCAGAAATAAGTGCTGCTGTTTTTCCTTCAATAAGTTTTAGCAAAATATCATTTACTACATCTTTTTCGTTGTGTTCGTTGAGAGAAAACAACTCCTTTTCAATCTGATAAAAAGCGAGCAATCGTCTTGCTTCTTTAAATTCCTCACAGATTATGAAATCCACTGATCTTAAAATATTCAGTGCACGGATTGTTATATCCTCATAATTTCCGATTGGCGTGGAAACCAGGTAAAGTTTTCCTTTCATAATTACAACATAATTAAAACATTTTGAAAATTCTTAATTAATCTTTTCAATTTTAATTGGGTGGTTTGATCTAATCTTGTTAATTTTGAATGGAGCAAACATAATTTTATGGGGACTTAATGAATCGATCTCTTCTATTCTGGATTATAGCAATAATAATTACAATGCTCTCCGCTTATTATCAAAGAGTAACAGGACCCACATATCCGCTATCAGGAAAAATTACAATCGATTATCAGGAAATTACTTATCATCTCGACAGAAGCCATAATAGCACGGATGACTGCATAATTAAGGTTGACACAAAGGACAATTCTCTTTCCGGAATTCTAGAATGGAAAAGATTTAAGACCAATGATGAATTCACAAAAGTTGAAATGACAAACAACGGCGGGATTCTTTCCGCACCTCTTCCCAAACAGCCTCCTGCGGGTAAGCTCCAGTATAGAATAATATTAGAAAAAAATAAAGAAAGCTTTGTAATTCCAACCAACCCAAAGTTTACTATTATCAGATATAAAGGAGAAGTTCCCCTTTTATATTATTATTCCACACATCATAGCAATGTTCGGTGCAATGCTTCTTTCTACAAGAACCGGACTTGAAGCATTCAACAAAGAACCGCGTCTAAAAATTTTTACTGTGTGGACAATTTCATTTCTAATTATCGGCGGAATGATACTCGGACCGCTAACTCAATATTATGCTTTTGGTCAATTCTGGACTGGCATTCCGTTTGGTATAGATTTGACTGACAATAAAACTTTAATCGCTTTGATCGGTTGGCTTTTGGCAGCGATAATGCTAAGAAAATCTAAAAAGCCAGGATGGTGGATTGTCGGTGCATCCGTGCTTTTATTAATTGTTTATCTTATTCCTCATAGTGTACTCGGATCTGAATTAGATTACAACAAACTTGATAATAACAAAACAAATACTGAAATCATAAACCAATACCAACCATTAAACAAAAGGTAATTTTATGAGTGAAGATCAGGAACAAATACAGGTAAAAGGACTTCCCTCAAATGCATATACTGAATTAAAGTCCGGAGAAAAATACAACCCGGTAATGCCGCCGGAAAAAACGGTTCCGGAGGTTAGTTATTATTCAGTGCTCTGGGGAATCTTAATGGCAATTCTTTTTTCGGCAGCCGCAGCTTATCTCGGATTAAAAATCGGGCAGGTTTTTGAAGCTGCAATTCCAATAGCAATAATTGCTGTTGGATTATCTGCAGCAACAAAAAGAAAAGGTGCGCTTGGCGAGAATGTAATTATTCAATCAATAGGCTCAACTTCAGGATCAATTGTAGCTGGTGCAATATTTACTCTTCCTGCTTTATATATCTTAAATCTTAATGCGGAATTTTACAAAATATTTCTTGTTTCACTTTTCGGTGGGATTCTAGGAATACTTTTTCTAATCCCTTTCAGAAAATATTTTGTACAGGAACAACACGGCAAATATCCTTTTCCGGAAGCAACAGCTACTACAGAAGTACTTGTTGCGGGAGAAAAAGGAGGTAAGCAGGCTATTGTGCTGATAGTCAGCGGACTTATCGGTGGCGTATATGATTTCATTGTTGCCACATTTGGTTGGTGGAGCGAGGTTTTTTCGACAAGAGTGATTCCCTTTGGACAGGCTCTCGCTGATAAAACAAAAATCGTTTTTAAAATAAATATAGGCGCTGCTGTCACGGGCCTTGGTTATATAATTGGATTAAAATATTCAGCTATTATTTGTGCAGGATCATTTGTTTCATGGTACGTATTGATTCCCATCGTTGCTTTTATTGGTGACGGATTAGGTAGTCCGCTTGGTGCAAATGTTACAAAATTAATTCATGATATGTCGGCGGAAGAGATTTTTAGAAATTACGTTCGTCATATTGGTATAGGGGGAATTGCAATGGCAGGTATAATTGGGATTATTCGCTCTTCAAAACTTATCGGCACGGCATTTTCCCTGGCTGTGAAAGAGATTGCAGGAGCTAAGAATATCGTCGAAGAGAAACTTCGCACACACAGGGACATTACCATGAAAGTAATTGCTCTCTCAATAATTGTAACCAGCATTTTAATACTGGTTTTTTTCTATTTGGGTGTGGTTAATAATTTCTTTTATGCCCTTATCGGATTATTAATTGTTTTGATAATTTCATTTCTATTCACAACTGTTGCTGCAACTGCAATAGCAATTGTTGGAACAAACCCGGTTTCTGGAATGACTTTGATGACACTTATAATTTCTTCTGTTATCCTTGTTTCTATCGGACTTTCAGGTACATCCGGCATGATTGCTGCTTTATTGATTGGCGGAGTTGTCTGCACTGCACTTTCAATGTCCGGCTCATTCATCACCGACCTTAAAATTGGCTATTGGCTTGGTTCATCCCCTTATAAGCAGGAAAGATGGAAATTTTTAGGAACTCTTGTTTCAGCTGCTACTGTTGGTTACGTAATATTGATTTTGAATCAGACCTACGGATTTAAAGGAGAGGGTGCGCTTGTTGCACCACAGGCAAATGCAATGGCTGCAGTAATACAACCTCTGATGGCAAATCAACCGGCACCATGGATGCTTTATCTTGCCGGAGCGTTGATGGCTCTTGTTTTAACTATGTTAAAAGTTCCGGCATTGGCTTTTGCTCTTGGAATGTATATTCCACTTGAATTAAACACTCCATTATTGGTTGGCGGACTTATAGCTCATTTTGTTTCCACAAGAAGCAAAGATGAAAAAGTAAATAATGCAAGAAGAGAACGCGGCACACTCATTGCTTCCGGATTCATTGCCGGCGGCGCATTAATGGGAGTAGTTAGTGCATTTCTCAGGTACCTCGGATATAACTGGTTTAATACTGAATGGGCCGAATCTCATTCTGCGGAATTACTTTCACTCATTATGTTCATCGGAATTTGTATCTATATGTATTGGGATTCAATGAGAGCTAAATTGGAAGAAGAATAAAATCATTAAGTGAAAATTAGTGTCTTTTGTGTCTTAGTGATATTTTTATCACTAAGACACTTAAATTTCCTTAAAACACTATCGATAAATTTACAATTACATTTTAAAATCAATAATTTACTGCTATAGCAGTAAATTATTTGTTTTATATATTTTATTTTGTTAGTATTCTTAATATAATCTTATTTTACTGTGATAGCAGTAATTTTCTTGCTTTTGTTATAAAATAAGCCTAGATTACCATATAAAATAAAGTTATTACTGTTATAACGGTAAAAATATGAATTCAAAATCAATTGGTAAAATTATATATACTCACAGGAAAAAAAGTGGCCTAACACAAAAACAGCTCGCAGATATTGCAGGCTTAGGCAAGACGGTTGTTTATGATATCGAAAAAGGAAAAGAAACTGTCCGTTTAAATACGCTTCTCAAAATATTATCTGCATTAAATATTAAAATCAAATTTGATAGTCCCCTGATAAAACAAATGGAGATTAAGAATGAGGAAAGTTAAAGTTTATAACTTTAACAGGTATGCAGGTGACCTTGTAGAATATGAAAAAAATAAATCTTATAAATTTATTTATGATGAAAAATATTCAGGTCCTCCAATTTCATTAACCATGCCGTTAGAAAAAAAAGAATATGAATATCAAAATTTTCCCCCTTTTTTTGAAGGACTCTTGCCGGAAGGAATTCAACTTGAAGCTTTGGTGCGCCAGACAAAAACGGATAAGAATGATCTTTTATCAATTCTAATAATTACAGGCAAAGATCTTGTTGGCTCTGTGACAGTTGAGGAAGCAGAATGAACAGGTGCCCAATTACATATGAACCATGCGGTAATGAAAAATATTCCCCAAAGGGATTGAAGCTTCTATCCGCTAACCTAAAAGGATTAGCTGATCTACCATTCACTCAGGAAGATCAGTTAAAAGAAGCCGCTGCACGCGCTGTGAAAATGTCCATCCAGGGAGTACAACCTAAATTAAGCGCAAGACTTAGAATAAAAGAAGAAAAATTTGAAGTTGTTGATCGTGGCGGAGAATACATACTAAAACCACAAAATAGTTTTTATCCGGAATTGCCGGAGAATGAAGACCTTACAATGAAATTAGCAAAAGTAATTGGAGTTGAAATCCCAATTCACGGTTTGGTATATTCGGTCGATGGAAGGTTTACATATTTTATTAAAAGATTTGACAGGTTCGGAAAAAACAAGAAATTGTCAGTAGAAGATTTTGCTCAATTAGCAGGTAAAACAAGGGACACAAAATATGATTTTAGCATGGAAAAAATAATTCCATTACAGGATCAATATTGTACTTTCCCATTGTTGGAAAAAATAAAATTATTTCGGTTGACGCTGTTTAATTTTCTGGTTGGTAATGAAGATATGCACTTAAAGAACTATTCAATTATAAGTAGAAACGATAAAGTTGAATTATCCCCGTCATATGATCTCCTAAATACTACAATCACCTCAAAAAACATAACAGAAGATATTGCTCTTCCTATCTCAGGCAAAAAGAGCAAATTGAATTCAAACATATTACTAAAATATTGGGGAAAAGAACGGTTACAATTAAACGATAATGTGATAAATCAAACACTGGAAAATATTAGGGAAATGCAATCAAAATGGGAAGAATTAATTAATATCAGTTTCCTTTCAACTGAAATGAAAGAAAAATATTTTGTTTTATTAAATGAAAGACGAAAAAGATTAAATGTTTAATAATCTTAGCTTCCTTTTTAATTGCTCAATATCTTCGAAAAATAACGCATAAATCCTCAAATCCTCAGCAACTTTAACATTGGCTTGACTATCATCTATAAAAAGGCATTCGTCAGGCGAAAGATTATTTTCCTTCAGCAATAATTCAAACGCCCGCTTTTCTCTCTTTATTTCGCCGGTTTGAAATGAATAATATTTTTTATCAAATAAACTCAGAAAAGGATGAATTTTATCTATATATTCAATCCATTCCTTTGCGTGATCTGAAAGAAGAATAAGTTTATAATTTTTTTTCAGTTCTTCTATCAATTCAATCATTCCCTCAACTTCTTTATGAAAATTTTTCCTGATTATCGCCTTAAATATTTCCTTGTCTGCTTTCCAATTATTCTTTTCGAATACATCATCCAGATATTCATCTTCAGATATTCTGCCTTGCATTAGCTCTTTGAATGAATCTGTCCATAGTTTTTTAAGAAACGTCTTCTTAGATAAATCTACAAGTGGGGCAAGCTCCTTCTCGACTCCAATCAAACCGGATATTAATACCTCAGATAAATCAAAAATTATTGTTGTAATCATTTTAAAACTAATGTAGGACAGTCATGATGCTGTCCTACAAAAAAATTTTGTTTGTTAACTAAATATTTATTTAAGCATATTCTGAACCTTATCTATCAATTCATCCACATTAACATCAAATCTCTCACCGGATTTTCTGTTCTTTACTTCTACTTTATTTTCTTTCAATTTCTTATCTCCGACGATCACTTGTACAGGCATCCCGAGTAGATCTGCATCCTTAAATTTAAATCCGGCTTGCGCATCAACACGATCATCATATAAAACCTCAATCCCTTTTGCGTTCATCTCGTTATAAAGCGTATCACAGGTTTGAACGATTTCATCTTTTTTCATATTCAATCCCAAAAGATGAATATGAAAAGGTGCAAGCGTTTTATCCCAGACCAGACCGTTTTCATCATTGTGTTGTTCAACATAACAGGCCATAACTCTTTCAACACCGATTCCATAACTTCCCATTATTATTGGTTTTTCTTCGCCATTCTCGTCAAGAAATTTTGCACCCATTGAATCAGAATACTTTGTACCTAATTTAAAAATGTGCCCAAGCCCAATCGCACTGAATACATCAAGTTTGTTTCCGCATTTAATACATCCTTCTCCGCCTTGAACACTCCGCAGATCAAAGTACTCAATAGTTTTGGACATCGCGCTTCAAATCAATTCCGCCTAAGTGATAATCATTTTTATTTGAACCGCTGTAAAGATTGTTCGCATCTCTTAATCTGTTATCAGCAATTATTTTACCTCGAAAATCTATTGGTCCAATTGAACCGGCATCAGCTCCTGTTATGTCCTTTAATTCTTCAGGATGAGCAGGACGAACATTTCCGCCAAGCGCTTTTGCTAGTTTGGTTTCATTTACTTCTTCGTTTCCAAGCATCAAAACTAAAACAGGTTTTCCGTCATTTATATATACCTGGATTTTGCACATTTGGTTTCTTTTATTTTTAAAAATTCACAAAGTTCATCAATTGAATGAACGTTGGGAGTTGAAATCTCTTTTACTTCTTCACTTTCCTTTTCTCTTCCTCTCTCAGGAACTTTAGATTCAGCTACTTCCAGGTTGCCTGCATAGCCACAATCTTTACAATGCGCTACTGTATCTTCTCCTGCATCTGATTTAACCATAAATTCCTCTGATCCTGTTCCGCCCATTGCACCGCTTGACGCACCTACTACGAAATAATCGAGATCACATCTGTCAAAAATTGCTCTGTATGCTTTGTCGTGTAATCCGTATCCGACATCTAATCCTTCCCAGGATGAGTCTAACGTATATGCATCTTTCATAAGAAATTGTCTTCCACGAATCACACCGCTTCTTGGCCTTGCTTCATTCCTGAATTTCGTTTGAATCTGATACCAAATCTGGGGCAAATCTTTATAAGATTTTACGACATTCCGAGCTAAATAGGTTATGATTTCTTCGTGAGTTGGAGCCAATACATATTCCCTGTTTTTAATGTGAAACAATATATCCCCAAATGCCTCAACACGATTTGTTTCTTCCCAGATTTCTTTCGGATTCAAGGCTGGTAAATGGAATTCCTGCCCTCCAATTGCGTTCATTTCTTGACGAATAATTTCCGAAATTTTTCTGATTACTCTGTAACCAAGCGGTAAAAAAGCATATATCCCTGCTGATATCATCCTGATCATTCCGGACCGCAACATAAGTATATGACTGGTTACAACCGCATCGTTTGGAACTTCTTTTAAAGTAGGTATAAATGATTTGCTTAATCTCATAAAAGGTTTTTTTTATTAATAATTTGTAAAAATACAGAAATGAGCAGGTTTATCAAAATTAACTGTAAACTGTAATTAAATAAGATGTTCTGAGACAACCGCTTATAAAGTTTAGCTATATTAATAAACATTTTGATTGATATTTAAGGCATTCACCCTTATTTTAACTTTGAAAATCGCAACTATAATAAATTAATAAATGGAATATTTTAATGACTGAAGAGGAAAAATCCTTCCATTCCAGATTTGAAGTAATTAAAGGAATTGAAGGTTTCGTAGGGGAAAATATAAACACGCTCTTAAAGCCAATTAATGAAAGTTGGCAGCCAAATGATTTTCTTCCGGATATGAGTGCTGAAAACTGGAAAGAAACACTAAGGGAATTCAAAGAACAATCTATTAATCTTTCGGATGAATTATTAGTTGTATTAGTTGGCGATATGATAACAGAAGAAGCGCTGCCGACCTATCAAACCTGGCTAAATAGACTGAAAGGCATTACGGATCAAACGGGAGCGAGCGATTCACCATGGGCACAATGGAGCCGCGGTTGGACCTCAGAAGAAAACAGGCATGGCGACCTTCTTAATAAATATCTTTATCTAACCGGTAGAGTTGACATGAGAGCTATCGAAGTTACTATTCATAATTTAATCAGGAATGGTTTTGATCCCAAAACAGAAAATGATCCTTATCTTGGATTCATTTATACTTCATTCCAGGAGCGCGCTACAAAAATTTCACATTCAAATGTTGCCCGCCTTGCTATTAAAGCCGGAGAAGAAAGATTGCAAAAGATATGCGGCATGATTGCAGGAGATGAAGCAAGACACGAGAAAGCCTACAGGCTTTTCATGCAAAAAATATTTGAAATAGACCCCATTCATGCAATTTTATCGTTCGCTAAAATGATGAAGACTAAAATAACTATGCCGGCCCACCTGATGTATGACGGCAACGATGTAAACATATATACAAAATTTTCAAATGTTGCCCAGAGAATTGAAGTCTATACCGCAAAAGATTATGCTGAAATAATTTCAAATCTGGTTTCAGGTTGGAATATTGAAAATTTAAAAGGTTTATCAGACATGGCAGCGAAAGCTCAAGACTATCTTTGTAATCTTTCTGAAAGATATCTGAATGTTTCTAAAAGATTATCCTTTGCCGGCACCACTGAAAAATTCAGCTGGATCTTTGACAGAGAAGTCTAATTTAAAATTTTTTTACCGGCCGGACTACATAAACTGAATCACGCGGTCTTACAAGATCTTTGATAGGAATGGTAAACTTATCACCTTTCCTCGCTTCGTTGACGATTTGATCGTCAAGTAAAATGTTCTCAATATTTAATTCTACAAACCCAGTAGTTTCACCGATTATTAATACTTTATCTCCAATACCAATATTCCCTGTTTCCATTTTTATTTCAGCAACCCTTGGCTTTTTATAATAATTACTAATCCTTCCAACAAATTCTTTTCTTTTTGTAGCCTTGCTTCCATAAATTCCGGCATATTCATTTTCACCGGGAGTCCCGAAATAAAATCCGGTTGAAAAGCCACGGTTATAAACTTCTCCAAGTTCACCAAGCAATTCTGTTTTAATTTCAGTTGTCAACTTTTTTTCTGAAAATCCATCACTTTGGGAAAAATAAAGATCTATTGCCTTTCTATAAACTGATACAACCTTCGATGCATATTCCGGACTTCTTTTTCTCCCCTCAATTTTAAATGAATCAATACCAGCTTCTATTAACTGATCAATAAATTCTATCGAACAAAGATCTTCAGGCGATAAAACATAATCTTCTCCAAGTACAATCGATTTCTCTGTGCTTTTATCAATTATTTGAAATTCTCTTCTGCATGGCTGAATGCATTCTCCCCGGTTCGCACTCTTGCCGAACATTTCCTGGCTCAAAAAGCACCTTCCGCTTACGGCAATACACATCGCCCCGTGAATAAAAGCTTCAACCTCAATATCAACTTTTGATTTTATTTTTTTTATATCTTCAAGGCAACATTCACGCGCAAGAACTATTCTTTTTGCACCTAACTTTTTATACATCTCAGCAGCAGATGAATTTGAAACAGATGCCTGTGTTGAAACTGCGAAAGGCATATTTAATTTATTACACAATTCAATTACAGCAAGGTCCCAGCATATTATCATATCGACTCCTGCTGATTTAGCTTTTGCAATCAGCATGTAAACCTGATCAATTTCGTTCTCATAAATAATTGTGTTAATTGCAAGATAAGTTTTGATCTTTTTAGAAGCACAAAATGTTACAATTTCAGAAATGTTTTCAATTTGGAAATTTTTAGCCTTAGCTCGCATGTTAAGCTGATCTGTTCCGAAGTAGACAGCATCCGCCCCAGCTTTTATGACAGCGCGAAGCATAATCCAATCTCCGGCAGGAGCCATTAATTCTGGTTTTTTCATAAAGTAATTGCAATATTCATTTACAAATTTAATTAAATATGATTCCATAATCCTATTTTCCTTTTTGTAATTACTTATACTTTCGCTATGTTGAATCCAACCAATTCATAACTAAATCAATTGCTATATATTTTTATTCTGGGAAATCTATGGAACCAGCTTCTGTAAAAAGATTTAAATATTATGACTTAATTATGGCAGCCTTTGTAACTATTCTCCTTTGTTCAAATATAATTGGCGCAGAAAAAGTTGTTTCTATTTGGGGATTTTCATTCGGTGCAGGAATTTTATTCTTCCCTATTAGTTATTTTTTTAATGATATACTAACAGAAGTTTACGGATATGCAAGATCAAGAAAAGTTGTGTGGGCAGGGTTTGCAGCGCTTGGGTTTGCTTCATTTATGGCCTGGGTTGTTGTAGCACTTCCCCCTGCTTCAGGATGGATTCATCAGGATGCATACGTTGTTGTTTTCGGGCAGACTCCAAGAATTGTAATCGCATCTTTGCTCGCTTTTTTTTCTGGAGAGTTTGTTAACTCTTACGTTCTGGCAAAGATGAAAGTTATCACAACAGGGAAGTTTTTGTGGATGAGAACTATCGGATCAACTGTAGCTGGAGAAGCAATGGATTCAATCATTTTCTATCCAATTGCTTTTTACGGATTTTGGCCAAATGATCTATTAATTACAGTAATGTTGACAAATTATGTTTTAAAAGTTACCTGGGAAGTTGTAGCAACCCCACTAACTTACAAAGTGGTTGGATTCTTAAAAAGAAAAGAAGATGAAGATTATTATGACAGAGATACTAACTTTACTCCATTCTCAATTGAAGTTTAGAAGCTAGCTTAATGAAGTTCCGGTTCAATTATTTACTCATGAATTAATTTCATACCGAATTTACCTCATTTAATTATTCATAAGTTTTGGTTACTTTTAAATTTATTATAATTTAATATTAGTATTATCATGAAATATAAATTTAGATTTTCCTTTATAATTTCGTTTATTTTTTTAATCGCCTTAACCTCTTTTTATAAATCAATTTATGCAGATTACAAAGAAGCGAAAGTAGTAAAACATCTTGGAAATAAGTTACCATTGAACCTGGTATTTGTAAACTCTAAAGGAGAAAAAGTACAATTAAGTGATCTTATAACCAAACCTACTATAATAGATTTCTGTTATTACCGATGCTCTGGCATTTGCACTCCGCTTATGACTGAAATAGCTGATGTAATTGGAAAAGTAAAATATGAACCTGAAAAAGATTATGATATTCTGAGCATAAGTATAGATCAGAATGAAACTCCGGAAATGGCTGCTCAGAAAAAACGGGCTATGTTAGGTTTGATCAATCACAAAATCGATGAATCCGGTTGGCTTTTTCTGACAGGTGATAGCACAAATATTTATAAATTAACTGATGCTGCCGGGTTTGAATTTAAAAGAACTTATGGCGGCTTTTTACACAAAGGTGTACTGATATTCGTTGATAAATCGGGCGAAATTGTTCAGTACCTTAGTCCCGGATATAATAATAAGGGCGATTTTCAAATTCTGCCATCAAGATTCGAAGTTGCGCTGGAGGGAGCGCGGGCGGGAGAGATTTCATCAACTATTGAAAGCGTCTTAAAAACGTGTTATACCTTTATACCAAAAGGGAAAGACGCACTGGTTTTTGGTTTGATACTCTTAACAGGAGTTTTAGTAATTATAACGGTTATCATAATTATAAAAAAAGTTAAACCAAGAGGGGGTATTTAAAGTAATATCCTTCAGGGTTTTATAAAACCCTGAAGGATAATTAATAAATTAAGCTTTTTCTTCCCACACTTTTGCAATTTCAATTATAAATTTAACTGCATCAAACATATCCTGAACCGCAACCCATTCGAGCTGAGAATGAAAACTATGCTCACCTGCAAATATATTCGGCGTTGGGAGCCCCATAAACGAAAGTCTTGAACCGTCCGTTCCGCCACGAATCGGATGCATTATGGGTTCGATATTTAATCTTTTCAGTGCTTCAACTGCGTTCGCCTCAATTTGAGGGTATTTATCCAAGACTTCTTTCATATTTCTGTATTGTTCAATAATTTCAAAATCAACTTTTGAACCGGGATACTTTGCAACCGCTTTGTTTGCAAGGTCTTTAAGAATACCTTCAAATTTTTTCAATTCAGAAGTTTCAAAACTTCTGATTATAAATTTAAGAGTAGATAATTCCTCGTTTCCATTTACTGATGTACAATGCACATACCCTTCTCTTTTTTCCGTAGTTTCAGGGGACAGCTTATCTTTAGGAAGGCTTTCAATAAATGTAGCGGAAATTTTTATAGAATTAATCATCTGGCCTTTGGCATAACCAGGATGAATATTTTTTCCGATAAATTTAATTATCATCATATCAGCGCTGAATGTTTCTGTTTCAATTTCACCTTTTGCTGAGCCGTCAACAGTATAAGCGTATTTTGCACCTAATTTTTTCAGGTCTATTTTTTCAGTACCGCGACCAACTTCTTCATCTGGAGTAAAGCAAATTTTAATTGTACCATGCTTAACTTCCGGATGCGTAAGCCAATAATTAACTGCATCCATTATTTCCGCAACACCGGCTTTGTTATCTGCACCAAGTAAAGTAGTTCCATCCGTAGTAATTATATCATATCCCTTCATTTCTTTAAGTTCCGGGTTATCGCTTACTTTAATAACCCATCCACCGTTTTTAAGGGTTATATCTCCACCCTGATAATTTTTATTTATTATTGGGTTTACGTTTTTACCGGTAACAGCTGGAGAAGTATCAACGTGCGCTATAAAAGCAATAGGATCAACGTTTTTATTTGTATTTGCTGGAAGGGTTGCCATTACGTATCCCCATTCATCCATATGAGCATCTTTAAGCCCCAATTGTTTTAATTCTTCTGCCAGAGATTTAGATAAAATTTTCTGTTTCTCTGTGCTTGGGAATGAAGTTGATTCTTCATCAGATTGTGTATCAACTTTAACATATTTTAAAAACCTGTCAACGCAGGTATATTGATATTTTTCATCAAACATAACATTTCTCCCTTATTTATTTAACTTTATCAAAATTCGATGCCAATTAGCTTTTGTAATCTTTCTTATTTCAATAACCACGGGTTAATATTTTTTCAAGATCAGCTTTAATCATTAATTTTATCAATTCACTAAATTTTGTCCTGGCTTTCCAGTTTAATAATTTTTCTGCTTTTGCGGGATTTCCAATTAGCAAGTCAACTTCAGTAGGGCGATAGTAATTGGGATCAATGACAATTATTGTATCACCTTTTTTCAAATTATTTGAAAATTTTAATCTGTAACCGGATGAATTACTATAGTTGATCAGTTTTTTTGCTATTTCAAAATCTATGTTTTTAATAACACCTTTTTCTTTTCCGTCTTTACCCATCCATTCAAGCTCAATACCAATTTCTCTAAAAGTAATCTCGGCAAACTCTCTGATTGTATGAGTTTCGCCTGTAGCAAGCACAAAATCTTCAGCATTTTCATATTGAAGAATTTTCCACATTCCTTCGCAATATTCTGGTGCAAAGCCCCAATCTCTTTTTGCATCAAGATTACCAAGAGCCAAAGTAGTCTGAATTCCTGAGGCAATTCTTGAAGCTGCTCTTGTGATTTTTCTTGTTACAAAGGTTTCTCCTCTACGGGGAGACTCGTGATTGAACAGGATTCCATTGCAAGCAAAAATATTATAAGCTTCTCTGTAATTAACAATAATCCAGATATCCATAAAGTTTTGCAACTCCGTATGGAGACCTGGGATAAAACGGAGTCTTTTCTGTCTGGGGGACTTCCTGAACCTTCCCATAAAGTTCACTTGTTGATGCCTGATAGAATTTAACCTTTTTCAATCCAACTTCACGGATTGCATCAAGAAATCTTAAAGTTCCAAGAGCATCAACCTGACCTGTGTAATCAGGCAATTCAAATGAAACTTTAACATGACTCTGGGCTGCAAGATTGTATATTTCATCAGGTTCAATTTTTTCGAGCAGACGATTTAAATTGCTTGTATCAACAAGATCACCGTAATGAAGAAACATATTTTTATTAAGAATTTCTTTATTTCCATAAAGATGATCGATTCTTCCAGTATTAAAAGAACTGCTTCTCCTGATTATTCCATGAACCTCATATCCTTTCTTCAAGCAAGATTTCTGTGAGATAACTTCCATCCTGTCCCGTAATTCCTGTTATAAGAGCTTTTTTCATGTCTTCCTTATATTATTTATCTTCAAAATTATTAAGATACCATTTATATGCTTTTCCAATGCCTTCTTTTAAGGAAGTCTTATGCTTCCAACCAAGTTTATTTATTCTCGAAACATCCATTAGCTTTCTTGGGGTTCCATCAGGTTTGGTAGAATCATAAATTATTTTACCATTATAACCAATTGTATCAGAAATTACTTCTGCTAATTCAGAAATGCTTAAGTCTTCGCCGGTACCAATATTAATATGAGAAATACCTTTATCATAAATTCCGGTTGCTTCTACATTCTCTAAAAGAAATCTTATAGCTTCAGCAAGATCATCAACGTATAAAAATTCACGCTTTGGTTTGCCAGTTCCCCAAATAACTACTTCTGAATTATTTTCTTTTTTTGCAATCGTGAAATTTTCTGATCAATGCTGGTAGAACATGAGAAGTTTCGAGGTTGTAATTATCTTTGGGGCCGTAAAGATTTGTTGGCATAGCGGAGAAATAATTGCTTCCATATTGACGGTAATAATTTTCGCAAAGTTTGATCCCCGCGATTTTTGCAATAGCATAGGGTTCATTTGTAAACTCTAAAATAATCCGATAATAAGATATTCTTCTTTTAAAGGTTGCGGGGCTAGTTTAGGATAAATACAGGAACTGCCCAGAAAAATTAGTTTTTTAACATTCGCTTTATATGCCGAGTTGAATTAAATTTGACTCGATCATCAAATTGTCATAGATAAAGTCTGCCCGATAAGTATTGTTTGCCATTATCCCGCCTACCTTAGCTGCGGCAATAATTACAATCTGTGGCCTTTCCTTTTCAAAAAAATTCCTCTACTTCAATCTGCCTAATTAAATTTAATTCAGAAGAATTTCTATAAATCAAATTCTCATACCCGGCTACTTCAAGATTTTTCTTAATAGCAGACCCAACCATACCATTGTGACCTGCAATGTAAATTTTATATCTTTTGTAATCAGCCATCTATTAATAATTATCTTTTAACAAATTCACTTATTTTGTCAACAACGAAAGATATTTGATCTGAACTTAATTCCGGATAAATAGGCAATGCAATTGAAGTATCGGCAGCAGATTCAGCTATAGGGAAATCACCTTTCTTATAACCAAGATCAGCAAAACATTCCTGTAAATGAAACGGAACAGGATAATAAATTTCATTCCCAATTTTATTTTCACTTAAAAATGTTCTCAGTTCGTCACGTTTTTCAACCCGAATAATATATTGATTAAAAATGTGGTAATTCTTAACACCTGAATTTTTATAAATTGCTTTTGGAAGAAGCACTTTATTTTTAGCATCAAATTTTATTTTACCAGTTTCTTCTGCTAATCCGCTATCCATAAAAAGTTTATTGTAAGTCTCAGCATTTTTTCTTCTTTTTTCTGACCAACCATCGAGATATGGAAGTTTTACATTAATAACAGCGGATTGTATAGCATCTATTCTAAAATTACCGCCAATATATTTATGATAATATTTCGGATGTCCACCATGAACTCTCAATATATGCAGATGTTCACCTAATTTTTCATCATTAGTTACATTTAAACCTCCATCACCAAAACAACCGAGATTTTTGCTTGGGAAAAAAGAATAGCAACCAACGTCTCCAATAGTGCCAACAAATCTACCATCTTTGTATTGTACGCCAATGGCCTGTGCAGCATCTTCTATAACTTTCAAATTTCTTGAACGGGCAATCTCCATAATCTTATCCATTTCACAGCTTTGGCCATAAAGGTGAACTGGAATGATAGCCTTTGTTTTCTTCGTAATTTTCTTTTCAACCTGTAGAGGATCTATATTAAAAGTGACGGGATCACAATCAACCAAAACCGGGGTAGCATTCAATCTTGATACAACACCTGCAGTTGCAAAAAAGGAGTAAGTGGGAACAATAACTTCATCACCTGGTCCTATACCTATCCCCATCAAAGCCAGCAGCAAAGCATCAGTTCCGGAGGAAACTCCTAATGCGTTTTTGCAATGAAGATAATTGCAAAAAGACTTTTCCATTTTTTCAACTTCTGGCCCAAGAATAAAATACTGCGACTCAGCAACCTTTAATAAAGCAGCGTCAAGATCTTTTTTGAGTGATTTATATTGAACCTTTAAATCTAAAAGCGGTACATTCATTTAAATATCTCCAAATTTGTAAATTTTTATTTGTAAAGTTAGCTATAATAAGGCCAAAATGGAAAAGGCAAGGCAGTTAATCAGAAGCGTTTTTATATATATTTTACACAAAATTTCTGAAAAGTTTCGCCCTTAAGATCTTTATCGGAAACTATAGGATTCTTAATTCCCCAATTAATATTCAAACCAGGATCATTAAACAGAATAGTTTGCTCACTCGCTTTATCATAAAACTTTGTACATTTATATGAAAATATTGCAGTTTCAGTAAGCACCAAAAAGCCATGTGCAAAACCTTTCGGAATCCATAACTGAAGATGATTTTCATCAGATAGTTCAATTGAAAAATACTTTCCAAAGGTTGGTGAACTCCTTCGAACATCAACTGCAACATCAAGAACACTTCCGGATATAACCTGACACAGTTTCCCCTGGGCTTTCTCTCCTACTTGAAGATGTAGTCCCCTGATTGTATCCTGGCAGGATTTTGAAACATTATCTTGAACGAATTTATCTGCTATCCCTGCTTCATTGTATTTTCTTTCATTGAAGGACTCAAAAAAAAATCCTCTGTTATCTTCATAAACATCCGGTTGAATAATTAATAAACCATCAAAGTTTGTTTTTTCAAATTTCATAATTAGGAATCATTCTTCAATAAATTTTGTAGATAATCTTTATAAACTGAGTTAGGCATTGTGGAAATAAGTCTTTCGTATTTTCTACGATCAATAAATTTTTTGTGGTAAGCTATTTCTTCGATACAGGCAACTTTTAACCCCTGTCTTTCTTCAATTAGGCCAAAAAAATTTGATGCTTTAAGCAATGCCTCTGGAGTTCCGGTATCCAGCCAGGCAACGCCTCGTCCAATTTTTTCAACCCGCAGTTTTCCTCTTTGCATATAATTTATATTTAGGTCTGTTATCTCCAACTCACCGCGAGCAGACGGTTTAAGTCCCTTCGCAATCTTTATCACCTCATTATTATAAATATAAATTCCCGGAACAGCATAAGTAGATTTTGGAATTTTAGGCTTTTCTTCAATTGAAATTGCTGTCCCTTCTTTGTTAAATTCAACAACACCGTACCTTTGAGGGTCACGAACCTGATAACCAAAAATTGTTGCTCCCAAATTATTATTTATGCCTTTATAAAGAAACTCCAGGTTGCCATAAAAAATATTATCTCCAAGAATCAATGTGACGCTGTCCTTTCCAATAAATTTTTCACCAATGATAAATGCCTCGGCTATTCCATTTGGAGCTTTTTGTACAGCATAACTTATTTTCATTCCAAGCCCTGCTCCATCATCAAACAATTTTTTGTAAAGAGGAATTGTTTGTTTATCCGAAATTATTAATATTTCCTTGATGCCCGCAAGCATTAATACTGAAAGAGGATAATAGATAAGCGGCTTATCATAGATTAGAGCAAGCTGTTTGCTATAAACTTTTGTTACGGGATAAAGACGAGTACCCGAGCCTCCCGCCAGAACTATTCCCTTCATTTGATTTCCTTTAAAGTTGCTGTGGTTGCAATTCTAAAAATAAGAATAATTTTGAGAACAACGAATTGAAACTTATTGAAAAGTTTAATTTATAATAGAGTCCCATGCATAATAAAAATAGCGACACTAAAGTAAATCACAAGTCCGGTCACATCAACCAGCGTTGCAACAAGTGGTGCAGAGGATGCGGCCGGATCCGCACCTAATTTCTTCAATATAATCGGTAGCATCGATCCTGCAAGGGTGCCCCATAAAACAACCCCTACCAGAGCAAAACTTACTGTGAGAGCAACCAACATCCAATGAGGCCCATACATTCCGCTTGTCGCCTGCCATACTGATATTCTCAAAAATCCTATTGACGCCAGTATCGCACCGAGTGCAAGCCCAGATAACAATTCACGGCGCATCACAAAAAACCAATCCTTTAAAGTAATATCTCCCAATGAAAGTGCACGTATGACTAATGTGGAAGCCTGTGATCCTGAATTACCTCCACTGGAAATTATAAGCGGAACAAAAAGTGCAAGCACAACAGCTTTGCTAATTTCGGTTTCAAAAAAACCCATAGCCGTTGCAGTAAACATTTCACCAATAAAAAGAATTGCCAGCCAGCCGGCACGTTTCTTTAACATATTTCTAAATGAGATGGTTGAATAGGATTCATCCAAAGCTTCCACACCGCCAAGTTTATGGATATCTTCCGTTGCCTCTTCTTCAGCAACATCTAAAACGTCATCAACAGTAACAAGTCCTATCAATACCCCGTGGGAATCCACAACCGGAAGAGCAATTCTGTCATATTTTTTAAATAACTGCACCGCTGTTTCCTGGTCATCAGTTACGTGTAATGCCACAAAATTTTCATCCATTAAATCCAGTACATGCAAATCAAGTGGCTTTAGCAAAAATTCCCTTATGCGTATATCATCGATTAATTTACCTTTATCGTCAACTACAAAAATTATGTTTAATGTTTCGCTATCTTTTCCATTTTGCCTTATATAATCCAAAGCTTCTTTCACAGTCCACTCTGGTTTTACGGCAAGGTAATCAGGAGTCATTAAACGCCCAACGCTGTTTTCCGGATAGCCAAGCAGGGTCTGTGCTATTTTTCTTTCATCAGCTGATAATAAGGTAATTAGTTGTTTTGCAGCAGAACCCGGCAGATCTTCAAGCAAAGCCGTTCGGTCGTCGGGAGACATTTCATTAAGTATTCCGGCTACTTCTTCTTTTCCCATTGCTTTAAGGAGATTCATCTGTTGTTCAATTTCCAGATATTCAAATGTATCCGCAGCTAAGGAATTTGGAAGAAGTCTGAATACTATAGCCTGATCGTTATCACTAATTTGGGAAATGAGCTCAGCAATGTCGGTGGGCGTCCATTCACGCAGAATCTCTTTGAGAGTGCTAAGTTTTCTTTCTTCAATTAATGATATGATTTCAGGTTGAAGCAGCTGGCTTAGCATCTTTTAGCTCCTTAATTTTAAGTGGACAGAATATTAAATTAAGTTTCTACATATCTTAGTTAATGGTAATTTAATTTTGTAAGTACGCAAAGATAATTCTTAATCATTGAAAATCCAATTTTTATCAATAATGCAGCTATAATCATTGCTTGATAAATAGAAAATAAGAATGCCCAATGCTAAAAATAGTGGCAGATGAAAATATTGAATACGTAAAAGAGGCTTTTTCAGAATTTGGAAATTTGTCTATTCTTTCAGGAAGAAATATTTCTAATGAAGATCTGATTGAAGCTGACATATTACTTGTCAGGTCAGTTACAAACGTAAATGAAAATTTACTTTCCGGAACAAAAATAAAATTTGTAGGAACTGCAACAATTGGCAGCGATCATATAGACAAAAATTATCTTACTTTAAAAAACATTTTTTTTACTGATGCCGCCGGATGTAATTCAGATGCTGTGACTGAATATGTATTTACAGCCTTGTTCCAGATTGCCTCTGAGCAAAATATTACACTCAGGAATAAAACAATCGGGATAGTCGGCGTTGGAAATATAGGAAGTCGTGTCGCACATATAGCTGAAGTTTTAGGATTAAATATTTTAAAAAATGATCCCCCAATAAAAAGAAAGACAGGTTTCACAGACTACTATGATCTTGATCAGTTAATGAATGCGGATATTATTACAATTCATGTTCCGTTAATTAAAGAAGGAATTGACAAGACGCATCACCTTTTCGATTATTCAAGACTTAATAAATTAAAAAACGAAACGATTCTTATTAACACATCACGTGGTTCGGTTATCGACAATAAAGTATTAACAGATATTATACAGAGGAAAAAATTAAATGTAATATTAGATGTTTGGGAAAATGAGCCTTTTTTAAATCGTGAGTTGCTAAACAATGTTAATATTGGTACTCCTCATATCGCGGGTTATTCGCTTGAAGGAAAGGCAAATGGAACTATTATTTTATACAATACGTTATGCGAATTTTTGAAAAAGCCTAAAACATGGCGCCCACAACTTCCTGAGGTTAAGGATAAAATCATTCTACCAGAATTAAAAACTCAGGATTCGCTGCAAAAAGCCCTATCATTTGTATATAAAATAAAGGAAGATGATTTAAAATTAAAAAAGATAAATGAAATTGATGAAGCAAAAGAAAGTGCTTATTTTGACTCGCTAAGGAAGAATTATCCTTTAAGAAGAGAGCTTTCAAATTATAAAATCAAAATGATAACCCGAAATGAGGAGTTAGATAAAATTCTCAAAGCTTTTAGGTTCGATGTGGAATAGAATAATCTATTGCCCACAGATTTTTAAAAAGCTATTGATAGTTTCAGCTGAGATTTAACAGGAATCCCTTTAATTAGGCCGGGATAGAATTTAGTATATTTAATAGCATTTTTAGCTGCCTCATCACATCCGTAGCCAAGTCTCCTTATGACAGTCATATCAACAACACTTCCATACTCATCAATAAATATCAACACTTCTACTTTTCCTTTAATATTATTTTCTCTGGCTTCTTCCGGATAAACGAGTTTTTTATAAATATCATTTATCCCTCCAATTGGTTTTGCTTCAACGTCAACTTTAATATAAAAGGCAGGATCATTATTACTTTGTGCTTCCATCAGTTTGGGCGGATTGGATCCCCGTGAATCCGAATGTTTTAATTCATCTATCCTTGCAGAAAAAATTGAATCAGATTTTTGTGTAGATACCAATTCAATACTTCGTACGTCCTGTTTCCCGGAAGTAAATGAAATATCATTCACATAATTTCCTGTAGAATCATATACTGAAGTTGGACCTTCTCTTTTCCCGTCTATAATTGAAAATATTTCTGCTAAAGTTCCATTTTCATGATAATGCTTAACTGTCCCATCAACTTTACCGTTGACATAATTTCTTTCTTCTTTCAGATTGCCATTTTCATAATAAAATTTTGACTGGCCGTCGCGTATGCTATCCGTATAGGTTATTTCAGATTGAAGTTTTCCAGAAGGATAAAAATTTTTTTTAACATAATTTTGTGCATTGATATTTTTAACATCTAAAAATATTACTAAAGCTATTATCAACAAATATTTCATAAACGACTATTCCGAAATAATAAGTGGCATAATCAGCACTACTATGAAAATCATTATCGCTATACCAACGAAAAGATAGCCTACTTCAGCCGAGTAATCCAGCAAACCGATTTCCCCGAGCATATAATGCCAATCATGATAAACTGAATGTCCGCCGAGCAAAGGTAATTTTTGAACTTTTGCGTCAGCGGCATAAACACTGATATTAATAAAGTTTTGTCCGAGCCAAAGCATGCCAAATTGTACACCAAGCCGGTACATATTTCTAAAAAAATAAAACATAATTAATGAGGGAATAATAATCTGCATTAAGGTTCCGCCTGCCGTGTAAATAAATTTTCCGAACAGCATAAAGCAAACATGGCCTCCCTCGTGTATTACAAGATCTGCATTATCGATAAGACCATAATTTCCCCTGTTCAAAACAAGATAAATACAAATTGGAAGAAAGATAATAGATGGGATCCATTTTTTTAAATCAGTCCATTTGCTGTAAGGAACAAGTTCATCATTCATATTCAACCGTAGTAATGATCACGTTTTCTTGGCGCATTCCTGCATTCTTCAGAACAGCAATAGTTCATTTCTCTTTTACAATTATGACAACAAATCAAAATTTTATCACACTCAAGATTATGGCAATTAATGTAATAAGACGTTTTTTCTCCACAGAAAACACAATCTGCAATGTATTTGTATTCTGGTCTTGGAATTTGGTTCAACAATATATCGTTCATCAAAAACCCAGACAGCTCCTTCCCAATATGTGTCGGGATATTTTTTAGCGTAGGTAATTATTCCACCATCAAGTTGATAAACATCTTTAAATCCCTGTTCAACCATATAAGCAGATGCTTTTTCACATCTTATTCCACCGGTACAATATGTCACAACAGTTTTGTCTTTATATTCTTTTAAATCATCCACTACTTTTGGCCAGTCTCTGAATGTTTCCATTGGAGGAGTTAGTGCACCTTTAAATCTTACCAATTTTACTTTCATACCAGTTTCTTGCATCAACGATAATAAAATCTTTTCCTCTTTCGTAAAATTCTTTAAGTTGCTCTGGTGTTAATCTTTTTCCACCATTCCCGATAGAAGTTTTATAAAGGGCTGAATTTACTATTTCCTTCTTTACGCGAACATGAATCCTTGAATGAGCAGGCTTATATTCCTCGTCCTCTTTAAAAACAATATCTGAAAACTGAGGATAACCTTTTAAATTGAATTTATATTTTTCAATATCTGCAACATTTCCTGAAACTGTTCCATTAATACCTTCTGCGGCCACAAAAACCCGCCCTGTTATATTGATTGATTTGCAAAAGCTCAAATGTTCTTTCATAAAAGCTTCCGGATCTTCCAGTTCAGCATATTTGTAAAATAAAAGGACTTTATATTCTTTCATTCTTAGGCTATTTTCTTGAAAATTTGTGGGGCTAATTTAAGCAAAAAGGCAATATATATAAATACTGAAAGATGTCTTCTAATAACGAATTATAACCATTTCTTTATATATGCATCCACATCAAATTTGCGTTTGCAGCCGTTAAAATTCATATATCTAATTTTGCCGAACACATTTCTTTCAGCCCAGGCTCTATCGTGAACGCCACCTATTGACCAGGCACAACCTACATAGCCGTTTGGATCTCTTCCGTCAAGTTCATATTTATCATTTAAATGGATGGCTATCTTTAGTGCATCTTCAGGTGATTTTGACCATTCCAGAATTTTCTTTGCCCAATACATTCTCATATATCCGTGAAGCTTTCCTGATTTTATTAATTGTTTTTGAGCGGCATTCCACAAATCTTCATGCGTTTCAGCCTTCTCAAATTGCTTTAAAGAATAGATAAATTCCCTTTTATCTTTTCTATGTTCATTTAATGTTCTCTTAGCCCAATCAGCAAATCCATTTAACGAATCATACTTAGAATTGTAATAACAAAAATTATCGGAAAGCTCTCTTCTTACAATTAATTCCTCAAGAAAAGCTTCTGTAGAATTTGAATGGTCCTTTAATTTCTGAACTTCCAGCGCTACTCTCTGTGCCGAGATTTGTCCGAAGTGCAAATAAGGAGATAAATCGGACTGGCCATTTAGTGCGGGATCATTTCTTTGTTCATCGTAGTTATCTAATTTTTTGTTGATGAAATCCTGCAGGCATTTTTTAGCTTCTTTCTCTCCGGGTTTAATCCAATCTACTTTTCTAACCGAAAAATCTATTTTAAGTTCTTTCACTACTTTTTCCCAATCAGTTCTTTCGATTTGTGAACTTCCTTGATTTTTCATTTTTGATATTTTCGGAAACTCAACAAGAAATTCAGGAAGCAGTTTATGAATTTTGGGTCGGATTGTATAAGCGCCGAATTCTATTTTTTGCGAAACATAAAGACATGGAACAATATTGTGTGCGTCAACTTCATAGAATGGAATATTTATTTTTTTTGCGAGTTCTCTTTTCCATATTTTTTTAATCCGCAGCGGATCAAAATCAGAAACAATAATACTTACATTATTATCTTTTATAAACTTAGAAATCGCTTCTTCGGGTTTTCCCTGAATCAGGTAAAAAGGAATGTTGTATTTTTTTAATTCATTTTTGAGTTGTTCGAGGCCTTTAAGCAAAAAGCCATATTGACGGATGGTCGCTTCAAGAAAATCTGGAACCAGGTTAAATACAACTGCTAACTCAGAATTATTTTTGTTGGCGAGATTTTGAGCAAATAAAAGCGCCCAGTTATCGTGTGCCCGTTGATCCCGGCTCATCCAGTAAATCACAGGACCAGTTCGGTTTTTCCCGTCCTGCAATAATCTTATGCGTCTTGAATTAACCTCGTGCATCAATTTAAATTTCAATACCTATTGGGCAATGATCGGATCCCATAACATCTGACAAAATAAATGCATCCTTAACTTTCTTTTTCAGGCTCTCGCTGATATAGAAATAATCTATACGCCAGCCGACATTCCTTTCACGAGCACGTGTTATTTGATCCCACCACGTGTAATTATCCGGTTCCTGGTTGAACATTCTGAAAGTGTCTAGATAACCGTGTGAAAGAAATTTATCAATCCATTCCCTTTCCTCTGGTAGAAAACCTGAAACTTTTTCATTCTCTTTCGGTCTAGCGAGATCTATTTCTTTATGAGCAGTATTTACATCGCCGCAAATAATAATATTCTTTCCTTTTTTCTTAAGCTTGTTAACAAATTTCAAAAATTCGTCATAAAAATCCATTTTGTAGCGAAGTCTTTCTTCTCTTGCTTTTCCGTTGGGATAATAAATATTAAATAGAATAAAATCGGGATATTCAGCAATTAATATTCTTCCTTCACTGTCAAACTTTTCAATTCCAAATCCTTTTTTTACACTTTTGGGTTCTTCTTTTGTATAAATAGCAACACCGCTGTAACCCTTTTTAACAGCAGATGAAAAATATGAATGATAACCTTCAATATTTCTTACTTCTTCTGGTAGTTGTTCCTCCTGTGCTTTTGTTTCCTGCAGACAAAGAATATCGGGTTTTTCATTATTAAACCAATCCAAAAATCCTTTTTTGTGAACAGCTCTTAATCCATTTACATTCCAGGATAGAATTCTGATTTTCTTCATTATTTGTTTCCCATCTTCATTACAAAAATTTCAAAATTAATTCCCCAATAAAATAACCAATTGCAGCCACACCAAAACCAATGACAAACATATCAAAACCACTCCTGAAAATCCCGCGGCCTGTAAAGAAACTCCTTGCAGCTCCTACTCCAAAATGTGCTGCCATAGATATTACAAAAGAAATTACAATGGCTATAGTTCCGCTCCAAAAGAAAAACGGAAAAACGGGAATTACTGCTCCAATTGCTGTAGCCAATCCAGTTATCCAGCCTTCTTTGAGCGGGCTTTGCGGATTTTCAACAATCCCAAGTTCTTCCCTGATTTTTTCCTCAAGCACCTGTTCGGGATTTTTCATGGCTTCTTCAGCTAATCTTCGTGAATCTTCACTATTCATTCCTTTTGATTCGTATATCAATGCAAGTTCTTCCGTTTCAAGTTCGGGCATAAATTTTATTTCATCTTTTTCCATTCTTTTTTCATGATCGAATACTTCTTTTTCACTCATGGAAGCAAGATATCCTGAAGAACCCATTGAAAGTGCATCTGCTATTAATCCTGCCATTCCTGAAATTAAAATTAAATGAGGGGCAGCGCTTGCACCGATAACTCCTGCGATCAATCCAAAATTAGCAGTTAGACCATCATTAAAACCGTATACAACATTTCTTAAAATTCCACCTGATTCTGAACTATGCCATGGCTCTTCGATCACATTGTCGGTATCCATTAATTTGTTTGCATGCTCTGCTGAATCACGGGCTAATCTTAAAGCTATTTCTTTTGTTTGTCCTTCGGGATTACTTCTATATAAACCTAAATAAGATTTAACTTCTGTCGCTTCTTCCTGAAGCATCATTTTAGTTAAAAGAGATGGGCCGAATTTTCGCGAATACCATGCTAAGAGTTTAGCCTTTGTTGTAGGATTATCATCACGTAATTTAATTTCATTTTTTAAAAGTAAATTTTTCCAGGCTTCAACATGTTTATCTTCCACATCAGCCAATTGAAGGTATGTTTTTTTTCTTTTTTCGTTATTTATTAACCCTGCTAATTTCCTGTAAAGAAAAGCAGCGTCTATTTCGTCCTGAAGATGAAATTTCCAGGTTGATATAGTTTTTTTATCTATTCTTTCATTATTCATAAAACAAACATTTTTTTATTTCGGAAACCGAATTGAAAAACCGGTACCAATAAACCAATCATTGAAAGATGCGAAGGAATCTGTTCCAGCTGAACAATCCACCTGAAAATTATTTCCAAGTTGATAAGTTAATCCCGAATCGAATTTTTTATTCAAAGGACCATCTTTTGCAAAATCACCATATATTTCAATAAATCCTTCAAATGTTTCACTTATCTCAATCCCAAAAGAGACACTATAAAGATAAAAAACTTCATCGTTATTACTATCCTTATGTCCACCAATATTTGCAGAAACGGAAAGGTTTTTTAACAAGCTAATTCCTAAAGCAGCAAGTATTTCCGGTTCAACTGATTTAGATCTAAAATATGCATCTCCTATCGGCATGTGAAATTGGACAAGCATTCCAAAATCAACATCATTTAACTCTTCACTACAAAACTGATATTTTGCCCCGAGCATAAAATCATTTATTCCATATTCTTTTGCTGACAAATTATACTGTTCTGTCTTTTGGTACAGGTAATTTCCTCCTGCTCTCAATTCAATATTGCCCGGAAGCCCGTATCTAAATAGGATATCAGAAATTGTATAGCCAAGAATTTTTCCTGACTGCCCGTTTAAACTTGTTTTCTGATTCTCAAATACAAATCCATCTTCAATCTGCAAGTAACCGGGATACATTGCAATTGCAGATTCGGTTATGTCGGGTCGATCGGTTATTAATTCCTGTGCAATCAGATTACTTTCAAAAAAAGAAAATGCTATAAATAAAAATATTAAAATACTGGGTTTTACTTTCAATTCAAGTATACCTCGACTAACGTTACAATTTTAATTAGCCTTTAGGAGAAGGATAGGAACATTAATACTATGACGAACCCTCGTAGCAGTAGTGCCGAGAAATAAATCGGAAATAAAACGATGGCCGTGGGTGCTCATCGCAACAAGATCGCAACTTTCATTTTGAACCCATTTAATTATTTCTTCAGCGGGTTCACCAAAAGCAAGTTCGGTTTCAGCTGGAATATTTTCAGAAAGAAATTCGGCTTTTACCTTTCCCAGATACACTCTATCTTCCTCTATCTCGGGTCCCACTGCATCTCTACCAAAAGTACGGGCCGCCCATCCATCCGCGACATGTAGCAACACAACCCTACTATTGGCCATCCTGGCAAGTTGTTTCACATGATCTATGATCACTCTATCGGTTTCAGTACCATCAAGAGTTACAAGAATTGTCTTGTACATGACCATCCCGTTTTTTGATGAAAGTTTACCCTCCAAAGATAACCCTCCAGGCTACTGAAAGCGAGTCCGGGAGACCAAAAATATCCATTGCTGTAATAAGTAGTGCACTTGTCCATCCAACGATCAATAAAAACTTTCCGATTTTCCACTCTCCCATTCTTTTTCTGGAACTGGTGAACTGCAACATTGGGAACATTGCAAATGGAAGCTGCAGCGCCAAAATTACCTGGCTTAACGTGAGAAGGTCAGTTACGCTACTGTCACCACGAATTCCTATAATGAAAATTGTTGGAATGATAGCTAAAGAACGCGTAATAAGCCTGCGAACCCATGGCTTAATTCTCCAATGCATAAAACCTTCCATAACGATCTGTCCGGCAAGCGTACCGGTAATTGTACTGCTTTGTCCGCTGGCAAGAAGTGCGACAGCAAATAAAGTGCTTGCAGCAGTTACTCCAAGCAATGGAGCAAGGGTTAAATATGCAACACGAATCCAATCACTGTCTGCTGTAAACTTTATTAATTCTCCGCCCGGAACATTCACTCCTGTTTTACCAAAAAATACCATCGCTGCAAGAACAAGAATAGCTGCATTAACAAAGAAAGCAATTGTCAGCGCAACAACAGAATCAATAGTATTAAACCGGATCGCTTTTTTAACGGATTCTTTATCCTTCTGAAGTTTTCGGCTTTGTACTAGTCCTGAGTGCAGATAAAGATTATGCGGCATTACTGTTGCACCTACAATTCCAATTGCAACATAAAGCATTCCAACCTGGCGAAAGCCCGGAGAGATAAGTGCTTTTCCCATCTCCATGAAGCTTGGCTGCGTTTCCGGTAAAATAAAAATTTCTATGAAGTAACATACACCTATTGTAGTTACAAGTATTAGAACCACTGCTTCAATTGTACGCATCCCGAAACGCTGCAAACCCAAAAGCAGTAATACATCAAAACCTGTAATAATTACTGCCCATAGAATAGGAATATGAAATAGCAAATTTAAAGCAACTGCACTACCTAATACTTCCGCCAAATCGCAGGCCGCAATAGCAACTTCTGTGAACAACCAGTTTGGAATGCGTGTCCATTTGGGATACCAATCACGGCAGCACTGTGCAAGATCTTTGCCTGTAACCACACCAAGTCTTGCAGAAATTACTTGCATAAATATTGCCATTAAACTGGCTATACCTACAACCCACAAAAGATCATACTTAAAAAGCGCGCCGCCCATCAAATCAGTTCCCCAGTTTCCCGGATCCATATACCCAACACTCACAAGCAAGGCGGGCCCTACAAAAGCTTTCCAGTGCTGCCAGAAACCAGCTGTTGAATGCGGAACATTTACAGTACTGTGGACGCCTTCTAATGAAGGATGGCTGCCATCACTAGTGATCTTATTATCATCCTCAAATGGTTTATCCTTAATTTTTTTTTCATTATTCATTCTTAATGTTTACCCAAATATTTAATTCTAAATCAATATTATTTTATACCCATATTTTTATTTCTTTTTAACTTCCACAAAAATATTAGCAGCTATAGTATTACTAATATTGGTATTCTTTCCATCAATGCTAACCAACATAGAGTGATCAAATTCGAGAATATCTTTTATTTTAATTTCTTTATTCAACTCCACACCAATTTTAGATATATAATTCAGGAAGTCGCTATCAAAATCATTAACCCTAATTACGATACCTGTTTCTTTTTTCTTTAAGCGCGATAATGAAATAGATTTTTTTTGTTTAGGAAGTGTTCCATCTTTTCCCGGTATTGGGTCTCCGTGCGGATCGTATTCAGGAAACTCAAGCATTTCTTCAAGTCTGTTAATTAATTCATCTGATGCTGAATGCTCTAACCGGTTTGCTTCTTCATGAACTTTTTCCCAGGGCATACCGACAATTTGGTTGAGAAATACTTCCCAAATTCTGTGACGTCTAATAATATTCCTGGCATAGTTTTCACCGGAATTAGTCAGACTAATTCCCTTATACTTTTTATAATTTATGTGACCATCACGCGAAAGTTTTTTAAGCATATCCGTAACAGCGGCATTCGATATCTGTAATTTTTCAGCGATAAGGTTAGGCTTTATTTCGCCGTTGTCATCTTTATGTTTATAGATTATACCGAGATAATCTTCTTTTGAAATGTTTTGCATAATTAAGTTTATTATAGAAATAAATTTAAGTATGCTTAAAAATATAGTCAAGCAGACTAAGTATTTTTGTACAAAAAATGCTTAAAATGGGTAAATATTGTGGTTCGGTTTCCAGTTTATAGAGTATTGAGCGCGGAGATTCGAACAGCGGAAAGATGGGGGTGTAGGCAATTTTAGATTCTGAACAGGAATTATCGCCCCGATTTTTCTTGCTATATTTTTTAGATAATCAATTTGCTTTACCGGTTTATCAACAATATTCAGAATAAGATTTCCAGATGCATTTTCTATAGACTTCAGAATCGCATCAGCCATATCCTCAACTCTAACAAAGGAGACATAATTTTCTCCATTACCAGTTACAATGTTCAAACCGTCTTTAATATCCTTTATAGTTTTCTCCTGGAAGGTTCCTTTACCAACAAAAATTCCTGCGCGTAAAATAAACCAATCCATCTTATTTTTGGGAATGCCTTTAACTATATTTTCCATCTCAATTACTGGACCGCATATTAACTCACGTTCCGGAGATTCATCAAGTGGGTACTCTTCATTAATCCACTTATTTCCTCCATCACTATAAGCCATAGCAATACTTTGTTGAATATATCTTTTAACGCCAGCTTTAACTGAAGCTTCTACCAATTTTTCAGTTCCTTCAGTTCTAAGCCTGTTGTTATTTACCCAAGCCTCCGGTTTAGTAAAATCAGTTGGAATGGAAGTTGCGATATGCACAACATAGTCAGTCCCTTCAAATAAAGAAATTAGGTGATTTATTTCACCCGTTAATAAATCATACTCATTCTTTTCTATATTGGGAGGTAATAGACTCTTTGCTTTTGAAACTGATCTTACAGGTGCTAATACCTGATACGAATGATTCAACAGAAGTGGAACTAATTTTCGACCAAGCACTCCTGTTGCACCAAATACTGCTATTTTCATACCTTTTTATTTTTTATTAAAAAATAAAAAATTAAGTGTGAAAACCCTCTAGGAATATTTTTTAGGGTATTCGAAAAAATTAAATCCACAGGATTTGTTTCCCAGAAATTTCCAGGAATCAAAGTTCAATTGCATTCCCATAATTCCACAAGTGGGAAGATTGTCTATC
This sequence comes from uncultured Bacteroidota bacterium, assembly GCA_963745465.1. GTDB lineage: Bacteria > Bacteroidota > Ignavibacteria > Ignavibacteriales > Ignavibacteriaceae > JAKAGZ01. The sequence goes on along the minus strand of CAVUXT010000032.1, from coordinate 123,586 downwards.
TCAAAATCGCAAAGATAGTTTGAAAGATATGTTAGTCCCGGATTATGACCAAATAGCATCAAATTATTTACTGAGTCGTGTGTTTCAATTATAACCTCTAACAAATCCTTTCTATCAGCCTCATAGATGTTTTCATTATAAGCAATCTTCTTTTCTGGAACCATAAGTTCTTCTGCAAATATTTTTGCAGTAGTTATGGCACGTTTTGCCGGGCTTGAAATAATCAGGTCAATTTTTATGTTTTTCTTTTTTAAAATGCCGGCCATAAAAGGTGCATCTTTTTCACCGCGGTTGTTTAAGCCTCTTTCAAAATCAGAAATGCTCCTGTTTTCCCAGCTGGATTTTGCGTGTCGTACCAAAATTAAGTTTTTCATTTCAAATTTATTTTCGTTCATTTATAAAATATAGCATTTAAAATATTTATAGAAAAATTATCACGTCTTGATTTTTCAATATAGCCGACTTAAATTTATTTTAAAATTTACTACCACAATAGGGGAAGATTGATAAATTGAAGAAATTATATTTAACATTTTCCTTAGTGCTAATATTCCTAAATATTGCAAATGCTCAAACACAAGAATCGATAACAACCCAGGATACAATTAAATTATCAAGAACTACTTTATCAAGCGGATATGCATTACTTATAACTGAAGATAATAACACACATTTTAATACGGCTTTTTTAAATGTGCATTTGAGGGCAAACGGATTTAATGAATTTAGTAAAAATTATACTTTGTGTTGGTCATTGGAACCGGGAGTAAATGTCCTGGTCCCAATTAATAAAAACACGATACCTATACCAATGATATATGTAAAATCAGGGCCTGAGTTCAAAGTAAGTAATAAAGTATATTTTGCTGTTTCGGCTGGACTAAATGTTTTAATCTGGGATCGCGCTGGGTTTCCGCTTCCATTTTGCGGGGTAAATATTTTTTACCTTACAAATATTTTAAAAAAACAATTTTTAGAGTTTGAGACTGGCTTCCATACCACCATACCGTTTACTCCTGCATTGCTCTTCTATATTAATTTAGGAATTTCCTTTCACTAACATAAATAGCAATTTATTTATATGAATTAAGAACCTTCATATAATTAGCCCGCTCAAATAAAGAAGGATCAGCTACATTCATATGGCTGATACTTCCCCTCATCTGGTCAAGTGATTCGTATTCGTTCACTTCCATCCAATAAATCATTTTTGTGAGAACGTCAGTGATATGTCCTATTCCATTCCTCAATAAACAGGAAAGCATTTGGGTTACTTTGGCCCCAGCCATAATCATTTTGATTACATCTTTTTCGCTTTCAATTCCGCTTGTTGCTGCGAGATCAAGTTTTATTTTCCCATATAAAATTCCTATCCACCTCAAAGGTAATCTCATATCCATTGGAGTACTAAGCAAGACATTAGGAGTTACTTCGAGGTTTTCCAAGTCTATGTCAGGCTGGTAGAACCTGTTAAATAAAACCAATCCATCGGCGCCCGCTTCTTCAAAAAGTTTAGCTATCCAAGACATCGAACTAAAGTAGGGACTCAATTTCACTGCAATCGGAATACTCACAGAAGATTTTACCTGCTTAACTATATCAAGATATTCTTTCTCAACATCAAACCCGGTTTGATCAGGGTTTGTAGCAAGCTTATAAATATTTAATTCAAGAGCATCTGCACCTGCCTGTTCAATTTTTTTTGCATAGTCCGTCCAGCCGCCGAGTGATTTTCCATTCAAGCTTCCTATAATTGGAATATCAACTGCTTCTTTAGCTTTTCTGATATGCTCAAGATATTGATCGGGACCCAATTTAAATTCGATATCTGAAGGAAAATATGATGTCGCTTCTGCATTGCTCTCAGCAATAACAGATGTATGATAATCGAGCTCCATCGCTTCGTGTTCTATTTGTTCTTCAAACAATGAATACATTACAACAGCGGAAGCACCGGCATCTTCAAATTTTCTGAAGTTCGATAATTCTGAAGATAATGGTCCGGCAGAAGGTACAATCGGGTTTTTTAATTTTAATCCTAAATAATTTGTTCCGAGATTCATTTTATTTTCCTTTTAAATTCTACGAATGTTTCGTTTCTTTATTTTCAACCGGTTTTTCAGCCGCCATCTGTTCGTAAGTGTTCCACCTGTCATAAACATCCTGCTGTGCTTCCTTTATTAATAACTCAGCTGTCTGTGGATCAGATTTTGTCAGCATTTTATATCTTGTTTCCATATATGCGTAATCTTTCAAAGGAATCTTTAGCCCTTTCGATTCAAGTTTAAATGGATTTTTTCCTTCTTTTATTTGTTCAGGATTAAACCTGTAAAGCTGCCAATATCCGGAATCAACTGCGGCTTTCTGGTTTCTCATTGCAGTACCCATATTGATTCCATGAGCTATACAATGGCTGTATGCAATTATCAGCGAAGGTCCTTCATATGCTTCAGCTTCAAGGAATGCCTTTACAGTTTGAGCATCATTTGCACCCATAGCAACCTTGGCAACATATACATTTCCGTAAGTCATAGCCATCATTCCGAGGTCTTTCTTTCCAAGTGGTTTTCCCCCGGCAGCAAACTTGGCAACAGCTCCTCTTGGTGTGGCCTTTGACATCTGTCCGCCCGTATTTGAGTAAACTTCTGTATCCAGTACAAGCACATTAACATTTTTCCCCGAGGCAAGAACGTGATCAAGGCCCCCGTAACCAATATCGTAAGCCCAGCCGTCTCCGCCCATAATCCAAACTGATTTCTTAACCAGGTAATCCACAATACTAAGTAGATCTTTTGCATCATCATTTTTTACAAATGAAGAGTCAGATAATTTTTTCTTCAGTTCTTCAACTCTTAGTCTTTGCTCATAAATTCCTGCTTCATCTTTCTGTTCAGCATTTATTATTTCATTAGCAAGATTTTCACCAATTTCAGAGGCAAATTTTTTCACTAACCCTTTCGCCTGAAGATTGTGTTTGTCAATTGCTAATCTGAAGCCTAATCCAAACTCGGCATTATCCTCAAATAGAGAGTTTGACCAAGCGGGTCCCCTACCTTCCTTATTCATAGTCCACGGAGTAGTCGGGAGATTTCCACCGTAAATCGAGGAACAGCCTGTCGCATTTGCAACTATCATTCTGTCTCCGAACAACTGGCTGGCTAATTTTACATAAGGAGTTTCTCCACAGCCTGAGCAAGCGCCGGAAAATTCAAAAAGTGGTTCCAGGAATTGCGAGTCTTTAACCTGGCCAGTGTTTATTTTTGCTCTGTCTAATTCAGGAAGATTTAAAAAATAATCCCAGTTTGCTCTTTCTTTTTCTCTCAATGGAAGTTGCTCTTCCATATTAATCGATTTTAAAGAAGTATTTGATTTGTTCTTTGCCGGACAGACATCCACGCAAAGTGAACAGCCGGTACAATCTTCAACCGCAACCTGAATTGAATAAGCAAGTCCTTCACCATAACCTTTGCCTTTAAACGGCATATGTTTGAATGTGGCAGGTGCGTTTGCCAATAATTTTTCGTCGTAAACCTTTGCTCGAATAGTGGCGTGCGGACATACAATTACGCATTTATTGCATTGGATACAAATACTTTCATCCCACACGGGAACTTCAAGTGCTATATTTCTTTTTTCCCATTGTGCAGTCCCTACAGGATAAGTTCCATCTTCCGGCATTTTGCTTACCGGTAAATCATCGCCTTTGCCTGCTATTATGCATGCTGTAACTTTCTGAACAAATTCCGGTGCGTTACCTGAAACTGCTGGTTGAAGCTGAAGTTTACTGGTTACTTTGTCTGGAACTTTCACTTCATATAAATTTGCAAGAGTTTTATCTACAGCTTCAAAATTCATTTGAACAATCTTATCACCTTTGCTGCCATAGGTTTTCTTTATCGAATCTTTGATCATTGAAATAGCTTGTTCCTTAGGAAAAATATTTGATATTGCAAAAAAACAGGTCTGCATAATTGTATTGATTCTTGCACCCATTCCTGTTTCACCAGCAACTTTATAAGCATCTACAATAAAAAATTTCATTTTCTTTTTTATAAGGTCCTGCTGCACTTTTTCCGGCAGTGTATCCCAAACTTCCTCCTTTGAGGCTTTTGTGTTGAGCAGGAAAGTTGCTCCATCAACGGCATCAGTAAGCATATCCATTTTTTCAAGGAATACAGTCTGGTGACATGCAATAAAGTTTGCAGTATTTACAAGATAAGTTGAATTAATTTCTTTTGGCCCAAATCTTAAATGCGAAGTTGTAGTGGATCCTGATTTCTTGGAATCGTAAACAAAATATCCCTGTGCAAAATAATCGGTTCCTTCACCTATAATCTTAATAGAGTTCTTGTTTGCCCCGACTGTTCCATCTGCACCGAGCCCATAAAACTTGCCGCGGAAAGTTTCCGGTGATTCAATTGAAAAACCAGGATCGAACTCTAAACTGGTATTAGATACATCATCTTTAATTCCGATTGTAAAATGATTTTTGGGCTTATCTTTTTTTGCTTCATCAAATACTCCTTTAACCATTGCTGGCGTGAATTCTTTTGAAGAGAGCCCGTATCGGCCGCCTACAATTTTAGGAAAGAAAAATTCTAATTCACCGGAAAGATGTTTCTCTGAAATTGCATTAACTACATCGAGATAAAGGGGTTCGCCAGATGCGCCGGGTTCTTTTGTTCTATCCAAAACTGAAATCACTTTTGTTGTTTTTGGCAAAGCTTTTACAAAATAATCAATAGAAAATGGTCTATATAATCTAACTTTTAGTAACCCGACTTTTTCTTCTCTCTGTGTGAGGTATTCTACCGTTTCTTCTGCCGCTCCACATCCCGATCCCATCATTACAATTATTCTCTCCGCATCAGGCGCTCCAACGTAATCAAATAAATGATATTGTCTTCCTACTATTTTAGCAAACTTGTCCATATGTTTCTGAACAATAGCCGGGCAAGCATCATAATATTTATTCACAGTTTCCCTTGCCTGGAAAAATACATCCGGGTTTTGAGCAGTTCCTCTAACAACCGGATGATCGGGACTAAGCGCTCTTTTTCTATGTTCTATAATTAAATTCTGGTCAAGCATAGCTTTCATATCTTCTTGCGTAAGCTGATCAATTTTCATTACTTCGTGAGATGTTCTGAAACCATCGAAGAAATGCACAAACGGAATTCTTGATTCAAACGTAGCTGCCTGAGCTATCAAGGCCGTATCCATAACTTCCTGAACGGAATTAGAGGCTATAAGTCCAAATCCTGTGGCCCTGGTTGCCATTACGTCGCTATGATCTCCAAAAATTGAAAGAGCCTGCGCAGCAACCGATCTTGCCGAAACATGAAATACCGTCGGCGTTAGTTCACCGGCTATTTTGTACATATTAGGAATCATTAAAAGCAATCCCTGCGAAGCAGTGAATGTGGTAGTTAAGGCTCCCGCCTGCAATGCACCATGAACACTTCCTGATGCGCCACCTTCACTCTGAAGCTCACTGACTGAAGGAACAACATCCCATATATTTTTCATACCTTTTGCAGACCACGCATCGCACCATTCACCCATGTTTGAAGAAGGTGTGATCGGGTAAATTGCTATCACTTCATTTGTGTTGAATGCTACATATGCTGCAGCCTCGTTGCCATCAATTGTTACTTTTTTTCTTTCCATCTTATTATCCCGTTCGAGTAATGAATATTTTTTTGAGCATCTCAATCAATTCTAAAAACATACCAAGAAAAACCTTCGTTTTTAATTTATTTAAGCAGGTTTATTATCGTAATTGACAATATTAGAAGGAATAAATTGAGGTATTCTTAAAATTGGGAACTTAGGAAATTGCTTAAAAAATCAAATTTATCATAAATAATTATCGCCTATGCAAATCAATATTATTATGTATAAGAGAATTGAAAGCTATAATGTGAAATATTTAATACGCTTTATTATTGAAATAAAAGAAAAATGGTATAAATCATTAAAAGTAATTTTCCTGCTCATATAATTATTACTTATTTTTAAATTTATTACTCTAATTATTAATCACTACTGAGTTAAACTTGAACAACCTGCTTTTTTCACTTCTTATTTATCTTGGTTCATTTTCAGCAGGCCTTCTAGGTTCGTTAACCGGACTCGGAGGGGGAATTATTGTTGTACCATTACTTACAATATTGTTCGGTGTAGATATACATTATGCAGCAGGAGCTTCATTAATTTCAGTTATTGCTACGTCTTCCGGCGCCGCCTCTGCTTACGTAAAAGAAGGCTATTCGAGCATTCGAATTGGAATGTTCCTCGAAATTGCAACAACTATTGGAGCTATAATTGGGGCTTCCATTGCAGGAATAATCCCAGCAAAAGTAATTTATATAATATTTGCAATAGTACTTATTTATTCCGCAATTAATTCTTTTATTTCTAAAAAAAATTTGGAGATTAACAGTACAGTAGATAAATATTCAAAGTTATTCCGTTTAAATGGGAATTATCCTACGTCAAATGGACTGAAAGAGTATTCAGTGCAAAAAGTTCCACTTGGTTTTGGATTAAGCAGCTTTGCCGGAATAATTTCCGGACTTCTTGGAATCGGCGGAGGAGTAATTAAAGTTCTGGTCATGGACCGAATAATGAAAATTCCTTTTAAGGTATCTGCAACAACAAGCAATTTTATGATCGGTGTAACTGCTGCTGCTAGCGCCGGAATATATTTAAAAAATGGTTATATCAATGCAGCGATTGTAATGCCTGTAATGCTTGGAGTTTTAAGCGGCGCCTTTACCGGAGCAAAAATATTACATCTTACTTCCTCCAAAATATTAAGGATTATTTTTACAATAATAATGGTCATAATGGCATTTGAAATGTTGAGAAGCGGATTAAAATGAAGAATCTATCCCAAACAACAGAAAATCCGGATAAAAGAACAGAACTTATTCTCGGAAATTTGTTAAGAATCGGCGTAATCTCTGCGGGTACAATTGTCTTAATTGGAGCCGTATTATTCTTCATAAGGCATGGCAATGAAATTCCGAATTATCATAATTTTAAATTTGATTCACTCAATGTAAATGATCCATCGGAATTATTTAATGAATTGTTTGCGCTCAAGTCTATAGCCATAATGAAATTAGGAATTCTTATTCTTATTGCTACTCCGGTTCTAAGAGTTATAGTTTCTGTTATAGCTTTTTTATATGAAAAAGATTATATGTACGTTATGTTTACTCTGATTGTATTAGCCGTATTACTTTACAGCCTTTTTTTCTAATCAATTTTTTAAATTGGTTTTCATTTATACCTTTATTCTAATATCTACAGCATAAACAGAGTTATCATCGGTTATTATCAAGGGATTAAAATCAAATTCTTTTATTTCGGGATTGTCGATCATCATTTGCGCAGAAGATTTTATTATATTTTTAATTTTTGAAAGAGGAAATGACTTTTCTCCCCTAACACCTTTTAGAATTTTTCCGATTTTAGTTCTTTCAATCATCTCCAGCAAATCCTTATTTGATAAATAGGCTGACTTCAAACAGGTATCATTGAAAACCTCAACATATTTTCCGCCACTGCCAAACATAATCATTGGACCAAATGATGGGTCCCTGAATCCGCCAATTAAAATTTCGTGCTTAGCTTTTATAAAAGGTTGAATTAGATATTTCTCAACTTTGATCCCCTTTTTAGCAAAACTTTTTTCAATTTCATTAATCGCCTCATTAAACTCTTTTTTATTTTTAATATTAATTCTAACTGCATTAAACTCGGATTTATGCACAACCTCCTTTGATATTCCTTTTAAAACTACAGGAAATTTAATTTTGCTTAACTGAGAATTTATTTTATCAGTATTTACATAATCACTTTTTATAGCCGGCAGTTTATACTTCTCCGTAAGTCTTTTTAATTCAACGGGTTGTAGAAACCCATCCCCTGATACTCTTACATTACTTTTAGAAATCCGCAAAAATTTCTTTGTGTTTTTATGCAGTGAATAAAATAACAAATCAGCAAGAACTTTTGCAGGGTCCTCCGGATTTCTGAAAAGAGGTTTCTTTGTTTCAGAATTCATTCTGTAATTTTCCCAGAATTCCGGTAAAGGCATAACAACCTGAAGTAATGGTTTTTCTGTTTTTATATTGTTTATACCTTCAATCACCGGCAGGGCCGGAACCATAACTGGTTCGACAAATACTGAAACAACTGCATCAACATTTGTATCTGAAATGACAATCTCATTAACCATTCGGAATTGTTCTGCGGTTCCACCAGGAAGGAGATCAACCGGATTATTTACGCTCCCCTCAGGATGTACTATCTCTTTTAATTTATTAATTGTGAATTCTGATAGCCGTGCAAGCTCCAGACCATAACTATCAAGAGCATCAACTGCTAATATTGCCGGACCGCCTGCATTAGTTATAACAGCAACTTTATTCCCGGCTGGTAAGGAGAAATTTTCAAAACCTTTCGCCGTGTTAAAAAGTTCACCAAGTGTCCCGGCTCTAATAATACCAAACTGTTCCAGGACTGATTCAACCACTCTGTCACTGCTGCCAAGAGCACCCGTGTGTGATTGTGCAGCCTTCATGCCGCTTTTTGTTCTTCCGGCCTTTAATACAATAACTGGTTTAGTAATTTTTTTATCGGCAAAATATTTAATGAATGCTTCACCATTCACAAAACTTTCAAGATATAATGTGATTGTTTTTATTCTTTCATCTTCCTCCCAGAATGGGAGTAAATCATTTTCCGAAATATCTGCTTTGTTTCCTACGCTGATAAAATGTCCAAATCTAATATCCGATTCTCTCAATGAATTTAAAATAGCAGCTCCGATAGCCCCGCTTTGTGAAAGAAATGCCGTTTGCCCTATTGCAGGTTTTTCGGCTACAAAGGTTGCATTTAAACTAATATCTTTAAACGTTGTAATTATTCCCATACAATTCGGACCAACCATCCGTGCACCGGCATCTTTTATTTTTTTCAGAATTATTTTTTCCGATTCCTCACCTTCTTTGCCAACTTCTTTAAAACCGGCAGTTACCAGAATTATTGATCCTACTTTTTTCTCAAGTAATTTATCAATTGATTCTTCAACAGATGCTTTCGGAACAACGACCATTGCAAGATCAATTGGCTCTGTAATTTCTTCAATCGAGCTGAAACATTTATAACCAAGAATATCGTTTGCTTTTGGATTCACCGGCAGAAGCTTTCCGGTATAGCCGTAATCCCTGATAGATCTTAAGAGTTCATAGCCGATGCTTTTTTCCTTCGAAGAGGCCCCGACAATACAAAAGGTTTCAGGATAAAAGAAGTTTTGCAGGTTCGTATTCATAACAAATTCAGATTATTAAATGTATTATCTCTAAAACAAAGTATATGCCAAGCAAATACTTAAAATATGCCCTGCTTTTTGGTATATTTGCTAAACAGTTATTCATTAATGACAAAAAGAATCGGGTTTATAAGAATTTTCTTACAATTAAAAATCTATTGAATCATGGAAAAATCAAACGATATATATAAAACAGAGTCACTTACGGACATGCCGCCCGAAGAATTTAGAAAATACGGTCATCAATTAATAGACTGGATCACTGAATATCTAAAAGACGCTGAAAAATATCCGGTTCTGAGCCAGGTTAAGCCGGGAGAAGTAAGAAATAAAATTCAAAATAATCCTCCACATAAGCCTGAAGCCGTTTTCCGAAGTATCTGAAGATATTGACAAAATAATAATGCCGGGAATGACTCACTGGAATCACCCTAACTTTATGGCATATTTTAATTCAACAGCATCCGCACCCGGAATTCTTAGCGGAACTACTTTCCAGCGCTCTTAACGTAAACGGAATGTTGTGGAAATCCTCCCCTGCCTCGACTGAACTTGAACAAGTCAATGCTAAACTGGTTCAGACAAATGCTGGGACTTCCCGAAAATTTCTGGGGAATTATCTATGATACTGCTTCTGTAAGTTCTATGCATGCAATCGCTGCTGCAAGAGAAAGTGTTAATATTAAATCCAGAGAGAATGGGTTTGGCCGGTAGAAGTAATGTACCTCGTCTGAGATTGTATTGCTCTGAACAAGCACATAATTCAATTGACAAAGGAGCGCTGACGCTTGGAATTGGAATGGAAGGAATCAGGAAAATTCCGGTCGATAATGAATTTAAAATGATCACCCCAAAACTCTCCGAAGCTATTAAAGAAGACAGAATTAATGGCTGGCTTCCATTTTGTGTTGTTGCTACAATCGGGACTACATCAACTACAAGTATTGATACCGTTGCTGAGATAGGAGAAATTTGCAAGAAAGAAAATATATGGCTGCATGTGGATTCTGCTCACGCGGGAGTAACTGCCATGTTACCGGAAATGAAAAATTATTTTAAAGGAATTGAACTGGCAGATTCATACGTAGTTAATCCTCACAAATGGATGTTTGTACCTATTGATCTTAGCGTTTTATTTACAAAACATCCAGATACTCTTAAAAGAGCTTTCAGCCTTGTTGCCGAGTATTTGAAAACTAATCAGGATTCTGAAGTTGAAAATTATATGGATTATGGCATTCAACTTGGAAGAAGATTTCGTTCTTTAAAATTGTGGTTTGTGATTCGATATTTTGGTGTTGAAGGAATTCAAAACATTCTTAGAGAACATTTAAGACTGGGGAAATTTTTTGCCGACTTGATTGATCATCATCCTGAATTTGAAAGATTGGCACCGACTCCTTTCAGTACTGTTTGTTTTAGAGCCAAACCCGATAATCTAAGCGAAAAAGAATTGAATGATCTAAATGAAAAATTAATGAACAAAATAAATGAAACCGGCAAATTATTTATTACACATACAAAGCTAAATGATAAATTTGTTATAAGGCTGGTTGTTTCGGGAATCAGGACAAAGGAAATTCATGTCAAAAATGCATGGGAATTAATTCAAAATAAATTTACAGAATTAAAAATGAATGAAAAATTATTATAGAATTTAGGAATAAGGGTAATTATCATTTTCATTATTAATTTCTTCCGGAAGATCTTCTTCATCTTCCCATTCATATTTTTTAGCGGGATCAAGTTTTCTAAATAATATCGCACAATAAATACCTGTTAATGCACCAAATAGATGATATTCCCAGCTTATTTCTGCATCAATTGGTAATATGCCCCAAATAATTCCACCATAAAGAAAGGTAACAATTAAAGCCAGGGCTATTGAACGATTATCCCGCCGAATAATACCGCTAAAAAACAGGAACGAAACAAAACCATAAATTAATCCACTTGCACCAATATGGTAGGCGGGGCGCCCGAAGAACCATACAAATATTCCGGGAATTAAGTAAACCATGCCAAATACCTTAAATGAGGATTTTGGATAAAAGAAAATAATCCCCCCACCAAGGATTAATACTGGAATTGAATTAGAGATCAAATGGTTAAAATTTGCGTGAATTAATGGAGCAATCAGAATTCCAATCAATCCACTTACTTTATGGGGATATAATCCTAAGTTGCTTAAACTTATGCCGGTAATAACTTCCGATAGCTTAATTAACCATAACAGTAGTATAAAGCCCACAGGGGCAATTATGCTTATAATAAATTTATTTTTTTCGGTATTCATCAGGAAATTCAATAACTAACAGGTCTACTTATATTTCGAATTTATTATCTTAAAATATAAACATATATTATTAAATATTTGTTTACCCGATTCAAATAATTATGTTGCAGTAAAGAAATTAAAGCGGCTATCTTCAAGCCTGATGACTTTTATAACTAAATAGGAGCCGGGAATAATATGTTACATTACAAAAAGTATTTATTATCCTTTTTTATTGTTTTTCCTATAATCTTATTTGCGCAGCAGGAAAATCAAAAATCCCTTTCAGTTACTGTCTATAATCAAAACCTCGGGGTAGTAAGGGATGAGAGAGTTATTGATTTAAAATCAGGTATCTCTCAAATTGCTATTACTGATGTAGCACAATCGATAGACCCAACCAGTGTGCACATAAAATTAAATGGAGATGTGCTTGAACAAAACTATCAATATGACCTTGTAAATCTTGATAAAATTTTACAAAAATATGTTGATAATAATATAAAACTTGTAAACAATAATAACGAAACCATAGAAGGCACCCTTCTTTCGAGCAACGGCGGTCAAATAGTTTTAAGAAAACCAGACGGCGGACTGTTAATGCTTCCCAATATCGCAAATTACAGATTTTCTGTAGGCTCTTTGCCTGAAGGATTAATCACCAAGCCGACTTTAATATGGACGCTAAATGCCAACACCCAGGGAAAACAGAATGTAGAAATTTCTTATCAAACAGCAGGAATGAACTGGCATGCTGAATATGTTGCACTATTAAACAATGATGATTCCAAAATTGACCTGAACTGCTGGGTAAGTATTGAAAATAATTCAGGAGCAACCTTTAAGAATGCTAATCTAAAATTAGTTGCGGGCGATGTAAATCTTGTGAACAACAATCCCAGGCCTCTTTATGAAATGCAGGTTTTGTCGAAAAGCAATGCAGGGGCTGACCAATTTCAAGAACGGGGATTTTTTGAATATCACATTTACGATTTGCAACGCCGCACAACTTTATCACAAAATGAAACCAAGCAAATATCATTATTTGAAACACCGGGAATCAAAATAAATAAAAAATATTATTACGGCGGCACAAATTACTATGCTAAAAGTTCCGGAAAAGTTGCCGTAATAGTTGAATTCGAAAATACAAAAGAAAATGGGTTAGGCATACCTCTTCCAAAAGGTAAAATTCGTATTTATAAAACAGACGGGCAGGCAAACGAATTTATTGGTGAAGATATGATTGATCACACCCCGAATAAAGAAACTATAAAATTAAAAGTAGGCGATGCGTTTGATGTACTTGCTGAAGAAGCCCAAACCGATCACAAAAAAATAAGTGATAAGGTTTATGAGGATACCTACGAAATCACGTTAAAAAACAGGAAAAAAGAAGATATCACCGTAGAAGTTGAAAGAAATCTAGGATTGAATTGGGAAATATTGAATTCGTCAATAAATTACACTAAAAAAAATGCGCAGACTATCATCTTCCAGGTGCCGGTTAATAAAGAAAGTGATACAGTTTTAAAATATAAGGTTAGGTACGCTTACTGATAAATTATTGAATAGTAATCTTCTTTAATTATAACGACATATTTAAAAACAAAAATGCGCCTCATTTTCCAGAGGCGCATTTTTTAAGGGCTGATGTTTCTTGTTTTAGAAACCGAACCTAACAGTAAATGAATTATTCTGTCCAAAATATTTTACGGGGATATATGCATAATCAACTGATATATCCATATCCGTAAAGTTTTTAAAGTTTAATCCTATACCAAAAGAAACTCCTTGATATATATTAGGATCAGTATCCGTACTTGCCTGTGGCGAAGCTAAATAGCCGGCACGCAAGTATAACATTTTCTTATAATTGTATTCTGCACCAACTCTATATTCATCATATGAGTAGTTATTGTTTGTGAATGTACCGGCAACTAACAATGAGTTTTCCTCGTCAAATTGCTTATTGTAGGACAAGCCGAGTGAAATTTCAGAAGGTAACTCAAAAGATCCGGCAACAACTTTATAAAAAGTAGGGCTTCTATCAGCACCACTGGCAGCAGCTTGAACCCATAAAGCGGAACCATCATATTGCATAGCGCCGCCAAGGTTTTTTACCACAACACCAACAGCGAGACCGGTAACATCTAAAAGGTCTCTGTACTGAACGCCGATATCAAAAGATAAACCATTAGCAGATGCTCCTGGGATACTTTCATTTATAATATTAAATGAAGCTCCGACAGAAACACGATCTGTCAATGCTTTTGAATAAGTAAGTCCAAGTACAAAGTATGTCGGGCTATACAATTCACCCGTACCATCGGGGTTAGTCGTAGTAGTAACAGGAATCTGCCCAACATTCAAATCTCTGAAAGATAAAGCCAGAGTGCCCAATCCTCCAAATTCACCACTTACTGCAGCGAATGACATATTCATATCTGCAATGTAGCTTCTATAATTAAAAAGTGCATTAGCTCCAGTCTCTGTTATTGCAACACCTGCAGGGTTCCAATAGATAGATTCGAGGCCCTGAGAAGAAGAAACGTTAGCTCCTGCCATTGCAAGATATCTACTTCCAACCGGAATCTTTAATTCAGGGGCTGCATTAGTCCCTGCCCTGTTAGCACCGCTACCGAATGATTCGCCAACGGCAAAGGCGCAAATCAGAAGGACTAACAGTAATTTTTTCAAATGAGTCATATTTTCCTCCAATTAAAATTAAATTTTTATGAAAGAAACGGCCGACTGGAATGCCAGCCATTTCTTCATAAGATCAATCAATATACGTTCAATATTTGCTGTTCTTGAACTACTGCTAGTTTTATAATTTTAGTAGCTCCAACACCCGGCATATCAATATAAACAACATAAACACCGCTGGCCACGGGGTAACTGTTCTGGTTATTTAAATCCCAGTTAATGAACTGAGAAGGATCATTTTTATTTATGACTCCTACTTGAGTGTCCTGCAAGATCAAAGATTCTGATTGTTGCCTGTGGAGGCAAATGACTAAATGTTACATATTTACCTGCTCTTGTTGTTTCACGGCTATTGAATCCGTAATAAGGATTAGGAAATACATTGATCATGTTAACGTCAGTTGTTGCCTTTGAACTGCTGTATGATTGTCCACTTGGAGCAGTGAAGGTCCAATTATCTATGCCTGGTTGAACAGGATCAGCATAAGTAATCTTAATTACATCTCCTTGAGTATATACCGATTTATACCAGACCCAATTCCAAGTTCCATGATTGGATACGTCTGCGGATAATGGATCTAATGCAGTCGTTTGATACGGCGTATTAACTGTCCAGGTATATTGCCTGCTAGTCGTGAGCCAGGTAGTTCCACCTGATACTGTAGGATTTCCTGCCCTATCCCAGTAAAGCAGGTTAACCTGCGTGTTCGCATCTACGTTCCACACTTCGAAAGGAGCGCGCATAGCAAATGGAGTTGTTGAACCCGGACTTGGATTCAGGGGATGATTTGCGATTGAGTATCCGCTTGCACCAATTACTGTAACCATCTGGCCGCCTGACTGAACATATTTAATAGTTATAGCTCCTATTGTGGTATCAGCCATTACGCCATTCCATCTAATCTCATAATCCTGAGCTAATTCGGATACGTTTGAAGAACCACCAGCTCCTGAAATATAAGCCGGTAATGTACTGGCCACAGTTGCTGGATCATAACCAAAGTATCCAAAATCAGTTATCTGCCAATTTGCATTAGAGTAAAGTGTGCCCTGACTATTTCTCGGACCACTAGCAGAAAGTTGTTTACCATTTAAGTAAAACGTTATTTTCAAAACCTGGGGCAGCAAAGTTTGCATTAACATTAAACTGCAAACCATTCAACTATGGTATTTGCGCCAACTCCAACAGCTGATCCCAATCCATTTGTGGAACCTGCACCGTTAAATGCGGCATAAATGTCAACTCCGCCAAATATTGTCTGATTGTTAAGGACAGTATTTCCGGTAGTCACATCAGTAACAAACCATTGATATTCATCAAGGGTTGTAGCTGTTGCAGTTGTAATTGTATCTACGCCTACTGCATTTTTAACGGCACCAGGATTGGTAGTGTCCACATACACAAAACCATAACCATCGTCATAAACCAAATAGTTAACTGTCATAGGCAACGCGGCTGTAACATTAAATTTAACATCTTGTGAGCCGCTAAAGCATCCGAAGCCTGAAGTATCATTAACACCCCAGGTAATTGTGTGTGCTGTATTATCAATAACCGGCTTTTCCGTATTACCATTAGCACAATTTGATATAGTTTCTGCACTATTAATAGTAACATTAGATGGCAAAGTTAGTTTTATTCCATCCACATAATCATAATCCGGTGATACCAGGTTCAATGCACCTATAACATCAAGAGTTCCTCCTTTTATACCATATTGACCAATAAATGCCATTGATGAGGGCGATACATCACTCGTTCCGTTTGGAGATCTTTTTATTTTAGGTGTTAATGCATGCCACTTACCAGCGGCATCATTGTAATATGTTTGTATTTGGGTACCGACTTTATAATCGTGACCGGTCAAGTTAGCCGGGTTAACAATACTTACAGCAACTGTACCGTTTCCTGTACCATTGTGAGTTACAGTGATACCACCCGTTGGGTTTTGTCCGGGAATAACACCCGGATTAGGTGTCTGAGGCACAACGTGTAACGGAACCGGTGAGGATTCCAGGACATGGAAATGGTACATTCGAAGCTGGATTATATCCATAAGCAGTAACGGCAAAATAATAATCTGTACCGTTTACCATCGGCACATTGCCTCTTATGGCATCACTTGTAATTTTAATATATCTGGTTATGCCCTTATCTGTACCAAAGGCGACCGGTTTAAATACTATAGAACCGGTAGCTAAATCAACTACATTATCCGAAATCGTTGTTATATTATCCACGACATCAAAAGTAGCAACTCTCTTTGCAACAGAAAGGTCGGTTGTATTGGTAGGCAATTGATAAATATTATAACCTTCAAAATCATAACCTTTATGCTGAGCTTGTTCAATATCTGCAAGATTTGCACTGGATTGCCAGTTCAATAACACTCCGCCGTCTTCCGGTGTTACAGTAACTGACGGAGGCGGCATATTTGGCAGATTAAATAACTGATCATAAGCGTATTGTGCATAAAGATCGAAATATTTTAATACAGTAATACTTGATAAATTATCTGCGCCAATTCCTGCAACCAAAGCAGAAACTATTTCAGCAGTATCACCTAAATTCATTTTGAATGGGCCGGTTACGTTACAAATTCTTCTATCACCAGCTCCTTCAACCTGACCATCAATCCAACCGGTATGCGTAACCGGATCGCCGGGCAACAGGTAAGTTCCATTTCCGCCAACAGTAACTCCCTGCACATTAGTTGGGAAAGGATTACTAACCGGGTATGAACCGGTAGTGGAATATCCTCTCATCAAACTATACCATTGCAATGTACCCGTTGCATTATGCGCAGGATCGGACCATTGTCCACCTGCAGCAAAGTAAACAAATGTGGATAATGGTGTACGATTCACTGCCTTGTAACCATGAACCCATTTAAGATCTCTAATTGCACTATCAGCAGGGTTTCCTGTATATTGTGAAACACCCTGCAAGAAGTCATATCCGGCAGCCGGGGGTGCTGAACCTATTGCCAGATAAATAGCGTCATTATAGGTTGAGTTATAAGCATAGCCCAGGCCTAGGGTTGTATCGCATCCTGCAAAATCATCGCCTGAAAAACCCACATCAGGATCAGCCCATTGAACTATATACATACTATCTATAGATGAACCTGCTTTCGAATTTGTAGTTCCTTGGTAAATAAGATCAACTTTTTTGAAAATAACATTTCCTAAGGGGTTAGCGATAGCATATGCCCATAAAACTTCATTTACCTTTATTCCAATTGGCGGTGTACCATATGCATCAACTGAGTTTGGGTCATTGTAGCTTAACCAAATTGTCTGAGATGCACCGGGTATTCCGGGAATATCAAATAATTGACCTGTTGCGGGATCCTGTGTACGTCCCTGTGGATCCGGTTGATATCCGGGAACTCCATCGCGGTCTTCATACGGGGCACCTAAATTAGCCGGCCATTCCAGCCAGTCTTTCAGATATTGTGCTTTTATCTGAGATATCTGTCCTGAAGTAACCGAAGAAGGGTCTACTATAAAAAAGTTAGCTGCATCAATAGTAAGATCCGCAGTTGCCCAGTCCGGGCGGGTACGAACAATTCGTGTTAACCGCGTTGTTCCTTGGTAATAAGTATCTCCTCCTACTCTTAATGTAGGTGAATTACCATCATCTACCAACCCTCCCCAAACAATACCTTCCTGGTATATAGCTCCAGCATTGGCGCCTTTTGGAAAGGTTCCGTTCCAACTTCCGCCGCCAACAACCGCCGGCATAAACCCGTCCGCTGTTATCCAGCTTGTGATATTGTTAATATTCATTACGGTTGATACCGGATCAGCAGCAGTTTTTGGCAAAAACTTTGTTTGCGATCCTTTATTATTTCCATCCTTTCCATCACCCTGATTAAGCGCCAAAGCGTCATAAAAAGCGGTAGAAGTAAGGCATATAAGAATTATGAATAATCCTATATATTTTTTCATATTAAATAGCCTCCACATTATTTTTGTTTTCAAGAGTAAGAACCTCTTTGGTATTAAAAATTAATCAACAACCCTGCACGTAATTGTCTTGGAACTCCAAAGACATCAAAGCCTAACTGGTTTATAACAGCTTCTCTGTTTGTCAGGTTCAAAGCCCTGTACAAATCTCCGAATCGATTAGTATATGATGCATTCGCCTGAATTGTCTGAGCATCGTGAGTACTTAAGAATCCATCATCATATGCGTTACCAGTTTGACCATAAACATTTATTATGTTCTGTGTATTTAAGAGGTTCGTTACATATACGTAAAAATTAACATCAAGTTTATCAAACATTTGTACTGTTTTGTCAATACGTAAATCTAATTGATAAACCCATGGAGTTGTAGCAGAATTTACTGGAGCATTTGGTCTTCTGAATCTTGTATCTGTAGTTAATCCTCCTGTCCAGGCTGAGTTTTGACCAAGGCCTGATGAATATTGAGACGTATATGGGTGACCACTGTTAAATGAAAAAACAAGATCAAATCCAAGCTGTTGAAGTATTGGACCGCCATCATCTTTTCCAAACCTGTAGTCCAAATTAAATGCTCCTCTGTGTGTCTGGTCATAAGCCAGCGGCTGGATAACTGTAGGTGTGGTTCCATTTGTCTGAACTGAACCAAACGCACTATTCTGGAAGGAGTTTGTACCCTGAGCATTAGAATATGTGTAATTTATTTCAGCTCTTACTCTGTTAATTCTTCTAATCCTTAAACTTAACTCAACACCTTTTGTTGTTGCAAAATCCTGGTTAACCAAAACAGGATACTGTGCAACCTGCGACCCTGCTACCGTGGTTTGCCAAGCATATTGCAACTGCCCCCGTATATCTTTATAATATGCAGTTATATCAAATGCAGCAAAATCAGTGAACTGCTGGGTAAATCCAACTTCATACTGAGTTGTTCTGATTGGCTCCGGATCGTAAGCAATAGGATTTGTAAAAGCATTACCGCCAATCAATACTTGAGTCTGGTAAAGTATACCGGCATAGGCAGAGGTTAATGCAGGGGCCTGAACGTATTTACCAAACTGGAAATGAAATACTGTTCTATCGGTAACGGGGAATGAGAAGCCAAGATGTGGAGAAACATACTTGAATTTTCTTCCCGGGAGAATTTCGGATGCAGGAACAAGTTTTGAGTTAACGTCATATGTCGGAGAACTAGGATCAGCAAGACGCCAGTCATCCATATTAATATAGTCAAAACGCAAACCAGCATTTATTATAAGGTCATTAATTTCTAACTTGTCCTCGAGATAAGCTCCTGCTATAAGAGGCCTGTGAGCATCGTATGGACCTGAGTTAATCTCATTTCCATAGAAATCATATCCATATACACCATTTAATAATGTATAGTCAGATGATTGAAGGAAAAGATTCCAGGCAGCCGGATTTCTTGCATAATCCGGGTTTTGCAATGCACCGTTCAAAATAGTGCCTGAGCCGCCTACGCCATAATTTCTTATTGTCCAGCTTTGCAATGAACCGCCGGCTTTAAACTCATGCTTACCGACCTGGGCTGTATAAGAAAGGCTTCCGCCTAAGCTGGTCCATTTTCTATAGTTATAAGCTGATAATAGTGTACCCGGCCTGTTGAACGGAAATCCGTAGAAGTAGTATGTTGCAGGTCCGGTCGTAAAACTCTGAAAACTATTCCATCCATTCATTGAAGCTTGCAAACTATCACCATATGCCAGGAAATTGTCTCCAAAAGTATTATCATAATTTTTATTTCTGTCATCATTATAGTTAATATTTGCTTCTAAATATGAGTTGTTAGCAAGCAAGTATGTTCCCTTAAGATTAACAAATAGATCTGTAGATTTGGTATATCCCAATCTAGAAAGATCAAAATAATTTATAATGTTTTGGCCATTATTTCTTGAAAGTGAATTTTTGTAGGAACCAGAAACTCTGATAAGCAATGGTTTCATATCAAATGAAAGAGTTCCATTTAATATATACTGGTTCTGCATCTGACCAAGAATGTTACCGGCCGGCCAGGTTAATATCTGGGAGTCTTTTGAGCTTCCGCCGCCTAAACCGCTATCATATACTCTTGTTGTGTCAAATAGGGCTCCATCTGAATATGCAGTCGGATTACCAGTAAAGAACATCGGGCTTGAATCACGATTAAATAGATTTTCGCCAGCCAGGAATATTTTCACCTTATCAGAGAGCACGGGTCCGCTAACTGTTGCTGTATAATCTGAATAACCGTATGAATATGTACCAAGGAATTTATCCCCCGGATAATTTCCGAAATTATCTGTTTCAGCTCTAAATGAAACGTGATAATTATCAGTTCCGGTTTTGAATTCCTGACTAACAATACCTGCATTTCCATTGCCGTATTCGGCATTAGAACCACCTGCCTGAACCTGTATTTCAGCAACAGCGTCAGGTATAAGTGAAACAAGGTTTCCACCATTTGAGCTGATCACGTTTTTAACGGAAGCTCCTTCAACCATATAACCAGTTTCATCAGCCCTGCTACCACGAATATAAGTAGCGCCATTTTGCTGAACGACACCAGCCTGAAACCCGATTACAGAGTTTATAGACCTTACAGGCAGGGTTTCAAGATCTTCAGCACTTACGATTCTTACCGCATTAGTTGCGCTTTTCTGAATAAGCGGCCTTTCACTTACTATAACAACTGTTTGCGTTTCAAGTGATTTAGTAGGCAGTTTAAAATCTGCCTGAGCTGTTAAGCCTGAATTGACCCTAATATTTTCAAGTAATACATCCTGGTAACCCAAGTAAGTTGCCTTCAACGTATAGGTTCCCACAGGAATATTTGAAATGTTATAACTACCGTTAACATCTGTTGCAGCTCCGAGACTGGTACCAACAACGAGAACATTAGCACCAATCAGAGGCTGATTTGTCTCACGGTCTACTATTGTACCACTTACCTTACCGCTCTGTGCTAAAGTAACCATAGCAAAGAGCAGAGTCAGTATAGTAGTTGATAAAAATTTACGAAACATATTTTCCTCCATAAAATTTAATTGCTTTTATTCTAATCGTCAGTAAGGACTGCAAGTTTTAAGTTTGCCGCAGTATCATAAATTAAAGTAGTATATCTCTTTTGTGAGCCCGGCGTAATTGCAACGGTATCTACTGTAGTTCCAGCTGTTACAATAACATTATAAGTTTTACCCGAGGGCACTTGAAGATAACCGGATGTCTTAAATAAAGTTACATCGACCGCATCCAGAGAACTATCTGTTGCAGCATCCTGAATATCTACTGAAACGTCACCATCTGGTGATCCATTAAAGAAATTTAACCATCCCGAGCCTGCCGGGAATAAAGTTGCGCCCTCTGTTGAGCCGGGAGTTTGCCATATATACCTTTCAGTAGACTTTACCATTTGTCTTCCACCTGCAGTATTATCGCCAACAATATACAGACGCATTTTATAATCTGAATCAGTTGACAGCTTAAAAGTATCTGTTGGTGCGCTCGCATATGAAACAATAATACCTTTTCCACCAGCAGGAACCTGCTGATATGAAGAAGCAGGCAATGTTGCTCCCATAGCGGCCGTACCGCTTAGTACTGCGCTGGAATAATTGATTTTAGTTGTAAGCACATTAATTGCCAATGAATCCGGGTCAACTACTGCATCATAAACGCCAATCGTTGCTGAGCCTGTGCCAACGGCAAGGTTCACGACGTTAATGTCACTATAGTAGTTAATGCTGGTTGGTATGGGTTGTACTGCTGTATCAACACAACCAACTACAAAAGCTAATAAGCTGACACCTACCATAACGCTGAGCTTAATTTTATCAGCTTTTCTCATATAACCTCCTTAAAGAATTATTTATTTAATTAAGAAAACGCGAAACATTTCAACGGTGTGGCCTTCAGGCCATACCTACCTTACAAAAAAATTGTTTTATGTCTGAAAAGAGAGATCAAATAATGCGGCTAAATGAATTGTAACATTTCTGTTCATACTTACTCTCCTAAATTAGTTAGTGGTTAGTTAAAGCTTTAATAGTTATTTGATTAAGTCAGAGCGCTGACAAGAGGCCTGCACTCATTTTCTAATTTCTAAATAGTGGTGTTGAAATAACTATAAAAATTAATAAAGAAGTCATGCTAATTTTTTAAAAATAATTAGCATCATTGCATACAAATATTTTAAAGAACAAATGAAATGTTATTATTAGGAAGAAATGTTGAAAGGGATAAAATATTTTGCGGCATTTGCATATTTAAAAAAATGAACAATAGGTAATGACGATTCGTGGTACATTACCAACTGTTTCGTCTGAATATTTTTTAAAATGCTTAGAAATGACGTAAAAATTTATTCTTTAAACCTTCCTTCTTAATTAACTGCAACTAACGTCCTAAAAATTAAATTTAAAGTCAACACAAAAAACCCGCAAACCCTCAAAATTATGTGTTGAATTGTTTCAATTTACGCATAATAACTAAAAATGCAAACTCTTTTTAGTAAATATTTTTACATTTTCTTAAGAATTTGAATGGCTGGGAGGCATTTTTTTGTTCATATAAGCAATTTTATGTAAGTCAAAACCATTATTAAATGGTTCTCTCCCAAGAATACATTTTAGAATTTATTGATATTCCATAAAAAATAATTCTCGCTCTTGCTTAATATTTAATTTGGCAACATTGTCTTTTCGAATTTTTTATAAATAAAAAAACCAAAATTTTTTAAGACCGTCAAACAACCAGTTTAAAAATATGCGCCTAATACTTCTTACTGGCCTTAGAGAATTCAACTAATCAGAAAGCTTGAATTACTTTTTAATATCATAATATATCTATAAGTTTAAAGGCTATAATTTGATTAAGTTTTATAACCGGCTACCCGAATCAGGAAGCCGGTTTTATGTTATTCACAAGAGGGATGTTGAAAATGCATTTTGCTATTATTGCGGCCGGAGAGGGGTCCAGATTAAGAGCAGAATCAGTTGATTTGCCAAAACCGCTAATTAAAGTTAATAATGTGCCTTTGATTGAGAGGCTTTTCTCGATTGCCTTACAAAATGGAGCGGAATCTATTAGCTGCATTACAAATGAAGAATTTGTAGAAGTTCACGAGTTTCTAAAAAGCAGAAAATTTGAAATTCCATTTAATCTTATTATTAAATCTACTCCCAGTTCACTGCATAGTTTTTTTGCCCTAAGGCAGTTTCTCGAGAATAAGCCCTTCTGCCTAACAACAGTGGATACTATTTTTCGCGAAGAAGAATTTGAAAACTTCATTAGGCAGGCAGAATCTCACATGGAATATGACGGGCTTATTGCTATTACAGATTTTATAGATGATGAAAAACCACTTTGTGTTGAATTTAATAAAGATTTAAGAATTTTAAAATTTGAAGATAGTGCCGTAAATTTAAAGTACGCAACTGGTGGCCTTTATTATTTTTCAACTAACGTTTTTAACGAAATGGAATCAGTCCTCAATAATGGAATGATGCGATTAAGAAATTTCCTGAAAAAGCTGGTTGAAAAAAACTATAATATACATGCATACAAGTTTTCCAAAATTGTCGATGTTGATCATTACAAAGACATCGCGACTGCTGAAGAATTTTTAAACTCGATTCAAGCTAAATAAACGATTTTAATATGACAGATATTGCTCACTCTTTTAAATTAAAATTATACGGGCTCCAGGAATATACTCTGATGCTCGTAGATATTTTTAAAAATTTATCGAAATTCTGGCGAACCTGGGGTGATGCTGTAAATGAAATGTACTGGATAGGCGCCAAAGCTTTTCTGCCTGTTTTGCTGGGGGGAATTTTTGTGGGAATTATACTCGCGCTGGAAACCGGACATCAACTGGATCTTTTTGGCGCTAAAACGCTTGTTGGCAGAACTGTATCTCTTGGAATGGTAAGGGAACTCGGACCTGTAATTACAGGCCTGTTACTTGCTGCGAGAACGGGTGCAAAGAACGCATCTGAATTAGGCGCAATGCAAATTAGCGAACAGATTGATGCGTTGCGTGCATTCGGAACAAGCCCGGTTCAAAAGCTTGTCATTCCGCGTACAGTAGCTGCCGTTGTAATGTTTCTTCCATTAACAGCAATAGTAGATATCTCAGGAATATTAAGCGGAATGATTGTTACAAAATTATCTTTAAATGTAGATACATCATTCTTCTGGCACTCAGCTCTTTCGGCTTTGCTGATGAAAGATATTTTTGTTGGATTTATAAAACCATTTTTCTTTGCATTTTTTATTTCAACAATCAGTTGTTATTATGGTTTTTCAACCCGGGGAGGTACGGTCGCTCTTGGTAAAACCACTATAAATGCAGTGGTTGTTTCTTCGCTTATTGTGCTGGTACTGGATTTTATTTTTACAAAAGTTGTGTGGGAGCTTCTTTAATAAATGATAGATTTATCAAACGTAAACCTTGAATTAGGCGGAAAGAAGATTCTAACCGATATTACGCTTTCAATAAAGAAGGGCGAAATAGCTATTATTTTAGGTCCTAGTGGCGCAGGGAAAAGCTCAATTTTGAAGATTATTCTCGGTTTGTGGCAACCCGATTCAGGAAAGGTCATTATAGATGGTAAAAATATTTCAGGACTTTCAGAAAGTGAAATTTTGCCAATAAGAAGCAGAATGGGAATAGTATTCCAGGCCAACGCATTGTTTGATTCTTTAAACGTTGAAGATAATGTTGCTTTTTTTCTTCGCGAACATAGCAAATTGAGCTCAAAGGAAATCAGAGGAAAAGTTTCGGAAATTTTATCTTTTGTAAATTTGAAAGGAACAGAAAAAATTTATACGGATCAACTTAGCGGAGGAATGAAAAAAAGAGTGGCTATTGCAAGAGCACTTTCATTCGATCCAGAAATGATTCTTTATGATGAACCAACAACCGGGCTTGATCCTATAAATGCTAAATCTATTCTCGATTTAATAAAGCGTGTGAGTGACCGTGGCGCGACTTCTGTAATTGTTACTCATATTCTACATGACGCTATTTCGATTGGCGACACTTTATCAGTTATTAATGATGGTTCAGTTGTTCAGACAGGAACAGTGCATGATATGCTTAATTCCGATAATCAATTTGTACGGGATTTCTTTTATGAAGTGTATCAGGATGCCGCTCTGTTTAAAAAATAATTTTATAATAAAAATATGAATTTAATATGGCTAAAAATGTACTAAAGTTATCTAATCTAAAAGTAGGACTCACAGTTTTTATAGGCCTGGCAGTTCTTTTTGTATTTCTCTTTATAGTAGGATCCGAAAACAATTTCCTTTCCAGCAAGTATGAGCTAAAAATATTTATAGAGAATGTTCAGGGTTTAAATGATGGCTCATTGGTTAGCCTGGGTGGAATAAAAGTAGGTTCTGTAAAAAGCAGGGAATTTGCTACCAGGAATGGCGTCAATGGAGTTGACGTCACTTTGAATGTCCTGAAATCCTATCAGTCTCAAATTACAGTTAATTCAACTGCCCAGGTAAAAACAATCGGTTTGCTTGGTGACCAATTTGTAGATATAACCATCGGCCAGGCCGGTGAGCAGCCTTTGAAGGAAGGAGATTATATCAAAGTTAAATCAACTTTAACGTTTGATAAATTCGCTGAAAAAGTTGAGCCCATGGTCGATGATTTCGGTGGAGTAATGAAAAATATGAAATCAATTACTGATTCAATTGCTCACGGCAAAGGAACTGTTGGAAGGCTTATCAATGATTCAAAAACCAGCAACACTTTAGAGAGTGTTTTGAAAAACATTAACACAGTCACTGAAGCGATCAATCAGAAAAAAGGGACTCTCGGAAAATTGGCTTACGATGGTTCGTTATACAACAATTTAAATGAATTAACAGGAAATATAAAATCCATTTCTGATTCAGTAAAATCAGGGAAAGGTTCGCTTGGTAAATTATTTGTAAATGATTCACTCTATAATAATATTAATTCTTTAACTGTTCGATTAAATAAACTACTAAGAAAAACAGACAGCGACACAACACTTGCAGGCGGATTGTTCAACGATTCGAATTTTTATAAACAGTTTAATTCAGTATTAAAAGATCTGAACCTATTAATAATAGATTTGAGAGAACACCCTGAAAATTATGTCCATTTTTCGGTGTTCTAAAAAAGTTATCGGAGTTTTGCAAAATGAAATTAAGAATGGCAGGGATTTCACGGCAGGCTGAATATTCCCCAAACCACGTCGAAAATGACTCACTTATACTAAGAGCAACTGCAGATGTGTTGCAGGAACTTGACGTAGAAGTAATATTTTATGGTGAAGGAGAAGTTCTTAACAGTAACTTTAATGAAGAGCTGATATTCTCCATGGCTCAGGGTCCTGAAGCAATTGAAAGATTGCTGGAGAAAGAAAACAACGGCGCTTTCATAATTAATTCGCCCAAAGCAGTAAAGAATTGTTACAGAACAAACATGGTTAAGATGCTTCCTGAAAACGGGATCCCGTTCCCTAAAAGTATACAGGTAGAAATAAACTCAGAGCTTGATATAGATCTAAATGGATTCGACCCGCACAAATTCTGGATTAAACGCGGCGACGTTCATGCAGTTCACCGTGAAGATGTTACCCTCGTTTACAGCAAAGAAGAAAACAAATCTGTTATGAAGGAATTTTCAAGGCGCGGAATTAAAACTGTAATTCTACAGGAACACCTTGAAGGCGATGTAATAAAATTTTATGCTGTCCGTGATTCAGGATTTTTCAACTGGTATTATTTAAATGGAAAGTATCACACAAAATTTGATCTTGATAAATTAATTGAATTAGCTTCTTCCTCGGCGGATATTCTTGGATTGGATGTTTATGGCGGTGATGCAATTATTTCACCGGAGGGATCAATCTCAATCATCGATATGAACGATTGGCCAAGTTTTGCTCCAGTGCGCGATGAAGCTAAAAAACACATTGGTAACTTAATATATAAAATGGCGGTTAAATATGTCGAAAACTGAAACTCTAAATTCGTACACATCAATAGTAACGGAAATACCGGGCCCTAATTCTTTAAAATATTTTAATGAAGAAACAAAACATATAGCACCCGGAATTCAAACAATTGCAACACGTTCAAAAATAACTTTTGAAAAAGGCGACGGCTGCATAATGCAGGATGTCGACGGCAACAGGTACATTGATTTCTTTGCAGGCGTAGGCGTTGCAAGCCTTGGCTACAATCATCCTGTATACAATAAATATATGAAAGAACAGCTCGATAATATTCACGTTGGAAGCTTTACTTCAAAAAACAGAGTTGCATTGACAAAACTTTTATCTGAAAATACAGTCGGCGATCTGGATAGAAGCCAGTTTTACAGCGGCGGCGCCGAAGCTGTTGAAGCTGCTTTGAGAATGGCAAAATCATACACAGGTAAAACTGAGTTCATCGGATTCTGGGAAGGATTTCATGGAAAGACGATGGGTGTGCTTGGTCTGCTCGGAGATAATTTTAAATTTAATCTCGGTCCTCTTCCTGCCGGGATTTATTCCTCGCCTTATCCGAATCCAAGACATTGTGAAATTGATTCCAATCCTGAAACAATGGCACAATCCTGCATAAATTTTCTACGCAAAAAAATCAGGTATGAAACAACAAACGATATCGCAGCTATTATTGTTGAACCGATCCAGGGAACCGCAGGCAACGTCGTTCCGGCTACAGGATTTTTAAAATTATTAAGAGAGTTCGCAACCGAGATTGGTGCCCTTTTAATTTGCGATGAAATGATCTGCGGCTTTGGAAGAACCGGAAAAATGTTCGGAACCCAGCACTTCGATATTCAACCTGATATTATGACGATTGGAAAAGGCTTCGGTGGTGGTTTTCCGATGACAGGAGTTATGTCGCGTGAAGAGATTATTTTTGCAAAACCGTTCGGCAACCCCAGCGGAAGTTCTTCCAGTTACGGCGGAAACCCACTCGGATCGACTGCGGCTTATGCAACACTAAAAACTATAATTGAAGACGGCCTTGTTGAAAATTCTGCAAAAGTCGGCGACTTTATGATAAACAAACTCAAAAAACTTCAGGATAAATTCCCTATTCTTGGCGATGTAAGAGGAAAAGGATTGATGATAGGTGTTGAGCTTGTAAAGGGAAAAGGCTCAAAAGAAAAGCTTGAGAAAAAATATACTGAAATGTATTTCCAGGAATGCTTGAAACGTGGTTTAATTTTGATGGGATATAATGCAGACATTCGTATATATCCTCCTTTGATTGTTACAGAGGAAATTGCTGAGGAAGGAATTTCAATCATGGAAAAGGCTCTAGAATATGTCTCAGATCAAATCTAAAATTGAAGCGACATTTAAATCAGATGATACGGAAGAAATTTTAGACAGATTTTTCTACCGCCCTGTCGGATACGGCATGGCGGTAGTTTCAAAATCGATCGGGCTCTCACCCAATTTTGTAACTATCATTAGTATTTTTTTCGGGGTTTTTGCCGGACATTTATTCTACTATCAAGATACGACAATTAATATAATCGGTGTTATTCTTTTAATTATTGCTGAATCACTCGATGCAGCTGATGGGCAACTTGCAAGAATGACGAACATTCATTCCCGGTACGGAAAAATTCTCGATGGCTTCGCCGGAAATTTAATGTTCACCAGCGTTTATATCCATCTTTGTTTAAGATTTATAGTTGAAGGAGGAACGCCTTTTATTTTTTTAATTGCCGCTCTAGCTGGGTTTAGTCACTCTCTGCAAAGCGCAATGTCAGAGTACTATAGAAATTTTTATCTCTTTTTTGTTTATGGAGAAGGCAGAAGCATTATCGATGAATTAAAGGACCTGAAAGAAAAATATAACATACTTTCATGGCGAAAAGAATTCGGTAAAAAAATGTTGATGTGGTTTTATGTTGATTATACCCGCAAGCAGGAATTTCTTTCGAAAGCGATTAGAAACCTTCGAAGATTGGTTTATGAGAAATTTAATGGGCTGGTCCCGGACGATTTAAGAACTGAATACCGGTATGCTGAATAAACCGCTATTAAAATATGGCAACATACTCACTACCAACACAAGAATGATATTTTTATTCTTCACAATTTTTTATGCAAACGTTTTATATTATTTTTTGTTCGAAATAATTGTTCTAAATCTTCTGCTGGTTTATTTTGTTTTTGCACACGAAAAAACGAGCAAAAAACTTCTTCAGTTTGCATACTCTCACTCGGAGAATTAATTAAATGTTAAAAGGCGCTATTGTAGGATTCGGAAAGATTGCGCAGAGCAGTCACGTAAAGGCTTTTTTCAATGATGCTCTAAAAGATAAAGTTAAGCTGGCCGGCGTTGTTGAACCGCTGAAAGAAAACCGGGAACAGGGGCAAAAAGATTTTCCTTCTCTAAAATTTTACTCTTCAACAGATAAACTCTTTGATAATGAAAAAATTGATTTTATTGATATAACCGCTCCTCCCAAATTTCATTCTTCTCTTATTAAAGAAGGTATAAAAAACGAAGTTCACATTCTCTGCGAAAAACCTTTCACGCTGACATTGAAAGAAGCAAAAGAAACATATAAACTTTTGAGCGAAAGCAAGCTTGTTTTTATGCCCTGTCATCAATACAGATATTCACCTACGTGGCAGAATTTTAAAACATTCCTGAATGAAAACGATCCAACATCAAAATCACTTTTGCAGTTTAATGTTTTCAGAATGCAGGCAGACCAGGGAGGTACAGCTTTTCAGCCGGGATGGAGAACAGATAGATTGCTAAGCGGAGGGGGAATTCTTGCTGATACAGGGGTTCATTATCTCTATCTTGTTAACTGGTTATGTGGAAAGCCTTTAAAAGTAACAGCAAAAACATTTAATCTTAATCACCCTGAATATTCTGTTGAAGATACGGCCGTTGTTAATTTAGAATTTGAGAAAGCTTTTGTAGAAATTACTCTTACCTGGGGTGCGGACAGAAGAGTAAACACAGCAAGAGCTGTTTCTAACAACGGAAGTTTATCTTATGATGGATCAACACAGCTAAAGAAATATTCAAGCAAAGGCGAAGAAATTATTTCTGTTCCCGACGCATCCGACAAATCTCACTATTTTTCTCTTTATATTTCACTCATAAATGAATTTGTAAGCAGGATTCAAAACAAAAAATCCTCAGAGGATTTCAAAAAAGAAGCACTCACATCAATTCAGATCCTCGATAAATGTTATGAATCGGCAAGGACGAATAAAACAGTAAATCTGGATGAATAAATATTTAAAGACAACTTTTTTCATTATCGGATTAGGTGTCTTTGCCTGGTTAATTTCAGACTTCGGCATTTCCAACATAATTGAAAACGTAGAAAAATCCGGCTGGTGGTTTGTTCCGGTTGTGGGTGTTTGGGGAGTTGTTTACTACCTGAATGCCTGGGCGTGGTATTATGTGATCGATGCAAAAAATAAGAAAGTTGGGTTTGCAAATATTTATGGAATTACTCTCAGCGGTTTCGCGATAAATTACATTACACCTTTTGTAAATCTCGGAGGAGAACCATACCGCGTTATTGCGCTTAAGGATAAAATTGGTCTGCATTCTGCGGTTTCTTCAGTAATACTTTATACAATGCTTCATTTCCTTTCTCATTTTATTTTCTGGATAACAGCGATAATTCTCGCGGGCGTCTTGCTGCCACTCGCCGCCGGATTAAAAATAACATTATTTACTGCGTTTGTAATTTTATCCATTTTTATCTGGTTTACTTTTTCACGACACAAGAAGGGCATTTTTGCTTCGCTGATAAATCTATTATCAAAACTTCCTTTTTTAAAATCGCTTTATAAAAAACTTTCCAGGAAAGAGGAAAGCCTTCTAAAAATAGATGAAGAAATCAAACAGCTTTATAACGAAAGAAAGAATCATTTTTATTTTGCGCTGTTTTTTGAATACTCTGCAAGGATTGTTGCTTCACTTGAGTTTTTATTTATTCTGAAAGCTATCGGAATTAATGTTTCTTTTATGGAAGCATTTTATATAAACGCAGGTTCTTCTCTTATAATTAATTTATTCTTCTTTATGCCATTTGAATTGGGAACAAGAGAGGGTGGGCTTTATCTGGTGCTTGATAGTTTAAAGCTAACACCCGGAATTGGAATTTATATTGGTCTTGTAAACCGCGTAAGAGAATTTTTCTGGATCCTTGTTGGTCTTGTATTGATTCAGTTTAACGGAAAGAAAAAAGAAAAAATCACAAAAGATATTTTTGAATATATGTCGGAAGATTCCCAGTGAACAAAGCAATACTGTTTGACTTTGGCGGAACACTGGATACGAACGGAATTCATTGGAGTGAAAAATTCAGAACCGCTTATAACGAAGCAAATCTAAAAATTAAACCGGAAGATTTTAACGAAGCCTACGTTAAAGCAGAGCCACAAATGTATGTTGAAGTAAAAAGAAACGATGATTTTTTCACAACCATTCAGAAGCAGGCATATCTTCAACTAAACTATCTCGAGAAAAATAAGAATTATTCTTTTCCCGGAACCGCCGTTGAATCTTCTAAATTAATTGCCGATAAATGTTACCGTGACGTATCAGATACCATTAAAATTGTAAAAGAAATTTTAGCAGATATCAAAAAACAATTTAAGCTGGGAGTAGTTTCTAACTTTTATGGGAATCTTGAGGCCTCACTAAAAAGCCTTAATATCGCTGAATTATTCGACATTTTAATAGATTCCACTCTTGTTAATATTCGAAAACCTGACCCGGAAATTTTTAGAATAGCTATTAATAATTTGAAAGTATCTCCTGAAAACACTATCGTTGTCGGTGATTCTTACGAGAGGGATATAAAACCTGCAAAAATGCTCAATTGTAAAACAATCTGGCTGGATGTCAGCAGCTGGACAAAACCAACTGAAACAATTTCCGCAGATTTTATTGTTAAAGATATTATGGAAATTAATGGAATTATTGATAAATTATTCCCCCATTAAATCTGGTTAATTAAAACAAGGATAAATTATGAAAGAAGATATAAAACAACCAAACGGAAAGTTAGGAGTATTAATTGTAGGATTGAACGGTGCGGTTTCCACGACTTTCCTGGCAGGTACATTAGCAATAAATAAAAATTCCGCAAAACCTATTGGCTCACTCACACAAATGGCTACGATAAGGATCGGCAATAGAAGCGAAAATAATTTCCCAAGAATCAAAGATTTTATTCCGCTTGCAGATATGAATGATATGGTTTTCGGCGGATGGGATATCCGTGATGAAAGTTGTTTCGATTCCGCAATGGAAGCAAAGGTTTTACACGAAAAGGATTTGCTTGCAGTAAGAAAAGAACTTGATGCAATCAGGCCTTTCCCGGCGGTCTTTGAACAAAAATTTGTTGTTCGTCTTCATGGAGATTTTGTTAAAAAGGGAAAAACTAAATTTGATCTCGCAGAAATGCTTCGCGAAGATATAAGAAACTTTAAAGCAAAAAATAATTGCGACAGACTCGTAGTTATCTGGTGCGGAAGTACAGAAATTTACATGGCGCCTAACGGCGATTTTGAAACACTTCCGGATTTTGAAAGAGCTTTAAAAGAAAATCACCAGGAAATTGCGCCGAGCATGATTTACGCTTATGCTGCAATCGCAGAAGGAGTTCCTTATATAAACGGAGCCCCGAATCTCTCAGTTGATCTTCCCGCTCTTGTTGAATTTGCAATTAAACAAAACGTACCGGTTGCGGGAAAAGATTTTAAAACCGGGCAGACTATGGTTAAAACAGTTATCGCACCAATGTTAAAGGCAAGAATGCTTGGTTTGAACGGATGGTTCTCCACAAATATTTTAGGTAACAGAGATGGTGAAGTTCTTGATGATCCAAATTCATTCAAAACAAAAGAAGTAAGTAAACTTTCTGTACTTGACACAATCCTTCAGCCCAAACTGTATCCCGATCTTTACAAAGATCATTATCACAAAGTGAGAATTAATTATTATCCACCTCGGGGTGATAACAAAGAAGGCTGGGACAACATAGATATTTTCGGTTGGCTTGGTTACGAAATGCAAATGAAAATTGACTTCCTTTGTAAAGATTCAATCCTTGCAGCTCCAATTGTTCTTGACCTTATATTATTTATGGACCTTGCTAAGAGATCAAATCTTTCAGGAATTCAGGAATGGCTGTCATTTTATTTCAAAAGCCCGATGCACGCAGAGGACATTGTTCCGGAACACGATCTTTTTATTCAACTAATGAAAATGAAAAATACGCTTCGAGAACTTGTTGGTGAAAGACCAGTTACTCATACTGATAAAAGCGGAACACCGGCATTTATGGATGATATAGATCAATATTCATAATTTTAATTAGAGATGACATCTGTTTTTAAAGATGTCATCTCTATAAAATGGTTATCCCGCCTTGCAAATTCATGCCGTAAATTTTATCTTAGCCTCAATTCAAATTAACATTTTCAATTCTCTTTAATTAATGATCAATTCTGAGCTTAACATAACGGGGGAGCTTAAAAAACTCCTGGGTGAAAAAAATTTCAATAAAATTAAAGGAAATATATCGACATTAAGTAATGAAATCGCGAATTTATCGAGTAAATCTTCAACAATAAATTTTTCTCTTAACGGCAATAGTTTTAAAATTCATTCCCAATATTTATCTGAAGAACTTGGACAAATTTCAGGATCACAAACTATTGAGCGAAGTAAATATTATATCAAAAGATTAATCAAAAGCCTTTCGGAAATAAAAACCGGCAGGCACAATGATTTAAATCTTAACCGCTGGAAAGAGTACGATGATATTATAACTGACAGCATCTGGATACTTGATAAACGGGATAAATCCGGCGCACACAACAGCGGTTACTGGGGAAATTTTATTCCACAAATTCCAAATCAGTTTTTAAGGCGTTACACAAAAAAAGGCGAATGGGTTCTCGATCCGTTCCTGGGAAGCGGGACAACATTGATAGAATGCAAAAGGCTCGGCAGAAATGGTGTTGGCATAGAATTGTTGCCTAAAGTTGCAAAGCTGGCAGAAAAAAATATCGGAAAAGAAGAAAATCCTTTCGAAATAAAAACGGAAATAATTAATTCCGACAGTACAAAACTAAATTTTAGTTCTGAACTTAAAAAAAGGGGAATCAAATCAGTACAGTTTTTAATAATGCATCCACCCTACTGGGATATTATTAAATTCAGCGAAAACAAAAAAGACCTGTCAAATGCCAAAAGCCTGAAAGAGTTTCTGAAAAAATTCGGAGATATAGTTGACGCCACATATCCCGTTCTTGATAAAGGGAGATATTTTGCTGTAGTTATCGGAGATAAATATTCTTCGGGTGAATGGATTCCTCTCGGATTTTATACAATGCAGGAAGTACTAAAACGCGGATACAAATTAAAATCTACAATTGTAAAAAACTTTGAAGAAACAAAGGGGAAAATGAACCAGAAAGAATTGTGGAGATACCGCGCGCTTGTTGGCGGGTTTTATATTTTTAAGCACGAATATATTTTCTTATTTCAAAAAACTTAACCACAAAGTTCTCAAAGAAATCGCAATGTGCACAAAGAATTCTTCGAGACCTTTGTGCAAGCTTTGTGTTCTTTGTGGTTAACCCTTTTTAATATGACAACTTTAAATCTTTCACAAGTTGAAACAGAGTTAAAAAAAAGATTAGATTACCCTTATAAATGGGGACGAAAACAAAACAACTACTTTGACAAACAGACAAATTTCATTTACAAAACTTTCCTTTTTGATGATCTATTAATTGAAATAGATAAAAGATTCAAATCAGATACTGACTATGAAAAATATTTTGACTATGCAATGAATCGCTGGTACAATTTCTGGTCAGCTCAGGCAGTAGAACAAATTTTCTGTACTTTCCCTGATGTAAAAGCCGCACGGGACAGTAAAGATAAACTTGTTGATTTCACGATTCAGGGTGCCGCCTTCGATCATAAAACTTCCGTCTATCCTAAAAACTTTCCTATGGAAATTAAAGAAGCAATAAAAAATACGCCTGAACTAATAAAATGGTTTTACAGAAACCAGTCGCAGCAGGGAAGAAAACATTTGAAGAACAGATTGTTTATTGTTCTCTATAACTCATCAGGCCCTCACTGGAAATTAAAAGCAGATATTTCCTGGCTGAAAGAAAAAATTGATCACTACTTACTTGGATTTCACCCTGATTTCTTGATGAAATTTTCCTTTGAAGAAGGCAAGACAATTATCTCAGATGTAATCTGGGCGGTTAATAATTATCAAACTTCTGAGGTTCTTAATATACCGGAGGTTATTTAATACTCCAGGAGGAGCATTAAATCTTACTGGATGCCAGTCGAGCCAGC
Source organism: uncultured Bacteroidota bacterium (assembly GCA_963745465.1). Taxonomy (GTDB): domain Bacteria; phylum Bacteroidota; class Ignavibacteria; order Ignavibacteriales; family Ignavibacteriaceae; genus JAKAGZ01. Next base: position 87,893 of record CAVUXT010000032.1, on the reverse strand, counting down.
CCATAGAATCAAACCCCTATCCAGGATACACGTGCACATCAGGCAATAACTGCTACAAATGCAGTCAGGGATATACATGGGATGGATTTACATCCACTTGCAAACCGACAGTAACCGCTTGCGGAGAACCTCCTTTATACAATTGGACAACCGGATATAGTTATGCCTGTGGGTATGGAAACTCTTATGCACCGGGATGTGTATATACGGTTACTAACACTGCTTGTTGTAAGGCATGTCTACAGGGATATAATTATGACTGCGCACAGGTGTACACGCAATATTAAAATCTAAGAAATAATATTTTTTATTTACTTCTCTCTCCTATTTTTGAGTTTCTTGGCATAGTCATTAGTATTTTTGTTATCTTACTTTCCATATTGCTTGGATAAGTGCTGTTTGTGTATCCATAGAAAGACGTTACGTCTAAATAGCTTATGTAATTGACTTCTGGGGCCTGTTGTCCTGCATTCGTATATACTGCTCTTAATCCTTCGTGTCCAGCTACAGCAGCTTCCCAAGCGGGAAGCATGTCTTTGTTTAATGATATGTCCCATGTTTTTAGATATGGTCCTTGAGAATCATATCCTACCACAATATTTACTCCATTTCCTAAATTTATGTTGTTATAGTCTATATGTATCTGGGCCTGTGCAGAATCTGAGGTCTCTACGAACTTCAAAGGTCCGTTTTCTAGATGATGTAAACCTGCCATTGTAGAATCCGCAATCCAATTGTTTGGTGCTGTTATCCTGCTTGGGTATACATATACTATGGGATTTTGAAATGTTGGTTGTGATCCTTCATAGACTGCGTCACCCGGAAATTTATTCGCCACATCAGTTATGAATTTCATGAAATCCATTAGGTCTACGTTTGTTTTAGGGTATGTCCACACTCCATTCACGAATTGCGGTATAACTGCTGTTGTGTCCGTATATCTCTTTACATCCCATAACCCCTTTGTACTGTTTAAATCAGTCACGTTTGTTGTTCCTGGTTGGTATGTGAATGGGTGCGCGATGTTGTAGTATGTGTTTGATAGTATTTTTAGTGTGTCGTTGTTGTTTTCTGTCGTGTTTATGCTTGCTGTCCCGTTTTGTGTTGTTGTTGTTTTGTTTGGGTTTGTTGCTAGGTATATTGTTGCTCCGTTTATTGGTTGTCCTGTTTCTATGTCGTATAGGTTTGCTGTTATTATGTTGCTTCCTTCTGCTGTTAGTGTTCCTATGTCTATTGTTGTTTGGAGATAGCTTTTTCCGTCTTTGTATGTTATTGGTGTTATTTGTGGTGTTGTCGGTGCTATGTTTGGTGATGTTATTTTTAGGCTGTCGAATACTGTTGATCCTGTAATTTTTTCCAGTGATGTTTTGTTTTGTTTTTGTTTTGTTTGTAGTTTTTGCGAAGTTACTCCTATTCCTGTAATTTGTCCGTTGCTGTATGCTATTTTGTTTATGTAGCTTATCCCGTCTGGTGTTTCTATTCTTGTGAAGTATATTCCTGATGATAGGTTGTTGAATGTTGTCTCATCTGTTTTTTTCAGATTTTTTCTTAACACTTCTTTTCCTATTGTGTCGTATAGTGTTAGTTTTCCTTCTATGTTTGTTGTTAGCGTGTTTTTGTTATAATTATATTTTACTTGGCTTTGTGAATTTACTCCTTTGTTGTCGTCTATTGCTGTTATGAAGTCTATGTTTCCGTTAGAATTTGTGAACGATTGCACCGGCGTCTTATTGGAGTTGAAGTATCCGTCTACTTGTAGTCCTGATAATGGTTTTCCTGTGTCTGTATTGATTACTTTTCCTGTTATTTGTTGTCCTATCGCTGTTCCTGAGAAGAATATTATTCCGCTTGCAAAATATGGCGTAGTATTCTTTACGATTTTTGATTGTTTTATCTTGTCTCTTACCTTGTTCATAATATAATGTAACGACTACTGTTTAATAATATTATTATACTTTAATCTTGCTTCATTATCAAATAATAAACCACAAACGACACGGCAAAACCGACAAACCAGGCATAATCATAGAGGAAATGTAAAGGCGGAACTATCAATCCAATTAACGCAACAAAAACTCCGGCGGCAAGCGCAATTATTCCTTTAGGATTAAATCCATTTTTGTATTCATAAATCCCGTTTCTTATATAAAGATCTTTTACCTCGAGATCTTGATCACGAATTATGAAATAATCACAAATTAAAATACCAGCAATCGGTCCGAGAAAACTTGAGTAGCCTATCAGCCACCCGAAAATATATGCGCTGAAGTCCGAGAGAAGTTTCCACGGCATCATTACTATTCCGATTACCGCGGTTATTAATCCACCTTTAACAAAATTAATTTTCTTCGGGAACAGATTTGCAAAATCATTTGCTGGTGATACCACATTTGCGGCAATGTTCGTAGTTAAGGTTGCAACAAGCAAAGAAATTAAAGAAAGAAAAACAACAATCGGGTTATGAAATTTTGAAAGCAACACTACCGGATCCCATATTGCTTCGCCGAAAATCACTACCGTTGCAGAAGTAACAGCAATACCTATAAAAGAAAACAATGCCATTGTCGGGGGAAGGCCGATAGCCTGTCCGATAATTTGTGCTCTTTGACTTTTTGCATATCTTGTAAAATCCGGAATGTTGAGAGAAACTGTAGCCCAGAATCCAACCATACCTGTTAAAGAAGGAACAAAAAATTTCCAGAACTCTCCTGTAGTTTGAAACTTACTTGGCTGGCTCAAAATCGGTCCAAAGCCTCCACCATTACTCCACGCCCAGTAAAGGAGCACAAGCCCCATTACTATTAAAAATGGCGCTGCAAAAGATTCCAACCAGCGGATTGATTCTGTTCCTTTAACAATAAAATAAACATTCATTCCCCAAAAGATTAAAAATCCAACAGCAGGTCCCCACGAAAAAACTGCCCAACTCGGCAGCACCAAAATGATTAATGAATTAAATGCCTGTCCGCCAATCCATGTTTGAATACCAAACCAGCCGCAAGCAACAAGTGCTCGAAGAAGAGCCGGAACATTTGAACCCAGCGTCCCAAATGAAGCGCGCGCTAAAACCGGGAAAGGGATTCCATATTTCGTTCCTGCGTGTGCATTCAATACCATTGGAATCAGAACAATAATATTACCGAGCGCTATCGTCATTAATGCCTGCCACCAGTTCATTCCGCCAGCTATTAATCCGCTTGCTAGCAGGTAGGTTGGAATACAAACACTCATTCCAATCCAGAGTGCTGCAATGTTATATGTTCCCCAGGTTCTTTGAGAAACTTTTGTAGCTGCAAGATCTTCATTAATTAATTTGCTGTCAGAAATTGTTGAAAGATCAGTATCAATCAATTCAGAAGTCATTTTTGCCATTCTGAAATTCCTTTCGTAAATTTTAATTGTTATGATAGATTAAGGCTACTGAAATTTAGTAAAATTATTTTTATTCGTTAAAATATAATTTGTGCGAAATAATTTTTTTTAGTTCACTCATAGCAAAGAGTATTTCATCGTCACTATTATAGAAATGCGGGGCAAATCTGATTCCCGCTTCATTTCTATAATCTATAATTATTTCTCGTTTTAAAAGTTCTTTCGAAATTAAATATGAATCCGGCATATCCAGTGTTATTGTTCCGCCACGCTTTGCTGAATCAAGCGGAGAATTAATTTTATATCCCTCTTTTTGTGCTTCATCAATAATTAAAGAGGTTTGATGAATTGATTTTTTTCTAATCTTATCAATTCCAACTTTATTGATTATCTTCGGCCCTTCCTGTGAGGAATAAAGAGCGGGTACAGAAGGAGTGCCATTCAGAAATTTATATACATCATTTGTGTATTCCATTTTTTCTTCAAATGCGAAAGGATTTTTATGTGCAAGCCAGCCTGTTATTACGGGTTCTAGTTTATTGCGAAGAGAGGGTTCAACCCAAAGAAATATTCCACCAGGCCCGCCGCAAAGCCATTTTAAAACTCCGCCAATTAAAATATCAATTCCCAGTTCTTTCACATCAACAGGAATTGTCCCGGCAGAGTGATAAGTATCAAGTATAACATAAGCGCCAACCAAGTGTGCTTTTTTCACAATTGCCTGAACATCCATTATGTAAGCGCTCTTAAACAGTACGTGAGAAAGTGGTACAAGCAACGTATTTTCATTGATTGCATCGAGAATTTTTTCTGTCGAGGGAATAACCTGGTTATCAGAATAAACTACTTTAACATTTGCTCCAAAGCGTGTTGCAAATTTTTCAAAAACATACATATCAGATGGAAATTCAAGATTGGAATAAACAATTTCATTTTTACTATTTTTGAAATCAAAACAGGAAAGAATAATTGACTGAAGAAGTGAAATATTCATGTGCATCGAAATTTCATTCTGCCCGGCTTTAATAATTGGAGCAATGATATTTCCAACTTCTTTATTTAACTCCCACCAGTATTCTTCCCAGGCGCGAACTCCCCTTGTTGCCCATACATCCGCATATTCATGCATTTTATCATAAACAGATTTCGGCATAGCCCCGAGTGAATTAGAAATCAGGTAAGTGGTATTGTTTAGTATTGGGAATTCTTTTCGCCATTCGAGGAGTTCATCTTTTTGTGAAGGCATTAATAAGAGCTCCTAAAATATCTTTTAAAATTTATTTGTAGAGACGAGGCATGCCCCTTTCTACAGTTGAATTACTCACTTCCAGGCACCAGCGTAAGTATCTCTTTTTACAAATTGTCCACGTCCCGGCTTTCCTAAAAATTTATTGTCTTTGACAATTACTTCGCCGCGTGAGAAAACTGTTTCTGCATTCCCTTTTATTTTTTTCCCTTCAAACATTGAGTAATCTGTACACATATGATGTGTATGCGCAGATATAGTATATTCCTTCTCCGGATCCCAGATAACAATATCGGCATCGCTGCCGACTGCAATCGTTCCTTTGCGTGGATAAAGCCCGAACATTTTAGCCGGTGTTGTCGAGCAAAGTTCAACCCAGCGATTGAGAGAAATTCTTTTTTCGGCGACACCGCCGCTATAAAGTAATTGAAGCCTGTGTTCAACTCCCGGTCCGCCATTAGGAATTTTAGTAAAATCTCCTTTCCCTAATTCTTTTTGTTCTTTATAACAGAACGGACAATGATCCGTAGATACAACCTGTAAAGTGTTTTTTCTTAGGCCGGCCCACAATTTATCCTGATGCCATTTTTCACGAAGCGGCGGCGTGAATACATATTTTGCATCTTCGAAGCCGGGTTTGTTCATGTTTTCTTCTATTGATAAAAATAAATATTGTGGACACGTTTCAGCATATACGGGTAATCCTCTGTCTCTTGCTTCTGATACTTTTTCGAGAGCATCATTTGAAGAAAGATGAACAATGTAAACCGGTGCGCCTGCCATTTCCGAAAGAGCTATTGCCCTGTTAACTGCTTCGCCTTCCGCTGTTGTTGGGCGAGTTAGTGCATGATAAATTGGCGCTGTTTTTCCCTCAGCTAAAGTTCTCTGCACAATAGTATCGATTACACTTCCATTTTCTGCGTGCATACAAACCAGCGCACCGTTCTGTGCTGTCTGTTTCATAGCTTTAAATATTGTTGCATCGTCTACCATCAATACGCCCGGGTACGCCATAAATAATTTAAAGCTTGCTACACCTTCTTTCACCATATCGTTCATATCTTCAAGGTGAGCATCCGGCAAATCTGTAACGATCATGTGCAATCCATAGTCTGTTGTTGCTTTATTTTCTGCTTTTTTCCACCAGACATCGAGTGCTTCCCGCATTTTCATTCCTTTCGATTGAATTGCAAAATCAACAAGACAAGTGGTTCCGCCGAAAGCTGCAGCACGTGTTCCTGTTTCAAAATCATCACAGGAGGTTGTTCCCCCGAAAGGCATATCGAGATGAGTGTGAACATCCACTCCACCGGGAATTACATATTTGCCTTTTGCGTCGTAAACATTATCAGCGTCAATTTTTAGATGTGAACCTATTGTTGTTATCTTATCTTTTTCAATATAAATATCAGCAATATAATCTTGTTCAGCTGTTACTATTCTTCCGTTTTTTATTAAGGTTGACATATTAATCTCCTTTTATTTTCAGCTAATGAATTATTATTCCATGTTTCTTCTGAAATTCACCTAGATTTTCCCAGGTTAATTCTTTGCCCTCTTTTTTAAATTGTTCTATTAACTCGTTCCAGGTTTTTTGCTCAGCTCCATCATCCAGTCGTACCATAGAAATACAGCCTTCAACGGGACAAACTATTGAACAAAGATCACAACCAACACAATCACTTTCACGTACAACTGTTTTTGTACTTCCATTCTGCGGAATTAAATCGATACATTGATGTGCACCGTCATCGCAGGCAATGTAGCACAAATTGCAATGTATACATTTTGATTGATCAATTCTTGCAACAGTTTTGTGAAGAAGATTAAAATTACCGAAGTCATCAAGTTGAGGAAGCGCTAATCCTCTTACTTCATCAAGTGATTTGTATCCTTTTTCCTCCATCCAGAAAGTTAATCCTTCAATCATATCCTTCACTATTCTGAATCCATAATGCATAACGGCTGTACAAACCTGCACACTAGATGAGCCTAATAAAATGAATTCAAGGGCATCACGCCAGTTGCTTATTCCACCGATTCCAGAAATGGGAAGATTCACTTCTTTATCAGCAGCGACCTGCGAAACCATGTGAAGCGCGATTGGTTTTACTGCTGGTCCGGCAAAACCACCGTGACTGCTTTTTCCCGCAACAGTCGGTTTTATTTTTAATGTATCAAGATCAATTCCCATTATACTATTAATAGTATTGATCAATGAAATACCCGAAGCCTTGGCTGCTTTTGCAGCTCGAGCCGGCATTACAATATTGCTGACATTCGGAGTTAGTTTAACAAGTACCGGAATTGTTGAAACTTCAGTTACCCATTCTGTTATCATTTTGCAATATTCCGGTACCTGCCCAACAGCTGCACCCATTCCGCGTTCGCTCATTCCGTGCGGGCAGCCGTAGTTTAGTTCTATGCCATCAGCGCCAGTATCAATTGTTCTTTTAACAATGTCATGCCAGGTTTCTTTTTTTGATTCGACCATTAATGAAACTACAACGGCTCTATCCGGCCAGAGTTTTTTTGTTTCAGCTATCTCTTTCATATTAACTTCTATGGGCCGGTCGCTGATCAATTCAATATTATTCAGTCCGGCTATTTTTTGTCCGTTATAATCAATGCTACCGTATCGGTTGCAGACATTCATTACAGGTTCGCCGACAGTTTTCCAGACAGTTCCTCCCCAACCCTGTTCGAATGCTTTACAATTTTGATAAGCAGAATTCGACGGCGGAGCAGATGCCAACCAAAATGGATTTGGAGATTTTATTCCACCACAGTTAATTGAAAGATCAACCATAAAAATCCTCTATTCTAAATTCTATTTTGAAAGGAATGAATGAATTCCATGCGCAGCCATTTTTCCATCATAAGCTGCATTTACAACTTCTTTACCTCCATTAATACAATCACCACCGGCAAAAACTTTGGGGTTGCCTGTTTGATAACTATCTGGATTTACAATTACTTTCCCATGCTCAATCTTCAATTGAGGAATCGAAGAAAGGAATTCGCTTTTTGCTTTTTGCCCAATTGCTTTGATAACCATATCAACCGGGATTTCGAATTCTGAACCCGGGATTTCAATTGGTCTTCGCTTCCCTTTCGCATCCGGCTCACCTAATTTCATTTTAACACATTCAATTCCTTCAACCGAACCATTTCCCAAAATTTTCTTTGGTGCAGTTAAAAAGTGAAAAAGAACTCCATCGCTTTTTGCAAGTTCAAACTCAAAATTGTATGCAGACATTTCCTCGTGACTTCTTCTGTATAAAATCATTACCTGCTCAGCGCCAAGTCTTCTTGATTCAGTTGCCGCATCTATCGATGTATTTCCCGCTCCAATAACTGCGACTCTTTTCCCAACTTTTACTGAATCCCATTTTTCTCTCTTTACTTCCTCAATGAAATCTATTGCGTTAACAACACCCTTCAAATTTTCTCCATCTACTTCCAGCCCCTGGCTTTCACCCAGACCAATTCCTATAAATATTGCATCGTGGTGTTTCTCAATTTCACTAAATGATATGTTTTTCCCAATCAATTGATCTGTTTTAATTTTTACTCCAAAACTTTTAACAAGATCAACTTCTTTTAAACTATCTGCCTGACGTGTTTTATATGGAGCAATTCCCCAGGAATTTAATCCACCCGGGATTTTGTTTGCTTCATAAATAGTTACATCATAACCAAGTAATGCAAGCTCAGCTCCGCAGGCTAATCCGGAGGGACCGGACCCAATAATACCAACTGATTTTCCGTTTTTTTCTTTAACAGAAAAAAGGTTGGGCATTCCTTTTTCAAAATAATTATCAATTGCAAATCTTTGCAGCCTTCCTATTTCAATCGCCGGCTCGTCTTTATCATTGTAGACACAAGCTCCTTCACATAATACCTGAACAGGGCACGCTTTAGCGCAGGTAAGCGCACTCCAGTTTGATTCTAGGATTGTTTTTGCTGAACCGAATAAATTTCCAGTACTGATTTTTTTTATGAATGCCGGTATATCAATATGCGTAGGACATGCTTTTGTGCATGGGGAATCGTAACAATACAAACACCTGTTCGCTTCAACCGTTGCTGAATTAGTAGTAAATGGAGGATGCAGTTCTTCAAAGTTTTTTTCATATTGATCATGAGAAAGTTTTGGTGCGAGATTATTCATAAATCCTACAAATAGGTTTGTGAATGGATTTTAATTTTTTATTTCATTATCTGCAATTTTCAAAGCCTCATCAAAAACTTTAATTGCAGAATCAATTTCTTCTTTTGTTATTATCAAAGGGGGGGCAATTACAAAATGACTAATCCACCCCTGCATATAAATTCCGTTATTCATCATTTCAGTGGTAACTTTATTGACCGTAAGAGGCTTACCCGCAACTTTTTCTTCCTTATTATTAAAAGGTTCTTTTGACTTTTGATCTTTTACAATTTCAACAGCCCAGAACAAGCCTTTTCCTCTAACATCGCCAATCGATTTATGCTTTTCCTTCAGTTCATTTAATTTCTTTCCAAGGTATTCTCCTACCTCAACTGCGCGATCTATTAAGTTCATTCTTTTTATTTCATTTATAGCTGCAATTGCTGGAGCTAGTGTTAATGGATGAGCCTCATATGTATGACCATGTGCAAAGAAATGATCGTCAAAAAACTCTGCTATTTTCATAGTTGTAGCTGTCAGCCCGAGCGGAACATAGGCCGAAGTAATTCCTTTTGCTGTTGTAAGAATATCCGGCTTGACATTCCAGTTATCAACAGCAAACCATTTTCCGGTTCTTCCCCAGCCGCTCATTACTTCATCCGCAATTAATAAAACGTTGTTATCGTCACAAATTTTTCGAAGCTTTGGTAAATATTCATCAGCCGGAACAAGTACACCATTCGTACCAACTATTGGTTCAATCATTACAGCTGCTACATTTCCTTCGTTTTTTATCATATGCTCAACGTAATCGGCACAGGCAATATTGCAATCGGGGTGTTTATGTCCCAGCGGACAACGATAGCAATTACACTCGGGAGCGAAAATAACTCCGTCAATTTTTCCTGATGGTTCAACTGCCCAGCGTCTTGGATCGCCTGTTGCAGCAATAGATGCTGCGGTAGATCCGTGATAAGAATTATAACGCGATATAATTTTATACTTACCGGTATACATTCGGGCAATTTTTATTGCCGCTTCATTTGCTTCAGTACCCGAAGTTGAGAAGTAAAATTTTTCAAGTCCCTTTGGTAAAACTTCCAGAAGCAGTTTACTTAACTCAGCACGGACATCCGTTGTATAACCGGGTGCAATATAGCAAAGTTTTTCTGCCTGTTCGGCAATTGATTTAATTACAGCTTTGTTTTTGTGACCTATGTTTACACACATCAGCTGAGCAGAAAAATCAAGATATTTTTTCCCGGATGCATCGGTAAAATAACATCCCTCTGCATCAACAATGTGAAGAGGTTTCCATCCTTTTTGAGAGCGCCATGTTCCGTAAGTATGTTTTGAGGTTATTTCTACTATTTGTTCACTAGTCATTTTTTACCTAATTAAATTTATAAAGACAATAGAACGCGAATGAACGCTGATCTAACGGATATACTCGAATCTAAATCAGCGACCATCCGCTCAATCCGTGTAATCCGCGTTCTATTTTTCAGTATTTACTTCCCTAAAGTCGTTAACTCTCCATAAGCTTCCGGTCTTCTGTCACGGTAAAATTGCCAGACATTCCTTACTTCCTGAATTTCATCAAGATTTAAATCAGCAACAACAATTTCATCTTTATCTCTACTTGCCTGAGCAATTATTTTCCCTCTTGGATTACAGAAGTAACTCTTGCCATAAAATTCACCGATGTTCCAGGGAGCTTCGGTTCCAACCCGATTAATTGCACCTACAAAATATCCGTTTGCGACTGCATGAGCGGGCTGCTCTAATTCCCAGAGATATTCTGAAAGTCCTGCAACTGTTGCAGAGGGATTAAAAACTATTTCAGCTCCATTTAACCCAAGTGCGCGTGCACCTTCCGGAAAGTGTCTGTCATAGCAAATATAAACGCCGATATCTGCAAATGCTGTTTTGAAAATTGGAAAGCCCAGATTGCCGGGTTTGAAGTAAAACTTTTCCCAGAATCCCGGATTGCAATGAGGTATATGGTGTTTACGATATTTACCAAGATATTTTCCATCTGCATCAATCACTGCCGCTGTATTATAGTATACACCTGTCATCTCTTCTTCATAAACAGGAACTACAATTGCCATTCCGTGTTTCTTAGCAATTTCCTGCATTAATTTTGTGGTCGGTCCATCCGGAACTTTTTCAACAAGACCATACCATTTTGTTTCCTGCTCAGCGCAAAAATATGGACCGTAGAAAAGTTCCTGAAGACAAAGTATCTGCACACCTTTTTTTGCAGCTTCATCAATCATTTTAAGATGTTTATCGATCATTGCCTGTTTTATTTTTTCGATTGGCTGTTCTGTTGAAACAGGAAGAATTGCCTGTATTAATCCGCCTTTTACTACTCTTGGCATTTTTTATTCCTTATAATTTTTTTAGCTCATCCAGTTTACTTTGGATTCGGGATTCCATTTTGTTGTAATTTTTTTAGGCTTAGTGAAAAATTCAATTGAGCTTTTACCCGTGATATCTCCAACACCAAATTTTGATTCGTTCCATCCGCCGAATGAAAAAGGTTCACGCGGAACCGGTACGCCGATATTCACGCCGATCATGCCTGCGCTTGCGTGTTCTGCAACATAATTAGCAGCACTTCCACTCTGAGTAAAAACTGCTGCGGCGTTTCCATAAATGGGAACTGTTCTGAATTTTAATTGCATCTTCAACTGTGTTCGATCTCATTATTGAAAGCACAGGACCAAATACTTCTTCCTTTGCTATTTTCATTTCCGGTCGAACAAAATCAATTACAGTTGGTCCGACATAAAAGCCATTTTCTTTTCCGGGCACTTTATAATTTCTTCCATCTACCAATACTTTTGCACCTTCTTTTTCAGCTTCTGTAATATAATTTTCTATTCTCTCTTTTGCTTGTTTTGAAATTACTGCACCGAGATTTTGTCCAGGAATAATTTTCTTTGCTTCTTCACAAAGTTTCTCTATGATATGATCAACTGCTCCAACTCCAACCATTGCAGAAGCCGCCATACAACGCTGACCTGCGCAGCCAGACATCGATGCGGCAATATTTGAAGCTGCCATTTCTGTATGGGCATCAGGTAAAACTATTAAATGATTTTTTGCACCACCGAGTGTTAAAGCTCTTTTTAAATTTGATGTTGCTCTGGTGTAAACAATTTTTGCAACTTTAGTTGAACCGACAAAAGTCACAGCTTCAATTCCGGGGTGATCGCAGATTGCTTCAACTATTTCTTTATCACCATGAACAACGTTGAAAACTCCATCCGGCAACCCGGCTTCTTTCAAAAGTTCAGCAAGTCTATTTGCACTTAAAGGAACCTGCTCGGAAGGTTTTAAAATCATTGTGTTTCCGAGACAAATTGCATTTGGTATTGTCCAGTTCGGAACCATATTGGGGAAATTAAATGGAGTTATACTTGCGACTACTCCAACAGGATATTTTTCAATTCTGCATTCAACTCCTTTACTTACTTCAAGAACTTCTCCGGAAGTTAGTTGCGGAAGTGAGCAGGCAAATTCTGTAACCTCAATACTTTTTTCGACTTCGGCTCGCGACTCGGCAATAGTTTTTCCGTTTTCAATATGAACCAATTCTGTTAGCTCATCAATATTTTTTTCGAGTAGATGTTTGTAATTGAAGAAGACCTGTACTCTTTCTTTGATTGGTTTATTTGACCAGGAAGGGAAAGCTTTCTTTGCAGCATTTACAGCTTTATCAAGATCAGATTTTTTTGATAGAGGAACAGTTGAAATTACAGAACCATCGAGTGGAGAAAATACATCAAGCTTACCGTTTCCGCTTTCAGTAAGTTTCCCACCAACGTAATTACTAAGCTCCGGGTATTTCATGGCGGACTCCGCAATTTTAAATAATTACTAGCCGGTCGAAACCGGATTTAGAAGATAGAAATATTAGATAAAATAAACAATAAAAATTGAAATATTTAAGGGAAAATATCAGAACCTTGTCAGCCGTTAGCTTGATAAGAGTTTTTTAAAATATCATATCCCTATCTATATATTTCATTAAAAAATAACCTCAACTTATTTTCATCAAGATTCCCTTTGGTTCTGACGCCGCTGCATACATCAACAGCAAAAGGTGAGACCGTTTCAATTGCTTCTCTTACGTTAGTATGGTTTAATCCACCTGCAAGATATAATGGAATACTTATTTTTTCCCGTATCTCCCGGCTCAATTGCCAGTTATGAACTCTTCCTGTTCCTCCCAGTTCCTTAATATCCAGATTGGGATTTCCCGAATCCAATAAAATTGCATCGACATTTTTTGAAACCTTGATTGCTTCTGTAATAGAATTTTCATCGATAACATGAATGACCTGCACAATTTTAATTCCCGGTAAAGCTTTCTTGATTTGCTTATGGGTTCCTGTTTTTAATTCATCGACAATTTGGATTGTATTAGTTCTTAATCTTTTTTGCTGGTCGATTATTTCTTTTGCATCTGTTTTGCTTGTAAGCAGAAAGGTGGCAATTGGTGGTGGAATTATTTTTACAATTTTTAGGATTTGTTCTTCGTTGATTACTCCGGGTCCGCTCGGCATTTCGCTTACAAGTCCGAGAGCAGAAGCACCATAATCAATTGCTAATTTTGCTTCTTCAATACTATTAATGCAACAAATTTTTATTCTCGGTCTTAAAATTGGTTCCATTTCTATTCATAATGTTTTGTCGATGGCCAGATCTCCTGAATCGTTTTTTTAGGTTCTTTACAAATCCAGACAGGTTGGTTATTTTCATATGGCATCGAATAATTTAAATGAAGAGAATCAGACGGAATCACTTCACCAAAAACTTTGCTTAATGACTTTTCATTGCTTCCAAGGACGATCACTACACTGATATTTTTTCTTACCGGTCCCCACAAATAATAATTGTTGTGACCCGATATTGCAGGAGCCAGATCATATTTCTTACCAAGAAAATTTATCGCTCCGGCTTCCCCGTAATTACCACAGAAAATCACGCAGTTTTGTTTTTCCTCAGGAGTAAGCTTATCATAAACATTTGCTATCTGTTCTGTCATTTCATTCCAGCCAAACATATCAGCAAAAAACTGTGGAAGTTCTCCAAGCTTTTTCTTTTCTGACGTTGAAGGTTTTATTCCAAAAAATTCTGCATACGAACTATAAGATTGAACCGGAAGAACAGGCGCTGCCAACGGAGCTACCCAGATTGACAATGTTAAAAGAATAATAACAACCGGTTTTGGCCAGAAAACTTTCTTTCTTTCAAAAAAAGTTTCCAAAAATATTCCGCCTCCAGCAAATAAAATTGGAAATGATGAAGAAAGGTATTCTGCTTTACTTGATGGATTCAATAATAAAATAATTAAAACGGCAATAAATATTACCGGAAGAATTCTAAATTGTTTTAAGTTTTTATTAAAAAACAAATTATACAAACCAAAAATCCAGATCGGAAAAGTGATGGGGTTTTCCATCAAAATCAGAGATTTAACAAAGACAATTGGCGATTGCAAAACATATTTATTCTTCAAAGCATTACTCATAAACTCAAGCGTCGGGTAATCGTTCCTAATTTGCCAGATTATGTAAGGAATAAAAATAATTCCAGCAATAATAAGAGCAATCCAGGGTTCTTTTGTCATTAAAAGCTTTCTGTGTCTTGTCAGAAGAAGACCAACAAACAAACCACCGCCGAACCAGAGCATGCTTATTTTGTTCATCAATCCGAGTCCAATAATAATTCCAAGCACATACCACAAATTATTGTTTTGATTTTTGATTATTAAAATCAATAGATAAAATGATATTGCCCAGAAGAAAATATCAAAGCTGTTCATTGAATAATAGGTATTAAAAGAAAGATTAATAGGCGCGATAATTATACAAACAGCGGCAACAGATTGGGCGAATATTCCTCCGCCAAGTTCTTTTGCAATTTTCCCAGAAATGAAAACAGTTATCGCACCAAGCAATGCCGGAAGAAACCTGATTGCGAGCAAAGAATCACCGAGAATCAGTCTGGATATTTTCAGCATCAAAATTGAAAATGGCGGCTGATCAACATAACCCCAGGCGAGATGATTTGAGCAGGCTATGTAATAAAATTCATCCCTGAAAAATCCATAGGCGCCGTTAGCATTTATTATAAAATGAAAAAGAAACTTAAATAAAGAAAGAGCTAATTAAAACGAAGGTTGTGTTATAGAATAAGTTTGCTGTTTTGTTTTTGCTCTGGTAAATTCATACAAAATTTTATGAGTTGTAAATAGTTCAATGAAATGTTACAAAAATCTTCGGAAGACATTCTAATTATAATTTTTCCACAATGCAAATATTCTTCAGCTATTCATCGTCTTTATCTGAATTAACCTTCACAAATGCATTTCTGACCGGAGCAGGATAGTTCGAATCTTTTCCTTTAATTGATTTCCAGATAATCTTGCTAAACTCAACATCAGGAATTGCATCCGGTTTCGAAAAATCAAAATGATTGCTTCTCTCTGATCCGAAAGCACTTGTCAAGATTTTTTTCATTTAAATTATGTAATGGTTCAATATAATTGAAAGCTGAAAGATCCGGAGTATCTGTAAAAGCAAAAAGCATAGGGTTTGCTGAAAGATCAAACTGGGTCATTGGTTTTAATCCAAGAATCAATCTCTATAGTTTTTAATACGGAAGAAGTTGAATATAAAGTATGATCAACATAAAGTTTTTTGATGTATGGACTGATAACCAGCACCAGGAGATCTATGAGCGTCAACGTGATCAGGCCCATTTTGGGCATCGTCTTCAAGAACAAAGATTATACTTTCTTTCCAATATTTGCTGTGTGAAATTTTATCAACAAGCAAACCAACCGCATAATCGTTTTGAGCAACGTATGCTTTTGGTGTCAAAGCATTTTTTTCAGTTCCCCTAGTATGATCGTTTGGCATATAAATGATATTAAGATCAGGCAGGCTTCCGTTTTTTTCGTATCCTTCAAAATCTTTTTCCCAGGCTTTGTATCTGGTAATATCACTGATGGATAAATCCCAGCCGGGATAATTATTACAGACATATTTATTCATTGCCTCATCTTCAGCAATGTAAATTTCTTTTTTCTCATCAGGCTTTGAAACATACTCTCCGTAGTCCCGAACTCTTAATTCGTTGGAAAGAGCATTATTCCAGATGTAGCCCGAGGAAGGTATGCTGATTTTTACATTCGCTTCATAATCGTAAGTTCCGCCTCTTCCTCCATATTCAGTCGGCCAGTTTTTTTCTACGAAATCTGTAACATAGGCTGCATCAGACCAGTTGTGCCCATCGGCGCTCACTTCTGCATCAACATAAAAATTATCGAACAGTGTAAATTCCTCAGCAAGTTTGTGTTGATTCGGTGTAATATCTTTTCCAAATAAACAAAGAGAAGTGTCTCCGTTCCCCTCTTTAATATCTCCATAAACCTGGTCATATGTTCTGTTCTCTTTTATAACATAAAAAACGTGCTTGATTTTTGAGCTGCGTTTTCCATTATGCGTTTCAGGTATAACATTTTGAATTCCTTTCCAGTTTTCCCTGTTGGAATAATAAGGAGTGTTCTGATATACTTCTGCTGTGTAGTCTTTCAGTTCATTTTCATTTGGATAATTAATAATTGATACGGTTCCTTTAAAAAGAGAGCCAATATATTCATCTTTGAAATTTTTATAAAGCGGGTTTGGTAAAGAAGTCAGCCCCTTACCGTTTGCTACGAGAATTTCATTATCAAAGCACCTGACTACAGTCGGATACCATCCGGTAGGAATAAACCCGATCGATTTTGCCTGGCCTGCCTCACTTACATCAAATAGCGCCAGGTAATTGTTATCTGCATTTGCAACAAATAAAACAGAGCCATCTTTATTTAAGCTGATGGAATTCGGAGTGCTGCCATAAGGCGCATCAGGTTTTAGCGATGAAACTAACTTTTCGCTTTCTTCTTTTTTAACAAGATCAATAACCGAAACAGAATTATTATTAGCGTTTGCTACAAACAGTCTTTTATCATCAGGCGTAATCAATATTTCAGTGGGATGGTTCCCGGTTCTGATTTTATTTACAATTTTAAAATTACTTAGGTTAATTTCCGCAATCGCTGAGTCTCCCCACAATGAAACATAAGCGTTATCACCCTTGTGATTAATTTTCACATCATAACATTCCGAGCCAGGATCAATTTGCTTTAAAACCTTTTTAGAATCGATATCGCAAACATAGAGCATATTACTTTCTTTCGCGCCGACGAGTAAATAATTTTTTGAAGATAAATAGTCCAACCCTGAAATTGATATTCTCTCTTTTGGATATGCTTTCCCAATAATAATTGAATCTATTAATGATAATTCTCCTTTAACAAAATTATAAATGTATACAAGATTATTGTTTGCCCCCGAAACAAAAAGCTTTGATTCATCAGAATTAAATGCCAATCCCCGCCAGGTTTTATCAACAACCATTCTTTGGATTTCTTTTCTACTATTAATATCTATTACAGATAAAGATTGCTCTGCATATCCGCTGTTAGAGGTTATTGCATATTTCCCATCTTTGGTTACAACCATGTTTAATGGAAGTTCGTCAATGCCAATCTGATAACCGGCAGGCGTAAGTTTCCATCCATTTGGAAGCAAAGTGTAATTATTATACTTGCCAGGTGTTTCAGGTTTAGTAGTAGTTAAATTATTTGTCCCTGTACAACCTGAAATTAAAAAAATTAATAAAGACGAAAATGCAGTAAGGTTTTTTAATTGTGAACTTTCCATATCTTTACTCTCCTGATATCAGGACAAAATTACATAAAATAAAGAGATACAAATATTAAAATAACATTAATTTTGATCTCTGTTCTGAAATGCGAAAGGTTATTAAATGGCCAGTCTTTCGTATTGAATGATCTTACAAGAAAAACTATAGTTCCAAGAATCATCATTACAATTCCACCGAGAGCAAAATAAAAACCAGTTGAAAGAAATAATCCCACCCAAACTAAAATTGCAATCAGAGCGGGAATTGGATAGAGAAGCATTTTATAAGGAAAAAATTCTTTGGGCTTATTTTTATGAATTATCATTATCCCGATTGCCTGTCCGATGAACTGAATAATAATTCTCATTGCCAGAATTGCACTTATTACTTCCTTTAGTTTGAACAACATACTAAAAACTAATCCTAATCCACCGAGAATTAAAAGTGAAACATGCGGGAAATGTTTTGTCGGGTGAACTTTTCCGAAAGCCTTAAAAAACAAACCATCATTAGCAGCCGCATAGGGAATTCTTGAATAACCTAACAGTACAGCAAACAATGAAGAAAAAGCTATCCAGAGTACGAGCACAGTTACAACATTGGCTGCACCTGATCCGTATATTCTTTCCATAAATGTGCTCATAATAAATTCTGATTTGGCGGCTTCTTTCCAGGGAACCACTCCGAGTACACTGATATTCATTAATAAATAAAGAATTGCAATTCCGCCGATTGAAATAAAAATGCTTCTTGGAATATTTTTCCCGGGCTCCTTTATTTCAGAACCGAGATGACAGACATTATAATAACCGAGGTAAGTGTAAATAGTTTTTACGGAAGCAGAACCCAATGTAACAAAAAATAACCAGGAAAAATCAAATGAGATTTTCGAGAAATCAAAAGCGAGATGAGAATTAAAATGGGTAGCTCCGCCAAAAATCAGCCACGCGATTGTACCAAAAACTCCTATCCATAAAAATAAAGTGATTTTCCCAATATCCTGAATTTTCCTGTATAAAAGAATCACGAGAATTATAACCAGCAGCCCCGAAATTAATTTTTGTTCAATAGGAGTAAGCGGAATAAGGTATGAAAAATATTGTGAAAACCCGATTGAGCCGGAAGCAACAACAAGCGGTGCCTGTATAATTGTCTGCCAGATAAAAAGAAAAGAAAATAAACGTCCCCAGCTTTTGGGCCCGTAAATTTCACGGAGAAAAACAAAGCTGCCGCCTGCTTCCGGCATTGCAGCACCGAGTTCTGCCCAGATAAACCCATCTGCAAAAGCAAGAAATGCACCGACAATCCAGGCAAATAAACATTGCGGCCCGTTCATTTCCTGGATAACAAGCGGTATCACAATGAATGGCCCAATGCCGACCATATCGATCATATTTAAAGCGGTGGCTTCTTTTAATCCAAGTCCGCGTTCAAGTTTGTTTTGTTCTATGGTAATAATCTCCGGGATAATTCAGAGTAGAAAATACTTTAAGAAAAGATAAAATAAAAATATATATGTAAATGGATCAGATGTAAATAAAAAACCTCGCTGTGTAAAGATTTATTATTTTATATAAGAAAATATGGCTGTTACAAATCATCAATTATTATTATTCCTTATTTAATTATTTGAATTATTGCAGGGAATTTAGTGTTATGAGCAATTTTAGGGAGGCCTAATAACACATTTTCAAACTGACTTTTTAAAAATCAGAAAAATAAATTTGCGAAATAGAAAAGTTGTACTTATATTTGCAACCGATTGGTTTCATAAATAATAAGTCAAATAAATGAGAAGAGACGTTTTTCAAGCAATCGCAGACCCGACAAGACGGGCTATTATTGCGTTAATAGCATTACAGGCAATGACACCCAATGCCATTGCAGACAACTTCAACACGACACGACAGGCAGTGTCAAAACATTTACGCATTCTCACGGAATGTGAACTTGTAAAACAAGAACATCAGGGCAGAGAGATTTATTACTCTCTTGAAATTAGAAAAATGCAAGAAATAGACAAATGGTTAGACAAATACCGAAAGATTTGGGAAACCCAATTTAATCAACTTGACCAGGTATTATCAACAATTAAAAAACAGAAAAAATGAAAAACAATTTGCTATTTGATTTTACCGTTGACAAAGCAACAAAAACGGTATTCATAACCAGAGAATTTGATGCCGAGCTTTCACTGGTTTGGGATGCTTTTACCAAAGCAGAAATTCTTGACCAATGGGTGGCACCTAAACCATGGGTATCAAAAACAAAATTTATGGATTTCAAAGTTGGCGGACGAAGATTTTATGCGATGGTAAGCCCCGAAGGACAAGAGCGTTGGGCAATTCAGAAATATACTTCCATTAGCCCAAAAACCAATTTCAAAATGTTTAATGCTTTTGCAGACAAAGATGAAAACCCTGAATTACCGGGTTCTGAATGGGATTACACTTTTAGTGAACAGAACGGAAGAACAACGTGAGTATCACTATTTATAATGAATCTCTTGCCCGAATGGAGAAGATGATTGAAATGGGCTTCACAGAAGGATTTAAGATGTCAATGATCAATCTGGAAAATTTGCTGGAGACTTTATCGCAACGACATTAGAAAGAAAATTTACAATCACATTGAGTAAAAATAAAGCGTCCTGATAGGTATCGGGATGAAACGACAAAATAAACAACCAATAATTTTATATGAACGTACAAGAACAAATCAAAAAATATATCAGCAGCCAACCTGAACCAAAACGAAGCGACATGCAAGCGTTGCATCGCATCATTCTGAAAGTAATGCCAGCAAGTAAATTATGGTTCTTAGATGGCAAAGACGATAAAGGTAAAACTGTTTCCAATCCTAATATTGGATATGGAATTCAAACCATAAAATATGCTGATGGAAAAACCAGAGAGTTTTATCAAATTGGTATGAGTGCAAACAAAACCGGAATCTCTGTCTATATACTTGGTATCAAGGATAAGACATACTTAGCCAAAACGTATGGAAAAAAACTCGGCAAGGCGAGCGTGACGGGATATTGCATTAAGTTCAAAACTCTAAAAGATATAAACATTGATATACTTCAAGCGGCAATACGAGCCGGGGTCGAGGCTCAGGATAAAAAGAGAGAGCTGATGAAATAATTAAAAATAAAACATCATTCAATGACATTTTAGAAGAGTAAGCTCCGGGATTTCAAAAACCCCGGAGTATTTAAACGATATTATACCTTAAGCTTGCTATGCTTAAACCCATAACTTCTGTAAACCATCATTCCGATAATCAGCCAACCGGCAAAGCGAACCCAGGTAATCCAGGGAAGACCCATCATTAAATAAAGACAAGCTGCTATTCCCGCCAGTGGAATGAATGGTACCCACGGAACTCTGAATGATCGCTCTCTGTCAGGCTCTCTTTTACGAAGAATTAATATCCCGATACAAACAAGTACAAAAGCAAATAGTGTTCCGATATTAGTCAGATCGACCATTTCATCTATGCTCGTAAACATCGCAGTAACACCAACCACAAGTCCGGTAAGAATAGTCGCAAAATATGGTGTCCTGAATTTAGGATGTACCTCGGCAAATTTTTGCGGAAGCAAACCATCGCGCGCCATTGAGAAAAATATTCTCGGCTGCCCAAGCTGAAAAACCAAAAGCACAGCCGTGTGAGCAATCACTGAACCAAAAGCAATTATTCCAACAAAAAGATTTCCATACTTTTCAATATGAGCATACGATATCGCCATTGTTAGTGGCTCTGCCTGTTGAGTAGCAAGCATTTTTACAAGAGCCTGATAAGGTATGATCCCTGTAAACACAGCGGCAACTGCAATATAAACTATAGTACATATTATAAGTGAACCAATAATTCCAATCGGCAAATCTCTTTTAGGATTTTTTACTTCCTCGGCAACTGTTGAAACTGCATCAAATCCTATGTATGCAAAAAACACCACTGCCGCTCCCGCCTGAATTCCCGACCATCCATTCGGTGCAAAGGGAGACCAGTTTTCGGGCTTTACGTACTGCACACCAATAAATACAAAAAAGCCAAGAATAACTAATTTGATGATTACCATGACTGCATTCATTCTGGCGCTTTCTTTTATACCGATCACAAGAACTACTGTAATCAAAGCCACTATTGAAAAAGCCGGCAGATTAAAAACGATCGGAATACCGAAAAGATGAGGCGCGCTTTCAAAAAGACCGGGGATTTTTCCCGCAGTTGTATAATCCGTTGACATCCATCCCGGGAATAATAATTCCGAATCCGGCAACCAAGGGTTTTAAAATAATTTGCCCAGCTAATTGCCACAGCAACATTACCTACTGCATATTCAATTATTAAATCCCAACCGATTATCCAGGCAACAATTCGCCGAGAGTTCCATACGAATACGTGTAAGCGCTTCCTGAAATAGGAACCATAGCGGCAAACTCTGCATAACAAAGAGCAGCAAACCCGCAGGCAATTCCGGTTAAAACAAATGAAAGCATTAATGCGGGCCCGGCTCCCGGCCTCAATAAATCACCAGCCGCGGCCGTACCTATTGTCGCAAATATACCGGCACCTACTATTGCGCCTATACCAAGCAAAGTAACATCAAAAGCAGTAAGTGTTCTCTTCAACTGCTTGCCAGGATCTTCGCTCTCATGTATTATAGCATCAAAAGATTTGGTTTTGAACAATTGCTTAAACAAAATCACTCCATTGTTATTTAACAGAAAGTATTTTTAATTAGAAGAAAATAAAGGCGAATGGAATATGAACTAATGACCAGATAATGTATCTCCATAAAATCTGTTTTGAATTCTGCTTGGAGAAAAATACGAAGTAAATTCCTTTAATGATAGTATTACTCATCATGGCAATAATAATTGATGATATAATAATATTCTCAACCGGAATGGTTCCTCTTATCAAAGATAAAATAAAAGGATCAATATCTGTAACACCGGTAATTGCTGAAAGCGTAATCAAACCGCCGTTACCGAAATAACCTTTTACAATAACAGTAAGCACTGATAATATAACAAACAATCCGGCAAAAATAAGAGCAGGTTTTATTTCAAATGGGTTTTGTAGTGTTGATCCGGCGTTGTCCGGTTTTTCTGTTAACTTCTCTTTAATTCCAAATGAAAGGATAATACCAATTAATTGAAAGTGCAACTAATTTCCACCAAAGAACCCCTAAAAAAGAAGGATTGATAAGCCAGATAAGAAATAAAATTCTGACGTACATTACACTGCTTGCCAGCAGTGCCGCCTGTAAAGCGCTTTTATTTTTTGCAGGATCTTTTTCGGCAATACGCGCAACCGCAATAGTTACCGCAGTGCTGGAAACAATTCCGCCCATAATTCCTGATACCCATAACCCAACTTTATCGCCAAATTTTTTAATTAAAATATATCCAGCAAAACCCAACGAAGAAACAAAAACGACTATCAACCAGATTTTGTAAGGATTAAGCAGATACTTTGTATATTCTTTATCAGGCAAGACCGGTAGAATAATCAATGTAACTACCAGGAATTTTATTACGGCAAGGAATTCAGATTTATCTAACTTTTCAACGTAATTTTCAAGTTCAGATTTTTCTGAAAGAAGCAGCGTTGTAACAACTCCGAGCGCTAGAGGAACCCAGACATCTGTAAGAATTGTTAGTGCACCTATTATATAAGTAAGCACGGCTGCAATTTCACTTGTCCAGCCGTAATGCTCTTCTTTAAATTTTGCAAGGTAACCGATCAAAGCAAGAGCTGTAACAGATACCAACCCGATGGGTAAAATAAAAGGGATGTTAATTTTATAAAACCAACCACAGCCAAAACCAAATAGACTTATAATTGTATATGTTCTTACTCCTGCAAAAACTCTAGATTTACCAGCCGAGCCGGAACTTTCCCTTTCAAGCCCGATCAAAAAACCGAGAGCAAGTGCCAAGATAAATCTTATTTCATTGGTCCATTCAAATGTATTCAAATGGCTAATATTGTTTTGTTTGAGATTAAAACTACTAAAAGAAAATGAAAAAATCTTAGTATGTCTTTGTATTTACTGGCGGCTAGTTGATTATTTAACAACGATAACTTAAATCATCCCATTTCTTTAATAATTACTAAAGTTTCAGTATTTTTAAAGATGCTTATAAATTTTACTGCGAAATCATAGAACAAAAAGTGGGAATAATAAATGAAAACAAAAATCATCTGGACAAAAATAGATGAAGCACCAGCTTTAGCATCATACTGCTTACTTACCAATAGTAAAATCTTTTTCCAAAGGGACAGGAATTGAAATTGAGACGAAAGATATATCCCTTGCCGGAAGAATAATTGCAAACTTTCCTGAATATCTGACAGAAGAATCAAAAATTCCTGACTATCTGACTGAACTTGGTGAACTAACTCAAAATCCTGAAGCAAATATTATAAAACTTCCGAATATCAGTGCATCAATTCCACAGCTTCATGCTGCAATAAAAGAATTACAGGAAAAAGGATATAAAATTCCTGATTATCCGGACGAACCAAAAACTGATGAAGAAAAAAAATTAAAAGAAAGATTTTCAAAAGTACTCGGTTCTGCTGTAAATCCTGTGCTGAGAGAAGGCAATTCTGACAGACGTGCAGCAGCTTCTGTTAAAAAGTTTGCACAAAAACATCCTCATAAAATGATGAAACCCTGGCCAGAATCAGGATCAAAATGCCGGGTGGCTCATATGAGTCAAAAAGATTTTTATGGTTCTGAAAAATCTATGACTCTTGACAAAAATGATGTTGTTAAAATTGAATTTGTTGATGAAAAAGGAAATGCAACTATATTAAAAGAAAATCTTGAAACTGCTCAACGGCGAAGTAATCGATGCGACTGTAATGAATGTTAAGGAGTTAAGAAAATTTTATGCAGAACAAATTGAAGAAGCAAAAAAAGATGGTGTTTTACTTTCCCTTCATCTAAAAGCAACAATGATGAAAATTTCTGATCCGATAATGTTTGGTCACGCTGTTTCAGTTTACTATAAAGATGCCCTCGAAAAACATGCAGACACTCTGAAACAAATCGGTGCAAATGTAAATAACGGCTTGATGGATGTGCTTGAAAAATTAAAGAAACTTCCTGATGAAAAGAGAAAAGAAATTGAAACTGACATTAATAAAGTTTATGAATATCAGACCTGAACTTGCAATGGTTGATTCGAGAATAGGAAAAACAAACCTGCACGTTCCCAATGATATAATAGTTGATGCTTCTATGCCGAATGTAGTTCGTGACGGTGGGAAAATGTGGAATAAAAAAGATGAACTTCAGGATTGTATCGCAATGATTCCCGACCGCTGTTATGCAACTATTTATGCGAAATTATTGAAGATGCAAAAGCGAAAGGGCAATTCGATCCTTCAACTATGGGCGCTGTTTCCAACGTTGGACTTAATGGCGCAGAAAGCTGAAGAATATGGTTCACACGATAAAACATTTGAAGCAAAAGGAAACGGAATAATCCGTGTTGTTAATTCTGACAGGTAAAACTTTGCTCGAACAACAAGTTGAAACAGGCGACATTTTCAGAATGTGCCAGGCTAAAGATGAACCAATAAGAGACTGGGTAAAACTTGCAGTAAACAGAGCAAGAGCTTCTTCACACTCCCGCAATTTTCTGGCTTGATGAAAACAGAGGACACGATAGAGAAATAATCGAAAAGGTTAAAAAGTATCTGCCCGAACACGATACAACTGGACTAGAAATAAAAATTCTTAAACCTGTTGATGCGATGAAATACACTCTTGAAAGAACAAGAAAAGGACTGGATACGATTTCAGTTACAGGAAATGTGCTTCGTGATTACCTCACCGATTTATTTCCTATACTTGAATTCGGAACAAGTGCAAGAATGCTTTCGATAGTTCCTTTGTTAAAGGGAGGCGGATTATTTGAAACAGGTGCCGGTGGTTCTGCTCCTAAACACGTTCAGCAGTTATTAAAAGAAAATCATTTAAGATGGGATTCGCTCGGTGAATATTGCGCGCTCGTTCCTTCATTCGAAATGATCGCAGAAAAAACAGGAAATGCAAAAGCATCGCTTTTGGCAGAAACCCTTGATACAGCAATCGGAAAATATCTTGAGAACGGAAGAATGCCTTCAAGAAAAGCTGGTGAAATAGATAACCGGGGAAGTTCGTTTTATCTTACTTTATATTGGGCACAGGCATTAGCTGAACAAAATAAAGATGCCGAATTGAAATCACGTTTTACAAAAATGTACGAACAGCTTGAAAGCAAATGAAGAAAGAATTGCAAACGAATTGATCACAGTTCAGGGAAATCCTGTTGATGTAGGCGGCTATTATTTGCCTGATGAGAAAAAAGCTTACGGCAATTATGCGCCCGAGTTCTACTTTCAATAAAATAATTGATGAGATGTAGGTTCTGTTTTATAAATATATTTTTTTCATACCGGAACGGATAGGTAAATTAACCTGTCCGTTTTTTATTTCTCACTAGCCCTATAATTGCAGTCTGAAAAAAATATAATAGAGACACATTTCGATTATAAAAAAATCCACAGCAGATAACAAAACCTGGTAATAAAATATATTAATTACTTCAAGTATTATAAATATAAACACACTTGCTGCAACTGAAAAAAGCAGCGCATTAAACCTCGATTTATCGGTTTCTTCACTTTCTGATTTTTCTTTTGAAAATATAATAAGTGAAAGCCCACATACAAGTGAAAGCCTTACTGTTATTAATATCTGCCCGGCTGCAGGGAAAAAATCAAGGTAGCTCCTAATTAGTGCAGCAAATAAGAGTGCAAGAATTGAAATCGTAACCAGGATCAATCCGATAATTTTAAAATACGACGGAAAGAAATATTTAGTGAATAGCTTGGAATCTGATTCCATAAATAATATATGGTTTTACGAACTAAAATATACTAATTCGTACTATTTAACTAAAAATTGTTAGGATAGAATTGAACAAAGCGATCCGTGGCCAGACTGAGCAATTGAAGAAATAAAGTCTCATTGTAGAGACGTATCAGCGATGAGTCTCTACTCTATTATTCCTCTTTCCATTTAAGCAGCCAGTGATCAAAAGAAATTTTACCCGATCCATATAGAATAAAAAATATCATTAACACAAAAACCAGTATCAGATAACTGAATTGTGAATTTAGTGCAAAGAAATTCCTGTGGAAATCAACCATAATGATCTCACCAAGAATCGCCGGAAGCTGAAATAATAATGCCCATCGGGTAACAAATCCGATTGTAACGAATAGCCCGCCCACAATAAAAGCAACTATTACATAATGTCCCGCATAAAATGCTACAAATTCAGACATACCTGAACTGCTGCTTGAAAGTCTCTGGATTATTTCTTCCTTATTCGAAATAAATGCGATGCCTTTTGTGATGAGAAGTAAACCCAGAATTATTCTAATGGAATCGAGCCACACCGGATGATGGTGATCCGCCCAATATTCTATTTTCTGAAGTATGTTCATGATGGCCCCCTTTTTTGAAGAACTTCTGTTTATTGAAGTGTATTAATCTATTCAATTTATCGCTAATTAGAAATGAAAAAATTTATTCGCAGAGACACGCCCAGGCGTGTCTCTACATAATTAAAATAGCCTATCTCCTGAATAATCCAATTCTTCATTAACAATTTTTGCAACCTGCGTGTAAGGATGTTCTTCGGTTTTTGTTTTATCAATAATGTGCTGAACTTTCCAGCTTTTAAGCTTTAAATAATCCGAAATCATCGAGCGGTGACATTTCCACCAAACTGCTTCAGAACACATAATTGCGGTCCTTCTTTTTTCCGCAATTTCAATCAATTCATCAATTCCTTTTTTGAAGTATTCTGTTTCCATGTAATCAGCATAGCCACGGAAAGATTCGTGTTTCCATCCGGTGTTTTTTGAATCCTTTTTCGGTGTTCTTCTTCCGCCGAGTCTTAAGATGTGAACATATTCAATTTTGTTTGTAAGAAGTGACTCTATTAGATTTTCTTTATTGAATTGCGGAAATCTTCTTGAACCAGGAAAGCTGCGAACATCAACAAGCACCTCAATCTGAAAAGCGAGAAGCAGTCTCAATAAATTCCTCAATTGATCTTGTTGAATGCCCGATTGTCCAGATTGTCTGTTGATTTTCCATTATTTGAATATTCTTCTTGTAATGCCTGATAATAATTTAATTCTAAATAATGAAAAGTAAAGGAAGAATTTTGTATGGTAATCGTAGAACGCATTGCGACCTGCCTGCCGGCAAAGGCAGTGCGTCTCTACAGCACATTAATTATTTAGTTAACAATTCCGAAAGTTTCTTAACAAACCTTTCGCCCCACCATTTTGAAACATTAGTAATATGCTTGAAAACATCTTGCTGAGAATTTGCAACCTCAATAGCGGCGGTATAATTTTGATTGTTCATATTTTATTTGATTGTGTGGAAGTATCTCAATCCACTTTTCCGTTAGTGATAAAGTTGAATAGCCAATCCTTTATAACCATATCCCAAAACTGAACACAGTGTTCATAACATTCCTTTTCAGGAACAAGACCTTGATGAGTAAAATTAAGCACCGTCTTGTCACCTTTAGAAGTTAATTCAAAAATCATTTTTGTGCCTGTCCATTCATGCTTGTCTTTTTCAATCCAGTTGAGTTTGCTATCGGTTACAAACCACACAACTTTTTTATCAGGTATAACTTCAATCAATTTCTGTTTTGAATAATGGTTATCACCGTGACGAATGATAAATTCATCATTAAGTTTTGTGCTCTGCCCTTCAAATTCTGTTTGCTGTCCGGCCGCTTCTCTTATCCACCATTTTGAAACATTGTTAATGAGATCGAAAACATCCTTCGGAGATTTTGCAAACTCGATCATTGTCGTGTAACTTTGATCTTTCATTTCACCTTTACCAGTAGTAAAATAAGATAACAAACTTTTTGTGATCCAGTGTGTCCAGCCTGTTTCACAGTCCTTGTAACATTCAACGTCCGGTGTAAGACCTTCATGCGTAAAATTCAGCGTGGTTATTCCATTATTTTCAGATAGGTCAAAAATCAATTTTGTGTTAGCCCATTCCTTTTTGTCGGAATACCAGGGCATATTGCAATCCGTAACTAACCAGATAACCTTTTTACCGGGAATTAATTCCGCTACAGTAAAGTTAAAGAAGGAATCTCCACTCATCCTTACTACGAATTTATCATTTTGTTTTTCGGAATTTCCACTAAAGGTTACTCCCCACCACCCGGGTACATTGCTAATCCTTTTGATTGCTTCGCTTGCACTAATTTTTGCAGAGATACCGCTTTGAAAATTTTTCCTTTCCATTTTTATTTTTTCCTTCATAGTTGATCACAATATTATAGTTTCCTATCCGGAATCCCTTTCCCTTCATTCAATAATTTCAGCAAGCTTTCATTTACATAAAAGTTCCACCCTTTTCTACAGTCATTATAACATTCAACTTCAGGAACAAGACCTACGTGAGTCATATCTATTTTTGTTGATTTTCCGTTGCCCGAAATTTCCCATACTATTTTTGTGTCTTTCCATTCTTTTTTGTCTTCTATCCAGTGCAAATTGCAATCAGTGACTTTCCAAACGATTTTCCTGTCAGGTATAACTTCATCAATTTTAAAATCAACAAAAGTTTCTCCGAAATTCACAGAAAAAGTATCTCCCTGTTTCTGAGATTTTCCCTTAAAGCTTTTTGTCCACCATTCGGAAACTTTACTTATAGCTCCTTGTGCCTCTTCAGCTGTTACGTTTACAGTAATGTTTGTTTGATAATCTCTCTGTTTCATATAGTTTTCCTTTTATTTTTTTATTGCTTAGTAGAAACGGGGCATGCCCCATCTCTACAATTGAATACATTACTTTGAAAATAATTCCGGAAGCTTTTGAAGAATCCTTTCATTCCACCCAACATTATGGCTCTCTATCATTTTTGCTCTGTTTTCAGCAGCCAGTTTTTCCCAGCCGGTATGGATTAAGGTTAACTCTGTTTTCCCGCCTTTTTCAACTATTAAAATGGTTACCAGTGTATCTGCTCCAACTATTTTTGCATTCCAGGTAAAAGAAAGTTTTTTATTTTTTTCAACCTCCATAACTTTGCAATAAATCCAGCCATCCCAGTATTCCTTCGTTTCCGATTTAAAAATAAATTCTTTCCCGACTACAGGTTCAAAGGTTGTAGGCATCATCATCCATTCCTTTAATTCATCTTTTTCTGTCAACGCTTTCCACACTTTTGAAACCGGTGCGTTTATCGTTATTCTCTTTTCGATCTTTTCCATAGGGATTACCTTAATAATTTTATAAACATTAATAATTACCTGTTAAGTAATTCCGAAAGTTTATTTACGAACCTTTCATCCCAGCCCTTGCTGTGTCCTTCTATCATTTGCGCTCTCATCTCAGCAGGAACTTTTTCCCAGCCGGTATGGATCAATGTAAGTTCTGTCTTTCCATTTTTTTCCGACACGAGGATTGTTACAAGTGTATCTGCATTTATCATTCCTGAGTTCCAGGTGTAAACAAGTTTTTTGTTCACCACTACTTCTTTTACCTTGCAATGGAAAAAGCCGTCCCAACCTTCCATGCCTTCAGCTTTAAAAGTAAATTCCTTTCCGACAACAGGTTCAAATGTTGTTGGCATAAGCATCCACTCCTTCAATTTATTTTTATCGGTTAACGCTGTCCACACTTTTTTAGCCGGAGCATTAATCGTAACTTTTTTCTCTATCTTTTCCATTGTTTTTTCCTTTTATTAGTTTGTTAAAGTTTAATGAATAACGTTGGTGGAGACGCTTAAATTAAGCGTCTTTAAAAATAATTATTTGTTTTCCACGTAATTTTTTAATGCCTGCAATTTTTTATCCCAGAACTTATCATAAAACTTCAGCCAGTCTTTTACTTCATTCAACGGTTCAACGTTAATGTTGTAATACCTTTCTCTCCCCTCCTGTCGGGAAATGACAAGATTGGTTTTTAATAATACCTTCAAATGTTTTGAAACCGCGGGCCGGCTGAATTTGAATTTCTCAGAAATGGAGTTGACTGTTAATTCCTTATTTGCAAGCATCATCAGTATCTGCCGCCTGTTCTGATCCGCCAGAGCCGAAAAAACATCATCTATTTTATATGCCATTTTTGCCTCTCCTTAAGTAACTAACTGGTTACCCAAATATAGGTAACTTTCTGGTTACGTGTCAAGAGAAAAATCATAATTTTTAGATTTATTATTTATTTGCCTTTTCAGGATTTATAGTTAATTTCTTCTTTGTAATCCTGATATTGATGGCCCCATATTTATGCGTACAGGCTTTACGCACCGGAGCCTGTGCAGGAATATACAATATATATACACACCGCTGAATAATTTTAAAATGAAGATATACGCCAAAATGCTTAACCAACCATTTTGACTTTATTTCATAATTAAAAGATGTTTATCCGGCTGGACAAACGAAAAACACGGATAGTGATAAAGATAAAATAACCTGTAGGGACACTCGCTTGCCCGCCTGTGGAGGGATCGCCTGTCCTTACGAAAGCAAACAAAAATGAAACTTACAAAAAAACTTGAAGCAGAAATCCTGGAATTGTATTACAAGTATTGGGATGCTTATTTAAACGGCAAAATGAAAACCATGTCTTCACTGATGGATAAAAACTGTCAGCTGATCGGTTCCGGAATGGGTGAGGTGTTCAAAAACAAAAAAGATGCCGTTAAATATTATACAATTACAGCAGATCAAGTAGCCGGTAAAGCTGAAATGAGAAACAGGAATATTAGTTTGACAGCTGCCGGTAATAATATTCTTGTTACCGAAGAATCTGATTTTTATGTCTTTATGGACAAAAGCTGGGCGTTCTATGGACAAGGTCGTGTTTCAACATTATTTAGTAAGTCGGAGAATAAATGGAAAATCATACAACAACATGGTTCCCTGCCTGATTCCAGAACGGGCGGTGGAGAACAACTTAACACAGATCAAATAAAAGAAGAAAATCTTCGTCTGAAAGATGCAGTTAAAAGACGAACGATTGAACTGGAAAATAAAAACCGCGAGCTTGAAATTGAAGCTGCGCTGGAGAGAATTCGCGCAAGAACGATGGCGATGCAGAAAAGTGATGAGCTTCGCGAAGCTGTTCTCGTAATTTATGAACAACTTAAACAATTAAATTTTGAAGCGCAGGCATGCAACATCATTATCATTGACAAGGATTCCGGCGACATGCAGTTTTGGGTATCCGGGTTTACCCAGGAAATATACCCGGAGAGTTATCACATTCCCCGTCTTAATCATCACTATCACGAAGACCAGCTTACTGCGTGGAAGAAAGGCGTAAAGTATGAAGTATTTGAATATGCAGGAAAGGAAAAGAAAAGTTTTGATAAAATGTTCTTTACGAAAACTGATTTCAAAAAAGTACCTGAACAGGCTAAACAATTTATGATGGGATTGAAATCTGTGAAGCTGTCGACTGCCTTCTTTAGTTACGGCTCATTACAGGTACTTGGACAGGAAGAAATTTCTGAAGAAAAAATAAAAATTCTTCAACGATTCGCAAAAGTATTTGAACAAACCTATCGACGTTTTCTTGATCTTCATAAAGCAGAAGCACAGGCAAGAGAAGCACAGATAGAAGCTTCATTGGAACGCACCCGTACGCAAAGTATGCTCATGCAGCACTCGGAGCAACTGGACGACTCATTACGGGTTTTTCACCAACAGGTCCTGTTCTTAGGTATTCCTTCTGCATTTTCATTTTTATGGTTGCCCGATGAAAACAAAGACCGGCACATTTTCTGGGCAGCATGGAAGGAAAATAATTCATTCAAAAGTAAAGCGATTGATTACCCGCTCGATAGAAATGAGCCTGCTACTGCACAATGTCTTTTAGATTGGAAAGGCAATAATCCTGTTGTTTCTTATAGGGTGCCACCGGATGGTGTTGAAAGTTATTTTGCTGTCTGGCAGGAATTATTTGGAAGTGCAGAACATCTGAAACCGAAATATTTTCCTGATGGATTATATTATGTAGAAGCCTTCATAAAACATGGCTGCTTTGGTGTTGTGGTTGAAAAGGAAATGGCAGAAAAAGAAAAAAAACTGCTTAATCGTTTTGCTACTGAGTTTGAAAGAACTTATACCCGTTTTCTTGATTTACAAAAAGCAGAAGCGCAGGCCAGGGAAGCACAGATTGAATTGGCACTTGAAAGAGTCCGTGCCAAAGCTATGGCTATGCAAAGTTCTGATGAGTTGTCAGATTTGGTTGATACTGTTTTTAAAGAACTGACTAAACTTGATTTTGCCCTTTCGTGGTGTATCATTAACATAATAGACGAAAGTTCATTATCAAATACAGTATGGGCAGCAAACCCGAATATTGATATGGCCCCAGATTCTTATCATATGAAATTTGAAGATTACCCTTTTCATGATGCAATGATGAAAGGCTACAAAGAAAGGAAAACTAAATATATATATGTTTTGGAGGGGAATGAAAAAAAAGCATATGACGAATATTTATTTAAAGAAACAGAATTCAGGAAAGTTCCTGAAGAGGCACAGGCCGCTTCAAGGGCAATGGAAAAATATGTTGTCTCTTTCTCGTTCAGCAATTTCGGGGGACTACAAACTGTAGGGGAAGAACCATTATCAGATGATAATCTTGATATTCTTGCACGCTTCGGAAAAGTATTCGATCTCACTTATACCCGTTTTAATGACCTGTTGAAAGCGGAAGCGCAGGCAAGAGAAGCGCAGATAGAAGCTGCATTAGAAAGAGTGAGAAGCCGTTCAATGGGTATGCAAAAAAGTGAAGAACTCAAAGAAGTAATACAGTTAGTATATGAACAATTCGTTCACCTTAAAATTAATGTTGATCATGCAGGTTTTGTAGTTGACTATACACCTAAAGGTGAGTGGCATTTTTGGATTGCTGATAAGCAGCAAATACCATCTGAAATAATACACCCTTATTTTGATTCTGTGTGGGCAAATCAATTTGATGAAGCAAAAGAAAATGGAAGAGATTTTTTTGCAACCAATTTAAATTTTGAAGAAAAAAATAAATTCTACCAGGTTCTTTTAAACCTTATCCCTGGCTTGCCAGAGGAAGCAAAGGAATTCTATTTTAGCTGCCCCGGTCTTGCAGGATCGACAGTACTATTAGAGAATGTTGGCCTTTACATAGAGAATTTTTCAGCTATTCCTTATTCAGATGAAGAGAATAAAACGCTCATGCGCTTTGGAAAGGTATTCCAACAAACCTACACCCGTTTCCTCGATCTGCAAAAAGCTGAAGCACAGGCAAGAGAAGCACAGATCGAAGCAGCGCTGGAAAGAGTAAGAACTAATGCAATGGCTATGCAAACTAGTGATGACTTTGCCAAAATTGTCGAAATAGTTTTTACCGAACTCAATAGGGTTGGTTTTCAAACGAGTCGATGTGGAATAGGAATAATTGAAAGTGCAGAAACAAAAAAAGTTGATATCTGGTCTACTACCCTTACAGATGAAAATTTATCAATTCAAATTTCTGGTGATGAAGTTTTAGAGGGTCATGCACTATTGGATGGTATAATTGAACACTGGATAAATCAAACAGAATTTTCTTATGTTCTTGAAGGGGAAGATTTTTTGAAATACTACACAACAATTGAAAAAACAAACTTTCATTTGCCGGATTCTGCGCAAAAAAAATTATCAAGCGATGAAAAGCAGTATTATTATTATGCCCCCTGCAAAGCTGGTGGAATATATGCCTTCAGCATCGTTCCGTTTACTGATGAAGTTAAAAAATTATTGAGAAGATTTATAGAGGTGTTTCAGTTAACATATACTCGATATGTAGATCTTAAAAAAGCGGAAGCGCAGGCAAGAGAAGCACAGATCGAAGCAGCATTAGAAAAAGTGCGCAGCCGTTCTTTGGCTATGCATAAAAGTGAAGAGCTTCAACAAGTAGTTACCGTTGCTTTTGAAAGACTAAAGGAGCTTAATATCTCGATGGATGCCGCTAATATTAATATATTTACTGAAGGTTCAAGAGAGGCAGATTTGTGGATTGCTGCTCCGGGCCAGAAGTACGCTGCGTATTTTCATCTACCTTATATAGATTATCTTATACCCGCCAGCGTATTTGATGCAAGAGAAAATGGCCATGACTTCTTTACAAAGACTTTTTCATTTGAAGAAAAAAACAAATACTTTAATTATCTTTTTGAACATTCGGACTTTAAGCAGCTGCCAGATAACAGAAAAAATATAATGTTAGAAGCTTCTGCTTACACAGTATCATTTGCATTTACAAAAAACTCTGCGATTTCTATGCACAATTATTCGGAAAAATCATTTACAGATGAAGAAAATGATATCCTTAAACGGTTTGCAAAAGTATTCGATCAGGCATACATACGTTTTCTTGACCTCCAAAAAGCAGAAGCACAGGCAAGGGAATCACAGATAGAAGCAGCTCTAGAACGAGTGAGAAGCAGAACAATGGCAATGCAGCAGAGCGATGAACTTGCAGAAACAGCCTCCGAGGTTTTTAAACAATTAATAACTCTCGGAATTGAACCTAACCGCATTTATATCGTCATTATCAAAGATGAAAATGGGCTCGGGGAGTTCTGGATAACAGATGAAGACGGAAGCAAGGTTAGCTCTGGATTTACAGCCAGTCTTAATGACAATCGGACCTTTCAAAAAATGTTTATTGGATGGAAAGAAAAAAAGGAATCCATCACGATTGATATGCAGGGAGAAGAATTGCAGGAATATTTCAGGCATTTAACCAAACTAAATGTTCCGTTTAAAGGCGGGCTTTCACAAAAAAGGAGGCTGCAGTACATCGCTTATTTCTCAAAAGGATTTATCGGCGTAGCATCACCCGACGAAACAAAACCGGAAACCATTGATCTGCTTGAGCGTTTTGGGGCCGTGTTTAATCTTACTTACACGCGTTTCAACGATCTACTGCAGGCAGAAGCACAGAATAAAATCATCCAGGCAGAAAATGAGCGCAAGACAAAAGAACTTGAAGAAGCGCGCGAACTTCAGCTTGCTATGCTTCCGAAGGAAATTCCGGTTGTTCCAAACCTCGATATAAAAGTTTATATGCAGACTGCCACTGAAGTCGGTGGCGATTATTATGATTTCTCTTTCAGCAACGATGGGTCAATAAATATCGTAATCGGTGATGCAACGGGACACGGAATGAAAGCAGGAACAATCGTAACAATGCTGAAGTCTTTATTCATCGCTAACTCAACAAGCAAGAATATTGAAGATTTTTTTATTACATCAAATGCAGCAATCAAAAACTCCAATTTAAAAAGAATGATGGCTGGTTTTGCAATGCTGAACATAAAAGACCACATAGCAAAATACATTAATGCTGCAATGCCACCGGTTTATCATTACAAAAAGAATGAAGCAAAAGTTGAAGAGATAAAACAGCATAACCTGCCGCTGGGCGCAATGAAAATTGAAAAGTATAATGCGACTGAAATTAATTTAAATATCGGCGATGTGCTCATAATGATGAGCGACGGTTTCCCGGAATTGCATAACCCAACCGATGAATTGTTCGGGTATGAAAGAGTTTATTCCGCTTTTGAAAAAGCTGCAGAGAAAGAACCCGTAGAAATAATAAGATATTTGAATGAAGAATCAGCACGCTGGATAAAAGACAAAGAGCTCCAGGATGATGTTACGTTTGTGGTGATAAAAATTAAATAGTGGTTATCGTTGTAGTGACAGGGCATCCCGCCTAGGCGGGACAAGTAGCCTGTCACTACGAAAATAAATATAAGCAGTGTGGTAGAAATAAGTCACCCTTCCAAAGGCGGCAAGTGTATGTCTGTACAAAAAAATATTCGTTTTTTTCTTTATATTAAGATAATTTAAAGAATTACCTTACCTGAGCATTTATTTAAAAATTCTAATAATCCACTAGAGGAAGAAAAGCTATTATGAAAGCAAAATCAATTAAAGGAAAATCGCCCAAAGAAATTAAATCTGCTCTGGCTGAAAGTAAATCCGATGGCTTTAAACCTACGCTAGCACTTGTTTTTCTATCCATCTCGCAGGATCGGAAGGCTGTTTGTGAAATTCTGGACAAAGAAGGAATTTCGATTTTCGGTGCAACAACAAATGGTGAATTTATTAATGATGAGATTGAAAATAATTCCACGGCAATAATTTTGTTGGATATCAAACCTGAATATTTCACAATTTTATTTGAAGAATTTCAAAATGGAAATTTAATACAAACAGCGGAATCGTTAGCAAAAAAATCTCTCGAAAAGTTTAGGAAGCCTGCATTATTAATGGCTGGCAGCAATGTTCAAACTGACGTTGAGGAAATCATAATAGGATTTGAAAATATACTTGGCAAAGAGTTAAACTTATTTGGCGGGATGGCAGGTGATGACTACACATTTTCAGAACAATTTGTGTTTTCAAACCATAATTTCAGTAGCAACGGGATAGTAGTATTAGTGCTGGACGAAAGCAAAATCTTAATTAAGGGAAAAGCCACTCACGGTTGGAAAGCCGTAGGCACTGAAAAAACCGTTACAAAAAGCGAAGGTAATCATGTTTATACTGTTGACAATGTGTCTGTTCTTGAGCTAACCAAAAAATACGGCGGCTTAAATGAATTAACTGAAGATAATAATGAGGCACAACTTGCATTGATTGCGACGAATTTTCCGCTGCAGTTGCAGCGTGAAAAGGGTGCGCCTGTTATGCGTCCGGGTTTATTAATCGACTGGAAAGACGGATCGTTCTATTGCGGCGGTAAAGTCCCCCAGGGTTCAAAAGTCAGGTTTTCACTTCCACCGGATTTTGACGTAATTGAGGAAGTAGTGAGCGGCCTCAAAGATCTGAAAGAAACTGAAATGCCCGATGCTGACGCCGTAGTAGTTTTCAGTTGTGCGGGGCGCATAATTTCACTTGGCCCTCTAATGAGTAAAGAAATCGAAGAAATATATAATATATGGAATGCCCCGATGGCCGGTTTCTTTTCAAATGGAGAAATAGCCCGGGCTACTGACGGTAATAATGATTTGCACAATTTAACTGCTTGCTGTGTTTTGCTAAAAGAAAAATAATGAATTAATAATTTTATATGTCTAAATAAAAATGAATAAAGACCTTCAATACTTACTCGATTTTATTAAGAATGCCGAACACTTAAGCGAAAAAGAAAAAACTGATCTTACGAAATCGGTGAGGAATGCAGACAAAGAACTCACCATTTCGGAATTCAAATTAGAGAGAACTGAAAAAGTAAAAAAGACCACAGCCATTCTTCTTGAAGAAACAATTGCCGAGCTTGAACAAAAAAGAAAGGATGTTGAAAAGCATAACCGTGAACTTGAAATAGAAACCGCATTGGAAAGAGTAAGAAGTAAAACCATGGCAATGCACAACAGTGAAGATGTAGGCGGTACCGTAGCCAACATGTTTGATGAATTTGTTAAGCTGGGCATACAAACCAATAGATGCGGTATTTTAATTTTTAGCAATGAGCCTGACGCAGAGGTGTGGACGGCCAAATCAAATCCTGCCGGGAAAGCCAATTTAATTATTGGCAAACTGGACATGACTGTGCATGGATTGTTAAATGGAATACATAAAGCATGGAAAAATAAAGAGCCCTTTTACAACTACACCCTGGAAGGCGATGATCTAAGGAATTATTACCGGGCACTTAATGACCTGGAATATTATCCGACAAAGTTTGACATGGAGGCATTGCCTTCCAAAGAATTTCACAGCGATTTTTATTTTCCTGAAGGTGCAGTTTTTGCTTTTACGGCAGCGCCCATTGCTGAAGAAATATCCAGGGTGATCAAACGGTTCGCTGGTGTTTTCGGACAAACTTACAGACGTTTCCTCGATCTGCAAAAAGCAGAAACACAGGCGAGAGAAGCACAAATCAGCCTGGCACTTGAAAGAATCCGTGCGAGAACAATGTCAATGCAGCACAGCGAAGAGTTATCTGAAACCGCGCAGGTTCTTTATCAACAGTTTAGTGAATTGGGCGAAAACCCCGACCAGCTAACTATAGGCACCGTGAATGAAAATGAAAAAGTACTGGAGCTGTGGCTATCTGTGCAGGGAAATAGAATAGAAGAAATGTTCAAGGTTCCGATTGAAGAACCAACTGTAATTAATAAAATATATAATGCCTGGAAAGAGGGTAAAAAATCAGTTGTGATCGATATATCGGGCGACGAATTAAAAAAATATGAAGATTTCAGAAGTGGCCTTCCAGAATACAAAACATATAATGATGTCAAAAACTTCATAAACAAAGAGGAAGCCCGGCGTGTTATTCACTGTGCTTTTTTCCCGAAGGGTTTGTTATCCCTTGCAACCCCGGAACCACGGCCTGAAGAAACCAAAAAATTATTAGAAAGATTTGCAGGCGTATTCGACCTCACATATACCCGCTTCCTTGACTTGAAAAAAGTAGAAGCGCAGGCACGGGAAGCACAAATTGAAACAGCACTTGAAAGGGTGCGTGCCAGAACAATGGCGATGCACAACAGTAATGAATTGGGAGAAGTAGCCTCTGTTCTGTTTGAACAGATCAGTTCACTGACCTCAACACCCGACCGATTTAATATTGCGATTGCCAACGAAGAAGATAAATCACTGGATGTATGGATAACTGACCAGGAAGGGCATAAGATCACCCAACGGTTTATTGCAAAAACAAGCAGTTCACCTGTTGTCGCCGAATTATTTCAGAGCTGGAAAAAACAGGAGAATCATTTAATACTGGATCTCTACGGAGAAAAGCTGGAAAAATGGATTCGCTATATGGGAGGCGAATTAGGCATGCCATTTAAAAAGAATAGTGTAAAAGATCACCGGTTTGTTTCCAGTGTAATCTTCTCTCATGGATTCATCGGAGTTACTACACATAAAGAACCTGGTTCAGAAACCATCAATTTACTGGAACGTTTTTCTAAAGTATTTCAGCAAACATATGTTCGCTTCCTCGACCTTAAAAAAGCAGAAGCGCAGGCAAGAGAGGCAAAAATAGAAGCGGCCCTGGAAAGAGTTCGCGCAAAAGCAATGGCGATGCACAGCTCCGATGATTTAGCCGAAACAGTAGATACTTTCTTTTCGGAATTAACTCATTTGAATGTTATGCCGCACAGATGCGGAGTAGGAATAATTAATTCGGAGACGCGCACTGTAGACATAAACGCAACTACCGCAACTCATGAAAATGAAATAAAAAAAATAACCGGGAAGTTAAAATTATCGGGGCACCCGGTTTTGGATAACATTTTTGAAAACTGGAAACTGCAGAAGGAATATCATCCTGTTTTACGCGGAAAAGAAATTGTAGATTATTATAAAGTAATGAATCCGCAGGTTGAATTTCCTGACTTTGCAGGAGATGAAATCCAATACGGCTATTACTTTTTCTTTAAGGAAGGCGGGGTATTTGCATGGACGGAAAAGGAATTATCAGAAGAAGACTTAAATATATTCCGCAGGTTTACTTCCGTACTCAGCCTGACTTACAGACGCTACCTTGATTTAAAAGATGCTGAAGCCCGCGCTGCGGAAGCAGTCAGGCAGACATCACTTGATCGTGTCCGGGCAGAAATAGCCTCGATGCGCACGACTGAAGATCTTAACAGGATAACTCCCATCATCTGGCGTGAACTTAAAGCGCTGGAAGTTCCTTTTATACGCTGCGGTGTTTTTATAGTTGACGAGGCTAATAAATCTGTTGGCGTGTTTCTTACTACACCTGATGGAAAAGCGCTGGGAGTTTTACATTTAGCTTTTGATTCTAATGAACTAACAAGCAACACGGTTGAAAACTGGCGAAAGAAACAAGTTTACAAAGAACACTGGAACAAGGAAGAGTTTATCAACTGGACAAAATCTATGATGAAACTCGGGCAGGTTCAGAATGCGGAAACATACCAGGGTTCATCGCAACCACCGGAATCACTCCATTTACATTTTGTTCCTTTTACACAGGGGATGCTTTATGTCGGAAACGTTACTCCGCTCGATGAAGAAAAACTTGAGTTGGTTAAGACACTTGCTGAAGCATTTTCAATTGCCTATGCACGATATGAAGATTTTAAAAATCTTGAAGAAGCTAAAGGAAAAATTGAATTAACTTTGAGCGAATTAAAATCCGCTCAGGCGCAGCTCGTTCATTCTGAAAAAATGGCATCGCTGGGTGAACTTACAGCAGGTATTGCTCACGAAATAAAAAACCCTTTGAACTTCGTTAATAATTTTTCCGAGGTCAGCACTGAATTAATTGATGAAATGATGGAAGAATTAGAAAAAGGAAACAATGAAGATGTACTCGATATTGTAAAAGATTTAAAACAAAACCTCGAAAAGATAAATCATCACGGTAAACGCGCGGACTCGATTGTGAAAGGAATGCTTTTACATTCGCGCGGTACTGCAGGAGAAAAAACACCGACTGATATAAATGATCTGCTGGAACAGTATCTCAACCTTGCCTACCACGGTATGAGAGCACAGAACAAAGACTTCAACATTACAATTGAAAGAGATTATGATAAAACGCTGGGAAAAATAAATGTAGTGCCGCAAGACATAAGCCGTGTATTCCTAAATATCATTAATAACGGATGCTACGCTGCAAATGATAAAAAGAAAAAGGAAGGCGATGGTTTCTCTCCTACAATTAAAGTGTCTACTAAAAACTTAAAGAATAAAGTAGAAATCAGGATCAGCGACAACGGCAACGGGATACCTGACAAAATAAAGGACAAACTCTTCCAACCTTTCTTCACAACCAAACCGACAGGCGAAGGGACGGGTCTTGGTTTATCTCTGAGCTATGATATTGTTGTAAAGCAGCACAACGGAGAAATTAAAATAGAAAGTAAAGAATGCGAGGGTGCAGAGTTTGTAATTACATTACCTAGTGCGTAAGCATATATGTTTCGTGCCTATGGCACTCTGTTTTTGTGGTTGTGGCTTGGTTTTAAGCCGGATTAAAATCCGGCCTTAAAAAATTTTATCGAGCCTACGGCTCTAAAGTTTAAGTAAATAAATCACTAAGAGAAAAAATTAAATCAAAAATAAAACAAAGAGGCATAGCCATGCCTACTAGCCTCGTCTTCGATGAGTCGAAGGGGGGGCGGGCAGGCTCGGCACATATATTAACAACGGATTTTTACGAAGGATTGCCTTTGGCATAACCCGTTGACAAAGAAAAAAATTGAAACGAAAACAAGAGGCGTAGCCTCGACACATATTGTAACAACGGAATTTATTCCGTTGGATTGAAAGAACAGCAGCATAATAAATGAGAGCCGTAGGCTCGGTACATATAAAACTTGATTAACAAAATATAGAATAATGGCTAACACTTATCACCAGATCTATCTTCAAACTGTCTTTGCTGTTAAATACCGCAAAGCGCTGATCCACAAATCCTGGAAGGAAAAGCTCTTCGGCGTAATTGGCAACCTGATAAATGAAGCGGATTGTAAAATTATTATTGTAAATGGAGTGGCTGATCACGTACACTGTCTCGTTGGATTAAAGCCAATAGTTTCTGTTTCAGAATTGATGAAAAGCGTTAAGGCCAAATCATCTAAATATGTAAATGATCATAAATTAACCCAAACCCTGTTTGAATGGCAGGAAGGATATGGTGTGTTTTCATATGGCCAATCACAAGTGAATAAGGTTTATAATTATATCCTTAACCAGGAAGCACACCACAAAAAGAAAACTTTTAGAGAGGAGTATCTGGAGTTTCTCAGGACTTTTAAGATAGATTACAATGAAAGATATATTTTCCAGGAGTTGATATAGTTAGACAGTAAGAAAGTAAGGGTGCTGAGTTTATTATTCATTTACCAAATTAATTATTTATTATGAGAAAAATATTACTTGTAGTTTTTATTTGTACAGCATTATCTCATTGTATAATGAGTCAAAGAACAAGCAAAGAAATTATCAACTTAAAGAATCAGCTATTAGAAGCGAAAGATGATTCGGTAAGAATTAGATTTATGGCTGCTTTGGCCAGCGGATACCGCTTTTCTAATGTCGATTCTTCTTTGTTTTATACTGACATGGCAATTAATCTTGCAAATAAAATGGGAAATCCAGGAGACCAAGCTAGGATTTTTTCTTTAAAAGGTGCAACTCTATTAGAAGCCGGCAGTTTACCTGAATCAATGAAACTTGAATTTGAAGCACTAAATATCGGCGAAAAAATAAAGGATACAGCTATAACCGCAATTGCGTTAAACCGGATTG
The DNA here is from genome assembly GCA_963745465.1 of uncultured Bacteroidota bacterium. Taxonomy (GTDB): domain Bacteria; phylum Bacteroidota; class Ignavibacteria; order Ignavibacteriales; family Ignavibacteriaceae; genus JAKAGZ01. The sequence goes on along the minus strand of CAVUXT010000032.1, from coordinate 44,989 downwards.
GGAATATCTATATGGAATTGGGCGATTACAGAAAAGCAAATGAGTATTATCTCCGCTCAAAAGATCAGTTTCAATTGATTGGTGATTCAGCCACTTACAATAACGAATTATCCAATATTGGAAATATTTATGAGCTAAGTAATATGCCCGATTCTGCTTTGTACTATCAACAGCTTGTTTATAAAGAAAGTTTAAAGCATACGAACAGAGATTTCGTAACAAGGCCAGAGATGATGTTTAGAATGGGGAACGCTTACAAATTAAAAGGGGATAATGAAAAGGCACTTGAGTTTTATAAAAAAGGCATAGATGAGGCCTATATTGACAACGATATCAGAAACTTAACTATGAATAATTTATTCATTGCAAAACTTTACAAGGAAATGAACCTGCCTGATTCAACTATGAAATATGCGCATAAAGCTTTAAATACAGCTCAGGCTGTTTCATTTAAAAAAGGTATTTATGATGCATCTTCAATAATCAGTGAACTATTTAAAAACAAACAGGAATATGACAGCGCATATAAATATTCTTCCATAGCTGATATTGAAAGAGATAGTTTATACGGTGCGGCCCGTTTCCGGGAAATGCAGCACATTATTTTGAATCAGCAGGAAATGCAGCAACAACTTCAGGAAGAACGTGACCGCATTGACAGCCGAAACCGGACCATTATATTTCTGGTTGTTTTTTTGCTGGCCGCCATAATTGCATTTTACCTCTGGAATAATAATCGCAAACAAAAGAAAGTAAACGCTACGCTGCGCGAGCAACAATTAAAAATTTCATCGCAAAACATTGAGCTGGAAAAAACCGTAAATAATCTTAAATCCACCCAGGCGCAACTTATACATTCAGAAAAAATGGCATCACTCGGTGAGCTTACCGCAGGCATTGCACACGAAATAAAGAACCCTTTAAACTTCATAAATAATTTTTCTGAAGTAAGCAATGAGTTGCTGGATGAAATGAAAACCGAATTACAGAACGACAAGAAAGATGAGGCGTTGGAAATAGCCAATAATCTAAAACAAAACCTTGAGAAGATAAATCACCACGGTAAAAGGGCAGACTCAATTGTGAAAGGAATGCTTCTGCATTCTCGTGGAACCTCGGGAGAAAAAACACCAACTGATATAAATGATCTGCTGGAACAGTATCTCAATCTTGCCTACCACGGTATGAGAGCGCAGAATAAGGATTTCAATATTACTATTAAAAGAGATTACGATAAATCACTTGAGAAAATTAACGTAGTGCCGCAGGATATAAGTAGAGTTTTCCTTAATATAATTAACAATGGATGCTACGCCGCGAACGACAGAAAGAAAACCAGTGGAGATGATTTTTCCCCCACAATTAAAGTATCAACAAAAAACTTAAAAGATAAAGTTGAAATAAGAATCAGCGATAACGGCAACGGAGTGCCAGATAAAATTAAAGACAAACTCTTCCAGCCGTTCTTCACAACCAAGCCGACTGGCGAAGGAACCGGTTTGGGCTTATCGCTCAGTTATGATATTGTTGTAAAACAGCACAGAGGAGAAATTAAAATTGAATCGAAAGAGGGCGAAGGTGCGGAGTTTATTATTCAACTCCCAATTAGGATTGCCTAATAATGAAAAAAACACTAATACTTATATTATTTTTTTTAATAGCAAATCATGCTGACTTTGCACAGCGCACTCAAATTATTGAAAGCCTGAGGAAAGAATTACGAGCGTCAAAACAGGATACCAGTAAAGTAATGATCATGGCAGATTTAAGTTTTATGCTTAGGTTTTATAACCCGGATTCCAGTGTAGTTTATGCACAGATAGCCCTAGACTTGGCGAACCGAATTGGTTATATCAAAGGACAGGCAAGAGCTTTAAATTCTCTGGGGACAGGGTATACAACTATGGGAGAAATAGCAAAAGCCCTAAAATTTCAATTCCAAGGTTTACAGTTAGCAGAAGAACAACATTTCCTCCCTGAAGCAGCCATGTGCTTGCTTGAAATCGGAATTATCTACGGAAATTTCGATCCCCTTATTGCGATCGACTATTTCAAACAGGCAAGAGTTCTAAATGACTCAGATCAAAATGACAAAGGTCATGGTTTTTTAAGAGATCGTATCGATTTAAATATTGGCATCCACTATTTGAAGCTTAATCAGTTGGATTCTGCTTTTACCTATCTGCATAACACTTACAACAGAACTTTAACATCAGATTTTTTTCATGCTCCGCTACTTTTATTTTTAGGAAAACTTCAATTTGAATTAGGCAATAAATCTATGGCAATAAATTACTTGCACCAAAGCATCGGAATAGATAGACAAAATAAGGATTATTATACAGGGTCAGATGCTTATGTAGCGCTTGCATTAATTTATTCTAAGCTCAATATGCCAGATTCATCTATATATTTTGCAAAAAAGAGTCTTGAAGAGGCTCAGGCTATCGATTTTAAAAATAACATTTTACAAAGTAGTAATTTATTGGCAACCCTGTACGAATCTCGCGATATAAACGAAGCCCACCGATTCTTGAGGATAGCTTATACAGCAAGCAAAGAATTATATGGACCTGAAAAAATAAATGGATTGCAAAAACAAATATCCGAAGAACAGGAACGTCAGCGTAATAATGAAGCAGAAAATATTGCTTACCAGAACCGAATCAAGCAATATTTCCTGTTCGGTGCTTTAGGCATATTTTTTCTGATTGCATTTATTCTTTACCATAATAACGGACAAAAACAAAAAGCAAACAAGGTTTTAGAATCAACACTTGCTAATTTGAAAGCAACACAAGCCCAACTTATTCATTCAGAAAAAATGGCATCGCTCGGTGAATTAACCGCAGGCATCGCACACGAAATTAAAAATCCTTTAAATTTTGTGAATAACTTCTCGGAAGTAAGCGCGGACTTAATCACAGAAATGCTTGAAGAAGCTGACAAAGGAAATACTGAAGAAGTTAAAGCCATTGCAGAAGATTTAAAACAAAATCTGGAAAAGATAAACCATCACGGCAAACGTGCCGACTCAATTGTTAAAGGAATGCTTCTGCATTCCCGCGGAACAGCGGGAGAAAAAACGCCAACTGATATAAATGATCTGCTTGAACAATATGTCAATCTCGCCTACCACGGAATGAGAGCACAGAATAAAGATTTCAACATTAAGATTGAAAGAGATTATGATAAAACGCTTGATAAAATAAATGTTGTTCCACAGGATATAAGCCGCGTCTTTTTAAATATAATTAACAATGGTTGTTATGCAGCTAATGATAAAAAGAAAACAATGGGTGATGACTTCTCACCGACAATTAAAGTTTCAACAAAAAATTTAAAAGATAAAGTTGAGATTCGTATCAGCGACAATGGAAACGGGATACCGGACAAAATAAAGGACAAACTCTTCCAGCCTTTCTTCACCACAAAACCAACAGGTGAAGGAACAGGTTTAGGTTTGTCTCTTAGTTATGATATTGTAACAAAGCAGCACAACGGAGAAATTAAAATAGAAAGTAAAGTGGGTGAAGGTTCGGAGTTTGTAATTACGTTGCCTTGTGGATAGGTAGTTATGTTTCGTGCCTGCCGGTTTATCCGCCTTTGGCGGGCAGGCAGGCTCGGGACATATATAATGTTGAATAATAATGTTAATTAAGTTATTAATTACTAAATTATAATTAGCCTAAATTTCATAACTAAATCCCAGGACGATTAAAATGAAACTATTAGTTGTCGATGACGAAATAGATGTTCAATTTCTGTTTCAGCAAAAATTCAGAAAGGAAATTAAATCCGGAGAGGTGCAGCTCCTTTATGCCATTAACGGAATGTCCGCCCTTGAATTACTTGACGCAATAGACGACAAGGCAGATTATCTCGTGTTAAGCGACATAAACATGCCCGAAATGAACGGACTGGAGCTGCTTAAAGAAATAAAGGCGCGACACCCAAAATTAAAGGTTTTTATGATCACGGCATACGGGGATGAATCCAACTTCAACAAAGCAAAAACTCTAGGCGCTGATGATTATTTTACCAAACCGCTTAGCTTCGATTTACTAAAAGAAAAATTAGCTATCTAAAGGATAATTAAAATGCCATATTCAAAAATATTGGTGGTTGACGACGAACCGGATTTAGTATCGCTCGTTAAGCAAAAATTCAGAAAAGAAATAAAAGACAGTCAGTACGATTTTACTTTTGCCGGCAATGGTGTACAGGCTCTTAAAAAATTAGAAGAAGACAGTGAAATAGAGCTTGTTCTCGCCGACATTAATATGCCGGAAATGGACGGCCTTACTTTACTCGCTAAGATTAAAGAATTAAATAACCCGCTTTTGCACTCAGTAATTGTTTCTGCATACGGCGACATACAAAATATTCGTACTGCAATGAACGGCGGCGCATTTGACTTTGTAGTAAAACCAATCGATTTCACTGATCTTAAAATTACAATTGATAAAGCCGTTAATAATTTAGAAACATTAAAAAAAGCATTACAGGCCAGGGACAAACTGGTGATTGTACAAAATGAACTTGAAGAAGCAAGACAATTACAGCTTTCAATGCTTCCGACTCAGCTACCTGATCTTCCGAACCTGGAAATTGCTGTTCACATGCAGACAGCAACCGAAGTCGGCGGAGATTATTACGATTTTCGTGTCTCTCCTGATGGAACTTTAAATGTCGGGATTGGAGATGCAACCGGACACGGACTGCAGGCTGGCACTCTCGTTACAATAATGAAGGGAATCTTTACATTAGAGGCTGAAGAAAATGAGGTCCTCCCCTTCTTTCAAAAATCAGTCAAAGCAATAAAAGAGATAAAACTCGGAAAACTAATGATGGCCTTTGCCTTTCTTAAAATTAACAATTCACAACTTTCTCTTTCTAATGCAGGTGTACCTCCGGTTTATATTTTCAGGAAAAACAAAAATGATATCGAAGAAATAGATAACAAGGGTATGCCGCTTGGCGCGATGAATAGTTTCCCCTATAAAGAAACAAAAACCGAACTGGGTAAAGGAGATGTAATTTTACTATTAAGCGACGGCTGTCCTGAACTGAAAAATAAAAATAAAGAAATGTTTGGTTATAAGAGGCTTGTTGATACCTTCAAAGAAGCGGCAGATAAACCCGTCGACAAAATAATTGAGCATTTAACAAACACAGCGAAAGATTGGTCCGGCGGAAACGTTCCGGATGATGATGTTACTTTTGTTGTGATAAAAATGAAATAATAAGTAGGGACAGGGCAACTTGTCCCGCATTTGCGGGATGCCCTGTCCCTACTAAAAAAATAATTAACCCTATTTACCGCCTACCTTTTTTGCATCCCACATAATTACATACTAATTTTATCAAATAATATTACGGGATATTTTTTGCCTGATTATTTTAATATACTGATTCTTTTCGCGATTGGAATATTCGCCGGGTTTTTAAATGTGACGGCAGGAGGTGGATCAACTCTTACTTTACCTGCGTTAATTTTCCTTGGCTTAGATTCAGCGCTTGCAAATGGCACAAACAGGGTTGCAATTTTCATACAAAATATTTCTGCTGTTTATTCTTTTAAGAAGGAAAAATACCAGCAATTTGATATAAGTCTAAAGCTTTCTTTATTTACTCTGCCTGGCTCCATACTCGGAGCCATTCTAGCAGTCAATTTAAATGATGCGCTGTTTCAAAAAATCCTTGGAATAATAATGGTGGGAATTATTATTTCGATGATTATACCTCAGAAAAAAATCATTGATTCACAGCACGACAATAAAAAAATTCCGGCGAGCGCATACTTTGCAATGGTTGGTATAGGCTTTTATGGCGGGTTTATACAAGTCGGCGTAGGATTTATTTTAATGGCGGCCCTGCAGAGGTTAATGAAGCTGGATCTCGTCTATGTAAATATGCATAAGGTTTTTATAGTCCTTGTTTATACTGTTCCTGCATTGCTGATTTTTATTTTAACTAAAAATGTAAACTGGGGGCTGGGAATAGCCCTTGCAGCAGGAAATGCAATTGGCGGGTGGTGGGCTGCAAAATTCTCAGTAAAAAAAGGAGAAAAACTAATCCGTAATGTTTTAATAGTTGCTGTTTTGATTATGGCTACAAAATTGCTCGGCGTTTTCTAACTTTATATGTATCGCTTTAATAACCTAAATTTAATTAGATTAATCTTGCCTTATATTAAATTCTAACTTAAGTTATTTTATCTAAAATTTAAAATAAATATTTATGGCAAAAAGAATAATTCAGGATAAAACGGTTAAGTTTTTTATTGTGATTATCGGTCTGGTTTTCATAGCCATGATATTAAAAGAATTACAAAATATTTTCATCCCATTTGTAATAGCCTATTTTTTGTTTTTTTTATTTCACCCCCTTAATAATTTTTTAGAAAGGAAAAAATTTCCGCTATTCTCAAGAATTCTAATCGATGTTATAATTTTACTTCTGTTGACTGCCGGAATCATAAATTTTTTAATTGGAACTTTAACTCAATTCATAAATCAACTTCCTGCTTATGCTGATAAATTAAACTTAACTACCCATAGCCTGCTAATTTCCTTGGGAATCAATGACCCGGCACAGAATAATTTTTCAATTCAGGGTATATTAAAAAAGCTCGACTATAAAATGCTGGCAGGAAGTGTTTTCTCTTCAACATTCGGCTTAATTAGTGCGGGCTTCTTCATTTTATTCTTTTTTATTTTCATCGTTACCGGGCACAATAATATATATGAAGCAATTAAAAAAAGATACGTTTACAAAAAAGTTAGCCCGGAATTAAAGAAAATGAAAAAGAAATATGCCAAATCAACTGTCTCTCAGACAGAGATTGATCAACTGGTGAATAACAAGTTTAACATCGAGAAAAACGAAAAAGAAGAAAAACTGGCAAACACATTTAAGGAAATAAATGATCAGATAAAAAGATATATAATTGCAAAAATTTTGATTAATCTTTCTGCGGGAATAATTGTTACACTAGCCCTATCAATATTCGGTATCGATTTTGCAATTGTGTGGGGGCTATTTGTATTTCTATTAAATTTTATTCCTTCAATTGGTTCTGCAGCTGCTTTAATATTTCCAACGCTTATGGCTCTGCTTCAATTCGGCTCGTTTGGGTATACTGCACTTATTGCTGTGATTATGGGCATTATTCAAACTATATTTTTTAACATAATTGAACCTATGGTGATCGGGAAAAGATTAAAACTAAACCCGTTGCTTATTCTATTCTCTGTTCTTGTATGGGGATATCTTTGGGGAATTGTTGGTATGCTGCTATCGGTTCCGCTTACTGCTATCATTAAAATTATTATTTCAAATTCCGAGTCAAAAAACCTACAATTTATCAGTGATTTAATGAGCTAATGCTTAAGGATGATATATGAAAAAACATTTAGCCGATATCATAAAATATTTACTAATTGGAATATTTTTAGTCCTTTGTGTTTTGAATTTTACAAGGATAGATTCTTCATCTCATTCTGTAAGCGATACGCTGAGGCCGTTCATATTACAAACAGCCGCCCTGGCCTTAATATTTTATCTTGTGTTCTTTTTATTAAAGAGAATTACCAGGCCATAAAATTATAACCTTCTGAAGGTGTGCTGGATTTTAAAATAATTGAAGAATACTTCAAATTAAATTGTCATTCGAATTTTCTTTCAAGGCCGGATTTTATAAACTCAAACTGTTCTTTTCCCAGAGAGACTTCGTGAAATATTTTAATAATATCATCCTTCGTTATTTTCTTAAAATCCTTTACTCCTGGGATTATGCAAACACCTGATAAATCAACAGTCGCCGGACTTAGCAGAATTTTTTCGTTCCCCTCTAAATAATAAAATGACGGGCGGTGTTTCGAGCGAGGAAATACTATTACTCTCCATCCTTTTTTATCTCTGTAAGTTGAAAGTATATTCATCATTGGTTCATCATTTTCAACAGTTATCATTTTGAAAATATTATATAATTCTTCCAAAGCAAATAGAACGTCTCTTTCTTTTTTCCCTTCTATTAGAATAAATTTCCGCAGACCGTCATCTATTGCCGTAATGGAAAAAGCAAAATCTTCTCCCAATGTAATTCCGGATTCAACTTTGAGCTTTTGAATATCATCTTCTATAGGCAGGAAATATTTTGTGCCCGCCTGGAAATGAAGATGGTCGGGGGCGGAAGCTCCGCATTTAGGCCCATTGTAAAAAACAGAATAATAGGCCGATAAATCTTTTGATAGTGACAACAATGCCGGAAAAGAATCTTTAATTCGCTGCGGAGTGTGTTTAGCATAAGGGATTGTAAAATGTTCTGGAAAAATCGGGTAAGGATTGCAAATTATTAAGAAATCCCTTTTGTACTGAATTGCTTTCTGTTCTATTGGTCGGTTTTCATTGCACAAAAAACATTTTCTGTTATTGATAGATTCATCATCGACTTTTGCTCCTGTAGAATGAATTCTTCCCGGATTAAACTGAATCTTTATAATAGAATTATTGAATTCAAATGCTTTAATTTCTTGTTTTTCTAAAGATGCATATCCTTCAGATAATACATTCCAATCAAGGCGTTGATGCCTTAAGAGAACTTTGGCAGCATCAGCATATTGATCATTTTCTAAATGTGTTTTTGCTTCTTTATCCTTAAACAAAATTTTTTGTAGCAATTTATTCCTTATTGTAACGACGCACCATTACTTTTTTTTACTATTGAATTTTTGCCTGGCTAAAATCTCAAGTGTTCTAATTTTATCTTTATAGAAATTATTTCTGTTTGACTGTCCAATAGTTAGTGAAGTATCCGTATTTCCTTCCCAGCGTCTGCAAATATAAATTGGTTCATAGATTCTTCCAATTTTATAATTCCGTGATATTTCCAGTGCAACAGCATAATCCTCACCATAACTTACGTTAGGAAACTTAATTTCCCGAATAATTGGCGTGTAAAATGCTCGCGGTGCGCCAAGTCCATTTATCCTTAGAGCATTATTCATACCATTTTCACTTGTCCACTCTTTATGATCAATAATTCCAGGTGGAATTTCATTTAGATCAAAATCGGTTAATTGATAAGAACCAATTACCATTCCGCATTTTTCTTCATAAAATTTATTTATGATTGTTTGCAAAGTATTTTCATCTTTGTAAAGATCATCGCTATCTAATTGAACGGCAAACCTTCCACAACTTTTGTGAAAAATTCCCTCATTCCAGCATCCCCCGATCTGAAGATCTTTTCTTTCAGGAATTAAATGAATTATTCTTTTATCATTTTCAGAAAAATGTTTAAGAATATTTGTGGTTTTATCGCTTGAATGATTATCAACTACAATTAAATTAAAACTAAAATTTGTCTTTTGACTTAAAACAGAATTCACCGCATTGGTAATTGTCTTTTCTCTGTTTTTAACCGGGATTATAACCGATGCTTCAATTTCATAATTTGTTTTTTCAAAATTAACTTTTTTAAATTCAGGTTTTAAAAGAGCTTTTACTTTTTTTAAGTGCTGCGTCGCTATTCTTTCCATATCAACCTGAACCTCCCTGTTTATTGGGTCGACATAGTCAAATTGTCGTTCTCCAATCGAATGATCATTAACATTTTCGATTGTATAAAGAAATTCAGGGATTCGGAAAATATTTTTTTCCCTGAGATGGCAAGTCTTAAAAAGTATAAAGCGGAATATTTTAAATCATTTTTAATGATTTTAGCAGCTTTTTGCAAAATATTATTTTCAACCAAAACAAAACCGCCAAAATCAAAATCATCCCTTATACTTCCCGTTTGGTATTCAATTAATGGATGCTGATTTAATTCATTACCATTTTTTTCATAGTAATCGGAATAAATCAATCCCGCCGAAGAGCCCTGAGCTGCTGCAAGAAACCTTTCGATGAAGAATTGTCCGGGTAATAATTTTCTATCCAGAATTTGAAGCAAGGCAAAATCAGTCTTTGTGTTTTTAGAAATCTTTCTTATTGTCTGTGAATCAAAAGGATTTGCAGACTTTATTAAATTATATTCGCTTTTGGCATCTTTTCCACTTATGAATATTATTTTATGTATGTTGACATTTGAACTAAGTTCATCAGCAAGGATTTTACAATTGTTATTCTCATTATAAAGAAGAAATACCGTTAATTTTTTCTTCATCTTTTGTTCGATATTAATGATAAATATAAATTAACAATTTTTTCTGTTTGAAGATCAAGATTAAAATTATTCTTTACTCTTTCTCTTCCGGATTTCCCGAATCTAATACGCATTTCTTTCGATTCTACTAATTGTGCTATTTTATTTGCTAAATCGTCCGCATTCTTATTCTCAAAAAGCAATCCTGTTTGTCCGTCGATTGTTATATCGAGAACACCCTCGGCATTTGAAGAGACTGTTGGCAGTTCCATAGCCATTGCTTCGATCAGTGCTATACCAAATGCCTCAGCATGCGAAGGAAACACAAAAATATCCATTGCCGAAAGAACGTCCGCTGTGTCTGTTCTGAAACCGGTAAAGAAAACTTCATTTAGTTCTAATTGTTTCGCCAGAGCTTTGATTTCATATTCATACTTTTCTTCGCCATAACTTGCCTTGCCAACTATTAAAAATTTCAGATTATCATATTTTTGTTTTAATTGCCTGGCGGCATTTAAAAATTCTTCGTGTCCTTTGCCCGGACTAAATCGCGCTATCATTCCTATTAGCACCTCACTTTCTCTCAACTCCGAATTCATTCCTGATTTTTTTCCTAAGTGATTTATCCGGATCAAAATCATTTATGTTTATGCAATTATGAATAAGAAATATTTTATCAGACGGCATAGGCGTAGAATAAATCAAGTTTTGTCGCATCGCACTACTTATTGCAAATGCCATGTCTACTCTGTTATAAATTATTTTATGAAGGAAATCTTTTTTGACAATATAAGAACCAATATGCTTTGTAAATATGAGCGGAGTTTTAATATTAGTTAATTTTAGTGACGGTACGAGCAGCCATAAATCCCTGGAAGACTGTGTATGAATCAAACTAAAATTTCCTTTTCTTAGTAGTGAATTTATTTTATAAATTCCTGTGAGACTTAAATAACTATTATTGTTGACCGTGTGAATTATTATGCCTGAACGCTTTGCTTCATATTCCAGCGTTGAATTTTTCAAACCTAATATTTCTACCTGAATCTTTCTTGCAAACAGCTGTTTAACCGAAGTAAGAGTATACATTTCCATCCCACCCCAGCTTCTTGATAAACAGGAATACAATATTTTCATGTTTTCAATAAATTTTTTTCAACTTTACATCGGAAAAATAATGGAGCAAAATCTCATCAAACATATATCCTTTTGATGCCATTACCGCGGCGCCAATCTGGCAAAGCCCGACGCCATGGCCCCAGCCAGCACCATAAATAGTAAATTTTTTCGGTGAATCCTTATCATTCCCGGCTTTAACAATTACAATAGCCGAACTATAGAGATGGGTTTGTGAAAGAAACTTTCTAATCTCCAGCTCCTTACCAACCGTTAATGTCCTTTTTGTCCCGGAAATTTTCATTTTAATCAATCTTCCCGAGGATCCTCTTTCAACGGGAATTAAATCCAAAATATTTCCAAAATCAATTCCGCTTTTTTCAAAAATGATTTTTGAAATTTCTTCCTGGCTGTATTCGACTTTCCAGCGAAAAAAATCCTTTGTAGCCTGATCGAAATCAACGAGAATCTGGGAAAGTACATTTTTGTCATTAGTATTACAGAAGGAGGCTGGATTTCCACTGATCCATTTATCTGCATTTTCTTCAACAGCAAGATTAGTTTCGAATATATCGGGCTCAAATTTATAATCGATAACCGATTTTAGATATTCGTGCTTAACCGGCTCCCAAACATTTTCGTAAGCTTCTGAAATTCCCCCACAACATTTCGAATATCGTGCATCGCAAATTTCATTGCCATATTGTAAAACTAATCCATGTGTAAATTCTATTGCCTGCCTTGCTACCCCTGTAAAAACCTTTGTGATTCCATGATATCTCTGGCAATGATCGTCATTGCAAACCTCATAAAATTTATGTTCTTCCCTGTCGTACCATTTTATATGTTCTGTTTCAGAATTATATTCGAGTATATTTTCTTCTTTTCGGTTTTTGGTTTTTTTAATTTGTGAGTATAGCCAGCTTCTTGAAATTACTGCGTGAGCTTTTAGAGCTTCAATAGATGACTTTGGGCTCATTTCGGACGAAATGACACTGGTTAGATAATCTTCAACTGGAAGAATATTAATCGCAATTATTAATCTGCTATCTTTGATTATTTTTAATGAACCTGTAAACCTTTCATTTTCTTTTCTCTGCCAATGAAATTTATTTCCTATAGTTACATTCTTAATAAGGAAAGATTCGATTCCGGCTTCCTGCGGTTCAAAAGTTATCTCATTAGAGACTTCCAGTTTTTCAGAACCCTGCTTAAAAATAATTTTATCGTTGACTAATTCAGCGGTAAATCTTCCACTAAAAGTTTTGCGCATTCCGTAACTTTTAAAATCACCATAGAGTTCAAACTCAATTAGTTTATCAGATAAAATACCAACGCTTATGAAAGGTTCAATATTTGCCATAATTCAATAAAGATTTTCGTTTTGACATTGCAAAAAATACGTAATTATTGTTGAAAATGACCATCGATAAAATATAAAAGAATTGCTTTTCAATTGGACAATTAAGCCGATTCTTTTTAATTTGTTGCACTTCTTACATAATAGATTCTTTTTAAACTCACGTAAATCATTTTATGAAAAAACCTCTACAAAAAACAATCAATGTTATTGGATTTCCTATGGATTTGGGCGCAGATAGAAGAGGCGTCGATATGGGACCGTCTGCCGTCAGGATAGCAGGATTAAGGGAAAGGTTAGAAAAATTAGGTTATAAAGTAATCGACTCCGGTGATATTTTTGTCCAGATAATGGAGCGTCAAAAAATTACCAACCCCAAGCTTAAATATGTTAGCCAAATAGTAAAAACTTCAACTATCCTTGCGAAAAAAGTTGAAAAGACTCTCGAAATGGGAAGATTTCCTCTCTGCATAGGCGGTGATCATTCTATGGCTCTCGGGTCTCTCGCTGGAATTTCTTCATACTGTAAAAAACACAAATTAAAATTAGGATTGATTTGGATCGATGCCCATGCTGATATGAATACAGATCAAACTTCTCCATCTGGAAATATACATGGAATGCCGCTCGCGGCTTCTTTAGGTCTGGGTAATGAAAAGCTCACCCAAATCTATGGCTTCTCTCCTAAACTTAAATCGGAAAATTGTGCCTTGATTGGTATTAGAAGCATTGACAAAATGGAAAAAGAAAATATTAAAAAACTAAATTTATCTGTTTACACAATGACAGACGTTGATAAACTGGGTGTTAATAGAATAATAACAAAAGTGCTTAAGGAATTCAAAGATAAAGTTGATCATATTCATGTAAGCTTTGATTTAGACGGCGTGGATCCCTCGGTTTCTCCTGGCGTTGGTACTCCCGTTCCGGGAGGATTAAGCTACCGTGAAGCTCACTTAATAATGGAGGCAATTGCCGACTGTGGATGCATGTCTTCTCTCGAAATTACGGAAGTAAACCCGATACTGGACGATAAAAATAAAAGCGCACAATTTGCTGTTGAAATAATTGCATCAAGCATGGGACAAAGAATACTTTAAATAAAATGTAATTTCATAATGCCTAACTCAAAACCTCCTATTCCTAAGTCTGACGCAAGAAAATTAATTCTTGAAAGAAGAAAAGAACTTACACAGGGAGAAATCCTTGACAAATCGAAAAGAATTTTTGAGCGTCTTATAGAAGTGGATGATTTTGTTTATGCAAAAAAAATCCTTGCTTATGTATCCAGTCACCCGGGAGAAGTTGATACCAAGGCTTTTATTAACCATTCCGTCGGCTGCAATAAATCAATTTTTCTTCCTAAGTTTTATAGTCTACAAAAGAAAATCAGAAGATTTCATTTTACTGACTGGAGAGATCTGGTAAAAAATGAGGAGGGATTCCTCGAACCAAAAATTGGATTTGATGAAGATATGAGTGACATCGATATGATTATCGCACCTTGCGTCGCCGTTTCAATGGCCGGGCAAAGATTGGGATACGGTGGGGGCTATTACGATAATTTTTTAAGAAAAACATATGCGCCGAAATATGTATTGGCTTTTGAATTTCAGATATTTAATGAGATTGAAAGAAACCGCCACGATATCAGGGTTGATAAAATTATTACCGAACGGCGCGTAATTGATACACATGAGAAAAGATTCTATTTGAATTGATTTGTTCGTCCATAAAATGGAAAACTCATATTCACTTAACAATAATTAAATTTTGTGAGAAAGTACCAGTCTCTTTTTACTTATCTGCTTCTGTTTCTTGCTTTGGCGCTTATATTAAAATTATTCGGTTTCATTCATCTTTCCGGATGGGCAATATTCGGTTATGCATTAATATTTTACGGAATAAGCGATGTTTATCTTTCACTTGGTAAAAATCGAAAAATTTCACTTTTCTTCGGTACTGTTCTCTTTCTCATCGGTATACTTATTTATGTTCTCAATAACTTTCTAATTTTTTGGGGGATGGCAGTATTAATTCCATCTGTTTTTTTTATTCCGGGCATTGCATATCTAATGCTGTCATATGATAACCCTTCAGTTAAAAAATATTATATAATCGGAATAGTTTTGATCCTTGCCGGATTATTTACAACCGTAATTAATGGGCAATTTAATTTCTCTTCATTTTATCATTCTATGTTGAAAATTACTTCATATTACTGGCAAATTGTCCTGATAATAACGGTAATTTTAATTTTTATAACTTTTGAAGAAAAGAATTGACTTTATTAAAACGAACCGGTAAGATATACTTTAACACTTGGTGTTATGGCTCCATCAGCAGGCTCTTCAGTAATAGCAAATTTTATTTTAGAGTCTTCGCTTAATTGTGGTGTGTCGAAAATAAAATAAGTCGGGTTACCTGTCACTTTAATTTTCCCAAGTGACATATAATTATTATAAATAAATATCCAGAGCTGGTAAGTTTCATTTCCATTAAGTTTGGGTAAATTGGAAGTTTGCAATAGTCCGCGATTTGTATCCATGCTTAAAAACAAATTTCCATAAGCGTTTTTTGCAAGTTCAGATGGTGAAAGGATAATTGTTTTTAAATTTTTTGAACTAAGCACTGACTGCATCTCTGCATTTTGCCGTAACTGATCTTTTAGATTAGTTATCTCCTGGTTCAGGGTGACTATTTCTGATTGATAGCCTTTAACATTTGATGAGATTTTGAAATATATAAAAGCTGCTGCAGTTACAAGTAATAAAAATGCTATTAATACAAGTATGATTGAAAGTGAGGGTTTCTTTTTTGTTATTTGATTTTTTTCAACTAAGCTGAATCTGCTAGGACTTACTTCCTTTTTATCTTTCCCGGCGATTTTATTCTGTCCTTTAGCCGGCTTTTTAATCCCCGTAGATTTTGTTTGCTCCTTGAAATTATCGGTTTCATCTGTCCGTATAACTTCGGGAACAATATTAGAGTTTAGCGCCTGTTCTTTTGAGTTCTTTTCTTCTTTATCCTCTTCATTTCTAATTAAATTATCCGGAATATTTCGTGCGGCTCTTACAATCTCAAAGTCTTTAATATCCGGTATGTTTTTTTCATTATATTTTTCTTCGTTTCCGATTTCCTTTACTGTTTCTATTGTTTCGTGAACCTCAGAAGGAATTTCTTTTTCGGTTTCATTACTTTGGTTGACGGGCTCAACTTTTTCATTAGATACTATTTCGGGAATTTTATTTTCCTTTCTTATCTTGTCTCTTTTTGCTTTAATTTCATTCCTGATTCTGTAAAGTTTTCTTGCAACTTTGTCTTTAACTTGAATATCCGGTGATTCAATTGGCAATATGGAAGGAAGAAGAGAAGCGAGATTTTGAAATTCGCCTAATTCCTGCCAGTAATAATCTTCACTGGTAGCGAGATATTTTTTAAGGCTGTTAAGATCATCTTCATCAAGACATCCAAGGGTGTAGGCATAAAGAAATTCATAATATTCGTTTTTGTCCGGCATTATGAATCCCCTTTCAATAAATACTCACGCAAGTTTGCAGATGCTATTTTAATCTTGGATTTGACAGTTGGATATGGAATGTTAAGTTTTTCTGCAATTTCTTTTTGAGTTAATCCTTCATAATATGCAAGATAAATAACGTATTGTTGTGCATCTGTTAATTTATTTAATGCAGAAGCAAAGCTATCCTTTATTTTTAGGGTTGTTTCCAAATCCATTGTATCAATTTCTTTTGAAAGTTTCGGCACAATATAATTTTCTTCATAATCATTATTGTATTCGGGCATCTTTAGTTCTTTATTGTTTCTTCTGATGGTATCAACAGCTTTATTTCTTGCGAGCATAACCAGCCAGGTGTAAACGTTTCCGGAATAAATATCAAATAACTCTATCCTTTTCCATATAATTTCAAAAACTTCAGTAAGGATATCTTCGGCCAATTCTTTATTAACAGCTATTTTTTTGATAAGAGTATAAAGCAGAGGGGAATACCGGTTGTATAATATTTCGAGGGCCTTCGAATCATAAGCAGCAACCCTCTTCATTACATCAATGTCTGGTGAATTATCGTTTAATGGCAAGGCAACCCGTTTAGTTTGTTTACGATCTCAATTTCTGAATCAAATTTAACAAAATAATAAGTTAATTTGAAACATATCTATGTAGTGATAAAATCTGAAAATAAAGGTGGTTTCTGTTTATTTTGATTCTTCAATTTAAGCTGAACACTTAATTTATTATCTTTGTCAAATAGATTTAAAAAGTAAAGGGTAAAATGACATCTGCTGAGATAAGACAACAATTTCTTGATTTTTTCAAAGATAAAGAACACCGGATAGTAGCCAGTTCTCCTGTTGTACCCTTTGATGACCCAACACTACTGTTTACCAATGCCGGAATGAATCAGTTCAAAGATGTTTTCCTGGGAACGGTACAAGAGAATATAAACGCGCTGTGGATACCCAAAAATGTATTCGCGTAAGTGGAAAGCATAATGATCTTGAAGAAGTTGGACACGATACATATCATCATACTTTTTTTGAAATGCTCGGCAACTGGTCCTTTGGAGATTACTATAAAAAAGAAGCCATCAAATGGGGGTGGGAATTATTGACGGAAGTCTGGAAACTTCCAAAGGAAAGACTATGGGCAACAGTTTACAGAACAGATGATGAAGCTTTTGATTTCTGGAAAAGTGAAACTGACATAAATCCGAAACATATTTTAAGATTCGACGAAAAAGATAACTTCTGGGAAATGGGAGAAACCGGTCCTTGCGGTCCCTGCTCTGAAATTCATATTAACGTAAGTGATGATTACAATAATCCATCATGGGTAAATGCCGGGAAACCTGAATGTATAGAAATGTGGAATCTCGTTTTTATTCAATACAACCGCGATGAAACTGGAAAACTTCACGAGCTTCCTGCAAAACACGTAGACACCGGAATGGGCTTTGAGAGAATGTGTGCAGTTCTTCAGAAGAAAAATTCAAATTACGATACCGATGTATTTACTCCATTAATTGAGGCAGTTTCAAAAATTTCAGAAATTAAATACGATAGCGAAGAACATAAAATTCCAATGCGCGTAATTGCCGATCACATTCGAACTCTTACTTTTGCAATTGCCGATGGTGCAGTTCCCGGAAATGATGGACGTGGTTATGTTTTACGAAGAATTTTAAGAAGAGCTTCACGATACGGAAGAAAGTTAAATCTTAAAAAACCTTTTCTTTTTGAACTGGTTGATGTACTCGTAAAAAATATGAGCGACGTTTTTCCTGAATTAAAAGAGAAGAAAGATTATGTAAAAAAAATTATCAAAGCAGAAGAAGAAAGTTTTAATGCTACGCTTGATCGGGGAATTGAACTGTTCGATGAAGTGATAACTATATTAAAAGAAAAAAAACAACGTGTCATTCCCGGTGAAGATGTTTTTAAGCTTTACGATACTTTTGGTTTTCCAATTGATCTGACAAACGTAATGGCAGCAGAAAACGGTTTCACGATTGATGAAACCGGTTTTAATAAATTGATGGATAATCAAAAGCAGAAAAGCCGAGATTCTAGTAAAATGGATACAGTTTCACTTATATATAAAGATTATATTCCCGATGAATATAAAATGAAATCTGAATTTATTGGATATGAATATGAGAATTTAAAGACAAAAGTAAATGGCTGTAACAGAATAGATAACTATGCCATATTTGATAGAACTCCTTTTTATGCGGAAGCGGGAGGCCAAGTTGGAGATACTGGTTATATAAAGACAAAAGATTTTGATATAAAAATATTAAATACTTTAAAAATCGAAAACGTAAATGTTCATATAATTGAAGAAGTTTGGGACACCCAATATCCAGGAACGTTGAGATCATTTAATGCCCCATTTATAGTACAGGTGGATGAATCGCGAAGATGGGATATAATGAGAAATCATACCGCTACACATTTTCTTCATGCGGCTCTGAGAAAAATTTTAGGAACTCACGTTCACCAGGCTGGTTCTTATGTTGGCCCTGACAGGCTGCGTTTTGACTTCACACATTTTGCCAAATTAAGCGAAAATGAACTAAAGGATATTGAAATTCTTGTAAATGAAGAATTAAGAAAAAGCATTCCGTTGCAGCATCACAGAAATATTCCATTTGATGAAGCAAAAAAAATGGGTGCGCTGATGTTCTTTGGTGATAAATACGGAGATAAAGTGAATGTAGTTCAATTCGGAGAGTTCAGAAAGGAGTTTTGTGGCGGGACTCATGTAAAAAATTCTTCACAAATTGGCCTCTTTAAAATTATCAGCGAAACATCAATTGCAAGCGGAGTAAGAAGAATTGAAGCAGTTACAGGCAGCGGAGTTGAACAATATATTTTGCATCAAATCGATCTTGCTGAAACAACACGACGAAAAGATTGCCGAACTACTCGAAGAGAAGAAAAAACTTGAAAAGGAAAATGCCGAATTGAAACTTCAGGGCAAACTTGGACAAATTGATTCGGTTGTTTCAAAATCTTCAGATGTTAATGGAATAAAAATTTATAAAGCGAAAGTAGATGCAGAAAATATGGATGAATTAAAATCATTCGGCGATGAACTAAGAAATAAAATTAAAAATGGTGTCGGGATTTTATTCTCTGAAATTGATGGAAAAGTTGGTATTGTCTGTGTTGTTACCGATGATCTTATCAAAGAGAAAAAACTTTCTGCCGGGAAAATAGTTGGAGAGCTAGCAAAACTTGTCGGCGGAGGCGGAGGTGGTAGACCTCATCTTGCTACGGCTGGTGGAAAAGATGTGGATAAAATTCCAGCTGCATTAAATGAGGTTGAGAAAATAGTTTCTGAATTTTTATAAATTAACCCACCCCTTAATCTCTGCCTACCGGCAGGCAGGCCCTTCCAGGAGGGGATTTTTGTTTTTATAGTTTAATTATTATTATACCTTTTTATTTTATGTCAAAAACCAAAATTAAATATATCTGCTCTAATTGCGGGTACGAATCTCCGAAATGGTTAGGTAAATGCCCGGAATGCGAAAGCTGGAATTCTTTCACTGAAGAAATTGTTGAAAATAATCAAAAGAAAACCATCCTCATTTAAAGGTGAACTTAATATTTCAAAAATAACTGATATTTCCGCTGACGAAGATGACAGAATAAAAACCGGAATAAATGAATTTGACCGGGTTCTAGGCGGTGGATTAATGCCCGGATCAGTCACTCTTCTCGGCGGCGATCCGGGAATTGGAAAATCAACACTTGTTATGCAGGCATCTTCAATTATCAAAGAAAAAGTTTTTTATGTAACCGGAGAAGAATCAGAAAAACAAATAAAACTTAGGGCAAAAAGATTAAAACTTAAATCTGAAAATTTTTACATTTTTGCAGAAACAAACATGAGCCCTGATTATTTCTGCAATGAATAAACTTTTGCCCTCTGTTGTTATTATTGATTCAATTCAAACAGTTTACAGAGAAGAGCTTGAAAATTCACCCGGTACAATTACACAAATAAGAGAATGCACATCACTATTAATGGAAGAAGCAAAGAAAAAACATTTTTGTGTAATTATAGTCGGACACGTTACTAAAGAAGGATTCATCGCCGGACCTAAAATTCTTGAACATATTGTTGATACAGTTATTCAGTTTGAAGGCGAATCGAATCACACTTTCAGAATTCTTCGTGCATTAAAAAACAGGTTTGGCAGCACAAATGAAATTGGTATTTTTGAAATGCACGAAGAAGGATTGACTGAAGTTAAAAATCCAAGCGAACTTTTTTTAAGTGAAAGAGAAAGAGAATCTCCCGGTTCAGTTGTTACTGCAAGTATGGAAGGAACTCGTCCACTACTTCTTGAAGTTCAGGCACTTGTTACTCCTTCAAATTATGGTTATCCGCAAAGAGTAACAACCGGATTTGATCAGCGACAGACTTTCAATTCTTTTGGCTGTTCTTGAGAAAAGAGGAAACCTGCAGGTTCTCAGCCAATAATGTATTTCTTAATATGGCCGGTGGAGTAAGAATTTCAGAACCGGCAGTTGATCTGGCTGTTTGCTGCAGTATTGCTTCAAGCCTGCTTGATAAAGTAGCTGATAATCAAACCGTTAGTCATCGGTGAAGTCGGGCTTGGAGGAGAAATCCGCAGCGTCGGGCATATTGAGAAAACGAATTCA
Organism: uncultured Bacteroidota bacterium; assembly: GCA_963745465.1. GTDB lineage: Bacteria > Bacteroidota > Ignavibacteria > Ignavibacteriales > Ignavibacteriaceae > JAKAGZ01. The sequence goes on along the minus strand of CAVUXT010000032.1, from coordinate 24,164 downwards.
GGAAGCCGAAAAGCTCGGGCTTTAAAAGAGTAATAATTCCTAAAAATAATGCGAAAAACGTTAAAAATAAGGCTTTATTAAAAATTGAAGTTGTGGAAACATCTGATGGAAGCAGTCAATAAGTCCCTTAAATAACCTAAAAAGCCAACTTTAAAATTTATTTATTTTGTTTTATTTGAATAAAGTACTATTTTGCCAAACGGTTTAAAAAACCGCAGAATTAATTCTTTCATATATTTCTTAGAGGTAAGTTAGTGAGTACTAAACTTTTTGTGGGATCCCTCCCATGGGCAGTTGATGACCAGGCCCTACAAGTCTGCATTCGAACCGCACGGTAAGGTTGTCTCTGCAAAGGTGATCACTGATCGCCAGACCGGTAGATCTAGAGGATTTGGTTTCGTCGAAATGGAAAACGAATCCGATGCAAGTGCAGCTATTAAAGCTCTTAATGGAACTGAGCTCAAAGGCCGTAACATTATAGTTAGCGAAGCAAAACCGAAGAGTTAAAAAATAAATTTTTGGTGACAACCGACACGAAATGTCGGGAAAGGCTTGCAATCTAGAAGCGCTCTTTTGAAGGGCGCTTTTCTATTTTAAAACATAAACATATTAAAACCTACTCTGAAATTATTCTCACCGCGATGATTCAATTTCCAGGCAAATTCAATTTTAACGGGGATCAAAGCATGAGCCAGTCCAAAACCTATTTCATAGAATGGATTCGTAAATATGTTAACAGGATTTGGCAAAATTAATGCTGCCTCGCTGCTTACATCAGAATAGGCGGCATTGAAGAATGTATTAAACTGGATATCCCAGTCCTCCAGTCCCGGAACGTGCAGTAGCCTGAATAATTCTGATCTAAAATTATAATCCAGGTTTAAAGTAATAACTCTATCCCCGGTAACTTCATTATATTCCAGCGTTCTGAATGTATAGGTATGTGCAACCAGATTAATATCTCCTGGCAATGCATACATCATCTGATAAGGAAGGTTTCCCTTATTATACAAACCATAAATTCTATAATTTAAATATGTGGAGCGGAATGAATTTAATCTTCCGAATGCAGACAACTCATATTTGGTAAATTTTTCAGAACTATTTAAGACTTCCGGATTAGAATAGGTAACATCTCCATCAAAAATAATATATGACTTACCAAATGATGTTCTTCTTCTTAGCACTCCATCCTCAACAAAATCGCGGAAATCCAGCCTGAACCCTGCATTAAATGAATTAACCTTTGTCTCATAAATCGGGGGATTATTCCTGTACATTTTTGATGTATTGAAAATAGAAAGAGACGTGTTTTTAAATGCATTATTATCCGTGCTGTTTGAAAACCCAAGCTGAAGTCTTAAAACCGGAAAGACTTCACCTCTAACATTTATTTTAAACCCTTTTGAATAATAATAATTCCGAAAATCTTCCTTTAATAAAAGGGCAAGCAATGTAGAAGATAATTTTTTATAATTGTCCGACTCGCCGAAGAGAATTTTTATATCATTAAATGCTTCAAAATAGATACGATAAGTTCTATAATCACCTAAAAGATAAGTTGAGTTTATTTCTGATTTAAATCTTTCGTCAGCGGTTCCATATGAAAACTGAGTATTCGCATCTAATCTTCTCTCCATTAAATCCGTAAAACTTAATCCGAAATCCACCGCGTGACCTTCTACCCTGTTAAAATGATACATCCCGAATGGTGCGCTTGTTGAGAAATGATCCGTCCAATCTATTGAACCGGACAAGATAGAAAACCTATCACCAAAACTTTGTTCGATACTGCTCAGGCTATCTATCCTTTGATAGGCTTTTTCTTCTTCATTAGTATTGGGAATTGTCTGTGCCTCTTTCCAATATATTGAATCCTTTTTGTCTGCGTCGGGTAATACTGTTACAACTGCTTTATCAAAAAATGAGTCATCTATTTTAGGGTTTATTTTATAATCATACAGACTTGAGGTTAGCTCAAAACCAAATATCGCAAGCCCGAGGTAATTAATTTTTACCAGCAGATGATAATCTATCGGCATATAAATAGAATCGCTGAACATCGAAAACTGCTGAACAACATTTAGCGTGTCGAATATTCCCCCAACATTGGCAGCCTTATTTAAGTTTAAATCGACCTTAATAAGATCAAAAGATCCGTCAGTTATGTAAATATATCCTTCAAAACCAGGATTGCTTGAATTAGCGGGCGTCATAAAAATCTGATAAACTGATCTGTCGTTTATTGCCGAAATATTTTTTAAGTAAAAATCATAATAATCAAGCGCATTATCTGCTAAAGGTCCTGGTAAATTATTACCGGAAAACTGAGCTGAATTTTCATAAAAATTTTGAATCAGCCTGCCCCCTGTAAAAATATTAAGAGTCGGCGGCAGGTTTGCACTTTGTTTTCTGCCTATAATTATTTCCTTATAATTGTCCGGCTTTTTGAAAAATCCCTTGCTTTGGTTTTCAATTATGGCTGTAATTTTTAAGTTAGAAGAATCACTTCCCCCTATGCCGGAAAGCAATCTTCTTCCCTTAATACTAACCTCATCTTCCGTTTTCAATATTGCTTTTGTATAGGCTTCATATTCATAACTATTTAGTCTTTTGTTGCGCTCCTGCTTTCGAGCGAGAGCGTTCCTTATAATTCTGATAGCAGGATCTTCGCCAGGAACAATTACAATATCGGGTAATGTTATATTTGTTTGTATTAAATAAAAATCCAGGTCAGGAATATTATTATTAACGTTAACTACCAGTGTATCTGACTTGTACCCGATATACGAGGCAATAAGTTTATGTTTTCCGGTATCAATTTTTAACTCGTACTCACCGTCTTTATTTGCAGAAGCTCCATATGTTGTTCCTGCAACTCTGATGTTAGTAAAACTTAAGGGTGCTTTGCTTGAGGCATCTAAAACTTTGCCCCTGACAAAATATTGCTGAGCTTCAATGAAAGTTGTGAAAATTAATATTAATAATAAAATCTTCATAAATGCTATAAAATTCATACTGGAAATAATATTGATTTGTACCCTAATTATATGGAATTACTCTCATTCATCAAAGGGAGCAAATTTTATCTGTCGCTCTTTTTCCGTATTTTAATATTTAATTGGGGGGCCAGCTAATAAAAATTAAAAATGATAAATGAAAAATATTATTGCGATAAGAAGAGAAGGTTCAAATAAGCGTGGTGAAAAAAGGGTTGCAATTACCCCCTCTTATGCAAAGCAAATTATTGAATGGGGCCATGATCTTTTTGTTCAACCCTCTATAAGTCCAGACACCGGAGATCTAAAAAGAGCATTCCCCGATTCACAATACAGGCAATACCGGGCTAAGATATTGGAGGATATTTCAAAAGCGGATGTGATTTTTGGTTTGAAAGAAATAATGGCCAGAAAACTCCTTATGGATAAAGTTTATTATTGCTTTTCACACACACACAAAGGTCAGATAAAAAATCGTCAAATGTTGAAATCCCTTATTGAAAAAAGAGCGACACTAATCGACTATGATTAATAAGAGATGAAAAAAATCACCGGCTGATTACAGCTTTTACATACAATGCTGGTTATGCAGGTATGGTAGATACGCTTTGGACATTCGGGGAAAAATTAAGAAGAAACGGAATTAAGAATGCTTTCGAAAGAATTCCTCAGGCAATTGAAGGTGATGATCTGGAGCATATAATAAAGATAATAAAAGAAACAGGCAGACTGGTAAAAAAATATGGAACCCCGGAAGAGCTCCCTCCAATAATTGCGGCATTTCTTGGAAAAGGTAAAACCAGTTATGGTGCTCAGGAAATTTACAACCTTCTGCCAGTTGAAAATATTACTCTTGAGCAATTGCCGGAAGTATATGCTCTTGGATCAAGAAAGAAAGTATATAAGCTGGTTTTAAGAAAATCGGAGATATTCAGATTGAAGCCCGGAAGCCATGTAGATTTAAAAAAATATAATTGCCTGCATATTATGGAGAAGGAAAGACATTATATGATAAATCCTGAATTGTATGAATCCAATCTTGATAAGGTTTTACCGTATATATCTATATTATTGAATTGCATTATCTGGTCACAAAAATATCCGAGAGCAATTTCTAATGACTTAATCAGAAATATATATAAAAGCAATAAAACACTGATTGCAATAGGTGATATAACATGCGACCCTAATGGTTCGATCGAATTTTCGAAAGAAACATGGATAGACAATCCTGTTTACGTTTACAATCCTATAGTTGAAACACTCCGGGACGGATTTGATGGGGAAGGAATTGTCGTGATGGCTGTTACAAATCTACCATGCGAATTTTCTGTAGATGCAAGCCAGCAGTTTAGCAAAGATTTATTTCCTTTCCTTAAAGGAATAATAAAAGCTAATTATAAAGATGATTTAAAAGATTCACATCTTCCACCCGAAATAAAGCGTGCTGTAATAATGTGGAAAGGGAAATTCACAGAAGAATTTCAATATATGAAAAATTTTATTGGATAGCTATTTCTTCTTCAACGAATGAAATACCTAATTCTTTTAATTCTTTAAGAGTTGGTTCATAAATGTCTTTATACACTGGAATGATAACTCCCCTTTCGCTTATTTTACCCTGAAGAATTAATTTTGAAGCAATACCAAGCGGAAGCCCTACTGTTCTTGACATCGCCGTAAATTTGCTTTCATATCCATTCACAATTAAGGTTGAAGTAATCTTTTTCTTTTTTGATTCCACACCATAAATAATCTCTGTTTGAAGGATGGTCATATCGCTGTCATTTTTCCTGAAAAGCCATTTATCCTCAAGAAGTTCCAGCAATATCATGGAAGAATTAGCATTTTTAATTTTTATTCTGTCATCATTAAATAGATCGAGCCAGATAAGCTTTTCCATTACCTCATCGTCACAAGCACTGTTTAAAAATAGCTTCAGATTTTGAATATCTGATATTCCATTTTTTTTAGGAATATAATTATACATCCATTCCTTGTGTGTCATTTTATCTGAATTTAAAAATACTTTTTTGCTGTCAGTCAAACCAATTTTAATAATAGTGTTCCAGGCCTTACAGAAACCGGGTCTTCGCAGGGAACCTCTGTAAATATTTTGAACTCCTTCAATATTATATTTTTTAAGATATTTAATTGCATCTCTATTAGGATAAGATTCAAAAATTCCAAGCTTGGGTATATTAACTTCTTCTATGTCTTGAAAAAGTTTTTTATAAGTAATATTTATTTCATTACCATTTTTTAAATATCTTGCACCATCCTTTCCTGCATTAATAACATTTGAAGGGCTCCAGGTAAATTTATATCCCCAGCAATTGTCATCGCTTTTAGGTGAAACAAGGCCGCCGCCATATGATTTAAATGAAACTATTATCCCGTTTTCGTGCTTGATTTTATCGATAAGAAATTTTGCATCCATATGATCAATGCCAGGATCAACGCCCATCTCATTTAGAAAAATTAGGCCGGAATTTTTGGCGTCCTCATCAAGAAAATACATCTCCTCGGAGATATATGAAGCATTAATGAAATGAGTTTTTGATTTCAAGCACTGTTTAGCAGCTACGATATGAAGGGCTGCCGGTAGAATAGATATTACAAGATCTGATTCATTGATTTCTCTTTCACGCTGATTATCATCAAGAATATTAAATTGAATTGCTTTTGCATGAGGATGATTATTAACCTTTTCCTTTGCCAGGGACAATGAAACATCAGCTACGGTAATGCACCAGTCTTCTATGGAAGAATTCTTTAAAAGGTAATCGATCAGAGGAGCGGAAGTTCGGCCTGCGCCAAGAACCAGGATCTTTTTCATTCAGAAATATCAAATTCTTTTACAATTGTGTACCAAAACTAAGCATATTTTAAACTTATTAACAAATTCAAGCCTAAATTTTGTTCCTTTCTATATTAAAAACATAAACAAATATGTAAATATCATTTAATAAAAGTCATATAGTTCTTATCTTTATATTCTTGATACAGCTATTTTCTAATTCAAAAGGAAACAAAGATGAAACAAAAATTCTTGGCGATAATTGTTTTGTCCTTTGCATTCGTCGCATCTGGCTTTGCACAGAACAAAATTGATTTCACTGAATATAACCTGGACAACGGGATGCACGTCATTCTGCACCAGGATAAATCAACTCCTATAGTCGCAGTTACAATGATGTACCATGTCGGATCAAAAAACGAACAACCTGATAGAACAGGTTTCGCACATTTTTTTGAGCATTTAATGTTTGAGGGTTCACCAAACATTCCGCGTGAGGGATATTTTAAGATTGTGCAAAATGCCGGTGGAGAGGCAAATGCAAATACTTCATTCGACCGAACTTTTTTTTACGAAATCCTTCCATCCAATCAACTTGATTTAGGCTTATGGCTTGAATCGGAAAGGTTGCTTCACCTTAAAATTGATTCAACTGGTGTGGAAACACAGCGAAAAGTAGTAATTGAGGAAAGACATGAAAGATATGATAATCAGCCATACGGATCTGTTCTTGAGGAAACATTTAAGAGAGCTTTTAAAGGCACGCCATATGAATGGATGCCAATCGGTTCGGTTCAATACATTGATAAGGCTTCAATAGATGAATTCAGAAATTTTTATAAAGAGTTTTATGTCCCGCAAAATGTAACTCTTTCCATTGCCGGGGATATTGATATTGATGCAGCTAAAAAAGAAATAGAAAAATATTTTGGGACAATTCCGAAAGGCATCGAAGATATCTATCGACCCAAATTTGATGCGCCAAATCAAACTTCCGAAATAAGAGATACCGTTTACGATAACATTCAGCTCCCGCTTGTTCTTCAGGCTTACCATATGCCGCCCCAGGGAACACCTGACTATTATGCCCTAAATATGCTTACAACATTATTGTCAACGGGAAGAAGCTCTCGATTTTATAAACAAATTGTTGATAAAGAACAAAAAGCAGTTCAAACCGGAACATTCCCTGTTGCACTTGAGGGTCCCGGGCTTTTTATAGCATACGGCATTTGCAATGCAGGCGTTAAGGCAGATGAACTTGAAATGGAGATGCAGAATGAGCTTGATTCAATCAAAACGAAACCAATAACTGAAGAAGAGTTTCAGAAAATAAGAAACCAGATTAAAAATAATTTTGTAAATCAAAATGCGACTGACGAAGGAGTTGCTGAAAATTTGGCGCAGTATCATGTTTTTTTCGGAAACACTGACCTGATAAACACAGAAATTGACAGGTATATGAAAGTCACGAGAGATGATATAAAAAGAGTTGCGGATAAATATTTAATTAAAAACAACCGGGTGGTTCTCTATTACCTCCCTAAATCATTAGAACCAAAATCGGAGGGCAAATAAAATGAAAAACAAAATCTTAGTTTTAATATTTTCATTTATTATTTCACTGCCTTCAATTGCCCAGGTCGATCGCTCGAAAATGCCTCAGCCCGGTCCGGCACCCGAAATTAATCTTGGTAAATATGAATCATTTACACTACCGAATGGTTTAAAAGTGTTTGTTGTTGAAAACCATAAACTACCAAGAGTAACTTTTTCACTTGTAGTTGACAGAGACCCTGTAAAAGAAGGCGATGCTGTCGGTTTCCTGGAAGCTACCGGTGATCTTTTAAGAACAGGGACAAAAACAAAAAGCAAGGATCAGCTTGATAGCGATATAGATTTCATTGGTGCCCGGCTTTCTACTTCATCGACGGGCGTATTTGCAATGTCATTGTCTGATTATACAGAAAAATTAATATCCATAATGTCCGATATTGTTTTGAACTCGGAATTTAAACAGGCTGAACTTGATAAAATAATAAAGAGAATGAGATCAGGGCTTGCGGCTCAGAAAGATGATCCCGGCTCAATAGCAAGTGTGGTTGAAAACGCTGTTCTGTTCGGAAAAGATCACCCATATGGAGAATCTGAAACAAACCAAACGCTTGATAACATTACTCTTCAGATGTGCAAAAATTATTATACAAAATTCTTTGCTCCAAATATTTCATACCTGGCTGTGGTAGGGGATATTACTCCGGCAAAAGCTAAATCTCTTGTTGCAAAATATTTCGGAAAATGGAAGAAAAAAGAGGTCCCTACTTTCACATATAAAACACCGACAGCTCCAAAAGAAAGAGAAGTAGCGCTGGTTGACAGGGAAAATTCTGTTCAGTCTGTTATAAATGTCGCTTATCCAATACAATTAAAGCTCGGCGATCCTGATCTTATTAAAGCCGCTGTAACAAATACAATACTTGGTGGGGGAGTTTTCAGGTTGTTTGAAAATCTAAGAGAAAAGCACTCATATACCTACGGCGCTTATTCTTCGCTGATTCAGGACAAGCTTGTTGGAAATTTTGATGCAAACACTGAAGTAAGAAATGAAGTAACCGACAGCTCAATTACACAAATACTTTATGAAATGGACAGAATAAGAAAGGAAAAAGTTGGCGATGACGAGCTTCAAATGGCAAAAAATTATATGACTGGTAACTTTGCCATAAATCTTGAACAGCCTGAGACCATTGCAACCTATGCTATCAATATTGATAGGTATAATCTGCCAAAAGATTATTACCAAAACTATCTTAAAAACATAGATGCCGTAACTAAAGATGATGTTCAGAAGATGGCGCAAAAATATATATTGCCTGATAATTCTTATGTTATTGTAGTTGGTAAAGGTTCAGAGATTGAAAATTCGTTAAAGCAGTTTGGTCCGATAACTTTGTACGACCAGTACGGTGATAAAATTGATACGACTAAAAATAAAGCGCCGGAAGGTGTCACTGCAAAAAGTATTATTGACAAATACATCAATGCTATTGGCGGGAAAGCAAACCTTGAAAAAGTAAAAGATAAAACAACTGTTATGCGGGGTACAGTTCAGGGAATGACTATCACCATGATAATTTATCAGAAAGAGCCAAACAAAATAAAACAGGAGCTGGAAGCTGGCGTAATGAAACAGGACATATATTATGATGGTTCGAAGGGTTTAATGTCAGCTAACGGCAATTCTCAGGAAATTACAGGCGACGGACTCGAAAGAATGAAATATGAGGCAATGATTCATCCATTATTTATTGTCGACTCATTAAAATTAAACTATAAACTTGACGGAATTGAAAAAGTAAACGGCAAAGATGCTTATAAAATCGAAATCTCATTACCGGGAGGAAAAAACTGGGTTGAATATTTCGACCCGGAATCCGGCTTAAGAGTTAAAGATAGCAAACAGCTTGTAACACCACAGGGTACTTTTACACAAGAAAATGAATATTCCGATTACAGAAATGTAGAAGGAGTTATGTATCCGTTTAAGCTAAAACAATCAGTGGGCGGACAAACCCTGGAAATGAACGTAAGCTCTATAAAAGTAAACACTGGTATTCCTGACGATAAATTCGAATTTAAGAAATAACTAAGAACTCTTTTAATTACAAAACTCCTCCTGTTGTTAATTTCAGCAGGAGGATTTTTTATAATCATTTTTTAAACAGCTTGAAACTTAATAAGTGTTGGAATTATGACAAAAAGAAAATATTCAGTAGTGGTCTTCGACCTTGGGATGGTTCTCGTCCCATTCGATTATAATATAGCACTGGAGAAACTTGAAAAAATTGAAAAAGGATTTGGGGTAAATTACTTAAATCATTACAAAGCAAATTATGAAACGCATCGACAATTTGAACGTGGTGATATTTCTGAAGATGAATTTTTAAATAGAATAATGATAATTTTTAAAGGAAAAATAGATAAGGAGACATTTAAAATAATTTATTCCGATATTTTTACCGTTAATCAAGATGTTGCCGATTTACTACCCGTATTAAAAAATAAATACCGGCTTGTTGTTTTATCTAACACAAACTCTATTCATAAAGAATATGGCTGGAAAAACTATACCTTCTTAAAATATTTTGATAAACTTATACTTTCTCACGAGGTTAATGCTGTAAAACCTGAGGAAAAAATATATAAAGCAGTGGAAAAATATACAGGCAAACCGGCAGAGGAACACATATTTATTGATGATGTAAAAGAATATGCCGAAGCAGCCAAACGGATAGGCTGGGACGGAATTCAATTTATTAGCTGCGAGAATTTGGTTATGGAGTTGAAAAATAGAAAAATATTATAAACTGTCTGGCTTTTATAAACAAAGCAATGCTCTATCTGTTAGCAGATTTATATTTAAAAGTATCTCAATTTATATCTATATTAGTGGCTGTTTTTAAATTAACTATTCATAAGTCAGCCCAAAATGATAAGCACCAGCAACATTAGTCTAAGATACGGAAAACGTGTTCTATTTGAAGAAGTAAATATTAAATTCACTCCCGGAAATTGTTATGGAATTATCGGAGCCAACGGCGCAGGTAAATCCACTTTCCTTAAAATATTATCGGGAGAAATTGATCCTTCTTCAGGCGAAGTAATAATACAGCCGGGGAAAAGGCTTGCCGTTTTAAAACAAAATCAATTTGAATTTGATGAGTATTCTGTACTGGAAACGGTTATCATGGGACACAAGCAACTCTATAAAATCATGGCAGAAAAAGAAGCTTTATATGCGAAGGTTGATTTTAATGATGAAGATGGGATCAGAACTTCAGAACTTGAAGGAGAGTTTGCGGAACTAAATGGATGGGAAGCAGAATCTGAAGCTGCATCATTGCTCGTCGGGCTTGGCATTAAAGATGAACTTCATTCAAAGAAAATGTCTGATCTTCTGGGCAACGAAAAAGTTAAAGTTTTGCTCGCCCAGGCTTTATTTGGAAACCCGGATATCCTTTTGCTTGATGAACCAACAAATCACCTTGATATACAATCCACTAACTGGTTGGAAGAATTCTTAATAAACTTTAAGAACATTGTTATTGTTGTATCACACGACAGGCACTTTTTAAATAACGTGTGCACACACATTGCCGATATCGATTATGGAAAAATCAGGGTTTTTACAGGCAATTATGATTTCTGGGTTGAAGCAAGCCAGCTTGCTTTGCAGCAGACAAAGGACGCAAACAAAAAAACTGAAGCTAAGATAAAAGAACTTCAGGAATTTATTGCTCGATTCAGTGCAAATGCATCAAAATCGAAGCAGGCCACATCAAGAAAAAAATTACTGGAAAAATTAGATGTTGAAGAAATTAAACCCTCCTCCAGAAGATTTCCTTATATTAATTTCAAACCGGAGAGAGCTCTCGGCAGCTCGGTTGTTGATATAAAAAATATCAGCAAATCGATTGAAAACGAAATGGTGTTGAATAACATTTCATTTAAAGTTAATCCGGGTGATAAAATAGCCTTTGTTGGAACTCACGATATTTCCAAAACTGTTTTATTTAAAATCCTAATGGAAGAAATTAAACCGAATAAGGGTTCTTTTGAGTGGGGTGTTACTGTATCAACATCTTATTTTCCCAAAGAGAACTCAAGTTATTTTAATGTAGATCTCAATTTAATTGATTGGCTGCGACAATTCTCAAAAGATAAAGATGAATCATTTGTCAGGGGGTTTTTAGGACGAATGTTATTTTCCGGAGAAGAATCATTAAAGAAAGCAAATGTACTATCGGGAGGTGAAAAGGTCCGATGCATGATTTCGCGGATGATGCTTAGCGGAGCAAATGTTCTTCTTCTTGATGAGCCGACAAATCACCTGGATCTGGAAGCGATTACATCTTTAAATAATGGATTAATTAATTTTTCAGGATCAGTTTTATTTGTTTCGCACGATCATCAATTTATTCAAACCATCGCTAACAGAATAATAGAGATAACACCTTTTGGCATTATAGACAAGGAAATGACATTTGATGAATATGTCGATGACCCTGAAATAGGTAAGCTTCGTGAAAAAATGCACGAAAACGTAATCGTTTAAATTTTGACGGAGAAATTAAATGGGATTAAGTATAGGAATAGTAGGTTTACCGAATGTTGGGAAGTCAACATTGTTTAATGCACTAACTAAAGCACAAAATGCCGAGGCTGCTAACTATCCTTTTTGTACAATAGAGCCCAATAAAGCAGTCGTCCCTGTTCCCGATGAAAGAATTAATAAACTTGCAAAACTTGTTAACCCTGCCCGCGTAGTAAACTCTACAATTGATTTCGTAGATATTGCCGGACTTGTAAAAGGAGCCAGCAAAGGTGAAGGTTTGGGCAACCAGTTTCTAACAAATATCCGCGAAACTGAAGCTATCCTGCAGGTAGTCAGATGTTTTGATAATGATGATGTTGTACACGTTGACGGAAGCGTTAATCCGGTTAGAGATATCGAGGTAATCGAAACTGAATTGCTTCTTGCTGATGTTCAGACGTTAGAGAAAAAAATTGAAAAACTTCAAAAGATGGCAAAGGGAGATAAAACTGCAAAAGCAATGCTCGAAGATGCGGAATCTCTTTTAAAATTTATGAATGAAGGAAATCCCGCAATATTATTTCCTGAAAGTGAAAAAGAGTCAGTCAAACAATTATTCAATGAATTAAGATTAATGACCGCAAAAAAAACTATCTATTGTGCAAATGTTGATGAAGACGGACTGTCTTCTGATAACGATTATGTAAAAAAAGTGAATGAATATGCTGAAAATAAAAAAGCCGACTCAGTGAAAATTTCAGCGAAGGTTGAGGAGGAACTGGTTGGGCTGGAAGAAAATGAAAGAATCGAATTTCTGGCTTCATATGGTGTAAAAGAAAGCGGGCTCGAAAAAATAATAAGAACAGGGTTTCACACTCTCGGATTAAGCAGTTATTTCACGGCAGGCCCAAAGGAAGTCGGAGCATGGACAATTCATAGCGGCTGGAAAGCTCCACAAGCTGCAGGCGTAATCCATACTGATTTTGAAAAAGGATTTATTCGTGCGGAAGTTATTAGTTATAATGATTACATAAAATATGGCTCCGAGGCAGCCTGCAGAAATGCTGGAGTTTTACGAATAGAAGGTAAAGAATACATTGTTGGAGATGGGGATGTAATGCATTTTCTCTTTAACGTGTAAAATATTTGTACACTAATATTGTTCGGCCTTTCTTAATTCGGATTTAAATGTTTTTCTAATTAACATTCTGAGATTGATACGAAATACTTAACTGCATATAATTTCTTTTTACCTGTTTTCATAACAATTCTAAACAAAACTATTCTGGCATAATTTTTCCTTTTAATTATATGGTTCCTTTGAAATTTATTTTTTGACTAATTCATTTAGATAACCGGGGAAAATAAGTAAATGATCATTATTTCACAGACGTTGGTTATTATAATTAGTACATTCTTGCTCCTTACTTTCCTACTGGGAAGTCTTTCTATAATTAGAATTAACATATTTAAAAAGCGTTAAAATTAACTTCATATAATTCTCTTATAGACAATTCCCGGTTGCCCCACTCCTATTTATCCAAAGGAAATTGATTTTATTTATCTTTTATCGTATATTTACGATATACAATAGGATTGATATGGCAAAAGCAAAACTTGAAAATTTTAGCACCGACGAACTTTTACTTGCTGATGTTGCAAAAGCAATTTCGCATCCGGCAAGAATTAAAATTCTCAAAATCCTTTCAGAATATAACGCCTGTTTCTGCGGAGAGATTGTTGATCTTCTTCCTCTTTCCCAGGCCACTGTTTCTCAACATTTAAGTGAATTAAAAAGAGTTGGATTAATCAAAGGAGAAATTGAGGGGCCTAAAACCTGCTATTGTATAAATGATGACCTTCTGGAAAGGGCAACAAAACAATTAACAAAATTTCTAAATAATGTTTGTAAATGTTAAAAGGTGATACAAAATGGAAAATTCAAAAAACATAAAAGAAATGGTGAAAGAAAAATATGGTAAAATCGCAAACAAAAGTTTGCAAGAAAATAAATCTTCATGCTGCGGCAGCGGCCCATCTGCAGTTAGCTCATGCTGCAATACTGTTGAATTGGATTATTCTATATTTTCTGACGATTATACTAAAAAGAACGGATACGTTGCCGAAGCAGATCTGGGTTTGGGCTGCGGCTTACCAACTGATTTTGCCGGCATAAATGAAGGAGATACTGTTGTGGATCTTGGTTCGGGTGCGGGTAATGATGTTTTCATTGCCAGATCAATAACAGGTGAAAAAGGGAAAGTAATAGGAATCGACATGACTCCCGAAATGATAAATAAGGCAAACAAAAACAAGGAAAAAACAGGATTTAAAAATGTTGAGTTCCATCTTGCTGAAATTGAATCAACTCCGATCGAAAGTAATTCCGTAGATGTTGTTGTAAGCAATTGTGTTTTAAACCTCTCTCCGGAAAAAGAAAAAGCATTTACTGAAATTAAAAGAATATTAAAACCTGGTGCACACTTTTGTGTATCTGATATTGTGCTGAAGGGAAAGCTACCTCAGGCTTTAAGAAAATCTGCTGAAATGTATGCAGGGTGCGTTTCCGGAGCTTTGCAACAGGAAGAATACATCCGAATTATCAATAACGCTGGCTTTGAGAGAGTTGAAATAAAAAAATCGAAAAGTATAAATCTCCCCGAAGATATTTTGAAAGAATATTTGAATGACAACGAATTGACTAAATTTAAAGAGAATGAGATAGGTATTTTTAGTATTACTGTGGTTGGTTATAAAAAATAATAATTTAAATAATTGCTTCCACTAAACTCCCCTCAATCAGCGAGGGGAGTTTATAAAATAATCAGGAGGATAAAACCTGGCTTAATATTTCATTTTTCTTTTTATCTATTTCCTGCATTAACTCCTTAAAAGATTCAGCAAACAATACCACTCCATTTTCAGTTAATTTTCTCGTGATAATGCTAAAATCAACGTTTATTTCCGCTAACTTTTTCATCTGTGCTTTTGCTTCATCAACATTTTTAGTTATTCTCTCCGATGGCTTACCATGGTCTTTATAGGCATCTATAGTGGCCGGCGGCATTGTATTAACGGTTTGCGAACCGATTAATTCCTCCACATATAAAATATCAGAATATGCCGGATTTTTTGTGCTGGTGCTTGCCCAAAGCACTTTCTGAACTTTTGCCCCCTTTGCCTTAAGCTTTTTAAATCTATCGCTTGAGAATAATTCCTGGAATTTTTCATAAACCAGCTTTCCGTTTGCAATAGCTATTTTACCTTTTAAATCTTCATTTTTTACTTTGGTTAATTCATCATCCACAGCGGTATCGATTCTGCTGATGAAAAAACTGGCAACAGAGGTAATATTATTAATATCTTTTCCTGCTTTTACTCTATCTTCTAACCCGCTAAAATATGCTTCTACAACCTGTTCGTAGACTGACTGGGCAAAGATTAGTGTAATATTAATACTCGCTCCTTCAGATATCATCTGCTGAATTGCTGGAATTCCCTCCTGGGTGGCAGGAATTTTTATCATTACATTTTTTCTGTTTACTTCTTTATATAATCTTCTAGCTTCTTCGATTGTCCTTTCAGTGTTATATGCTAATTCAGGCGAAACTTCAAGGCTAACGAATCCATCGTTCCCATTTGTTCTATCAAAAACTTTTGAAAGAACATCAGTACCATCCTGAATATCTTTTACGGCTAGTTTCTCAAATAGTTGTTCGGATGTCAGTTCTGAATTTTTAGAAAGCAATGCCTTTAGTTGCTCATCATAATCACTGCCTTTACCGATTGCTTTTTGGAAAATTGTCGGGTTAGAAGTTACTCCGCTTATTCCGTCTTCTTCGACCAATCTTTTCAACTCTCCTTTTTTCAACATACCGCGACTGATATTGTCAATCCATACGCTTTGTCCAAATTTTTCTAAATCTTTTAGCGGGTTGCTCATTATTTACTCCTTTATCATTATTTATCTATTTTATTTATTTTTTCAAGTCTTCTCATAAATCTTTCTTCATTTATAAACTTAGCATTTAAAAAAGAAAAAACAAGTTCTTTCGCCAGTTCCGTTCCAATTATTCTGGCTCCAAGGCAGAGAATGTTCATTGCATCGTGTTCAACACCCTGGTGGGCTGAATATGTATCGTGGCATAAACAAGCCCTGATTCCTTTAAATTTATTAGCTGTAACACAGGCCCCTACACCGCTGCCGCAAAGAATAATGCCTCTTTCGGCTCTCCCGGCAGCAACAGTTTCCGCAACTTTTTTTGCAAAATCAGGATAATCATCATTCGAATCAAAAGTGTGATTTCCTTCATCCAGAATATCATAATTGTTCTTTTTCAACAATTCAACAAGATATTGTTTAAGCTCAAATCCGCCGTGATCTGCGCCAATTGCAATTTTCATTTAGAGTACCTTTGGTTTGAGAGCAGCTTTATACAATTAATACAGCATAAAAATTGACATAATAATTGTTACAAAATATAATGAAAGAATTGCATTAATTTATTATTATGCCCACGAAATTAATTAACAATGAGAAGTATTTATGACACTAATTGATTTTTTGATTCTACTGGTAATTGCGGGAATTTGCGGATCAATTGGACAATCATTGGTTGGGTATTCACACGGAGGGTGCTTTCTCTCTATAGTTGTTGGATTTATTGGGGCACTCGTTGGAGAATGGATTGCAAGAAAATTAGCTCTTCCCGAGTTTTTTGTTGTAAATATCGGTAACTCCTCTTTTCCCGTGATCTGGTCTATTCTTGGATCCGTAATTTTTACGGGAGTAATCAGCTTACTTTTTAAAGGCAAACATCGATAGCATTATAAATATTTAGTAGTTTATTATTATGGGAACAAAGTATAAAGGGAATAAAGAAGAAGTTATTGCTCTTGATACTGCAATTAAGTTAATTAGGGCGGCCGAAGGCTTAACATCAAAAGCAAGCTTAAATTTATCCCGGCACAATATTACACTTAGCCAGTTTGGAATACTCGATGCAATTTATCACCTGGGTCCATTAACACAAAAGGCACTAGGAGAAAAAATTTTAAAAAGTGGCGGGAATATTACTCACGTGGTTGATAATCTTGAAAAAAGAGCGCTTGTAAAAAGACATCGTGGTAAAAACGACCGGAGAAATTTTGAGATTCATCTTACAAAGAAAGGTGAGAAATTAATTATAAAAATTCTTCCTGATCATGTAAAAGTTATAAAATCAGAACTAGCCGTTTTGAACCAGGAAGAATCAGAGGCTTTGCAAAGGTTATGTAAAAAGTTAGGAAAGGGAGACGTTTAGATTTTAATTTTTTAATTCATTATAAATAGCAGGTAATATTTCCCCTGCCTTTCCAAATAATGAAAAATCTGCTACTGAAGATACCTCTGTTCTTTCCAGGTTGATCTCAATAATATATGCACCCCTTTCTTTTGCAACAAATATCATTGATGCCGCCGGGTAAACTATTGCGGATGTTCCGACAATAATAAATATATCAGCTTTTCGTGATGCTTTTTCACTATTTAAAAACTCTTCCTTGGGCAGATATTCCCCGAACCATACAACATCCGGCCTTATCAATCCGCCGCAATTACATCTAGGAACAGTATCTGAAAAAATAACCTCATCATTATAAAAAGTTTTGCATTGCACACAATAGTTGCGTTCTATATTTCCATGCAATTCGTAAACTATTTTGCTGCCGGCCCTTTTGTGAAGATTGTCAATGTTCTGGGTAATTACTTCTACTTTTGGAAAAATATTCTGAAAATCCGAAATTATTTTATGCGCAGGGTTGGGCTTTGATTCATGAACAATTTGTTTCCTATGCTTGTACCACTCCCAAACCATCTCAGGATTTTTTAAGAACGCATCGAAATTAGCAAGCTCCTCTGGCTTTAGCTTATTCCAAATTCCGTCTTTACCTCTGAATGTAGGTATTCCGCTTTCTGCAGACACTCCCGCGCCTGTAAAAAACACGATTGATTTTGCCGTCGCAAATTTTTCACGAGTTCTGTTATCAAGTATTCCCATAAAATTACCGGATAGAAATAAACAAGAGTCAATCAAAAAGCGATTGGTTGGGTTCGATATTTTTTTCAGGGGACAAATTATGCTTATAAAGATCAGTAGCAGCCAGTGTAATAAACCTTGTCCATTTATTATCCCCCTTAGTTTCCGAATTTATCGCATTTTTATAAGCGTTTACTTTTGCGCTTAATTCATCTGCCTGGTAAAGAGTAATTGCTTCCAGAGTTTTTGGAACCACGGGCGAGGCAAACTCCAGTTTGCCCTGATGACTTAATATTATGTGCAGCAGGTTATTTTTTAATTCCGCAGGAAATCCCGCAATTTTTTTTGTTTCTTCATTTATTATCATTGCGGAAATGACAATATGTCCTATCAATTTTCCTTTATCCGTATAATTAAATGATGCATCAACCGATAGCTCCTCGGTTTTACCGAAATCGTGCATAATTGCGCCTGCAATTAATAGGTCCCTGTTTATTTCTGGGTGAATATCGCACATCAGATCACAAATTTTTATTATCTCCAGCGTATGTTCTATCAAACCGTGAACATATGCATGATGCCAGGATTTTCCAGCCGGTGAATTAGAGAACTTTTCAAAATTGTTTTCATTAAAAATATTTTTTATTAATATTTTAAGATTTGAGTCTGATAACTTTTCAATCCTGTTAAAAAACTCTTTTTTCATCACTTCGGGATCACGGTTTGATTTTGGAAGAAACTCGGAAGCAGATATATTTTCAGATTCAGGAACCGGTTTTATCGAAGAAATATTCAGCTGGGGAATTCCTCTGTAATCGTCCATAGTTCCCTTAATTTTAACGACATCTCCAACATTAAAATTCTTAACAATGGATTCAAAATTATCCCAGATATTTGAGTTAACTGAAAACGATCGATCACCTAACTCAAGATTCAGGTAATCACTTCCATTTTTGGAAGTCCTTATTTCAATCTTTCTCAACACCAAATAATGATCAACAACATCTCCTTTATTTAGTTTCGACAGACTGACCTGGTTAAGCATTATCATTGCCTTTTAATATTTCAAAATTGCTGTCCTTTGGAATATGAGTAATAATTGACCTGTTCAATAAATCAATTGAAACGGCAATTGTTTTCTTACCATCCTCAAATTCCTGCACTACGCCAATCACTCCGTCGAAAGGGCCATTTTTAATTCTTACTTTTTTACCGGGTATCAAACCATCGTGCAAAAATATTTCTGATTTAGTGCTCAACATTTTCTTAAGATTATCAATTTGCCAGGCAGGAATTTTTGCCGCCCTGCCTCTGTCAAAAATACATCTTACGATCGAGTACTGCTCAAGAGCCAGAAGCCTTTCTTTTTCATCGGCGTAAATAAATATATAGCCGCGCATTACGGGCTCGGTAATTTTTTTCTTTCTGTCACTCCATTGTTTTTCCCTGGTAATAACCGGCAGGTAATAGTTTATTGAAACAGCATTTAACTGCTCTGTGGCTTTAAATTCGGCTCTCGGTTTTGTGTATAATGCAAACCAAAATTTCTCTTCCTTTGAGAAATTATTACTTGTCTTTGTATCTACATTCTCCTCAGGCATAACAGTTAATAATTTATTTATTAGTGATTGTTCCCCTGCCAACAGAATAATAAGTAAATTTCTTCTCCTTCATTGTATCAACATCATACAAATTCCGGCCATCAAAAATTACTGGTTCATTAAGTAAGGATTTAACTTTTTCAAGATCGGGGTTTCTGAATTCGTTCCATTCGGTAACAATAATCAGCGCATCACAATTTTTAATAGCATCATATGCAGTTTTTGCATAATCAATCTTTTTGCCTATCTGTAATTTTGTTGTTTCTATTGCTTCGGGATCGTATGCTGTTAGCTTTGCCCCGCCTTCAATTATTCTCTTAATGAGTGATAAAGCCGGAGCTTCTCTAACATCATCTGTATTTGGTTTAAAAGCTAGTCCCCACAAACCGAAATGTTTGCCTTTTAGATTACCGCCATAGTGAGTTAATATTTTATCAAAGAATATATCAATTTGTCTTTTATTAACATCAACAACCGATTTTAATATTTTGAAATCGTACTTATTCTCATTCGCAGTATTTACTAATGCGATTACATCCTTGGGAAAACAGGAACCGCCGTATCCAACTCCCGGGAATAAAAACCTTTTACCTATCCTTGTATCCGAACCGATTCCGACTCTAACTTTATCAACATCGGCGCCTGTTAATTCACAAAGATTTGCAATTTCATTCATAAATGAGATTTTTGCCGCAAGGAAAGAGTTTGCAGCATATTTTGTCATTTCAGCGGATCTTTCATCCATAAAATATATTGGGTTTCCTGATCTGACAAATGGTTCATAAAGCTTATCCAAAATTTTCTGCGCTTTTTCATTGCTTGTTCCAACAATAACTCTCTCCGGTTTCATAAAATCTTCCACTGCCATTCCCTCGCGCAGAAATTCCGGGTTGGATGCCACATCAAAATCAAAAACAGGTGCATGCTTTTTTATTGCTGCTTTAACTTTATCACTTGTTCCAACAGGGACGGTGCTTTTATCTACAATAATTCTAAAACCAATATTTGGAAACTTTTTAAATAATTTTCCAATGTCATCAGAAACACCCAAGACATATTTCAGATCAGCACTGCCATCCCCATCCTGAGGAGTCGGGAGACAAAGGAAAATTACTTCCGCTTTTTTAACTGCTTCTTCGAGATTGGATGTAAAGCTTAATCTTTTATCTTTGATATTTCTTTCAAAGATTGTCTGCAGTCCGGGTTCATAGATTGGTATAATTCCTTTTTTTAATTTTTCAAGTTTTTTAAGGTCAATATCTACGCAGATAACATTATTACCGGTCTCTGCAAAACATGTACCCGTGACGAGTCCAACGTAACCGGTACCAATAACAGCTAAGTTCACTTATCCTCCGAAATTTTTGGTTTAGAAATATAAACATTCCTGAATAGACTTGGAAGGATTTAGGAGCTAATTACAATAAATGAAAGGAGTTATGCTTAAAAAAGCAGAATTCTATATATCAAGTGCGAGTCCAAGCTTTCCTATAAATTGTCCGGCATTAATCGGCTTCTGCAAAATTGCAAGCACATTTAGATTGTTATAGGAATCCCTGAGTGTATCAGGTATTTCGCCTGTAGAAAGTATTACCGGAATTGTAAAATTCTTTTCTTCTCTTCTGATTGATTCGATTAATTGAATTCCATTCATTAGCGGCAGCTCATTTTCCGTAACAACAAGTGAAGGTAATTTATCAAATACTATCGTCATCGCCTCATAGCCGTTTGAAGTATTAATTATTTTATACGTTGGAAAATTCTCCATAATTAATTTTTCATATAACTTTTTATCATTTTCGTTGTCATCCACCAGCAGAATTATGTTGGGGGATCCCGGTACTGTAAAGTGAAATTCGCTGCCCTGATCGCGCTCAGAGTAAAACCAGATATTGCCCTGGTGTTTTTCCAAAATTTCCTTAACAAGGGTAAGTCCAAGACCGGTTCCTTTTTCGCCGCTTGTGCCGACGGTAGAAAACATTTTATCAATTTTAAATAATTTTAATTTATTTTCTTCAGTTATCCCGATTCCACTATCTTTTATGACAAATTCAATCATTTCATCGTTAAATATATCGGCTTTTATTTCAATTGTTTTTTCCGGGAAGGAAAATTTGATAGCATTACTCAACAAATTTGTAATAACCTGAATCAATAATTTCTCATCAGCCTGGACATATAATTTATCGCTGATATTAACTTTAATATTAAGATTTTTTCTTATTGCATTTCCTGTTAAGGAGGATACACAATTATAGACTATTGATTGAGCGTGAAGCCTTCGCGGTTCCAACTTCATCCGGCCGGTTTGAAGCCGTGACCAGTCCAGCAAATAATTAATAAGCTGCAGCTGGTTTTGTGAAGAATCATGAATGTATGACAAATATTCACGTTTTTCATGAGCAGATAAATCTTCCTCTAGCATTAGAACTTCGGCAAAACCAAGAATACTTGTGAAAGGCGCCTTGAGATCGTGTGAGAGTATTGATATAAATTTATCCTTTGATGCATTTTGTTTCTTTAAAATTTCAATCGTTTTTATCAATGACTCATCAGCTTTCATTAAATCCGAAACATCGGAGATAATTCCTTTGGCTTTTTTAGGCTTTCCGGATTTACTTCTTTCAACAATAATTACTTCTTTCAACCAGGCTATTTTTTTGTCTCTTTTCTCTATTCTATATATCAAACGGATATTTTCCTGGCCGGGGTCTGAAATAAAATCTTTATACTGCTTAACCACACCGGGATAATCCTCTTCATATATAATAGATAAAAATCCTTCCGGTTTTCGTTTTATTTCGGTTTGAGAATACCCTGTAACGTGCGTTAAATTACCGGAATAAATCGCTGCCCTGTCTTTATAGCCATTAGATGAAAACCAGGTAAATTCACCCTTTACATCCTTCACCATTCCTTTGTCTTCCACCTGATAAATATTGTTAGCTTCATAGTTTAGGACCAGATAAAAGTTCTTACCTGAAGATATATCTTTGAACAATGACCATCTGCTTAATACGGGCACCGTTTTATTTTTGTTGCATTCAAGTATAAAACTGAATGAATGGTTTTTTTTAGAAGCTGCTTCCCTTAATATTCTCTTTTTATCAAATTCAGAACGGATAAAAAGAAACAAATCTTTACTGAGAAAATTTTTTTTATTGCACTTTAAATGACTTGCGGGGTTTCCACACTCAAGAACAATTCCGTCTTCGTCGGTTATTAATGACAAATCACTTAAAGACCCTAAATGTTCCTTTAGTGATTCAAGCGGCGGGGGAAAGGATTTAATTTTTTTAGTAGTTGATTTTTTAACAGCTCTTGATTTTATAATTCGTGGAGCCGCTTTTTTCTTTTTATTTGAAACCGCGCCGGATTTTTTAGGCATATGCTCAATAGAAGTGATTTTAATTAAGGAAATATAAGCATATAGCTGTATTTAATAAACTAAACAACAAATACCCTGGCTATATCAAGTAATAAAGAAGGCTGATTTACAAGAGCGGTTGTGAATAATTTCCCCAGAGTTCTTTTATCAGAAGGAACCTTATTAAAAGATTCTGCAATTTTATTAAATTTTTCATCACTAAAATTAAAAATACCGTTCTTTATATTATTAAAAATTACATGACGTTTCCCAAGCCGGTCGTGCCATGCTTTATCGTAAGTTAAAATATGATCCGGTTTGTTTTGTTTAACCGCTTCCCCTGCTATTCTGCCGGCGATGCTTCCGCCGATCATTCCGCTGGCTATGCCGCCGCCGCTTAATGGATTTACCTGACGCGCTGCGTCACCTACCAGCATTATTCCCGGGGCAGATATTTTTTCCAATGTCGGCGAACAGGGGACGCCGCCAGCTATAGAAGTAAGAATTGAAGCACCGGGATAATTTTTATCCATGAAATCATTCAAAAAAGACAGAGCCGATTTTGATTTGCCTGTTATTCCGCTTACTCCCAGACCAATGTTTGCAGTATCGGAACCTTTGGGAAACACCCAGAAGTATCCGCCGGGTGCGACTTCTTTTCCAAAATAAAGATATAAAGTGCCCGGATCCACCTGAATATTAGATACTGTAACCTGTGAACAACATTCCATTTCTCTGAAATCGATATGAGTTTTTATTCCTGCCCATCTTCCTACTCTTGATTCCACTCCGTCTGCAGCAATTACAATTTTTGCTTTCAGCTCCTTCTGTTCCCCGCGGAATTCATATTTGACTCCTGAAACTTTATCGTTGTCGAAGGTAAGTCCGTTAACATAAGCTCTGGTTAATATTTCCGTACCTGCTCTAGCCGCTGTTTTCGCAAGCTCATAGTCGAAGATTCTTCGCTCAAGCATATAAGCCATTTGCTTTATTTCAACTATTACTTCATTTCCATCAGGAGCAATAAAAGATAATTTATTTATACGAGCTTTAATCCAGCTGTCGTCTGAGTCAATAAACTCTTCAACCCCCTCCCTGCCCACAGCTTCTCCGCAGCGAACAGGATATCCGACATCTCTATCTTTCTCCAGCATTAAAACTGAAACGCCCTGCTCGGCAGCAAACCTGGCGGCCATAGATCCTGCTGGTCCGGCACCGACTACGATTATGTCATATTCTTTTTGCATACATTAATAATATTTCTTTAGGTATTCCTTTTCAGCCTT
>CAVUXT010000031.1:0-5222 GCA_963745465.1 uncultured Bacteroidota bacterium | reverse complement strand
CAGTAGTCGGTATAATGCATAACCGCCAGGACCGACCACAGAGAAGCGGCATGGGCAGCGGCAAAGGCAGTCAGGAAGCGATTTCACAAGACAGCGAGCTTGCTAAACCGCTGTCGGGGTCAACCCGACCGTGGGTTCGAATCCCACCCCTTCCGCCAGAAAGCCGTCATCGCTGAAAATATCGGCGCTGGCGGCATTTTGCTGCTTTCGGCGCATGTGTCAGCTATTCTACCCCATCCCCGGCGACACCAAAATCACACGCTGGTTGACTGTTCATCCCCTCAAATGCGAGAATAGCAGGAAAGTTTTGGCCGGACGTGATGTGTGAGACGGCACGAACGTGTGGGCAACGAGCGAGGGAGGGACAGCATGCGCACCTCTGTCAAACGTGTCTTGATACTCGTCCTGGGCGTTGCGGTGATTTTATCCGGGCTTATCTTTGCGTTGACCTATCACACGGCTGGCGCCATTGCCGCCAGCGCCACAGACAGCTTCACCACACAACTGCGCCTCGGCTTCCCCGCTGGGGATGATTGGGAGCCAGCACTGACTGCCGACCGTTTTGGGCATCTCTACACGCTGTACAAGCACTATGACGTCACTGGGCAGACGACCTGCAACAAGTGTGACCTGCACGTATTGGTCCAGCGCTCGGATGACGGTGGGCGCACATGGACCCAGCCGCAGCCAATCGCGCCGGTAGCGGCGCACGGCGGCCAGTATGACTCGCAGATCGTTGTCGATCCGGTCGATGGGCGCACGGTCTGGGCGTCATTCCTGCAGGCGACGAACTCGGAAATTGCAGTCGTCAAGTCAACCGACTTTGGCAAGACCTGGTCACCCTTGAGCAGCGTCTCAGATTTGCCACCGGGGCTGGATAAAGACACCCTGGTGGTGCGGGGGAATACCGTTGCCGTGGCCTATGACGACAATCACAACACGTGGGTATCCGTCTCGCATGATGGTGGCGTTACCTGGGCGACTCATGAAATCCTGCCCGGTACCAACCAATTCTATCTACCGCTCTCCGCGGGTGGCGGTATCGACTCGAAGGGCAACATCTATTTTAGCTGGGATAGCTTTGATAAGGCGCATCAGCAGAACGGTGATGGTCCCGTCACGCTCTGGGTCACGAAGTCGAGCGATGGCGGCCTGACCTGGAAACGCACGGTCATCGACACCAGCGGCGCGCCACCCCCCTGCGCCGATTGTGGCTTCGCCTTCCTGAGCGCGCAGATGGCCATACGCATCGGCAGCGACGATACGATCTACCTATTATGGAATGGCACGACCGACCAGACCAACTTCGCTCCAGAACGCATCTTCTTCGCGCGTTCCAGCGATCACGGGAAGACCTACACACCACGAACCGAGGTGTCGCAGGCGCCCGCCGGAATCGAGCACAGCTTCCCCGCGCTGACGGTTGGCTCGGCCAATGGCAACGTCCGTATTGGCTGGATGGATATGCGTACCGGATCGTGGAATCTCTTCTACCGTTCGAGCAACGATCACGGGGATACGTGGCATACTGAGCAGCGCATCTCCAGTTTCGTACCCGGCTACAGCTATCTGACGGCGAAGGGGTTTGGTCTACCCTACGGCGATTACTTCCAGATGGCGGTGGATGATGAGGGCGCGACCCAGATTGCCTGGGGCGAGTCAGACAGCTACGCGGGGCCTGGCAACATCTGGACTGCCCACAACGACGACTGATACGATGGATATCAGAAGCTCCCTCTGAGACAATCGCATCGGTATCGGTAGAAGAATTAGGAGGATGCGCGATGAGCCTCACCAGCCGTATCATTGGTCAGGTCATGAAGCTGCCGCCCGCCGAGACGCACAAATTCACCGTCACGCGCGATGTGGCCGTCCCCATGCCCGACGGCGTCACGCTGCTGGCGGACCACTATACGCCACGCTCCATACGCGCCTCCTACCCCACGCTACTGATCCGCACTCCGTATGGACGACGCGGCGCCTTTGCCGCCGTCTTCGCGTTACCATTCGTCGAGCGCGGCTATCAGGTCTTCATCCAGAGTTGTCGTGGCACCGCAGGCTCCGGCGGCGACTTCGTCTATGCCCGTAACGAGCGCGCGGACGGCCTCGCCACGATTGAGTGGATCAAGCGCCAGGACTGGTTTTCGGGCCAACTCGCGATGATCGGCGCCAGCTACCTCGGATTCGTGCAGTGGGCGGTTGCCGCCGACGCGAACGATGATATCCAGGCGATGGTACCCTCCATCACCAGCTCCGATTTCAACCTGTTCCGCTATCAGGGCGGTTCCGTAACGCTTGAAAACATGCTCGGCTGGTCCACGATGATGACGCAGACGGCCGCCACCGGCATGCGCCTGGGCGATATGCTCGCGTCACGGCGACGCGAACGCAACCTCGAGAAGGCCTATCTCCACCTGCCACTCAACGAGGCTGACCGTCTCGTCGTGCGCCAGCCCTCGCACTCGTACCAGAACGCCATCACCCACGCGCCCGACGACGACTACTGGCGACCCGTTGACTTCAGCGAGCGCGTGGGCGAAATTGACGTGCCGATCTGTCTGCAGGCGGGCTGGTACGACCTCTTTCTGGACTGGCAACTCAAAGATTATCAGGCGCTGCGCGCAGCGGGACGCCAGCCCAATCTGCTCATCGGCCCGTGGTTTCATGGCCAAGTCGCCAGCCTGCCCAGCATGACACGCGACACACTCGCGTGGTTGAACGCCCACGTCAAGGGGGATCGCGGCGGACTGCGCGCGCAGCCTGTGCGCCTGTTTGTGATGGGATCGAATACCTGGCGCGACTTCGCCGACTGGCCACCTCCGGCGCAACAACAGCGCTGGCATCTCCAAGCGGATGGCGCCCTTGCTACGGCTGCGCCAGCCGCCAGGAGCCTGATAGCTACCACTATGATCCCATCGACCCGACCCCGGCGGTGGGCGGCAACTCACTTGGGGCGTCACAACGGATGGGGCCACAGGACAATCGAAGCCTGGAGGCTCGCAAGGATGTGCTGGTCTACACCAGCGCCCCATTCGCAGAGGATACCCTGGTCATCGGGCCAGTGACGGCCGATCTCTACGTGAAATCTAACCTTGGCTATACCGATTTCTTTGCCCGGCTCTGCGTCGTCGAGCACTCAGGCAAATCGGTCAATCTCTGCGATGGCATCCTGCGGCTGACACCGGATACCTACCTGCCAGATAGTGATGGAATACACCATATTCAGATCGCGCTCTGGCCGACCGCGTATCACTTCAAGCCAGGCCAGCGAATACGCGCGCAGGTGTCGAGCGGAGCGCATCCGCGTTTTGCGCGCAACCCTGGCAGCGGTGAGCCAGTAGCCACCGCCACCAGCCTGATTGTCGCCGATCAGGCGGTCTACCATGACCCAGATCACCCCTCGGCGATTCTGCTCCCGGTGCTTGACGATTGACGATTGACGATTGACGATTGACGATTGACGATTGACGATTGACGATAACTGAGAATTGTCTGGGATTCACCACCGCGCCAACAGCCCCATGGACTATAAGGCTAGGCCAAATCTCCTTGGATTTTTCGTGATATTTTCTATCGCTCATTCGTAATGCTATGGTAGATTGATATCTAGCAACAGGTACGCTGCTACTGGAGGCGGTTTGATACCTGTCTGCGTTTGGGTGGGGAAGGGGCCAGACTGTGAACATCTCCGTCGA
Source organism: uncultured Bacteroidota bacterium (assembly GCA_963745465.1). Taxonomy (GTDB): domain Bacteria; phylum Bacteroidota; class Ignavibacteria; order Ignavibacteriales; family Ignavibacteriaceae; genus JAKAGZ01. Next base: position 1,527 of record CAVUXT010000031.1, on the reverse strand, counting down.
AGAGGAGACTCGGATCGCGTTTCGTGACTGGCTGCGTGGCAAGCTCAAGGAGCTTGAATTCTACAATCGACGTGGCGATCATTATCTCATACGCGAGTTCCATAAGTATTGCGAGCAGGCTGGGCATCCAATCGATGAGGCGTCGCTCGGACGCTACTTGCGCGACGAGAACCCGGTTATTCCGACCCCCGAGCGGTGCCGGTCGCTTGCCGGAGTTTTCAAGATACCGCCCATCGATGTCATGATCGCCGCTGGTCTGGTCAAGCAGGGTGACATGGAATCGGTTGTCTGACATACCTCTGCGACCTGGCCCGGTTCACGATATAGCGCAAATACAACAGCATGGCTGCGAAGCCTTGGCCTCGACCGATATGAGGCCGTTTTCAGCGAGCACGCGATCGGCTGCGACGTGCTGCGGGATCTGTCGGAGGGCGATCTCGAAAAACTCGGCATTCCACTTGGCGATCGAAAGCGTCTCATTAACGCAATAAAGGCTGAAGCTTGGGAAGAGGCGCAAAGGGTTGATGGTGACGCCGAGCGTCGTCATCTGACAGTGATGATTTGCGATCTAGTAGGCTCGACCGCCCTTTCGGCCCGACTTGACCCGGAAGACATGCGGACTGTGATTGATGCCTATCACGCCGCCTGCGCCCGTTTTTCGTCTCAACAGTGGGCCGAGATGAAACGTCGATCCGGGAGTACATCCGAAACCAGGAACAGGAGGACATGCGCCTGGATCAAAATGAAATTCGGCGTTGACCCAGCCACCTGCAGGTGGCCCCTAAAACCAGGGGCCGCGTCAGCGACCCCATAGCCGCTTTGAGCGGCTCACAAACCTAAAGCCCCCGGCTTTGCCGGGGGATATTTACTCCGACATAGTGCTCCATCGCTGCCCTCCATAATTGCAAGGCCCCATGAGGCGGGCCTTCTCGATTACTGGAGAGCTGATCTGCAGAGCCTCAGTATGGCTCCGGCCCGGAATTACCCCATGTGTGAAAACGCAAAAAATTGCCGAACGACGAGAATGATTTTTCCGAGGGCCTAGCGAAATCAGACTTGCTTACGAATTTCTGTGCATCTAAGCGAGATTTCGCGAAATGTGTGTTCTATCGCATTCGATTGCCCAAACGTTTCTACACAGCCAAGACCCATCTCGGACGTCGGCTACTCGGTACTCGAACGGTTTGTCGGCAGGGAATGGGCCCCCGTGCGCGACGAATTTTTGCCTGGGGGCTAGGCTACTGTAGGGGTGTCAATCGGCCTCCGATCGGGACCCCGGATCGGCATCCAAAAGGGACCCCACCTTCCTACGTTTGATTGCTTCTGCAACACGCACGTCGAGACCGGTGCGCACGTTACGCTGGACCAATGTTTGGCGATCTCGCCCAAGGTGAGGTGACGCTGCGCGGCCCGGTAATACGCCGGCTTGCTGTCGACCTCTCCAGCGTGTCCACGAAGATTCCGGAAATCGAAACCGTAGACGCTTTAAAGCGGCGCATCGTGGAGGCGGCGAAGTTCATACAACTC
>CAVUXT010000030.1:0-36917 GCA_963745465.1 uncultured Bacteroidota bacterium | reverse complement strand
ATGGTTAAAGTTAATATGATCGATGCAAATGGAATCAGAACAATTACGCATAAAATAGTGAAAAATGCGACCAGCAAAAAACTGTTGATGCGATGCTGTCCAGGTTTCTGTGCGAAAAGAGTTCGCGTGGTCATATCAGTCATTCTCCTTTCCTAATGCACCGGATAACTTCAGTTGGAACAGGTTGAAGATGAGCACAACCGCCAGCAATATCAGCCCGGTGGCAGAAGCCAGGCCCAAATTACCTTGACTGATCCCGTTTTGATAAATGAAACCAACGATGGTCAATCCGATATTGTTAGGGGATGACTTGCCGGCCCAGATCATTTGACTTTCTGCAAACATTGCCAGGCCGCCGTAAATGCTGATGGTTAGCACATAAATAATGGTCGGCTTAAGTAAGGGGATGGTAATATAGCGGAATTTCTGCCAGGTATTGGCGCCATCAATTTCGCAAACCTCATTAAGTTCAACAGGGATACTGTTGAGTCCGGACAGGAAATAAACGATGTTAATGCCTGTCCAACGCCAACTTGCCAATGTAACCATGACGATCATGGCAGGCCACTGAAAACTGACCCAACGTACCTTTTCCCCGCCCAACACATTGATAACAAAACTGTTTATCAGGGCAGTATTGGTTTCATTGAACATAAACCGGAAGGTAAGACCGGCCACTACTACGCTGCACAGCAGGGGTAGAAAAAGAATCGCCCGAAAAATACCACTTCCACGCATCGATTTGCTGTTCAGCATGCAAGCAAAAGTTAACGGAAATGGAATCAGCATAAGCAGGGTTAACGCGGTATAGATCAGGCTGTTGCGAATCGCAATCGGAAAATTCGATGTATTCAACAGCATTCGATAGTTTTCAAACCCAACCAAGCGAATATCACCGATATTGACATTTTGAAAACTCATCACAATCGTGCTGCCAATTGCGTAAACAAAGAATATCCCAAATAGAAGTACAAAGGGCGAGACAAAAACGTAAGGAGCAATCTTTTGTGAGTTCAGCTTTAGTTTCATAGTGGGCTACCCTATCGGTTGGTTCTGTCTGGGATAACCAGTTTTTCGACTGATTTGCCGGGAATAAAGCCCCTGGCGTCTATTTTCCAGGGGCTTTATTCCCTAAACTTCATTTCAAAACTATGGTTTAGCCTGGGCTTGCATTTCTTTTTGGGTTGCATCCAGCTCTGTCTTGGGATCTACTTTATCAACGTAGATCTTATTCCACGTGGTTGCACTCAAGTAATCATTGATGATGCCTGAATTCTGCATCGTCTTTTGGGTAAACATTTTGTCCGAAACTGCGGCCAGTACATCGAATGGGTTGGAGGCGAAGTACTTGAGGAATTTGTTGTTCGGATCGGTGGTGATGGATTTGTCCTGGGCAACCAGTTTATTTACAGGATCGAACCCAAGGGTTTTCCATAGACCGGCGCTTCCTTCCGGGCTCAGCTTTGCCCAGACTACAAATTGAGCGGCGAGGTCAGCATTGGGGCTCTTTTTGTAAACAGTGGTGCCGGTGCCGCCCAGACCGACTGATTTGTAGGAATTGGCATCAAATACGGGTAATGGGGCGATGGCGATCTTGCCAGTTCAAATTCGGCATTTCATCGGTGAAGCGGCTCATGTACCACAGTGGGTAGGCCACTGCAGCGACATCCCCATTGGCGACAGCCGCCTTACCCTCCGGAGTGTCGGCATTGCCGGTCGGGATGAAACCAATGATGTCCTCATCAACCCACTTGCGCACCAATTCAGCGGATTTTACAGCTTCGGGACCATTGAGGGTGGGCATGCCTTTTTCATCAATAAGGGTGGCGCCCATTTCAGACATAAAGACGGTGAACTGATAGGCACCATATGTTTCGCAATAGGTCATATAGTTGCCAGTTTTATCTTTGTAAGTTTTCAAAGCTTTTTCAAAGTCGTCCCAGGTCACAATGGTTTTGTAATCGATACCGGCTTTGTCAAGCAATTCCGTGTTGTAATACATGACTGTAGCGCCAACGTGGCTGGGTGCAGCGTACAATTTTCCATCCTTGCTGACCATATCCAAAATAGGAGTAATAAGATCTTTGGCATATGGTTGAACATAGGAGGTCAGGTCAAGGAATTGGATATCGCCATTCATGAACATCGGCCATTTACCCATCTCAACATCCGCAATATCGGGTACACCTTGACCGGCAAGTTGGGCGGCGTAAAGTTTATCGTGCAGGGAAGCCCAGTCATAGAAAACGGGGACAATTTTGACCGGTTTGTCGGGATGCATTTCATTCCATTGGGCAGACATGCTGACAAAATAATCAAGATGTTGTTGAATAAAAGACCACATGGTAATTTCGGTGGGGGTGGCTGCCGCGGCGGGTGCGGCTGTAGGTACGGCTGTCGGGGCAGCTACGGCTGCTGCAGTTGGCGGTACGGCTGTCGGGGCCGCTACGGCTGGCGCAGACGTGGCAGCAGCAGGCGCCGGATTACTGGTCGGGGTTTGAGCACAACCAGCGGTCATCCCAAGCACAAAACCCAGGATGAGAAGAATTGAGAAAAACTTTGCTTGTTTCATTGCCGAATACTCCTTTATAGGTTTATAGACTGTTGAATTTGATTACGTTATTTTTCATTCAGCCACACACGCATTTCGTTTTCGCCACGATTGCCCCATTGGTGATAGGGGATCAATCTTATTTCTTGCGGCTCATATACACAGGCTTGGGAACCATACAGACCCGTCTCCCAATTTTTATCCGATAGACTGTATGCGCATGTTTTCAGAATGGGCAGATTACCATCCGGCCCTTCCGCTTTTTCCTCAGTGAACACAGCCTCTGCAGGCAGTCGAAGTCGTGCTCAACGGCTCAGGGTTATCCGTTCCTTCCACGCAATAAATGGTCAGCCCTCTTTGGACACAAAGTTTTCCTGCCAGGGCTGAAACAGAGGGATGGGCCCGCAGCACCCGAACCAGGGGCTTCAGTGCGTAAGCATATTGCTGCTTGCCACCCGCATGATGAATGGAAAAGTACCCATTTTCGTGATTTTCGAACTGATCGCCGCTGAGCGCCGAGTTTTCTGGGAGACGCAAAAAGATGTCTATTGGATCCCCATCAATCGTCAGTGTATATTCGTCACCATGATGCGCAAGTTTTACATAAAGACCTCCTTTTTCGAATGAAGAACCAATGTGAGAAAGGATATACAAACGACAATCATCAAAAGCGTAAATGTATCCACGCAAAGAAGACAGGATGCGCGCCAGATTGGGCGGGCAGCATGCAACGCCGAACCATTTTTGCCTCTGCGTTTTCACGTGAGATAAAGTGGGGTTTTTCGATACGGTCTGCGGATTAACCTCTAACGGATTTACATAGAAAAAGTGCTGCCCATCGCTCCCCATACCTGAAAGAACGGTATTGTACAGGACCTGTTCCCAGATATCGTAGGTTGACTTTTTACTGGTTGAGCAACCACATCCGGGAAGAAAAAAGCATGAGACCGATTGAGGCGCACGTTTCAGCATAAACGCTATCGGAGGGCAAATCGAAATCAACCGTGAAACGCTCCCCTAATTTTGCCGAACCTACCCCTCCGGTAACGTACATCTGGCGCGAGACCGTATTTTCATATAACCGATCACACGCCTCTACCAACTCCGGATCGTTTTTCAGGCGGGCCAGGTCTGCCATGGCGCTGTACAGATACATGGCCCGGACTGCATGACCGGTTGTATACTTCTGCTGACGTACCGGCAGGTGGGATTGGAAATAATCAGCCTTGAAATATGCCATCTCGGGGAAAATATAAGCGTGGCCTTCTTTTTCGCATTCTTCAGCGAAAATATTTTCTCCTTCGCCGCGTTCATTGATGAAGTAGTCGGCCAGAGCAAGGTATCTTTCTTCACCGGTGACTTCATAAAGACGAATCAAGGCCAGCTCGATTTCGGGGTGACCCGGATACCCGCGCTGCCTGTCTTTTCCAAATGTCGCATCGATTAAGTCGGCAAAGCGATGGGCGATATTCAGAAGTGTGACTTTTCCGGTGGCTTGATAATGGGCAACTCCCGCTTCGATCAGGTGCCCGGCACAATATAACTCGTGCCCTTCCATAAGGTTGGTCCATCTTTTGTCCGGAGCAACGACAATAAAATAGGTGCTCAAATAACCATCCGGCTGCTGGGCTGCCCCAATCAGGTCAATGGCCTGATCACATAATTTCTCCAACTCGGGATTTTTTTCGACAGAAAGACAATAGGAGACCGATTCAATCCACTTATACAGATCGGTGTCTACAAAAACCGTCCCAAAATGCTTGCCCTCGGATAGGCCCGCCGCCACCTTAAAATTTTCAATACAATGGCTTTTTACCGTATTTTCAACACTGTCATTTAGAATTTCCCACATATGCGGTAGCAGCACGTCCTCGGATAGGCCCGGCGCCCCCTTGAAATTTTCAACATAATGGCTTTTTTCCGCATTTTCAACACGGTCGTTCAGAATTTCCCACATATGCGGAAGCACCACGTCGCGCACCAGGGCAAACTGCTTTGACCATAATGGATCATCGATCTTTACGTCGGCGACAGGAAGGAAGTTCATAGTTAACACCTCTCCAATACCAATTTCTCTGGTATGAGTTCAAAATTGGATGATATAGGGTATCTAGATTGTATGAGGAGGAAAAACTAAATATAGAAAACGTTTACTGTAGTTAGTATAGCAGTAAACGTTTTCTATGTCAAGAGGCAATTTTCTGGTAAAAATAACCCGTTGACTTAGAAAACGTTTACTGTTATTATAATTACAGTAGGAATCCTATCCGAAAATTAGAGAAATCTTTTCGAACAAATTCTGTTACATGACGGCAGGATGGTATGCCAACTAAATTAGAAGATATTGCCCGGGAAACCGGTTTTTCAATCGCCACCGTCTCCAGAGTGCTGACCAATGCCGATTATCCGGTCAAGGCCGCTTCGCGTGAGAAAATCCTGGCTGCTGCTCAGGAAATGAGATATCAGCCCAACCTCTCCGCTCGCAGCCTGCGCACCGAGCGCACCAACACCATCGGCATCCTGGTGGATGACCTGCTCAGCCCTTTCAGCCCGCCCGTAGTGCGCGGCATCCAGGACTACTTGAAAGAGAATAATTTCCTCAGCCTGATCATCAACACCGACTGGGATCCGGAACAAGAGCGGCTGGGCATCAATACCCTGGCCGGCCGCCCGGTTGACGGATTCATCTTCGTCGAATATTCCCATCTGACCCCCAATAAGGTGCTCGACTCCAAGCAAGCCGGCCGTGTTCGTCCACCGCCTGTTTGGCACCAAAATCCCCAACTCGGTTGTGCCCGACGACCGGGATGGAGCCGGGTTGGCCGTGAACCATCTGGTGAGCCTGGGTCACCGCGCCATCGCTTACATCAACGGGCCGGCCAGCTGGTATTCCGCCAGTGAGCGCCTGGAGGGCTATAAACAGCACCTGGCCCAGCATGGCCTGCCCCTGGTACCCGAATGGCTGCAGCCCGGAGATTGGGAAATTGAAGGCGGCTATAAAGCCGCCCAGTCGCTGCTGCGGCTGGCCAACCGCCCCAGCGCCATCTTTGCCGCCAACGATATGATGGCCCTGGGCGCCATTTACGCCATTCAGGATGCCGGATTGAGCGTCCCCCATGATATGGCTATCGTTGGCTATGATAACCGTGATTTTACCTGGATCGTTCGCCCGCGTATCACGACCGTGGTGATGCCAGTATATGAAATGGGCATGATCGCGGCTGAGATGCTCTTCAGGCAAATATCAGGTGAAACTGGCGATGTCGAAGAGGTGAAGGTCAAAGGCGAATTAATTGTCCGGGACACGTGCGGTGCGGATGATTCGATTAAAACAAAGGAAAATGCTACCCACGCCGCCACATCCCCGCGCAGAGTGCTGCTTCAGAAACAGCCGGAGAATTAGCGTCCTTTTCATCACTCGCAAACGCCTCGTACAGACAGAAGCGACAGTGATGCACCATATCGATGCTGATATAGCGCCTGGCCTCACGCTCGTTTGGCAGTCAGGTCCTTGTCTTCCATTTCCCAGGCGTGATCGAGCGTGTGATAGGCGGTGTGCCGAATCAGGTAGCGCAGCGGCCAGGTGCGGGCCATTTTGCCCTGGGAATGCAGCTCCCGAATTGCGTTGCAATAGGCGTCGCGATGCGCCTTCATGCCCTTGTCGGTCAGCATTGCCTCATCAGGCGTAACCACGCCGAGCTTCTTCGCCCAGTCCTGCTCGTTGGCAACCATATGACGCACGATCTGGTCCCGATCTCGCCCTCCGCCGCGCGGACCCCGCTGCATCTCAGCCGACACGCGCCAACGCACACCGTCGAAAAATGCCCAGCATGCCTGCATCAGCGTCAGTTCACGTTCCAATGCTTCGCCCGACATGGCTTGCTGGTCGATGCTCCGAAAACGCGAACGAGATACCCCAGAAGTCGGTTGAGCCCGTGCCCGGATAGCGCTCGACCACATCGACAATGGGTGTGGTCGCAAACGCGGCCTCCATCCCAGCCAGCTTCGTCACCGCTGCATAACGTGGAAGCGTAGGAGAGCAAGCGTTCGATGGCGGCCTCCTCGGTCGTTGCCCCGCGCTCGAGACCAGGCCAGTCCGGTGCCACCGCCACCACCTTCTTGCCCTTCAGTCCAATTTCCAGTGTCACTCGAATATGATTAGCCACAGCTCTTCCTTTCACAATAGTTCCTGGCATCGCGCACCGTAGAAGGCGGCGTGGTAGTTGCAATTCTATCCCACAGGCCTGCCAGGTTCATAAGAAAATCTAGATGGCCAGTGGCTGCATGGCTCGATTTCTTGGGGTGATATTATTCATCAACTTCCGGTTGTGATTGCGCCTGCACGCTCGTAATTCACGACAATGACGCCACTCGGGGTGACTATGCTTTCCGTCACCTTGAACGCCGCCGGGATCGTGCCATCGGCAAACAACCGCTTTCCACCGCCCAACGTGATCGGATAGATCATCAGCCAGAACGCATCGACCAAATCATGCTTGATCAGCGTCTGAAGGAGATTACCACTTCCCCAAACGTGCAAATCCGGCCCTGGCTGTTGCTTGATTTTGGCGACTTTTTCTGCAATATCTCCGTTTAAAAACACGGACGGCTGCCATTCGCTAGACGTCATGGTATTCGAGGCGACGTACTTGGTCGCCGTGTTGACGCCCGGCCATGCGTCCGCATGTTGCGGCCAGTACGGCGCCCAAATTTCAAAGGTTTTGCGCCCTAACAACAGGTCGAACGGCAGGTTCATCTGCTTTCTCAGGGCCGTTCCAAGAATCGCGTCGGAATATGGCGCTATCCACCCGCCATACGCGAAGCCGCCGCTGGTATCTTCGTCTGGCCCGCCTGGGGCTTGTATGACACCATCAAGGGAGATATGTTCAAGCACAATAACTTTTCTCATGACTGAGTTCCTCCAACATCTGGATTACTATCTGGTTGCCTCGTTCAAAGTAGGTAAACGACGTCTCAAATACTATTTTCGATCAGCAATGGACGCTGAACTTATCATCATTCCTGCTAAACCCTCAAATCAGCATCACTTGTGCCAATCAAAGACGGTGCGGGTGATAGGAGGCAGGGGCTGGTCGAAATTGGCGTTCAAAAGCTGTCCGGCCTTATCTTTGAACCGAACGATCGAACGGTGTCTTACTCTCGGCGAATTGGCGGTTGGCTTTGACTGGATCATCGGCGGCAATGCAGATAACTGAATAACTTCCCACCATCGGGCAGATCTTGAACCGCCCAGGCTTCCAGGGTAGACCCAATATCTGTCCTCGACCTGGTAAAATCGCCTATTTTTGCTTTAACCTCTTGAGCAAAGCCCTGAACCTTATCCTCGGTAATCCCTGCTGGGACTGGTAGTGCAATCAAAAGCGTTGACATGGTCTCTCCTCCTATCGTGAATAGAATACGATCCTTTGCTTTCCCATTTGGGTGTGGAGACGATATTTTATTATTATTATCTTAATGTTTGCATTCGATTGGATTATTTTTCAATAACCAATCTTCGCAGAAGTAACCAAAAAGCGCTCCCCATTTTTGGAGAGCGCCTGTTTGGTGTATTTCGTGGTTTATCGTAAAATTGGCTAAACTTATACCCTTACATCCGACTCGGTCCGCGCCGCCGGAAATGAGGGTATCGTTCTACCACCAAGGTAGGCTGCCAGGCGGTTCTGGCGCGACAATTGCGTCAGCAATTGGCGTTAGAAGCCGTGTACTCACCCGCCAAACGCCCACGCGACCATCAACGGAAACTCTTCTCGCCACATCGCGACGTCGTGCCCCGCGACTCTCTCGCTCATCACGACGTCCGCAGCTGCATCGCGCAGCGCGGCCGCCCACCGAGCCGCGTTGTCGAGGAAAAACGGTTCCAGCGTGCCGGCCACGAGGTACGTGCGCGGCAACGGACTCGGCATCTCGTCAGGCGGCCGGTACCCCGCGCCGGGCGAGCCTGAGAAGATCGCGCCGTAGAGGTCGGGATGTCGAAGCCCAATGGCGAGCGCGAGCTCTCCACCCGCCGAAACACCAAACACCGCCGTGCGCTCGGCGGGCAGAGTTACCCCGAAACGCGACCGCACCCACGCACCGACGTCCTCGACGAAAAACCGCTCGTGTGCGGCAAACCGTTCCGGATCGAAGTTCGGCGAATACTCGTGGAGCCGCAGCGTCTCGTCGGCCACGCGGTGTGCGCCAACGATCATGGTCGACGGCACATCCGCTGCTTCAAGAAACCCGCCCCACTGCGAGATCATCTGACCGTCACCGGCGAATACGATCGCCTCGGGCGGATCTGGCGGGACGTACACCGTGACCTGCCGACCACCGTCGTAGTCGAATGTCTCCGTGACAAATTCGCCCGCGATCGAGTTGGGCCGCGGCGGTTCCGGCGGTGCCTCGGAGAGTTCATTCATGCGTTCATCGATTTACAATAGGGCGACCTGGATGGTTTTCATAGGCAGGAATGAGAGATGGACGCCGGCTGCCCAGGCTACTTGAGACCGGAGTGCAGGAAGCTGTCGATGAACTGGCGCTGGAAGATCAGGAACAGCGCCAGGAGCGGGCCGACCACTACGATTGTTCCGGCCATCACCAGGGGCCACTGCGCCCCGATTTCGCCCAATTGGGTCAGAATGGACAATCCCACCGTCAGCGGGCGGCTCGTGGGGCTGTTGGTCACAATCAACGGCCAAAGGAAATCGTTCCAGTGGAAGCTGATGGAAGAAAGCGCGAAGGCGATCAGCGCCGGGCGCGCCGGTGGAATGTAGACATGCCACAGCGTTTGCAGCCAGTTGGCGCCGTCCACGCGGACGGCATCATCCAGTTCCTGGGGCACCGTTTTGAAAGTCTGGCGCATTAAAAATGTCCCAAAAGCGGAGCCAAAGAACGGCAGCATCACCGCCAACAGCGTATCAAATAGCCCCAGCGACCGGATGGTGGAGTAGTTAGCCACCACCAGGGCGCTGGAAGGCAGCAGGAGCTGGAGCATGATCAGGAAGAAAAGGACATTTTGCCCGCGGAACCGGAAACGTGCAAAGGCATAGCCGGCCAGGCAAATGGTCACCAATTGGAAGGCGAGGATCCCGAGCACGATCAGGATCGTGTTGAGATAGTATTGCCCAAACGGAGCAATTTGGAAGGCCTGGGAATAATTTGACAGGGTCGGCGCGCTGCTCCACCACAGGTTGTTTGCACTCAGGGGCTCGTCAGGCGAATGGAACGAGACGGCCATCGCCCACAGGATGGGCATGGTCCACGCCAGCGCAACCACGCCAAGGACCAGCAGGCCAATCGTGCGTAGTGTGGAATTCAAGCGTCTGTTATTCATAGGTTGCCCGGCGTTCGGTGGTAATAAAATTGGCGACCGTGAAAAACAACAAGGCGATCACCAGGATCACGCTGATAGCGCTCGCCCGCCCGAAATCCAGGTAACTGAACAGCGTCTGCCACAGGTCAAACAACAGCATATTCGTACTGTTAACCGGGCCACCGCCGGTCATGATGTAAATCTGATCGACCGTTTCAAAAGCGTTGATCACCGCGATGGTGGTGACGAAAAGAGTCGTGCCCGATAACAGCGGCAGCGTGATGGAAAGTACGGACTGGATGATGTTGGCCCCATCCAGCCTGGCGGACTCAAAGACATCATGTGGCAGCCCCTGCATGCCGGCCAGGAAGAAGATCATGAAATAACCGGTTTGCTTCCAGACCCCCAGGATCATCAGTGCGATCAATGCCAGGTTCGGGTCTCCCAGCCAGTTCTGGCTGGGGATGTGGAAAAACTCGATAAAGACGTTAAGTAGCCCGTAGCCGGGCGTGTACATAAATAACCAGATGGTTGCCGCGCTGACCATCGGCAGGACGGTCGGATAAAAAAAGGCCAGGCGGTAGAGACCCAGCCCCCGGAACTTCTGGTTGAGCAGCAGCGCCAGAACCAGCGCCAGAAACACACTGATCGGTACCGTCCCCACGACGTAAATGAAGGTGTTCAGGATGACGCTATGAAAAACTGGATCCGTGAACAGCGCCGAATAGTTCCCGAGCCCGGTAAACTTCGGTATCTGAACCGCCTGGTTTTGGATAAACAGGCTGTCATAAATCACTTGCAGCAGTGGCCAGAGTGTAAAGGCGGCGACGAAAACGAGGGTCGGCATAATCAGAAAATAAGGCAAAGCGGTGGCCCGAAAACGGTACCGCCGCTCTGCCTGATCCTCTTTGACCTTCTCCGGCCTGATCAACGCCATGCTAGTTTGGGAACTGGGAAAGCACCTGGTCTGCTTGCTGCTGGGCGGCTTTCAGGGCATCGGCAACCGGGCTCTTGCCCGTTATCACAGCCTGCACAGCATCCCCGAGGAACTTCTGGATTTGGGCATTATCGTGTGTGGCCAACTCCGCACCGGCATATTGGAGGCCTTGAGGAGCGACGGCTGCCTGCGGAGTCTTCGCCAGGTAGTCTTTCATAGCCTGGGTTTGATAAGAAGACTGGCGTGAGGCGACGTAGCCGGTGTTGATGCTCCAATCTGCCTGAATGTCTGTAGAAGTCATAAACTGGATAAATTTCCACGCGGCGGCCTGGTGGTCGGCGGGAATGCCTTTCATGATATACATATTGCCGCCGCCAGTAGGGGCGCCATAGCCTTTCTCGCCCACCGTGTAGCTGACACCGACGTTAAATTTGGCCTGCTTGAGAATATTGGCCAGCGAGCCGCTGGAGTGCCAGATCATGGCTGCTTTACCGTTGGCAAAATCGTTAGGCATGTTGGCCCACAGCAAAATTCCGGGGGGCATCACTTTGTCCTTATTGCTCAAATCGCTGAAGTCTTGCAGGGCCTGGGCCACTTCCGGGGTATCAAAGGTGACTTTGTTGGGAGCGGTAAAGACGTTGGATCCGCCGCCGATGACGAATGATTGGAACAGCCAATACGGAATACCGTCCGAAGAAATCTCAATTCCCCAGGTGCTACCATCTGACTTGGTCAGTTTCTGGGCATCTGCGACCATTTCCTGATAGTTCGCAGGTCCTTTGCTGTCGTCCAGGCCAGCGGCTTTAAACATATCCTTGTTATAGTACAGCACCGGGATGGAGCGCTGGAACGGCAGACTCCAGATTTGGTTCTGGTATTTCGAGTTCGCCAGGAAGGCAGGGTAGAAGTCAGAGGTGAATGAATCGCTGCCATTGGCCTGTATATAGCTGTCCAGTGGCACGATCGCGTTCGAATCGACCAGGGAATACAGGTCCGTGGATAGCAGCACCGCTACGTCTGGGGGAGTCCCGCCGCCCTTGAGGGTAGTCTGGATCTTGGTCAGGGTATCCGGATAGCCTCCGGAGAGCACGGCGTTGACTTTGATATTGGGATTGGCTGCCTCAAACTTGGAGATATACCCATCAATCAGCTGGGTGATCGGACCTGGCACAGCGACCGGATAGTAAAAGGTCAGCGTCACGGGGGCCTGCGAGGCCGGTGGGGTGGTAGGCGCAGCGGGGGCCGTAGCGCCGGCCGGCGCGCTGGTTGCCACTGGGGTGGCTGCGGGCGAGCAGCCAGCCAGCAGGCTGATCCCCAGTGCCAGGACAACCAACAACGTCGACGGAATTGTTGATAAACGGTCATTCCTCATGGTTTTTCCTCCTATTTGATACTTCCAGTACTCTTTTTAAAGAGTACAATTTTTATATCAGTAGTATTATAACCACCGAAGTTAACAATATGATGATAATCACCTGATTTGATCATTCCTGACTTTGCGGACCTTCTCAGGCGGAGCAATCTCAGTGAACGAATGATTAGACATATCTCACCTTGACAATATCATTAAGAAGTACTATGATTGTTTTATGACCGAACGTTCAGTCATAAAACCCAGGAGGACTTATGTCACCTCGGACTACCCAGCAAAATAAAGATATCCGTGATGAGCGAGAACAGCAAATCCTGGATGCCGCCCTGGCTGTATTTGCACAAAAAGGTTATGGCGATACGCGTATCGGTGATATTGCAAATGCGGTGGGCATCGCCAAAGGTACGATCTACCTCTACTTCGAGTCCAAAGACGCGCTGTTTGAGGCAGTATTCCTGCAGATGTTCGATGCCATGACTACCCCCCTGGCTGAAGTCGCTGCCGATCGAGATAAGTCGCCTGGTGACAAGCTGTTCGCCATCGCCCAGCAATCCCTGGCAGCCATGGCGGCGGAAACGAAGTTCCTGCACTTGATGATGCAGGCAATCAGCACGCCCGAAGTGGGTAAACTCCTTGAGCATGATTTTAAAACATACTACGATGAATTTTTGACCGCCCTGGCTCCCCTGTTTGAGGCACTGGGCGACCCGCAGCCGGTGGCTGCGGCATCGCTGTACCTTGCAATCCTGGATGGAGCGATGCTGCAAAGCCTCGTGGGAGCAACGCTGTTTGACCAGGAGCAAATTCTCACGCAGATGAAGGAGCGATTAGGCTTTTAACCAGGCCGGACCAACTCATAAACAGACTGCCCCGGCAGTCAGAAAAGGAGACAAAATAGTATGTTATCAAGTATCCATCTCACCAACCTGTGGGTGTTTTATGTGTTGGTGTATGTCATAGCTTTCCCGCTGCGGCAACTGGCCAATAAAAGACGGGGGGAACCCATCGAAGACCCTGAAATGCTCAGGCAGCATAAGCTGCTCTTTGCCCTAACATTTCTCTGGCTGTTCGGCGGATTGGCGATCAGCCTGTTCGTTCCGTTGCATTCCGGTATCTTGTTCTATACCGGTCTGGTGTTTTACATCGTCGGTATGATCATTGTCGCCAGCTCTTTGATTGCCCTGGGAGAACCAGGGTTGGTACGCGGCAGGGTGTATCGCTATTCAAGGAACCCCAATTACGTTGGCATGGTTTTTGTCATTTTTGGCCTTATGCTGATGGGGTGGTCTACCTCGCTGGGGAGCATTCTATTCACCATATACTTCTTCCTGACACTCCCGTTTTTCCACTGGACTATCCTGACAGAGGAAGCGTATCTGTCAGCGAAATTTGGCGATTCCTACCGCGACTATCTACGCAGTACGGCGCGTTACTTTGGCGCATAGAACAGAAAGGAGATTAGCAAATGTTTTCCGGAATTCATTTAACCAATCTGTGGATATTCTATGTGCTGGCCTATGCTATCGCCCTCCCGATGCAGGAATGGGCCAACCATAAGCGCGGCAAACCCTTTGATGACCCGGAGTTTCTATTTAAGGGCCCATGGATCTTCACACTGGCGATGGTCTGGCTGATCGGTGGTCTGGTCATCAGCCTGTTTGTTCCGATGGATTTCGGCCCACTGTTTTATGTGGGTTTAATCTTCTACATTGGCGGGATCATCGTGTGTGTCCAGGGGTTTTACTCGTTCGCGCAGAACAAGGAGTTGGTGATACGGGGCATTCACCGCTACTCTCGGAATCCACTGTATGTAGGCTGGGCGCTGACGATTTTAGGCATGGCGTTGATGGGCTGGTCCACGACGGCGTGGAGCAGCGTGTTCGTGATCTACTTCCTCGTGACGCTCGTCTATTTCCACTGGACGGTGACGCTAGAGGAAGCGTTTCTACTTGATAAGTACGGCGACTCCTACCGCGAATATCTGAATAATACAGCCAGATATTTAGGCACGCCTAGAAGAAAGTGAAGTTACGAAATTTTTACCATATTAGTTTATGTAATCGTCATTCTATAGAATTGACCCGGTGATTCACTGGTCATTTACAATATTTATGCTTCATAAAACCAAAAAGCGCCCTCCATTTCTGGAGAGCGCTTGAAGATTCAAAGTCGCCTGGGGTTAAGCTCGAATTGCCGGCCTAAATTTATACCCGTACATCCGACTGGTCCGCGCCTTAATCTTTCATTTGGAGATTGGCAACTATTCTTCCGGATTTAACTCCCCGGGCACGTAGGGGATTAATCCCTTTCGGTATGCTTCTTCCATAATTGGTCGAGGCAAAGATCGCGCATCCACGATCAAACCATTGACTGAAATCATCCACACGCCCAGGTTTTTACCTGTCCACCAGTAAGCGGAGAGGGGCGTTTACGAGCTAAGGCGGCCGCCATTTCACGGCACAACGTTGCATACTCCACATTCAACTTTTCCTGACACAATCTGTCTGTCAGTGCAATGATTTCTTGATAGCGTGGCAGAATTGCCTCAGGAACAGACATACTTTTCGATTTCACCGGCATGCTGGATCTCCTTTATCTGGTCGGAACAGAGGCGCTGTAAAGGTACTCATCTGCACAACTCTTTATAACGATAACAAGAAACAATGTGGTCGTTTACCATCCCGGCCGCTTGCATGAAAGCATACAGGATGGTGCTGCCGCAGAACTTAAATCCACGCCCAACCATATCCTTGCTCATGGCATCGGAAATCGGGCTGGTGGCCGGAATTTGGGATAGGGTTTGCCAGCTATTCTGGATGGTTTTCCCTCCGGTGAATCCCCATAAATAAGCATCCAATGAACCAAATTCCTGGCGGATCTCCAGGACATGCTTGGCGTTTTGGATGATGGCGTTAATTTTGGCTTTGTTGCGGACAATCCCCGGGTTGGCGAGCAATTCCTGAATTTTCGTATCGCCGTAACCGGCGACCACTTCAATCTCGAAATTGTCAAACGCCTGACGGAAATTCTCCCGTTTGCGCAAGATGGTGTTCCAACTCAATCCGGCCTGCATCCCGTCCAATGCCAGGAATTCAAACAACATCCGGTCGTCATGCAGCGGTTCTCCCCACTCTTCGTCATGATAGTGAGTGAGAAGGACATCGTTGAGGTTCCATTCACAACGGGTAACCGATCGGTCGATTGTATTTTCCATAGGTTTATTTTACCCTTCAAGCCCAATCCAATCTTAAATAAAATTATACATCTGCAAATGAATCAAAAAAGCGTTCTCCTGGCCTGAAGAGCGCTTTTTATGTTTTTTGTATTGAAGCAGGCTTACCGCGGACCGGCAAGCACCGGTCGGAACTTATACCCATACACCAGCATACCGTGCTCATCCCCATCCTGGCGGATCTTGCGCGTCACCATCTCGACCGGCATACCAATCTGCACGGGCTGGTCGCCCAGGTCGGTCAGTTGGGCGGTGATCACGGGTCCTTCTTGCAGCTTGACCAGCGCCACGGTGTAGGGCGTGGTGTCTTCGTAGCCGGCCGGGGCATCCCGCAGGATCGTGTACGAATAAACTTCACCTTTACCGCTGAAGGCGTACTGCTGTTTGGCTTCGCCGCCGCAGTACGGGCAGACATCGCGGGGCGGGAAGATTTTTCCCTGGCAGTGTGGGCAGACTTCACCGACTAAGGCATAGCGTTGTTGTTTTAATCGCCAGTGGCGAGGTATTTCCATGATTGCATGACTCCTTCGTTCAATAATCGATGTTCTATGTTGCCCTAGTTTAATCACCCGCGCCTATCAGATTCTATCAATTCCGATTTAACCTGTCCGGTTAGTGCTATTAAGACTCTCAAAACCTATCAAATTCATTGCTAAGCGCTCTGAAAATGAACGCAAGGTTTGTATAATGTGTGTATAATGTATTCCGGTGGTATGTGGGTGAAAGCCGCAACAACCAGCCGCTTCGACCTCAATTCCCCAATGCAAACTGAATCGCCTGATCCATCGTCGTTGCCCGACCTTCCGCCCATTGCATGTTAAATTCCTCTTCGGTGAAGATGGAGTGCAAGCCCCCAACGGCCTGGTCGTATTTGACTAGTTCTTCATCAGTCATGGGTGACTGGATTTTCTCGCGCAGAGTTTCTGCCGCGCCGAAGAATTTAAGGGCGCACTGTGGGTTCATTTTCAGCAATGGCGAGAAACCCAAAACATTCCAGTTGGTGAGCGATGGCGGAACGGTTGCCTAAATACTGCCACCCCTGATGGTTTCCTGATATATCGACCTTGCCAGGGACAGGTGACCTGTATACCTTTCGATGTGACCGAGCTCACTTCTCATGACCATCGTAAAATTTTCATTGGAATACGCTTAAGATATCCAGACCATCTTCAAAAATTTTCTTCGCACTAGCATAGTTTCCGCGCATCCGTTCATCCAAACCTATGCCCAGGAAAAACATGCCCACCTGAAAAGACCCGGGCACTTCATGCATCATTTCCTTGAGTTTCCCGAAATATTTTTCCTTTTCAGTTCGTCACCCTTGCTGGATGCGATCCTTGCCATGTTCAGGTAGGCCATGCCCAACCCAAACCGGTCGTTAATTTCCTGGCTGAATATCCTCAATCCTTCCCGCGCGGCATCTTCTCTGACAGGCGAATGGGTGAAGGTTGAAGCAGTAAAAAACATTTCCAGACTGTAACCCAGATCAGTTTTTCGCCTGTAGCGCGTGGAGATAGCGATGGCTTCATTCAAGGCTTGTATAACGGCAGGATGTTCCCTACGCCCAACCCGACCATGCCCTGTGCGTATAATGCCCTGGCGATCAGTTTTTGACGGCGAAGGTCCGCTTCCCCCTCTACAGGCGGCAAGGCTTTAGCGCGATCTACGCCCTTTTTGGCGATTGTCACACCTTCAGCCAGGATTCCCAGCATACTGGAGATGACGCATAAGTTTGCCGCCAAACGGATATTTTCTTCTACGTGATTTTCCAAACCCCAGTCAAACGCGGCGCGTAAATTCTCAACTTCCTCTTCAGCCCGGATGACCATGGGCAAAACATCCCCCGAACGAAATGAATTCCACATCTCTTCAGATAATTTATTAAAATAGAAAAAGTGTCGGTCACGCGCTCGCCGATGATTGCTTCGCGTCGAATAGCTTTTCCCTGGCATACTGGCGAATCGTCTCCAGCATGAAGTAGCGCATCTCGCTTTCGCGTTCTTCGGTCACCACCAACGATTTGTTGACCAACCGTTCGAGATGCTCCAGCGTGTTGGGATCGTCTGCGACCGCTTCGAGCGCGTCCAACGTCCAGCCGCCGACAAAGACGGAAGCGAAGTGCAGAAGGCTTCTCTCGTCATCGGTCAGCAGGTCGTAACTCCAGTCGATCAACGCGCGCAGGGTTTGTTGGCGTGGCAACGCCGTGCGGCTACCACCCACAAGCAGACGGAACCGGTCATCCAGCCGTGATGCGATCTGTTCGGCCGATAGCAACTTCACCCGCGCCGCAGCCAACTCGATCGCCAGAGGAATGCCATCCAGGCGAGAGCAGATCTGGGCGATGGAAGATGCCGTTGGCGTCCGTCCGCCTGAAGCCCATTGGTTGGCGGCGCGGGCGCGATCCACAAAGAGTTCGGTCGATTCCGAATCCGTAAGCGAAGGGATGCGATAGGACACTTCGCCCGCGATGCCCATCGCTTCGCGGCTGACTGGCAAGGATTTTGAGTCCGCCCGCGCATTGATGCAGCAGTTCGTCGGCGAGGCGCGCGCAGGCGGCGATGAGATGCTCGCAGTTGTCGAGGATGAGCAGAAGCTTTTTCTCGCGCAGATAGTCCGTTACGATTTTCCCCAGGATTAAAGGGTAGTTCCTGCAAGCCAAAGATCTGCGCCAGCGCGGGGATAATCTGCGACGGGTCGCTGAGCGACGCGAGTTCGATCATCCAGACGCCGTTGGGAAAATTTGTGAGCAGTTGCACGCCGACCTCTTGCGAAAGGCGTGTCTTCGCCCGTGCCCCCTGAGCCTGTCAGTGTAACGAGACGCGCAGTTTTGAGCAGATCCTTGATTTCAGCAATCTCTTTTTACTCGCCCCACAAAGGATGTCAGTTGAATAGGAAGGTTATTAGGGAATGATTTTTAGAGATTTAACGGGAGGAAATTCACTGGCTAGATCAGGGTGAAGTCAACTGGTAAACGTGTTCGGGGAGAATTTAAATCCTTGAGGTGGTGTTCTCCCAGATCCCGTAATATGACGCCAGGCGGAAGTTGCCCTGGCGGACAAGCTCGGCTGTTGCGCTGGAGACACGAAAATTTGTTCCCCATTTGCGACCGACATCAGCCGGGCGGCGCGTATCGGGCACGCTGGCCCGTAATAATCACCATCGCGCGGTTCGGCCTCGCCGGTATGAAGCCCCATGCCGGCACTTCCTCACTGAACAAGGGAAAAGGTCGGAAGCGAAGGATTCACGAAGAGCAAGCTGCATGCTGATGGTGGCAAGGGTCGCATCCAGGGCTGTTGGGAAGGCTGCATGAATACCATCACCGGTGGTTTTGATGACAAACCCATGATTGGCTTCAATGGACTCTCGCAATATGGAATCGTGCTTTGCCAGCGCAGCTTTCATCGCCTGGGGATGGTTTTCCCATAGTTGAGTGGATCCTTCGATGTCCGTGAATAGAAAAGTGATCGTCCCCGGAAACATACATATAATGGTTATTGTGCCTTAAATGTCAATATAGTGGTAATGTTCAGATGGAGTTCTCTACCCCCGAAAAAATAAGACTAAAAAGGGAGAACGTCAGCTTTCCAGCACATGCGCCACGGCCGTGGCCGCCGGGCCGCCTAATGACTGAACCAGGGCGCGCCGGGCTCCGCTCACCTGGTTGGCGCCGGCCTCGCCGCGCAGTTGCAAGGCGGCTTCGACGATCTGGTATACACCCGTGGCGCCCAGCGGGTTGCCGCGGCCCTTTCAGCCCGCCCAACGTGCTGACCGGTACACTGCCTGGCAGCGTGCTCTTTAATCCCAACCCCCCCTCCTGGGCCAGCTTCCAGCCCTGGCCGCGGGCGGCGAACCCGGCCGCTTCCAGGCTGAGCACGGCGTAGATCGAGAAGGCGTCGCACAGCTCAAACAGGTCCACGTCCGTGGGCAGGATCCCGGCCTGGCGGCAGGCCCGCTCCACCGACAGGCGCGCCGCGTCGAAAGCCAACGGGTCCGGGCGGTCGTGCACGGCCAGGGTATCGATCACCAGCCCCGAGCCGCGCACCCGCACCAGCTTGTGGGTCACCTCCGGCGGCACCAGCTCAGGGCGGGTCAGCACCACCGCCGCCGCGCCATCCGCGTAAGGGGCCACGTCGAACAGGTTGAGCGGATCGCTGACCAGCTCGGCCCGCTCATAAGCTGCCTGGCTGATCGGGCGGCGGAACATGGCGTTGGGGTTGTGGACGGCGTTGGCGTGCGCTAACACGGGAAAAGCGCCAAAGGCGCTGTGCGGAACCTGGTATTCGTACATGTAGCGCTGCATCAGCAAAGCTGCCTGGCCGGCCAGGGTCAGGCCCTGCACGGCTTCGTAATCGTAATCGGTCGTTTCGGCCAGGGCGCCTTCGACCTGCGGCCCGACCATGTCGGTGTATTTCTCTACCCCCACCACCATGGCCACGTCGATAAAGCCCGAGGCCACCGCCAGGTAACCCAGGCGGAAGGCGGCTGCCCCCGAAGCCCCGGCGGCCTCGGTGGTGCAGGCTTCGATGCCATCCAGTCCGGTGTTATCCACCAGCAGAGCCCCCAGGTTCTGCTGGTGCGAGAGGGTGGGAGCCAGCAAATTGCCCACGTACAGCGCCTGCGGTTTCAGCCCGCCAGCGTCCTTGCGGGCTGCCAGGATGGCTTTGGCTGCCAGCGAGCGCAGCGAAATATCCCAATGTTCCCCCACCGAACAATACGCAACTGAGCCAAGCAGCAGGCAGAAAAAAAAAAAACGTATTGCTCGGTGGGGGAACATTGGGAAATTTCGCTGCGCTCGCTGGCAGCCAAAGCCATCCTGGCAGCGCGCGAAGGACGCCGGCGGGCTCAAACCGCAGGCGCTGTACGTGGGCAATTTGCTGGCTCCCACCCTCTCGCACCAGCAAAACCTGGGGGCGCTGCTGGTGGATAACACCGGCCTGGATGGCATCGAAGCCTGCACCACCGAGGCCGCCGGGGCTTCGGGGGCAGCCGCCTTCCGCCTGGGTTACCTGGCGGTGGCCTCGGGCTTTATCGACGTGGCCATGGTGGTGGGGGTAGAGAAATACACCGACATGGTCGGGCCGCAGGTCGAAGGCGCCCTGGCCGAAACGACCGATTACGATTACGAAGCCGTACAGGGCCTGACCCTGGCCGGCCAGGCAGCTTTGCTGATGCAGCGCTACATGTACGAATACCAGGTTCCCCACAGCGCCTTTGGGGCTTTTCCGGTGTTAGCGCACGCCAACGCCGTCCACAACCCCAACGCCATGTTCCGCCGCCCGATCAGCCAGGCAGCTTATGAGCGGGCCGAGCTGGTCAGCGATCCGCTCAACCTGTTCGACGTGGCTCCTTACGCGGATGGCGCGGCGGCGGTGGTGTTGACCCGCCCTGAGCTGGTGCCGCCCGAGGTGACCCACAAGCTGGTGCGGGTGCGCGGCTCGGGGCTGGTGATCGATACCCTGGCCGTACACGACCGCCCGGACCCGCTGGCTTTCGACGCGGCGCGCCTGTCGGTGGAGCGGGCCTGCCGCCAGGCCGGGATCCTGCCCACGGACGTGGACCTGTTTGAGCTGTGCGACGCCTTCTCGATCTACGCCGTGCTCAGCCTGGAAGCGGCCGGTTTCGCCGCCCGCGGCCAGGGCTGGAAGCTGGCCCAGGAGGGCGGGTTGGGGTTACAGAGCAAGCTTCCGGTCAGCACGTTGGGCGGGCTGAAAGGGCGCGGCAACCCGCTGGGGGCCACAGGTGTATACCAGATCGTCGAAGCCGCCCTGCAACTGCGCGGCGAGGCCGGTGCCAACCAGGTGAGCGGGGCCCGGCGCGCCATGGTTCAGTCATTAGGCGGCCCGGCTGCGACGGCCGTGGCGCATGTGCTGGAAGCCTGACGTTCTCCCTTTTTAGTCTTATTTTTTCGGGGGTAGAGAACTCCATCTGAACATTACCACTATATTGACATTTAAGGCAAAATATACCATAGCAAGACACGCTTCAAAGGGGAACGATCACTTTTCTATTCACGGACATCGAAGGCTCCACTCAACTATGGGAAAACCATCCCCAGGCGATGAAAGCTGCGCTGGGAATACGATTTTGTATCGCGAGAGTCCATTGAAGCCAATCATGGGTTTGTCATCAAAACCACCGGTGATGGTATTCATGCAGCCTTCCCAACAGCCCTGGATGCGACCCTTGCCACCATCAGCATGCAGCTTGCTCTTCGTGAATCTCTTTCACTTCCGACCTTTTCCCTTTTTCGGTCAAAGTGCGCATGGGGCTTCATACCGGCGAGGCCGAACCGCGCGATGGTGATTATTACGGGCAGCGTGCCCAATCGCGCCGCCCGGCTGATGTCGGTCGCAAATGGGGGAACAAATTTTAAGTTCTCAGCACAACAGCCGAGCTTGTCCTGTGGGCAACTTCCGCCTGGCGTCATATTACGGGATCTGGGAGAACACCACCTCAAGGATTTACTCTCCCGAACACGTTTACCAGTTGACTCACCCTGATCTAGCCAGTGAATTTCCTCCCATTAAATCTCTGGGATCTTATCCCCTAATAACCTTCCTATTCAACTGACATCCTTTGTGGGGCGCGAAGAGATTGCTGAAATCAAGGACCTGCTCGAAACTGCGCGTCTCGTTACATTGACCGGCTCAGGGGGCACAGGCAAGACACGCCTTTCGCAAGAGGTCGCCGTGCAACTGCTCACAAATTTTCCCAACGGCGTCTGGATTCTGGAACTCGCCTCGCTCTCCGATCCGTCGCAAATTATCCTCTCCCTGGGGGCAGATCTTTGGCTTGAAGGAACTACCCTTTTACCCGCGGGAAAAATCTTGTAATGGATTATCTGCGCGACGAAGAAGCTCCTGCTCATCCTCGAACACCGCGAGCATCTCATCGACGCCTGCGCACGCCTGGCCGATGACCTGCTCCACCAATGCGCGTGATGGCGGACCCCTCGCCAGTAGTCGCGAGCGATGGGGAGATCGCCGGCGAAGTGGCCTATCGCATCCCCTCACTGGCCGTCACCGAATCAACCCAACTCTTCGTCGATCGAGCCGTGCCGCCAACCCCAGTTTCAGCCTGACGGACGCTAACGCCACTGCCATCGCGCTGATCTGCCACCGCCTCGACGGTATTCCCTGGCGATCGAGTCGGCCGCGGCGCGCGTGAGTTGCTATCACCCGACCAAATCGCACACGGCGGGACCACCGCTTCCGTCTGCTGGTGGGTGGCAGCCGCACCGCGCTGCCACGCCAACAAACCCTGCGCGCGTTGATCGACTGGGAGCTACGACCTGCTCACGAATGACGAGCGACGCCTGCTACAATTCGCCTCGGTCTTCGTCGGCGGCTGGACGCTGGACGCGCTCGAAGCGGTCGCAGAGGAGCCCAACACCCTTGAGTAGCTCGAGCGCCTCGTCAACAAATCGCTGGTGGTGACCGAGGAGCACGGCAGCGAGATGCGCTACTTCATGCTGGAGACGATTCGCCAATACGCGAGCGAAAGGCTGTTCGATGCGAAGCAATCATCGGCGGCGTGTGACCGACACTTTTTCTACTTCAATAAATTATCTGAAGAGATGTGGAATTCATTTCGTTCGGGCGTCTTGCCGATGGTCATCCGGGCTGAAAGAGGAAGTTGAGAATTTACGCGCGCGTTTGACTGGGGTTTGGAAAATCACGTAGAAGAAAATATCCGTTTGGCTGTAAACTTATGCGTCATTTTCAGTATGCTGGGAATCTGGCTGAAGGTGTGACAATCGCCAAAAAGGGCGTAATATCGTGCGAAAGCCTTGCCGCCGTAGAGGGGGAAGCGGACCTTCGCCGTCAAAAA
This sequence comes from uncultured Bacteroidota bacterium, assembly GCA_963745465.1. Taxonomy (GTDB): domain Bacteria; phylum Bacteroidota; class Ignavibacteria; order Ignavibacteriales; family Ignavibacteriaceae; genus JAKAGZ01. The sequence goes on along the minus strand of CAVUXT010000030.1, from coordinate 13,683 downwards.
CTGATCGCCAGGGCATTATACGCACAGGGCATGGTCGGGTTGGGCGTAGGGAACATACCTGCCGTTATACAAGCCTTGAATGAAGCCATCGCTATCTCACGCGCTACAGGCGAAAAACTGATATTGGGTTACAGTCTGGAAATGTTTTTTACTGCTTCAACCTTCACCCATTCGCCTGTCAGAGAAGATGCCGCCCGGGAAGGATTCGAAGATATTCAGCCAGGAATTTAACGACCGGTTTGGGTTGGGCATGGCCTACCTGAACATGGGGAGGATCGCATCCAGCAAGGGTGATGAACCTGAAAAGGAAAAATATTTCGGGAAACTCAAGGAAATGATGCATGAAGTGCCCGGGTCTTTTCAGGTGGGCATGTTTTTCCTGGGCATGGGTTTGGATGAACGGATGCGCGGAAACTATGCTAGTGCGAAGAAAATTTTTGAAGATGGTCTGGATATCTTCAAGCGTATTCACAATAAAAATTTTACGATGGTCATGAGAAGTGAACTCGGTCACATCGAAAGGTATACAGGTCACCTGTCCCTGGCAAGGTCGATATATCAGGAAACCATCCTGGGGTGGCAGTATTTAGGCAACCGTTCCGCCATCGCTCACCAACTGGAATGTTTTGGGTTTCTCGCCATTTCTGAAATGAACCCACAGTGCGCCCTTAAATTATCTGGGTTCTGGCAGAAACTCTGCGTGAGAAATCGAGTTACCGACTACGATGAAGAACTAGTCAAATACGACCAGGCCGTTGGGGGCTTGCACTCCATCTTCACCGAAGAGGAATTTAACATGCAATGGGCGGAAGGTCGGGCAATGACGATGGATCAGGCGATTTAGTTTGCATTGGGGAATTGAGGTCGAAGCGGCTGGTCGTTGCGGCTTTCACCCACATACCACCGGAATACATTATACACACATTATACAAACCTTGCGTTCATTTTCAGAGCGCTTAGAATGAATTTGATAGGTTTTGATAAATCCTATAGCACCATCCGGACAGGTTACATCGGAATTGATAGCATACTATAGGCGTGGTGATTAAACTAGGGCAACATTGAACATCGATTATTGAACCAAGGAGCCTTGCAATCATGGAAATACCCCGCCACTGGCGATTAAACAACAACGTTATGCTTTAGTCGGTGAAGTCTGCCGACACTGCCAGGGAAAATTTCGCCCCGGATGCCGCCCCTACTGTGGCGGGCGAAGCCAAGCAGGAGTATGCCTTCAGCGGCAAGGGCGAAGTTTATTCGTACACGATCCTGCGGGACGCCCCGGCCGGTTATGAAGACACCACGCCTTACACCGTGGCGCTGGTCAAGCTGCAAGAAGGCCCGGTGATCACCGCCCAACTGACCGACCTGGGCGACTACCTGGTGTCGATCGGCATGCCGGTCGAGATGGTCACGTGGAAGATCCGCGAGGTATGGGACGAGCACGGTATGCTGGTGTATGGTTATAAATCGACTCGTCTGCCGGTCCGCGTGAAGCCTGCTTCAATACAAAAAACATAAAAAGCGCTCTTCAGGCCAGGAGAACGCTTTTTTATTTATTTGCAGATGTATAATTTTATTTAAGATTGGATTGGGCTTGAAAGGTAAAATAAACTCATGGAAAATACAATCGATCCATTGGTTACCCGTTGTGAATGGAACCTCAACCACGCCCTGCTCACTCAGTATCATGACGAAGAGTGGGGAGAACCGCTGCATGATGACCGGATGTTGTTTGAATTCCGGCCTTTGGACGGATGCAAGCCGGATTGAGTTGGAACACAATCTTGCGCAAACGGGAGAATTTCCGTCAGGCGTTTAGACTTCGAGATTGAAGTGGTCGCCGGTTACGGCGATACGAAAATTCAGGAGTTGCTTGCCAATCCAGCGATCGTCCGCAACAAAGCCAAAATCAACGCCATTATCCATAACGCCAACCATGTCCTCGAGTATCTGTAAGGAATTTGGTTCATTAGGTGCTTACCTATGGGGATTCACCGGAGGAAAAACCATCCAGAATAGCTGGCAGACCTGATCCCAAATTGTGCGCGATGAGCCCGATTTCCGATGCCATGAGCAAAGATATGATTCGGCTGTGGATTTTGGTCTGCGGCAGCACTATCTTGTATGCGTTGATGCAAGCGGCCGGGATGGTAAACGACCACATTGTTTGTCATCGTTATAAAGAGTTGTGCAGATGAGTACCTTGTTCCCCGATACCCACCCTAAAATGGAAGCCCTGCAAAATGTGAGTTCATCTAAAGCGCCTCTGTTCCGATCAGATAAAGGAGGTCCAGGGTGCCGGTGAAATCGAAAAGTATGTCTGTTCCTGAAGCAATTCTGCCACGCTATCAAGAAATCATTGCACTGACAGACGGATTGTGTCAGGAAAAGTTGAATGTTGAGTATGCAACGTTGTGCCGTGAAATGGCGGCGGCCTTAGCTCGTAAACGCCCTCTCTCCGTGACTGGTGGACAGGTAAAAACCTGGGCGTGTGGATGATTTCAGTCAATGGTTTGATCGTGGATGCGCGATCTTTGCCTCGACCAATTATGGAAGAAGCATACCGAAAGGGATTAATCCCCTACGTGCCCGGGGAGTTAATCCGGAAGAATAGTTGCCAATCTCCAAATGAAAGATTAAGGCGCGGACCGAGTCGGATGTACGGGTATAAATTTAGGCCGGCGATTTGAGCTTAACCCCAGGCGACTTTGAATCTTCAAGCGCTCTCCAGAAATGGAGGGCGCTTTTTGGTTTTATGAAGCATAAATATTGTAAATGACCAGTGAATCACCGGGTCAATTCATAGAATGACGATTACATAAACTAATATGGTAAAAATTTCGTAACTTTACTTTCTACTAGGCGTGCCGAGGTATCGGGCTGTGCTGTTCAGATATTCGCGGTAGGAGTCGCCGACTGATCAAGTAGAAACGCTTCCTCTAGCGTCACCGTCCAGTGGAAATAGACGAGCGTCACGAGGAAGTAGATCACGAACGCGACGCTCCACGCCGTTGCGGACCAGCCTATCAACGCCATGCCTAGAATTACCACCGCCCAGCCCACATACAGTGGATTCCGTGAGTAGCGGTGAACGCCCCGTATCACCAACTCATGGTTCCGCGCGAACGAGTACAACCCCAGGACACCCACGATGATCCCGCCAATGTAGAAGACTAAACCTACATAAAACAGTGGTCCGAATTCAATCGGAACAAACAGACTGATGACCAGCCCGCTGATAAGCCAGGCCATCGCCAGTGTGACAATCCATGGACCGTTGAATAAGAACTCCGGGTCATCGAAGGGTTTACCGCGCTGATGGTTGGCCCATTCCTGCATTGGGAGGGCGATGGCATAAGCTAACACATAGAATATCCACAGATTGGTCAAATGAATTCCGGAAAACATTCGCATGCTCACTTTCTGTCCGATGCGCCAAGATATCGCGCCGCACTGCGTAGATAGTCGCGGTAGGAATTGCCAAATTTCGCTGACAGGAATGCTTCCTCTGTCAGGATAGTCCAGTGGAAAAACGGGATTGTCAGGAAGAAGTATATGATGATTAGAATGCTCCCCAGCGAGGTAGACCACCCCATCAGCATAAGGCCAAAAATGACAAAAACCATGCCGACGTAATTGGGGTTCCTTGAATAGCGATACACGCTGCCACGTACCAGCCCTGGTTCTCCCAGCGCTATCAATGCGGCGGCGACGATGGTCAAACCAACGATGTAAAACGCCAGACCGATATAGAACACAATCCCGGAACGCAACGGGACGAACAAGCTGATCGCCAATCCACCGAACAGCCAAGCAGCATAACGACAAGGAGTAGTTTATGCTGCATCAGCATTTCAGGATCTTCGATACATTCACCGCGTGTTGTATTGGCCCGTTGCCGAAGCGGGAAAGCTATAACATACACCAACACATAAAACACCCACAGGTTGGTAAGATGGATACTTGATAACATAATCTTTTGTCTCCTTTTCTGACTGCTGGGGCAGTCTGCTTACGAGTTGGTTCAGCTTGGTTAAAAGCCTAATCGCTCCTTCATCTGCGTGAGAATTTGCTCCTGGTCAAACAGCGTTGCTCCCACGAGGCTTTGCAGCATCGCTCCATCCAGGATTGCAAGGTACAGCGATGCCGCAGCCACCGGCTGCAGGTCGCCCAGTGCCTCAAACAGGGGAGCCAGGGCGGTCAAAAATTCATCGTAGGACGTCTTAAAATCATGCTCAAGGAGTTTACCCACTTCGGGCGTGCTGATTGCCTGCATCATCAAGCGCAGGAACTTCGTTTCCGCCGCCATGGTGGCCCAGTGATTGCTGGGCGATGGCGAACAGCTTGTCACCAGGCGACTTATCTGGATCGGCAGCGACTTCAGCCAGGGGGTCATGGCATCGAACATGCGCAGGAATACTGCCTCAAACAGCGCACTCTTTGACTTCGAAGTAGAGGTAGATCGTACCTTTGGCGATGCCCACCGCATTTGCAATATCACCGATACGCGTATCGCCATAACCTTTTTGTGCAAATACAGCCAGGGCGGCATCGAGGATTTGCTGTTCTCGCTCATCACGGATATCTTTATTTTGCTGCGTAGTACGCGGTGACATAAGTCCTCTTTGGTTTTATGACTGAACGTTCGGTCATAAAATGATAATAGTACTTCTTAACGATATTGTCAAGGGGAGATATGTCTAATCATTAGTTCACTGAGACTGCTCCGCCTGAGAAGGTTTGCAATGTCAGGAATGATCAAATTAGGTGATGGTTCTCTGGGATTCGCCGCGGTAGCCTCCCGGATTTAGGGGTAAGAGCGGGCCTGCAGCCCGCTCTTACCCCTAAATCCGGGAGCTACCACGCAATCCCAAGAGCCTAGGTGATTATAATCATATTGTTAACTTCAGTGGTTATAATACTACTGATATAAAAATTGTACTATTTTAACAGTATGATGGAAGTATCAAATAGGAGGAGAAACAATGAAGAATGATCGTTTATCAACAATTCCGTCGACGTTGTTGGTTGTCCTGGCACCGGGGATCAGCCTGCTGGCTGGCTGCTCGCCCGCAGCCACCCCAACCCTTCCGTATTCACCGCCCCAGTGGCAACCAGTGCGCCTACCACCCCACCGGCCTCGCAAGCCCCCGTCACGCTGACCTTTTACTATCCGGTCGCTGTGCCAGGTCCGATCACCCAGCTGATTGATGGGTATATCTCCAAGTTTGAGGCAGCCGATCCTAATATCAAGGTCAACGCCGTGCTCTCTGGAGGCTATCCGGATACCCTGACCAAGATCCAGACTACCCTAGGAAATGGTCGCAGATGCCCAGAAACTGACCAAGTCAGATGGTAGTACCTGGGGAATCGAGATTTCTTCGGACGGTATTCCGTATTGGCTGTTCCAATCATTCGTCATCGGCGGTGGTTCCAACGTCTTTACCGCTCCCAACAAAGTCACCTTTGATACCCCGGCAGTGGCTCAAGCCCTGCAAGACTTCAGCGATTTAAGCAATAAGTACAAAGTGATGCCCCCCGGAATTTTACTGTGGGCCAACATGCCTAATGATTTTGCCAACGGTAAGGCAGCCATGATCTGGCATTCCAGCGGCTCGCTGGCCAATATTCTCAAGCAGGCTAAATTTAACGTCGGTGTCAGCTACACTGTGGGTGAGAAAGGCTATGGCGCCCCTACTGGCGGCGGCAATATGTATATCATGAAAGGCATTCCCGCCGACCACCAGGCCGCCGCGTGGAAATTTATCCAGTTTATGACCTCTGCCGACATTCAGGCAGATTGGAGCATCAACACGGGCTACGTCGCCTCACGCCAGTCTTCTTATCAAACCCAGGCTATGAAAGACTACCTGGCGAAGACTTTGCAGGCAGCCGTCGCTCCTCAAGGCCTCCAATATGCCGGTGCGGAGCTGGCCACAGCACGATAATGCCCAAATCCAGAAGTTCCTCGGGGATGCTGTGCAGGCTGTGATAACGGGCAAGAGCACGGTCGCCGATGCCCTGAAAGCCGCCCAGCAGGAAGCAGACCAGGTGCTTTCCCAATTCCCAAATTAGCATGGCGTTGATCAGGCTGGTGAAGATCAAAGAGGATCAGGCAGAGCGGCGGTACCGTTTCCGGGCCACCGCTTTGCCCTATTTTCTGATTTGCCGACCCTCGTTTTCGTCGCCGCCTTTACACTCTGGCGACCGCCGCAAGTGATTTATGACAGCCTGTTTATCCAAAACCAGGCGGTTCAGATACCAAAGTTTACCGGGCTCGGGAACTATACGGCGCTGTTCACGGATCCAGTTTTTCATAGCGTCATCCTGAACACCTTCATATACGTCGTGGGGACGGTACCGATCAGTGTGTTTCTGGCGCTGGTTCTGGCGCTGCTGCTCAACCAGAAGTTCCGTGCGCTGGGTCTCTACCGTCTGGCCTTTTTTTATCCCACCGTCTTGCCGATGGTCAGCGCGGCAACCATCTGGTTATTTATGTACACGCCCGGCTACCGCCTACTTAACGTCTTTATCGAGTTTTTCCACATCCCCAGCCAGAACTGGCTGGGAGACCCGAACCTGGCATTGATCGCACTGATGATCCTCGGGGTCTGGAAGCAAACCGGTTATTTCATGATCTTCTTCCTGGCCGGGATGCAGGGGCTGCCACATGATGTCTTTGAATCCGCCAAGCTGGATGGGGCCAACATCATCCAGTCCGTACTTTCCATCATGCTGCCGCTGTTAACGGGCACGACCTTTTTCGTCACCACTATCGCGGTGATCAACGCTTTTGAAACGGTCGATCAGATTTCATCATGACCGGCGGTGGCCCGGTCAACAGTACGAATATGCTGTTGTTTGACCTGTGGCAGACGCTGTTCAGTTACCTGGACTTCGAGCGGCGAGCGCTATCAGCGTGATCCTGGTGATCGTCTTGTTGTTTTTCACGATCGCCAATTTTATTACCACCGAACGCCGGGCAACCTATGAATAACAGACGCTTGAATTCCACTCTACGCACTATTGGCCTGCTGGTCCTTGGCGTGGTTGCGCTGGCGTGGACCATGCCCATCCTGTGGGCGATTGCCGTCTCGTTCGATTCGCCAGACGAGCCCCTGAGTGCAAACAACCTGTGGTGGAGCAGCGCGCCGACCCTGTCAAATTATTCCCAGGCCTTCCAAGTTGCTCCGTTTGGGAGATACTATCTCAACACGATCCTGATCGTGCTCGGGATCCTCGCCTTCCAAATGGTGACTATTTGCCTGGCCGGCTATGCCTTTGCACGTTTCCGGTTCCGCGGGCAAAATGTCCTTTTCTTCCTGATCATGCTCCAGCTCCTGCTGCCTTCCAGCGCCCTGGTGGTGGCTAACTACTCCACCATCCGGTCGCTGGGGCTCTTTGATACGCTGTTGGCGGTAATGCTGCCGTTCTTTGGCTCCGCTTTTGGGACATTTTTAATGCGCCAGACTTTCAAAACGGTGCCCCAGGAATTGGATGATGCCGTCCGCGTCAAGGCACACAACTAGCTCAAACACTGTGGCATGTCTACATTCCTCCGCGCGCCCGGCGCTGCGGTGGCTCGCGCTTTTCTCCATCAGCTTCCACTGGAACGATTTCCTTCACTGATCTGACCAACAGCCCTACGAGCCGCCCGCTGACGGTCGGGATCTTCCGTCTGGCCCGATTCGGCGGAGTCGGGCGCAGTCAGCCTGGTGATCAGCCGGAACAATCGTAGTCGTCAGCCGCTCCTGGCGCTGTTCCTGATCTTCCAGCGCAGGTTCATCGACAGCTTCCTCGCTCCGGCCTCAGTGGCCTGGGCAGCCAGCATCCATCTCTCATTCCTGGCTCTGAAGACCATGCAGGTCGCCCTATCTAAATCGATTAACGCATGGTGAACTTCCAGTACCTGAACCGCCTCGGCCCGACTCGATTCGCGGCAACTGCGGAACATCAACTAGATAATGGTCGGCAGGTACGGTGTCTGTACCACCAAATGCCGCCGAGGCGATCGTCTCGCCGTCGCGTCGATGATATCGGCAGTGGGCCAGGTTTCGAGGGCGCCGGATCGTCCGTGGACTCTGATCGATTGGCGCACATCATGTGGCCGAACAGACGCTACGGCTCCATCTGGCCGACTTCGATCCAGAAGCAGTTCCGCCACGACGGTTTCGCCCCGGCGTGGGCTACCGGCCACCTAACAAGATGCCGCGTCGGTTGCCGCGCACGTATTTGTGGCCGGCACGCTGGAACCGTTTTTCCTCGAGCAACGCGGCCCGCTGGGCAGCTGCGCTGCGCGACGCAGCTGCGGATGTCGTGATGAGAGAGAGAGTCGCGGGGCACGAGGTTCGCGATGTGGCGAGAAGAGTTTCCGTTGATGGTTGCGTGGGCGTTTGGCGGGTGAGTACACGGCTTCTAACGCCAATTGCTGACGCAATCCGGGTTACACAGGTTCTTGAAAAACCGACTTTTTATTGAAGTAATAAAATGGCTCAAACAAGCCAAACTTTATTTCTGGAGGATTTTGGATGACTGAATACACCGCCAACCCACTCGTTGACGCTTATATCAATACTCTGCCCGATTGGCAGCAAGACATCTCCCGAGGTACGTGAGTTGATCCACGCTGCCGACCCAGACGTTACCGAGACCATCAAGCGTACTAATCGTCCGTACTTTGTCACACGCTCGATCACGCCTGGGAAATGGAAGACAAGGACCTGACTGCCAAACGAGCGTGAGGCCAGGCGCTATATCAGCATCGATATGGTGCATCACTGTCGCTTCTGTCTGTACGAGGCGTTTTCGAGTGATGAAAAGGACGCTAATTCTCCGGCTGTTTCTGAAGCAACACTCTGCGTGGCGATGTAGTGACTGGGTGGCATTTTCCTTATTTTCAAGCCGAGTCATCCGCGCCGCACGTGTCCCGGAAGAATTAATTCGCCTTTGACCTTCACCTCTTCGACATCGCCAATCTCGCCGGATATTTGCCTGAAGAGCATCTCAGCGGCGATCATGCCCATTTCATATACTGGCATCACCACGGTAGTGATACGTGGGCGAACGATCCAGGTAAAATCACGGTTATCATAGCCGACGACAGCCATATCATGGGGGACGCTCAATCCGGCATCCTGAATGGCGTAAAATGGCCCCGAGGCCATCAAATCGTTGGCGGCGAAGATGGCGCTGGGGCGGTTGTCAGCCGCAGCAAGGACTGGGCGGCCTTATAACCGCCTTCAATTCCCAATCTCCGGGCTGCAGCCATTCGGCACCAGGGGCAGGCCATGCTGGGCCAGATGCTGCTTATAGCCCTCCAGGCGCTCACTGGCGGAGTGCCAGCTGGCCGGTCCGTTGATATAAGCGATGGCGCGGTGGCCAAGGCTCACCAGATGGTTCACGGCCAACCCGGCTCCATCCTGGTCGTCAGGCACGACCGAGTTCGGGATTTTGGTGCCAAACAGGCGGTGGACGAACACGGCCGGCCTGCTTAAGGAGTCGAGCACTTTATTGGGGGTCAGGTGGGAATATTCGACGAAGATGAAACCGTCAACCGGGCGGCCGGCCAGGATATTGATACCCAGCCGTTCTTGTTCCGGGTCCCAGTCGGTGTTAATGATCAGGCTGAGGAAATTATTCTCTTTCAGGTAGTCCTGGATGCCGCGCACGACGGGCGGGCTGAAAGGGCTGAGCAGGTCATCCACCAGGATGCCGATGGTGTTGGTGCGCTCGGTGCGCAGGCTGCGAGCGGAGAGGTTGGGCTGATATCTCATCTCCTGAGCGGCAGCCAGGATTTTCTCACGCCGAAGCAGCCTTGACCGGATAACTGGCATTGGTCAGCACCCTGGAGACGGTGGCGATTGAAAAACCGGTTTCCCGGGCAATATCTTCTAATTTAGTTGGCATACCATCCTGCCGTAAGGTAACAGATTTGAGAGGGTTCGCTTTTTTATGTGCAAAAACCTACGGTTATTTGCACATAAAAAAGCGATTTCCTACTCTGTTTATCATAGCAGTAAACGTTTTCTATGTCAATGGGATTTTTCTGGCGTTTGAGAAAAATTCATAAAAATTCCCTCTTGACATAGAAAACGTTTACTGCTATACTATTTACAGTAAACGTTTTCTGTCTTTAGTTTTTCCTCCTCATACAATCTAGATACCCTATATCATCCAATTTTGAACTCATACCAGAGAAATTGGTATTGGAGAGGTGTTAACTATGAACTTCCTTCCTGTCGCCGACGTAAAGATAGATGATCCATTATGGTCAAAGCAGTTTGCCCTGGTCCGCGATGTGGTGCTGCCGCATATGTGGGAAATTCTGAATGACCGGGTTGAAAATGCGGGAAAAAGCCACTATATTGAAAATTTCAAGGTGGGGGCGGGCCTATCCGAGGACGTGCTGCTACCGCATATGTGGGAAATTCTAAATGATCGGGTTGAAAATGCGGGAAAAAGCCATTGTATTGAAAATTTTAAGGTGGCGGCGGGCCTATCCGAAGATCAACATTTTGGGACGGTTTTTATAGACACCGATCTGTATAAGTGGATTGATTGGTCTCCTATTGTCTGTCTGTCGAAAAAAATCCCGAGTTGGAGAAAATCTGTGATCAAGCCATTGACCTGATTGGGGCAGCCCAGCAGCCGGATGGTTATTTGAGCACTTATTATATTGTCGTTTCTCCGGATAAAAGATGGACTAATCTTATGGAAGGGCACGAGTTGTATTGTGCCGGGCACCTGATCGAAGCGGCAGTTGATGGGCAGCACTTTTTCTATGTAAATCCTTTAGAGGTGATTCCCCATATCGTATCGAACAACCCCACCTTATCTCACGTGAAAACGCAGAGACAAAAATGGTCCGGCGTCGCCTGCTGCCCGACCTGGCGCGGCATACTTTCTTCTCTGCCTGGTTACATTTACGCTCTTGATGGTAATCGGTTGTATATCCTGGCTCACATTGGCTCTTCATTCGAAAAAGGAGGTCTCTATGTAAAACTTGCGCATCTTGGTGACGAATATACACTGACGATTGACGGGGATGCAATACATATCTTTTTGCGTCTGCCAGAGAACACTGCGCTCAGCACAGATCAGTTCGAAAATCACGAAAATGGGTACTTTTCCATTCACCATGCAGGTGGAAAGCAGCAATATGCTTACTCCTTACACCCCCTGGTGCGGGTACTGCGAGCCCATCCATCTGTTTCAGCCTTGGCAGGAAACTCTGCGTGAAAGAGGGTGACCCATTTATTGCGTGGAAGGAGTTGATAATCCTGTGCGGTTGAGCACCCTGCGATTGCCTGCGGATGCTGTGTTCACTGAGGAAAAAGCTGAATGGCTTGATGATCATATGCCCATTCTGAAAACATCGGCATACCGTGTATCGGATAAAAATTGGGAGAAGCAACTGTACAAAATTGTGCCCGTTTTCTATGACTGGGCATCTATGCATGACAACCTTTACCGCCTTGCAGGTCAAGGCGTACCCGATATTGCCGATGTAGAGATGGGTAAATGGCCGATGTTCATGAATGGCGAGATCCAATTCCTGGACCTGACCCCCTACGTTCAACCTTATGCCAAAGATCTTATCACCCCTATCTTGGATATGGTAAGCAAGGTGGGAAATAGTCTGTTGCGCCCAGCCATGTTGGCGCAACCGTCATGTACTACAACACCGAATTGCTTAAAGCCGCCGGAATCGACTACAAAACCATCGTGACCTGGGATGACTTTGAGAAAGCGATGAAGACGACCAAGATAAGACTGGCAAGTATATGACCTACGTGGAAACCTATGGTGCTTACCAGTACACAATCCTCATGGCTGAGATGGGTGACGATATCATCGATGCCAACGGGATGCCCAAGCTCAATACTCCTGACCTTTCAAAGCCGTTCAACTGATTCGAAAGTGGGTTGATGAGGGTATCATTGGACCATTCCCACTGGGAATGCTGATACTCCCGAAGGCAAGGCCGCGGTTGCTGCTGGTGATGTCGCTGCAGTGGGTTACCCGCTGTGGTATATGAGCCGCTTTACCGATGAAATGCCGAATTTGAAGGGCAAAATTGCCATCGCTCCACTTACCTGTCTTTGATGCCAATTCCTACAAATCGGTCGGTCTTGGCGGCACAGGGACCACTGTTTACAAAAAGAGCCCCAATGCTCTGCACCTGGCCGCTCAATTCGTAGTCTGGGCAAAGTTGAGCCCCGAAGGCAGCGCTGGCGAATGGAAAACCCTTGGTTTCGATCCGGTGAACAAACTCGTTGCTCAGGACACATCGATCACCACCGATCCTAATAACAAGTTCCTGCAAGTACTTTGAAACCAACCCATTTGATGTATTGGCCGCGGTCTCGGACAAACTGTGGACTAGACAAGACCATGCAGAACTCAGGCATCATCAACGACTACCTAAGTGCAACCACCTGGAATAAGATCTATGTTGACAAAGTGGATCCCAAGACAGAGTTGGATGCCACCCAAAACGAATTGATGGCTCAGTCAAAGCAACCTTAGTCTCAAAATTGGGTGAGGGAATAAAGCCCTTGGAAGAAGACTCGCCAGGGGCTTTATTCCAGCCAAATCAGTGGAAAAGCGCGTGATAATCCCAAACCGACCGAACCGGAAGACAGCCAAATATGAAACTAAAGCTGAACTCACAGAAGAGTGCCCCGTACGTTTTTGTGTTGCCCTTTGTGCTTCTATTTGGGATATTCTTTGTCTACGCAATCGGCAGCACGGTCGTAATGAGTTTTCAAAGTGTCAACATCGGTGATATCCACTTTATTGGGCTTGGAAACTATACAATGCTGCTTAATAATTCGGATTTACCGATCGCGGTCCGCAACAGCGTGATCTATACCGCATTGACCCTGGCTTTACTGATTCCGTTTCCACTGCTTTTCGCCTGTATGCTTAACAGCAAGTCCATGCGTGGAAGCGGAATTTTTCGAGCGGTCCTGTTTCTGCCGCTTCTTTGCAGTGTGGTGGTGGCTGGCCTAACTTTCCGGTTCATGTTCAATGAAACCGATTCGGCCCTGGTCAACAGCCTGGTCATTTTGCTGGGAGGCGAAAAGGTCCGCTGGGTCAGTTTTCAGTGGCCTGCCATGCTCGTGCTGGTGACCCTGGCAAGTTGGCGCTGGACCGGGATCAACGTCATTTATTTCTTGTCTGGTCTTAATAGCATTCCGGTTGAGTTGTTCGAGCTTGTGAAATTGACGGCGCGAATACCTGGCAGAGATTTCGGTACCTCACGGTCCCGTTATTAAAACCCACCATGATTTATGTGCTCACCATCAGCATTTATGGCGGCCTGGCGATGTTTGTGGAAAGTCAAATGATCTGGGCCGGCAAGTCTTCCCCGAACAATATTGGATTAACAATCGTTGGTTTCATTTATCAAAACGGTATCAGCGGGTAATTTGGGTCTGGCCTCTGCCATTGGGATGATATTGCTGACGGTTGTGCTCATCATCAACCTGATACAACTGAAGTTTTCAGGTGTATTGGGAAAGGAGAATGACTGATATGACCACAAGAGATTTTTCACGCAAAGACCTGTTCAACAGCGTATTACTGGGATTTTGCTGGTTGCATTTTACGGTTTTAGGCGCAATTGTGCTGACGCCCTTTGCATCGATCATATTGACTTCATTCAAAGACAGCAGT
>CAVUXT010000029.1:0-16064 GCA_963745465.1 uncultured Bacteroidota bacterium | reverse complement strand
CTTCCCGCCCAGAACCGCCACCTCACCCGGATTAATCAGGGGGGGGGGCTCGCCGCTATCTTCTTCCCAGCAACCCGGTGAGGACGGGCAGCAGTTCCGTCTGGACCTTGCGCTTGGGCACATAGGCGCTAACCCCGGCCGCCACCGCGTCAGCCCTATGGGCCTCATCGTCAAACATGGTGAGCATTACCACCCGGGTGGAGGGCACCGCCGCTTTGATGCTCTGGGCGGCCTCAATGCCGCTCATCCCGGGAAGGCCGATGTCCATGATGACCAGGCAGGGGGACATGGCCCGGGCCAGGGTGACCCCTTCCTCACCGCTGGTGGCTTCCAGCAACTGGTCGCGCGGAAACGATAGTTCCAGCCATTCCCGCAGGGATTGCCGCACCCCCTGGTGATCCTCCACAATCAGGATGTAGGAGGGCCCACCATTACCCCGTTTCTCTCAGAGATTTTGTTACTCAAGATCTTGGTCCTCGGTCATTAATTTAATGGCAATATCCTTCCCGTCTGTGCGGAAATCCTGACAAGGCTCGGGGAAATTCTTTGACGGGGGCGATAAACCGGTTTGGCAGTCAGGGCCCGCTCCCGGATCGCGGATGATCATCGGCCAGGAACCCCGCGAGGCTCATCGGCTCACCTCCACCACCACCTTGGTACCCTGGCCGGGCTGGGATTCGATGCGGCAGTGGCCACCGGCCGCCGCGGCCCGCTCGCTCATGGTCATGAGTCCCCAGAGGTGGCGGCCCTCCGGCTGGCCCAGCCGGTCCTGGTCAAAGCCGACGCCGTTGTCGGCGATAACCAGGCGAACCGTGCCATTATCCTCGGCCTCGGTCAGCACCACCCTCTGGGCCCGGGCGTGCTTGGCCACGTTGGTCAGGGCTTCCTGGACAATGCGGAACAGGGCCAGTTCCACCGGCGCAGCCAGGCGGGGGACCGCCTCCTGCCCCTGGACGTCCACCCTGATGCCCGTCTTAGCGAAGAACTCCACCCCGTACCAGTGCAGCGCCGACATCAGCCCGTAGTCGTCCAGCATCGGGGGCCTCAACTCGGCCATCAGGTCCCGGATGGTCTCCCCGGTTTGCTCCACCAGGGCCACGGCATCGGCCAGTCGGGCCCGAAGCTCTGCCGCCGCCTTCCGGGGCATCTGGGTCTGGAGCAGAGTCAGAGTGAGTCTCAGGGCGGTGAGGCTCTGGCACACCTGGTCGTGCAGTTCCCGGGCCAGGTGCTGCCGTTCCGCCTCTTCCACCTCCGCCATCCGGGCCGCCAGGGCCCGGAGCTGGTCGCTTTTGCTGGAGAATCTCCGCCTCGGCCCGCTTGCGCTCGGTGATATCTTGCAAGACCACCAGGTTCTGGTTCCCGATCCTGGTGCCGAATATTTCGGCGATGCGAACCGTGCCATCTTGCAGGTCACCTGGGATTCGCACGGTTCAATATCCGTATGTTCCCGGTCCGCCTTTTCCACGGCCTCTCGCCAGTTGGCCATGCCTTTGAGGCGGTGTTCCGTCGTCGGGATAGGCGCGCCGCCACCAGGCCTCCATGTTCGGGATATCGTCAACGGTCATAGCCAAAAGTCGTCAGGAACCGGTCGTTCAAATACTCAATATCACCGTGTCGTTGATAATGCAGACCGGGACCGGAGATAGCTTGGTCAGTCGCCGGAAATGTTCTTCGCTCTGGCGCAAGGCGGCCTCAATCCGCTGCTGCTCGGACATCGCTTTGGCCAGCTTGACGTTGCTGTAGCTCAGCTTGGAAACCAACGCCGAGAATTTCGTCAGGAAATCCATCAGGGGCTTGACCCGGGCACGGCTGATGCGCGGCACCCGGTGCAGCGCTGACAGATACAGTTCCTGGTCAAAACCATATTTGGCCGCCTGGTCAATGAAGAGCTGCTCATCAACGGGTTCATCGTCGTAGAAGAACTGACCGGTGTAGATATTGCCGACGTGCTTCCCGCCGATGAACAGGGGGGTCGCCACATCCCAGAGGTGGTTCTGGCATTTGTAGGCCACATACTCGCCCGGCCGCAAGTTCTGGGCCAGGAAGAGATCACTTTCGGTGCAGTTTTGCGCCGCCTGGGGATGGACCCGGTGGTATTGGGTGCAGATGTTCTTGCCAGCCAGTGGCCACCAGCACGTTCCCCTTGAGATCGAGGATCGCCATTGCCATGCCCGTCAGTTTGGTGAAGTCCTCCATCAGGGATTGAATCGCCGGTATATCGAGAATGTTGCTTAAATCCTCGTCGATGATCTCGACATCCGGAGAGAGAATGGAATCCAGCTTCAGTCGCAAACGTTCTTCGGTGGCCCGCAAGGCCTCCTCGGCCTGCTTGCGGGCCGTCATATCCTGGAACATGCAGTGGGTCCGGACGAACCGACCCTGGTCGTCAAACGCGACCCGCCCGTAAAAGGAGACGGTGATCTGGGCGCCGTCTTTACGCACCATCTCAAAATCTACATTGCACACCTCCCCGGCGCCCTTGACGCAGGCAAAGCGCTCCGGAAACAGCTCAAAGTAACCCGGCGGGAGAAAATCCCCGAACCAGCGGCCGATCACCTCCTGCCGGGAGTATCCCAGGATGTCGAGCCAGGCCTGGTTGACCTCCCGGATAATGCCGTCTTCGTCCAGGGATTGGTAGCCCAGGGGGGCTTTTTCATAGAGCAGACGGAACTTTTCTTCGCTGCGGCGCAGGTCATCCTCGGCGTTGCGGCGCCGGGTGATGTCGGTGATGGCCATGCGATACTGGATAACCTTGCCGCCGGCCTCGACCATTGCCAGACTCTCCAGGGATACCACGCCGGCGGGGCCTTGTTGGGGATTGAGTTCCAGTTCGCAGGACCGGATGGCGGCGCTGACCGGCAATTGTCTGAGGTATTTATGGAAGGCCTGGCGGCACTCAGGAGCGACAAACAGCATGAAGGGCTGCTTGAGTAATAAGTTCCGGGGTGCCCCCAATAGCCTGGCTCCCGTGAGATTGAGGTCAAGGATGAGCCCTTGCGGGTCCAGGGTGACATATCCCACCGGCGCGAAGTCATAGAGATCTGCATACCGGTTCCCGGCTCTTGGCGAGGTTTCCTGGGCCCGGCGCAGTTCCTCGTTCTGCATCTCCAGTTCAATCTGGTGCACCTGGAGTTCGTGCACCAGTTCCAGGACATCGTCCGGGGGTATCGGGTTCAGGCCCGTCCCCTCGGCCGCCAGGAATTTCTCGGCGCGGGCCCGGAGGTCGCCAGTCAGCTTGGCAAGGCAACGTTTCTTGGTCATGAAGTCTCTCTACGCCGCGTGGTGCGATGGCTGGGGGCCACCGAACCTGGGAGCCGAACAACTGGACCGCGGCATCCGGAACCCCGGCGGCAGCACTGGGGCCGGCGACACGCCGGACCACGAGCTCGGGACCCCGGAGAGGTCGCCCCGGCACTTCAGGGGAGAGGACCGGTTTGCCCGGCGACGACCTGGCAAACCGGGGCCGACGGCCAGCCTTCCCGATTCCTCCTGGGGTATATGACCTCACAAGGGCATCCTGTGAAGCCGCGGACACCCGTCAGATGGTTTTCTCTACCGCAGAGCAACAGCCGGGACCGGTCTCCCCGGGTTTTAAGCCTGACGATCAGTGGTCGGACACGCCACCCTAGACTTGGGCGCAGCCCAATCCCGGTCATAAGCCGCAGTGGCCTGGGATCCAGTTGGAATCGAGGCCACTTACTGATGACCCTGGGCGTATCTGGTCTATTTATCGGCAAGTTCCGGTTAATCCTAAAAGACCTTGCCCTAGACGGCCCCTCTCTCCGGGATTTTTACCAGCCTGGCCCAGCTTCTCTCCGCATCTCGCCTGAGCGACAGGAGATTTTTCAAAAAAAATGAGCTGGGGCGCTTGACTTTTTCTGATTTTCTGATAGTATAAATACTACGTTTTCGAGCCCCGGTGACAGCCGGGGTTTTTTTGTTCCTCCAACCCTCCTCCCCGGCAACCGGGTGGGGGGAGAGCTTTTCCCCTCCCATCAGCCGCGAGGTTTTTTGGCGGGGCGTTGGACGACCCCGAGGGTGTCCAACTACCGCGGCACGCCGGGCTCAACCTCTACCCCGCCTCTCCTCAGCCTGCTTCCCCTGACGTCCGGCTAAAGCGGTAGCACCCGGTCAGAACTCGGGGAATGCCCTCCGGGGCATCGCCGGTAATTGCCGCCAACCCGTCTCAGCCACGCGGCCCCATTTCCCTTGAGCGGTGCGGCCAGTGGCTCTCTTTGCCTGACTCATCTGATTGACCATATTTTTTTGGTTAGTATCAGTCCCACACCCGTCGATCTTCCGGGAGGCTGGGCCGGGGGAAAAAATCACCTTCCCATTTGCCTATCCCTGCTTTATCATCGATGCATCGAGAGCGAATGCCAAAAGTCCTGCCGTTATGGAACATGGACTAAAAACCAAAATTCCCCCTCCCCCCATGGTCAAAGGGGGGAACTACAAGAATTTGCTATTAAAGTCTCCTTTGGAAAAAGGGAACTGGGGGGATTGATAAACCACCACGTGGAATGAATTAAGAGCACATGCTATAACCCCAAGAATTATCCCCAGGAGGCCCCATGGATATCCTTGCCAGCCTGACTCCCATCTTCAAGCCCAAAAGCGTTGCGGTCATCGGCGCTTCCACCGCCCCCGGCAAACTGGGCCATGACATTCTGGCCAATCTCAAGAACGGCGGCTTCCCCGGGGCGCTGTACCCCATCAACCCCAAGGCCGACGAGATTTTAGGCCTCAAGGTCTATAAAAGCATCAGTGACACCCCGGCCGCCCCGGATCTGGCGGTGGTGGTGATTCCGGCCCGGATCGTCGCGGCCACCCTGGAGCAGTGCGCCGAGAAGGGGGTGAAGGCCGCCATCGTCATCACCGGCGGCTTTGCCGAGGCCGGCCCCGACGGTGAGCGCCTCCAGGACGAACTGGCCCAGGTTATCCGGCAGACCGGCATGCGGGTCATCGGGCCCAATTGCCAGGGGGTCAATATGCCCCACGAACAGATGTGCGCCTCCTGGCCGCTGATCACCACCAAGGGCCAGATCGCCTTCGCCTCCCAATCCGGCACCGTGGGCGCCGCCTTCCTGGATATGGCCGCGGCCGAGCACCTGGGGGTGAGCGGCTTCGTGTCGCTGGGCAACCGGGTGGACGTGGACGAGGCCGAGGTGCTCATGTACTTCAACCAGGACCCGCACACCCCGGTCATCGCCCTCTATCTCGAAGGGGTCAAACGGGCCTCCTACTTTCTCGACGCCCTGCGGGAGGCGAACAAACCCGTGGTCATCCTCAAGGCGGGACGCACCGTTCAGGGGAGCCGCGCCGCGGAGTCCCACACCAAGTCCATGGCCGGGGCCGACGCCATCTATGACGCCCTGTTCCGCAAGTACCGGGTCCACCGGGCCGACACCCTGGAGGAACTCTTCGACTTTGCCAAGGCCCTGGCCTATCTGCCCAAGCCCCGGGGCCGGCGGCTGATGATCAGCACCTCCTCCGGCGGGGCGGCGATCCTGGCCATCGACGAGGCCGAAAAGCACGGCCTGACGGTCCCGGAGCCCAATCCCATCCTGCAAGAACGGCTGCGGGAGATGCTGCCGGCCCACTGCCACGTGGGCAACCCCGTGGACCTCACCGGCGACGCCATCAGCGCCCCGGACCTCTATAAGCAGGTGATGGACAAAACCCGGGACGATTACGACACCCAGGTGGTGATCTTCGGCGATCCCATCCCCGGGGCCGCGGCGCAGGTGACGCCCGGCGCCTCGGAGCTGGTCATCTTCCTGGGCGGCGCCGAAGTGGAGCGGGAGGAGCGGCTGAAACTGTATGAGGCCGGCATCCCGGTATTCCCGACCCCGGAGCGGGGCATTAAGGCCCTGGCCCAGTTTTTCCGGTTCGAGCCCCGGCCCGTCCCGGCCCCCGGCCGTCCCAAGGTCGCGGTCCCCGAGGGGCTCCACCTGCTGCCGCCCCCGGAAGCCGCGGCCCTGATCACCAAGGCCGGCATCCCGGCCGCGGCCGCACCCCTGGCCCGGGACGCCGACGAGGCCGTGGCCCTGGCCGGGCAGTTCGGCTACCCGGTGGTCCTGAAGATCGCCTCGCCGGACATCGCCCACAAGAGCGAGGTGGGCGGGGTCCTGGTGGGCCTGGAAAACGACGAGGAAGTGCGCCAGGGCTTTGACGAGATGATGGAGGCCAGCAAACTCTTCGAGCACTGGGTCGCCGTCCACGGCGTCACCGTCTCCCCCATGGCCAAACCCGGGGGCCTGGAAGTCATCCTGGGCACCATCACCGACCCGCAGTACGGCCCCACCCTGATGTTCGGCCTGGGCGGCGTCAACACCGAGATCTATCAGGACGTGGCCTTCTGCCTGCTGCCCGCCGACGACGCCGAACTGGAAGACCTGATCAAGAGAATCAAAGGCTACCCGCTGCTCACCGGCTACCGGGGCCAGCCCCCCCGGGACACCGAGGCCCTGCTGGCCGTCATGAAGGCCCTGGCCATCTTCGCCGGCAAACACCCGGAACTGGACCAGATCGAACTCAATCCGCTGCTGCTCTACGACAAGGGCCTGTTCGCGGTGGATGTGCGGATATTTTCGCGGATTTGGAAGGTAGTTTAAGGGGCAGGGGCCGAGGCCTGCGCCTTCCCCAGGCCATCACTAGCGGAAGCAGAGCTGTCCGCGAAAATCGGCGTTCCGCAAGCCTGGCACAGGCGTCTCGCCTGTGCTAATCTTCGATATCTAATCATTGATGGACAGCCTTGTAGCCCGTTCAACGTTATCGTGAAAAACATCCGGATGGTTACATTGCCTACCCCTTGGATTAAAGGGCGTGTAGTGGCAGGGTGATACTATGAGGCAGCCATGGCGGATGTCAAGTCAGCCATGAGTTTCATATCGAAACCTTTGGACCGGGAGCTGGAGATGCCATGCAGAATGAGTGGTAGACATCTGCGACAGAGAATTGTCTTTCCAAGTCTTGGAAGCACGTAATCACTCATAGGCTCCCGAGTCATTTGCAACGATGGGAATAATCCCCTTAGAATTCTTCCGCCTCCAAACCCGCCAAGAAGTCCTGGCCCTGTACGACCGCTTTGCCCCGGTGGGCGCCGAGGAAGTGGAGCTGGCCGGGGCGGTGGGCCGGGTGCTGGCCGGGCCGGTACCGGCGCCGGAGGCGGTGCCGGGGTTTCTGCGGGCCACCATGGACGGCTACGCCGTGGCCGCCCGGGACACCTTCGGGGCCAGCGTCGGGGCGCCCCAGTACCTGGAGATCAAGGGCGAGGTGGCCATGGGCGTCGCCCCTACCGGGGCGTCGGTCCCGGCGAGGTCCTGCGGGTGCCCACCGGCGCCATGCTGCCGATTGGGGCCGACGCCGTGGTCATGATCGAGTACACCGCCGAACATCCGGACCAGACCCTGGAGGTGCGCCGGGCCGTGGCCCCGGGGGAAAACGTCTTGCAGCCCGGCGAAGACGTGCAGGCCGGGGAGTTGCTCTTCGCGGCCGGCACGCGGCTGCGTCCCCAGGACATCGGCCTACTGGCCGCTCTGGGCATAGCTCGCCTGACGGCTTACCAAAAACCCCGGGTGGCGATCCTCTCTTCCGGCGACGAAATCGTCCCCATCGATCGAGAGGCCCGGCCCCGGCCAGGTGCGGGACGCCAACGCCTATCTGGCCGCGGCCCAGGTGCAGGCCTGGGGCGGCCTGCCCCTGATCAAAGGCATTATTCCGGACGATTTCGCGGCGTTGCGAGCCGCCCTGGCCGCGGCCCTGATTGAGGCCGACCTGATCCTCATCTCCGGCGGCTCCTCGGTGGGGGTGCGGGACCTGACCCTGGCGGCCATCCAGGACCTGCCCGGGGCCGAGGTCCTGGTGCACGGCGTGGCCATCCGGCCGGGCAAGCCCACCATCCTGGCGGCGGTGGGGGAGACGGGGACCAAGCCCCTCCTGGGACTGCCGGGGCACCCGGCCTCGGCCGCGGTGGTCATGGAGGTCCTGGGGCGGCCTTTATTGCAGCATCTCTCCGGCCTGAAGCGTCCGGGCGCCCTGGGGCCGCACCGTCACCGCGGCCCTGTCCCGCAACCTGGCCGGGGCCAGCGGCCGGGAGGATTACGTCCGGGTGCGCCTGCGCCGGGAGGCCGATGACCTGTGGGCCGACCCGGTCCTGGGGCCCTCGGGCCTCATCTCCCCCCTGGTGAAAAGCGACGGCCTGGTGATGATCCCCCTGGGGGTGGAAGGGCTGTTCAAAGGGGAAGAGGTCCCGGTGCAATTGTTCGGCGGGGCCTGATGGGTAGGGGAAAGTCCCTAAATGAAGCAATCATTTTCCTATGATTGTTTTGATTGGCTGGAAATGGGAAACTACGAATGGTCGAGAATATAGCTTTGGGAAATGGCGTACTTGACCAGATCGGCCAAATTCTTGATGTTTAGCTTCTCCATGATATTGGAGCGGTGCCGGCGCACTGTATGGGGGCTGATGTACAAAGCTTCGGCGATTTCTTTGCTTCTCTTGCCTTCCGCCAAGAGTTTTAAGACTTCTCTTTCCCGCATCGTCAAGACCTCGGGCTTCTCTTCCTCTACGGCCAGGCTTGTTAAGACATTGGTAAGTAAAGGAGAGAGATATTTCCCGCCATTTCTGACAGTTTGCACAGCCCGGATAAGCTCACTGCCCGCATCTTCTTTGAGCAAAAAACCATCGGCGCCGTCTCGCAAGGCCTGTCGGAGAAATTCTTTTTTCTTATGCATGGTCAAAACCAAGATCTTTACTTTTGGGTAAGTTTTTTTAATTTCTCTAATTGCTTCCAAACCCCGGAGATTCGGCATCGAAATGTCCAGGATGACCAAATTGGGGCTGGACTTTTTCAGGAGTTCCAGTAATTCGAGACCATCGTTGGCCTCGCCGCTAATCAGCGCACCCTCGATCCGTTCGATGATTTTTCTAATCCCTTCCCGGAACATCGCATGATCATCGGCCAGTATGATGGTATAAGGATCCATGTCTAATTTCCTCCGGGAATTGGAATAGTAAAAGAGATTTTCGTCCCTCGGTTTTCCTGGCTCCAGAGTTCAAAGGCGCCACCCAGGATCTTGACTCTCTCTTCCATGGCTAACAAGCCCAAGGTTTTCTTTTCAGTGACAACCTTATGCCGTTCAAAGCCAATGCCATCGTCTTTAATGGTAAAAGAGACCGCTTGTCTTTCCCGTTTAATTTCAAAGAACACGTTTTTAGGTTTAGCGTGTTTCCCGATATTAGTCAAAGCTTCTTGCACTATCCGGTAGATAGCCGTCTGAGTTGACAAACCAAAAAGTCCATCGAGGTTATCCAATTTAATTGTCCATTTTATGTGCTTCTGTAGCTGGGAAAAGTCATCAACCAGCGAATGCAACGCGGTGGTCAGACCCAGATCCTCCAGGTCGCCTGGGCTAAGATCGAGATAAAGACGCCGCACCTCTTCGATGGTGGCATTGATAAACTCGAGGATCTTCTTCACCTCCTTTTTCAGAGTAACCTGTTGAGGCAAAAGTTGCTCTTCCACGGATTCTACCTGGAGCTTCAGCGCCAGCAAGGCATGCCCCAGTTCATCGTGAAGCTCACGGGAAAGACGTTTCCGTTCATCTTCTTGGGCGCTGAGCAGTTGAGAGGCCAGATAGCGCATGTTCTTTTCTGATTGTTTGAGCACTTCTTCAGTTCGCTTGCGCTCTGTAATATCCCGGATGATTTCCTGAAATAGTTTTTCGCCTTCTAACTCTAAAAGGCGCAAACTGATCTCCACCGGAAAGGTTGTTCCATCCTTACGCTGTTGCATTGCTTCAAAAATAAGCCCGCTTTCTTCTTCTACGTGACGCATAAGTGTATCGATCACTTGTTCCGACCCAGGCGGGTATAAATCTATTAAATGTAAATTGAGGAGTTCGTCTCGGGTGTATTCATAAGAAGTTATGGCCCGGTCATTTGCTTCCACAATTCGCAGGTTCTGGTCTGTTACCAGGATGATGTCGTTGGCAAACCTGGTCAGATACTCATACCGCTGGGCCAGAGACCCGTCGCTTGCGTTCAGCCTCATATTGCCGGCGGTAAAACCTGGTTTGTTGATTCCTCTGGAAATAAGCTACGGATATGCCTGCGGTGCCAATCAAAACAATGAGGAAAAAAACCACTTGCTGACTGAGCTTTTTTAGCGGAGCATAAATTTCATTAGCATCAACCTTGGCAACGAGAAACCAGGGGGAATCAGGGATAAGTCCAGCGGCTGCCAGGACTGGAACGCCTCTATAATCCAAGCCTTCGACAATACCTTTCTTTCCCCGGGCGATCATCGCTGCCACCAATTTGGGGCGAGTCCACGGGAAACCGTAAATTAAGGGGAATATTCTCGCGATGTCGGAGTTCATTCAGAAAAATCACCTCATTTCCTTCCCGGCGGATTAATTCAGTCTCTCCGGTCAGACTCGGAGTTGGCCAGGATTTGATCAGAGGATAGAGGAACAAATAAGGTTCAATCCTTATCAGGATAACCCCCACGGTAACCTTCGCATTTCCTTGAATTACCAAAAGAGGAGCGAGGACGCTGAGCCTAACCTTTGAGTTCTCATCACGATATAGGTCGGAAAAAACCACTTTTTTAGCCTGCATTGCTTGCATTGGCCAACGATTTTACATAGGGAGTAAGTCCTCGCTCCGACGTTCGGCACCGATAGCAGCACATTTCCTTGTGGATCGATTAAGCGTAATACTTTGATATTGGAATGAAGCCAAGGCAGTTAACCGTTCGATAATTTGTTTTTTGAAAATATGATTTTTTTCTGCTTTTGATAAAATCGCTAACGCGAATGGCAAGGAAATGATCGTCCATAATCGTGCTCGCAAAATCGATCCGTTCCTGGCGCCAAGAGATAATTTGGTCTATTTTAAGGGCAATGATGGCGGCAAGTTCTTGTTGCTTCTCTCTTTTTATATAATCTTCTTGATTCTTATAGTATAAATATCCTGACGTTAATATCCCAATGGATAAAATAATGAATATGAAAATAAGGTATAAGGGTAATTTCAAAAATTATTTTTGTCAGACATGAATTCTACCTACAGATAAAATTATAACTAATTTTTCAAATTATATTTTGAATACAGTGCTAAAAAATTACTTATAATCAGAGTAAATCTTAGCTCATAACTTCTTTGTAGTTTAAGCTCTATTTAATTTAGAAAAAATTCGTGCATCTTTTCATGCGATAGTATCGCTTCTATTTTGCCGAGCCGCCAGAGTAAGTATATCTGAAGAGAGAAAACCATAAATTAATTCAATACCTGCCAGCCCCAACGGTTGCTGAGGCGCGGTGAATGGCTACCAGCACCGGGTGCGTTGAAATTGAGGAGCCAAGATGGCGTGATCAGCAATGATTGGAGCATCAGCAACCCGGAGCACTTCTTGGTTTCTTAATTTTTTTGATAGTAGCATACCCTAGCTTGGCCCACAATCGGGCAATTGCTTGACCTATGGATCAACCCAATAGAAGCTTCTCCCAGGGTCTAAAGAGATTGGAACCTGAACCAAGGGAGTAACTACTCCTGAAATTCCGAACTTAAACTCTCCCCTGAGATCATCCGGCCAGTCTTTTTCAACTCAGGTCCCCACCTTAAGGTTCCTCTTTCTTAGGGGAGTAGATTTTGATATCATGTTGCCCAATGACGGATTAAGCTAGGGACCATGAGCGAAAATCGGAAATCCTCCTATTCGCAGCCCAGATGGAAGCGTATTGCGATCTACGGCTTCGTTCTGGGAGCCGTGGTTGTGCTGATTGGTCTTGTCGCATGGTTTTTCATGAAGGGGACGCCTTCTTCACCGCCTTCCCTTACGGGCGGAAAGGCCTGCGGAAGTTCAGGTTCCGCACCGGGAAACTCAGCCCGGTAAAGGCCTTCCCGTGGCCCCTCCAGCTGCTGTCAAGGTCCCGGCAGAGTCACCCGCTTCATTGGAAAGCCAATTGGCCCAGGTACTCGCAGGGATAAGGGAGGCCAATCAGAAAAAGGATCTCTCCCAGCTTTTGAGCCATTACTCGCCAAACTTTCCGCAGTTGCAGCAAAGGGTTCAACACATCTCCAAAACCTGGAAAATCTATGACTACCCAAAAATGGACTTCAAAATAACGGAGGTCAAACTTTTAGCCAACAAAACTGCTCAGGCTCGGGTAACATGGAATGTCGAGGCGCAAAATATCAGCACTCTCAAAAATAAAGCCGTTCGTAAAGACCTACGTGATAAGATTCGGCAGAGAGTCAAATCAATGGCGGATCATATCTTTGCAACCGGAAGAGTAAGGAATTTTTATCATAAATATGATCTTTTATAGTTGTTTGACCAGATTCATAACACTTTTCCTCCTTCTGGGCGTAGCCTGCTCCTGTGCCCAAACCCCCGTGGTTAAGGCACCCGAAGGGCCTTTCTTTGTTACCTCGGAAATCACCTATTTGCTGGACAGCCCCGGATACGACGGGAATGTCCTGGGCCCGTTATATAAAGGCGATAAGGTAGAAAGGGTGGATGGTGGCGAATCACCCTGGTGGCAGGTTAAACTTCAAAGGAGTGGGCAGGTTGGATGGGTTCGGAAGGAGTTACTCAGCTCTGGCCCGGTTGCCACTGGTTTTTACTATGTAAACGAGGATACCCTGCCTCTTCTGGAGTGCCCTCGCAACGATTGTCTCCCCTTGCAACTACTTTTCCGGGGCGAACAGGTGCAAAGAGTCGAAGAAGGTGACCGTGGCTGGTGGCGGGTCCTGGTAATCAAAAGCCACAGCCTTGGATGGGTGCCGGCCTCAGCGCTTACGGAACATATCGAGGATACCCGGAAAAAGCAAATCCGGAAACCATATTACTATGTGGCAGTAAGGAAACTCATCTTGCGGGCCAAACCGTCGAACCGCGGCCAGGTTATTAGAACCCTGCGGTTTAACGATCAGGTGCAGAAAATCGGGGAAACCAAGGATTGGTACCAGGTTCGCCAACCTTCCACTGGCGCCCTGGGCTGGGTCCTCAGCCGCGATCTGGAAAACCTGCCATTGATTTTTCCCCGGGGAGTGCCCTCCAAGAATGAAGTTAAGCCGTTTAAGCGTAAGCAAAGGGAAGAACCGCTCTGTAGAACCTGGATTTATGTAACCTTTTCTAAACCGATGACACCCAGCCCCAAACAGTCTGGCCGGTATTCCTCAGTCTTGGCAAAACCTTAAGTTTACTCCGACGCGCCACAACCTTCCTATTCTCCTCAGACACTTCTCATAGACCAAAGATACGCTCTGATACCCGGAGAGGCGCACAACTCACATGATTAGCTGGAAGGAAACAATATTTAAACGGAAAGAGTTATTTCATAGTTCAACGGATGGCACGTGGTGCATTGTACCATATGAAAATGGTTATTCTGACCATGGATATTCCTCGGCTTTTCCTTCCATAATTAACCTCAGCAGTGCCGAAAATTGGTGACTCATAAAGCCAACGACTGTTCACGCGTAAATGGCTATTTTTTCCTTGGCATCTGGAGTCATCAAGAGAAGGATCTAACGGCGAAGGAGACATCACATGCTAACGATCACGGACCTCGGATGCGACCAACACAATCGGCGCCAAGTCACGCTCAACGGCGTCGAAGCGGAAATGATGACAGATTTTCTTTATAACCTGACTAGAGACGGTGATTTCCATACCTACATCTGTGAATGCGGTCATACCCACCACATCTGTTTCAATACTCAGGTAAAAAAGCTTTTCAGGCTTTCGGACAGGTTCTCCAAAAAGATGGGACGTTCCTGGAGACAGAAACCTGGGCCGGGCCAGGCCGGACAAGCCGGGGGAATCTCAACAACGTTATGAAAGGCTAACCGCCTGCCGCCGGTTGCACCGACTGGCGGCCATTTTGTCAGGGCTCTTGTCGGGCACGAGGGTGACCTTCACGTGTCAGGAACTCTTGTAAAAGTCTCATGAGAGTCCAATGCCTGTCGGGACCAGGGGTCGGCTGAAGTCCCTGGGTAACCCTACAGGGCCAAGGTTTCTTCGGCTGACAACCAGCACACCGGCGGGGTGAACCCCTGATAGGGAAGGAGGTGGCATGGAGGTCCTCATGCAGGTGTTGGAGTCCACGATGGCGGTCCGGGACCCCTATACCACCGGGCATCAGCGGCGGGTGAGCCAGATCGCCTGTACCATCGGCAGGGAGATGGAACTTTCCGAGGAACGCCTGCGGGACCTGCACGTGGCCGGCAGACTCCATGACCTGGGCAAGTTCGCCATCCCCTCGAGCCTTCTCTCCCGGCCAGGCAGGCCTCAACCATTTGGAGTTCGCTCTGATTAAAACCCATCCCCAGGTGGCGTATAATATCCTGAAGCCCGTCACTCTACCCGGCAACACTGCCAGAATTATCCTGCAACATCACGAGAGGATGAATGGCTCCGGCTATCCTCAGGGTCTGAAGGGAGAGGAAATCCTCCTGGAAGCCAGGATATTGGGCGTGGCCGATGTGTTGGAGGCCATGTGCTCAAACCGTCCCTATCGCGCCTCCCTGGGCCTGATAGAAGCCCTGGATGAAATCACCCGGAACAAAGAGATTCTCTACGATGGGGCCGTGGTGGAAACCTGCCTGAAACTCTATGGGGATAACCTGTCAGGCCTCCTGGGGGCCCCTTCCGCCTGACCCAGTCCCAAAGACAATTCCGACTGGGTGCGCTCCAGGGCTTGGCGGCGTGATCGAAACAACTTATAGGGATTTTTACCTAAGAAAGAAATGGCAGTTTCACCTATTAATCTCATCCCGCTTATCGAAATTAAATAGCATGGAGATAAATTCTTTTACCCTTTGCACGAAGGGACTTCACACCAAACCGGAGGACGACGAGGAGTACACGGATGGCCAAGTACGACATTCTCTTGATCGGCGACGGCACGAAACTCCTGAAGACGCTCGGCTGGGCCTTGAACTATAAAGGTTTTGCGGTCAAGGTGGCGGCCAGCCCTGAGGTCGCCTTGGATGCTCTGGTGCAAAGGAACTATGACCTGGTCATTGCCAAGATCACCACGGTTGAGATGGAGACCCTGGAAATCCTGAAGCGGGCTAAGCGTCTCAATCCGGAAGTCAAGCTCATGATAATCAGTGAGAATAACGATGCCATCTTTCCCCTGGAAGCTTATCAAGTCGAAGTTGATGATTACGTCCTGTTGCCGGTGAGCCCCACGGAATTGTGGCGACGGGTGAGCCACTGCTTGGCAGAGCGTGAGGTGATGGACCTCCAACCGGTAAAAGGTTCGGCGGCAAATTCCGGGACAGGCGATTTGGCAGGACCGCAAATGACGCTCATGCACCATGATATCAGGGGCTCCATGATATCCACCGCGGCCTCGTTGAAGCTCATGGCCCAAGGCATGCCTGGGGAAATAAGCGAACCGGTCAGGGCCAAACTCTTTGAAGCCATCGGTCAGATCGAGAAAACCATTCACCTGACGGAGGATTTCATCGGTAAATTCCTGGCCGAGCGCCGGCCTGGAGCATAGCAGAAGATCTCCTGGACCTTACCGTTGATATTGTCGAACCGGTCCTGGCTGAACTGGCCACTGAAATCCAAAACCACCAAATAACCCTGGAGAACCGGCTGCATAATCAGGGGCGAGGCAAGTTTTCGGTCAGGGGCAGCAAATTGTGGCTGAAGTGTGTCTTCCGGAATCTCATCAATAACGGCATAAAATACGGCGGCAGCGGCTGCACCATCGTGGTCGATTTCAAGAGCCAAGGGTCCGCCTGCCATTTGAATGTGTATAACACTGGGCAAATTATCCCTGAAGCTATCCGCCCCTTGCTCTTTTCGCCTATCCGGAGCATGCGGCCATCCAAGAATCGCCGTCAGGGTCTGGGCCTCGGTCTCTCCCTGAGCCGCAAGATTATCCAAAACTACGGCGGCGACATCTGGTATGAGGCCCAAAAAGACGGTTCCAATTTTGTGATGTCTTTACCGCGGCGTTGATCATAGCAGGGAGGAAACGGTTATCGGCGTATGGTTCGCCCAGACCTCTTTAGCCAGGGAAGGGGCATC
>CAVUXT010000028.1:0-3961 GCA_963745465.1 uncultured Bacteroidota bacterium | reverse complement strand
AGTTTATGAATTACGTTCTCGGGAATCATAACCACAAGCTAACGGTATCTGTTGTTGTAGGGCGGGAAAGTGAAACGCATCCCGCCGTCGGCAATTGCCTCAAACATAAATTATACGCCATACCCCGGACGCCCTTAATACTGCGTTGTTCTTTTCCCCGGTCACGAGGCGGGAAGGCTGTGGGCAACTCATGATGCTCAAGGCGGGAGGCGCTGCGCTTTCCCGCCCTACATTCCCGGTATTACCGAGTGGGGCGTAATGCTCATCCCACACCGGACTCAAATCGCTCTGGTTCCTCTTATGGCGGCGTTTTACGGGCCTAAGCTCAGCGGCCCCGGGGCGGGCCGGGGGACAGATAGCGGGGCGCCACCCAACCCACCAGGTTGCTTTGCAGGACTCGCACCTGGGCCCAGCCGCTTTTGCCGACTCCCATCATTTCCACCGCGTCATTGCGATGCAGCACGGCCAGGGTCTCGGATTCCGGCCGGGGATGTTGCCTTAAAGGGACACTGCTGACATTGACATGATACGTGGGTAAACTGACGTGGGTCCGATCAGGGCTGTAACTGAGCAGGTCACTGGGTATCCAGCCGATGCCGGCGGGTTTATCCACCAGGCGCACCTTGGACCAGCCCGCGGGCGTCCGCTCCAGGATTTCCACCTTGTCGCCCTGGTAAACCGTGAGCAGGACATCGCACCCGGGAGAAGCGCATTCCCGCAAGGGCGCAGAATTGGGTATCACATAGAAATAGCCGGAATAAGCCTGTACCCCGGGCAGGCAGCACCAGATCAGCAGAATCAGCGATCCTGGGATCATCCATCTTCTCAGCTTCACGAGATCTCCTCCCGTTCCTGTCCACTTTCTGGCCTTGGAGTCAGAATCAGCCACGGCCCCGGTTCGTTGGCAACGTCCCAATCCTAATGCACCTCACCAGGTAACACAACGATTTAATGGCGGCCAAAAGGACGGCCGACCCGCCGAATCCAAAGCCATTGACGGTGGTGCTGGTCTCCGGGCCGCCGCACTCCTTATTTCTTCTCCCCGGGGCCGGTGGTGTTGACGATGCGGATGGCCGGGGGCACATAATCCGGCGGCAGATAATTCGCCGGAACGGCACTCGCGTTGCCATCCCGAACCTGGGTGTAATGGGGCGACATGATTTCCACGCCGGCTTCGTTGAACTCGTTCTGGATGT
Source organism: uncultured Bacteroidota bacterium (assembly GCA_963745465.1). Taxonomy (GTDB): domain Bacteria; phylum Bacteroidota; class Ignavibacteria; order Ignavibacteriales; family Ignavibacteriaceae; genus JAKAGZ01. Next base: position 2,765 of record CAVUXT010000028.1, on the reverse strand, counting down.
TCTGGTGCAGCTCCCCGAAAATTCGGGGCATGATCTCCGGGGCGTCAGTGTAGCCGTTCAGTTCGTAGGTCACATAAAAATCGTTGAGCCCCGTCTGGAGCACGAAGGGGGGCGGACTCTTGAGGATATGCTGGGTGGCCAGGGCCGCGTCAATGAGCAGGGCGTGGATGGTCTCCCAGGGGGCACCGTAGCCGATGGTGATGCTGGTGTGGAGGATTAAGCCGTCACCCTCCCTGGCCTCGTGGCTCAGGTTGGTGACATGGCTGGTGAGAATATTGCCGTTGGGGATAGTAATAATCTGATCTTATAGGTTTTTATGCGGGTGACATAAAGCTTGCGTTCCAGCACCACTCCCATGGCATCTCCCACCTTGATCACATCGCCTACCCGAAAGGCCCTGGTGTAGGTCAGGCTGATGCCGGCAACCAGGTCGGCCACGGCGGAAGTCGATCCCAGGGAAAAGAGCACCCCCAGGAAGATGGAGATTCCTTTAAAGGCATTGGAGTTGGAGCCCGGGATAAAAGGATAGGCGATCACCACCACAAAGGCGATGACCAGTATCCGGACAATTTATAGGTGATGGGCGCGACTTCAGGGTCTACGCCCGAAGGGGTTGTTTTGTTAGCCTCAACCTGTTCAAAAATAAACCGTACCGTTTGGAACATACCGGGCGATGAGCAGCAGCACGATGAGAAAGGTGAGGAAGGGAATCTGGTCCCACATGGCCCCGCCGATGACTTCGAGGGCGCTGAGGAGGCTCTCGTAAAGTTTTACCGCGTACTTATGGGTCCAGGGAAAGAAGCTGAGCCCCAGGTGCAACAGGGCATAGAATAAAAAAAAAGGCCACCAGGAGCCGGATTATCTTAACGGTCCCATCAGGATGGCCTTGATGCGCTCGGCGGTGAAGAATTCAAAATTACCGATCTTGACGGCCTGGATTCTCTGGGTGGCCCAGAGGGCCCGGTTGATCCGGCGCACCACCTGCAGCAGCACCAGGAAAAGCAGGACGACGAACACTAGAGCTACCAGGGTTTTGAGGGCCCCAAAAGCCAGGGCGTGGAAACTGTGTTCCCGTTGATAGGTCACAATGGCTTGCCGGATCTTGTCGGCATAGTCCCGGGCCAGCTCATTGGCGGGCTTCCCTTCCACCTTGGCCTCAAAGGCCCAGACCGGCATAATAACCTGATCCCCGACCATGATATCCGAACTCAACGGCGAATCCTGCACGGTGATGGTTCGGGGGTTGACGTGGGGTCCCGGCCAGCTGCTTAATCCGCTCGGCAAACATATGAGCTTCTTGTTCCGTACTCTGGGCCTTTGGTTTCACCCGGAGATAGAAAAGTGGTTTGCCACCCAATACCACGGGCGAGCCCGGGGTCTCGACGACGAAACCCGGGGGCATTTCGGTGGGGTTCCAGGCCAGCCCCGGACTGCTCAAGGCTAAACTCAACAGCGTTACCGACAAGAGAAATCTCAAGTGCTTCATGATCTTTCCGCCTTCAAGATGGCCTCGATACTATTTATTTTCCGATAACCATTATACTAAAGGAATGAGGGCGAGGAAGGCGGATTTTAAGGGGAATAGAGGTAAAGGCGAGCAGGTTATTGATAAAATTGCCATAACGCCTGATAATTCTGTCGGCCCAGCCAGAACTTTTTAGAGCATATTCTGTTCCGCCAGACTGAAGTAGCCGTGGCGGCCGATGATCAGGTGGTCGTGGACCGTCAGGTTGAGGGATTGCCCGGCCTTGACCAGGGCCCGGGTCAGCTCCCGGTCCGCGGCCGACGGGGTGAGGTTGCCGCTGGGGTGGTTGTGTACCAGGATGAGGCCGGTGGCCTTGTGTTTCAGGGCCAGTTCCAGGACCTTGCGGGGATAGACCACCGTCTGGTTCACGATGCCCTCCTGGACAATCTCCTCGGCGATGACTTCGTTCTGGCTGTTCAAAAAGACCACCCGGAACTGCTCGTCCAGGAGCCCCCCCATGGAGGCCCGGCAGTATTCCACCAGGTTATCCAGGGACTTGATGGCCTGGCGCTTGAGGGCCTCGGACTTGAGGGCGTATTCGGAGCAGGCTTTCACCAGGCGGATGAGGATAGCGGCGTACTCCTTGATCCCGGTGACCTCCATGAGGGCCTCGGGAGTGGCGTCCAGGACCCGGGTGAAGGAGCCGAAATGCTCGATTACCCGCTTGGCCAGGGGCTTGACGTCGGAGTAGGGGATGGCGAAGGTCAGGAGCAGTTCCAGGAGCTCATAGTCCTGCAAGGCCCCGGGGCCGCCGTTGAGGAAGCGTGCCCTCAGACGGGCCCGGTGCCCGATGATAATGAGGTTTTGCCGGTTGGTCCACCATCTCCATTTTCTTTTACTCCGGTAGTGCCTTAAATGCAACCGGGAAAACTGCAGGAAAGAAATGGCGGGCACGGAGGCCCGCCCCACTGGTCCGCCCCTGGGGCGATGGCCAAAAGGCTTTGCCATCTGGCGCAGGCTCGAAGAGCCTAAATCCCCCCTACCCCCCCTTTTCCAAAGGGGGGAACTTAACGGATTTCCTTGGCAAATCCCCCTTTGAAAAAGGGGGATTTACAAAACCATCCATGGCAAGGAATTTTGGGGAAACGCTCTCATACAGGCAAGAAAAAGCCGGGACCAGCGGTCCCGGCTTCTATCCTGCTTAAGGGGTTGGGGAGGGGGTTTGGGGGAGGATCAGGGGCCAACGGCCCCTGATCCCTGCCCCAAGGCCTCATTTCCTAGTGCTCGGCCGATGCGGCTG
>CAVUXT010000027.1:0-7647 GCA_963745465.1 uncultured Bacteroidota bacterium | reverse complement strand
CAAGCGCCCCATCGGCAAAGAAATGGCCAAAAACTGGGGAAGCTTTTATCGATTACCGGGCGCTGCTTTAATCGTCCTCGTAGGGTTAATCCTACGCCAAGACCGCCCGGGTCATCATGGGCCAGGTCTTGTGCTCCGATTCCTGGCTGGAAATTTAGGTCCGTATTATTATCGCAGCACACACGTGGCGCGGGTTTTATATCCGCCCCTTTTTTGCGTTTAATGGCACTGGCGTATCGCCTGTGCATCTGTAGAGGGAAGGAAAAAATTAATCTGCGCTGGCCTGTTTATATTAGTCAACCCAATCTCAACCCGGCTCTTTCAGGGCCAGCATCACCTCCTGCCACCGCCCGGTCCAGCAGGTCCAGATAAACCTCCACGGCATAGCCATCCAGCGTCTCCAAAAACGGCGCGGCCTGGATGCGGCACTCCTTAGGGCCACGTTTGCCCTCCCGATGGACGTAGCGCACCTTCTCCCCCGGCTGGCGGTGGAGCCGGCGTTTTCCAGTTGCCGGGCCGCCAGGGCCGTGGGCGTATCCACCTTATAGTCTTCCACCTTCTGGGACAGGACCCGGGTAATGACCAGGTCCTGAGGCTTAACGCCGCCCTCCCGGAGGCGCTGGCGGAAGCCCTCGGCCATCTCCTCCAGTGTCGGCTTGCAGCGCCGCCAGTTCCTCGGGCGTCACCGCCTCGGTCAGTTTGTGTACATGGCCTCCTGGGCCCGGCGCACGAAGGGCGGCGTGTCCCGGCGCCGGCAGATGAGCCCCGGACCTTCAGCGACCCGTCGGCAAAGACCCCGAAGTAGCGGGTGGCCACCGGCCGTTCGGGTCCTGCTTGGAGGGCATGAAATAAAGCCAGCGGTAGACCCCTTCCAGGGCCAGCTTGACCCCGGTGACCGCGGAAACCTCGGTGCACAAGTCTTCCAGTTCCGCCTCATACCGGGTCGTTGCTGTAGAGATGGAACTCCAGTTGGCGGTGACACCCCCTGGCGAACTCCTCCCGAGGGCCAACACTCAGGTCCGCCCCTACCATAATCCACCCTCGATTTTTGCACCCAGAGGCAATCGGTGAGGCCGTGGAGCACCGTGAAACCCGCGTCCTCGCAGATTTCCTTGGCGGTGAGGAGCTTATCCCGGCCGTAGGCGGTGACGGCTTCGTGGGCCTCGATGCGGCCGAAGCGGGCGTTCTTGTAGCCCAGATAGCCGAAGCAGGTGACCAGCATCCATTTCAGGGCGGTCTGGCGGGCCTTGAAATCGGCGCCGCGCCGGGTCAGGCGGCGGTTCCTTGGCCCGGCGTTTCAGGCTGCCCCGCAGTTCCAGGATGGGTTTCAGGGTGCGGGGCACCAGCCCTTCCCGCTGCTGGCAGAGGACGTAGTCGGCCTCCGGGACCTTTGGTTTTTGGGCGGAGGAAGGCCAGGCGGGCGCAGCCCCGCCGCGAGCGCTCCCGCACAGCAGCTGATTGGCGTACGAGGCGATCATAGGCGAGCTGGTGACGTCAGGTGGGAAACTTCGATGCACCGGCCCTGCCCGCCCCCTGCTCCCGCTCATTGCCTCAGAGCAGCAACGCAATTCATCGTCTCCGGGGAAATGTTGTGGATGGCCATGATGGTGGGGTACATGGAGGCGAAATCGATTTCCGCCACCTGGGTAGTGGAACCCCATGGGCGGCTGAAAGACCAGGCCGCCCTTGTCGATCACCAGCAGTTCGCCCGCGGTCTTGAAGCGCTCCGGTTCGCCCTTGCGCCAGGGGATGAGGATATTGTCGGCCATGGCCCGGGCCAATTGCATGGAGGTGATCAGGGTTCCCGGACTGGTGCGGGCCACCTGCTGCAGGGGTATCTGGCCGAGCCGGGCCGACTGCACCAGACCGGACAGGCCCGTCTCCCGATAGAAAAAGGAGTTGCGCCGGTCCAGGTGCCAGCGGCCGTAGAAGGGGACGGAGGGGCCCTGGTAGACGATGCGGCCGTAGGAAAAGTAGGTGCGGCCCCGGAACTGCGCCGGGGCGCCGGCTGCGGTTCCCGGTCCAGGGGCAGGCTCACGCCGGTGCTGCCGGCTCCAGTGCCAGAGCGTGGGGATGATCTCTTCATCGCCCCAGTCGCTGAGCACCAGGTCCGGGTCGGCCCGCTGGAGCCAGCGGGCCAGGTCGCGGAGCAGCCCGGCGTATCCGCGGCCTCCAACTCCAGGGTCTCGCCCTCCCAGGTCAGGGCCAGGCCGTTGCCCGCGCCCAGCGGGATGAGGTGGTCCCGGGTGAGGGTGAGTGTCAGGGTGGTGAGGGGCGGCAGGGAAAACTCCCTGCAAAGGCGTCCTCCAGGGGATTGAGCCGCAGCAGGCGCCCGCCTTGGGCCTCCAGATCATACCAGCCGCAGGGCAAAGAGCGGCGGGCAGTACAGGTAGTAGGAGGCCATATCCAGGTCGCAGTTGTAGCAGTCCACCTCGCCGGGAGCGCCCCCAGCCAGTGCCGCAGCCGGGGCAGCAGGCCGTAAGCCGACCTCCAGGGCCACCACCGGGATCTCCTCGCCGGTCCAGAAGTCCTGGCCCCGGGACGGATAGGCCGGCGCACCCAGCCCTGCTGTCCCAAGGCCCGGGCCAGGGCGCGGAGCCGCGCCTGCGGCCCGCCGAGATAGAGGCAATAGGGAAAATCATCCTCCAGGCGCAGGCGCTCGCCCGTCGCGGTGATAAACCACAGGACCATGCGGTCGCCCAGGGGATAGAGATCGAAGAGCCAGCCGTTGGTTTGCATGATTGGTGTGGGGAGGAAACTCGGGGGAGGGGCACGGGCGCAGGCCTTTTCCCTGGTGAAATTTTCCCAACCCCCTCCCCAATTCCTTTACCGGGGAATTGAGCGGTGAGCGCACCGCCCCTACGGCACAGGTGATCAACAAGGGCGGGACACGCAGGTCCGCTCCTACAGGGGTTAGGAGTGGTGTTTGAGGGGAGGGCAGAGGATTTTTCGTAAGGGCTTCACTCGGGAACCACCCCTAAGTTGTTCGAGACGTCTTCAGCCGCTCTTTCAGGGCGCTGAGCTCCTTCTGATGCTCCAGGAGCATGGAGAGCAGATGGACTCCAGGGGCCAGGGGTTCGAGGCGTAGACCCCGGCCTGGAGGTGCAGCCGGGCCAGTTCAAAGAGGCGGTCGAACTGCACCTGGTCCTCCCGGCGCAGGGCCCGGCGAAACTTCTGCCAGCGCTGCCGTTCGGCTTCCCAGACCTGGCTATAAGGTAAAACTGTCCGACCCATAATCATTCCCAGTTCCCATTTCCCAGTCGTCAGTAGTCAGTAGTTTGCGAAAATACCGGCCACGGTTACGAAAAGTTCCCGTAGAGTGCGTTCTACGCACCGATTGATGACCGGGAGCGGGGGCAATGCCCGCCCTACACCCTTAGCAGCGCCGGCATTTTACCGGTGCCGGTGCACAGGCTGGAAGCCTGTGCCACTAAAACTTCCCAGGGGATGGGAGGGGAGGGTGGGAGGACCCAGGGCCGAGGGTCGCCCGGCAGGGGCGCTACTGATTCCCCCCGGTCGCAGGCAGAGACGCCGGCGCCACTGATGCCCCGCCCCGGTCCTTCCCTCAACTTTTTACCCCGCCATCAGCATGATCAAGGCGGTGACCATAATCAGCCCCAGGGTTCCCAGGAATTTCAGGATTTCCAGGAGATACGTGGCGGTATCTTCCGGGAGGGCCAGGGTTTGGCTCAATTGCCTCAGGCGAGCCGTAACTTTGAGGCCGGGCTGCAGGCAGGGGTATTCGGATAGCGACAGGTCCACGTTAAAGTTCTCCTTTCTGAGGTCGGGAGGGGGCGGCGTGATGGGGCCCGCCCCCTAAGTTGCCCGGAAGGCGCGGCGAGACCGGGGGGCTGGCGCCGGGCCGGGCCTCGGGATTTTCCAACTCGACAAAGTAGTCCATCACCGGGGCCAGCAACCGTCCGAAGTGCTGGTTGGCCACCTGGGGCGGCAGGGTCGGCTGCAGGAACCAAAGCGCCGCCTGCTGCTTGATCCGGGCCAGACCGTCCATCAGAGAGCGAAATAAGCGCCGCCGCTCCGCCAGGGGCACCTGTTCATCGTAAAACAGGCTGCAGGGGCCCAGCAGGATGACCAATGCCCTTTCCTCCCCGGCTAATTCCACGGGCAGACTCTCCTGTACCAACTGCACCAGTTGATGGCAGGTAAAGGCCCGGGCCACCCACACCCGGGACAGGACCTGTTCCGGGTGCAACCCCCGCTTCCGGCCTTCCCGGGCTAATCGATACGGATCAAAACGGTTGGCCCCATCCACCACAAATACCCGCAGGCCCCGGGCCACTCCCCAGGCCGCGGCCGCGGCGGTCAGAGGCCGCATGCCGTCGCCGAAGGTCAGGAGCAAGAGGTCTTCTGCCCGACTGATCCCGATAGGTATGTGGCTTAATTGCTGCATCTATTCCCTTTCCCTACCAGCGACCGATACACCCCCACCACCTTGCCTAGAATCTGGATCAGTTCCGCGGCTTCCGAGGGAGAAAAGCGCAGCGGCGTAAAACTTGGATTATCGCCTTTGAGGACCAGACCGCCGGCCTCTTCATAGACACGTTTGATGGTGGCCTCGTCATAGATCAGAACCGCGGCGATTTCACCCCGGGCCACCCGGGGCTGCACCCGCACCATGACCAGATCGCCGGGCAGGATCAGCGGCGTCATACTGTCGCCGGTAACCCGCAGGAGAAAGACTTCCTCTCCCTGGACCCAGGACCGGGGCAGCGGCAGGGTATCCTCCACCTGCTCGGTGGCCAGCAGCGGCTGGCCGGCAGCAATCTGACCCAGAATCGGCACCTCTACTACCAGCTCCAACTGACGGCCGGTGAGGGCCAGGCCCCGGGAAAGGCCCGGCTCCCGGTGCAGATAGCCTTTGCGTTTCAGGGCGCTGAGGTGGTCGTCGGCTGCCCGGGGCTGGATGCTGAAATGGGCCGCCACCTCACGCACCGTGGGCGGATAACCCTGCTGCTGAAAGAAATCTTCCACAAAGGTGAGGACAGCCTGTTGTCTATGAGTCAAATTTTTCATGACATTATAAATACTATACATAAGAATAGTTGTCAAGTGATTAGTTAAAAAAAATTTAAGGGGCCGCCTCTGGAAGTTCAAAGTTGAGACCTCTGGGAAAAGCCATTTGGTCATCCGGAGTGAAGCGAAGGATCTCGTATTATCGCGTACCGATGAGATTTTTCGGGTCGCGCCGCTCCCTCAGCATGACAGGTTAAGGGACTTTAGCAGAGGTCTCTCTTTCTAACTCAGGCCACGTTCTCCAATCCGTATACTGATTTAGCCAGAAAAAGCCTAGGGAAAAGCCGTCTCTCGATTTTTGAGAGAATTGAGGGAGATAGGGGCGGGGGAGTCCCGGTGGGGGCATAGGGGCTAGGTAATTATATATAATAAAAACAGCTTGTTACTTGAATAACCCCTACAGCGTTCCGGCCTGGCAGGCTTTATGCATTATTATGAAACAGGTCGCCAGACAGACCCCGTCAAACCGGTAGGAGAAACTCCATGAAAAGATCATCACCACGTTGACTGCTGTGACCTTTGCTTTGGGGCTGGCCGCCACGGCCCAGGCTCAGGTGGCCAGACGCGGAGAAACCTGTGGTGCAGAGCACCCAGGCGGTTCAGCCTCAGATAGTCCCCAAGGAAGCCGCCAAGCCCGGCGAGCCGGTGGTTAAGGAGACCGTCAAACCCGGCGACAAAACCAAAGAGGCGGCGGAATCCGGGGACAGAGGCAAAGCCAAGCAAGAGGCCAAGCAGGTGACCAAGAATCAAGGGGTGAAATGTCCCCCCGAAAAGAAGCAGGCATTCCGGGCCAAGACAGAAAGAGGCTACCAAGTAACGCCGGCAGGCGGGACTTGATCTGTCTTACTCGGGCAGCAAACCGGGTCTAACCGCGTCTTAGAGACTGGAAAGGTCCGGGGCGCCTGGCCGGGGAGGGTTAATCCACTCTTCCCGGTTTTAGGTGGTCATGGTGTTCTGTGGTCTTATACCAAGTTGCACTCATAGAGGTAATTCTGGCTTTATGCTCGCAACCCCCGTAGGGGCGGTGCGCTCACCGCCGCTACAACTCGGATAATTCCTTGTTTGACGGCAACTTGGTGCTTCGAGGAGCACGGTAATGAACATACTTTGCCAGGCCGTCAGAGCTTCTTGAGGCGCTGTTGACGCTGGCGCAGCCGCTTGGATAAACGGCGGGCCGGGCCTTTCTTGTGGGTGCCCCGGGATGAGGCGCCGGCCCCGGCGTCCGGGTCGGCTGCCGCCGCCGGGTCCTGGAGGTGGGACGACTCAAACTGGCTGGCGTTGATCCAGGCCGCCTTGGTCTGCTCGGCGAGCACCTGGATCTCCCGGTCGGAGGTGACCACCACGGCGCGTTGCCTTTCCTGGTCAGCAAACGCTTAATGACCTCATCGGCCTTTTCCCCCGGCGGGAATAGAATGGATCGCGTAGGCCCTGCCGATCCCGGCTCTCGTTAAGATCGCCGTCCTGCCAGCCGTCAAACACCACGGTGATCTGGTGGTGGCCGGCTCCGGTAAGCGGCCAGCAGTTCCAGCAAGGCTTCCCGGCCGGCTCTGCAGGTCCTGGGCGTCCAGGAGCTGCAACCGGGGGATTGGCGAATCACGTTGTAGCCGTCGACAATGAGATGCATGGCAATATAATACCAAAAAAACAATAAGAAACTTCAGCAAAAATGTTGTTGTCATATTATATTTCCTTGCTATAGTGAGCACCCGTTACGTTATATGACCTACGGGGGAGGATGTGGAATATGCGTAACTTGGATACTTTCTGTGCGGGTGCTCCTGGTGGCGGCAGGCGCAGGGTGCGGCGGGGGCCTGGGGAAGCCCGTGACCGTCGACCCTGGCAGACGCCGCTGCCGATTATGAACAACAACAAACCCACCTGACGCCGGAACAACAGTATATTGCGCGCCTGTTAGCCAAGAACGGCTACGACGTAATCGTGATAAGCCCACGGTCATCGTGGTCCATAAACTCAGCCGCAAACTCACTTTTTACCGGGGCCTGACCCCGCTCAAGACCTATCCCGTAGTCCTGGGAACGATCCGCGCAACGATAAGTTGTGCCAGGGCGATGCTCTGCACCCCCGAAGGCGTGTACCGGATCCGGGCCAAGTACCCCCACCCCAGGTGGGACAGTTTCATCTGGCTGGATTATCCCAACACCCAGAACTGGCTGAAGTTCGCCGGGCCAAGCAGGCGGGGCGTCTCCCCCCGGAGGCGGATATCGGCGGCGACGTCGGCATCCACGGGACTGAAGACCCGTACCGGAACCTCTCCGGACAAAACTGGACCTAGGGTTGCATCTCTCTGCTCAACAAAGACCTGGATGAGATCTATCCCCTGGTGAATGACAAAACCCTGGTAGTCATCACCAAGCAGTAGCTTTTCATCTCGGGTCCAGGCGGGATTGGCCCGACCCGGCGCACCTCGGGGGCAGACTTCGGTCTGCCCCTTTTTGTCGTCTCCGCATGATGGTGCTGAAGTTCTGCTCCGGTACCTCACGATTGAGGAACACCGGAGACACCTTATACGAATTCGCAATCAACTGGTGACACAGGCGTCTCGTCTGGGCAAGCGCAGGCTAAAGCCTGCCGCTAGCCCAAATTGCTCTTTGAATG
>CAVUXT010000026.1:0-333573 GCA_963745465.1 uncultured Bacteroidota bacterium | reverse complement strand
ACGTCAAGTTGTTTACTAAGTTCAAGACAAACCTTGAAATTGATGATGAAAAATGGGAGATTTATGCCCGGCTAAGGCGGACGGAATTTCTAAATTATCGTTGTTTTTCTACCATCCACCATTTAGCATCTTACATTATCATAATTTCTACTGCTTGCCTGTTGGCACAGGCTTTTGCTTAACTGTCATTATAGACTTATCCGGAGTATCTAATGCCCACAAAATTCAAGGGAAATAGGTGCTGAAACAGGTTCAGCAGGACAAGGTTTCCCAAAGTATTTATTTCCCCTGAATTAAGCCGCAATATAATTTTATTTTTGATGAAGACATTATATATCCTCCACTAACCAGTACAGATAGAAACATTATTATTATTAATGCTGATGCTCTTTTCGGGCCTGTCTTTTACAATTGGATTATTTGCCAACTCTTTAATATTTAAAACCGGCGTATCTTTCACCTCGTCTATTTTTGCTAATTCAAGCTGTTTACTAAGCTCAAGATAAACTGCATTTAATATTTCAACACTACGGGATAACCTTGTCTGTTCCAGCATCAATAGAAGGTGATTGAGATACTGACTCTGTTTTGCTCTTTAAAATTCATTAAGTTATTTTCAGCCATAGCTTAAAGAATCCTTTACCTGCCCAAGTCGTTTTTCAATATAGAGCCTTTGTTCGGATGCATAGGATTTTCTTTTTGTCCTGATATAATTATCAAGAGATTCCGCAATATTATTAGCAACATCTGCAGAAAGCTGTGCTTCAGGCATTGTAGCAGTAACAGTTAATATTTTTGTCATTCGATCGACATCAGTAGCTAGCCTAGCCTTTTGTAAATCCTTAAATTCTTTAAGAAACATATTACGTTTCTGTAAATCAGGAGATAAGCTATTTTTAGGTTCTATTTCAAAATACTGGATAAGATTAACTGAATCCGGATATTCTTCTGTTTTATATTTGGCATAAATTACAGGAGAAAGCACTGCTTCGCTTGAAATAAGAGCCTGGTAAATTTCTGTAGGAGAGCCTGCCCCAACACTTACACCAGCCAATGAAGCAATACCGCTCAAAGCTGCTCAAAGAGATTCCTGACTGCCGTAATCCGGTAATATTGTTACAGTGCTTGTATAATAAGGTTTGGCAAGGAAAAGCAAATAGGCTAACGTTAAGACCAGGACTACTCCGTTAAAGATTAAGAATTTCTTTCGTGCGGCCCAGAGGGTTAAAACATAAGGGCGGAGTTTTTCTACGGTCTCCTTAAAACTTTCTTCGGTTGATTTTTCCTGATCAGGGTTTTCTTTTTGGTTCATTTTAGTATAAAAAGTATAAAGTTAAAAGTATAACGTATAAAGGTTAAAGTAAATCATAATTACTATTTTCTATTTTTGCTTGCTTTGGTATAAATAGCACCTAAGATTTTTTTTAATTCGCCAGATTCTGCAATCAGTTTATTTAAATTCTGAGATTGATAAATTTCACTTGCTTTGATGATTCTTAACCAATAGTTCGATTCACGCATTTCTTTTAAAGATATCGCTACTTTATTAATAAAGTCTGCTTTAGATGATGCAGCTTGACTTTCCTCGTAATTGGCACCACTTGATGTAGCGGACTTTGTTAATTGGTATTTTATAATTCCTGTTTCCTGCGAATATTTAATTTTTCTTAGTAATTTTATGACTTCTGCTGCAAAGATAAATAGTCTTTCACATAAATCATTACCCATTTTTCCCACTTTTTACTTTTAACTTTCTCCTTTGGGCTTTATACTTTTTCCTTTCCAAATGAGTTTTTCTATGGTTTCTTTAAAACTTTCTTCGGTTGATTTTTCCTGATCAGGGTTTTCTTTTTGGTTCATTTTGTTATAAAAAGTATAAAGTTAAAAACTTAAAGTGTAAAGGTTAAAGTAAAATACAATTGTTATTTTTTGTTCTTTATTGCCTTCAAAGCTGTGACTAAAAATTCCAGGTCATCTTTGTCCCTAAATCTTCCCACAGCCTTTTTATTTTTGATAAGTTGTTCAATTCCAATATAAAAAAGGCTGAATCGCTTACCCTTTAAATAACTATAAGCGCGGGTACGATTTTCCCAGCATTCTTTAAATGTCACTTTTTCAATATCACCAATCAGATCAATTCTGTTTGGCGGAATGCCAAATTGAAAAATTGTCTTATCTTTTAACAAGTCCTCTGATGAATTAATTCCCGGAATTTTATTATCCCAAAATTCCCGCAAAGCTGAAAAAAGAGCTTTCGAATTTTTCAGTGATTTTTCATAAAATATATCTATATCCCCTGTCAGCCTGGCATGGCCGTAATAAATTACTGCTTCACCCCCTACAATCAAGTACTTTACAGAAAATTTGCGAAATAGATATAGTAACTCCCTAGTATCATCAGAAAAATAATCTTTTTTTTTTCATTTATTTCTGCTTCTGATGTCGGACAATTTATCACCATAAAATCGTCTTTTCAGTTCTTTTGCTATCTGCTGTCTTTCATCCGGGGTAATATTAACCTGCTGATAAATATCCCATTGCTTAGCCTGTTTGTGACCTTTCGCTTTATAAACAATTCTTCTCATTGCTCTGACTCAAAATAGTTTACAGTTTAATATTTTCATAAATCTTTCATTCACTTTTGTGACAGGTATACGATAATATCATTGAAATAATTTTCAAGTACAATTTTCTTTGAAATAATCAGGTTAAGTTTTTCTACGGTCTGTTTGAAGCGTTCTTCGGAGGAGAGTTCGGGTTCCTGCGGGTTATTTTCTTTTTCACTCATTTATATTTTAGTTTTATTTTTTTAGTAATCCTTAATTAAAAATACAAACAACAAGTATCAAAAAACAAATAAATTCAAATATTAAAATTTCAATTTCAAAACAATGAATTTTTATGCAATAACTTTATTTAGATTTTTCAATAATTGAAGACAATATTTTTTTAAGTTCTATTCCTTCATTTATCAGTTTCAAAGCTTCTTCACTATTTTTAAGATCATTTGTCTCATTTATAACTCTTAGCCAGTAGACACTTTCTTTAGCTTCTTTTCTGCTAATCTTTAGTCGCATAACAAAATCTTTTTTACTTAAAGATTCGTTTGCTTCAATGTAATTTGCACCTACTGAGCCTGATGATCTGACAACCTGTTTGCTATCTTCCAAATTTGCTATCGATTTAGGCAAGGATTTTATAAATAGTCTAACATTTTTAGCAAATTTTAAAGTCCTTTCTTCCAGGTCATATTTTTGTTTGGTTTCTTGGATTTTTATATTTGTTTTTTATTTGGAAATTGTTTTTTGTTGTTTGATATTTTTTTTGAAGTTACCTCTGCTTTAAAATTAAAAGTCTTTCACATAAATCATTACCCATTTTTCCCACTTTTTACTTTTAACTTTCTCCTTTGGGCTTTATACTTTTTCCTTTCCAAATGAGTTTTTCTATGGTTTCTTTAAATCTTTCTTCGGTTGATTTTTCCTGATCAGGGTTTTCTTTTTGGTTCATACTAGAATAAAGGTAAAGGTTAAGAAATAGATAAAGCCAGAATTATTAATTAGAATTTTTAAGTGTAACAATAATCTTATTTAAATCCTTATATGATTTAGTTAAATATTCATCCAATTTTTTCATATCTGCTTCTTTAATATAACCAACTCTTTTGCCATATTCTAAGTGACTTTGAGTTTCTGTAATTGAGCCTCTTGAATAATAATAAAAGTTGATTTTATCCGGGATATGATGTCTGCCATAAGCCTCTGCGATATTAGCTGCAATGCTTAATGCTGACCTTCTTATTTGAGAGGTTAAACCGTAATCTTCTTTTTTAGGTAAAGCTTCTGTTAAATGGAAAATATTCTCAGCTATATCCATCGCTTTTTGCCAAACAGGCATTTCCTTGAATGATTTATACATTTTTATTCTCCCTTGTTTGAAAGACTACTTTACCTCCTCCTCCTCCTTTCCTTGTTAAGTTGTTGTTCAAATTCTTATTATTTAAATTCAAAACCACTTAGATTATTAAGGAGTAACAGCTAAGATACATTATTTTTCAATTTATGCCAGTTATCGAGCACTCCAAATTGTGCTGCATATTTTTCTATTAATTCCAGATTAATGATATCAGCTGAATTCGAAAGAATGCTTCTTATATCTGTCAAATGCTTTTGAGCACCACCTTCTTTATAGAATTCCAGTTTTTTTATTATCACGTATTCAGGAGGCGCAATATAAAGAATGGTGTCTTCAAAAGTTATTTGCTTTTTGTTTTCAAGCGCCCATTTCTGAAATTTATCATTTCCAAGCAGGAATATATCTGCTTTAAAGCCTGATTCACTGTGTATGATATTAAAATGGCCCCGTTCACTACGGTTGATTTCATTTTTGATAATTTCGACAGGCGGTATATAGAACTGTTCTCCGGGGAAAGCGTTAATGAATTCAACCAAATTGATGGCTGAAATTTCAAGGACAATGTCAATATCGTGAGTAAGCCGCGGTTCTCCGTAAACTATAGATGCTACTGAACCAGTTATAAAATAGCCAAGATTAAGCTCAGTCAGTTTTGATGTAAATATTTTAAATAGGTTAAGTTCTTGCATAAAGGAATATTTCCCTCAGCTTAACGTCTGCCTGTGCATCGTTCCAGTCCGGGTGCTGAAGTTTAAGCCAGCTTCGTTTTAATTCCCTGGCAGAGTAATAAAGCTGCATTGAAAGTTCGAGTTTCTTTTCCGGGCTCATAAATCTGAATCTTGATTCTGAGTCTTCCCAACTTAGGTGGTCTTTTGGAGAGAGATCCTTATTAGTATTTAGATATTTTTCATCAGCCATCTATATTGCCTATGAATTTTAATTAAACTGAAAGTGCAGGGTTGGATGATTGGAAGACTGCAAGCGGCTAATACTATTCTGCAAATTTTCACATTTAATTGATTTCATATTTTCTTAAAAGGTAAAGGAAAAGGTTAAGGTAAAGAATTTAATTTATTTGAAATTTCTTAGCGTAACTATAATTTCATTTATATCATCTAAATAGCTTAAGGGAAAGGTAAAAACAAAGTTATTAATTTTTATTTGAGTTTCTAAGGGTAACTATAATTTTATTTATATCATTGTAAGATTTTGCTAAGGATTTATCCAGTTTTTTCATATCAGATTCCTTAATATAACCTACTCTTTTCCCATATTCTAAATGACTTTGAGTTTCCGTTATCGAAGCTCGTGAAATATAATAAAAATTTATTTTATCTAATCTATGATGCCTTCCATACGCTTCTGCTATATTGGCAGAAATACTTAAACCGGATCTTCTTATCTGAGATGTAAAGCCATAATCTTCTTTTTTTGGTAAATTGTCAGTTGCCTGGAAAATGTTTTCCGCTATAGCTATAGTTTCTTTCCAAACAGGCATTTCCTTGAATGATTTATACATAACCTTTTTCCCATTTTTTAAAGATTTGCTTTACCTCTCACTTTGCCTGATTGATTACTTATTCAGGTTTTTGATAGTTAATAATAAAACAGCCGAGCTGCTTACTACAGTAAATATATCCCTAATGGTCGGCCATACATCGTGATAAGTTTCAACTTTGGTCGGAACTATAATTGTAGAACCGGAAAGAATATCATCGCTGTGACCAAAAAACCATCCGCCTTTTTCCCATTTTTTGCCGTTGGGCTGAATAACGATTTCATTTCCCTTCGAAGCATTCTCTGCATAGCCGCCCGCCTGGTTAAGATAATAATCAACTGAAGCTCCTTTTTTATAAGGCACTGTGGACGGAAGACCGACTGCACCCAAAACGTAAACTTCATAGAGATTGCGCGGTACCACAAGCGAATCTCCCGGTTCAAGTTTAAGATTATAAATAGATGTAGTATCGTCCTCAACATCCGACCATTGAATCGGGAATTCTTTCGGAAAACTTATTTACTATAGCTGAACGATTATATAATAGTTCCAGCTTGAAATCTACCCTTGTACTATCCGGAATTTTTGCTGTATCGGTTTCGAACTCGCTGAAGATCGGATTTTTTCTGTAGACATAAATTCCATCAGTATAGGCTGTGGATTTAAATCCGCCGGCACGCCTGATAAAATCGGTTATTTTCTCAGAACTGTTCAGAATTGCATAAGCGCCGGGGAATTTTACTTCACCGCTTACGTAAATATTTTTGGGATATTTTTTCAACGGGTCAGTCTGTATAAAAACTTTGTCATAAGGCTTAAGAACGAAATCACTGCTTCTATTTGAATTCCAGTAATCTTTCGGAAGATTCACAGTGTATTTTTTTGCATAAATAAATTCGTTAGCAGTATCCAGCCTTGTAATTTCGATATCCTGTGTAGTTGCCGAATCCGTCAACCCTCCTGCCAGTGCAATCAGATCTGAAACAGTCATACCTTCGTATGAACTATAATTGACCGGGTTTGCGTACCTGCCCGAAAATTTCAACATTCCTGTAAGGTTTAAATAGACTATCAGTATAAACAACCACAGAATCGAGATTCTGTAATAATATATTATTTGCAGGATCTCCTTCGAAAGCTTTTTTCAGATTAAAACTGACAATGCTTTGTTTCTCGTTACGATCCGTCCTGATAAGCAAAGCTTTATCGAGAAAAGCATACGGAAAAACTGAGTCTGCTTTCATTACAAGGTCTTTAATCGTCATATCTTTAACAAGCCCATAAGAACCGGGCTGTTTAACAGCACCGAGAATCCAAACCCTGTTCTGCTGAACCAGGTTTAATACTTTTAATAAAAACGAGGTCGCCATCTGACAATGAGTAACTGCTGTTCTTAAATTCCTCAAACGTCTTAAAATTTAAATTGATAGTCAGTACATTATTTTCATAATCTTTCCGCTGATCATAGGGAATAATTCTGTCAACATAAACATTCTGATAGTAAGTATTAAAATTTGCGCCTCCCGCATACTGCAAAAGGTCCTTCAGCTGATCGCCGCTTTTCAATTCATAAATCGAGGGACGAAGAATCTGACCATCTATTGCGACCCGCTTGCCTACGGGCGGAACAAACAAAACATCTTCGTCTTCAAGGTTTATATCGCTGGACTGATCACCTTTAAGCAGGTAATCATAGATATCTATCGTGGAGACAATCCTGCCGCCCCTGATAACCTGCACATTTCTCATGCTTCCGTTTATGTTCGGTCCTCCCGAATAATATAAAGCAGTGAAGGCAGTAGATAATGCAGGGAGAGTATAGCCGCCGGGCTTGCGGACTTCGCCGAGGACAAAAACTTTAACGCTGCGGAGTTTTCCCGTTGTTACATCCAGATGAGTTTTTGAACCGCCTTTTGCTTTAACATCGAGCGATGAATAACTCTTTGATAAGACAGAGAATAATTTTTCTTTAAGACCTTTCATCGTGAGTCCGCTTACATAGACCAGGCCTACATCCGGAATATAAATACTGCCATCCTGCGCTACCGTCAGGTTATTCACAAGCTGGGTTTCGCCCCAGAGAGAAATGACAATCTCATCACCCGGGCCAATTACATAATTATTGGGAACGGGAATATTAACCGAAGGCTGAAATGTAGTTGGAGAATAATTAAAGATATCATACCCGAAAGCGGGAAGTCGATTCCACTTGTCTCCTCTTGCATTAAACTCGGGTACTATTCTGCTGGTATCTTTCTTTATATTTTCAGGAGAAATAACGGTAGTATCTATCCCGGATCTCACTCTCAGCTGGTTCAGGTTCTGGCTCTGCTGCTGCATCTGCAGCTGCTGTGCCTGCTGGAGTTTCATATAATCATCCACCGAGTAGCCCATTGCAGCGGCTTTCTGCCTGATCTGTTCGTCAGTCATTCCGCTCTGCTTTGCCTGTTTAATAAGGTCTGCAGCAGATTGTGAATGAATACTTGTAACCGCAAAAGAGAGAGTAAGAAGTAACGACAGGATTATTTTTTTAGATATCAATTTATGGGTCCCTTTATATCGTTTCTAAAGGATTTGAATGTCATTAAAATACTAACAAATATTATAATTGTGAACCATGCCTAGCGGAAGGCAAGTGTTTGAATGTTGAATGCCTGAATGTTGAAGGTTGAATTAAATTTTGATTAAGATATTTCGCTTCGCTCAATATGACGAAAGCTTTTATTTGTGTAAGTACGATAAAAAAACAGAGTTTTAAGTGCAAATTGATTTATTAAGTTAATTGTTCTTTTGTCCCGTCTAAGCCGGCCAAGCTGAGATATTTCGCTTCGCTCAATATGACAAAAACTATTTATTTGTGTACGTACGATAAATAAACAGAGTTTTAAGTGCAAATAGATTTATTAAATTAACTGTTCTTTTGTCTTGATACAAAAGAACCAAAAGTTCAAGGCTGAAAATAAATCGCTAAAATTTGATGCGCTTCACTACAGAAAAATAACTCCCCCGACTTCCTCGGGGTCAAACATATTTTTCTGTTAAACGTTTCGCTTACCAAATTTATTAACGCGATTTATTTCAGGCCATTTAAAATAAAATATTTATATAAATGATTTTTGCTTTATTGACACTGCCTAATTATTGAAACAGAATACGTCTACCAGGTTTTGGATAAATTCTTAATTAAGATATTTCGCTTCGCTCAATATGACGGAAACTTTTATTTGTGTAAGTACAATAAATAAACAGAGTTTTAAGTGCAAATTGATTTATTAAGATAATTGTTCTTTTCTCTTGAAAGAAAAGAACCAAAAGTTCAAGGCTAAAAATAAATCGCTAAAATTTGATGCGCTTCACTACAGAAAAATAACTCCCCCGACTTCCTCGGGGTCAAACATATTTTTCTGTTAAACGTTTCGCTTACCAAATTTATTAACGCGATTTATTTCAGGCCATTTAAAATAAAATATTTATATAAATGATTTTTGCTTTATTGACACTGCCTAATTATTGAAACGAATACGTCTACCAGGTTTTGGATAAACTCTTAATTGAGATATTTCGCTTCGCTCAATATGACAAAAGCTTTTATTTGCGTACGTACGATAAATAAACAGAGTTTTAAGTGCAAATTGATTTATTAAATTAACTGTTCTTTTGTCCCGTCTAAGCTGAGATATTTCGCTTCGCTCAATATGACGAAATTAATTTATTTGTGTAAGTACGATAAATAAACAGAGTTTTAAGTGCAAATTGATTTAATTAACTGTTCTTTTGTCTTGATACAAAAGAACCCCCGCTTTTCAGCGGAACAGGCTCCAAATCAAGGCCCGCTTTCGTCTTTCAGACTACAGCGGGTAAACTGGAAATAAAACCTTTGTTCTTTTCTCTTGAAAGAAAAGAACCAAAAGTTCAAGGCTAAAAATAAATCGCTAAAATTTGATGCGCTTCACTACAGAAAAATAACTCCCCCGACTTCCTCGGGGTCAAACATATTTTTCTGTTAAACGTTTCGCTTACCAAATTTATTAACGCGATTTATTTCAGGCCATTTAAAATAAAATATTTATATAAATGATTTTTGCTTTGTTGACACTGCCTAATTATTGAAGAAGAATACGTCTACCAGGTTTTGGATAAACTCTTAATTAAGATATTTCGCTTCGCTCAATATGACGGAAGTATTTATTTGTGTCATGGACAATAAATATTAAGGATTCTATTCTATTATTTAATCCCAGATCCAATCCAAAATCTATAATTTATCCAATCACGCTTTGAAAATTTTACTGCTTTTTACTCCTGCTTTACCAAACAGGTTTCTTGTATCAACAATTAATTTTGATTTTTTTTCAATAAGCTTCGCATTATCCTTATAAAAAGTGTGATCGGTACTTACAAGGACTAAGATCATATTTCCCAAGAGTTGAACCGGTAAACGGAACTGATTTCATATCGTAATTATATTTTCGCGTCTTTGGTAGTTTAGGTACGTAAGGGTCATTATAATCAACCTTTGCTCCCCTTTCTCTTAAAAGCTCAATTAGTCTTAGTGAAGGAGATTCGCGCATATCATCTATGTCCTTTTTGTAGGAAGCGCCAAGAATTAAAACTTTTGAAGCATTTAATGATTTCTTTTTTGTATTCAATGCCATTCCCGCTTTATCGACTACGTAATACGGCATAGAAGTATTTATTTCGCCAGCCAGTTCAATAAAGCGTGTGTTCACTTCGTATTCACGGGCTTTCCAGGTCAGGTAAAAAGGATCGATGGGGATACAATGCCCGCCAAGTCCGGGTCCGGGGAAAAACGGGTGGAAACCAAAAGGTTTTGTTGATGCGGCTTCTATCACTTCCCAGACATCGATATCCATTTTATCGAATACGACTTTGAGCTCATTAACAAGAGCAATATTAATTGAACGATAAATGTTCTCCAATAATTTCGTAGCTTCAGCAGCTCTTGTGGATGAGACGGGTACTGTTTTTACTATTACCTGGTCGTAAAGTGCCTGTGCCGCTTTAAGGCAATTATCAGTAACGCCGCCAACTACTTTAGGAATTGTTCCGGTGGAAAAATCTGGATTATTAGGGTCTTCACGTTCAGGTGAAAAAGCTAAATAAAAATCGGTACCAACTTTTAATTTTTGTTGATTATCTGATTTTTCAAACATGGGCAATAAAATTTCATCGGTTGTTCCCGGGTAGGTCGATGATTCGAGAACTACGAGCTGTCCCTTTCTTATATATTGGGCAACGATTTTTCCGGAGTTTTCAATATATGTCATATCCGGTTCACGATGTTCGTTAAGCGGGGTAGGCACGCAGATTATAATTGCATCGCACGAAGTAAGTTTTGAAAAATCCGATGTGGCCCGGAATTTTTTACTATCCACAAATTTCTTAATTCTGTCTTCAGCTATATGCTTTATGTAGCTTTTGCCTGAATTGAGTATAGGGATTTTCCGTTCATCAACATCAAATCCTGTTACGTCAAATCCTTTGTGTGCAAACTCAAGACCCAGAGGCAATCCAACATAACCCAATCCAATAATTCCTATTTGCGCAGTGTGTTCCTGTATCTTTTTAATTATTTCCATTTAAGTTTTTCCTGATTGTTTATCTTCTATAATTTAGAAGAGTTTTAAAATACTGATACTTACTGTAATATTGTTTATTAATTAGCCCGAATTCGTATTTCAAGCTACCTGTATAATTCCTGATTTGTTCAATCTAAACACAACTTCGCCACGTGAGTCACAAGGTTTTTTCTTTTTTCCTATAAAGGGACAATTATTAAAAATTAACAGTGTCAGCCGGTTTTTAAATTATACGTTATCAGCAACTAATTATTATTCATTTAACAATCATATTAAAAACCGCTAAAATTTATCTTATTTGTAAAGATAATAACCTTATTTAATAAGATAAAGTGCTGTCGCAAACATATTTATATCAGTTTAATTCATGTTAGATTTGAAGTATCTTCGCCAAGATGAAAGATCCCTAAATAATGCGAAAATAAAGTAAAATATAAGGATTATAATGTTTTAATCAAATGAGCGGACACCAGTAAGGAAGTAATCCAAGGAGGGAATAATTTGAATATTTTTTGCATATATGAGTGCTTTTCAGAAAAGAGTATAATTTTTATCCACCTGCAGTCTGCAGCAATTTTAGTAACCAAGAATTAGAGGCTGGAAGAGGAAAGTGATATATTTCGACTATCGTCTTAAATGATTTTATGATGAACAAATTAATCCGCCTTCGTTTTCAACTTCGGCGGTAAACTGGAAATAAATTCCAGCTTAAGATATTTCGCTTCGCTCAATATGACGAAAGCTTTTATTTGTGTAAGTACGATAAATAGACAAGGTTTTAATTGCAAATTGATTTATTTACTCTGCTGTTCTTTTGTCTTGATACAAAACAACCCCCGCTCTTCAGCGAGGCAGGCTCCAATTCAAGGCCCACCTTCATCTTGCAGATTTCGGCGGGTAAACTGGAAATAAAATCCGAAAAACCATAAGAGATCCTGAAACAAGCCTGCCTCCCGGAAGGCAGGTTCAGGATGACATTTATGAAATAATATTCGAATTAGAAATCAATTATTCATAAATTAACATGTTAAAATAAAATTTCTCAATCGATGGAGGAAAAATGAAAATCAGAATTCTATTATTATCCTTGCTGATGGCAGTAATTTCTATCAATTTTGTTTATGCCCAGGAAAAGGAAAATAAAGACGCAAAGAAGGACAGGCACACTTTCACAATGATTTATGATCTGAATGCGACCTCAGTCAAAAATCAGGCAAAAACAGGAACCTGCTGGGACTTCGCTACTCAATCATTTCTTGAAAGCGAACTGCTGAGAATGGGTAAAGGCGATTATGATCTTTCAGAAATGTTCAATGTACGCTACACCTATCCGTTAAAAGCTGAACGGTATGTACGGTATCATGGTAAATATCAATTTGGCGAGGGAGGACAGGCTCACGATGTATTAAAAGTATTTGATACTTACGGAGCCGTACCCGCAAATGTTTATCCGGGACTTGAACCGGGTGATTCGCTTCACGATAATTTCGAAATGGATGCCGTCCTAAAATCTGTACTAAACACAATAGTTGACCGGAACCAAATTTCGCAGCACTACAAAGATATTGTTAATGCTATCTGTGATATTTATCTCGGAAAAGTACCGCAGGAGTTTGAATACGATGGAAAGAAATATACTCCAAAAACATTTGCTGAAAGTCTTGGCATTAACACAAGCGATTATGTTGAGATAACATCCTACAACCATCATCCATTTTATTCAAAATTTATCCTGGAAGTTCCGGATAACTGGGCTGACGGTGAATACTATAATGTACCTCTTGATGATATTATAAAAATAATGAATAATGCACTGGCCAATGGTTTCACAATCGCCTGGGACGGAGATGTAGGCAGAGATAATTTCTATAGAAAAGAAGGTTATGCCGTAGTTCCCCTGGATAATGATACTTTAAAAACCGGACCCGAGAAAGAAAAGAATGTAACACAGGAAATGAGACAAAAGGCCTACGATGATTACACAACAACAGATGATCACTTAATGCATATTACAGGAATGGCAAAAGATCAGGCCGGAACATTTTTTTATTACACAAAAAATTCGTGGGGAACAAAAAATTATAAGTATGACGGATTCTGGTATATGTCTGAGCCATTTGTAAAATTAAGAACTATAGCAATACTGGTTCATAAGGATGCTATACCAAAGGAGATAAGGGATAAGTTAGGGATTTGACAGAATTAAATTCTGCAAATAAACAAGCCTTCTCAAATGAGAAGGCTTTTTCCTGAGCTGGCAATCCGTCTACGTTCCGTTTCCCGAACTTTGCCGGACAGGTGGGACTCTTCCAAAGGAATCCCTTCGGGAGAACCCGCAACCTGCTGATTACATTTCAGCGGGTTTACCTTTATTTTCATCAAAAAAAATAATTATTTAATGACATTGTCCAGTTATTCAGCCATTGCAAAATTGAGTTGTATTAAAATTATTCTAATTTTTGGGGGCAGGTCATACCCTTTTTATCCCTTTCTCTACTTGCGTTTCAGTTGAGACAATACTTAGTTCTGGAATTTTTTCCAGTAATGGCTGTAGCCTGTCGCAGGCTTCGATTTCATCATCTATAATAACGCATTTGATATTTTTTACTTTTGAAACCATATTTTAATTATTAGGAATCTCAATCAATACTTCAGTCCCGCCCGCCTTTTTATTATCATCTACAAGGTCATTTACAGTATAAACTATTTTCTTATTCATTAGCAAATAATAAAGGTCAAGAATCTGCTGCAGTATCCCCAACCCCTTGCTTGTATTATCGAGTTCTATTTTTTTTGCCTCCTCTCTGCCGATACCGTTATCTCTTATTAATATATTAGAATTACCGTTTAATGGATAAACTCTTATAAATAGCTTACCATCTTTTTCAAGATGCCTCAGTCCGTGTTTGATTGCATTTTCAGCAAAAGTATGAACTAAGCGTTTTGGGAATATCAAGGTTAAGATTTACGCCTTCTTCAATCTTAACTTCATAAATAAATTTATTATCATACCTGAATAATTCAAGGTCAAGAAAATCCTTTACATACTCTAATTCCTCGGAAAGGGTTGTAATAATTTTATCCGAATTTGTGACCATTGTACGAAGCAGCTTACTGTATTTACCAAATACATAATCAGCTCTTTTATTATCACGTTTGTAAAATAAAGAACCAATCGCATTAATTATATTAAGTGTAAAATGCGGATCCATCTGATTCTTAATTGATCTCATCTGTAGTTCGGCAATTTTCTTTTCAGTATTATATTTTAATTCAACCCTGTGCTCTTTGAGTCTTTTGTATAACAAGTATCAAAAGAAGTGCACAGAGATAAATACCAGCATAGAATGGGTATTTGAAATAATATAATGGATTGGATCGATATTCTATTAAGTATGCGGCATTATCAAACTGTGCAAACAGTTCAGGTGAGGCATTACCATTTAACTTAAGCATTAAGCTTTTAATATATCCAGCTCCGGCACAATTAACAATTGTGAAATCGGAAAAATCATTTCTGCTAATAACAATATTATCCAAATCCTTTAGTTTGTAAGATCAGTTCATTATTACCATCCTGATCAACATCTATAGATGAATAAACGGATCTAACCATTGGGAATTTAATCATATTACGCACATTAAGGTCCTTACCTAATTTTTCGATAATACCATTTTCATTAATAATAAAAAAATAATCAGGTTTATTATCAATTGTCATAATATAGGCGAGAGTTCGACCAATCCCGGTCGTTGTAAGCAAATCGTTTTTGTATAATATTATCTAATTTCGAATCATACAGTGTTATTGTACTAGAATAATTTTTTGTCCCGCTGTAGATATTCATTACAACGAAATTATTTTCATTGTTATTATCAAGAGGAATTACATCAGAATATGAGGGGTGAAACCCAATTTTGATGGGGTCAAATTTAAAATTCAAGTTTTCATTAAAATCCATCAGCCAGGCGGTTGAATCAGAATAAGGATCTTTTTCTGTAAAATTTCCTGCGGCATCCGTAGCAATAAGAAAGTTTAATTTATTACCAATATGGGATACAGCCTTGTTTACAATTGCTGCACAACTTTCTGGAGAAGAATATAAAGTATCATTGGCCAAATCATAGGCAAACATCTTTCGAGGCTTCAATGAGAAGCCCGAATTTGCGATGAAATAGAATTTCTTTATTCCATCTTTATTTGGATCGAAAAAACCACAAGGATTGATTATGCAGTCATCCCTCCTATCAACTGGTGAATGCTGAGCAACAGTTCTATCTTTAACTAATATATTATTTTTAAAAGGCGTTAAGCAATTCAAGAAAATTTCATTGTCGTGATAGGTAAAAACAAACAATTCTTTAAGACCGTCACCATTAAGGTCACCCCAAAACGGAGTATTGGTTGGTATTAATTTCCCGTCAAAATTCCATTGATTTATAAGTCGATCCTTTTGGTAAATACGAAGACCTACTCTATCAGAAAAAGTTGTATCAAATACTATTTTTTCACTTACACTATCGTTATTAAGGTCAGCGTAGTAAATGAGTAGATGTGAGAATGTCTTTGTCTTTGCCGGTAACATTTGCTTCATATTTATTGAATATTTTTGGAAGGGTAAAAATGATAATCAGTGCTATAAATAGACTTAGTAAATATGGATTGGAGAAAATATTAAGGAACAAAGTTTTATGCTTATTCCCAAATATTTTTTTAGCTGGCCCAAAACCAAACGGATTGTTCTGCAATATAGCCCCTAAGATTAAGTAATTGATACAACTTAGCAAGAAATACAGAAATAGAAAAGTGAAAAAGACTAAAGTGCGAACTGGGAGGATGGGAGGTAAATGAAAGGGGACGCAAGGTTCTATTCTTTGCGGTACCAGGAACAAAGAAGACCAGGAAGATGCTTTTAAAAAGGGATGGACTACTTTGCATTTTCCGCATAGCAAACATAATGCGCTGCCGAGCCGGGCTGTTGATGTTGTCCCCTACCCTATTAACTGGAATGACCTTCACAGGTTTTATCATTTCGGCGGGTATGTCAGAGGCGTTGCTCAGAGAATGGGAATAAATATCCGCTGGGGCGGAGACTGGAACGGGAATTTTGATTTGAAGGACCAGAATTTTTATGATCTGCCGCATTATGAGGTGAGGGAATGAATATGGTTTGTTAGCCCCGCCTGCGTCTTGATGACTTCGGCGGGCAAGCTTACAGCGGTTAGCGGATAGAACCGCAGTACAACAGAATTACCGCTGCTGGTTGTTGCAATGCCCAGCTCCACTATTAGCATTACCAATGTTGTGTGCAGTGTTTTTTGTCGTACTGCTATTTTTTTTCTGTCATTTCAATTGCCATTTTAATGGCACTGCAAGCATTTACAATACCGCCACTAACTGATAAATTATCAAATCGTACTTGTGTTTTTGTCTTGGGCTTGTTAACCATTTGATTTGGTTTGAAAGTTGATTCCAAAAGTATTTCTTTCACCTGTTTAACGGATAATGATGGGAAATAGGAAAATAATAACGCAGCTACTCCAGAAACTACCGCCGCTGACATACTTGAACCTGATTTGTAGTCATACACATTATTAGGTACAGTTGAAAATATATCGCTGCCTGGCGCGAATAAATCAACATTTAATTTTCCATAGTCAGAATATGGATGTGCAAGCCTGTAATCAAATAAGGGTCTGTTCCAGCCGACTGTAATAAAATTACTTGCTTTATTGCCAACATCATAAATTGCTATCGGATAATGATAATTTTCGGAACTATCTATGTCAACGCCGTCATTACCTGCAGCATGAACAATCAGAACATCTTTTTTTTCTGCATAATGTATAGCTTCGTCAACCATTTTTTTATTTGTAGAATATAGTTTTGAAAAACTCATATTGATAATTACTGCACCATTATCAACGGCATAGCGAATGGCATTTGCTATGTCTTTGTCTCTTTCGTCACCTGTTAGAGTAGTGGCAACAATAGGCATAATTAAAACATTGTCTGCAATACCGTCAATGCCAATTTGATTATTTCGTATTGCCCCAATAATTCCAGAGACGTGTGTTCCATGGCTAAGTTGAGAAGTAATTTTGATTAAAGGGCTACCATAAAAGCGGTTATTTTGATTTTCTGAATCTTTGTAAATAAGTCCACTTGAATTGTATTTTAAATTATACGCAAATTTTAAATCAGAAGAGTCTTTACTTTCTTTCACTTTTTCTAAATATTCTTTCTTCGCTTTTCTATAAATAAGCCACTCGTTTTTTTCTGTTGAGTTTAACCGATTTGTGTCTGCCTTGTCATATTTATTTTTCCAAGCAAGATATGTTTGTGTTGCACCTGACTGTTCATTTTCAATTATAGTTCCATCTTTTGCACCTCTAAAATTCCAACCGTGAACGTCATCTACATAGCCATTATGGTCATCGTCAATTCCGTTATTTGGAATTTCTTTTGTGTTAGTCCAAATTATTTTTTTTAAGTCTTCGTGGTTTATATCTATACCATTATCTATTACAGCAACAATAACTGTTCTTGAACTTCTTCCTTTTAATAAGTCGTAGGCTTTGTATAAACTTATTCCTGCAATAGAATCTATTGTAGCGTCTAATTGTAACCAATTTCTTGCAGCACTTCCATTGTCTGGGACATAATTAAATTGAAAAGAATTTTGAAAAATATTTTTGTTTGAATTGCATTTCTCAGTAATTGCAATTAACGAAAGTTGTTGTCCGCTATAATTGTAATTAATTTGATAAATGCTTGTATCTCCACAAATATTTTTTTCAGAAATTGGGGATATAAAAAGTTTGTCTTGTTTTTGAACAAATGCCAAATACTTTATAGAGTTATTTCGTTTTATAGATAATGTGTCATTACCAAATTGTAGGTCAATTTTTTCAGTTGGATTTAAGTTGCTTGTCCAATTTGTCTGTGTAAGGGTCAGCTGTCCAAATATTGATATGTTGCCAAGAAATGCGAAACAAAAAATGCAAATTATTCTGTTTAAGCAATATGTCTTTTTTGTTAATTGCATAATTCTAAAATTAATTGTCTGTGTCCTGTGAAGCGGTCTAATAACATTGCACACAACTCATTATTTACCGCAATTTTACGAAAAGGAAGTAAAATTTCCAATATTAGTGCGGGTAGTTTATGAATTAAGCTGGTTAAACAAAGGGAATTTGAGGAAAAAAGCCAGTTGCGGGAAGTCTTTTTTTAACTCTGCGCTATCGTGGACAAAATGATGGGAATAGATATCAGCTGGGGCGGAGACTGGAACGGAAATTTTGATTTCAAGGACCAGAATTTTTATGATCTGCCGCATTATGAGGTGAGGGCATAAAAAAGACATATGGAGAAGCGCCAAACTTAACTGACTATAGCCTGAGGGCAAGGGAGAAACCTAGCAGAACCAGTTAATTTGTTTATTATTAGTCTATTTAAGCTAAGCAAGATATGTATTGCGATAAGGAATTAAACAAGAAAACCTAAGTAAATTAAGAATTCGGTGATAATAAAAAAATGTCAGATTAAATTAATCCCTTAATCTTAAATGGTCTTTGAGAATTATTTTTTTTGAAAGTTAATCCTGCTAGGTCGAGATTATTACTTCCATTTTTTTTAAAAGATTTTACCATTTTCGTTAATTGATCATGCTCTAATTGTATAAAGCCCCAAGGGCGCCATCAAATAAACAATTGATTGAACCAAGTATTTGTCCATAATTCAACGCTTTAACTATTTCACTTTCTTCTTTTTTCAGAAAACCATTTATGCCATCTCTACAAATTTTATCTATTATTCCTGCTGAACACCAATCGCCAGCACCTGCGGAATCAACCAACTTGTTTATTTCGAATGCAGCCAATTTATTCCAGCTTTTGGAATTTAATGTTCTGCTAAATCTATATTCAAGACCATCTTTACCGCAGGTTTGAATTTCTAAATAGGCTTTTGAAGATTTAAATAATCCAGAATAATTTTTAATCCTATCTTTTGAAAATTTAAGAATATCAGTTAGAGCCAGACATTCAAGAAATAATTCCGGCTCCCTAATTGATGAAGGTTCAAAAAATATTATCGCACCTTTTTTCTTATTAAGCCTAGCTAGTTCAATTGCTGCTCTATTAATTCTATCAAAGTAATATACTTTAGCCTTAGGGTACGTTGATTCTCAATATTTTCCACTTTTGAATTTAATACAGGCTTATACCTCGGGAGCCATTTACCGCTTTCCGGTTCTTTAAATTCAAATCTATGAATAGGTTCGCCAAACTTATTTTTTTTGATTCTATGAATAAATAATTGGGGTACTACCGTCAGAACTTCTTGATATTAAATTAGTTTTAACACCCCATTTTTTTAATTCCCTAATAAGCTTTATTGAACCCGGTTTATTATCAAGGCGAACAATTGGAAAACTGCTCCAGTCTAAAAAAGATAAAATTGTTAACACATTTCCACAAGAACCGCCAATGGAAAATTTAGGGGGAGTTTGTGGGTTCCCATTAAGAATAATATCCAAAGCTACTAATCCAGTACCGATACAAATTGATTTCATAAGATAATAACTAATTTTAATTATGAAATATATGGATCACCAAAAATCCAAGATAAAGATAAATCTGTAGTTTTGTTTAACTCTTGGATAATTGATTCATCTAAAATCTTATACCCCTGAGAATCAACATTTAAAACACCAACATTTATCTGATTTACATTATTATTCGTTAATTCGAAAGCCGCTAACAGTGCACCTATAGAAAGTAGTTTGCTTGAGAATATAGATATCGCTGCCCTACATCCACCAATTTTTGCAAGAGCGAGATGATAATTTTGTATAGCTAATACTAAATTGCGATAGACTTCAAACGGATTTTGCTCATGTGCAAATATAATGTTTTGTGGTTCAATTCTAAACTCATCAAAAATTAATCTATTGTACTCATTTATTAAATTGTCCGACCTTCTAGGGTCTTTAGCTGGAAATGGTAATACAGGACAAATTTCATTAGGATCTATTTTTGAATATGCTCTGGAAAGCTGAAATTCCTTACCCTCTCCTAAATTGGAAACCAGATTATTGGATTGTGATTTTCTAGCTCTAATCCCCCAGAAAAACCGAATGTATAGTTTAAATCGAGATCTGGTCCTTCTTCTATAGTGTTCGCATCTAATTTAGCATTTTCAGCTGTAAGAATAAACAAATTATGTTTTAATTTTGAATTTTCAGCATATTCCTTGTCTAAAAGAGTAATAATCTTACCGATAAGTAGAAAGAAAATACTACGAGGTAACGCGCTAATATCAACAATTATATCAGAAAAATCTCTTATATCAATATAGTCCTTAATAATATTTGCTGCTTCTCTATCTCCAACTCTTCTTATTTTTCTTCCTGAGCCCTTTAATAATTTAATATGTTTTACTGAGACATCATTAACAATATTTCCCAACTTTGTAAAATTAGAGTCCACAAATGATTTATAAAATCTAGAAGAAGAATTTTTACCTTCATCAAATTCTACTAATAAGCATTGTACCTTAAGATTTTTTTTTATTTTCATTAGCTCACTTAGGCCAAGATTCATCCTAATATCAAATCCTTTCCCATAATGAAAAGTACCCTGCTATTTTCATTAAAATATTTATCCCAAAAATCTATAATTGATTCTTTACCATTCATTAAGACATATGGGTTCCATCTAAGATTATTCATATTAACCTATCTGCCCATTTTAATAAATCTTCTAGCTTCCTATGTTTCCAGCCCCCATACTGAATGGGCAAATTGAATTTCAGACATAAAATTCTATTTAGATAAAATACTTGGTTCACCTGTCCTTTCGCGCCTTGAACAATATCTCTTGTTTCCAACAAATTATAAGCTATACAAGTTGAAATTACATTTAACAAGGGTTCAAAATTAATATCTTCATACCAATATTGTGTACTAAATAATTTTTCTTGGTTTGATATAGTGATAGAGAACCCCGTTACACCCTGATTAATTGGAGAGTTTTCCTTATAAGTCTCATTGCGTGCATATTCAGAAAATTTTTCTAAAAATCTCCTTATACTATTACCATAAGGAATTCTTCTATTCAAATCATTCCAATATTTATCAATTTTGAATTTTATTATTTTTTCCTGAATTTTCGCAGTGAGAATAATAGACTTACCTGCAATTTTAGAGGATAACATTTCTTCAAATAACTCTGCAGCAAGACTTAAAAATTGTTCAATATTAAAACTAGAAATCTTTATCAAATTATTTGTTCCAAAATAATAAGGGATATTCAATTCCTGATAAAATAGAAATTTTGAAGTTTCTTCTAGTCCCTGGTCTAGTTTTGCTACTAGTTCATCTTCTGTGAAAGGGAAATCCAATGCAAGTTGCGATTTACCCAATTGTCTGTTAATTAAGATTTCAATTTTTTTTATTTAATTTTGCTTTATCAAATCTAGTACCTTCAAATTTATTGAAAAAAGAAATCCAGCTATCAAATTTCTTAGGATAATTCGAAATAAACTCTAATAAATATTCGTATTTTGCATTTGCATATTCCTTAAATTTGTCCTCATATTCATCTTCGTTTAGATCACTCTCAAGGTTCTCTTGAAATGAATTAATGCCTTCAGTAGAAGCTTGGGCCCTTCTATATGCAATATTATTAATGATGCCTTCATATTTAGAAGGTTTGCTTTGCCAAATTTTTTCTAAATCTATTACGGTATAATCCCTTCCGCTTTTTGCGCCAACATTTTCTTTGGGGTCTAATGCTTCTGTTCTTTCTGATATCCAAATATTGAAATGTCCTCGCTTTTCGATAATATAATCAATTAACATTTTCCTTTGTTTTTCAGACAATTTATGTGCATCATCAAACATAAAAAGGAACTTATCACAAATTTTCTTATTGTTATAGAAAAAATAATTGGGGTCGAGGGTCAATAGCGAAAACAATTCATCATGACCCTCCAGTTCGTTTTCTTTAATAGGTAGAAAACTATCAATTAAATTAAAAATATTCCTTTCAAGCTTTATTGCCCATTTGTATAATTCTATCGAGGAACAAGGGGTTATTACATTTTTAAAGTAATTTGATTCATTTCTATACCTATATTCTATGTGTTCTAAATCATCTGGATATGTACTCCTTTTTAATTCCAATATTCCCACTAGTGTTGCTATTGTTATACGAGCATTTAATAAAGCATAAAATATCCTTTTCTTTTGTCCTTCACTTAATTCTAAATCATCAAGAATCTCATAATTTTTTGCTAAAGATAAATTTATAGCTAAAAGATTGCTTCCTTCGCTAGCGAATACATTTAATTTTTTAAGATATGAAAAAAGCTCCCTATATTCTGGGACCTCCTAGAAAAAATGTTTATTAATGAATTTGGCTCAAAAACTCTTAAAATAGATGATTTGCCACCACCCGGAGAACTCTAATAAATACAACGTTTTTCCATAACTCATCATTATTATTCTTTTCAATCAAATCATCCAAAACCACGGGACTAAATAATCGAAGGAAGTTTATATCAGATTCAATCTTTTCTGATGCCCTCATTAGAAATGGGTTTCTTAGTTTATTGCTCATTCTTTATGTCTGCTTATTCTTGGGAATAGCCCTTTTATCTTTTTATCCTCAGGGAACCATAGTATAGGAAATGAATTATTGGGTGTATTATGATGTAGTACTAGAGGTATACTGCACTCATCAAACCCTAAATATGGTTCATTATGTTTACCTTTCCGATAATGTTCATCAATAATACTTCCATCAAAATTATTTTTTATAAAATTTACAACATCCATATCATTAAGAATTTGATCCTTGATATAATCATCAATGACCTGGATGGCCTGAACACTAAAGGAAAATAACTCCTTAATTTCATTCCTATATTTCTTTATTTCCGAATCTATATAATCCAAGGAATACTGTGTCGCAATATAGTATAGTATATGGATATCTAATTTTTGGGGATCGAAAAGTTCAATGAGATATTTTTTTTCATAAATGTCTTTGAGAAATTTAATAATCTTCCCATTCCATTTAGTCTCCTCGTATCTAATACAACTTCTACCACTAGCAGTAAAATCATCAATCAGAATAATTGTATTAAATGTACTTTTGGGACAGTCATCATTTAGCTCCTTTAAAAATTCAGTTGCTTTATCTATTGAAATAGAATATGTACCACTAATTTGTTCATTATTTATGCCTGCTGATCGTCTAAATTGGTCGATTCTCGACCCATCACTTAATGAAATGAATAAAGTTTTTCTTTTATTGTTCTTGTATGTATCAGACGAAATAATTTTGCGTATTGAATAAGGACTTACCCCTAGTTCATAAGCACTTTTCTTTAATAAAATAGGATCTATTTTGATAGAAAATGCCATATTTACCAGATATTTAATTTGTTCAGATGAAATAAAAATTAAATATTTCTTAATGAAATTATATGCTATAATTTTTTCTTCTGTAGAAAATTGATCAAGCCGAAAGCGCTAAACTTTCAATGAACCTAATACCAGGTGAAAATTGTTGATATTCATTGTATTTATAATCAGCTAATGCCTGTAAAAGTGGACGCTCTTTTGTTATTTCTTCACGCGACCAAGACATTATTTTCAATAAATTTTCAGCTAATAAATCTCTCATTTTATATCTATATGAAAAAAATTGTTTTTGCTAAATCTTATACTTGATAAATATTCCTTGCAAGCAATTTCATTATATTGACCAGTTTCAGAAAGATTCCAACAAGTCTCTGAATCCGAAGAAATTTCATCCACACTAAGCGAAAAAGGAGTTGATAATAGTTCAAAGTCATTGCCTGGCCATAGCCCTTTGTCTCCAATGCACAAGCAATTATCAATAATTCCTTTTCCCCCAGCGATATTTTTGCAGAAAGTCAATAAATTTAATTTTGAACCGAATGGTTTAATTATAATATCAATTGAATGACTGATTGTAATTTCGGATATTCGTTATTACCATAAAGCATAACATTATGATATCTAAAGAATTTCTTATGTTTACCCAATTCTTTTTTTCTATTTTCTTGATCGTCAATTGATGTGGCCTAGTCTCAACTTCGTAAATAAGAAAAGGATTTTGCACATCCTTTAATTTTTCTTCTATAATAATAAGTGATGGGTGAGTTTGAATAGTTTTATCAGGATGGTTGGTATCATTTAGAGTACCAATATCTGAGCCATTATAATATCCAATTATAACATTATTATAATATTTTTTATTAACTACCTTTTGTAATTCTTCTCTAACAGATTTTCCCCTTCCAGTTGCTATACCAATAATAAAGCCCCGTTTTAATATTCTATTTAACTCCTCTGAAATATCGGATGATAATGCTCCAAATCTATTTTCGCTAGAGCATAATGTCCCATCATAATCCAAAATAATTATGCCAAACTTTGCTTTAATTTAATATGAATACAAAATTTTCATAGCTATTTTTCCAGAATTCAACTTCCTCGTTAGTTAGATTGTCTAATGAAGTAAGGTTTAATTTCCTAAGTATAGCTCTTTCACATTTTGAAGAAATCCCATTTACTTTTTTCTTCCTAAACATCGATGTGTATCTTAGGTTATATAACTTCCTCCCATACTCTGGAACGCCTGGCCTACCAGGATCTATTCCCAATTTACTACCAAGCTCGTCTGTTAGATAAAAAGATTTTACCAACAAATCTATGCTAGCAAATGAAGATTTGTAATCACTTTTGATAATAATCTTATTAATTTCCTTTGGCAAAATTGCCAGTGTATTTTTTGCCAAGGATTCATAGGATGGCGTTACAATTGCAATTATTGAGGAATTCTTTCCTTTTTTTGCAAACCAATGATGTCTTCCATGAGCAAAATTTCTATAGTCTGATAATAAAACGGGGGCTAACCGCTTCCACAAACTTGGATTCTATATCTACGCCAATCGATTGTCCCCAGCGAGAATATAAAATTATAAATGTAGTGTTGGGCTTACAACGCCTAAAGAATGTGTGTATTTTTTTAAAATAATTATCTTCAATTTTAATTTGGTTATAAGCAATTTCTTGGGAATTAAATACTTTAAATAATATAGTATAAAAAGCAACCAATGAATTAGTAGCTAAAAATCCATCCTTTCGAGCCGGGAATTCAAATTCAAATGATTTACAAATAGAATATTTACTTGCATTGTGAAATAGTTTAGAATTTTTTCTAAGACTTACTGTTATTAAAGAATTTGGTTCACAAGATAGAGCTTTATCAAAACCAAATAAAATATCGCTATTCTTACCGCTAGCGCTAATAAAAAGAATATTCGTATTTTTTAAAGAGTCTTGTGCATCAAAAAGTTCGAGGGGGGTCATTGCTTTGGCTATACCACCATGGCTTTGATAAAGTGAAACAGCGTAATGACAAGCGCTTAATGAACCCCCAGATCCAACGATGAGAAGGGGTTTTTCTAAATCACATAAAATGGCATCACTTAATGGTTTTAGATTTAATCTATTTGCCCATTCATAGGTTGAAGCAATCTTTGTTAATTCACTTTTGTAGGGTTTGCCCATAATTATTATTTGTTCTGGAAAGAAAGAGTTTTATACAAAAATATACAATATAACTAAAAAGGCGACTCCATAATTGTGTTTTGAGACCATTTTTAATATTTATTCCAGGTATTCTTTGGTAAATATGCATGCTTACAGAATTTAATATTCTAGAAAGATAATTTAAATATATAGTTTAGACAATTCTGATAACTAATAAGAGGCATACCAATAGTAAAGGAAAAATAGAGCAAATCCTAAATGCTGAATTCTCTCACTTTTGGATTATGAATCTCAAACATTGAGGTTATTTTTCGATCATTTTTCTTACTTTAACTAATGTTCTTTATTGACTCAGCAATTTGAAACTATTTGATTTCGCTATCTCAAAAAAAGTCTTGTCCTTTTTCATATCATAAGTGTATGGGGAAAGATGCTTCGACTTTGCTCAGCACAAGCCTCAACCGCTTTAATGACAACTACAATAACTGTAACAATTGATCCAACTACAGCGACTGCGGACAACAATAAATGTATAACCATCAACAACAACATCCACATAACCAATAATTTTCCGACCGTCAATCTTTCATCAATCCGGCCAACAACTACCCATCCAATTATCGTCCGACCATCATCTGAATAATCATCACGACCAAAATCAGGCATAATTCGAAGCGCAGAATACTAATTCCGAGAGAGTGATCCTCGTTTTCGCTTAATTTTGCAATTTTAGGGCTAAAAAAATATTTTGATAATGTAAACTATTGTTTACAAAATAGTGCTATATTTGTAAAGCATAGTTTACGTTATGAAGGAGGCAAAGGTATGTTATCACCAAACATAACAAGAATACTCTCAGACCTTGGAGAGAATATAAAGACTTGCCAGACTAAGGAGAAAGCTAA
Organism: uncultured Bacteroidota bacterium; assembly: GCA_963745465.1. Taxonomy (GTDB): domain Bacteria; phylum Bacteroidota; class Ignavibacteria; order Ignavibacteriales; family Ignavibacteriaceae; genus JAKAGZ01. Next base: position 307,061 of record CAVUXT010000026.1, on the reverse strand, counting down.
GTACAGAACAAGTATCGGAAAGAGCAGGAATAAGTCGTCCTACTTTATCTGCGATAGAAAAGGGTATGCCAAATGTAAGCATTGGACTTTATGTCCAGGCTCTCTTCGTCCTTGGATTGGCTGACGATTTGCTAAAAGTAGCCAGCGATGATGAATTGGGTCGAAAATTGCAAGATGCAAAATTAACTGTAAAAGAAAGGGCCCCTAAAAGAAAGTAAGAGAATTAAAATATGGCAAAGACAAACATTAGAAAAGAGATATTAGTATATGCACACTGGGTTGGAATAGAAGAACCGACCCTGATGGGAATACTATATTCAGAAATAACAAAGGGACAAGAGATATTTTCATTTGAATATTCGAAATCAATGGCTAAAGTCAGAATATTTGCAGGTTCTAGATCCTGACTTGCAGCATTACTCCGGGATACAGTATGTAAAAGATAAAAAAAATAACTTCGGTATTTTCCTGGATTCTTCACCAGATCGCTGGGGACAAGTTCTAATGAAAAGACGCGAAGCAATTATGGCAAAAGAAGAAAACAGACAGGAAAGAACATTAATGGGATCAGATTTTCTATTAGGAGTATTTGATGAACATAGAATTGGTGGATTAAGGTTTAAGCTTGATAAAGATGGTGACTTTTTAAATGACGACAGAAAGTTTGCTGCACCGCCATGGGCATCTATCAGAGAATTACAAGCAGCAAGTCTCAAAATAGAAGAAGAAAAGTTTGATGACCCTGAATATATAAAATGGTTAAATATGTTAATTGCTCCGGGTTCTTCACTCGGAGGTGCGCGACCAAAAGCAAGTGTAATAGATGAAAAAGGAGAACTATGGATTGCTAAATTTCCGAGTGCTAATGACACAAAAGATATAGGCGGATGGGAAATTGTCGTTCATAATCTCGCTAAGCAATGTGGAATCAATGTAGCAGAAGCCAAAGTTGAAAAATTTGTAAGCAATTATCATACTTCCTTGATAAAAAGATTTGACAGAATCGGTAACGAAAGGATTCATTTCGCGTCTGCAATGACAATGCTAGGTTATACAGATAACAGAGATTCGCACGCAGGTGCAAGCTACCTGGAGTTAGTAGAATTCTTAAATCAAAATGGAGCAAAGGTTAATGAAGATCTGGAAGAGTTATGGAAAAGAATAGTTTTCAGCATTGCTGTTTCAAATACTGATGATCATTTAAGAAATCATGGTTTCATTCTAACCGTAACAGGATGGATAATTTCTCCTGCGTTTGATATAAACCCGAATGAAAGCGGAACAGGACTAAACCTGAATATTTCCGAGACTGATAATTCCCTTAATTTTGATTTAGCTCTTGAGGTTTCCGAATATTTTAGATTAGATAAAAACAAAGCAGAAAAAATAATTAAAGATATTAAGCATACCGTCAGTCACTGGAAAAATGTTGCGGACAGATATAATATTCCAAAAGCTGAACAGCGGATTATGGAGAAAGCTTTCAGGGTATAGGTAGAGGCACCAGACCAGTGAATTACATAATATAATTATTGATTCAGCAATTTAAACTGTTTGATTTTACTATTTCACTAAACCAGAAAACAGGAGAGAATTTAATGGGGGAATGGTAAAATAGAGACTCAGATTCTTTCAACCGAATAACCGCCGGCAGTATTCCATCTCCCGGCCAAAACATTAATTATCGATTTATAGTTGATATTTAATTCCCGCGAAGCCTCTGTATCTCTCAACAGGTTTTCAATAAATGTAATTCTAGGATCACCTTTAGCATCGGCAAGGAATTCAAAATGTTTCAGTTCACTCTTTTTATTTTTTGGTAATGCAAAGAATATTGAAATGGCATCTGCTGGTAAGGACGTGAAATATCATAAAGAGGAACCGCAGGCATAAAGGTTTCAAAATCCATAAAATAAAGTGGATAATTAAGCGAATTCAAGAACTCCTTTATTCCCCCTTTATCAATAATTGTTTTTTTGTTTATTAACTATAATAAACCAGTATTGAGTAGGTAACTCCCTACTGAGTCCCTACCCACTCCCTACTTTAAATCCATAAATCAGCGGGAATATAATATTTCGGGTTAAAAATAAAAAAGCCCGATTCCGATTTAGAATCGAGCCTTTAGTGAGCTGGCAATGGGACTCGAACCCGCAACCTGCTGATTACAAATCAGCTGCTCTACCAATTGAGCTATGCCAGCGCTATATAATTTTAATGAACTTCTTATCGCAAATCAGCTCCCCTGCCTTCGTTAAAACTTCGGCAGGCAAGTCTACCAATTGAGCTATGTCAGCATAAATTAGAGAATAAAATTAATATTTTCTGATCCAGTTTGCAAGAAATGACCGTGTTAATTTTCCCTTTTATTGTCTCTTAATTCAATGCTTTTCTTTGCATCAACTGGATAAACTTTAAATTGCACCATCTTCTGGCGGATCTTTTTTATCAGTTCGAACCTGAGACCTTCATAAATAATGAATTCACCTCGATTTAATATTTTGCCGGAAATGTCTGCCACAAATCCTGAAACCGTGTTGTAGTCATCAGATTCAGGGAGAGAAATGTTAAAGGTTTCATTGAAGTCGTCAACTTCCATTGATCCGAGAACAGAAAAAGATCCATCGGGCAATTTAGAAAACTCAATCTCTTCAGTTTTTTTATCGTTCTTAATCTCACCGACTATTTCTTCAAGTATATCCTCCATTGTAATCAAACCATCAGTACCGCCATATTCGTCAGTTACTATAGCCATCCGCTCACCCCTGTTCTGCATTTCCCGCAGTATCTCAGATATAGGTTTGGTTTCCGGAACAAAATACGCGCGTCTTACGAGACTTTTTAATTCGACAGACTGATGATCAATAAGAGATCTAATAAAATTTTTTGTATGAAGAACGCCAACAATTTTATCAAGCGAGTCCTCATAAACCGGTACAATAGAAAATCCTGAATCAATTACTTCTTTCACCATTTTAATATCATCATTAATAATTTCAACCGCTACTATTTCAGTTCTTGGTACCATTACCTCTTTTGCTTTCAGGTCATTGAACTTAAAAATATTTTCAAAAATTTCCTTTTCCGTTTCATCCATCGCTCCTGAAATTACACCATCGGATATAATAACCCTGATTTCATCTTCCGATAATCTCAGCTGTGAAAAATCGGTGTTCTCATTGAATGGTCTCAAAAATAAATTACCAAGCCAAGTTAATGCTGCACCGGATACTTAAATATGTTAATCAAAAACAAAAATGACTTTACAGATCTCTTGCCAATAGGATCAGAATATTTAAATCCAATAGATTTGGGCATAAGAATGCAAAAAACGAGTACCAAACAGTGTTATTAAAACTATAGATATAACAGCTGCTATAACTAGATAATTTTCACTCAGGAAATTCAATATTCTGTTCCAGCAGCCAATCTGAAAATCGATAAAAAAATAGATGATAGGTTATTAGAATTGCTGAAGTAATAAAAACCGTAGTTAAGATTTGAATAGTTCCGAAAAATGAATTGAGATTATTCTGTATTTTTTCGAAAGCAGGAACGAAATCACTATCACTTCCACTAAGTTCGTCTATCTTATTTTTCCCGAATGATGCAATAGATATTTCAATGACTGAAAAAATTCCCGCGGCAAGAATGAAAAAAATAACCAGCAGTATTTGATATAAAGGATCCATAAAGTCTTAAAATATCAGCTATTTGTTAGAAAGTATTCTAAATATACCAAAAATGAATGACTCAATTTTTCTATAAAGTCTTTATAAGCAAGCAAAATTGATCAACATTTAAATTTTAAGTAATATAAGTATGATAATTTATTGAAATAATAGGCAGATATGAACCCTAAACAATTAAAAATATTTGAAAAGAAAAGCCTGCTAATAACCTGGCAGGATGATACTGAAAGTAAAATAGGCCTTGAATATCTAAGAAATGAATGTCCCTGTGCTTCCTGTAAAGGAGAAACGATATTGCTAAAAACATACAGACCGCCCAAACCACAGAACACTTCTCCGGAAATGTATAAAATTAAAGATATTAAAACTGTAGGCGGATATGCTGTACAGATCACCTGGAAAGACGGCCACAATACAGGTATTTATACGTGGGAATATTTAGCCCGGCTTGATAAAGATCAGCGCAACAATAAGAAACAAAACTATAATGATTTTGTCTGATGCTTTCCAAAAACGAACTCAAATATTATTCTTCCCTATTAATAAAAAAATTCCGTGATAAGGAGAACAAATTTATTGTTGAAGGGAAAAAGATTGTAGAGGAAGCTATCGAGAGCAAGAATAAATGTGATATTATAATAGTTACCAGGGAATTTGCAAAAGATGAAGAAGCCTATGTTGATAATCTAAAAAAGGACATCAGGCTTGAAGTAGTAACAAACCTGGAATTTCACAAATTGAAAGATACAGTTTCTCCCCAGGGAATTGCTGCAGTTTTTAATAAATCTACCTCGCACAAATAAAGGCTATTGAAAAAATTAAAGATGGATTTTTAATCTGCCTTGATAATATTTCAAACCCGGGAATCTCGGGACAATTATCAGAAATTGCGATTGGTTCGGCTTCAAAAATATTATGTTAACGGAGGACTGCGCTGAACTCTATAATCCCAAAACCATACGTAGCAAGCATGGGCTCGATATTTCACTTAAATTTAGTTGAAGATGTCAACTTTTCACAAATGAGAGTATAAAAAGGAAAGGCTACCAGGTACTTTGTTCCGACCTTAGTGGTGAAGATATATATAAAATTAAGTTTTCAAATAATTCAATGATGGTTTTTTCAAATGAAGCCGACGGACCATCAATAGAATTATTAAATCTTATGGATAAAAAAATTTCGATACCTTCTTATGGCAGGGCAGAATCTTTGAATGTCGCCAGCGCTTCAGCTGTAATACTTTCCGAGATCAGAAAACAATTTAATTAAACCCGGCATAAGGCGGCTTACCTGCCTCAACCCATGCTTTATATACCAGAGCGGCGAAATCCTGCGCCGCCTTATTGAACTGAACTTCAGTAATGTATTTTGTTCTGAACCACATAATCCGATAGTAATCGTCGCTGTTTGTATTGCCCGCTTCCTTAGTTGCTAACAAATCCGCATCGAACAGAACATCGCAAACAGAATTTGAGCCAGAGATATAATCCAAAATAAAGTCAAGTGGATTCTGAACCTCCGGGATTTCGACTATTTTCAAATGAATTTTCCAGTTCATTTTCGTAACGATCAATCATCTCTGATTCATACCTTGCATGCACTCCCTTCTGATCAGTCAACTGGCCGTTATAATTTACAACGCAGTGCATAGGCTGATGTCCGTCTGCAACATAATGACCCAGATCGGCGGCAAATATCATTGCCTTGTCCCTGTTTCTTTCTTTAAATGCTTTTACAAGATTATTAAAAGTGTCCAGAGTTGCCCAAGGCAGCAGGCCCACTTTAGTAACAGTTTCAGCACCATAGATAGCAATTAACGAGTCTTTGTTTTCGATCATTTTGCCCATTAGAAATTCTTTATAATAATCGATGTCGATAAAATGTCTTGGAGCTTCAGATTTATCTGTTCTTCTTCTGATATCCGGCATCAGAGGCATGCTCACCAAGATAATCCCTCCAAGCACTGAATTCCTTCATCTCCGCCGGTAAATAATCTACAGATTTTCGATTTATAATTTTGTGTCCTGTTTCTCCCCATGCAAGCATTTTTTCAGGAGTTATTAAAAATAAAACTACGAAGCAATAAAATAGTGATCGACTTCATAAAATTTGCTTTCATTTGTTTTCCTCAATTTTTTCAAAGATAAAATAATGTTCTCATCAGTGATTTCTAATTATTAATAACTGAAGTTACGCAAATGATTGTTTTCGTCATATTGAGCGAAGCAAAATAATTTTATTTCAGGACCATTCGCAATTTATTTAGGATCTTCACTACGTTCAGAATAACTAACATGCTTAACTGCGATTAAAATATCAATGCTATTGAATAACTATTTCGTCAGTAAACATCCATGCATTTCCGCCAGCGCCGGCATGCCAGGGAGGGCACATACCAATATTGTGAGCCTTTATATGAATGAATTCTACATCAGATTCATTAAACGAAGTCTTGAATTGCTTGACTTGCGGCTCTTCTGATTTTTCAGAGATATCGTTTCTTATAGTGAAAGGCTTATAGGTGATACCATCCAGTGAAATTGAGATTTCAACATCAGTGGGCATAAAAATCCAGGACTTTACATTTTGCAGAAAATCAATTGAAACAGTTGATATGGTCTATTGGCTTTCCCAAATCGACTACTACGTCAAAATCATCCCCCTCAAATCCCTGCCATTTGCCATCTGAAAAATTTTCACTGAACCTTGTATTCCGTCCAGCAAAGTGGTATTTCCAGTACCGGGATACTTCGGAGATGGGGAATTAACATAAACTAATTTTTTTACCGATCCCTTTATGAATATGAATAGTTCGTTGTGTTATACCTCGCACGGGTATGTTCGTTCTTCAATATTCCCGCCTTAATTGTTGTCGTGCTATCAATGAAAAAAGGCTCGGAATAAACGCAGAAGTTGAGTCCGGATCTTATTCCGTTAAGCGTATAATGAATTACCGGATTGAGTTGTTCGGTACCAAATGAAATGAAAAATTTGTTAATTTCACGTCGTAGGAAGTCTGCAAATTCATACCGAAATATCCGTGACTATAATTCAACTTCAAAGCATCAAATCGTTTGTAATGCTGATTCACTCGTAAAGAAAATCATCCCAGTCTTTTTTTGCTTCAGGTGTCCAAACATCTTCTGCTAAAGCAAGCATCCGTGGAAGGACCATATATTCAGCATATTCCGGAGTTTTAACGTGTTCTGTCCATAGATCTCCCTGTGCGCCGATAATATATTTGGCCTCTTCAGCGGTCAAACCGGCAGGAGTGGGGTTAAAAGAATAGACTGTCTTCAAGGTTGTGAATCCCCCGGCGGCTTCGGGTTCAAATTCAGGATTGGCCTGGTAATAGTCAAAATAACAATTTGATGTTGGAGTCATTATTACATCATGTCCCATTTTTGCAGCTTCGATTCCACCTTCAATTCCCCGCCACGACATTACAGTTGCTTCAGGCGCAAGGCCTCCTTCAAGAATTTCATCCCATCCAATCATTCTTTTGTGCTTCGATACTAAGAATTTCTCAATCCTTTTAATAAAATAACTTTGAAGTTCATCCACATTTTTTAATCCTTGCCTTCTTAATCCTCGCCTGACACTTGGGACATTTTTCCCAGTTTGTTTTATCGGCCTCATCTCCTCCAATATGAATGTAAGGTCCGGGAAAGAGGTCACATACCTCCGACAAAATATTTTCAATAAAAGTGAATGTACTGTCATTGCCGGCGCAAAAAATATCGGCATTAGGCCAGTAACCGCCGGGACGAACATTAAGTGTGTCCCCTGTACAGGAATATTGAGGATATGCGGCAAATACTTCACTCGAATGTGCCGGCATTTCTATTTCAGGAATGATAGTTACAAACCTATCCTGAGCATATTTAACAATTTCTTTAATATCTTCCTGCGAATAAAATCCGCCATAAGTGGCCTTTTCACCCGGCTGGATAGGTGACCAGTTATCCCATGGCTGGCTTTCCCTGTCAACTCTCCACGCGCTTATTTTTGTCAGCAATGGATATTTTTTTATTTCGATCCGCCATCCGTTGTCATCAGTAAGATGCCAGTGAAATACATTCATCTTATACATCGCAATAAGATCGATGTACTTCTTGATAAATTCCTTAGGAAAGAAATGCCGGGAAACATCAAGGTGCATACCACGATATTGAAATTGAGGTTTGTCTTTTATTTCCACGCAGGGCAAGGCAATTTTTGCAACAATATCTTTAGAAGCGGTTATATCCTCCGGCGGAATAAGCTGAAGCAAAGATTGAATTCCATAAAATAATCCCGCGCCTGTTTCTGCAATTATCTTTACATTATTTGTATTTACATTAAGCTCATAACCTTCTCGCCCGACGAATTTAATTTATCAAATTTGAAAACTATACTATTTCCTCCGGCATTTCTTTTATATGAATTAACCGAGCGGCTTTATCCCCGTAAGGTTTTTGATAGACTCAGACAACAATTCAGCAATTCGTTTTTCATCATTTGAGGATTCGAATATTCTATTTTCGTACTTTTATTTAAATGAAATATCCCTGATTAACTTTTGTGTAGAGTGGCCTCGGAATGATATTAACCTTAGGTCCCCCAGATTTTGTCCGAATAAATATGGATGTAAAAGTGAGAAAGTAAAAGACAAATTATTAAAGCAGAACAATATATTTCAAGCCGGACAAGATCTTACTTCGAATATGAATAATAGAATAAAAATCGTATTTAATTACAAATCTAAACTTACACAAATTCCTTTAACAATATCCTCGTCTCTTCAATTGCTTTTTTTAATTTTGGTAATCGTTCAAGTGCATTCTCAAAGTCACTTACCTTAGCGGATAACTCAATACCGTATGCCTCGTCACCAATTTTTTTTGCTCCAACCGAATAACTTGCACCTTTAATCGTATGGGCTTCATTTACAACTTTTGTGCTTTCACCATCTTCAATTGCTGCCGCAAGACTTTGAAATCTAATCTCATGTCTTCCAAATAGGTATCTATAAGATCCGCTTCAAATTCCTTATCACCCGCACTCATTTTTTCCAGATGAGTGAAATCAAAGACTGTATCCTTTTTCCAGAGGATTACCTTTATCTCCCCGGTTCCTTCGTATCCACCTTGACTTTTAACCACTTATCAACTTTCTGAATCAATACATCCGATTTAATCGGTTTTGAGAGATAATCATCCATACCGGCCTCAATACACTTTTCCTTATCACCCATTAATGCGTGCGCAGTAATAGCAATTATCGGTACCTTTTTATTCTCACTATTGAGTGCACGAATTTTTTTGTTGCAGTCATCCCATCCATTTCGGGCATTTGAACGTCCATCAAAATCACGTCATATTTGGTTCTCCTCAACAGCTTTAACAGCCTCAAACCATTTAATACTGCATCAGCGTGATATCCTGCTTCACTTAAAATTCTTAAGGCAACTTTCTGATTAATAAAATTATCCTCTGCTAAAAGAATTTTATAATCCCGCGCTTATATCTTTAGTCAGATTAGCGGCTTTTGCCTTCTGATTCTTTTTGCGATTAACTACTAACCTTCAGGAATTGAAGAATCAGGACTAATAACTTTTTCCGCGTTATCTCCTTTTCAAGCTGCATAGTAAAATAAAATTTGCTACCCGCGTTGTTTGTACTTTCAACGCCGATCTCTCCCGCCCATCAGATTTATAAATTCTTTGCAAATTGCCAGACCAAGGCCTGTGCCGCCATATTTACGTGTATGAGATCCATCAACCTGCGAGAAAGGTTTAAATAATGCATCCAGCCGATCTGCCGGAATTCCAATTCCGCTGTCCTGAACAGAAGCAAAAATCTCAAAGGTATTTGTATCAATCTCCTTTGAGGTAACATATATTTTAATCAAACCTTTCTCAGTAAATTTTACAGCGTTGCTCAGCAAGTTAATAAAGACCTGTCTTATTCGTTTTGGATCTCCCTTTAAATAAACCGGAGTATGTTTTTCAATGTCTTTTACAACCTTTAAATTCTTTTCCATTTCCCTGGTTGATAATATGGAAATTGATTCATCAATAATATCATCGATGTTAAAATCAATGGCTTCCAGAGACATTTTGCCGGATTCAATTTTTGACAGATCAAGAATATCATTAATAATATCCAGTAAAGATTCGGCTGATGTTCGCGCATTTTTAGCAAACTGTTTCATTTCATCAATACTATTATATGCTTCTCTTTCTATTAACGATAAAAATCCAATTATTCCATTCATGGGCGTACGAATTTCGTGACTCATATTTGCAAGAAACTGACTTTTAACCATATTTGATTGTAGAGCCTCTTTTGCCAGTGTATCCGATCTTATCTTCTCTCTACGCAAATCATCTTCAGCTTTTTCTCTTGCTTTTTTCAGCCAGTACCTGCTCAGTAACATCCTGCATTGTACCTTCGAAATAAGTTTTATGACCACTTTTATCAACAATAATTCTATCATTTAGACGAACAATTACATCTGTCCCGTCTTTTCGTTTTAAAGTCAGCTGCTTGTTTTTGATAATACCCTTTTCCTGCAGTTCCTTAATAAGCTTATTCCTTTCGCCGGCGTATTTATAAATATCAAATTCAATATTTAGATTCATTAACTCTTCTTTGTTTTTGTATCCTAAGATATTAACCAGAGCAGCGTTAACCGTTAAAAATCTTCCTTCAATGCTGGTTTGAAATAATCCTTCTGCAGAGTTATTAAAAATAGAACGATATTTATTCTCCGATAATTTAACACGGTATGATTTTTCAGCAAGCTGCATCCTGAGCTTATAATTAACCGCACTGCCAATCACAGAAATGATACTCAGGAAAAGAACAAAAATTACCGATTGATACATATTCGGAAGGAAGTAAATTGAAGTATCATTCAAAAGAATAGCAGATGCAAAAACAACATTATAATATATTGCTACAATAATTTGATTTTTAACATCCCAGCTTAAAAATAAAGCTGAAGTAAAAATCATCAATCCAACAATTTGAGAATTTACAATCAATGTTTTTGGCATCAGGTAAATCATATACCCGGATGAAACTATTATCACGATCAATAGGACATGAACAAAAACTATCGGTCTTTCACGACCAATCTTTTTATTCATTAATACTAAGACAATAAAAGCAATCAGCGTGGCAAGAAGTCTTGTTACATAAACGTCAATTGAATGCTCAGAAAAAAACCGGACCTCGAATACCATCGCAAAAAGTCCGGAAATAGCAATCAGCAAAGCCATCACTTTCAGAGGCGTTACAAGCATTTCCTTAGACTGCGTCAGCAGATTACGGTATTCGGCTTCTTCAAGTGGTACCTGTTCATTATAGATAAAATCAACAACGTTTTTGTTGTTTTTATTTAACATCTATACGTCCTATATTTATAAGTAATTAATCTAATAAAATTTATCCAGAATAAGAATTCAGGATAATTCTTTAATTTCATAATTTATAGCGTTTACTAAAAAATGACTAATTTTCTTTATTCAATCGATCTATCAATATTCTACTTTTTTAATCATACCATCGCCGCAGGATTTCTTGATAAATTTTTTGCCTTAATTACTGACAGACACAGCTGGGATATTACATATATATTACTTATTGGAATACTTCTAATTAAAGGAAAAATTAAGGGAAGATTTGCCGTTTTAGTAATTATTGTGGTTATCCTTGTTTCGGACCAATTCGGGGATTTAATAAAAAATTCATTACAAAGAATTCGACCGTGTGATGCATTGGCTGACGTGCGAATGACAATTGGCTGTGCGGGAGGATATTCTTTCCCTTCGAACCACGCGGTAAATAATTTTGCTGCTGCGTTCTTTTTTTATAAGCTTTATCCTAATCTAAAAATACCACTATTCATAACTGCCACATTAATAGCTCTTTCCAGAGTTTACCTTGGGGTGCATTATCCGTCAGATATTTTAGGAGGTGCAATTATAGGTTCATCGATTGGATATCTCTTTGGAATTGCTGCAATAAAAGTGCTGGAATATATGGATAAGAAAAAATTATTTGTTAAACAAAACTAAAAGATAAAATGTTTAGTGAAAATAAACTGACCATACGTGAAGCAACGAAGAAGGATGTCCCACTTATTCATTCGCTTATAAGAGAAATCGCTGAGTACGAAAAACTTCTTCACGAAGTTATTGCAACTGAGGATGATATACTTAAAAATCTTTTTGGCGAAATAAAATATGCAGAAGTATTAATCGCCGAATATGAAAACGAACCGGCCGGCCAGGCTTTGTTTTTCCATAATTTTTCTACTTTTATCGGTCGCCCGGGAATTTACCTTGAGGATTTATTTGTACGGCCAAAATTCAGAGGAAAAGGAATCGGTAAATCTCTTCTCTTACGGTTGATCGAGCTGGCAAAAGAAAGGAATTGTGGGCGTGTGGAATGGTGCGTTCTGGATTGGAATGAACCGGCAATAAATTTTTATAAAGGTCTTGGTGCCGTTTCGATGGATGGCTGGTCAGTATTCCGTGTAACTGAGGATAAATTTGGTGAAATTCTTGCAAAAGGCTGATAAATTAAGCTGTTTTCAGTATTTATAGTCCTACCCCGTTCTATATTTATTCCTTAAAAATTTTTATCTTACAAAGGTAAAATTTCTTTATTTTACCAAATCATAATCTTTAAGTGCTTAATACTCAATAGGATATAATAAATTTTAAAGGATAAATATGCTTAATGGAAAAAGAGTAGTTGTAACCGGAATGGGTGCTTTAACGCCAATCGGGCTTACAGTAGAAGAATTCTGGAAAAGCATGATGGAAAGCAAAAGCGGAGCTGCCGAAATCAAAAGCTTCGATTCATCCAGGCTTAATACTCATTTTGCATGTGAACTAAAAGGATTTAACCCTGAAAACTACATTGATAAAAAAACCGCAAGACGATTAGATTTTTATTCACAATATGCCCTTGCTTCTTCTTCACTTGCAATAAAAGATAGCGGAATAAATACGGATACTCTATCGGAAGAAGAGAGAGCAAGAATTGGAGTGATTTATGGTAGTGGTATTGGCGGCATACAAACTTTTTATAATCAATCTATAATTAATTCAACAGAAGGCCCATCCAGAATTTCGCCATTCTTTATTCCAATGATGATTCCTGATATGGCCTCGGGTTATATTTCAATTCAATATGGATTTAGGGGACCTAATTACTGCATAGTCTCTGCCTGCGCAACCGCAAATAATAATATGATTGATGGCTACCTGATGATAAAGAACGACATAAGCGATATAGTGGTAACCGGAGGAAGCGAGGCCCCGATTAATGAAATCGGAGTTGGAGGTTTTAATGCTTCAAGAGCTCTCTCAACCAGGAATGAATCACCTGCAACAGCAAGCAGGCCCTTTGATGCAACGCGCGATGGTTTCGTAATTGGTGAAGGCAGCGGAGCTTTAATTCTCGAGGAGCTAGAACATGCTAAAAATCGCGGAGCAAAAATATACTGTGAATTAATCGGATTTGGATTATCGGCAGATGCACACCACATAACAGCCCCTCACCCGGAAGGCACTGGCGCTGTATTAGCTATGAAGATGGCTTTAAATAATGCAAATCTCAAAACAGAAGATATTGATTACATAAATATGCACGGAACTTCCACTCCTCTTGGAGATATAGGTGAAACAAAAGCAATAAAGAAACTATTTGGCGACCATGCCAAGAAGATGAATGTTTCTTCAACAAAAAGCATGACCGGACATCTCTTAGGTGCGGCAGGTGCAGTAGAAGCGATTGCCACAATACTCGCAACTGTTAATGATACTGTTCCACCGACAATTAACTTTGAGCACCCGGATCCGGAATGCGACCTAAATTACACTTTCAATAAGCCACAAAAAAGAAGAGTTGATGTTTCGATGAGCAATGCTTTTGGGTTTGGAGGTCATAATACGACAGTCCTGTTTAAAAAGTATACAGAATAGTCAATACTAATGATATTTAGTGATGAAAAACAAAAATTTTGAGATTTTAAGCTTGCATTTGAAGTTAATTTTCCCATATTTGAGAGCCCATTTTTATTAAAATACTAATTATAAATAATATATACGAATTAATTTGTTTATAATAATTTCCAAATTTAATTTTCATCGTCAAAATAGATTCATATAAGTCATAAACAAATAATCACTTAATTAAGGAGAGGGTTATGAAAAAAGTTACTGGTCAGTTTTAGCGGTTTCTTTTCTTCTCATTGGTTCTTCATTTGCACAGGTTAAAATAAGTGGTGGCGGGATTAGTAGGTATAAACTTTGGCGGAGTATCAGTAGATCCTACCCCTACAAGGTGAAAGTTTTGGCGGACATACTGGTTTAGGAATTGGTGGCGTTCTTAATTTTGGTTTTGCTAATGGATTAGGAATTAGTGTTGAACCAATGTACCTACAAAAAGGTAGTGATATTTCCGTCACATGGCGCGACCGCCAGTATAACGGCGAATTATATTGAAGTCCCGGCTATGCTTACATATACATTTGAAACAGGTAAAGGAGAAATAGAGCCCTACGTAATGGCCGGCCCAAGTTTAGGGATAAGACTATCTGCAAAACAGACCGTAAATAATGTTGATACAGATGTTAAAGATCAAACAAGCAGCACTGATTTCGGAGCTGTGTTAGGAGCAGGAGCCAGATATCCCCTTGGAATGAACAGGTTGTTTCTTGAAGCGCGTTATGGATTTGGTTTTTCAAATATCTTAAACGCTCCAGGTAATACTTCAACAGTTAAAACTCATGGGTTTATGATATTTGCAGGAATAACATTCCCTTTTAGTAAGTAAGTCAGTTAAAACTTTATTTCATTTTTATAAAAGCCGCTAGTTAAATACTGACGGCTTTTTTATGGTAAGGGAAATTTATTTTAGCGCTTTGACAATATTTTATTTATGAATATATTTTAATGTAAAACAAATCATAGGGTACAAAATGAAAAAAACAATTCTACTTTTAGCAGTTTCTATTCTTTTTTCGGTTTCCTCATTCGCTCAGGTTAAAGTTAGCGGAGGCTTTTTAGCAGGATTAAATTTGGCTAACGTTTCCTGGGATCCAACGCCACAAGGTGTAAGTTTTAGTAATCTTACAGGTTTTGGATTTGGTGGGGTGATTAATTTTGGGTTTGCTGGTGGAATCGGTGTACAAGCCGAACCAATGTATTTACAAAAAGGTGTTTCCGCTTCTGCGAACGGGACGGATGCTAAAGTAAAAGCAAATTATATTGAAATTCCTGCATTGTTGACATATTCATTCGCCACGGGCGCTGGTCAGGTAGAACCTTATTTAATGGCCGGCCCAACTTTAGGATTTTTGCTAAGTGCAAAAACATCAGTCAATGGTACTGATACTGATATAAAAAGCACAACAAGCAGTACTGACTTTGGTGCAACATTTGGTGCCGGTGCAAAAATTCCAGCTGGAATGACTAAAGTATTTATTGAGGCTCGTTATTCACTTGGCTTTTCAAACATTAATAATGACCCAAATGATACTGTTACTAAGATTAAAACTAAAGGAATTCAAATATTTGCTGGAATTACATTCCCATTCGGATCGTAATTTAATTAAAACTTAATATCTATTTATATTAAAAAGCCGTCAGTAATTGCTGGCGGCTTTTTATTTTCAAAACACACCATTTATTTTTGCAGTTGTTTATTCGTTTAGCATAGCGTAGTTTTACACCCAGATAAATTCATTTACAAATAGTTCCAGGAGATTAACATGAAAAAAACTTTTTTGTCAGCTCTTGTTATCGTTTTTTTATTAAGCATTAATTCATTTGGACAAATAAAATTTACACTCAACGCAGGTATGCAACTTCCAACCGGCAATTTTAAAGATATAGCTAAAAGCGGATACGGAGGAAATTTAACACTGGATTATTCTATTCCTTTGGCTCCTGTTTCAATCGCTTTTACTGCAGGATATGATAAATGGGATTTTAAAGATAATACGCTTATCAGCGGATTCAATTTCCATACAATTCCCCTGTTGGCAGGAGTAAGATATTATACCGGCGGACCTTATCTAGGTTTAGATCTTGGTTTTGCGTTTTCTAATACAAGTTTACCAGGCTCAAATTCTACTACTGATTTTACCTATTCCCCAATAGTTGGTTACAGAATTAATTTTTCTCCTGTTGGGCTGGCAAGCCTTGATTTAAATGTCAGGTATTGGAATGTAGCATCAAGCGGTTCTTCAACAAATTGGATCGGGTTAAATGCTGGATTAGCTTTTGGTTTGTAATTTAATCCAATTTTCTGATTTGAAACCCTTCATATATGAAGGGTTTTTTTCAAATGCATCCTAATAAATATCGAAATTAACAATTCGAAATTATAAATTTTAATGACAAATAATTTTTAAAAAAGTAAAGGCCTGGACTTTTAATAAATTCAGGCCTTTAAAACAAAAAATGGCTAAATGTGATTAGCCGTTTTTATTCTCTGACTTTTCAACT
This sequence comes from uncultured Bacteroidota bacterium, assembly GCA_963745465.1. Classification (GTDB taxonomy): domain Bacteria; phylum Bacteroidota; class Ignavibacteria; order Ignavibacteriales; family Ignavibacteriaceae; genus JAKAGZ01. The sequence continues at coordinate 290,858 of CAVUXT010000026.1, read as the reverse complement.
TTCTTCTCAATCTTTTTTCCTTTCTTAGTCATCTTTTTCCCTTTCTTTTCCATCATTTTGCCGGTCTTTTCTTTTTTCTCGCCTTTCTTTTCCAGCATCTCGCCTTTTTTTGTCATACCCTTCTTTTCCATTTTAGCCCCTTTCTTCTCCATCTTTTCGCCAGTAACAACTTTTTTCTCGCCTTTCTTATGAAGAATTTTGCCAACTTTCTCTTTCTTTTCAGCCTTTTTCTCCATTTTTTCCTGAGCAAGCATATTAGCGCCGCTGAATAGAACAGCTGCAGCTATTAATACTGTCAATACACGTGTTTTCATTAAATTTTCCAATAAATTGTTAAAAAATATTTTTTTACAATGTTATATTAGTCTATTTGGATTAAGGATTTATTAAAGTAAGATTAAAATTTTTTAATTAACTATTTGAAGAATTTATAAATATGTTGCAACTTATATAGGAAAACATAAAAAGTTATGAACTATTTTACACATTTGGAGTGCGGTTACTGCGGTGCTCAATTCGAATCAGACAAACTCTGGAATCTTTGTCCGAAATGTAATAAACCATTACTTGCCAGATATGATCTGGAATCAGCAAAAAAATCATTTAATAAAGAATCATTGAAAGGACGTGCTGAAAATCTATGGCGATACAACGAAATGCTTCCCATTAAAAATAAAAACTATAGAATTTCATTAAACGAAGGTTTTACTCCGCTTTATCATGCAAAAAATTTGGGAAAAGATATTAAGTTCGAGAACATCTATATAAAAGATGAAGGAGTTAATCCGACAACTTCTTTTAAAGCCCGCGGATTATGTATGGCAATTTCCAGAGCAAAGGAATTAGGAGTAAAAGAAGTTTCTATTCCTTCGGCCGGAAATGCAGCAGGCGCAATGAGCGCGTATGCAGCTTTAGCAGGAATGAAAGCATTCGTATTTATGCCAAAGGATGTTCCTCTTCCTTTTATTGCTGAATGTAAAGCATTTGGTGCAGAAGTGACATTAGTGGAAGGTTTAATTACAGACTGCGGAAAAGTGGCGGCAGAAGGAGTTAAAAAATTCGGCAGGTTTGATGTTTCAACTTTAAAAGAGCCTTATAGGATTGAAGGGAAAAAAACTATGGGTTACGAAGTTGCGGAGCAAATGAACTGGACTCTTCCTGACGTAATAATTTATCCAACTGGCGGAGGTACAGGGATGGTTGGTATGTGGAAGGCATTTGATGAGATGGAAAAGTTAGGCTGGATAGATTCGAAAAGGCCCCGGATGGTTACTGTTCAGTCATCAGGCTGCGCTCCGATAGTAAAAGCTTTTGAAAATAACAATGAGTTTGCGGAACCATGGCAGAATGCAAAAACTATTGCAGATGGACTGAGAGTACCTGCTGCTGTCGGGGATTTCCTAATTTTAAAAGCTATAAAAGAAAGCAATGGAACTGCAGTAGCTGTTTCTGATGAAGAAATTTTTGAAAGCACAAATCATATCGGGAGAACGCAGGGAATTTTTGCCGCTCCTGAAGGCGGTGCAACTTTAGCAGCATTTAAAAATTTAAGAGATTCCGGGTGGATTAAAGAATCGGAAAAAGTAGTATTATTTAATACGGGCAGCGGACACAAGTATTCTAACCTATGGGCTAAATAATTTTTTGAGGTGTTATGAAAAAAGAATATAAATCATTCTCAGAATTCTATACTTTTTATCTGACAGAACACAACGATCAAACTAATAGGCGTTTGCATTTTGCAGGTACACTTCTGGTCATTCTTACGGTAGTTTATACAATTGTTTCTCAGAAGTGGATATTTTTGGTTCTGGCGCCGGTTTTTGGATATGGTTTTGCATGGATTGGCCATTTCAAAATAGAAAAGAACAAACCGGCAACTTTTGAAAACCCCTTTTACAGCCTGGCTGGTGATTTTGTAATGTTCAAAGATATATTGACTGGAAAAATAAAACTCTAATTATTTTTCTTTTCTTCGAAAATGGAATCTGAAAGTCCCTGGTTCACTTTATAATTAGAATAATCAATAAAGACTTTTCCTATATTTGATCTAACCTGAGCTGTATCTGTCTTCTCTCCATCCTCCTGCCCTGTGAACCTTTTGGGGATATTTAATTTAGATACATTAAACTCAAAAACAATTGAAGCCGGTAGTTGCTTGTATTTAGTATCGCGATTATATTTTAATTCGATAGTAAAAGTACCGTTTACTTTTGTCGAAATTTCAATTTTCCTGATAATATGATCCGATAAATCCACCCAAAAAGTTGAAAGAGCAACGTCACTTGATTCTCCAAGCGGGATAGTTTTAATTACTGCCGTTTTGTTCCCTTCAAAATCTTCAAACCTATCAAAAATTGCTGTGTATTTCCCTTTCAATAAACTTGTAGGCGAAATATTTAGAGCGCCTTTCGGCAGCAGCGCAAATTGATTGGATTTGATGCTTACTTTATCAGGCTTTTTATAATAAATCTTAGCTTTAGTTTCGGGCACCTTCAAAAATGACACATCCATTTTTATAGTAACATCAACTGAATAATCCTCAATATTATCATAGCTCTTTTTAACTTCATCCAATATTTTGTCTGGATCTTTTGACTGTGCCGAAACTGCAATTGTAACGATTGCTAATAATAGAAATATTTTTTTCATAATGACGAACTTTTAAATTAAGTTAAAATATCTTTTCTGCTGAAAATAAAAACAGTTAATCCGTACAGACCAACAATATGAATTCCCAAGATCAATACAGAATTCCAAATATCAGAGTAATCCGGCGGCTTATTAAAAAATGATTTCCAGTCGCTCATATAATTTGTAAAGAGATAAGGCTTAATGGATTGGAATACACTGACATCAATTGTAGAAATAATTATAAATACAATAATAATAGCCATAGTTGTAATGATCGGACCTATTGAGTTTTCAACCAGAGAAGAAAGAAAAAAAGCAACCGATGTAACAACTGACATGCTTAGAATTGCAAAAGAATAGGCATATACAAATCTCCAGAATATATCATCCTTAGCAAAAATAATGAGCACACTTCCCTGCATTGTGATTAATTCCCCGGTACCGAATAAAATTGTACCTAGCCCAAGGCTGAGTAATGCCAGCCATAGTATCAGCAGCATAGTATAAATTATTCCGGCGATAAATTTTGCTGTAACAATATTAAATCTTGAAACTGGTCTTGTTATCAACATTCTGTATGTGCCGGAAGTTGCTTCACCAGCCATTAAATCACCAGCTACCAGAGTAATCAGAAACGGAATTTGAATATAAAGACTATTTAAAATAATATTAGATACGAGATAGCCATTAAGAAAGTTGCCCACAAAAACAAAAGACTGCTGAAGACTTCTTGTTGCAAAATTTAATGCCCTTGATCCTTCGTAAGAAATCGCTGTCTGGATAACAACCACGAGAACAGCAATAGCAATAAAGCCAATATAGCTTCGCCATTTCCTGAAAATTTTAAATAGCTCTATTTGGACAAGTGTAAACATCAGGATTCCTTTTCAGTTATATCGAGGAAAAAACCTTCAAGAGAGCGGGTTGGGATTAAAGCATTAACATTTATACCGTTTTGAATAAAATATTTATTCAGCTCAGAAATTTCATTTTGCATTAGCGAAAAGATCAATTTGTTATTTGTAGAAGTACTGAGTTTTCCTGCCCATTTGCTTTCTTTAATAATTTTATCCGCTTCTGAAGAATTATCAACTTCAACTGTTACTTGAAGTTCGTCCCGATTTAATAATTCAGAAACCTTTCCCTCCACAATTTTTTTCCCTTTATTTAATATTATCATCCTTGTTGCTACAATTTCCACCTCCGAAAGAATATGCGAAGAAAGAAAAATAGTTTTATTTTCGTCTTTACTTAGATGAATTATTAGATCTCTTATTTCTTTCATTCCCTGCGGGTCAAGTCCCGTGGTAGGTTCATCCAGAATAATCAAATCCGGATCGTGTAATAATGCCTGTGCGAGTCCGAGTCTTTGCTTCATTCCGTGCGAAAAAGTTTTAACTTTGCTCTTATACCTTTTTTCAAGCCCAACAAATTGAAGAACTTCCATTATTCTTTTTTTTGAAACATCCGTATAAGAAAGTTTTCCAAGAATTTCCAGGTTCTTGTAGGCTGACAAATATCCGTAAAAATCCGGTTTTTCTACAATAGCACCTATATTTTTTAAAATTGAAATTCTTTCATTTTTGAGTGATTTACCAAATAATTTTATATCACCTTCACTAGGCTTTATAAGTGAAAGCAACATCCTGATTGTAGTACTCTTTCCAGCGCCATTCGGCCCCAAAAATCCAAAAACATCGCCCTGATAAACTGTTAGATTTAATCCATCAACAGCTTTAACCTCTTTGAACTGCTTCGAAAGATTATCTATCTCAATTATTTTTTCTGTTGGCACTTTATTTAACCCGATTAATTAGTGCTAAAATACACATATTATACTTAAAGGAAATTTAATATTACATGAATGGACAAAAACAATTATAGAAATAATTTAATATTAAATATTTGAAAAACCATGAGTGTAGTTAGAAAAAGTTGTAAACAATATTTGAAAAAAATATTTTTTAAAACTTGAATTTTAAATTTTCTCTTAATGTTAGGGGAAAATTTTTGAAGATTTAATTTGTATTTCTCTGAAAATATCACAAACTTGCTGTTGGTTGTTCCACGTTCCTATTCCAGAAAAAAAATACCTGTTTTCTTTTAAATCTTTTTTTATATAGTTTGATATTGGTCGTGATTCTGATTTCAGTTCTGCATATCTAAATGAAAATAGTATTAAAACCTGGCCAGATAGATCAACTTTTTAGCAGATTTATTATATCTGCGCATAGAAATTATATTTTTATGAGAAATAATTCAGTTTAATTGAGGGTAAAATAAATGCAAATAGACAGACTATTCACAAATCCAGATAAGGACCTTTCTTCATATTTTGAGTTCGTAAAAAGGACTTCAGAAATAAAGAATCCTGATGGATCAATTGTATTCAAGATGGAGGACGTTTTTGTTCCATCACAATGGTCGCAGGTTGCAACAGATATTATCGCTCAAAAATATTTTCGCAAAGCCGGAGTTCCAAAATTATTAAAGAAAATTAAAGAAAAGGATGTACCAGCCTGGCTTCAGGCTTCCACTGCTGATACCGAAAGATTAGCAGAGCTTCCGGAGAAAGAAAGATATTCTTCTGAATCTGATTCAAGACAAGTTTTTCACAGACTTGCGGGATGCTGGACATATTGGGGATGGAAAGCAAATTATTTTGATACAGAAGAAGATGCAAAAGCTTTTTATGATGAACTATTCTTTATGCTTGCAAACCAAATGGCGGCCCCTAATAGTCCTCAATGGTTTAACACAGGATTAAACTGGGCATATGGAATCACAGGTCCTGCACAGGGACATTATTATGTTGATCATGTTACCGGAAAATTGACCGTTTCTTCCGATGCATATACGCATCCTCAGCCTCATGCATGTTTTATTCAATCTATTAAAGATGATCTTGTCAACGAAGGCGGAATAATGGATCTGTGGGTACGTGAAGCAAGACTTTTTAAATATGGTTCAGGAACCGGATCGAACTTTTCAGATCTTCGCGGATCAAGTGAACCGCTTAGCGGCGGAGGACGATCGTCAGGCTTAATGTCCTTCCTGAAAATCGGAGATCGTTCGGCTGGAGCTATTAAATCGGGCGGAACAACGCGAAGAGCTGCGAAAATGGTCACGCTTGATCTTGATCATCCTGATATTGAAGAATATATAAACTGGAAAGTAGCTGAAGAACAGAAAGTTGCTGCTCTGGTAGCCGGATCAAAATTATGTGATTTTCATCTTAATGCAATTATGAAAGCCTGCTATGATGAACATCCTGAAAATGACCGATTCAATAAGAAAGTTAATAAGAAATTGAAACACGCTGTTCTTGAAGCTAGAAAAGCCTGCATCCCTAACAACTATATTGAAAGAGTAATACATCTGGCAAAACTGGGATTTAAATCAATTGAATTCCCGGTACTTGATACCGATTGGAATTCCGATGCTTATTTAACGGTATCCGGACAAAATTCCAACAACTCAATTCGTGTTACAAATGAATTTATGAATGCCGTTATTAATGATGAAGACTGGAATCTTTATTGGAGAATTGAAAAGAGAAAATCAAAAGAGGAGAACAGAAACCCTAAAGCCTGCAAGACACTGAAAGCAAGAGACTTGTGGAATGACATTGCCTATGCTGCATGGTCCTGTGCTGATCCGGGAATTCAGTATCACACTACAATTAATGAATGGCATACTTGTCCGGAAGGAGGAGAAATAAAAGCATCAAATCCGTGCAGTGAATATATGTTTCTTGATGATACTGCCTGTAATCTTGCTTCACTAAATCTAGTAAAATTTTATGATACAAAAACCAGTAAGTTTAATATTGATGCTTACAGACATGCTACAAGAATCTGGACAATAGTACTTGAAATAAGTGTGCTGATGGCACAGTTCCCAAGCAAAGAAATTGCACAACTTAGTTATGATTACAGAACCCTCGGACTTGGTTATGCTAACCTTGGATCATTGCTGATGCTGCAGGGAATTCCTTATGATAGCAACGAAGCATTTGCTATATGCGGAGCATTAACAAGTATTATGCATATGTCAGCTTATTCAACTTCTGCGGAAATGGCAAAAGAACTTGGCACATTCAGCAGGTATAGCAAAAACAAAGATCATATGCTTAGAGTTATTAGAAATCATAGAAGAGCGGCTTACAACGTCCCTAATGAAGAGTATGAAGGACTCAGTATATATCCCGTCGGTATAAATCCGAAACACTGTCCTTCGGATCTGTTAAAAGCTGCAAGGGAAGAAGCTGACAAGGCACTCGAATTAGGCACTAAATATGGATTCAGAAATGCACAGGTTACCGTTATTGCTCCAACCGGAACAATTGGACTTGTAATGGATTGCGATACAACGGGTGTTGAACCAGATTTTGCTTTAGTAAAATTCAAAAAACTGGCGGGAGGCGGATATTTCAAAATTATCAATCAATCAATTCCACCGGCTCTGGAAAGATTAGGATATAATAAAGATCAGATAAATGAAATTGTAAAATATGCAAAAGGATCCGGTACGCTTAAAGGTTGTCCATATATAAACCCTGAATCATTAAAAGCTAAAGGTTTCACTGATGATGCTTTGGCAAAAATTGAAAAACAACTTCCCGGAGCTTTTGAATTAAGTTTTGCTTTTAACAAATTTACTTTAGGAAGTGAATTTCTGACAAAAAAACTTGGAATGGATCCAGAACTTATCAATTCTTATGAATTTAATCTACTCACTGCTTTGGGATTTTCCAAGCAGGAAATCGCATCGGCAAATGATTATGTTTGCGGAACAATGACCATTGAAGGAGCACCGTTCTTAAAACACGAACATTATCCTGTTTTTGACTGTGCAAATAAATGCGGTAAAAAAGGAACAAGATTTATTCGGCCATCTGCTCATATTAAAATGATGGCTGCCGCTCAGCCATTTATTTCAGGTGCGATTTCGAAAACGATTAATATGCCAAATCAATCCTCTGTTGATGATATCAAAGATGCTTATATGCAATCCTGGAAACTGGGCATCAAAGCCAATGCCCTTTACAGGGATGGTTCAAAACTTTCTCAGCCGCTTAATTCAGTAAGTGAAGAAGATATTGAAGCAATTTTGGAAGAAAAAGAACACAATGATATCGTTAAAATTGCTGAAAAGATTATTCACCGTTACATAGCAAAAAGAAGAAGACTGCCGGACAGAAGATCAGGCTATACCCAGAAAGCAAAAATAAACGGGCAATCCGTTTATATAAGAACCGGCGAATATGATAACGGGCAGATTGGCGAAATCTTTATTGATATGCACCGTGAAGGAGCAGCTTTCAGAAGTCTGCTGAACTGTTTTGCAATTTCAATTTCTCTGGGTTTACAGCACGGTGTGCCGCTGGAAGAATTTGTCGATGCATTTGTGTTTACCAGATTTGAACCAAGTGGTATAGTTACCGGAAATTCAAAAATAAAAATGTCTACATCTGTTATAGACTATATTTTCAGAGAATTGGCCGTTACTTACCTGGGTAGAAATGATCTTGCGCACGTTGAACCAGATGAAATTAAAACGAAGGCTTCGGCCGGAATTGTTAAAAAATTTTCTGAGCCAGATTTTATTGAAGAAGAAATAGTGGGTGAAAGATTGATCGAACTGGATAAAGATTCAGATGATTTTAGTTATAACGCGACACAATCGGTTAAGCAGGCTGCTGTAAAATCCTCCACGAAAACAAATGATATGTCAGTTAAAATCCGCCAGGCAATTGAAAGAGGTTATACCGGCGATATTTGTACAGAATGTCAGAGCATGACAATGGTAAGAAATGGAACTTGTCTGAAATGTATGACATGCGGATCGACTTCTGGATGTAGTTAAAAATTAGAATAGTATGCAAAGAAAAAGCCGTTCAACTGAACGGCTTTTTTGGTTTTAAAAATTAATATAATTGAAATTCATAATGATATAATACCGAAATTGTAAAATTCCAGCTTTTACAAATATTATTATTTAACTATTTCAGTAACAAAAGTTTTTTACTTGCTACAAAATCTCCCGACTTTAATCTATAAATATACACACCGCTTGATAAGTTTGACGCATTAAAAGTTACATTATAAGTTCCTGCTGCTTTATATTCATTTACAAGTGTTGCAACTTCTCTGCCTAAAATATCATAAATTTTAAGTGTTACAAAACCATCTCCGGGTAATCCGTAGCGAATTATTGTTGTTGGATTAAAGGGATTTGGAAAGTTATCAAACAATTCATATTCTTGAGGAATTGAAATATTACCAGCCTGGCTTCTTCTTAAACTAGGAAAGTCTACAACTTTTTTACCCAGTATACTTGCGTAATTTGCAATTGCATCACTTACATCTTCAAGTTCCATATCCGTTGATAACTCAGGATGCTTCAAAACTTCCTTAAAAATATTCACTGCCTTATTCACATTATTTTCATCATAAAGAGCTATCAGGGCATTATTCATCATAGCTCTTTCTGAAAGCGAAGTATTTTGATTCTCATTAATGATTGCATCATTTACCTTTGTTGCAGCATCAGTGTCTCCCTGCTTTAGGTATAAATAAGATAGCAGCAATTTATTATCCTGTGATGCTTCAGTTGGAAGGGAGTTGAAAAAACTTATAATATCATTGGCAGTTTCTTTATTATAACAATTATACAGTTCTACATATGCACGCTGATTATCAGGATGCCTTGCTATATATGAAACCAGAAAATTTTTGGCATCGACATTTTTTTTCTTTAATCTTAGTTCAATACCAATCAATAGTGAGTCTGCTGTATTAGTAAGATTATCTTTAGCAAAATTAGAAGAATTTTCTCTTTGGATTGCGGAACCTAATTGGATATTTCCACCTGCTTTAGGTATCCCCGCCCAGGGATCGCTTGTAAGATATGGAGTGTAATAAAAGGATGAACCTGAACCAATTGAAAATAATGAAGTATTCGGTGAACTGCTACCCCACCAATTATAACAAGCGTAAAGAGTACTTGGATTAAGTTGGATACAAAGTACCGACTGCAACATTTACTGAATTACCATATATGCTGTTATCACCATAGCTGTCTCCCGGGGTTGGAATACCGAAATCTCCGTAACTGTTTCTGTAAATCTCTATGCCAGCATTACAATATCTTATCCTATTATTTTTACCTGGGTATGATGCAAAATATGAATCTATATCTGCACCCCAAATAGCGCCTATTCCCCAGTCCCAACCGGATATATCATTTTGTGCAGCAGTACCGGAAGTTCCTCCTCCATACAGTATTCCATCACCCCTTCCTGTATTAGGACTATTTTTAGTTATCGAATTATTAATACAATCCACATCTGCTCCGCCATCAATTAAAATTCCGTGATATATGTTTGAATTTGATATTGTATTATTAAAAACCTGCGATTCAGTACCAATAACATTTGCAGTGCCATGACAATAAAATGCATTGCCATTCTTATCAAATGAAACTGAAGGATCAAATCCATAAGTATATGAACCTGAGGAACTAAATACACTATCATTCCAGGTATTCCCACCATCTGTTGAATATGCATAACCAGGTTTTGAAAATGTTCCATATCTAAAATCATTCCAAACACATATTACATCATTGCTGTCCAATGGATTAACGGTTGCAGATGTTTCACTTTGATCATAAGTGTTACTGGTAAGCTGAATATTATTCAATTGTTGCGCATAAATCATATTTATGCTAATAAATAGAAAAAGAATTAAAAAATTAAATTTGTATTTAATTTTCTGCTCCCTTTTAATATATTAAAGTAATTAAATTTTAAAAGAGAACGCCCTCAACGAATTGATATTCCTTTATTTTCTCTAGCGGGAGAAAAAGTAATTACTTTTCCGAGAGGGCATTATTTTGGCGGAGGCCTTTCTTTTAGATTTTTATTACTCCTTTTCATTTTAATAATACCATCTTCTTCGTTGAAACGAACCTTTTCCCATCAGCTGAAACAGCGTTAATGCTATAGAAATAAATTCCACTGGCATAATTACTCATATCCAGGCTCATTTTGTGAATCCCTGCATTTTCAAAGCCTGAGTCTTTCTCAAACACTTCCTGCCCCAATACATTGTAAACCCTCAATGTTATATTACTGGCTGCAGGCAACTGATAACTTATCACTGTTGTAGGGTTAAAAGGATTAGGATAGTTTTGAAATAATTGAAATGCATTTGGAAAATTGTTTTCTATAGTTTTAACATCCGTAATTCTATTTATTTTAAAAAACCAGACTCCCTGCAAGCTTGCACCTGCGTAAATAATATCTCCTTTCACATCCAGGGTATTACCGATTTGTCTTGTGTCTTGTAATATTACATTACTTTTTACACTATTAATATTTGAAATGTTACTTATTCCAAGTTTATAATTTCCCCAATAAAGAGTGTCTCCCTGATTTACAATATCATAATCATCTGCAACTGTATACTGCAAGAAGGTTTTGCTTATCTGGTTTGGTGACACAGGGTTTGCAATATTATAAATATGCAAGCTATCACTTAAAATATAAAGCAATGTATCTTTCAGGAACACTCCTTCGCCACCATATGTAATAGAATCAATTTGCGTTATTGACCGATCATTATATCTAAATATTTTAATATATCCGTTTGTACCACCTTCATAAATGAATAAACTATCATTTACTACAGGGTAAGCCGGACGATAGTCAGATATATTTTGCCAGAGTGTAAGACTGTCCTTATTTAGTATTTCAAGAGCAGAAGTACTATTTATAGTATAGGAATACTCCGTCAGGAAAATTTTATTCTTGCTTACGGCAATAGAATTTGGACTGGAACTTGTGTGATATTTTCTTATTATCTCAGGTTTATTCGGGTTCTTTATATCTATTAAATATATTGAATTAAGTGTATCAACGGCATTTTGAACGTCAATGGTTGTTAAATATAATAAACTGTCTTCCGCGTAAATATCTGTAGCATACTTTTTTAAAATACTAGTGAAAACTGCACTCCCAAATTATCAAAACCAACATAAGGTGAAAGATGAATTTTGTTCGCATTAGTTTCAGGTGAATTAACTTCATCCTGTACCGGTGAAATTAGGTTGCCAAATGTATAACCAATAAAAAACCCCAACGGTAGATCACTGTACCAATGCATTCCCCTGCTGACAAGACCGATACCGCACAAGGCAATCGCTGAATAACCTACAGGTTTAATCCATTTTGCTTCGGGATAATTATTTGCCAGCACAGTTATAGTAGCTGTTAATGTTGTAATATGCCCTGATGGATAGGCATAATATTTCGGCTGATGATTTTGATATTCCTTTAAATTAGGAAACAAATTCCAATCACCTGCAGATTCTGTTGCGGCAGCTGGACTTTCTCTGCCGAAAATTCTCTTTAAAATCTGCACACTCAAACCACTTGCAATAATTGCTTCTATAATATTACTACCGGTTTTTAATGACCTGGAGTCACTATCAATTAGGCCATATGCCCCAAATAGACCAGCAACAATCAAATGATATTTTTCCTCACCAAAAGAAACTCCTAAATCACTTAAATTATGAAATGTTTTGGATTCGTTAAATAATCGTCTGTTGGTTTGCCAGCCCTGTTCATCAATTAATATTAATGCGCCGGTTCCGGCAGCCAATAAAGCATAAGTCGGAATTTTATTAGTATTAAATGCAGCAGTTGAAAATTCCGAAATATCATGCGGCACATTTGTGATCATTGTATGCCAATTGATTTTATCTTCAGATTTAATAACCTGCACGGAGAGAGGCTCAATAGACGAGCTTGTCGAATCATCGCTAAAATTCGTGCTGTCTTTCACAATCTGCGCGACAATGCCATTTGTTATAAACAGGGCTACCGAAAGACAAATGAAGAATCTAATTTTCATTAAATCCCATTAAATATATTTTTAAAATCTTAATTCCAGGGCAAGACCGGTTCCAAAATAATTATGATAGGGCATAATATTATATGAAACCCCATCCTCATCTTCATCCGAATTATATTTTTCGGGATGAGCCACAATTTTTCCAAATTCATATCCAAGATAAATCGCAAGCGGATAATCGCTGTACCAATGTATTCCGTTGTTTACCATACTTATTGCCATAATTGAACAGATTGTATATCCCAGAGGTTTAACCCATTTCCATTCAGGATAATTTTCAGCAATAACAATAACGACTCCCAGCTCAGTTGTCAGGTGCCCAGATGGATATGCATCATGTGCAGCGACATGTTCCTGATATTTGATCGGGCTTCCGAAAAAACGCCATTTACCTCCCGGTTCCGTAGATACAAACGGGCTTTCTCTGCCAGTCAGCCTTTTAAGAACCTGCACAAAAGCACCCGAAGAAAGTGTAACCTGTAAAATTTCGCTTCCTGTTTTTAAGGCACGGTTATCTTTAAATAACAATCCGTAAGCTACAAAAACACCAGTGAGAGCAAATTGAGACCTTCCGTCACCAAAGTTTCCAAACCAGTCGCTTGTTTGTTTAACAAAATTGGATTTGTTATACCACTTATGCTGTCCGGTGTAAGTACCGTTATCCGTAACCAACAAAGCTGCAGTTGATGCAGCTATTGCACCATAAACAGGAAGACTCGTATTAGTAGCTACATCATAAAATCTTACATAATCTTTTGGAATATTAGTCAGCCAATCATGCCAGGTTAGTTTATATTCCTGCTGGGTGATTGTCGGTTTTTCAACAATATTGTTATTAGAAACATTTCTTAGTGAATCAGTATGAATTTCCAGGAGCTTATTATTAACTACAGTACTATCGACTTTTAGTTCTTTTTGGACTGATCCCTGTGCAAAAATATTTATGGTAATTGCTACTACAAATAATAATAAAAACTTATTGTTCATCCGGTTGTGTGAGGTATCGTATAAAAATCAGGCCTAAAATTAGTATAAAACCATTAATGATACAATAATAATTATAAATTCATATTTAAGGGCAAGAAAGTATTTAGCTGAAAATCACCAGAAAATGGATTTATTTATCAATGAATCTGAGAATAGTGGGTAAAACTATCAATAAAAGCGGTAGTGCAATCAGGAATCCTCCTATAATAGCAATCGCCAGAGGCTGGTGCATTTGAGCACCGGTACCTATACCAAAAGCTAAAGGAAGAAGGGCAATAATTGCACCAAAAGCTGTCATTAGTTTTGGACGAAGCCTTGTAGAAATTGAGAACACTATTGAATCATTTAAATTATGTCCTACCTTTCTAAATTCTTGCAACTGTAAATAAGTAAAAATTGAATTCTCTCCTATTATTCCCACTATCATAATTATCCCGGTGTAACTTCCTACATTTAAAGGCGTACCGGTAATAAAAAGAGCCAATAAACTACCTGCAATTCCCAGTACAGCAATGAACATAATTGCGAATGTTACTTTAATATTTCTGAACAAAAATAATATTACCGTAAAGACGAGAAGAATTGCAAGAATAAGTATCATCATTAAATCCGAGAAAGCGTTTTGCTGCTCTTCGTAAGAACCTGCATAAACGATTTCGTATCCCCGGGGCAATTTAACTTGCTGCTGTATATTATTTTGAATGTCCTTCAAAGTACTTCCAAGATCGCGGTTATTTAATCTCGCAACTACATCAAACATAGTTTTAAGATTTTCCCTGTCTATCTCTGCAACACCTTTTACCGGAGTTATCGTTGTAAATTCATTAACTGGTTTTATTGTTCCATCATTTAAATAAATGAAACTATGTTTAATATCATTAAGAGTATTATAAATCTTACCCTGAAACATTCTTATATTAATAAGCTGATTCTGACCGACAATATCTCCAACAACCTGCCCGTTAATTTTTGAGTTTAATTGAAATTGTAAATCGCTTGGGGTCAAATCATATTGAGCAAGCTTTTCTGCTTTAGGTTTAAAAATTATTTCCGGACCAGCAATTGTAATTCCGTCAAATACATCTGCTGTTCCCTGAGTATTTTGAATGACATCAGCTATTTTTCCTGCAAGTTCTTCCAGTTTATTTTGATCGTCACCAAAAACCTTTACTTCAATCGGCTGCTTAGCACTGATAAGATCACCGATCATATCCTCAATAATTTGTCCGAAATCAACTCTAAGCGCAGGCAATTTTGCTTCTATCCGTTTACGAATTTCATCTGCAACATCCAGAGTAGATAGATTTCTTTTTTTCTTTAACTGAATAGTGTAATCACCAGTGTTTGGCTCGGTAATAAAAAAACCATTTTGAGTTCCAATCTGACGGGAATAACTGTCTACTTCCGGAGTTGTATTTAATATTTCATCAACCACCTGTAACATTCTATCAGTTTCTTCCAGGGAAGTTCCCGGGGGACTTGCAAAATCAAGGACCATTGATCCTTCGTCCATATCGGGTAAGAAGCCGGATGGCAACCTGGGGATAATATATATAGATGCTGCTATAAGGAAAATTACAAAAATTAAAGTGTAGTATGGCCTGTGTATAAAAAAGTAAACCCAGTTCCTCTTCTTAACTTCTTTATGGTCTTCAATTTTAGATTCTTTTTTAGAAAGCAATAAATAAATAACGGGGAGAATTACCCAGGTAACAAAAAATGAACAAACCAGAGTAATTATCATTGTGTTTGTTAATACTTTAAAATATGCGCCGGCAACTCCCCTCATTAAAAAGAATGGAAGGAATATTACTATCGTACTTAATGAAGAACCAACCATTGCAGGGAATAAATATTTAATAGCCTTTATTACCAGCGTATTGCTTGTTTCTTCCGGGTTTTCTTCATGCGTCCTATGAATTTGTTCAACAACAACTATCGCATCATCTATTATTAATCCAATAGCAGCAGCTATCGCACCGATAGTCATAATATTAATCGTATATCCGATCGTGTAAAGGACAATAAATGTTAATCCGAGCGTAACCGGGATAGTTACCAAAATTACAGAACTTGCTTTGAATGAACGAAGAAAAAGTATCGTAACAATTATTGCCAGCAACAATCCAATCCAGACTACATCCCTGATACTTCCTATTGCATCAGATACAAATGTTGCCTGATCATAAAAAGGAGTTAAAGTTACTCCCTTGGGAAGAATTTTTTGAAGCTGCGGAAGCTGGCCGTTTATTGCCTTTTCCACATCTATCAGGTTTGCATTTGGCTGCTTAAGGATGTGTATTATCGGTACAATTTTTCCGTTTGATTTTATTTTTACGTAACTCTTCTCCGGCCCGATTTCAATTTTAGCTATATCCTTAAGTTTAATAACCCTGTTTTGATTATTTAATACAGGAAGATTCTCAAGGTCCTGAATATTATTCTGGGTAGATTCAGTGAGAGTTAAATAAAGTCTGTCATATTCATTTATGTAACCTGTGGATAGGATGAAATTAGATTGCGATATTTTATCGGCAATAGTTTTAGGTGTTAATTTCAGATTTGCAAGTTTAACTGGGTCTAAAATTACATGAAACTCCTGAACTTTTCTTCCCGCAACTGCAATTTCAGAAACACCATCAATCCTTGAAAGAAACGGTTTGATAGTGTATTCAGCAATGTTGCCTAATTCTATATCACTTAGTCCCTTCCCTTCCAGTGAAAATCCCATAATAGGGAAAATAGACGGATTCATTTTTTCCACAGTAATATTTATTCCCTGCGGAAGGTTTTGTTTTATTTCATTTATTCTTGCTTCTAATCTTTGTTTATCAAGATCGATATCAGAATTCCAGTTGAAGAATGCAGAAATTTCACAACTTCCCCTGCTTGTCGCACTTTTAATTAATGTTAAATCCTGAACGCGTTTGATCGCATTTTCAAGTGGAACTGTTACGCTAACAGTCATTTTATCGACAGGCTGTTCCCCGTTGTCGGCAATAATTTTAATCTTGGGAAATGTAATATCAGGAAATAATCCTGATTGAATATTTGTGAGAGCATATATTCCGGCAAGTAAAATTATCAATAAGATTACTGTTACGGGACTTTTATATTTCAGATAGAAATTATTCATTTAACAATTTCAACCTTTGAGGTATCCGGTAATCCATAGCCTCCAGAAGAAATTATTCTATCCGTTTTAGTCAAATGTGGAGACAGAATTTGAACAAGGCTGTCCGTCTCAATGCCCTTGTTAATGTCTACTCTGATTGCAGTAGTATCATTAATAAGTTTCATTATCCAGAATGCATCCTCAGTAACATTTGTAATTACAGAGCTTTTAGGAACAACAGTTGCATCTTTGAAAGAACGGAACGGAATTATTACAAGAACATTTAAGTTTTCAGGAAGTTCTTTATGCTGAGTTAAGCTAATTAAGAATGTCTGTGTCTGGCTGGCCGGATCAACCGAAGGGACACTTTTCTCGATATACCCATTTAACTTCTCACCACTGGGCAGATCTATTTCGCAAGCCGCATTTCTTTGAATTTTCTGTGCATCTTCAAAAGGAACATTTAATTTGATTCTCAAAGAAGAAGGGTTCGATACAATCGCCAGTTGTTCTCCATCAGTAATAAAATCGCCGCTATGATAATTAATTTCAGTTAATATTCCTTTCGTTTTAGCTCTAATATCAACAGAACCGCTAAATACCTGGTTACCAATCTTTATTTGAAGGCTATCCGTTGCGGCCGATTCTTTTGTTTTCACACGAAATAGTACATCGCCTGGATTTACTTCATCACCAATATTTTTATATATTTTTTCAATAAAACCCTGAAATGGAGTTCTGATTATTTCCTTATTTAAAAATATTGTATTTGCATTTAACTTCAGGTAATCATTTAAATTCATTTGTACCGGGTTTGTAATTTCCACTGGAGTACCTGCAATGGTCGATTCATCTGTATTATTTCCATTACCGGAACAGGACATTAAAACCAGGGAGTAAAATAACAGTAGTGTACTGCTAATTAATTTTATTAAAAAACTTTTTGAATAATTCATTCTACCAGTTCCAGTAATTATAATTGTTTATTTCCATTTGATAATTAATAAAAGTAGAGATTTGTTTTTTTTGAATATCGATATAATTTCTTAATAACGTAAGGTAATCAACCATAGCAAGATTTCCTTCCTGCAATTGTTTCCTTGATATATTTAGTATTTCATTGTAATCCTTTAATTGATCTTTAATATCATTGAGATTATTTTTTAGGTTATTAATTCTTTCATCACTATTCATTCTTTGTAAAGAAATTGTATGCGAAGCATAATTTTTATAGTCTCCAAATGTTTTCTCTGCAATTTCAGTTTGTTGCCGGGTTATATCTTTCTGTCCGCCATCAAGAATTGGCAGAGAGAAATTTATTCCCGCACTCATTCCAAATTTACGCTGAATATTATCTAACTCCACAGCATTAAGCCCCGCATTAAAAAACAATCCAACCTGAGGCTGATATTTTGTTTCAAATAATTGTTGCTGGTTCACTGTATTTAGACTATCAAGATAGAATTTTGTAAGAAATTGTGACCCAGGTTGATTTGCGCCATTCTGTTCAAGATCAACAGAATCTATTTTAACAATCTGAGTATCCTTTATACCGCACAATGAATATAGCTGCATCAGCCCGCTCTTATAATTCTGTTTAGTCTCATTAAGATTTATCTGCTGGGTTTTCAACTCAACCTTTAAGAGCAAATAATCCTGAGCCTTTGCATAACCATTTTGGACCTGCTTGCCAGTAATTGAAAGCTGATCACCAAGGTTTTTAACTATTTCAACCGAAAGGTCATATAAAAGCTGATCCTGCAATGTACTAAGATATTGATCCGTTACATCTTTCCTCAAAGTATGTTTTTCTTCTTCAGATTTATTTTCAAAACTTTTATTTAATGTTAATCTTTGTCGCTTTAACGCATCGAGCAATCCCCCATTGAAAATATTTTTATCAAAGTTAAGTTGCGTTGAATATAGCCCACCGTTAGTAATCCCGACATCATAGCCGATAGCTTTTGGATCAGGATTCGTCGAGAGGATTTTTCCATTATTATTAAAATAAGGTGCAAATAAATAGTTAGCTGTAAGTGAGACTTTAAAAGCTGAATTTTCAGCTTCATCCAGTTGGGATTGAAGATTGTTTATTTGACCGAGGCTCTGGTAGTCTTTAAGCACCGGAGAATTATTAAATGCTTTATTTACAAAGTAATCAAGATTGAATTGCGCAAAGGCAAAACAATAGGGAAATAGCAATAAAAAAAATAATTTTCTAATCATCGATAAATATTGTAACCCATTATCCAAAAATATGTAAGCAATTTAAAAATACTAAAATTATTAATACTTATTAAATTTGAATTGGCCACCCGTAACAATTAATTTTCATCATACTTCAGCTGAGTTTCTTTCGATTTTTCTGATTGTGAACCGAAATTATATGATAGACCAACATAGAATATCCTGGAATCCCTTGTACCCACAGCTGTCTCAACTAATTGGGGGGTATTAATACTTATTTCTCTTCTTAACGTATTAAATAAATCTGAAATTGTCATTATTAATGAAAGCTTACCTTTTAATAATTCCTGCTTTGCTCCAATATTAACTACAAATCTTGGACGAAATTCACCCTGCGGGGTCAATCTCGCCGATCGATAATTAGAGTTTAACTGAAATAAAAGTGAACCAGTCAAATTCAAGTCAACAGTACAGTTTCCACTCCAGGAAATTATCGATTTGTTGTTACTGTAACCAAGGTTGGATGCATCTATCTGATCGTAAAAAATATCAGTATTTAAATTAATATTAAGAAACTTGCCGGCATTTGCCGATAGAATAAACTCAAAACCTGCTGACTGATCGTGTGATAAATTTTCTTCAGTTGTTAGCGAAGTAGTATCGTTAATTAACGTTGTTACTCTTGTAAAGCCGTTGGTTCTATACCTGTAATATAAACTTGGAAGAACAGAGAAAAGGTCATTCTGGTAACTATAACCCAATTCAATCGAATGAATGTATTCCGGAAGTAGATTCGGATTACCTGCTCTTACATTGCGCGGGTCGCGATACTCTGGAAAAGGATTAATGTCGTCTGATTCAGGCCTCCGGACTCTCCGACTATAGCTTAGCTGTAGCTTAGTCAAATCACTTAAATTATAGGCAATGTGCATAGTTGGATATAGGTTGAAATAATCTTTATTAAAAGATGAATCCGTTGTAACAAGATTTGCTTTTCCATAAGACTGCTCAACTCTTAAACCTTCCTGAAATCCAAATGAGCCAATACTATGCTCAAATATTGCATAAACTGCATGAATGTTTTCATTATAAATAAAATGACTTGTTTGCCCTGTATTTGTTACAAATTTATTTTGTGTTGTATCATAATATTCGGAATAAAAATTAAAATCATTTTTATGAAAGTTCCCCTCATATCCTGCTTCAAAATTAGTGGATTCAGACAGCGGATCGGTATAATCAACTGTTAATTGATTAATATCTTCAGTCTGCTTTATCAATGTATTATCATATTGTACAGGATAATTCGGGTAATAGTAAATGTTTGTAAAATGATTGTCTTCCTGTTCCGGTGCGTGAGAACCGGTAAAATCAATTCTGAGTTTATGATCATCAGTCGGAAATCTGTGTTCGAAATAAATTGTATAATCTGATTCTTTTTCAAATTCATTATCGTGACGATTTCGATTGTAATTTTCGATTAGGTTTCCCGATCCACCTGTATATAAATTATTTGAAAAATCATTTCTCGTAAAACTGTTGTAAAAATAATTTCCCGATAACCCAAACTGATTAGAATTGTCCAATGAATAGTCAGCTCCAAGAGTTACAAAATGGGACAACGGATAATAATTGCCTACATTAAGCTGGTTGTAATTTGTTGTATTAAAAGCACTGTCCGTTTGCTGCCTGTTATCTGTGTCAGTTCTATTACGATTATCTTTTCTTAAATTGTAACCGCCGAATATATTTAGTTTACCTGTATTATAATTAATACGAAACCCTCCGTTATATCTGCCTGCTAAACCTATATTCCCATTTACTGTTCCGTTTAACCCAGTGTCCTTATCCTTTTTAAGAACAATATTAATAATTCCGGAAGTTCCATCAGGTCTGTATTTAGCGGAAGGATTAGTTATAACTTCAATCTTTTCAATTGTATTTGCCGGGATACTTTGTAATATTGTTGCCTGGTTGCTGCCCATCAAAGGGGAAGTCTTTCCGTTTATCATTACCAAAACATTTGATGATCCTCTTAAAGATACATTGCCATCTATATCTACCTGTACGGAAGGAACATTCTGCAATAGATCACTGGCAGAACCGGATTTGCTCATAATATCCTGATCAACATTATAAACTTTCTTATCAATCTGATTGCTGAAAAGAGATTTTTTAGAAGTGACTAGGACTTCTTCAAGAGTAACTGAAGTATCGCTCAAAAATATTGTACCTATATCTTTAATTTTGATATTCGACTCAACCCGAAAAGGATTTGTAATTTTGTTTTTATAACCGATGTAACTTACTTTAATTATATATGTTCCAGGCAAAACATTATTTATTTCGAATCTACCATTATTATTTGTAGTTGCACCTGAATTTTTAGTACTGTCATTACTATTCTGAAGAAATACATTAACATAGCTCAGCGAAGTATTATTTACGGAATCCTTAACAATGCCGGTGACCGTAGTAGTATTTTTCGTCGTTTGAGCCGAAAGAAATTTACATAAGATGATTAAAATAAAAAGCAGAAGATAGCTTTTTCTTATTTGCATATTCAAGCCGTGTAAATAATTGTGACGATAATGTATTTCAACAGATTAACGATTTTAATTCAAAACACTTAAATGATATATTTAAGAGTTTAAACTTACTAAGTTAATCATTATCATTTTCATCAGCTCCTTTACTTTTTAATTTTGTAGTCTTAATGATTTTACCATTAACATCACAAACCACTTCATATTTAACTTCGGAAGCTTCGATTACAACTTCATATTTTGTTACAGAATCCCTGATGTTTTTTTCTCCCCTTTTGTATTCAACTTTTTTAAATTTTTTCTCAATCGATTCTTTAACAATTGCTGGGATGGTCTCTGCGGTCAATACCTCTTCGATTTCTGCAACTTTACCTTCTTTGGTGAAAAGAAGATCACGTCTTACTTTTCCATCTTTGCTTTCAATTTCAAAATAAGTTACACCTTTTTCTATTTCCTTTGCTGTTCCAATGATCTTTGCATCAGGATATACAGTATGAAAAGTCTTTGTAACGGCCGGTGGCAGGTCTTTTTCTTTAATTTTTGATTCCTGACAAAATAGCTTGGAACTTGCAGCAATTACAAGAAGAATAACTGCAGCCAGGTATATTTTTGACAAGGTCTTTCTCATTTTGGTACTCCTTTAATTTGTTATGTTATTATTAAATCATCCTTAAATTAATAGTTAAAGATGAATTTAAGATGAAAATGAGCTTAATTTATTTTTGACCATTTATAATTATTACACATTAAGAAAACTTTTTTGTCGTAATTATTGTTTACTATTACATCAACAAATTAATAAACTTAGAAAGGAGTTCTATATGAAATTATCAGAGGGAAAGTTTTTATTTATTCTTATTGCATCCTTATTATTTTTTGCGCCCCTATCATTTTCACAAGCATCCGGGTATAATGTTTCCGGTACAATAAATATAGGAGGAAACGCAAGATGGGATTATCTGTCCATTGATAATTTAAATCATCGATTATATGTCTCGAATTTAAATAAGGTTCATGCTATAGATTTAAAAACAGATTTAGTAATTGGTGAAATTGACAGCCTGAATGGAGTGCATGGAATAGCTATTGCTAACGAATTTGGAAAGGGATTTATAAGTAACGGAAGAAGTGATACTGTAACAGTATTCAACTTAAAAAACTTAAAAGTACTGGCTAACATCCTGGTCACAGGAAAAAATCCGGACGCAATTGTTTATGATCCATATTCTAAAAGGGTTTTTACATTTAACGGTCGCAGCAGCAATGTAACCGCAATTGACGCAAAGACCAACAAGGTAGTTGGCACAATTACTCTGGATGGTAAACCTGAATTTGCAGTCTCAAACGGTAAGGGTAAAATGTACGTTAATATTGAAAATAAGAGTGAGATTACTGAATTTGATCCGAAAACCCTGAAGGTGCTGAATACCTGGTCAATAGCGCCCGGTGAAAGCCCATCCGGACTTGCGATAGATATAAAGAACAATCGTTTATTTGCCGGCTGTGATAATAAAATGATGGTTGTAGTTGACGCAAAATCAGGAAAAGTAATTGCAACTCCTACAATTGGCGAAGGCGTAGATGCATGCCGATTCGATCCTAAAACGGGTTACGCATTCAGCTCTTGTGGAGAAGGTATATTAAGTATAATTAAAGAAGTTTCGCCAAATAAATTTGAAAATATCGACAATGTAAAAACAATGAAGAGAGCCCGCACAATGGAAATAGATGAATCAACACATAATATTTATGAGTCAACCATTATACCCGGTAAAGATAATTCTGAAAGCTTTGGAGTAGTGATTCTCAAAAGGAAATAGTAAATTTTATTTATAATTTGCCCGGCAATTATTGCTAAATATTAAATTAAAGAATAGGCCGGGCTTTAATTCCAAAGCTAATTTTTATAACATTGTTTCAATGGAAGCCTAACTAAAAAAGTAGTTTCTCCGGGTTTACTGGAAATAGAAATACTTCCTGAGTGCATTTCAACGAACTCCTTTACTATAGCTAGTCCAAGGCCATTTCCATCCACGCTTGCCCGCAATTCATTGGAACGATAAAATCTTTCGAATATATGCGGAACATCAATTTCGGAAATTCCTGACCCATTATCACTTACATTTAATTCTATATGTTTGGAATCCCATCTTTTTAGCCCAATTTTTATCTCTTTATTTGCACCGCAATATTTTAGAGCATTTTCAAGTAAGTTCATAATAATGCTTTTTATCTTTTCCTGATCTGCTTCAATCTCTATCGCTTCATCAATTGATATTTCAATTTTATTTTTATGTAATTCTGCAAGTCCATTTAGAGACTGAACGCAATCAAGAATAAGTTCATCTATTCTTACCTGTTTAATGTTAAGTTTATCTCTTGACGCATCTGCCTTTGCCAGGATTAACAATGAATTTGTCAACTTGCTTAAATTATCAATTTCAGCCAAAGAGGTTTTAATACTTGTTGTGGTATTGCCTGCATTATCATTTTTTAGACTCAATTCAAGTTCAGTTTGTATAATCGTTAAAGGAGTTCTGATCTCGTGAGATGCATCGGCAATAAACTGTCTGTGGCTTTTAAATGTTTTATCCAATCTTTCTATCATTGAGTTTAAAGTTTTGCTCAAATCTTTTACCTCATCATTAGCCTGTGGTATTTCAAGTCTTTTATCAAGGCTGCGGGCGCTGATTTCATTAGCCGTTTTTATCATTTTATTTATAGGCTTAAAAGCTTTTTTTGCTATAAAAAATGCTGACAGTCCGGCAAGCAAAAGTCCTAACGGAATTATTATTAAAAATATTACTAATAATCTTTCAAGATCTTCCCTAACTTCTTCAAGTGAAGATGAAACTACAAGGATGTGATTAGTTTTTTCATTTATTTCTACTATACTTAGATAAATTCGCTGTAGATGTTTCCCAATGCGTATTTTTTCAAAATCATCATGCCCATCTGAAATAGATTCCACAATTGAAGAATTCTTATCTGTTAAGATTGTATCACCTAAAATTATTTTACCATTGCTATAAAATAATTGAAAGCGACTTCTTTTTAATCCATCGGAAGGAATTGCTTTTAATTCCGAGTAATTAAAATCCTTCTTTTGCTGATTTTGTTCTTCTAATTCTGATTGCAGCAGAATTGAATACGTCTTTAAATTTGTATCAAGCCGTTCCAATTCAGCTTTTTCTGTACTTTGATAAATGATATACGCAAATAATGAAAAGATTATCCCGAAGATAATCGTATAGGAGAGAACGATTTTAAGTTTAATTGAAAGCATTAAGGTTTTTTATCCGAAAAAATGTAGCCCGAACCGCGCACTGTATGAATCAATGGTCTGTCAAAATTTTTATCTATTTTTTGTCTCAAATACTTAACAAACGAATCTATTACATTACTTTTGGGATCAAAATTCATATCCCACAAATGTTCTGAAATTTCAGAGCGTGAAAGTATCTTATTATTATTCATCATAAAATACTCAAGCAGAGCAAATTCTTTGCTTGTTAGAGATATTTCTTTTTTATTTCTGAATGCCTTGTGAGTATTAATATCTAGGGTGAGACCATATTTTTGAACTGAAGTGGATTTAATTTGAGAATTTCTTCTAGCAAGAGACCTGATCCTTGCAAGCAGCTCACCAAAATGAAAAGGCTTGGCCAAATAATCATCTGCCCCTTTATTTAATCCTTTAATCTTATTATCAACATCATCCAGTGCGGTCAGCATTAAAATAGGAGTTAATACTTTATGGCTTCTCAAATTTTCGCAGGTTATCCAGCCATTTTGCCCGGGAAGCATTACATCAAGAATAATAATATCATAATTGTTTATCCTTGCAAGTTCTTCACCGGTTATTCCATCACCTGCAGTATCGACAGCGAAACTTTCACTTTTAAGCCCTTTGGATAAGGCAGATACTATTTTATTATCATCTTCAATTAAAAGTATGCGCAAACCAATTCCTTTTTACAAAAATAATTCCATTAAATGAAGACAAGATGAAAATTTAACATCAGGGTTTCATTTGGAACTGACTTTGTAGCCCTTATTTTGCCAGTCACTCTCAAAATCCTTGGGTATGTAGAGCACTTTCACGTTTTTATACCCCATATCCTTTAATGTCTTAAACGCAGGTCTAACATTTGGGCAATGATTTATTGGACAGCATCCACAATAAACAACTAATGATTTATTTTTATTATAGCTTTTTACAGTTTTTTTTAGCTGTTCCATTCCAGTTTTACTTGATGCTGTGCCCGCAAAAATAGATCCCGGTATATGCCCTTGATCAAAGAGAAAATCAAAGCCAACCATTAAGATGACTGGTTTATCAGATTTATTGCTTTTTAGAATTTCATTTAGTTTTTCGGGAGAAATTTCCTGAGCGGAGGTCCATGGATCAACGGATCGTGAAAGAATATTTTTTTGCTGCGGATTTTCTTTGTTCTGAGCAATTAAAGAAAAACAAATAGTCAGACCTAAAATAAAGACAATGACAATTCCAATATACTTGAGTTTAGTATTCATAGTTCATTCCTTAATTATAACTTTTACGGATATATTAAAACTTATCCTTATTGAGCATTAGATACAAACCAAAAAATATCAGATAAGCTAAAGGTGAGATAAAAAAACTATTATTTTGAGCCGAGCTGGTCAGGTTCTATTCTTCTACCGCCCATATATCTTTTGGCATAATAATCCATATCAAGTGAAGAAACAGTTACGCCGGTTTTTGATGCATGGGCAAAAAGATGGTCCCCAATATAAATGCCTACGTGGCCGGGCTTTACTCTTCTACGCGTATTAAAAAAAACCAGGTCGCCAAATTGCAGTTCATCAACATCATTAACATCCTGACCTTCCTGATATTGTCCTCTTGCCGTCCTATCAAGTTTAATTGACAATGACTTACTAAAAACCGCCTGGGTAAAAGCTGAACAATCAATTCCTTCTGCTGAGCTACCTCCATATTTATATGGAGTGTTAATGTATTTAATTATCTCCATCAACATTCTTTCTTTTGGGGTACCGTTATCAGAAGAAAGATCACCCGAATTTTTGGTTGGACTTATCTTTTTAAGGACTGAAGAAATGTCAACTCTGGGTTCATTTGAAGGCAATACATCAGGATCAGCGTCGTCGTCTGCGCCATGAATTGAAGTGGTATCCTTTTTATCGGAAGATGCTAAATCTTTTCCATTTTCATCATCTTCTGAACTGAAACGCACATTTTGAGTCTTATGAGTATCGCTTTCAGACATCTCCCCATAACGTGATACGTTTGAGCTAGAAGAACATCCCTGGGAAAGAATCATTGTTAAAACAGCAATGGAAGTAATTATAATATTTTTTTTAATAAACAATTATTGTCCCAGGTATGATTTTAAATTTTTACTTCTTGAAGCATGTCTTAATCTTCTTATAGCTTTTTCCTTTATCTGTCTAACTCTTTCCCTGGTGAGATTAAATCTCTCTCCAATTTCCTCAAGTGTAAGCGAATGTTCTTTATTTAAACCAAAATAAAGATTTATTACTTCAGCTTCCCTTTCCGATAAAGTAGATAAAGCCCTTTCAATTTCAGCTTTTAATGATTCGTTCATTAATATAAAATCGGGATTCGGCTGCTGATTATTCTGGATTACATCAAGCAATCTATTATCTTCGCCCTGAGCAAATGGAGCATCCATTGAAACGTGACGTCCGGATATCTTTAAAGTGTCTGCAACTTCACTTACATCCATGTCAAGTTCATTAGCCAGCTCAGAGGCATTCGGTTCTCGTTCAAATTCCTGTTCAAGGTTGCTGTATGCTTTCCCTATTTTATTTAAAGCACCAACCCTGTTAAGTGGAAGCCTCACAATCCTGGATTGTTCAGCAAGAGCCTGAAGTATAGACTGCCTTATCCACCAGACTGCATACGAAATAAATTTAAATCCTCTGGTTTCATCAAATCTTTTTGCAGCTTTAATAAGTCCAAGGTTTCCTTCATTTATTAGATCACCAAGCGACAGCCCCTGATTCTGATATTGTTTTGCAACGCTAACAACAAAACTGTAAATTTGCCTTAGTTAAAGCTTCAAGCGCTAAACGATCACCTTTTTTTATACGAACGGCAAGTTCAATTTCCTGCTCAGGAGTTAGCAGATCAACCTTTCCAATTTCCTGCAGATATTTATCAAGAGACTGGCTTTCACGATTGGTAAATTGTTTTGTTATCCTCACTTACAACCTCATTTTTTATTTTAATTTTGTAAGTTTATCAGCAAGCCATTACGGATTATAAATATCAGCTATGCCTGCAGATTTAATGTATCCACAATTCCAACTATTGAAGCATCAACCGGTGCCATATCAACCGGAAGAGGAATTACTGCCTCAGATGCAGTTATGTAAAAAATAGTTTCTCCGGGTCCGGCTCCGACAGTATCTACAGCAACTATTGGTTCACCAAGTTCCTCATTATTCTGCATTTACAGGCTGAACAAAAAGAAGTTTAAAACTTTTTAATGTTTCATACTTTTGTGTAGCCCAGATATTACCAATAACTTTGCCGAGGAACAAGATAATCTCCTTTTCTTGATTAATAAATTTCAAATAAATAGGATTGGAATTTCTTAACTCAATTTATGATCTTCCAGATATTCTTTCAAAGAGATATCAAGTTTATCAACAATTGCCATTATTACAGCATCAACCGGTTTATTTTTTGTAATATTAGTTTGCCTGGATGAACTTCCTGTAGCAACCAGCACTATTTCTCCCTCACCAGCACCAACGCTGTCTACAGCAACTACAAAATTTTCCTTTTCATTATATTCCAGATCCACTTGTCTTACAATAAGCAATTTTGAACCAACCAGATTTTCATCCTTTTTGGTCGACCAAACTGTTCCAATAACTCTACCTAAAAACAAAACTACCTCTTTATTAAAGTTTACTATTCTGCGCCAAAGGCAGAAAAGTCTAATGTATCTAATATAGGCTGACTATATAAAAGATACAATCTGCTTCGACTAAAAAAATACATGGATTATGAGCTTTGTGCATATTTAAGAATAATACTCAAAATAATTTTTGTATTAAATTAAAAAGCTCGTTCCTTTTAATGTATTTTTAACTTTAAAAAAATCAGCAGCTGTCTTTCCTATATCTGAAAAGGTCTTTCTGGTTCCGAGGTTTATACCGCTTCTATTTTTACGATAATATAATAATGGTGTGTATTCTCTGCTATGATCGGTACTTGGAGTGGTTGGATCGTTTCCATGATCAGCTGTAATGACAACTGCATCGGTTTCATCCAGAGAGTCCAGAAACGAAGGAAGAAAATCATCAAATTCTTTTAAGGCTTTAGCAAATCCCTCAGGGATCATTTCTATGACCAAAATAAACATCGAAGTCCACCAGGTTTGCAAACATAAAACTATTTTCTACTTTTGATGAATATTCCAGTAGTTTGGAACTTCCTTCCTCATTTGATTTTGTTTTCTCTTTGATTTTTATTCCTCTGTAATTAAATAAATCATTCACCTTGCCGATTGCAACTGTATTAATCCCATTATTATTCAGAACATCGAGTATTGTATCTGAAGGAGGATCAAGAGAGAAATCTCTTCTATTAGTAGTTCGAGTATAATTACCTGATTTACCTACAAATGGTCTGGCGATAACACGGCCAACCAAAAGTGGAATTGCCAAAACACTATCTCTTGTAATTTGACAAATCTCGTATAATTTTTTTAGAGGAATTACTTCTTCGTGTGCAGCAATTTGAAAGACAGAATCAGCAGAAGTATAAACAATAGGAAACCCTGTTTTAACGTGCTCATCTCCCAATTCTTTTATTATTTCAGTACCTGATGCTGGCTTATTTCCGAGTACACCTTTACAGCCTGTAAATTTTAGAAATTTATTAATTAAATTTTCAGGAAAACCATTTGGAAAATATGAAAAATTTGTATCCACGAATAATCCCGAGATTTCCCAATGTCCGGTAGTTGAATCTTTTCCTTTTGAAATTTCGGCCAATTTGCCAAATGAAGCTTCCGGTCTTTTATTAATCTTTATTCCTTTAATCTCCTCAATATTTCCAATCCCGAGTTTTTCCAGATTTGGCAAGTTTAATCCGCCAACTGCCTTGCGCAATATTGCGAAGAGTGTTGCTGCCAGAATCTCCATATTTATCAGCATCAGGCAATTCACCTATACCTACACCGTCAAGTACAATTAGGAAAAAATTATTCATGATAATGATTAATTTACATTTCGGACGCGATTGCCGCCCATTTGCGTAGCCTTCTGAAGTGCAAGATCTGCATTATATATAATTTCCTCAACATCTGATTTTCCGGATGCTGCAGCAACCCCAATTGAAACAGTATAAGTTGTTTGTTTAGAAACAACCGCAATTGGTTTCCTGGCAATTTTGACTCTTAATTTTTCAGCCCAAAGGAAGACATCCTTTGGTGTTGCGCTAAAAAAATAAACTCCAAAAACTCTTTCTCCAATCCGACCGAATAAATTAAGAGGCGTTATTTCCTGGGCGATTAGTTCGGTCACAATGCTCAATACTTTTGGGAACGGGTTTCCTTCAAATAATGATTCCTGTTCAAGGAAATCATCTATTCTAATTAACGCAAGCGCGCCGGATATTTTAGCGAACTCACTTTTGTACAAATCTGCTGCCATTCTTTCCTTAAATGTTTCAGCATTCAGAATTCTCGTTTCCACATCGATTGCTAATAAACTTTTTAGCAACTGTTGAGTGGAAAAAGAATAAACAACATATCCGATAATATTCATAGAGTTCTTTAAAAAATGAATATCAGAATTAGTATAAATATTTTTTTTCAAACTTTCAAAACAAAGAACTCCATAATTCTGTGAATTGTAAATTATGGGGATGGCAAGAAATGAGCCATCAAATGAGATATCTTCGGATTTTGTGTATCTTTTATATCCCCCTGATGAAGTGTCATCAATTTTTACAGGCATTCCGGTTGCAATTGATTTTCCTACTAAAGTACCAGCAATTTCAATGTCAAGTCCTTCCCCGATATATCTTAAGGAAGTATTATTAAAAACTTTAACGGTTTGGAATTTTTTCTCAATGGGTTTAAAATATACAAAGGCACATGAATCCCAGCTTAATAGACTTTCAAGTGAACTAATCATTCCTCTTGTCAAATCTTCTTCAGTTTCAATTCGATCATTCGGATCAATAAAATTAAGCAATCCATTTAGACGCTGCTGCGAAATCGTATCTGAGTGCTTTTCTTCAAATATCGAAATAATCATTGTTATAACTCTTACAAATCTTCCTAAGGCATATATTGTTTCAATTCCAAACGCATCTTCTACTTTTGCATCCACAGCAATTATTGCAATCAGCGATTTATCATAAAATAGTGGAACACCAACAAAGCTCCTTATTTCCTGTGGAGAATCATAATATCTGATAACATCGGCTTCAGCAGTAGTTGGAATATCACTCAATAATTCGGGTTCCCCTTTTTCAACGATTTTGCTCAGTATATCATCTTCAACATCAAGTTTTCTTATTTTTAACTCACTTGAATTAGAAATAAATCTTTCAATAGACAGCTTTTCCTTCGATTTATTATACCATAAAAAGATAGCTGTATGTGCTTCATAAGCTTCCTTTATTACAGTTAATATTTTCTCAAGAACAAATGCAAATTGTCCATCCTGACCTAAATCATCCGGTATTCTCTCATTAGCAATTTCTTCAAATCTTTCTTTTAAATCAGGTGGTTTAAGGGTAGTTTTAGAGGATCGAAATTCAGGGGTATAATTTGTTTCAGTTATTACTTCAACTTTTTTATTTTTTGAAACAATTTGGAACGACTCATTAGGATCGGGCCTTGCAGCGTAATCTAAATCGTCGGATTCAAGCTCATCATTTGAAGTGTCCGGAATAAAACCACTGCCATTAAACCTTAAAGAATCTCTTAAAAAAATAATAAAAGCAACATATATTACGATTAAAAGGATTGTAATAATTCTAATCACAAGATCATCAGTAAAAAAGAGAATAGCGGCAAGGATTGGGACCAGCAGGAAAATCAATATTCTTTTTTTCTGTCTTCGATCCATTTTAAATATCATAATGCAGAATTAAAAAAGTTAACAAGAAATATAGTTTTAGTATTATATAATAGCAAACTGAGTAATTAATGTTAGCATTCAACTTTAAAAAAGTTTGGCTAACCTTGCTAGCAACTGCTTTTTACCAGTTTTCTTAACGGAGGAATAAACGAATAAATTATCTCCAAACAATAAACCAGGGAATGCCATTTTGAATTCTTTGCTTAGCTTCTGACAATTCTGATTGATTGAGCTTATCGATCTTTGTTAAGATTACATGTATATGTCAAATCTATAATAATTTAATAACTCATTTAATCTGAGATCCAAATCAGTGGGTTTATGCCTGCTATCTATTAAATGAAATGCCATTGTAATATTTTTACGAGATTAGATAGATAGCTTTCGACCAAAGCAAGCCCAATGTTCTCTTTCCTTTTTGCTGATTTTTGCATATCCAAATCCAGGTAAATCAACTAAATTAAATTTGCCATCTACATCATAGTAATTTATCGAACGCGTCTTGCCGGGAGTTGAACTGGTTTTAGCTATATTTTTCCTATTAAACAGAGAATTTATAAGCGATGATTTGCCAACATTCGACCTGCCACAAAGTATTACTTCCGGAGTCTGTTGATTTTGGTATATCATTAACGACATAAATTGATTTTTCAAATTTTATATTCTCAAACATTTCTACGCATTATTCACTCATTGAGTATGTAAATCAAAAAAAAGGCGCTTCTTTGAGCACCTTTAATTTAACAAAATTATATAAGGAGTATTTTTCATTTCTTTCCTTTATCCTTTTTATCTGATCTTTTCTTTTTTAGTTTTAGTTTCTTTTTTAGCCTTTGGCTTCTTTGTCGGCTTTAGCCTCTTTTTTAGCTTTAGGTTCCTTCCGGGCTTTTGCTTCTTTCCTTTTTGGCTTTGGTTTCTTTCTTTTCTTTTTTCGGCTTTGTTTCATCTGTTACGGGAATTTCTTCTACAACATTTGCTTCTTCAACCTCTTCGCTTTTCTTCTTTGCTTCTTTTTTCGTTTCTTTTTTGTCCTTCAAATCTTCAGCTTTTTTATTAATAACTTCATTATAATCTACTAATTCAATAATAGCCATCGAAGCAGCATCACCTTTTCTATTACCAAGTTTAATAACTCTCGTATAACCGCCGGGCCTTTCACCAACTTTAGGAACAATATCGTTAAATAATTCTTTAACAACTTCTTTATCATTAATTACTCTCATTACCTGTCGTCTTGCATTCAGATCATTTTTTCTGGCCTTGGTAATCACTCCTTCAACAAAACCTCTGGTTTCTTTAGCCTTAGCAAGAGTTGTTGTAATTCTTTTGTGTTTTAACAAAGAAGTAGCCAATGAATTCAATAAAGCAGCCTCTATGGCTCGCTGTTCTTCCTAATTTTCTACCTTTAACATTATGTCGCATTCAAATAACCTTTTTATCAGAATTTAATTTGTTTCAGTTTCTTCTTTAATGTATGAATCTACATCCATTCCAAATTCAAGACCGAGATTTTCAACAATTTCCATTAAGTTCAGCTAAGTGATTTTCTTCCAAAATTTCTGAATCTTAGCATTTCAGATTCATCTCTTCTGACAAGTTCAGCCAGATTTTTAATGTTAGCTGCTTTAAGACAATTATGCGACCTGACACTTAATTCGAGATCATCTACATTTGTCAATAAGAATCTTTTTAATTCTCTCTTTTTCACTGTCTTTTTGACTAACTACCTGTTCTTCTTCCTGGTCAATATCAAAATTGATAAACAGCTGAATATGATCTCTCATTATTTTGGCTGCCTGTGTAATTGCATCATCAGGGGTGATTGAGCCGTCAGTATTGATTTCCAGAACAAGTTTTTCAAAATCATTTTTATCACCGATTCGAACATTTTCAACTTCATATTTTACATTTTTAATCGGAGTAAAAATTGAATCAATTGGAATAACTCCTATTGTCTGATCCGGAGTTATATTTTCAGCAGCCGGAACATATCCTTTACCTTTTCCAACTCTTATTTCAATATCAAATTTTGCCGATTTATTCAATGTAGCAATGTGAAGCTCCGGATTTAAGTATTTCTATTTCGTTGCTGTTTTTTTGAATATCAGAAGCTGTAAAATTTCCTGCACCGTTAAACGAAATCGTAATAGGATTCGGTTTTTTACTTAGCAATTTCATCCTTACCTGCTTGAGGTTAAGAATAATTTCTGAAACATCTTCAACAACACCTTCAATAGTAGTAAATTCGTGTAACACACCACTGAATTTAACAGCAGTAATAGCTGCCCCAGTAGAGGAAGATAGAAGTACTCTTCTTAATGCATTACCAAGAGTAACACCAAAGCCTCTTTCAAGTGGCTGCAAAATAAATTTTCCGGAATTATTAGTATAACTTGTCTCATCTAAAACTACTGATTCGGGCATCTTTAAATTTGAAACACTCATTGTATTTATCCTCTAAAAAAATTTAGTCTTAAAAAATATTATTTAGAATAAAGCTCAATAACCAATTGTTCGTTGGCATTTAGAGGAACATCCGCTCTCTCTGGAACCTGCAAGAAAGTTCCCGCGAGTGAAGCTTTATCAATTTGTAACCAGGGATAAGTTGAATCTTTAACTCTTTTTAATGAGCTATGAATAGCATCCATCTTTTTGCTTTTTTCTCTTATTTTAACAATATCCCCGGCGGATAATAAATAAGATGGAATATCAACTATTTGATCATTTACAGTTAGGTGCCTGTGACGTATTAGTTGTCTTGCCTGTTTTCTCGAGGAAGCGAATCCTAACCTGTATACAACATTATCCAGTCTGCTTTCCAGTATTTTCACAAGGTTATCGCCTGTAATACCTTTCTGTTTGTTTGCATTGTACAAAATAATTTCTAAATTGAGTTTCCAGGAGTCCATAAGATCTTTTGATTTTCTGTTTTTCACGAAGCTGAACTCCATATTCAGAAATTTTGGATCTTCTTGAATTACCATGCTGTCCGGGAGGATAATTTTTTGATTCAACCGGACATTTTTCAGTAAAACATTTTTGACCTTTCAAAAATAATTTCTGTTTTTCTCTTCTGCATAATTTACAAACTGAATCTGTGTATCTTGCCATTAACTTAACTCTCCAATAAAAATATATTAAACTCTTCTTTTCTTAGGTGGTCTGCATCCATTATGAGGAATCGGAGTCATATCTTTAATAGAATTAACATCCAAACCTGCAGTATTTAATGCTCTAATTGCAGCTTCTCTACCTGATCCGGGACCTTTAACAAATACATCCACTCTTCTCAATCCTAAATCAAAAGCCTCTTTTGCAGCAGCTTCTGCTGAAACCTGGGCTGCAAAGGGTGTATTTTTTCTTGATCCTTTAAATCCATTCTTGCCGGCTGAAGACCAAGCAATAGTATTCCCATAAATATCTGTAATTGTTACTATGACATTATTGAAAGTCGCTTTTATATGAGCAACTCCATTTGCGTCTACGTGCGTTTTCTTTTTTGCTTTTTTTATAACTTTAGCCAAAACTTAATACCTCCAGGTTATCAAACTTTATTTCTTAGTTGGTGCTTTTTTCTTACCGGCAACTGTTTTCCTTTTGCCTTTACGAGTACGTGAATTGGTACGAGTTCTCTGTCCTCTTGCCGGAAGACTCTTTCGGTGTCTCACTCCTCTATAAGCCCCAATATCCATCAATCTCTTAATATTTTGCTGAATTTCAGAACGAAGTGCTCCTTCAACTTTAAAATCAGATTGGAGAACTGAACGAATTTCGAGCAACTTCTTCTTCAGTTAAATCAGCCAACTTTTTTATCAGGATTAATTTTTGCTTTTTCAAGCACGTTACCTGCAACATAACTTCCAATACCAAATATGTACTGTAAGCCAAACAAGACTTTTTTGTTTTTTGGTAAATCTACACCTGCTATACGAGCCAATTATCTTCTCCTTAAAATTTAAAAATTAACCTTGACGCTGTTTGTGTTTTTTGTTTTTACAAATAACTCTAACAACGCCTTTTCTTTTGATTACTTTACAATTATCACATATCTTTTTTACTGATGCTCTGACTTTCATTTCATCTCCACTATTTATATCTGTAGGTAATTCTACCTTTTGTTAAATCATACGGAGATAATTCAATTGAAACTTTATCTCCAACCAGAATTTTAATAAAATGCATTCTCATTTTTCCGGAAATATGTGCAAGAATTTCATGCCCATTATCAAGTTTAACTTTAAAATGAGCATTCGGTAATGTTTCTAAAACAACGCCGTCAACTTTAATTGGTCCCTGTTTTGCCATTATTGAACCGTTAAAATTTCTGGTTTATTATCATTTATAACTATCGTATGTTCAAAATGAGCTGAAGGCTGATCCATCCGCTGTTAAAATTGTCCATCCATCAGAAGCCGTTTTAACCTGATAAGTACCTATATTAACCATCGGTTCTATAGCTATTGTCATTCCTTTTTTCAATTTTGGTCCGGTATCCTTTTCTTCCAAAATTTGGAACTGCAGGATCTTCGTGCAAAAATTTCCCAACTCCATGCCCGCAAAGATCACGAACAATCGAAAATCCATTTGCTTCAACATATTCCTGAACTGCAGCAGAAATATCGTGTACTCGGTTATCCGCAACTGCCTGCTCAATTCCCAGGTAAAGAGATTTTTCAGTTACTTCAAGAAGTTTCTTTTTGTCTTCAGAAATTTCTCCAACTCCTACAGAAAGAGCAGCATCACCAAAATAACCGTTTTTTTTAACACCTACATCGATTGATAATAATTTCACCATTTTTAAGAACTTTATCCCCGGGAATTCCATGCACAACTGCATCATCAATTGAAGTACAAATTGAAGCCGGATAATTGATGGAACTACCTCCCTGAGAATATCCTTTAAATGCTGCTATTGCATTGTTGCTCAGTATGTAATCTTCTGCAATCGTATCCAATTCTTTAGTCGTACACTCCGGGTCTAACATTACTTTTCACTAATTGCAAAACTTCCGCAACAATTCTGCAACTTTCTCTTATATAATCAATTTCTTTTTTAGTTTTTATTAATATCACAAAAACTTATCTTCGTGATTTAATCTTACCTGTTTTCATGAAACCATCATAATGTCTCATAACCAGGTGAGATTCTATTTGCTGTAACGTATCTAATGCAACACCAACAATAATCAATAAACTTGTACCACCAAAAAATTGGGCAAATTGTCTGGATACTCCATACCCACCAACGAAAGCCGGAAGTATCGCAACAATTGCAAGAAAAATAGAACCAGGCAAAGTAATCTTCGTTAAAATATTATCAATAAATTCCGAAGTCTGTTTTCCGGGTCTTACTCCCGGAATAAATCCGCCCTGTTTCTTCATATTGTCAGCAACATCTTTTGGATTAAATGCTATAGCAGTATAAAAATATGTAAAGAACACAATCATCAATGCATAAATAAAAGAGTAAACAGGTGATGTATAATCAAAATATCTCATCAATGCCCTGTAGAAAATCATTATTTGGGAAAAACTGAACAACAGTAGCCGGAATAAACATAATTGATTGTGCAAATATAATCGGCATAACTCCAGCAGTATTCACTCTTAAAGGAATATATTGAGTAACTCCGCCGTAAACTTTTCTTCCTACAACTCTTTTAGCATATTGCACCGGAATTCTTCTTGTTCCTTGAGTAACAAGAACAACTCCTGCAATTATGAAAACCATAAATGTCAAAATAACTAATTCAATGACGATGCTATGATTTACCAGCAGAAATTAATCTGATACTCATCAAGTATAGCAAACGGGAAACGATCAATAATTCCAATAAAAATTATCAAAGAAATACCATTGCCAATTCCTTTATCAGTTATTTGCTCACCAAGCCACATCATAAAAACTGTTCCGGAAGTAAGCAACAATAATAGTTGAAATTGTCCAGGTAAACCCTTGAACACCAACCGGTATAATCGGTAGTACCCTGAACATTCATATGTAACAATCTTATTGTAACACCCCAAGCCTGCAATGCACAAATTAAAACCGTACCATACCTGGTTAACTGGGTAATTTTTTTCTGACCATCTTCACCTTCCTGCTGCAGTTTTTGAAAATAAGGAACAACCGCACCCAACAGCTGAATAATAATTGATGCCGATATGTAAGGCATTATTCCAAGTGCAAATATTGCAGCATTCTTAAAAGCACCACCAACAAACAAATCATATAATCCAAAAAGATTGTCGGAAGTTTGATTTCTTGTGCTCTCAGCTAATAATGCTGAATCAATACCCGGAAGAGTAATATGAGCACCAAGACGAACAACAACAAGCAAAGCCAGAGTATAAATTATTCTCTGGCGAAGTTCGTGAATTTTAAAAATGTTTCTGAAGGTATCAGTAATTTTAGACATTTATTACCGCATTAAATCTTTTTAATTGTACCGCCAGCAGCTTCAATTTTTTCTTTAGCAGTCTGACTAAAAGCATTTACTTCAAACTGAAACTTTGCTTTGACTTCACCATTTCCCAATAATTTAACAGGTTTTTTCATGCTTGAAATTAATCCAGCATGCTTTTAATGCTTCAGAATTAACTAATACCTTCTTTAATTCTTTTTGCATCAAATAGTTTTTGTAGCGAATCAACATTAACAACTTGAAATTCTTTTTTAAAAATATTAGTAAAACCAAACTTTGGAATTCTTCTTTGCAAGTGGCATTTGTCCGCCTTCAAACCAGGCTTTGTGCTTAGCACCTGAACTGTGACAGCTGACCATTCATTCCTCTTGTAGCTGTGCCACCGTGACCGGATCCTGCACCTCTTGCAACTCTTTTACGTTTTTTTCTTGAGCCTTCAGCATATTTTAAATTACTTAAAATATCCATTTTAAAACCTTTTCTTATTCTTTAACTTCTTCAACTTTAACCAAATGATTAACTTTATTTATCATTCCTCTAATTTGAGGAGTATCATTATGAATTTTTTCCCAATTTGGTCTGCCTAAACCCAAAGCTTCAATTGTTAATTTCTGTCTCTTAGGTCTGTCAATTATACTTCTGTTTGAATAACTTTAATTTTTCCCATTTCTATCCTCTTTTAAGAAGCGAATAATTCGCTTACTAGTCATTCCTCTTTTATTGGCCATTTTCTTAGCATCAGTCAGATTAAGTAAACCATTTAAAGTAGCTTTAACCTGATTATGAGGATTGCTTGATCCTAGAGATTTTGTTAAGAATATCCTGAACACCAGCAGCTTCAAGAACTGCTCGAACACCACCACCAGCAATCAAGCCTGTTCCAGGTGAAGCAGGTTTCAGTAAAACTCTTCCAGCTCCAAATTTACCAATAATTTCATGAGCAATTGTTCCTTTAATAACTGTAACCTCAACAAGATTTTTCTTTGCATCATCAATTCCTTTTGAAATTGCATCAGTTACTTCATTTGCTTTTCCAAGGCCAACCCCAACAATACCGTTACCATTTCCGACAACAACAATAGCAGTTAAAGCTGAATCTGCGTCCACCTTTAACAACCTTGGCAACTCTGTTTATCTGAACAACTTTTTCTTTTAATCCTTCTACTTCAGTTGATTTTACGATTTTCAATTTATAATCTCACAGAATAAATTATTTAATACATTTCAAAAATTATCTACATTATCCGGCTAACTGTCAATAGCTGCCGGGAGAGGATTCGAACCTCTACAGACGCCTCCAAAGGGCGTAGTCCTACCATTAGACGACCCGGCAAATACGGTATATTCATATACTAAAACTTCAAGCCCTCCTTCACGAGCACCATCTGCTAATAGCCTGAACTCTGCCATGATATCGATAACCGTTTCTATCAAATACAACTGATAGATATCTTTTGTTCTAAAGCTTTTTTTGCCAGAAAATTTCCAACAACTTTACTTTTTGCTATTTTGCCTTTAACATTTTTTATTTCATCAGCTAAGTTCTTTATTTAAAGAGGAAGCTGCAACAAGAGTTTTTCCGGTTGTATCGTCTATAATTGAGCATAAATATTATGAAAGACTACGATAGACTGTAAGCCTTGGTCTTTCAGGAGTTCCCAGAAATCTTTTTTCTGATTTTAGTTTTAGATCGTAATCTTGAATTTTTATTTCTATTTATCATTTCTAACTAAATCTCCGCTAAAATTTACTTGCCTGCAGTCTTTACCGGCTTTTCTCTGAATTTGTTCATCAGAATATTTAATTCCTTTGCCTTTGTAAGGTTCAGGTTTTCTGATTGATCTGATTTTTGCTGCAACCATACCGACAAGTTGTCTGTCAATACCTGAAATAATTATTTGAGTCGGTGCAGGCGATTGTAATGTTATTCCATCTGGAGGAATAAAATAAATAGGATGAGAATAACCAATATTCAATAAAAGATTTTTACCTTTTAATTCAGCTTTATAACCAACACCAACTATTTCAAGAGTTTTTTGAATAACCATTGTAACTCCAATAACCATATTTTGAATCAAAGCTCTTGTTAAACCATGCAAGGCTTTATTTTCTTTTAAGTCGTTTGGTCTGAGTCACAATGTATTTCACTATCCTTCAATTCAATTTTCATTGCAGGATGAAAACTATTTTCAAGTTCACCTTTAGGTCCTTTAACTTTTAACTTATTCCATCAAGATTAACAGTTACATCTTTCGGAATCTATACCGGTTTTTTACCAATTCTTGACACTTTCAATCTCCATTCAATTTACTCCATCATTGAATTTTACCAAATATAACAAACAACTTCACCGCCATAGAGCTTTACTTCTGGCTTCTTTATCAGTCATAAATCCTTTTGAAGTTGAAATTACTGCAATACCTAATCCATTTAATACTCTGGGAAGATTATCAGCTGACCTTTGTAAACCCTTAAACCAGGTGTACTAATTCTTCTTCAATCCGCTAATAGCGACTTTCACCATTTTTATATTTTAATTTAATTCTTAATATATTTTGCTTATTATCTTCAATAATTTCATAATCATTAATGAATTTCTGTTTTTTTAAGAATTTCAGACAAGATTTTTCTTCATGTTTGAAGACGGAATATCAACTCTCACTTTTTTCGCTTTTGCAGCATTTCTAATTCTTGTTAAATAAATCTGAAATCGGATCTGTAACTGGCATTTATATTTCTCCTTTACCAACTTGATTTTTTTAAACCAGGAATTTCGCCTTTAAGAGCCATTTCTCTTAAGACTAATCTTGAAACTCCAAATTTTCTGTAATAACTTCTTGCTCTTCCAGTAAACATACAACGATTATGAAGTCTTACAGCAGAAGAATTCCTCGGAAGTTTTTGAAGGCTTCATAATCACCTTTTTCTTTCAATTCTTTTCTAAGCTTTGCATATTTTTCAACAAGTCTTGTCTTTTATCTTCTCTTGCTATTAAACATGTACGAGCCATTAAATCTCCTTTTAAGCTGTTTTAATTTCTTTTTTAGTAAAAGGAACACCGAATGCCTGATAGCAAATCATAAGCTTCAGTTATCATTTTTTGCAGTAGTTACAAAAGTAATATCCATTCCCAATAACTTTGTTATTTTTTCAACATTAATCTCAGGAAAAATAATTTGTTCCTTTAACTCCAATAGTATAATTTCCTCTTCCATCAAATGATTTATCAGACAATCCTCTAAAATCTCTCACTCGAGGTAAAGCAACATTT
The DNA here is from genome assembly GCA_963745465.1 of uncultured Bacteroidota bacterium. Lineage (GTDB taxonomy): Bacteria > Bacteroidota > Ignavibacteria > Ignavibacteriales > Ignavibacteriaceae > JAKAGZ01. The sequence goes on along the minus strand of CAVUXT010000026.1, from coordinate 249,633 downwards.
ACTAACCTATCCAGAAATTCATACATTCTTTCTCTGTCTTAAAGTAACCATAGCAGCCGATATTTAGCCTTCTCTCAATTTAAAATTAGAAATAGCTTTTTTAGCTTTTCTAATGCTGGGTTTTTGACCAGTAATAGTTTCAAGTTCTTTAACTGCTTCTTCAAGAATCTTCGGATCTGCAACTGCAGCGCCAACTCCCATATTAACAACAATTTTGTCCAATTTTGGGTACCTGCATAACACTTTTATAATCTAAATTTTTTCATTAAAGATGGAATAATTTCATTTTTATAATTCCAATCGTGACAACTCTAGCTTTAATTTTTATTTCTTTTTCAGATGATTTGCAGCTTCTTTCTTAGAAACTTTTTCTTTTTTCTTCAGCACCATCTTTTTTTATTTTCTTTTCTGCCATTAATTCAATCAAACCTTATAAAATTTTATTTAGATCATTTCTCCGCTTAACTCTGCTGATGCGGGCTCTTTTCTTTTTACCTGTTTTTTCATCAAGAATAATCTGAGCTCCTAATCCGTGTTGGTTCATTTGTTTTGGGATCAAGTATCATAACGTTTGAGATCTGAATAGGTGCTTCTTTTTCAATAATTCCACCTTGAGGATTTTTCTGATTAGGTTTAGTATGTCTTTTCCTCAAATTTATTCCTTCAATAATTACTCTGAATTTTTGGGAAATACTTTTAATACTTTTCCGGTTTTTCCATTATCATTTCCGGAAATTACCATTACATTATCATTTTTTCGAATTTTCATTAACCTAAAATCTTTATAATACTTCAGGAGCTAAAGAAACTATTTTCATAAACTGTTTATCTCTTAATTCTCTTGCAACAGGTCCAAAGATACGTGTTCCTTTTGGTTCATTCTGATTATGTAATAAGAACTGCAGCATTTTCATCAAACCTAATATAAGAACCATCTTTTCTTCTAACTTCTTTTTTTGTTCTAACAATAACTGCTCTTGAAACTTCACCTTTTTTTACTGTTCCATTAGGAATTGCAGATTTTAACTGACAACAACGATTGTATCGCCAACACTGGCATATCTGTCTACCACTTCCGCCAAGTACTCGGATGCATCTTACTTTTTTTGCGCCTGAATTATCAGCCACAATTAAATTTGTTTCTTCCTGAATCATTGTTCGAAATAACTCCTGTAACTACTTGGCTTTTTCAACAATTTCTACTAAGCGCCATCTTTTTTTTAAACTTAACGGACGTGTTTCCATAATTTTTACTTTATCACCTAACCTGCATTCTTTTTTTTCATCATGGGCCATAAGTTTGGTAGTCTTCTTAAAATATTTTTTATAAATAGGATGAGGAACTTTTCTTTCGATGGCAACAGTAATTGTTTTATCCATTTTATTGCTAACAACCACACCAATTCTTGTTTTTCTTAATGCGCGTTCCATCTTTAAGCTTTAACTCCTTCTCTTAACTAGCTAGCTGATTTCTCAGCATTCTCTTTCCTTCAAAACTGTTTTCATTCTAGCAATATCTTTTTTAGTCAATTTTAATTTTGAAGTATTTGTCAATTGTTTTAACTGATGAGCAAAACGTAAATCCACAAGATTCTTTTCTTCTTCTTTAATCCTTTTTACAAGTTCTTCTGTTTTCATTTCTCTTATTTCATGAATTTTCATATTATAAAGCCTTCATAAGTTTATTCAAAATCCGGTCTTGCAACCACTTTGTTTTAATAGGCAGTTTATAGGAACAAGTTGACAAAGCTTCATGTGCTAACTCTCTTGAAACGCCTGAAACCTCAAATAGAATTCTTCCCGGTTTAACAACTGCAACCCAGAATTCAGGACGCGCCTTTTCCTTTACCCATTCTAGTTTCAAGAGGTTTTTTAGAAACTGGTTTATCAGGAAAAATTCTAATCCAAACTTTACCATCTCTTTTCATTTTTCTTGAAAGAGCAACACGACATGCTTCAATCTGTCGGCTAGTAATCCAATGGCGGTTCCATTGCTTTTAAACCAAAATCTCCAAAAGCAACAGTACTGCCACGTTTAGCTTTACCGGTCATTCTTCCGCGTTGTGATTTTCTGTATTTTACTCTTTTGGGCATTAACATGATTTATAAACTCCGGTATTTTATTCTGTAACTCTTTTTCCTAAAATTTCTCCACGGCAAATCCAAACTTTAATGCCGATTGAACCATAAATTGTTTCTGCTCTTCCATTAGCATAATCAATATCTGCACGTAATAGTGTGCAGTGGTATTCTACCATCTTTATATTGTTCAGTTCTTGCCATTTCAGCTCCACCTAAACGGCCTGCACACATAATTCTAATTCCTTCAGCACCCATTCTCATAGCAGCTGTAATTGCCATTTTCATAGCTCTTCTGAAAGAAACTCTTCCTTCAAGCTGATTTGCAATATTTTCTGCAACCAGATATGCATCTAGTTCAGGTCGTTTAATTTCAGAAATCTGAACCTTAACATCTTTATCAGTGACTTGTCTTAATTCCTGTTCAAGCTGAGTAATTTCTTTTCCACTCTTTCCAATTACAACTCCAGGTCTTGAAGTATGGATAGTTAAGAATAATATTCTTTGAAGTTCTGTCAATAACAATTCTTGAAATTCCTGCTTTTTTAAGTCTGTTTCTTACATAGTCTCTTAAGTCTTTCATCTTCTTTTAATTTAACAGCATAGCTTTTATTTTCATACCAATTAGAGTCCCAACCTCTAATAATTCCAACTCTTAAACCAACCGGATTCGTTTTCTGTCCCAAAAATATCCTCCTAAATTAGCTTTAGTTGCTACAACTATTGTTAAATGACAAGATCTTTTTCTAATTTTATATGCACGCCCCATTGGAGCAGGCGAAATTCTTTTTAAAGTTGGTCCCTGATTTACATAAGCTTCTTTTACAAAGAAATCAGCAGGTTCATGTTTTGACGGATTCATCTTTATTCATCAAGATTAGCAACTGCAGATCTTAAGACTTTCTCAGCATCTTTAGATGCATGTTTTGGTTGAAAATGAAGAACCTCAAATGCTTTTTCAACTGAGCATTCCTCTGAATAAGATCAACAACCAATCTCATTTTTCTTGGTGATGAACCTATATATCTATGTATTGCTTTTGCTTCCATTTTTCCTCAAAACTCTTTACTTATATTACTGCCTTAGACTGCTTTTTCTGCTTTTGTACCAGGATGACCTCTGAAAATTCGTGTTGGAGAAAATTCTCCTAACTTATGTCCGACCATATTTTCAGTAATATAAACAGGAATCATTTTATTTCCGTTATGAACAGCGATAGTATGTCCAACAAAATCAGGTGTTATAGTAGATGAACGTGACCAGGTTTTTAATTATTTTCTTTTGATTATGTTTCATTCAGCTCTTGAAATTTTCTCCAGCTAATTTATAATCAATAAAAGGACCTTTTTTAACTGAACTTGGCATAATTAACTCTACTTTTTACGTCTTTTAATAATAAACTTATTTGATTGTTTTTTATGCTTTCTAGTTTTAAGACCTTTAGCTTTCTGACCCCATGGAGAAACAGGATGACCACCACCTGAAGTTTTACCTTCACCACCACCCATTGGATGATCAACAGGATTCATTGCAACTCCTCTAACATGTGGTCTAATACCAAGCCATCGTGATCTACCAGCTTTACCCAAGACTAATATTTTCCTGTTCGGAATTCCCAACAACTCCATAAGTAGCCATACATTCTAATCTTACTAACCTTACTTCACCAGAAGGCATTTTTAACTGAGCATGATCACCTTCTTTAGCCATAACCTGTAATGAAGCACCAGCACTTCTTCCTAACTGTCCGCCTTTACCAGGTTTTAATTCAACATTATGAACAAAACTACCCAGCGGCATTTCTTTTAAGGGAAGTGCATTTCCAACAGTAATTTCACTTCCAGGTACCTGAAATAACTTTAGTCGCCTACTTTTAATCCATCCGGAGCAAGTATATATCTTTTCTCACCATCAGCATAATGAAGAAGAGCAATTCGGGAAGTTCTGTTAGGATCATATTCAATAGAAAAAACTTTTGCAGGAATACCATGTTTATCTCTTTTAAAATCTATTATTCGATATCTTCTTTTATGTCCGCCGCCTCTATGTCTTGCAGTAACTCTACCATGATTATTTCTTCCACCTGATTTTGTCAAATGAAACAGTCAAGAGATTTTTCAGGAGTTGTCTTTGTAATTTCATCAAAAGATGAATTCGATCTGAATCTTGTTCCCGGAGTTACTGGTTTTAATTTTTTAATAGCCATTATTTAATGTCCTATATTCCATAATCTAAACTTGCTCAAATAATTCAATTGTTTCACCTTCTTTAAGGGTAATAATTGCTTTTTTAGATTTTGCAGTTTTTCCAGTAAATCTTCCACTTTTTCTAAACTGTGTTTTCATTTTACCAGGATGATTTATAGTTCTAACATTAACCACATGAACATTAAACTTTTTTTCAATTGCTTTTGCTATTTCAATTTTATTTGATTTCGGATTAACGAAGAAATCCATACTTTCCATGATCAGCAGAAATATTAGTCATTTTTTCTGTAATTAAAGGTCTAATTAAAATCTGATGCATTTAGTCAACTCCTCTGGTTTATTATTTGCAAAGGTCTTTTTAATTGATTCAACAGCACTTTTCTGAAGAACCAATACCTGATTATTTAAGAATATCATATGTTGAAGCTTTTGCTGCTTCAAGAATATTTACTTTAGGAATATTTCTTCCAGATTTATAAATTGTTTCATCATAGCTACCGTGTAAGAACAAAACTTTTTTACCACTAAGTTTTAAGGTCACTTAATATTTTTGTAAAATCTTTTGTTTTTGGTTTTTCAAAATTAAAATCTTCAACAACAATAAGCTGGTTCGTCTTTTACTTTATAACTTAGAGCAGATTTTCTTGCAAGTCTTTTTAACTTTTTTAGGTAATATCCTGACGGTAATCTCTTGGGCGTGGACCGAATATAGTACCTCCACCAACCCATAAGGGTGATCTTGAATGTTCCGGCTCTTGCTCCGCCTCTACCTTTTTGTTTCCATGGTTTTTTACCACCACCTCTAACTTCACCTCTTTCTTTAGATTTAGAGGTACCTTGTCTTTGATTAGCCAAGATAAGCTTTAACAGATAAGATAAATTGCATGATCATTAGGTTCTACTCCAAAAATACTCATCCGATAATTCTAACTTGTTTACCGGAAGCTTTACCATCTATTTTATAATATATCTAATTTCATTTTATTACCGATTACTTCTTTATCAATTCTACATATTGAATTTATTGAGCCAGGAACAGCACCTTTAACCAAAATTAAATTCTGTTCAGGTAAAATTTTAACTACACTTAAATTTGAAATAGTTACATTTTCGTAACCCATTCTTCCGGCCATTCTCTGACCCTTAAAAACTCTTGAAGGATATGAACTTGAACCAATAGAACCCGGAGCTCTTAGTCTATCGCTCTGACCGTGAGTAGTTCCACCGACACCGCCAAAACCATGGCGTCTCATAACACCCTGAAATCCTTTACCCTTACTTTTTCCTCTAACTTTAATTTTTTCGCCTTCTTTAAAAAAGTCTGCTTTAATTTCATCACCAATTTTATAATCTGAGATCTCAGGAAATCTGAATTCTCTTCAAAATATAAGCAGGTGTTAAGATTATTTTTCTTATATTGTCCCAAAACAGGCTTAGAGATATTTTTTTCTTTTCTTGTCACCAAAGCCTAACTGAAAGCTTCGATATCCATCTTTTTCTTTGGTTTCTAATTGAACAACCTTACAAGGACCGGCCTGAATAACAGTAACAGGAACTAATATCTCCGTCGTGCGTTAAACACACTCGACATTCCCATTTTTTACCTATAATACCAGACATCTTAACTCCCAAATTCATTAAAGCTTAATCTCAATATCAACACCTGCCGGAATATCTAATTTACTTAGAGAGTCGACAGTTTTATTATTTGAATTATGAATATCAATAATTCTTTTATGTGCTCTTGTTTCAAATTGCTCTCTTGATTTTTTATCAACATGAGGAGATCTTAAAACAGTATAAACAGTTCTTTTAGTTGGAAGAGGAATTGGTCCTGATACAACAGCACCAGTACTTCTAACTGTTTTAATGATTTTTTCAGTTGACTTATCAATCAAAATATGATCGTACGATTTCAATTTAATTCTAATCTTTTGACCGGCCAACTTAAAATACTCCTTTTAATTATTGACACAAAAAGGGAGTTGTGTAACTCCCTTAATCGGTCAGAAATTAATTTTTATTCTATAAATCTTTAGTTACAACTCCAGCACCAACAGTTCTACCACCTTCACGAATAGCAAAACGTAATCCTTCTTCCATAGCGATTGTCGTAATCAATTCAATTGATAAATTTAACATTATCACCAGGCATAACCATTTCAGTTCCTGCAGGTAGAGTAGCAACTCCTGTAACGTCAGTTGTTCTGAAATAGAACTGAGGTCTGTATCCATTAAAGAATGGAGTATGTCGTCCACCTTCTTCTTTCGAAAGAATATAAACTTCACCTTCAAATTTCTTATGAGGAGTAATTGAACCTGTTTTTGCCAAAACCATTCCTCTTTCAATTTCATTTTTATCAACACCTCTTAACAAGAATACCGGCATTATCTCCAGCCATAGCTGCATCAAGTTCTTTTCTAAACATTTCAATACCGGTAACAACTGTTTTCTTATGCAGTCCTAAACCAATCAATTCAACTTCTTCCTGAATTTTAACCTGACCTCTTTCAACTCTACCAGTAGCAACTGTTCCACGACCTGTAATTGAGAAATACATCTTCAACAGGCATTAAGAATGGTTTATCTGTATCTCTTTCAGGAATTGGAATATATTTATCAACAGCATCCATAAGTTCCCAGATACAATTATATCTTGGATCATCAGTTGTTTCAGCGTTGCTTGACGCCAGCTTCAAGAGCTTTTAAAGCTGAACCTTTAATAATAGGAATTTCATCTCCAGGAAATTCATAATATTTCAAAAGATCTCTTAATTCATCTTCAACAAGTTCAATCAATTCCGGATCATCAACCATATCAACTTTATTCATAAACACAACAATTTTAGGAACACCAACCTGACGAGCAAGAAGAATATGCTCTCTGGTCTGAGGCATTGGACCATCAGTAGCAGCAACAACAAGAATAGCTCCATCCATCTGTGCAGCACCAGTAATCATATTTTTAACATAATCAGCGTGACCTGGACAATCAACGTGTGCATAATGTCTTTTCTCAGTTGAATATTCAACGTGAGCTGTTGCAATCGTAATACCTCTTTCTCTTTCTTCAGGAGCATTATCAATACTATCAAATGTTCTGATTTCTGATAAGCCCTTTCTAGCAAGAGCCATTGTGATGGCAGCAGTTAATGTAGTTTTACCATGATCTACGTGACCAATTGTTCCTACGTTAACGTGAGGTTTACTTCTATCAAATTTTTCTTTTGCCATCTAATTCTCCTTTAAATTTTATTTATTTTTATAATTCTTATTTTAAGCGGAAGCTGATTTTTTACCTAATGATTTTTCAGCAATCTCTTCAGCAATTGATTTTGGAACTTCTGAATAATGTGCAAACTGCATTGAGTAAATAGCTCTACCCTGAGTCATTGATCTTAAGTATAGTAGCATATCCAAACATTTCTGAAAGAGGAACAGTCGCTTTAATAACCTGGGCATCTTTTCTTGCATGAAAATCCTTCAATTTTTCCTCTACGTGAATTTAAATCTCCCATTACATCGCCCAAATATTCTTCAGGAGTAACAACTTCAACATCCATAATTGGTTCAAGAAGTATTGGTTTTGCTTTTTTAGCTCCTTCTTTAAAAGCCATAGAACCTGCAACCTTAAATGATATTTCATCAGAATCAACATCGTGATAAGAACCATCATAAATTTTAGCTTTAATATCCACTACAGGAAATCCTGCAACAACACCATTTCTCATGGCTTCCTGAATTCCCGCTGAAACAGCAGGTATATATTCTTTAGGAACTACACCGCCAACAATTGCATTAATAAATTCATAACCTTTTCCCGGTTCATTTGGACTTAATTCAATCCAAACATGTCCATATTTACCACGTCCACCAGATTGTTTAACAAATTTTCCTTCAGCTTCAACTGTCTGAGTAATTGTTTCTCTATAAGCAACCTGAGGTTTACCAACATTTGCTTCAACTTTAAATTCTCTTTTCATTCTATCAACAAGAATTTCAAGATGAAGTTCACCCATTCCGCTGATTAAATGTTTGACCAGTTTCTTCATCAACTTTAATTCTGAAAGTTGGATCTTCATCAGAAAGTTTAACAAGTGATTCAGATAATTTATCCTGATCAGCTTTTGTTTTTGGTTCAATAGCAATCTGAATAACCGGTTCAGGGAATATTATTTTTTCCAAGCATTACCGGATCATCTTCAGAACAAAGTGTATCACCAGTTTTTGTAAATTTAAGACCAACAGCAGCAGCAATATCACCTGCTCTAACTTCATCAATTTCTTCCCGATGGTTTGCATGCATCTGAAGAAGTCGGCTAATTCTTTCCTTTTTTCCACTAACAGAATTATATATATAAGAACCTGCTTTTAATGTTCCTGAATAAACTCTGAAGAAATGTCAGTTTTCCAACAAAAGGATCTGTCATAATTTTAAATGCTAAGAGCAGTAAATTTTTCTTTTTCATCTATTTTTCTTTTAACTTAAGTCATTCATTCCAACATGATGAGCTTCAATCTCCTTGGAATCAAGTGGAGAAGGAAGAAATCAACAACAGAATCAAGTAATTTCTGAACACCTTTATTCTTAAAAGCTGAACCACAAAGACAGGAATTATCTTTAATTCAATAGTTGCCTGTCCTCAAAACTCTTATTATTTCATCTTCTGCTAATTTCTTTACCTTCAAGATATTTCTCAAGCAAAGTATCATCAACATCAGAAACAGCTTCAAGCATTTCAGTTCTGATATTTCTTTGCAGTTTCCATCAAATCATGTGGAATTTCAATTTCATCAAATGTTGCACCAAAAGTTTCTTCATGATACATTCTTGCTTTGAAAGTAATCAAGATCAATAACTCCTGTAAACATATCTCCTTCACCAATTGGAAGATTAATCGGAATTGCATTAGCACCGAATCTGTCTTTCATCATCTGAACGGCATGATAAAAATCAGCACCAGTTCTATCCATTTTATTGATAAAAGCAATTCTTGGAACATTATATTTATCTGCTTGTCTCCAAACAGTTTCAGATTGAGGTTCAACACCGCCAACTGCACAAAATAAAGCAACAGCTCCATCCAAAACTCTTAATGATCTTTCAACTTCAACAGTAAAATCAACGTGTCCCGGAGTATCAATAATATTTATCTGATGATCATTCCAAAAACAAGTAGTTGCAGCACTTGTAATAGTAATACCACGTTCTTTTTCCTGTTCCATCCAATCCATAGTAGCAGCACCATCGTGAACTTCTCCAATTCTGTGCAATTTACCGGTATAAAACAAAATTCGTTCGGTAGTTGTAGTTTTACCAGCATCAATATGCGCCATAATTCCTATATTTCGAACTTTATCTATGATTATTCTATTTGCCATATAAATCTTTTTCTACTTTATCGTTACTCTGTTTCATTACCATTTAAAGTGAGCAAAAGCTTTATTTGCCTCTGCCATTTTATGTGTATCTTCTTTTTTCTTAACTGCAGAACCTTCATTATTTGAAGCTGCAATTAATTCAGATGCAAGCTTCATGTGACATTGATTTTTCATTTCTCTGCGCTTGCATAAGTTTTGATCCATCTCATTGCAAGAGCAGTTCTTCTTTCAGGTCTAACTTCACGTAGGAACCTGATAAGTTGCTCCACCAACTCTTCTGCTTCTAACTTCAATAACCGGTTGAGTATTATTTAATGCTTTTTTAAAAACTTCCAATCCAGTTTTTTTTGTTTTATCTTCAATAATATCAAAAGCAGTATAAACAACGTCTCTGCTTCTGATTTTTTACCATCATACATAATAGTATTAATAAATCTTGAAACCATTATGTCATTAAACTTTGGATCCGGTTTTAATAATCTTTTTTCTGCTCTTTTTTTTCTCATAACTTATTTAGCTGCTTTTGGTTTTTTAGCTCCGTATTTAGATCTGCCTTTTTTTCTATCCTCAACACCGCTTGTATCAAGAGTACCTCGTGATAATATGATATCTAACACCCGGTAAGATCTTTTACTCTTCCACCTCTAATCAAAACAATAGAGTGTTCCTGTAGATTATGCCCTTCACCAGGAATATAAGCAGTAACTTCCATGCTGTTAGTTAAGTCTAACTCTAGCAACTTTTCTTAAAGCTGAATTCGGCTTCTTTGGAGTAGTAGTGTAAACTCTTGTACAAACTCCTCTTTTCTGTGGACAAGCATTCCAAAGCCGGTGCTTTCTTTTTAGCCAAAATTCTAACTCGACCTTTTCTTACTAACTGATTTATTGTTGGCACTAATTTCTCCTAAAACTTATCAATTCAAAAAAAATTCAGACTTCTAATATAGGTTTTATTAAAAAGTTAGTCAAGAAATCGTAAAAATAATTTGCTTATTTTTATGCGATTAGAGCAAAAAAATCCGGTTCTCGTAGAGGGAACCGGATTTGAAAAATTGCCAAATTAAGCTTGGACTTTTTCTTCTTCAGCGGCAGTTTCCTCTGTAGTTTCTTCTACAGCAAGAATAATTTCTATACTTTTTAAGTCCAGTTCCGGCTGGAATTAAGATGCCCCATAACAACATTTTCTTTTAAACCGAGCAAATGATCAACTTTTGCTTCTGTTGCTGCATTTGCAAGCACTTTTGTAGTTTCCTGGAATGAAGCAGCTGATATAAAACTTTCGGTTGATAGAGCTGCCTGAGTAATTCCCAAAAGAACATGCTCAAAAGTTGCTGGTTCAGCATCCCTGGCAATAGCTGGTTTTTTGCTCTTTCTTTTTAAGATCAGAATTAATTTCTCTCAGATTAGCTTTTAGCAATTAATTGACCATCTTTAAGTTTTGAATCACCTTTATCTTCAATATAAACCATATGAGGTAACTTTCTGGTTTTCTTCAATATGAATTCAATTCTATCAACAATATCTTCTTCAAGGAATTTTGTATCGCCAGGAGAAACAATCTTTAATCTTTTGCAGCATTTGTCTTACAATAACTTCAATATGCTTATCATTAATCTTAACACCCTGCAAGCCTGTAAACATCCTGAATTTCATTTACAAGATATTCCTGAACAGCACTTGTACCTTTAATTTTAAGAATATCATGAGGATTAATCGGACCATCTGTAATTTTTTCACCGGCAGGAATTTCATCACCTTCCTGAACGAGAATATGTTTTCCCAGCGGTACATTGTATTTTTTCTCATCTGATTTATCAGGAGCAACAACAATTATTTCTCTTGAACCTTTTTTCCTCGCACCAAATTTTACAATACCTTCAATCTCTGAAACAATTGCTGATTCCTGCGGACTTCTTGCTTCAAAAAGTTCTGTAACTCTTGGAAGACCGCCTGTGATATCTCTACTCTTTGTCGCTTGATTTAGAAATCTTTGCAAGGATGGTTCCTGCTGTTACATGTTTCACCTTCATCAACAGATAGATAAGCTCTGGTTGGAAGATTGAAAGATTTTCTTTTCTCCTTTTTCGCGACTCGATTGTTATGCTTGGTGTAAGAGTTTTATCTTTAGATTCAATAACAACCTTTTGAACGTGACCAGTCTGTTCGTCAGTTACCTGTTGTAATGTAATAGCATCAATCATATCAACAAATTTCACTATTCCAGTTATATCAGAAAGAATTACAGAATTATATGGATCGTGATTATAAAGAGGTGTACGTTTTTTAACTGCTGTTCCGTCATCCAACCAATAATTTCGGCTCCATAAGGAACATCGATATTTTTTAATCTGACGATTATTTTCATCATAAATTCCAATAGAACTCCTCTTCTTCCTGTAACAACTTTAACATTTACCGAGAAAATCAGATTTTTCAACAAATGCGACTCTTTCAAATTTTACAATTCCATCAATATTAGTTTCAACCTGCGACTGAGCTTGCAATTCGTGAAGAAGTACCACCAAGGTGGAATGTTCTTAAAGTAAGCTGCGTACCTGGTTCACCGATTGATTGTGCAGCGATAATACCAACTGCTTCACCTATTTCAACCATTTTGCCATTTGTAAGATTTCTTCCGTAACATTTTGCACAAACACCACGTTTAGATTCACAAGTTAGTACAGTTCTAATATAAACTGACTCAATACTTGCATCTTCAATTTTTTCTGCAATATCTTCTGTTATCATATCACCGGCTGCAACAATTAATTCATCTGTACGTGGATCATAAACATCTTCCTGCGCAACGTTCGACCAGTAATTCTTTCGCCAAGTGGTTCTCTTTCCTGTTCAACATCTTTTAATGCAGTTATTTCAATTCCGAGAATAGTTCCGCAATCTATCTTCAGTTATAATAACATCCTGCGAAACATCCACAAGTCTTCTGGTTAAGATAACCGGCATCAGCTGTTTTTAAAGCTGTATCCGCAAGACCTTTTCTTGCACCGTGAGTTGAAATAAAATACTCAAGAACTGAAAGACCTTCTTTAAAGTTTGCGACAATCGGATTCTCAATAATTTCACCAGCCTGACCTGACAAAGTTTTCTGAGGTTTCATCATCAGACCTCTCATTCCTGCAAGCTGTCTTACCTGTTCCTGAGAACCTCTCGCGCCTGAGTCAACCATCATATGAAGTGAATTAAATCCATTATTATGCAATTTTGATTTTCTCCATTAATGCACGTGCAACATCATTAGTAGTGTGTGTCCAAACGTCAATAATTTTATTATATCGTTCAGCATCAGTAATAACGCCTTGTTCATGCTCATTAAGAATTGCATTCAACTTTTTTATTTGCTTTTGTAATCAGACTTTCCTTTTCTTCAGGAACAATCATATCAGCATAACTAACTGATAATCCACCAGCAGTTGAATATCTGAAACCTAATATCCTTTAAGATCATCAAGGAATTTTGCAGTAACCTTATTACCCAGCTTCATAAACATCTGGCCAATAAATCCGCCAAATGTTTTCTTAATTAGATAGCTGATTGAAGAATCCCATTTCCTTAGGAACGATCTGATTAAAGATAACTCGACCTGTTGTAGTTTCAATCAACTTCACCATCAATTCTAACTTTAATCTTTGCATGCAAACCAACAATTTATTGAATCGTAAGCAATGATAACTTCTTCAGGTGAACTGAAAATCATTCCTTCGCCCTTATCACCCTCTTTATATTTTGTAAGGTAGTAACAACCTAAAACTATATCCTGAGTAGGAACAACAATCGGGCTTCCATTTTGAGGAGAAAGAATATTATGACTGCTTAGCATCAATAATGATGCTTCAAGCTGCGCTTCAAAAGAAAGTGGAACGTGAACAGCCATCTGGTCACCGTCAAAGTCAGCATTGAAATGCAGTACAAACCATCGGATGAAGCTGAATAGCTCTTCCATCAATCAATACAGGTTGAAATGCCTGAATACCAAGTCTGTGAAGAGTAGGTGCGCGGTTTAATAGAACCGGATGTCCTTCAATAATTTTTTCAAGAATATCCCAAATTATCGGATCTTTTCTGTCAACAACTTTTCTTGCACTTTTAACAGTTTTATTATGACCTCTTTCAATTAAGTTTTCTGATAATGAAGGGTTTGAATAATTCAACAGCCATATCTTTTGGAAGTCCGCACTGATGAAGTTTTAATTCAGGACCAACAACAATAACTGAACGACCTGAATAATCAACTCTTTTACCGAAGAAGATTCTGACGGAATCGTCCTTGTTTTCCTTTAAGCATATCGCTTAAAGATTTTAAAGGTCTGTTGTTATCACTTCTTACTGCACTTCCTCTTCTTGAATTATCAAACAAGTGCATCAACTGATTCCTGAAGCATTCTTTTTTCATTTCGAAGAATTACTTCCGGAGCTTTGATATCAATTAATCTTTTTAAACGATTATTTCTAATAATAACTCTTCTGTAAAGATCATTAAGATCAGATAGTAGCAAATCTTCCGCCTTCAAGAGGAACAAGTGGACGAAGTTCGGTGGAATAACAGGAATATAACTTAAGTACCATCCACTCAGGTTTATTCGGAACTTTACCTTCTTTTTCTTTAAATGCTTCAAGAACTCTTAATCTTTTTAAGAAGATCAGCTTTTTTCTGCTGAGAAGTTTCATTCTTTAAGCTGATCTCTCAATTCTTTAGAAAGTTTTTCAACTTCAGTATGTTTTAATATATTCTTTAACAGCATCGCCACCAATTTTGGCAACGAATTTTTTAGGATCATCATCATCTAATTTTTCATTACCGGCAGGCAGAGAATTTAATAACTTCGAAATACTGATCTTCAGAAATTAGATCCAATCTACTTAATCCAGTTGGACCAGGATTTATAACCACATAAGATTCGTAGTAAATAACTTTTTCCAATTCTTTTAAGACTTAACACCAATAATATTACCAATTTTAGATGGCTGTGCTCTGAAGAACCAAATGTGAACAACAGGAACAGCAAGTCCGATATGTCCCATTCTTTCGCGGCGAACACTTTTCTGAGTTACTTCAACACCGCATCGATCGCAGATAATACCTTTATATCTTATTCTTTTATATTTACCGCAGAAACATTCCCAATCGCGTGTCGGACCGAAATATTTTTTCACAGAACAAACCATCTTTTTCAGGACGGAAAGATCTGTAATTAATCGTTTCCGGTTTAGTAACTTCTCCATATGATCTTGATAATATATCATCAGGACTAGCTAAACTAATCGTGATACTAGTTATATCACGCATTGCATTTTCTTGAATTCTGTAAGGCATAATTTTTATCTCCTAATTTCTTATTGAAAATTGTTCAAATGATTAATTAATTTTCATGTCCAGACCCAATCCCTGGAGCTCTTTAATTAACACATTGAACGATTCAGGAATATTTGGTTCCTGTAAGTTTTCACCTTTAACAATTGCTTCATATGCTTTTGCTCTACCGGCAACATCATCACTTTTAACAGTTAGTATTTCCTGAAGGATATGAGCAGCACCGTAACCTTCAAGTGCCCAAACTTCCATTTCTCCGAATCTCTGACCGCCAAACTGAGCTTTACCACCAAGTGGCTGCTGAGTAATTAAGGAGTATGGCCCAATTGACCTTGCATGAATCTTATCATCAACAAGGTGGCTAAGTTTAAGCATATAGATATATCCGCAAGTAACTTTCTGATGGAATTTTTCTCCGCTGATCTACCATCATACAAGATCAGTTTTGCTTCCCGTTTCTAGACCTGCTTTTTCAAGCCATTCATCTACATCTTCAATTTTGGCACCATCAAAGATTGGAGTTGCGAATTTTAACCCCAAGTAATTTACCAGCCCAGCCAAGTGCAGTTTCATATAAGCTGACCAAGGTTCATACGTGAAGGTACTCCAAGTGGATTAAGAATAATATCAACAGGAGTTCCATCTGGCAAGAAAGGCATATCTTCAACTGGGAACTATTTTAGCAACAACACCTTTGTTACCATGTCGTACCTGCCATTTTATCACCAACTGAAAGTTTACGTTTTTTAGCAACATAAACTTTTGCAAGCTGAACAATTCCCGGAGGCAGTTCATCGCCGCTGTTAATTTTTATTTTTTCTCTTTTATAAGTCTTCTTCAATTTCAGAAAGAACATCAAAATAATTTTTATATAAGTGATTTAATATGATTATTTGATTCTCTTTGTTCAAACCAATCAAGTGTATAATCAAGTTTTGTTACATCTTCCATTGAGGAAAATGTAGTATCTTTAATAGTATGTTCCGCTTCTTAGAACAACACTTCCATCAAGATCACGAATTCCGGTTGTAGTTTCACCTTCAGTAAGTCTTTGTTAATTTTTCAACCAGTTTCTGATAATGATCTAGTTAATCTTTGTTTATGCTGATGCTCAAGATTATCGAGCAATTTTCTTCTCTGACTTTCTTGGAATCATCATCTCTTTTCTTTCTGCTGAACAAGTCTTGTTTTAATAACAGTACCTTTTAATCCCGGAGGTGCTTTTAAGGATGCATCTTTAACATCACCGGCCTTATCTCCGAATATAGCTCTTAATAAGTTTTTCTTCAGGAGTAGGATCAGTTTCACCTTTTGGAGTAATCTTTCCGATTAAGATATCACCTTCCTTAACTTCAGCACCTTCTCTAATAATACCATTTTCATCAAGATTCTTAACTGCTTCTTCGCTAACGTTTGGAATTTCACGTGTTAGTTCTTCTTCACCACGTTTTGTTTCTCTAACCTGTAAGTTCAAATTCTTCAATATGAATTGAAGTATAAACATCTTCACTAACAACTTTTTCACTAATAATAATAGCATCTTCAAAGTTGTAACCGCTCCATGGCATAAATGCAACAAGAACATTTCTTCCGAGTGCAAGTTCACCGTGATCTGTAGCGCAGCCATCAGCAAGTACATCGCCTTTTGCAACTCTCTGTCCTTCTTTAACGATAGGGCGTCTGATTAACACAGGTTTCCTGGTTTGTACCACTGAACTTTATAAGATTATAAGTCAACTCTTCGAGAATCATTAAAGCTTGTTAAGGCTTCAATACTATTTGGATTAATATCATATTTAACAACAATTTGATTTGCATCAACATATTCAACAACACCATCATCCTCAGCAACAATTATTGCTCTGGAATCAGATGCAATTTTTTTTTCCATACCGGTTCCAACTATTGGAGCTTCAGGTCTTAATAAGTGGAACTGCCTGGCGCTGCATGTTTGAACCCATCAATGCTCTGTTAGCATCATCGTGCTCAAGGAATGGAATTAATAGCTGCAGCAGCACTTACAATCTGTGCAGGTGCAACATCCATATATTGAATATGTTCAGGAGTTACAATTGGAAATTCACCTTTATATCTCGATTTAACTCTTTCATTTGAAAATTTCATTGCTCTGTCAATTGGAGCATTTGCCTGAGCTATAGTAAAATTATCTTCCTGTTCGGCAGTTAAGATATTCAACATCGTTTGTGACTTTACCTTTATTCAACTTTTCTATAAGGAGTTTCAAGAAATCCATATCGGTTAACTCTTGCATAAATAGTTAAAGAAGAAATAAGACCAATATTCGGACCTTCAGGAGTTTCAATCGGACATAAACGGCCGTAATGTGTATAATGAACGTCACGAACTTCAAATCCTGCTCTTTCTCTTGTTAAACCGCCAGGTCCTAAAGCAGACATTCTTCTCTTATGAGTCATTTCAGCCAACGGATTAGTCTGATCCATAAACTGTGATAGCTGATTTGTTCCGAAGAATGCATTTATAACGCTGCTGATTGTTCTTGCATTTACAAGATCCTGCGGAGTAAAGTTTTCAGTATCGCGCATGTTCATTCTTTCTTTTATAGTTCTTGCCATACGCGCCATACCGATATTAAACTGCTGACCTAATTGTTCTCCAACAGTTCTTAACTCTTCTGTTCCCAAGATGATCAATATCATCTACGGTTTCATTTCCGTTATCTAAGCTTGATGATATATTTCATAATTTCAATAATATCTTCCATACGTAAGTACAGTAACTGTTTCAGGAACATCTAATTTTAATTTATCATTCATTCTATGACGACCAACATCACCAAGATCATATCTTTTATCATTAAAGAATAATTTATCAATTAAAGTCCCTGAGCAGTTTCAACATCAGGAGCTTCTCCAGATCGAAGCTGGCGATAAATTGCAAATAATGCTTCTTCTTTTGAATGAGAAGTATCTTTACGTAAAGTATTTACAATAAGATCCTGATCAGGGATGTTTCAGAATTGATAAACTTTAATGTATCAACTTCAGCTTCTTCTAATCTTTCCACATCTTCTTCGGTAAGAATACTGTCTTTAGTTAAGGAAAATTTCACCGGTTGACATATCAAAAACATCACTTGCAATAGTTCTTCCGATATAATTATCAATATCAACTTTTTTAACATTAACTTCTTCAATAAGATTGAACAAATTTAATATTTCTTCATCTAGTGCATAACCTAAAGCACGAAGTAGAGTAGTTGCAGGAAATTTCTTTCTTCTATCTATATAAACATACATTACATAATTTATATCCGTAGCAAACTCAACCCAGGATCCTCTTAGAGGAATAATTCTTGCAGAATAAATAGGTGTTCCGTTAGGGTGAACTGTCTGAGAAAATGCAACACCCGGCGAACGATGAAGCTGAGAAACAACAACTCTTTCAGCACCATTAATAACAAATGTACCTTTTTCTGTCATAAAAGGAAGATTGCCCAAATAAACTTCCTGTTCAACGCTGTTAACAAATTCTTCAGTTTCAGGATCTTTAGTAGATAAACGAAGTTTTCCTTTAAGCGGTGCGGCAAAAGTAAGTCCTCTTTCCAGGCATTCTGACAACAGAAAATCTTGGTTTTTCAATATAATATTCTAATAAAATCCAACCGGTAATTTTCTTTATTATCGAAAATTGGGAAGTTAGCATGTAAATACCTGCTGGAGACCTTTATTTTCCCTCTTAGCCGGATGGACATTTCAGCTGAATAAATTCTTCAAAAGATTCTGTCTGAATACTAAGTAAATCGGGAACATCAATAACAGAGGGAATTTTACCGAAGGAAATTCTACTTGTTTTTCAATTGTAAACCTCCAATTTAATTAAATCTTGTTCTATTCTAAAAGCATCATATTCAACGATATCACTTTATATAGGCATAAAAAGCGATAAGACGGAGCATTATCTCCGCTTATCACTTTTTAAAAAAACTAAATTTTATATTGATCTAAAATGAAATTACTTTAATTCTACAGTAGCGCCGGCTTCTTCAAACTCTTTTTTGAGTTTTTCAGCTTCATCTTTTGAGACGGCTTCTTTAACAGTTTTTGGTGCGCCATCAACAAGATCTTTAGCTTCTTTGAGGCCTAAACCAGTATGAGCTCTAACAACTTTAATAACGTTAATTTTCTTGTCGCCAGCTGCTAGTAAGAACTAACATCGAATTCAGTTTTTTCTTCAACAGCAGCTGCTGCCCACCAGCAGCTGCAGCGCCAGCCATCATCATCGGTGCTGCTGCAGTAACTCCAAATTCATCTTCCAAAGCTTTCTTTAATTCTGATGCTTCTACAAGGGATAAACCTTTTATCTTTTCTACAATTTCAGTTATTTTTTCTGACATTTTTATTCTCCTGATAATTATATTTCAAAAATTCTTTATAAATTATGCTGCTTGTTTTTTTGAAATCTGATCAATAACACTAACAAGATCTCTCATAACAGCATTTATAGCTCCAACAATTCCTGAAGCCGGTGAATTGATTGCTACCTAATATACCTGCTATTATTTCCTTCTTTGAAGGAAGAGTAGCCAAGATCATTTAGTTGTTGTTCCATCATAAAACTGATCTTCAATATAGCAGGCTTTCAAAGAAAGTTTCTGATTTTCATCAAAATATTTTTTGATAATTTTTGCAGGTGCTACCGGGTTTGTCGCTTGCAAAAGCGAAACCTGTCATTCCAACAAGGTGATCTGCTTAACTTTATCATACTTACCTGATTCCTGCAAAGCGCGTTTAAACAAAGTATTTTTATATACTTTGTATTTTACACCTTCTTTTCGGAATTCATTCCGGATACCGGCTAATATCTGCAACAGTTGATTCCGCTGAAATCTGTAAGATAAACAGCAGATGAATTTTCAATCATTTCCTTTACTTCAGAAATTATTTCTGCTTTTTCGTTCTTGTTCATTTTTCTCCCATACCAGATTATTATTTAATCGTGTCGGTTAGAAGCATTTTATTTGAGTGCGTAAATTTCTTATATGCTGACGAACTTAATAACATCTCTTACTAATTCTTAAACCAGGTCCCATTGTGCTTGATAGAAATAGACTTTTTACATACTGCCCTTTTGCAGAAGAGGTTTCATTTTAATAATTGTATTAAGAAATGCGTTAGCATTTTCAACAAGCTTTATCAGTTTCAAAATCTAATTTACCTAAAGAAGTATGAACGATTCCTGCTTTCTCAACTCGGAATTCAATTTTACCTGCCTTTAACTTCTTTAACAGCTTTTGCAACATCCAGAGTAACTGTACCGCTTTTGGGATTCGGCATTAAGCCTTTTGGTCCTAAAATTTTTCCAAGTTTTCCTAAGATCAGCCATTGTATCAGGAGTTGCAACAATAACATCAACATCTGTCCATCCGCCTTTAATTTTTTCAAGATATTCTTCAAAGCCTGCATAATCTGCACCGGCATCCAGTGCTTCCTGAGCTTTATGCACCTTTAGCAATAACCAAGACTCTAACTTTTTTTCCGGTTCCGTGTGGAAGGAAACAGTTCCTCTTACCATCTGGTCAGCATGTCGAGGATCGACGCCGAGCCTGATTGCACAATCAAGTGTTTCAACAAACTTTACTTTGGAATTCTCTTTTAAGTATCTTAATTGCATCCTGAAGTAGAGTATTCTTTATTTTTATCAACATTTTACTAAAATTGCTTTATTTCTTTTTGTACTTTTGCATTATTACACCATTAAATTCAAATTTTTAGAATTATTTTTCTAATCTTCGACAGTTATTCCCATACTTCTTGCAGTTCCGGCAATCATACTCATTGCATGATCAACATCAAATGCATTTAAATCGGGCATTTTAATCTTTGCGATTTCTTTAACCTGAGATGTGAGTAACTTTTGCCACTTTTTTCTGTGTGGTTCAGCTGAACCTTTTTCAACCTTCGCAGCTTTTTTAAGAAGTACTGCAGCAGGAGGAGTTTTTGTAATAAAAGTAAATGATTTATCCGAATAAACAGTAATAACTACAGGAATAATTATTCCATCCTTATCACTTAGTTCTTGCATTAAACTGTTTACAGAACTCCATTATATTAACACCTTTTTGACCGAGAGCAGGGCCAACCGGTGGTGATGGATTAGCTTTTCCAGCTGGAATTTGTAAGTTTTATAAAACCTGTTATTTTTTTTGCCATAGTTATTTACCTATCGAATAAATATTTATTTTTCTAATTCTGCTTGAACAAAATCAATTTCAACAGGAGTTTTTCTTCCGAAGATTGAAACCATAACTTTAATTTTCATTTTTTCTTCGTTTACTTCCTGAACAGTACCGCTGAAATTATTGAATGGTCCATCAATTATTTTAACAAGATCGCCGATTCCTGAAAATAGTTTCGCTTCTTTCACTATTTTCATCCTGAGTAATTCTGCCAACTATTCTTTTCACTTCTTCCGGTTGAAGTGGATTAGGATTTGTTCTAGTACCAAGAAACCCATTACAGATGGAGTATCTAAGAATAAATTCTTTAACCTGGTTATCAAGATCTGCCTGTACTAAAATATAACCGGGGAAAAAATTTTTAGTCTTACTTTTCTTCTTACCGTCTTTAACTTCAAATACTTTTTCCATTGGAACCAGTACTATCCTTGATCTTTAGCGCTGAAGCTTTTCATTCTCCGAAGTCCAGTTTCGAGAAAGTTTTTACCTTATTTTCGTGTCCGGAAAAAGTTCTGACTACATACCATTTTAATTCCATCAATATCAACCTAAAAATATTCCTTTGAATAATCTGACGTAATGACCATATCAATTACATAAGTAAATGCAGCAAGAATTAAACAAACCACTATAACAATCTGTAGTAGATTCTTTAAGTTCAGCCTTTGTAGGCCAGGTAACTTTTTTCATTTCCTTAACTACATCTTCAAAGAAACCAATTATTTTTTCTTTCATATTAAATACTCATCTGTTATAGTTAGCACGTCAGGAGGGACTCGAACCCCCAACCTGCGGTTTTGGAGACCGCTGCTCTAGCCAATTGAGCTACTGACGTAGCTAGAAAATTATTTAGTTTCTTTATGAATTGTATGTTTCTTGTCGACCAACGGCAATATTTTTTATATTCAACTCTTGCCGGCATGAAGTCTTTTATTTTTCGTAGTGGTGTAATTTCTTCTCTTACACTCAGTACATTCCAAAGTTATAATATCTCTCATATTACTTTTTGCCATTATTATCCTAAATATTTTTG
This sequence comes from uncultured Bacteroidota bacterium, assembly GCA_963745465.1. GTDB lineage: Bacteria > Bacteroidota > Ignavibacteria > Ignavibacteriales > Ignavibacteriaceae > JAKAGZ01. The sequence goes on along the minus strand of CAVUXT010000026.1, from coordinate 227,386 downwards.
AGCTGACGACCGGGATTGAACCGGTGACCTCATCCTTACCAAGGATGTGCTCTACCAACTGAGCTACGTCAGCAATAAATATGCTAGATTTATTGTCTTCAGATTTCAAATGCGGAGCTAAGCTAAATCGAGAGCGGGAGACGGGACTCGAACCCGCGACCAACAGCTTGGAAGGCTGTGACTCTAGCCAACTGAGTTACTCCCGCTTGAAACTAAATCCAATGAACATTACAATCAAGTAAAGAATTGAGCGCAGTATTCTAAATTAAAAAACTACTATTTTTAATTTGATAATAATTTCAATTCAATTTTGAATGTAAGGAAAAAGGAGAATCAAAAAATCTATTTTATCTTCACGAAAATTAAAGCTCAGAATCCGTGGGCGGCGAGGGATTCGAACCCCCAAAGGCGTCAGCCAACGGATTTACAGTCCGCCCCGGCTCTCCAACTCCGGCGTCCGCCCAGATTTACAAACGAGCAACAAATATATTCGTATTTAAAATAAAATGCAAATATTTCAGCTGTCTTATATTAAGATTTATATAAATATTTGCCCTTTTTGAAGCGCTTTTGAGTAGCAGGCCGGAGAGAATTATACCATTTTATTGTGATATCCAATATTAAAATTAGTTAAATATCAGCGCACTTTTTAAATATTATTTAACATTTTCCAGATATACTTTACCTTTCTTCATCACAAATTGCATTTTTTCAACTACTGAAATATCCTTTAATGGATTACCATAAAAAGCTATAATATCTGCTGATTTTCCATTTTCAATTGTGCCGGTTACACTTTCAATCCCGAGCAAATCTGCAGCAACTGAAGTAGCAGCTTTCAGGGCATCTATTGGTTTCATACCATATTTTACCATTAAGGTTAATTCCTCAGAATTTTTACCAGGATATTCAAAAGTATCAGTACCAAATGCAATCTTTACTTTTGTATTTAGCGCTCTCTTAAAACTTTCAATATGTTTGTCTACTGTATTAATTAGCTTAATTTTATTCTGTGGTGAAATCTGCCCAAAAATCCTGGAATCCCTCCACAACTCATAAACCTGCAATGTAGGAACGTAATAAATATCCTTTATTGCCATTTCTTCAAAAGTGTCGGTCTGAAGATAAAGACCATGTTCAATAGAATTGACGCCAGCTTCAATGGCCATTTTTGCTGCTTTGTCTGAATAAGTGTGTGCTGCAACCTTCAGCTTGTCGCGGTGTGCCTCATCAACAAGTGCATTTACTTCTTCCTGCGTATAATTTATTCCACCTGTAAGTGAATCCTGGCTATTTTGCTTTTTCTCATACGATTCCATATAAATTTTTATAACATCCACTCCTAATTTGCAAAGCTGCCTGACCATTTTTCTCATTCCGTATGGTCCATCAGCATGATAAGAAATCTGTGGGGGTTCGAAATAAGGTGAATACCCTACTAGATCATAACCGCCTGTTGGAGTAATTGGTTGATTTGCCACTAGCATTCTTGGTCCGGGAACAAGCCCGTTATTTATTGCATCTCTTAAAGCAAGATCGGCATACCCGGCACCTTCATTGCCAACATCTCTAACTGTTGTAATGCCTCCCAACAATGTTTTCTCTGCATCGACAACTCCGTAGATGGCTCTGTATTCATAAGATTCTTTTAAAATTTCCTGATCATAATCTCCGGGATGAAGAAGAATGTGAGTATGGCAATCTATTAATCCCGGCATCACTGTCATATTACTAAAATCATAAACCTTTGCTCCGTCAGGAATTTTTATATCCTTACCTACTTCAGCTATATTTTTATCATGAATGTGAATAACTACATTTGACATAAGTTCATTTGACTTGCCATCAAATAATTTTCCGGCTTTGATGTAAATATCATTCTGTGCCTGTGAAACATTGCCAAAACAAAGAATGGAAATCAAAAGAACAATTGGACTAAATAACTTTTTAGACATGAAAACCTCCGAAAAAAGGTTCAGTGATCAGGTTAGAAATATGACAGGATTAATATTAAGGATTTTGGAGGTTTGTTTCCAGACAAACTGATCATCTTTGCGTAATCATTTTCATCCAACCCCGAAGGGGTGGAATGATTATAATAAATTAGGAAAAACTAACTCTAAACCTCGAAGATGTGGCACAATTTTCTTAATGTTTCCACAATTCCCTGTCAAGGCTGCGGTACTGAATTGCTTCGCTGATATGCTGAGATAAAATTCCTTCTGAGTTTTCAAGGTCTGCAATTGTTCTGCTTACTTTTAAAATTCTGTCATATGCTCTTGCCGAAAGACCAAGTTTTGTCATTGCCATTTTTAATAATTCAGAGCCTGCTGAATCAAGTTTGCAGTATTGCCTGACTTCTTTGGAACCCATATCACCATTATTATAGATATGTTTAACTTCCTTAAATCTCTCGAGTTGTGTTTTTCTTGCTTTGATTACTCTCTCTCGAACATTCACTGACTTTTCGCTTTTTGTTTCGGCAGAAAGTTCTTTGTATTTAACAGCAGGTACCTCAATATGAATATCAATTCTGTCAAGCAGCGGGCCGGAAATTTTCGACATATATCTTTGAATCTGCTGCGGAGCACAAGTGCATTCTTTTTCAGGATCGGTAAAAAACCCGCAGGGACACGGATTCATCGCAGCGGCAAGCATAAAGTTTGCCGGAAATTCCAGCGATAGTTTCGATCTGCTTACAGTTACTTTTGAATCTTCAAGCGGTTGTCTCATTACTTCAAGCACGTTCTTTTTAAATTCAGGCAGTTCATCCAGAAATAAAACTCCATGATGAGAATAAGAAACTTCACCCGGCCTCGGGAATGACCCGCCGCCAACAAGCGCGGCATCTGAAACTGTGTGGTGCGGACTTCGAAACGGCCTTTCTGTTATCAACGCGTGATCTTTCGGAATTATTCCGGCAATTGAATGTATCTTGGTTGTTTCGAGCGCCTCGTCAAATGTCATTGGCGGAAGTATCGAGGGAATTCTTTTTGCAAGCATTGTCTTCCCGCTTCCCGGCGGACCGATCATAATAATATTATGTGCACCTGCAGCAGCAACTTCAAGTGCGCGCTTAACATTTTCCTGTCCTTTTACATCTGAAAAATCTAAATGATAGGAATTTACTTTCGCAAAAAGCTCGTCTTTATTTGTAACTATTTTTTCTTTCTTAATATCCCCGTTTAAAAATTGAACAACTTCAGAAAGGTTTTCCATTCCGTAAACATTTATTCCATCAACTATCGATGCCTCTTTTGCGGATACTTTCGGAAGAACAATATTTTTTATTCCTTTCTTCCTTGCCTCAACTGAAATTGGCAAAGCTCCTTTAATCGGGCGAAGCGCTCCGTCGAGGGAAAGCTCACCTAGAAAAATTGTATCGTCCAATAAATCAAGTTTAATTTCTTCGATTGCAGAGAGAATTCCAATTGCGATTGGCAAATCGAATGAGCTTCCTTCTTTTTTAATATCTGCAGGTGCAAGATTTATTGTGATCTTTTTTAACGGGAATTCAAATTCACTGTTTTTTATTGCTGCTGTTACACGCTCGCGGCTTTCTTTAACTGCATTATCCGGCAGGCCTACTATGATAAACCCAGGTACGTGTTTTTCGCAGTGTGTTTCTACTTCAACGATATAAGCGTCAATTCCTACTGTTGCACTGGAGAATATTTTTGAGAGCATTATCCCCTCATTTTTCTTGTGGATTAATTTTTAATATAAGGGATAGGGATTTAAAAGTAAAATGGTAAGAAGGGATTTTCGTAGGCGCAGGATTTAATCCTGCGCTACGTAGAAAAAATTATTTATACTGCCTTAAAAAATGTATCCTATCCTGCAACTGGCTAACAGGAACAAGTAACTTTTCTTTCCCGTAAATTGCATCTTCCCTGTTTGTAAATGCAAGCTCGTAATCCTTGCTCATTACAATAGCTTCTTCGGGACATACTTCTTCGCAGAATCCGCAGAAGATGCAGCGTATCATATTTATTTCAAATTTTTCGGGGTATCTCTCTTTTTCTCTTTCTGTTTCAGCAGCCTGCACTTCAATTGCGAGCGCGGGGCAAACTCTCGAACACAATCCGCATGCAACGCATCTTTCCTCGCCGCTTTCTTCCTGCACTAAAACAGGCCTTCCGCGGTATGATCCGGTCGGGATAAATTTTTCTTCGGGATACTTCAAAGTAAACTTTGGCTTAAACATATTTTCAAGGGTAAGCTTCAATCCTTTCACAATTTCAGGAATGTAAATCTTTTCCCAGAAGCCTAAATCCTTTAATCTTTTTTTATCAGCCATCAAATCTCCAAATCAAACCTAAATTTTAAATATCATTATTAAAACTGCAACCCAGACAATATTCAATAACGAAAGCGGAAACATAACTTTCCAGCCCAGGTTCATCAACTGATCGTACCTGAATCTCGGCAAACTCCATCTCACCCAAAGGAAAAAGAATAAAAGCAAAACAAGCTTGAACGCAAAAGTTAAAACAGAAATAGCTACATACCATCCGTAAGACAAACCAAATGTTTCAAGATAAGGGAAATGCCAGCCGCCAAGGTACAAAGTGACAATCATCGCAGAAGCTATAATCATATTTGCATATTCCGCCAAAAAGAATCCGGCAAACTTCATACTGCTGTATTCAGTGTGAAATCCTCCAACCAGTTCAGGCTCTGCTTCGGGAAGATCGAAAGGCAAACGGTTTGTTTCGGCAAAAGCAGAAACGACAAAAGTTATAAAACCTATCGGCTGAATTATTGCATTCCACATCCAGCCTGACTGAGCCGCAACTATATCTGCTGGTCTCAATGATTGCGACAAAAGTAAAACTCCGCCGATTGAAAATCCCATCGAGATTTCATAAGAAATCATTTGAGCGGAAGACCTGATTCCTCCAAGCAAAGAATACTTACTGCCTGATGACCAGCCTGCAAAAGTAATTGCATAAACTCCAAGTGACGTTAAAGCAAGCACATATAGAATCCCCATATTTACATCTGCTACAACAAGAGGAATTGTATAACCAAAAGCCTTCAGGTCGGGTCCAAATGGAATAACAGCATAAGTAGTAAAAGCAACAAAAAGTGCGAGCATTGGGGCAAGTGTGTGTAACGTTTTATTCGCAGCATTCGGAACAATATCTTCCTTTAATAAAAGCTTCAACACATCTGCAAACGGCTGAAGAACTCCTTCCCATCCGACACGGTTTGGACCGAGCCTGTTTTGTGCCCACGCACTGACCCTTCTTTCAAAGTAAACAAGGTATGATACTGTCAATAAAATTACAGTAACTAATACTATTATTTTAATGAGACTAAAAATTATTATTTCCCATATACTCATTTGTTCATTTGCTCCGTTTTAGGCTTTTTCAGCAACCCTACCTACAGCAGATTCAATTTTCAACATTGCGCCCTTATCGCCTATAACATCGTAATCCAGACCTTTAAATGCTTCTACTTTTTTAGATATTTCCTTAAAAACTTCTTCAGCCATATCAAATTTTAATTTACCGCCAAAAACATTTATAATACCGGATATTATCTTCCAGGTTGATCTTGCATCATTCTTATTTCCCTTTGCCCATCGATCGAACTGGGTACCGAATTTATCCAGCCTGCTCATAGTCATTCCTTCCAGTGCTTCTATCCATTTCAACAGTGCTGACTGCAGGCATTAATCTCTGAACCCTTCCCTGGAAATTAACCATTGTTCCATTCTTTTCGGCATAAGTAGCAGCCGGAAAAACTAAATCGGCGAGATCAGTAACTTCTATTAAAATTAGTGAGCATGAACAATTAATAAATTCAATTTTGCTAAAATATTTTCAAATTCAGGATTTGCAGAAATAATATCATCTTCAATTAAATAAAGAGCTTTTATTTTTCCTTCGTTAATACCCTTAATAATTCCATTAAAATCCAAACCTCCATTTGAAGGTGCAACTCCGACTAATTCAGCACCCATTGTATTTGGAGTAACATCTTCTTTCTTAAGAATTTTATCACCGAAAGTCAGGATCAATGTGACGCATAAAATCGAGATGCTTTGAACCAATAACTGAGTTAGCAAATTTTGCTAAAACATAATTATCTTCGCAGGTTGCAAATGGTGAACCGACAAATGCAATTTCATCTTTATCAAACTGTTTTAAATGAGAAGCATGCTGAAGCAAAAGCTTCATCCCAGCCAGCTTTCGCCAGCTTGCCTTCTCTTCTGACATACGGACCATCGACCCTGTCATCGGCATTTACAAACTTAAATGTCTCAAGTCTTCCGTGATCACACATCCAGTAGCTATTTACTTCGTCATTTTGTCTGGGAGTTAATCTTAAAATTTCATTATTCCTTACCCACATTTCAATGTTGCAGCCTCTTGAACATCCCTGGCAAATAGTATTTGTTCGAAGACATATCCCAGACCCTGGCTTTGAATCTGAAATCCCGGCTGGTTAACGCGCCGACCGGACAAATGTCGATAGTGTTCATTGAGTAAGGATTTTCCAATTGCTTCACCGGGATAAGTAACAATCGTAACTCTGTCGCCTCTCTTAACAAATGTTAAGTTCTGGATGCTTCGGCTATTTCATCGCAGAATCTTATGCAGCGTGAGCAGGAAATACATCTTTCACCATCAAACATTACACGCGGGCCAAGTTCCACTCTTTTATCTTTATGATTCTTTTCTTCAACAAATCTGCTTTCTCCGGTACTGTGTGAATAAGCATAATCCTGAAGTTTACATTCGCCTGCTTCATCGCAAATCGGGCAATCAAGCGGATGATTGATTAACAAAAATTCCATAACTGCATTTCTTGCAGCTAGAGTTTTTTCAGAAGCAGTGTGAACAATCATTCCATCGGAAGCGAGAGTAGAACAGGCAATAACAAGCTTCGGCATTTTTTCAACTTCAACGAGACAAACTCTGCAGTTACCTGAAACAGACAAACTTGGGTGCCAGCAAAAATGGGGAATATTATTTCCGGCTGCTCTCGCCGCTTCAATTATTGTCTGTCCTGACTTAAAATCTATTTCTTTTCCATCAACTACAAATTTAGGCATATCCGTTTTCCAAGGAATTAACGATTAAAAATTTAATTTAACACACTTTCAACTGTGTGATATGGCAAACCAAATGCATCTGAGACTCCCTTATATGTAATTTTTCCATCGATGACATTCAAGCCTAATTTTATTTCATTATTTGTTTTTACCGCAGCCTCATATCCCTTGTTTGCTATTTCAACAGCATATGGCAAGGTTGCATTTGTAAGCGCAAGTGTTGAAGTATGCGGAACTGCTCCCGGCATATTGGCTACGCAATAATGTAATACTCCATCTACAACATATGTGGGATTTTGATGTGTAGTCGGTTTACAAGTTTCAATGCATCCACCCTGATCAACTGAAACGTCTACAACAACACTTCCTTCTTTCATTATGCTCAGCATATCTCTCGTAATTAGGTGTGGTGCTTTGGCACCGGGAATTAATACTGCACCAATTACCAGGTCAGCTTTAGGAAGTGCAGCCCTGATATAATATTCATTTGACATCATTGTTGTTACATTTTTCGGCATTACATCATCAAGGTAACGCAGTCTGTAAAGGTTATTATCAAAAATCGTAACTCTAGCTCCGAAACCTGCGGCTATTTTAGCTGCATTGGTTCCGACGATTCCTCCGCCAAGAACTATCACATCGGCCGGACCGGTACCTGGAACGCCTCCTAATAAAATTCCTCTTCCACCCATAACTTTTTCAAGATACTTTGCACCTTCCTGTGGTGCCATTCTTCCTGCGACTTCACTCATTGGAATAAGAAGAGGCAATGATCTATCAGCTTTTTGAACCGTTTCATAGGCAATAGCAATACATTTTGATTTCATCATTGCTTCGGTTAATTCTTTACTGGCTGCAAAGTGAAAATATGTAAAGACTATCTGCCCTTCGCGTATCATTTTGTATTCTTTATTAATCGGTTCTTTAACTTTCATTATCATATCGGCCTTTCCGAAAATTTCATCCGGAGTGGAGGCAATTTCCGCCCCGGCCTTTTTATAATCCTCATCTGAAAAAGAACTACCAAGACCTGCATTCGTTTCAACTACAACCTTATGTCCGTTTTGAACTAATGTTGATGCTCCAACAGGAAGCAATGCAACTCTATTTTCATTCGATTTTATTTCTTTTGGTACCCCGATTAACATTTTACACCTCAATGTGATGCTGCTATGCAGCTGTTTTTATAAGCGCATTCTTTGATTTAATAATTAATTTTAGGAACGAATCTTCGCTTAGTAATTCGTCGGCTATTTCGAGAATATCTTCGCGCGTAAGTTTATCAATTTTTCTTAAAGCTTCATCAAGAGTGATTATCCTATTATGATAAAGTTCAGACTGAGCCATTCTTATCATCCTGTTTGAAGTATTTTCCAGGCTCAGGATCATATTTCCCTTAAGCGATTCTTTTGCTTTCTTTAATTCCCTTTCGGAGATTTTGGTAGTCCTTAATTTTTTGAATTCTTTTGAAATGAGCAAAAGGGCTTTCTCCATCATTTTTTCGTTTGTAGATAAATAAACTCCAAAAGTTGAAACATCATTAAATGAATTCATAAATGAATTAACCTGGTAAGCTATTCCGTTTTTCTCACGAATTGACTGGAACAAACGTGAGCTGCTTCCTTCTCCCAAAATTTGTGAAAGCAAAACGGCTTTTAGCCTTTCATCAGATTTGTAACCAAAAGTAGTTCTTCCAACAATTGCATGCACCTGTTGAATTTCTTTTTCAATAAGCTCTAATCGTGCAGGAATGGTTGTAAGAAGATTATTTTTTCTTTTAATGTTTGATGAGCCTAAATTTCTTGTAAAATATTTTTCTACAAAGCCTAAAATCTCTTTATGATCAACCGCACCGGAAGCAGAAATTATCATCCTGTTGAAACCATACTTTTCTTTTATAAAATTAAAAAGATCAAGCTGGGAAAAACTTTTAATATTTTTTTCGGTTCCAATTATTGGATAGCTTAACGTATTTCCGGTAAATAATATTTCTTCAAATTTGTCAAAGATTAATTCTTCAGGGTTATCTTCTATGTCGTGAAGCTCATCTATTATTACGCTGGATTCTTTTTTTAATTCCCCGGGTTTGAAGGTTGGATTCTGTATCATATCTGAAATTACATCAAATGCTTTTTCAAATTGGTTGCATAATCCTCTGGCATAATAACAAGTATGTTCTTTGGAAGTGAATGCATTGAGGTAGCCTCCGTACCCTTCAATCTCTTCTGCTATTTTTTTTGCAGATCGTTTTTTTGTCCCCTTGAAGAGCATATGTTCGATTACATGAGTAATACCATTGGTCGCCGGATTCTCGTCACGGGAGCCAACATTGAACCAAAATCCCAGCGAAAAGGATTTCACATAGGGAATTTCTTCGGTTATAATTCTGATTCCATTTGGAAGGACTGTTTTATTAAAAGGGCTCAAAACGGTAAAAATTCTGTAAATTATTGAATATTATAGCATTCAAATATATGGAAAGAGGTATATGTAGTCAAGGTAAGCAGTATGTAACTATTATTGTATTACCTACTTTACAGGATAAATTTTGAATTTTAGATCCTTAATTTTGAGCCTGACTGCCAGCAGACAGGTTATTTTAGCAATACCATCTTCTTAATTTGAGAAAAACTTCCTGCTTCAATTCTATAAAAATATACTCCGCTGGAATATTTCGATGCATCAAAAGTAATGTTATACCGACCCGCCGCCTCCAATTCATTCACTAAAGTTGCAACTTCCCTGCCTAGAACATCGTAGACTTTAAGAATTACGAAAGACGATTTTGGAATTTCATATTGTATTATCGATGTTGGATTAAATGGATTAGGGTAGTTCTGCGATAAATTATATTTCTCAGGTAAGGAATTTTTTGAATTTTCAACAGTTGTTAATGTTGTGTCACCATATATTTGTCCGTTTATAATAGCGCTTTTTAATGAATAATTATAAATCCTGTTATCGTTTTCGCTTTCAACTTTTATTAAACCGAAGCGGTTTGCCAGGACATATTTGTAACTAATCGGGAAATCGGGTATATCAAATTCTTTGTAACTTACAGTATCTTTAAATAATATAGTATCTCCTGAAGCAGATAAGTTCGCAGGCAGATAATTTTGTTGAAATCTGTAGCTGTAAACTGAGTCTCCTTTCTCAGCTATTAAATCATCAATTAAATATTCATACCCGGTATTCACAGAATCGGGGCTGTATCTATAAACTCTTCCGTTTACAGAATCTATTCTCTCATAAAACTTTACATCCCTAAGTTGACCATATTTTTCGTGTCCTTTAATTTCATAATAGGTATTATTATTAGGCATTATTTTTATATCTGTAACTTCCCTGGTGTAAATCATACTGCTGACGTCAGATGGATAAGTTAAAAACGTACCAGTATAAACCCATTTATTGTCTATTTCCAGAGGATAAAACTGAAATATTGCCGGGTTGAGCGGTGTGTTTAAGATTGATGTATAATTATTTTGAATTATTTTATATAAGTTATAATTTGTAATTGCATAAACGTTATCAGTGCCTTTCTGTTTATACAAACCCTTTATATCTTTATCTATTTTTTGGAATAGAGAAAATGTATTCCCAAAATCTTTAGAGATATAAATATTCCTCCCTTCAGCAATATATATTTCACCTGATTTTGATTTGTCATTTGAAATAAATGTCTCTTTTCTAAAAGGTGTTAATTTTTTATGCCAGGATTCTCCGCCATCTGATGAAACTGAAAAAACATATTCATTCGAAGATATATTTTCATTGTAGAACAATGAAACCTTATAAAGATGCAAAGAATCGCTATCAAAAAGTATTTGATTTATTGGTGAATAATAATAAGATCTTAAAGTATCAACCTCGTTAAAAGCATTGCCACCATTTACAGATTTAAACAAATAACCGTTTTGACCAATTGCAAACAATACCTGGTCATTAAAGGGTGATAAGGCAACCAAATACTTTGAATAACTTGAGTCTACTAAACCCCAATTAAGTCCACCGTCAGTACTCTTGTAAAGTCCCGGCAATGCGGCGTATAAGATACTGTCTCTTTGATTAGAGATTTGTATCCTCTGAGTTCCTGAATCCCAAAAGTTTCCAGACAAATTGATATTTGCATTATCAAATCTTGTCAAATAAGCAAAAGATTCCATTCCATAAATTGTGCCTCCGAAAATATACTTTGAAGGATCGTTATTCCAGAATGCATAATCTTTAATTGGATGGGCAAAACTAATATAAAGACTTTCTCCGCCGGCATCATACAGAAATATTTTAACTGAATCGTTCGATAAATTTAAATCATAAATATTATTTGAATAGCTATACTCAATATAATTACCTTCATAATTGTATAATCTGTAAAACAGATGTGTATTACCCGAATTATCTTCTAACCCCCTTAATTCAGAAAACGTGTAATATTTTTGCTGGGCGTATATGGAAAATGAAATGAAAATCAACAGTAAATTTAGAATATATCTGATTTTAGAAGACATTTTGATATCCCCAAAGAATTCTAAATCAATATAAAAACTTTGCCCTACTTCAGCAATACCATCTTTTTAATTTGTGAGAATTCTCCCGCTTCAATTCTATAAAAATAAACTCCGCTGGAATATTTCGATGCATCAAAAGTTATATTATACTTGCCGCCGGCTTTATTTCAGTTACTAAAGTAGTTACTTCCCTTCCAAGTAGATCATAAACCTTAAGCGTAACTAATGACGATTTCGGAATTTCATATTGTATTATCGATGTTGGATTAAATGGATTAGGGTAGTTCTGCAAAAGAGAAAAATGTGAAGGAATTTCATCCTTGGTTTGTTCCACCGGAACCAGAATATTTTTTATAGAAATTATAGAATAAGGAGTTATTTCATAAATATTATATTTTGTTGCAGCATAAATTTTATCAGAATTTCGTTTCTCAAAAATACCCACAATTGAAGAATCCAGTGTTTGATAAGCATTGAATGAATTTCCAAAGTCGGTTGTGATTAAAATTTTATTGTCATCAGCTAAATAAATCGTTCCGAAAGACGAAGGATCTCCCGTTATATAAATATTATTTGCACTTGTATATTTTCTTATCCAGCTACTAGCTTCCCCTTATTATTTGATACCGAAAGATACCTTGTAAATCCGCTACCATTGTAATAAGATGAGGTGCGATAAATATGAAGCGAATCTTTATCATAGATAAATTCAGGAAATTGTGGATAAATTGAAGTAATTGTTGTATCTACCGCGTCAGAATTAATCCGGCATCACTTGACTTTTTTAGAATATTTTTAGAATCAACCGAAAATATTTCTTTATCATTGTATTTAGAAATCGACCAAAGGTCTAAATAATCAGTAGAGTCTAAAATATTCCAATTCGTTCCTCCGTCTGCACTTTTAGTTAGCATATCGGAAGCTGAAACGTATCAAGATTCTATCATTTTGATTTGATATTGAAATTTTCGGACCTGCAAAGAAAAATAACCTTTGGTCAATTGATGCATTGTCAAATCTGTGAATTGAACCCGAACAATCCATACCACATTCCATCTGTAAATAAATAAACTTGGCAGGATTGTTATTCCAAAACTCATAATCACTAATTGAGCGAACTACTTCCGCCATTATAAGGAGTTTGAGTATTCCAATAATCATCTAAAAATATTGTATCATTATTATTTGCCAAGTTTAAATGATAAATATTATTGACGCCGGAATTATTATACTGATCCCCTTCGAAATGATATTTACGGTAGAATAGATGTGTATTACCCGAATTATCTTCTAATCCTCTTAATTCAGAGAACGTATAATATTTTTGTTGGGCGTGTATGGAAAATGAAATGACAATCAAAAGTAAATTTAGAAAATATCTGATTTTAGAAGACATATTGATATCCCCAAAGAATTCTAAATCAATATAAAAACTTTGCCCTACTTCAGCAATACCATCTTTTTAATTTGTGAGAATTCTCCCGCTTCAATTCTATAAAAATAAACTCCACTTGAATATTTTGATGCATCGAAAGTTATATTATACTTGCCCGCCGGCTTTATTTCATTTACTAAAGTAGTTACTTCCCTTCCAAGTAGATCATAAACCTTAAGCGTAACTAATGATGATGTTGGAATTTCATAATTGATTATTGTTGAAGGATTAAATGGGTTTGGATAATTCTGAGAAAGCTTAAATGAACTAAGGCTGTAATTTCCATTACTAGATACGGCGGTGACTGAATTACCCAGATTGGCTTCCTGCAATAAATGATAAAGGTACAAATGACCCAGGTTTACATACCAGATATTAGATCGACCGCTGATATAATTCAGATGGTTTATCAGATAGCCTTTATCCTTATCCGAAATAATAACCTGAGGATGGAACATCAGATGATATACATCTCCCGTTGAGACAATGTTATCAAAGAGTCTGTTGAGTGAAGCCAGGCTGGTATCGCCGCCGCCCCACGAAGGTGCGCCAAGTTCAACAGTAGGAAAGAAAGGATCAAAATGATTGCTGGTGTCATCCCAGTTCGTTAAAGTAGAGTCACCATAGTAATAAATTCGTGGGCTTGTTGTATCGAGGTTTGCATAAAGTCTGGCATCAAGGTATCCTCCAACCCCAAGCAGACTATCAACTGTATAATCATAATCTCCGTAAGGCGCAATCCAGGTATAAATATATTCAGTTCCATTACTCGAGAACAGAGAAGGCAAAACAAGATGCTGTTTAATATCTTGTTCCGACCCAATAATTTCGCTAACAGGATTGGAATATGGTGTGGGCGGATGAGTCCTACTGTGCGAGGCAGCTTCCACATAACCGGAGTCCAGTTCTGATTGAAGGGGATTCCAGGTTACGCCCGAACAATATTGCGGATCGGTTATAATTCCGGCTGTCAGATACAATCCGCGCGAACGGAACAAATACATTATTGGAGAAATATTTACAGCATTAAAATCCGACCAATCATCGGATGAAATAGTTACTACAGCTTTTCGATTATCATAATATTTGCTGATACCGCCGTAAGAAAAAGTCACTGGGTTATTTAGGCTATCCACTAATTCAAGAAATAAGGAATCACTTTGGCTATTAAAAGAAGCTGAGATATAAGCAGTATGAGTCGCATAATCAAACCGGACTGCTTCAATAGCATCAAACAAATCTCCCGGATTCTTTTCAGGAACCAGAACCCACGGTTCTGACAACAGGTGTTTTTCGTTTACTTTTAATCCAGTTAATCCGGAAGCAAAATCGATCTGATATGTTATGGGATACGTCAGCCCATATTGCTGATGAAACTGCGCTTGTGTTACAATTGTCAGTTCATTTGGTGTAACAAACGTAAAATTAAGTCTAGCATTTTCCTGTGGAAAGAGAGAACATATATTTCCCCACAGAAACAGGATCAAGAATAAATGTCTCAATTTCATAAAACTATCCTTCCATAATTTAACTGGGACTTATCGCATATTCTAGAATGGTTCAGAAAATCGATAGAAATAATATACATTTTTTAATTGAAGAAAATTGTTTCCGATCTATTTAATTACTACCAGCTTTTTCGTTTGCACAAATTCTCCTGCCTGCATTCTATAAAAATAAACTCCACTTGAATATTTTGATGCATCAAATGTGTAGCTATATTTACCTGCTTGCTTTTCTTCATTAACTAATGTTGCTATTTCCCTTCCCAGTATATCGTAAACCTTTAGTGTAACTAATGAAGATGTTGGAATTTCAAAATTGATTATTGTTGAGGGATTAAATGGATTTGGATAGTTCTGAGATAAATTATATTTCTCGGGTAATGAATTTATCGAATTATCAATACCTACTGTCGAGGAGATATAAAAACTTGCAGTATCTGACCAATTACTTGTTCCGGCTGAATTGGTATTGTTAACCCTCCAGTAATAAAATGCCCCTTTGTTAAATCCAGTATCTGCAAATACAGTTGAATTAAATCCGGATGTATCGACAACTAAATTATTAAAAGAATGATCAGTTGCAACTTGTAAATGAAAGCTCGATATTATTCCTCGTGTCCCCCATCTGAATGCAACAGAGTTTGTAGCAACAGTATCAGTATTTGCAGGTGAAAATGGTACGGGTGCATATGCAGAATCTACAACTCTTGGCACAGCAAATAGCAAATCCCCAAAATATGTTGAATCAATTTTAAACATTAACACTTTGCCAAGATTTTTTTGCCCATTATAGGAATATGATGAATCATAACTCGTTGCTATTGGGTCAAAATGACCATTAGATTTATTTATTTTATAAACTATAGTATTTGCAGGATAAAGTACATCCGGAAAAAATTTCAATTGGACAGTGATTTCCGCTTTATATGAATGAATATTGCTGTCCTGTGAAAAATTGATGTAATTTGAAGCCACAAGCGGAGCGTCATTAGAAAAAGTCGGATTGATTGGAGAATAATTATATCTCTTAACATGAAATTCAGAGTAAGTCTCAGCATTCAGCGAATCAAATTTTACATAAACTCCTATTAAAGAGTCTGATGCAGAATTTACAGGATTGGGATAAATATTCCCTGGTAATGGATCAATCTGTATAAAAGAATATTCAGGTTGCTGGCTTACCCAGGGAAATTTAAAAGCGCGGTAAGAGAACAAAGTATCTCGAGCCTGAAAAGACATTTCCATTACTATATTTGTATCCTTTAGTTCTGTAAATGTGGGATGATAAATTCCACCTGGAGGCCGGCTCCACCCAATTAAAGTATTTCCATTAGGGAGCCTTTGTACAGATCCGCCAGAGCTTGTGTAAATTGTTTTTCCATGGTCATATTCCCAAACCATTGTAGCAGTTTTTGCCTGTTCATCCAGTTTATATTCCACCCCTCGCGAATAGGGTTGCCCCTGGATGTTTTGATGATCATCTCCGTTATCAAACAATAACATATTTCCATTTGGCAGAATATTTACGTTATGCTGATTTGAAAAATAAGTAGGAGCGTTTTCCGCATGCTCTCCAATAAAAGTAAATTGATTCTCCTTTCCTCCCATTATCCAAATAACATCGCCGGTTTCCCTATTAATTTTCACTATACTTGAACAATATCTTAATGAGAAAAGAATATTGCCGTCGTCATCAACATCCAACGCATTTGCATGTCCGTAAGATACAGTTTGCTGCGTTAGATCAGCATATGAATCAGTTATAGGTATATAATCAAAAGTGCGCCATTGAAAGATCACGTTTTTTGAAGCATCAAGTTCCTGTACCACGGCTCCGATCACCGTTGCATTAGGCTGACCTCCCGAAACAATTTTACTCATATCTACTGGTTCAGGGTCTAATCCAAATAAAAGGGCATGTCCATTTGGTAGAAGCATAAAGTCGTGCGAATCAGCAGTGTAACCATTGCCGCATTTAAATGTATCAATGGGAGTTAAAGTTGTATCCAGAATTAAATGCCTCCCATTTTCAGAGGTCATTAACTCCCCATTAGGCAAAACGCGAAAATTTGATTCAGGAGTACTAAATTTTTTGTACTTAACAATATTTCCATAATTGTCAGCAATTATTAAATAACTACCATATGAATTGGATGCTGCCGGTTTATTTGCGATAAATATTTTCCCATCCCATGGATTGTTTGATGTATCTACTTTTAATAATGGCAGATCAGGCGGCAATGTATCAGCTATTGCACTATTACTAAATTTTTTATTAAAGTTTGAAGATAAATTTGTATTAATAATTTTTATTGTATTGTCTGATTCTAAATCGTTAGGATTAATGGGTTGAGATAATGGAGTAGTTGTAAATTGAAACTCCGTTTGAGCAAACCTGCTTCCATATATAGACTCAATTCCAGGTTTAACAGTTACCATAACAATTTCGTTTGGTTCAAATATTTTATCAGGATAAAATAAAATTGTTTTATCGTCGTCTGATAATTTTATGACACCATAGTGCATTCCGCTTTTGCTTCCGATTACATTAAATTTATCTATAGATAAACTCGAACTGTTAATTTTTTCCGGAGATCTGAGAATTATATTTGTGCTTAATGAAACTAATTTGGATTTTGGTAGTGGATACAAATATTGATATTTGTATGTATTAAGACTTGTCTGGGAGAAAACCTTTATAGGAAACAGGATAACAATTATTGTTAATAATGTTACAAATATCTTTAAAGTCCAACCATTTTTTAAAAAATTAGTAATACTAATTATCATAATCTACCTTCTCATTATATTCTTTTTAGAGAAACTTACTAAATTTTAAAGTAATTATTAAAAATTATTTTAAAAGAATCATTTTTTTAGATTGAACAAAATCCCCTGCTTGTAACCTGTAGAAATATATACCGCTTGCGATATCTGAAGCATCAAAATTAATATTATAATCACCGGAATTAACTATCTTATTTACTAATGTCTTAACCAATCGTCCAAGTACATCATAAATTTTCAATGAGACAAAGCCCTCCTTTGGTATTTCATATGAAATTGTCGTTGATGGATTGAAGGGATTCGGAAAATTTTGATATAATTTATAACTTAATATTTTATTTGATTTATTGTTGATTGCTGTTGTTCCAGGGTTTCCAATTAAAGTAATCTCTTTAGCAACCATTTGTGTATCTGTTTTTGAAACGATGTAAATGGTTTCGTTTATTTCATTTGTATTAACAGGACTAAAAGAAATATTAAGATCTGCCTCACCTTTAGCAGAAATTTGAACAGGGAAACTCTGGGTGATATGAAAAGTAGTATCTCCAATAAAAGCTCCGCTAATACTTATTCCGAAATTACTATTATTGTAAACTTTAAGAATTTTTTGATCCGAGCTGCCTGCTTGAACATTCTCAAATAAAACAGTGTCTTTATCAGTAGTTATTAATTTTGTTTCCCAGGGAAATTTGAAAGCCCGGTAACTGAATAAAAAGCTATCACCTTTCAGAGAATCATTATAAACAATAGTTCCTGTTGAATCAAACGCGCTCATATAATAGGTATTATTTCCTGTATTGCCCCATCCAACTGAATAAATATTATTTTGGAATTGTACATTACCCATATTATTAGAATTTACTTCAGGGTAATGGTAAATATCATTTACCAGATTTGCTGTTTTATTTTGTTCATCTATATTAAAGACCAAAGCTCTTGAACTGTTATCTACTACATAGTTTTCATTGTCAAAAAGAGATAGCTTGTTATTTCCATAAAATCTTGCATCATGTTGAAATTGAAAAGTAGGGTTAACGCCTGTGATTGTAAATTGATTTCTTAATCCGCCAAACCTCCAGATTATTTGTCCTGTATTACGATCTATTTCAGTGATTTCATTTAAAATCCTGGATGATATAATAATTCTGTTCTCATCAACCACATCAATTGAATTAATATGACAATATTCAATCGAGTGCTGATAAAAGTCTGTTATGGTGGGATTTGCATCAGTAATTTTATAATGATCCCAGCTTCTCCATTGCCAGATTACAACCTTATCTTCATTTAATTCCTGAACGATACTTCCATAAACATTTGCAGCAGTATCGCCACCGGCAACAACAGTATCCATATTAACAGGTTCATTATCATATGAAATTAAGAAATAATGTCCATCAGGAAGAACCTGAAGGTCGTGATAATCAGTGCCATAACCGTTCCTGCAATAAAAGCTGTCCACGACCTGGTAAAGGCTGTCCATTCCATAAAACAAGCCTGCACCCTCATCATAATATGTTAAAATCCCGGATGGCTGTACTTTAAAGTCGTATACTCTATTTACGCATGTTTTATAGTATATAGGAAATCCATATTTGTTTATAATGCACAAGTTTCTACCACTTATCTTATTAATTCCCAAAAAATAATAGTCCCTCTCAGGTGGATTTTGCTGAATATAGACTCTTGGAAAATATGCGGGAAATAACAAAGAAGAATCAGAAGTTGTTTGAACATTAGCTAGTGAACCAAGTTTTTTTTCATCATTAATTTTATTGGGGCTCTGATTAATTATGCTTGTAGTAGTTGCAAAACCTTTTGTTATATCAAAATAAAAGCTCAAAGAATCAACATTGATATTATTTGTTGTTCTTAAACCACTGGATAATTGAACACTGACTCTTTCTCCATTAGTAAATGGATTATCAGGCAGGAAAACAATTGTTCTTAAATCTTTTGTTAAGTATAATTTCCCCGAGTGATATCCGCTCAGACTTCCATTAACAATTATTAATGACGAATCATTCTGATCAAAATTTGAAATTGGATCACCGTAACGTATTATAATATTTGTCTGTGGTTTTAATAAGCTGGAACCTGGCACAGGTGAAATATATTGAAATTTATCCGTGTTGTAATTTGATTGTGCAAGACAAACGTTAAATGACAATAGTAAAATAAATATCGCCGGAGCATTTTTTTTCATTAACAAAGATTTATAGATTATTTTATCAAAAGCATTTTTTTAACACTGGAAAATTGTCCTGCTGTAATTCTATAAAAATAAATTCCTGAAGGCAAATTTCCAGCATCGAAAGTTACAACATGATATCCCTGTGACTCGGTTTCATTTACAATTTCTTTCATTTTTTGCCCTAATAAATTATAAACAATAACTGAAACCTTACTTTCGGAAGGTAACTCATACTTGATTACTGTCGAAGGATTAAATGGATTCGGATAATTCTGGAAAAGCATAAACCGGTCAGGATTATTAACATTTGAATTAATTGCTGATACATTATCTGTTTCCCCGGATAAAATTACCTGCCTGGCGATCATTTGCTGACTTCCATTATTTGCAAATAGCCTAATGTTAAATGACATATTAACTTTTCCGTGTTGTTCAGGTTTAAATGTAACGGGTACAATTAACGAGTCTTTAGGTTGAATAATAATAGGAGCTTTGATATTTGTTGCAAAAGCAGGATTGTTCCAGAAAAATTCATTAATAGTAAGAGCAGAATCATTTGGATTATAAACCGTAAATTGTTTTGTCAGTGAATCTCCAACTGCAACCACACCAAAATTAAGCGAGTCTATATTTGTAGCAAATAAATTCGTTTCCCATTCGTATTTAAATGCTCTATATGTATCAATAAAATATTGATAACTTAAATCAATAGCTATTGAATCATTTGGTTTTACTTCAGTAATCATAGGGTCCCAGTTATGTCCCCAGGAAATAACTCTATTTCCGTTAGCCATTTCCTGGACGGAACCTTCAGTTTCTGTATAGATATTATTGTGATAAATACGGCGAACCAGAGTTGCGGTCTTATTTTCTTCATCAAGTTTATATTCAACAGCACTTGATATTTTTATAGAATGAAAAGTACCGTTATCAAACAAACTTATATTCCCGTTTGAAAAACGTCTTACATCATGCTGCCTCGAAAAACCCAGGCTGTCATTAATGAATGTGAATTGATTATTCTTTCCTCCCCATCTCCAGATTATTTCGCCTGTATTACGATCAACTTTGGTAATCTCATCCAGATTTCTCGCAGAAATAAGTAAATTCCCGTCGCTATCAAAATCAACAGAATTAAAATGGGGAAAATCCTGTACTGCGTTTATTAAATTAGTATTA
The DNA here is from genome assembly GCA_963745465.1 of uncultured Bacteroidota bacterium. Classification (GTDB taxonomy): domain Bacteria; phylum Bacteroidota; class Ignavibacteria; order Ignavibacteriales; family Ignavibacteriaceae; genus JAKAGZ01. The sequence continues at coordinate 206,706 of CAVUXT010000026.1, read as the reverse complement.
GCATCATTGCTGTCAAGATCTGTTATTTTATAGTGATCAAGCGCATCCCATTGAAATATAAGATTTCCAGATGAATCAAATCCCTGCAAAGCACCATCAATTATATCGGCAACCGGACTACCACCATATTGGCTCAAATCCATGGTCACATTTCGTTTACCAAAAAGATAATAACTTCCGTCTGGCAATACACGAAGATCATGAACATCAACAGAAAAACTATCAGCTGTAGTAAATGTTTGCACCTGGTTATAAGAATTATTTAACCCGTAACAACTTACTGGATATAAAAAATATGTTAACTCTCCATTTGGTTGAAGTTTAAAATCATAAATGCTACCGGCAACTTTTCTATAAAAAACAGGTGTGCCTTCATTATCAACTATCTCTAAATATGGTGTAGCTGATAGAAAAAAATAGCCCGGCGACGGATCATTGGAAGCATCTATAACTACACGAGGTAAATTTGATGGTAAAATAGTATCCGCTGCAATTGTTGCCGAGGAACCTAACTTATTGTTTTCAGTCTGATTGCTTGTGATTACATTATCGATTATTGATATATCAGGATTTTTGCAAGTGTGAAAGGTAAAATTTAATATCCCGGCACTCGTTCCATCTGAGGTTAATAATCCATTATTTAATTTTACAGTAACTTCCTCATCAGTTTGAAAAGGTATAAAAGGAGTAAAAACCAGGGTGCGTTTATCATTAGCCAGAATTGTTTTACCCCTATGCACTCCACTTTTTGATCCGATAACATTAATTAATTTATCATTAATACTTGAATAATTAATTAGTCCACCTTGTCTTATTATAATTTTACTATTGATGGAGACATAAGATGAATTTGGAAGCGGATTAACATATTGAAATCCGGAATTATTCTGTCCGAATAATGGATTTGAAATTAGAACTAAAATAGCAACTAAAAATATGAATATCGAATTATCCTGATTTTTAATCAATAAAGAACCCTTTAAAATAAATTGGAATGAATTTATTAACTAAAGTGATTTTATTTTCTCATAATAAATTTTATTTAATAGAAATTTAGAATTATTCCTACAGATAAGAATTAATTATTTCAATAAAATCATTTTCTTTGATTGAATAAATCCGCCAGCCTGTAGCCTGTAGAAATAAATTCCGCTGCTCAGGTCAGTAGCATTAAAAGTAACCGCATAATTACCCGGAAGTTTCTCTCCATTAACAAGTGTCTTAACAAGCCGTCCTAAAATATCATAAATCTTCAAAGTGACAAATTGCGAATTCGGAATTGAAAATTCAATTGTTGTTGAAGGATTAAACGGGTTAGGATAATTCTGATGTAAAGTGTATGTAGTTACGATATTATTCGAGCCCGATATTGTAGTTAAATAGGAAGACCCAAATGCAAAATCGCCAAATGTTGATGCTGTAAATGATAATTCATTTAGTGTGGAATCATATGAAGTAGCTAATGGTACAAAGTTACTATCACTGTTTAGTCTGGTATAAATAGTCGTTCCTTTCGGGTTTGTAACATCAGGATAATAGCTAAGATTTACTTTCACTAATCCTGTGAATGAAGATATACCTGAACCCTGAATATTAAAATAATTCGCTGCCATAATTGGCGCTGTTGATGTAAACGTAGGATTCACCGGAGCGTAAATGTACCTTTTGATTGTTGTGTTTGCATATAAAGAAGAATTTAGTTGATTAAATGTCATCGTAATTCCGGTGGTGTCATTTGGCCCATCAAAATTATAAGTATTTCCCTGAATTACTTCCAAAGAAACACTGGCTTCCGGGGTTTGGCTCACCCAGGGAAATTTATAAACTCTGTAAGAACCCTGGTTTATTGGAAGTTTCATTTCAAGAGCTACTGAATTATCAGGATGCACTTCTGTAAATGCAGGGGAACCTAAAAAGCCGGCTAAACCCCATCCTACTAAAGTATTACCATTTGGCAACCTCTGAACTGAGCCCATCGCAGCGTTATAAATATCAGGATTATGCCTGTATTCCCAGACCAGATCTGCAGTCTTGTTTTGCTCATCCAGTTTATATTCTACAGCTCTTGAATAATTTGGTGAATGCTGGTTACCATTATCAAACAAGGTTAAATCGCCGTTTAGAAGTAATCGAGGGTCATGCTGGAAGGAAAAATAATTGGGGCTGTTTGCTTCATTTTCATTCATAAAAGCAAATTGATTTTCTTTGCCGCCTAATATCCAATCTATATTTCCGGATTGTCGGTTTATTTTTATAATGCTGGATAGATGTCGCATAGAAAATATGATATTCCTGTTTTCGTCTACCTCTAATGCATTTCCGTGAATTATATCGACTATGTCTGTAGTCAAATCAATATAAGAATCGGAAATAGGAATATAGTCCCAGCTTCTCCACTGAAAGACCACATTTTTTGAAGCATCAATCTCTTGAATTACATTGCCTATAACAGTTGCATCTGACCTGCCGCCGTATGCACTCATATCAACCGGTTCAGGATCGGATGCAAAAACCAAGGCATGCCCATTTGGTAATAATTGAAAGTCGTGTGTATCAGCTGTATAACCATTTCCACACTGGAATGTATCGACAACAGCGAAGGCGGTATCCAGTACAATCCATCTAACATCAAAATAAATTCCACTTACAACCTGTATAACATCCGCATAAGATAATTCTCCATTCGGTTGGACTTTAAAGTCCAATGCTGGTTGATTCGTTTGTTTGTAGTGCAGGACACTTCCATCATTATTTAACACTATTATAAAATTTCCGATTGAATCGTTGGCAGCAAAATTGATATTATCATTTGAAAGGAAAATTTTTCCATCGGCTGGAACATTTGTTGAATCAACGACAATAGTTGGAAAATTAGAAGGTAAAGTATCTGTGGTTGCCCGAACCTTAGTTAATTTACTTAATTGTTTAATACTACTCAGATCACCATCTCCAATGAAGGAATATGGATTTAAGCTAATAGGCTGCGCCAGCGGAGTCGTTTTAAATTGAAAAAAAACTTCAGAAAATTCTTTACCATTAATAGTTTTAATTCCCGGGTTTATGGTAACACTTACATTTTCGTTCGGTAAAAATTTAGAATCCGGGAGAAATAATATTGTCTTGTTATCATCTGATAACTTTACTACACCGGTATGAGTTCCGCTTAAACTTCCGGTTACGACGAAGTCTTGAGGAGAAAGACTTGATTCATCAATATTATTGTTTGATCGCAAAATAATATTTGAACTTAAAGAAACAAGTATCGAATTGTCTTTTGGTGATATATAATTAAAAGTCTGAGAAAATATTATCTGACTAAAAACTGAAATAAACAGTAGAATAAAAATTGTATTTAATGATTTCATATACTTCTCCTACGTTTAATTAACAAGTTGTAATAATTCAACCTTTCATTGTTTCCAAAGCAAATTTACTTTATCATATTGAGGTTAAATTTTTCCCCTCATAACCAGACATTCTTAACGGAATTTTTCCCTGCAAGTATTAGCATCAGACCCGGTTGAAGGCTTAGACATTGCAATTACCGGAATGGTTTTATGCGAATATTTATAATTTTTAGTTATAAGATATATTATTTTACACTATTTTAGCAATATTAACTTTTTTGCCTGTACAAAGTTATTTTCCCGTAAAGTATAAAGGTAAATCCCGCTTGAAAGTCCACCCTGCACGGATGAAGCGTCAAATTTTATACTATACTTTCCTGCCGGCAACTCTTCATTAACTAAAACTGCAACTTTCCTTCCCAGTATATCATAAATTTCCAAGGTCACCAATCCCGATTCCGGAATTTGATAATTAATCGTTGTTGAAGGATTAAAGGGATTAGGATAATTCTGGGCAAGAGAAAATAGTGGCGGAAAATTATTATTTCCGTTTATTGTCACAAGATTATTTGAAACGTGAAGAGTAAATGCCTGTGTGTCCTGATTGCCGTGTTTATCAGAGACCTGTATCAAGACAGCTACATCCTCCTGAGTGTTTGGAGCAGTTCCGGTCAATAAGCCTGTAAGCTGATTAATTGATAACCAACCCGGACCAGTGCTCAACTGGTAATTAAGTGTATCCTTATAATAATTAAAAATTTTAACCTGGTATAAATAATTATTCCCGGGTTTAACAGAATTGGCGGGCTGAGAGGATATTACCAGTGGGTAATCAAACAAATTCCAGCTGATAGAAACGGTATCCTTGCCAGCAATATAAGCATACGCACCAACAATATTTTTATTATGCTGTGAGATACTTTCAGTATTATTATATGTAAACGTAGAATCCTGGGAGGCTTCGATATTACCATCAAGTGTCCAAAAATATTTCACCTGATTTATTCCAAATGGATCAACCGCACTGAGAGTTAAGACCTGAGAATTGCCAGGATAGACTAATATATCCCTGCTTCTCTTTAATTCAGGATCATGATTTCGTATTATTGAATCTAAAATAACCGGAGTCCAAGAAACAATTTCAGGAGGAAATTTATTATCAAGAAATTTATTTATAACATTCAAAGTAATTTTGCTAACAATGGAATCAATACCTAAACCATAAACCCAATATGTTGTTGCAGCATTAAAAACATAAGCTCCGTTTGGTTTATAATAATAACCAATAGTAGCGTGTGTGTTTGGAAAATTTACAGAATCATTACTAGCTGTTGGTGAAATTCCAAGCACTTTAAAAGAAGATGGAGTGCCATCCTGCAAAAGAGGATTTGTAGTAGGAATTGGAATACCGTCATTCCAGTCAAACTTTGCTCCATCTGTTTCATAACCTACAATAGCTGCATCTCCGCCGAATTCATCACCATCCTGCAGCCCTGTCCCTTTGTAAACCCAGCTTTGTGAATTATAAACTGCATAATCTCCATAACCTTGTGAAGTTGTTAGCTGTCCATTATAATTTACGAATCCACCATTTCTGAAACTCACTCCGGTGAATTTATTTTCAGGATTATTAACAGGGGGAGAAAACCAATTTACTGTTACAAGTGAATCCTGTATTCCGTGCAATGGATCTGCTGTGCTATCTTTATAACAAACTAAAGTATTTCCATTATCTTCAAACCTAGCCTGCCACCAGCAGGTATTGCCACTGAAAATTGCTACTTTACCTCCATTATTAATATAATTTTGTACCTGATTTCTTTCAGCGTTTGTCCAGTATTCATGATGCCCGAATATACAAACAAGACTATAGTGGCTTAACAAATCAGGATTCCTATCAAGATCCACATCCGTTGCATATTCCGGTTGAATATTTTTTTCGCCAAGCCATAATAAAAAACCTACTTCCATGTTATAAAAATCACCGCTTCCGTAAGGATCCTCAAAAGGCCTTTGAACCGAAACTTTATATGAACGCATTCCACCTGATGAGTTATAGTCATAAATACTTTTGCCGCCAAAATTATTATAAGCCTGCCATGTATTGGTTGCGGAAATAAATAAAATTTTAGAATAGGTGCCAGGATTTTTAGGTTTTACAATAAACATTATTCCTCCAGTAGCAGCGTCACCTAAAGAATCCAAGATTGGAAATTCTGCACGATAATATCCCGGCGTCATTGATTCGGTTGGCAGTCTATAAGTTATCTTCCAGCCGCAGCCTTTAATGTAAGAACTATCAGGAACGCTTTGTACTTCGCCAGTAATTGGACCAATATCAGCTAGCCAGTCCACTGTTGCATTAAATTTAAATAAAGACATGGTAAATGGATTATTTGAAGTTGAAATATAAAAATTTAATGTATCCCCCTGCACAACTGAAACATTGTCAACATACCCGCCCTGTTGTGCAAAAGTAAACCTGAGGCAAAAAATAGAAAGGGAAAAGATTACTAAAAAATTTATACCTGTAAAAAATTTCATTTAAACCTCACTTAATTATGCCTTTGCCGAAAAATTTCGAACAACAAAATTCCTGTTGCAACAGAAACATTTAGTGACTGAATTTTCCCCTTCATAGGAATGCTTACCAGTATATCACAATTTTCAGCTGTTAATCGCCTGATTCCCTTCTCTTCATTGCCAACAACAAGAGCGATTGGAATTTTATAATCTATTTGGGAATAATCTTTTGAATTTTCCAGTGAAGAACCGATTATCCAGAAACCATTTTCTTTCAATTCCTTTAAAGTATTTACAAGATTATTAACAGGACAAATTTTCAATAGCTCGGTCGCTCCTGCTGAAGTTTTAACCACAGTTTCATTCAAAGGCGCACTGTTATGTTTAGTTATAATAACTCCATCCACTTCTGAACATTCTGCAGTACGCAGGATTGCTCCCACGTTGTGAGTATCTTGTATAGTATCTAGAACCAGCAATAATGGATATTTATTATTTTTAGAATTAGAAATTATTTCTTCAAGAGTGAAATATTTATGAAAGGATTTTTTCGCAAAAACGCCCTGCGTATTTTTATGATCTGTCAGCTCTTTAAATTTTTGTAATGTTATTTCATTACACTTAATGCCTTTTTTTTTAGCCGCAATTCTTATTGCATTAATGATTCCGCCTTTCTGCCCGTAAAGTATATAAACCTGTTCAATTTCTTCATCTGAATTAATTGCTTCCAGTACCGGTCTTCTTCCTATTATTAAATTCATTTATAAGGTTAATTTTTATTCTTCTTAGAAGGAACGGTATTTTTTGCTATTACCGGAACAAATTTAGGACGATCTTTATGTTTCGAAAAATAACTTAGACCTGCAATTCCTGCAATAATCATAACGGCAGAAATTAGCTGGGCTTCTGTCAATCCAAACAGAAGTCTTGGATTTAGTCTGATAAATTCAATGCATAACCTTTCAATCCCGGCAAAAATCAGGTAGTACATAAAAAGTTTACCATCCACCCAGTCTTTTTTTCTTAATTTCCATAGTATAAAGAATATTATGACAGCTAAAATAAATTCATAAATAGGTGCTGGGTGCAACGGAGTATTATCGGGAACGCCATTCGGAAATCGTTTTGCAATTTCAGGAAAATATTTTTGAAAATTAAATTGATTGAACATTACTGAAGGTGGAACAGTGCCGTGAGAAAAATTTGTTCCCCAGGGAAGATTGGTCGGTACCCCATAATCTCCATCTCCGGCGAGCTGGCATCCAATTCTACCTATGCCATAAGCAAGAATTAATGATGGCGAAGCAGCATCAGCAACAACAAGGAAAGGTATTTTTTTTCTTCTAACATAAATCCCGATTGCAATAATTGAAAGTATCAGTCCACCATAAAAAGTTAACCCACCGGGTGAAAAAGCAATTAGCGGGTCTCTTAAAAATGCATCCCAATTTTCAAACAAACTAAATAGCTTGCTACCGACAATTCCAAAAATAATCGCAAGTAAAGTTATCTCAGTGGCTAAATTTTGATCGAGCTTTTTTCTTTCAAACTCCTTTCCTAAAATATAACTGGCAATTATAAATGCTATTCCAAGCATCAAACCATAACTATAAACTGTGAAAGGCCCTATTTTGAATAACTCAGGATACATAATTATTCACCTTAATTCGAATAATTAAATTTTTCTTTGGGAATTTCAAATTTAACAAATGCCCTATTGTTTTCCTTACTCGGTAAAAAAGCATCAACAAGTTCAATGTTTTTCTTGTAAATATTAAAGTCAATTAGTGCGCTATTTATACTACCATCTTGTTTGATTATATTCACAGTGTGTTTCCCATACAGATTTTCAAAAAGTATTTCACCTACCGCCGGACCTGAAATATTGATGTAAGCAGGCTTGGTTTTCAATCCCATAATAACAATATCTATTATATTTTTCTGTTTAACTGTTTTCACTGATATTTCATAATTAAGATTGGAAAACTGTAAAACCGTACTCAGATGAAAACAATAATATTGTTTTACTTTAGTCAAATCAGTTGAAAAATAGATTTCGCAAATATACTCTATTTCAGATTTTTTTCCTTCCGGAACAGCATCCCTGATTGCGGATATTTTCTTACTGCGAGAATTCGGTATTTTCGAAATGGGTTTTTGATTTTTAAGAGGCATTATTTTGTCCGAAGGACTTCATTTGGAGAAACCGCTTTGATCATTTCTTCAATATTTTGTAAAGAGAATTTTTTCTGCTCACCGGATTGCATATTCTTTATATTAACGGTTCCGGACTTATATTCCTCCCCTCCAAGAAAAAGGACATATTCAGAATTCAATTTATTTGCCTCACGCATCTGTGCTTTAACACTTCTGTCAAGATAATCGAATTCCACTTTTAGATTATTCTGCCTGAAACTTAATGCTAATTTCATAAGTTGGTGAGTCAATTCTTTATCCAGCTTAACTATATACAAATCGATTTTGTCAGCGGGAATGTTTAAAGAATTTTCATTATCACAAGCTAAAAGAATCCTTTCAATACCGGCAGCAAATCCAACTCCCGGGGTTGGATCGCCTCCCAAATGCTCAACCAATAGATCATATCTGCCGCCGCCGACAAGCGCGCTTTGTGAGCCTACTTTTCCACTTAATATTTCAAATGTTGATTTAGTGTAATAATCCAGACCTCTAACCAAAGTGGGATCAACTTCAAAGGGAACATTTAATTCACTTAAAAATTCTTTAATCTGTGCAAAATCACTTTTACTTTCTTCATCAATATAATCTATCAACAAAGGGGCATCCTTCATAATTTCCTGATCAGATTCAATTTTACTGTCAAATAATCTAAGAATGTTTACATCAATTCTTTTTCTGCTTTCTTCAGAAAGATCATTTTTTTTGTCATTCAGAAAATCCCGTAAAATATTTTTATATTTTATTCGGGATTCAGGAACGCCCATAGAATTTATTTTAACCTTCAGATCATTTAAGCCCAGAGCTTTCAAAATGGAATATGCTATTTTAATCAGCTCAGCATCAAGCACCATCGAACTGCTGCCAAGCGCCTCGCCTCCGAACTGGTGAAATTGTCTCAACCTCCCTGCCTGGGGTCGTTCCTGACGGAACATAGGGGAAATATAAAATAATTTGTTTAATGATTGTTGTTTGCCAAGGGAATGTTCGATAAAAGCACGAACAACTCCTGCTGTCATTTCCGGTTTAAGTGTGATGCTTGTCTCACTTCTATCCAAAAAAGTATACATTTCTTTTCCAACAATATCAGTCGCTTCACCGATGCTCCTCGCAAACAATGCTGTTTCTTCAAAAATGGGGGTTCGGATTTCTTTATAATTAAAATTTGTGAAGATGTTTTTTACTTTGCTTTCAAGAAAATACCATCTGGACAGTTCGGAGGGGAGTAAATCTTTTGTGCCCGTTATAGCTTTAATCATAAAAAGTCGGTATAAAAATTTTTAGAGGCAGAGAATCAATAAATGGAACCTTAAAAGCTTATACTTCGAAATAATTTTCTTCTTCTTTCGTGAAGAGGTTTAAGATTTCTTCCTTGGTCTTAGCTTCAATTAATGAATTTCTAAATTCATCCTTATTCATCATTCTGGAAATACGGCTTAAGAGTTTTATGTGAGTGCTCACAAGATTATCCTTCCCGACTAACAAGAAAACCAGATGAACCGGCTGCTGATCCAAGGATTGATAATCGATTGGTTTTGTTGATTTGCCGAAAGCTCCTAAAATATCATTTACGTGATTTGTTTTACCATGTGGAATGGCAAATCCCTTACCAACACCAGTGGACATTATTTTTTCCCTTTCAAGAACAGCTTCTTTTACTTTATCAAGATCATTAACCCGCGGGTCTCCTTTGAAAAGCTCAATTAGTTCGTTGATCACTTCCTCTTTGCCGGAACTACTAAGCTCAGCTATAATAAAATTGTCTTTCAGTAAATCTGCAACTTTCATTGTCGCTACCGTCAATTCAATAATTAAAGGATAAAATTTAAAATTAAATTTACTAATACCTGAGTAGTTTAGCAACGAATTAAATATAATTTAGAAATTTATCTAATTACTTGTTTTAACAGTCAAATAATTTGCTAATTGTCATCCGGCATTAAATTATTAGTAAGATTTATACTAGAGTTCGTTGCCGAATAGATTGGTTTAGCGTAATTTAGTAGTGTACTTTTAAAATAAAAACCTCAAATTGAGGGGGGAAGATGGACATTAGAAATAAAACAGTTTTAGTTCTTGGGGGATGGGGCCTGGTTGGCAGTGCCATAGCCAGAAAACTTGTCCCTGATAATCCTAAAAAAATAATAGTCACTTCACTGAAACTATCTGAAGCTAAAGACGCAGTTGAAAAACTGAAAATTGAATTTCCTGGAAAAGGGAAAGATTATTTTATACCATGGGGAGGCGATATTTTTGTCCGGAATAAATATAAAGACAAAAACAGAATGGATATACTATCCGACCCGGCGAGCCGAAGAATTTTAATGAATGATATTATGGAAGAACTTTCCGATGATGTATTAAAAAACTCGGCAGTTTACCATCTTCTATCACAGTATAAACCTCAGGTTGTTATAGATTGTATTAACACAGCTACGGCAATTGCATACCAGGATATATACTCGACCTATCGAACCATAACCAGGGCTATAAAAAACAAAGCAAGCTATGAATCCTTAGTTGAAGAAACTGAAAAACTTTTATGCACATTATATATTCCGCAACTAATCAGGCACGTTCAAATTTTGTACAGCAGCATGAGCAAAATAAAAACTGAAGTGTATCTAAAAATCGGAACAAGCGGTACAGGTGGAATGGGCTTAAATATTCCATATACACACAGCGAAGAGAAACCTTCAAGAGTTTTACTAAGCAAATCATCTATTGCAGGTGCACATACACTTCTTTTATTTTTAATGGGCAGAACTCCTGAGGGCCCAATTACAAAAGAAATTAAACCAACCGGGGCTATTGCCTGGAAACGAATTGAATTCGGAGAAATAAAGCGTCGCGGCCAGCCTATTGAATTGATTGATGTTGATGTATCTGAAGCAATCCCGCTGAAAGGAAAATTTGAAATCTGTCAGAATAAACAGTATAAGTCCACAGGAGAAAAATTAAAATCTGTTTTTATCGACACAGGTGAAAACGGAATATTCTCGCGCGGTGAATTTGAAACTATAACAGCCCAAAAACAAATGGAATTTGTGACACCTGAAGAAATTGCAGACGTTGCAATTTATGAGATAAAAGGAGGAAATACAGGGAAAGATATAGTTAGTTCACTTGATCACGCAACACTTGAACCAACTTATCGTGCCGGCTATATGCAGCATAGCGCTGTTGAAAAACTTGCAGAGCTTGAAGAAAAAAATAACATCAGCAGTGTCGCTTTTGAATTATTAGGCCCACCAAGGCTATCAAAACTATTATTTGAAATTCACCTGATCAGATTGAACTGCAAAAACATGAACGATATTTTGTCTACTTCCGCTAAGGAACTTTCAGAGAAATGTTTTGACATAGTGGTAAATGATAAAAAACAAAGAAGTCAGATTATATCAATTGGAATTCCAATTTTATTGCCAAATGGAGAATCACTTTTGCGAAGCAGCATAATAAAAATTCCTGCTTTTCGTGGAGAAAATATTCTTGATATCAATAAAGAAAATATTGATAAATGGGCCTTTGAGGGATGGGTCGATCTAAGAGTAAGTAACATGAAAAAATGGAAGCAAAGAATTAAAGACCTTATCGATGAAGCTAAAGATATACCTGAAATTGACACAAGCTCACAACATGTCAGGACTAAAGCTTATTGGAATAATTTTGAAGAGATAAATATTGGCAAAATCTGCAGCTGGATTTTTATCCACGAAGAACAAGGCAGAAGGATGAAAGCCTGAAAACTTTTTGTAAAAATAAACCAATCCAGGTTAATTTTACATTATCAAAAAAAATGATTTGTTTTTAGACTGATATAAGTTGCTCTTCCAAAAGCACTGCTTTCGGGAATAAAACATTATTTTCAAGATGTTCATGCCTGTGCAGATCTTCTTCAAATTCTTGAAGTTCTTTCATACAGACTTTATAAATATTTGAAGCATTTGAAGGCGGAAGATAATTTTTTGTTAATTTTCTAATTGAATACATGCCTTCACCAGCGGCCTGATGCTCTAATTCCATCAAATTAATTTGATTGCCAATTCTGCCGAAATAGGGTTTTTCAAACTTTGCTTCGCCTCTATTTACTTTAACAAGGTATTTTATATATGGGAAAAGTATTTCCTCTTCTTTCATCATATGCTGTTTTAATTCTTTATATAAAACAGAAAATGTTTTTGCAACCTCAATAGTTTCAGGATGATTTTTTCCGTTCTCAGAAGCGACTTTCTCAGTGTGGGATGAAATAAGCGGAATCATATACTTTACAAATTTATGATGATCATCAATAATATAATCAACCAGCAAATCCAGACCCCAATCATCTACGCTTGCAGGAATTTCAACTTTAACTGAATCCAATTTTTCAATTTCAGAAAATATCACTTTTGGATCTGCACCGTTTTCAAGGCAGGCCTGTGCAATTGTTTTATTTCCTGCGCCGCAAAAATCAAGATCATATTTTTCAAATACTCCTGCCACTTTAAAATTCCTGGTAACTATATCCGCAAGGGTCAATTCTGAATAATCAGTTGGCTCAAGTATTTCCTTATTGTAACTCATATCCCTGCTCCTTTTTTGAATCATAAGACAAGGTTTATGCCTAAAAATCCTAAAATTAAATCACTTAAATTTCTTGAAATACAAAAAATTAAAAGCAAAAACAGCTTATTTTGAGCGAATTTTATATATAATGAGAAGACGCTTACTGTTTTTGGGAATTTTCATTTATTGAATTATTTAGAATCGTTAATCTTGTTTACATTTCCATTTAAATCTGAAGCGGCTTCCTTATTGAATTTCTTAACCTCATCTGTACCCGTCGGATGCCCATAGCTGTTCATATATTTATAATGAATTAAATATTTATTTTTTGTAATATCATTTTGCCAATGACCGGAAAGCATTCCAATACCTGTTACGGCCATAAATATTAATACCACTGCTATAGCAATAGTTTTTTTTGATATTTTCTTTTTAGTAATAAGCGAGCTTACATACAAAGTATCTGTAACCGGACAGGCATCAACACAGCTAAGGCAGGTTGTACATTCATCTGACAAAACGGTTTTAACTTTGTCCACTTTTATATTAGAAGGGCAGGCTTTGTTGCACAAACCGCAGTCAATACAACTAACCGGGTTTCTTTTGATTTTATTTGGGCTCAGGAATGAAATTATTCCAAGCAGGGCACCATATGGGCAAAGAAATCTGCACCAGAAATTTTTTATAAATACAGAAAGCAAAATAAGTGAGCCGATCACAATAAGCGCAAACCGGGAAATGTCCGCAAAGAAATAATACATTTTTAAATCTGCAACAAGATTATATGGGCTATCCAGAAATGCTTTCACTGAAACAAGCGTCATCAGGAAGAAAATTGCATAAACAAAAAAACCAAGAAGAAGATATTTTAAACTTCTTAAAGGATAATCAATTATTTTTGGTAGTCTTATTTTTATTCGAAAAAGTTTGTAAATAACTTTTTCACCGAAATCTCCGATTAGTTCTGAAATATATCCAACCGGGCAGAGCCAGCTGCAAAAGGATTTCCCAAACACGATCGACATTAAAATGATAGATAGAAAAATAAAAATTCCTGCAGGATGCGCCGGGTGAATCTCTCCAGTTCGTAAGAACAAATAAAAACTCATTAAAGAGCTTATTGGCAGAAATCCATCAACTCCGGGGGGACGATTATGAAATGCTATAGTGCCGCCGGATTGCAAATAATTTGCAAATTGATAAAATTCAATTCCTATCCAGATGCACAATAACGCAAAAGCTGTTTGAATATAAAACCTGTATTTCTGAATCGGCTTTTCTTCATTTCTATTATTTATTTTTTTCATACCAAAAACAGATTTAATTATCTGATCACAAACCAAAAATCTTAAATACTCTTTAACTTCGCTAAAGTTTTTTCCCTGAATTTATCAAGCGTTTCTTTTGTCAACATATCGTATGCCTTTGTTCTTAAGTTCTCCCCAATTATTGTGTACAGGACAAGGATGATCAGGAGAGCATTTGGGAAAACCTAAGACACAACTATTAAAAATATCAAGGCCATCAATTGCAGCAACAACATCAATCAATCTGATTTTGGATGGACTTTTCGCAAGACCGAATCCACCGTTTTTTCCTTTTTTTGATTCTATGATCCCGCTTTCCGTTAGCTTTTGCAATATTTTTGATACAAATTCTTTAGGAATGGCCAGGGACCTAGCAATATCTTCAGCCGGAATAGCTTTTTCACTTAAATGTGCTGCAAGATAAAGAACTGCCTGGAGTCCATATTCGCATTTTTTTGAAAAAATTACTGTCATTTCTAAAATCAGATTAAATTGTCTGATTAAAAATAACGAAAGATAGTATATTTATCAAATTAATTCTTCTTAAAAAAGCTGCTTTATTTGCGTAAACTGAATCTTTTTCAATTATACGACATCTTATTTTTGTTAATAATATTGGAAAAATTATGGATAACATTCACACATACACAACAACAGTTAAATGGGAAAATGGTAGAATTGGTAATTTATCAGCTCCAACATTTCCGGATATAAAAGTGGCAACTCCCCCGGAATTTCCTAAGGGCGTTCCAAATATATGGTCGCCTGAACATTTATTTGTGGCCTCGGCAAACATTTGTCTGATGACTACATTTCTGGCGATTGCAGAAAATTCAAATTTTGAGTTTAATTCTTTTACCAGTGAAGCAATTGGCAAGCTTGAAAAGGTTGACGGTAAGTTTATGATATCGGAAATAGAATTAAAACCGTCTGTTTCAATTGACGACGAAAATCAAAAAGAAAAGGCGATCAGGTTAATTGAAAAATCAGAGAAGGCATGTTTAATATCAAATTCCATGAAATCAAAAATGATTCTAAAGCCGACTGTGGAAATTGCTAAACAAGCTTCGCCTGTAAATAATTAGATCGTTATTTTGTTTTAACAAACATTTATTTTTTAAAGCTAATTGCATACAATTCAATTAGTAATTAATATTTATGGAGAAAGATTATGCCTATTTTCGAATATCAATGCGAAGAATGTAAAACAAAACACGAAGTGCTACACAAATCTTCATTAAACCAGGAAGAAGTTTCCTGTCCAAATTGCAAATCAAAGAAAAACAAAAAATTGCTATCAACTTTTAGCGCATCAATTGGTGGAAGCGAAAGTTATTCAGGATCTTCTTGTGCCAGTGGAAATTGTGATCTCCCTTCTCCGGCGGGCAGTTGTGCAAGCGGAATGTGCGGATTAAATTAGTCCATAATATCTGTCATATAAATTCTATCGGCGTGCAGGCGAGCTATTTCCGCTCCGATAATAAATACAACCGAGGAGCAGTAAATCCAGAATGATACAACTACAAAAAGAGTATAAGTTCCGTAGATTTTCCCCAAAGAAGAGAAATGATGGAGATAATAACCGAACAACAGCTTAATACATTCCCATAAAATTGCAGCCCAAAATGCACCCCACAAGGCTGACTTTCTCCCTATTTTTTTTACGGGAATTGTAAGATATAAAATGCTGAATGATGTAAAAATCACAATTAAAGAAAGAAATGTAAAGAAAACCTGCTCTAAGATTCCGGATGTAAAAATATTATTTACAACATTCCAATTATAAGCTGTTTGCCTTACAACTTCTATTACCGGTATTGAAAAAGTTACTACTGAAAAAATAATTAAAAGCAAAATAATCATTAATAAATCTCTGAGCTTACTTAACAAAATATTAATATTAATTTCAACACCGAAAACTTTATTTAAGATGGTTCTCATACTGCTGAATAATTCACTGGCAGCAAAGAAAAGAGTAAGCCCTCCGATAATTCCCGCCAGATTTTTATTTTGAATTACTTCATCAATGCTATTAAATATAATCTCTTTGACAAACTGAGCATATTTTGAATAAGGAATAATCGCATCAATAAGCGTATTAATCTGACTTTGCATTGAAGAAGAATTCAGAATATTTCCTAAAACATAGAATACTATAAGCGCAAATGGAATTGTGCAAAAAAACAATGAAAAAGAAAGTCCGCCTGCAAATAGAAAAAGATGGTGCTCATTTGATCTCTTTAGTAAGCCAACAAAGTAATGTTTAGCAAAATCTTTAAATGAATGATAGGATGGCTTATAATGCAAAATCATTCTTAATTTACGAAGCAACATATAACTCTTTGAATTCCGCAATTTTTCTATGAACTTATTTTTAATCATTCATAAAGTCCGGAATTGTATTAAAATAAATTTCTGAAAGTTCTGATACCTTTATCGAGATTTTTCCATTGACAGTAAATTTACTACCTCCTGTGACCCCAAGCAAATGGCCCGACTGATTTCTTTCCATCAAAAATTTTTCGAACGCTGTTTTATTCCCATTAGCAATACTTACTATGATCCTGGATTGACTCTCAGAAAATAATGAGAAATCTTCTCTGGATTTCACCGAAATATTTACGTCCAATCCAATTTGTTTTTCTTCATTAATGATACAGCATTCAGCAAGAGCACAGATAATTCCGCCTTCAGAAATATCGTGAGCTGATTTGATTAAACCCATCCTGATCAGGGATAATACAGAATCCTGTAATTTCTTCTCTTTCTTCAAATCCATTTTTGGAGAATCACCAACGACTTTATTATGAATAATCTTAAGATATTCACTTCCTCCAAGTTCTTCAAAATCATCTCCTATTACATAGACTAAATTATTTTCTTCTTTAAAATATGAAGTAGTTACATTTTTTAGGTCTTTAATTAAACCGACCATACCAATGGTTGGAGTCGGATAAACAGCAGTTTCCGGAGACTCATTATAAAAGCTGACATTTCCGCCAGTAACCGGTGTATCAAAATATCTACAAGCTTCTCCCATCCCTTCAATTGCCTGCTTAAACTGCCAGTAAACTTCTGGTTTGTAAGGATTACCGAAATTCAGACAATTTGTTATCGCCAGCGGTTCTCCTCCTGAACAAACAATATTCCTTGCAGATTCTGCAACGGCAATTTTTGCGCCTTCTTTCGGATTCAAATAAACATAGCGTGAATTGCAATCGGTTTTCATAGCAAGCGCTTTATTCGTCTCTTTTAAATAGATTACAGCAGCATCGCAGCCAGGTCCAACAATGGTATTGGTTCTAACCATGGAATCGTACTGCTCATAAACCCATCTTTTAGAAACAATATTTGGAGAAGAAAAAACTCTCTTAAATACTTCAATTAAATTTGCCGGCTTTGTTAGAGTATTAAAATCAAAATTCTTTGTTTCTTTCAAATATGATGGTTCTTTTGTCTCCCTGATATAAACAGGCGCTCCGCCACCCAGCACTAATTCGAATGCAGGAAATACTGCTTTTTCTTCATCCTGGTATTTAATGCAGATGTTTTTATCATCGGTAACTTCTCCAATTATTTCGCAGTTCAAATCCCATTTCTCAAAAACTTTTTTTACTTTTTCTTCGTACCCTTTTTTAACCGTACAGAGCATTCTTTCCTGACTTTCTGAAAGCATAATTTCATAAGCAGTCATTCCTTTTTCGCGCAAAGGTACTTTATCCAGATTAATTTTCATCCCGGAATTGCCCTTTGCACTCATTTCACAGGTCGAACAGGAAATTCCTGCGGCCCCCATATCCTGTATTCCGATCAGCCATCCATTTTTAATTATTTCGAGAGTAGCTTCAAGAAGAAGTTTTTCTGTGAAAGGATCTCCGACCTGAACTGATGGTCTTTTTGCCTCCGACTTTTCCGAAATTTCTTCTGATGCAAAGGTAGCTCCATGAATTCCGTCTCTTCCGGTAGAAGAACCAACAATCATTACAGGATTTCCTGCCCCTTTTGAAGTTGCACTTGCCACCAGATTTTTTCTGACAATACCAACGGCCATCGCATTTACGAGAGGATTGCCTTTATAGGATTCATCGAAATAAACTTCGCCAGCAACAGTAGGTACACCAAAACTGTTGCCATAATCACCGATCCCTTTGACCACTCCGGCAAATAAGAACCTGGTCTTTGAGTCTTCAATCGAACCGAATCTCAGAGAATTTAACGAAGCAATTGGGCGAGCACCCATTGTAAAAATATCACGCATAATTCCGCCGACTCCGGTAGCTGCTCCCTGGTATGGTTCAACAGCCGACGGATGATTATGACTTTCTATTTTAAATGCAACTGCCATGTCGTCCCCGATATCTACAAGCCCGGCATTTTCCTCGCCGGCTCCTACCAACAATTTCCCCCCATCCCTGGGCAATGTTTTTAATAATGCAATTGAATTTTTATAACTGCAATGTTCACTCCACATAACGCTAAAAATACCAAGTTCAGTAAAAGTAGGAGTCCGATTTAATATTTTTTTTATTCTGGTGTATTCTTCTTCGGTCAAGCCATGATCTAAAGCCAATGATAAATCAACAACGGGTTCCTTCATCAAATTTTTTCCTGGGGATTTTTAATAATTACTTGTTCTGTAATAAACAAATATAATACACATAAAGATTAGTAAAAATTGAGGCTCATAAGATTTGATTGGACAATTGGGATCAATTTACATAAGGATAATTCATTGAGCCGGGAAATGGATGTTTCCAGGTAGCGCCAAAGAGTACTGATTTAGCATTATATCCCAGTAATCTTAAATATGCCAAAGCAAATGCGCTTTGGTGCCCGTCAAGGCTGTAAATTATCACTTTTTTATTGCTGGGTATAGTTTGTAAATAATAGATTGATCTAAAATCATTATAATAAGTGTATAATACGGAATGAGGCGGATGATTTTGTAATGAGGGATCCGGAAGATAATTTGAATAAACCAAAAATGTATCATAACAGGCTATATATTGATCACCAAAAGTACTATCTACAAATGAATAAATACTAGAATTAAACGCATCACCCGGGAAGATAGATAAAAATGACGTAGTTGAGTCAACATATGTAACTCCATCTTCAAATGTTTCAGATAATAAACCCTGAATCCTGGTTTCAATTTTTGATTTAATATCCCCGGATGAACTTAATTTTACATCGGGTAAATCTGAATATGGACCTCTGTTATATAAAATGTTATTAAAATATTGAGTGCCGTTAGGTGGTGCTCCATTATTTTTATTCCATTGACCGGCAAATTGACTATTCCAACCTGCCATTCCAAATTTTAATATATAAACATTATTAAGTCCATCTAATCTCAATAACCCTCCGTAATAACTTGCTGACTGACCGTTTTGACTAACAAGTATTACATTTGTTGTATCAACGCTTTTTACTTTATTCAATAAATCCGAGTTTTGTATATTAATTGCCCCATTTATGTGCCCGCTGGAAAAAAGCTGAGGATCCCTAATGTCGAGTATTAAATAGTTTGAAAGATTAGAATACAGGGATTGTGCATTTACAAAAGCGCTTAATGTGCTTCTGGAGTTAATGATATCACCATTTGATTCCAGGTAAATCAGCATATCAATAGTGTCAGTTGTAACAAAACTATCAGCCGGGTTTACATTATCTTTAAGGCATCCCGTACTAAGAAATAAAGGCAGAAGAATGATTACAAATCTAAGAATTGCGTTTTTTTTCATTTTGCTTAAAACGAATATTGACTTACTTAATATAGACTTTTTAGGTTATTATGTAAATATTAAGATGTATTTAAATAAATATAATATAACTTAAAATTATACTCAGACTTTGGACATTTAATAAAATAGATGACAAAAAAATTACCAGATATTAATAAAATAAATTATCTGCCGGTGAAAAAAGACAGGTGGAAAGACTTTGAAAAACTATTTGGGGAGCGAGGCGCCTGCGGAGGATGCTGGTGTATGGCGTGGCGCTTAACTTCTTCTAATTTTGGAAAGCAAAAAGGAGAGAAGAACAAAAAGTCAATAAAGAAAATAATAAACAATAATGAGGTTCCGGGAATCCTTGCATATTATGAGAATAAACCTATGGGCTGGTGCGCATTTGGACCGAGAGAAAAATTTATCAGACTAAATAAATCAAAGGTACTGGCTCCGGTCGATAATGAAAAGGTGTGGTCTATAACTTGTTTCTTCATTGATAAAGAATTCAGAAGGATAGGGATTTCAACCGAACTATTAAAAGCAGTTATTAAATATTGCAAAAAGAGAAAAGTGAAAATTCTGGAGGCTTATCCACAGGAACCATATAGTGAAAATATTCCTGCAGCTTTTGCATGGACTGGAATTCCTTCAGCATTTAAAAAATCAGGGTTTAAGGTAGTTGAAAGAAGAAGTCCGAAAAGACCGATTATGAGGTTCTATTTTTAAAATTGGAATGAGGCTTATCTATTGGAGATAGGCCTCATTTTAACAATTAGCTACTTTAGCAAAGCCATTTTTTTAGATTCAGAAAAACTTCCGGCTGAAAGTCGGTAAATATAAACACCGCTTGCCGCAGCGTTTCCGAACTTATCTTTTCCGTTCCAATAAATAATATGGTAGCCGGCGTTTATCGGACCACTAATTAAAGTAGTAACTTCTTTTCCAAGCATATCATATATTTTAATTGAAACGTTTGAGTTATTAGGAATATAAAATTTTATTGCAGTTGTCGGATTAAACGGATTCGGATAATTATCCATTAACTCGGCAGTTTGACTTCCGGTTAGCGAGACAGTTATTGCATCATAATATTTATAATTTCCATCATAATCAATTTGCTTTAACCGGTAAGAGAATTTTATCGCGCCAGAAGGTTGGTCTGTAAAAGAATAATTCTTTGGAGAGTTGCTATTACCTGCTCCTGCAACAAATCCAATTTTTTCAAAAGCTGATTGCTGATTGCTTGCATCTGACCGCTCAATATCAAATCCATAATTATTTGTTTCTGTTGCTGTAGTCCAATTTAATGTTACGGAATTATTATTAACCAAACCGGAAAAAGATGCCAGTTCTACAGGCAAAGCAGTTGTCGGAACTACTCCCCAAGCTGTTCCCCAGCGACCATTTTCAGTTGGATATTGGCTTAATATTGTGCCGCGAGTTAATGAATATTGGTTAAATATATAAAATGTTTGATCATCAGAAGGGTCAACACACGAACCAGAATAGTCTCCCCAACGATTTCTTGTACCGCCAAATTTTCGTACATAGTAGTCAACACCAGCTCTTACTACTTGCGAAGCTAAAACGGTCCCTCCTGTTGTTGAAGAATATCTTCCGGTATAATAAGCGCCCGGGTAAATATTTGGTCCTGATGCTGCAAACCCAATAATTGCATCACCATTAGAATTCACTGAGATAGAAGGGAAAAAAGTGTATGTACCAGTTCCAATATCTTCCCCGCCAATATTTCCCTGGTCCGCAAATGATAAAGAACTTAAAGTAGTAGTATTTATTTTAACCCAGTGTGCGGTAACTTGTCCTGCGTCAACACCTGAATTTGGTAAAACTGTAAACGCCGTCCATAAAGCATTGTTTCTCCAAACAGCATTTTGAGCTCTTCTATCATTGGTGTTTATTAATGTGGTCGTACCCTGTTGAGGTGCATCCAAATAAGAACCTCCTGTGTTGTCAATGTTTCCAAGAGATACATCTTGTCCAGTAAAAGTAGG
Source organism: uncultured Bacteroidota bacterium (assembly GCA_963745465.1). Lineage (GTDB taxonomy): Bacteria > Bacteroidota > Ignavibacteria > Ignavibacteriales > Ignavibacteriaceae > JAKAGZ01. The sequence goes on along the minus strand of CAVUXT010000026.1, from coordinate 185,038 downwards.
GCTTGTAAGAGAATTGCTTACGCGAATAACATTCACTGATTCATTTGTTCCGGTGTGTAATCCGCTATATAAAACTAAAAAAGTTCCAACACCACTTTGCGCTGCGCCAAACATTTGAGCTGGTTGATATGTACTTTGATACTTGTTACCAAATGCTAATGAATAATAATCGTAAACATTTGATGAAATACTTCCACCGTCATATAATCCGCCAACCAAACCTTTGTCAATTATCCATAATCTTCCGCCTGTGTATGATCCCCCAGAGAAACTGAACATATTGGCAGTTATATAAATCCCGGTACTGCTTACAGCCAAACCCGGATAATCTACATAAGATGATGCCCCACCAATAGTAATTGCTGAATTTATGTATGCATACCACCAACCAGCCGTTGGATCACTTGTTTTTGATACTGCAATAAAAATCTTTGAATCATTAGGTGAAGTTGTAGTTTCGAATGCAGTAACAATAAATCTTCCATTGTATTGATCATAAACTACTTTTGGATCAAATGTACCTGTCAAGGGTGTTAATGATTCAAAAAAACTTCCGGTGGCTGTTGTTGAATTCATTCCAAGCCTTTGACTATTTAAAACTCCCCCGGTTGACTTTAAAAACCACTCTATAGAAGTGTTTGTTACTGAAACCAAATGATTTGGACCAGCTGCTCCAATTGGATCAGGGGGAATGTGATAGAAATCATTATTCAATCCATCCTCATCAAAATTAATTCCTTCAAATGTGGTAATAGAATTAATTTTATTGAGATTTTGTAGCTGAGGAATAATTCCATTAAACTCGAGAGCTTTATCATTTCCTAACAATTTTTGTTTCTCCAAAAACTGGGAGTACTCAGCACCAGCAGATAGAGTTGGCTTTTCAACCAATAATATTTTCTGCTGTGCAAATAATTCTTTTGTATTTAGAATAACAACAACAAGAATAAATAATTGGAAAATTATGAATATTCTATTGAATTGAAATTTTTTATTATTCAAGCCGGATCTCATTTCTTATTTTTAATTACGCTTTAAATTTAGGTGTTTAGTAACAAATACAGAATATGTTCGTGAAACAATTTTAAAATAATAAATCCGGCCAACGCCGGATTTATTGGCTCCGCGAGCAGGACTCGAACCTGCAACCCTTCGGTTAACAGCCGAATGCTCCACCATTGAGCTATCGCGGAATATTCTTTTTGTAAAGGAACATAAAATTACGGACTGCACGAATGTTTGTCAAGTAAATATGATCCAATTTCAGCCCTTTTTGAATAATTTGCGCTTTTAGTGAACAACTTATGAAATTAAAATCTTTGAACTAAAATGCTGAGTTTTCAATCAGTTAAGTTTTAGATTCAATTAATTAAAATATGGTTTGAAATTGAATTTAAAAATAAAAAGGTCATTGTTAGATTATACACAATGACCTTTTCATACAATCAGTTATTTAATTATCAGATCAACGATTCTCTTAATCTTCTGGCAACTGAAACAAAAAACCCAAGCACCATAATTAATATCCCAATCCATACGAGACTTATAAATGGCTTGATGCTCGCCTGAATTGAAAGAACTTCCTTCGGTGCTTCTTTTACTTTATCCTCAACAATTTTAGTAAACAGTAAATCTGCCTGCTGTGATTGAGGATCAACCTTTTTGATTTGAATACTAAGATTTGCTTCTTTTATTTCGGCTGGAACATAATTAAAATTTCCCATACTGCCCTGTATTGTCGGTTCAGCTATATATGTTTTATCACCTTTTGTTATGATAAGTTTTGTTCCCATTTTAATCTGGCCGCCGCTTGTCATAGCAGCAACATCGGGCTGCTCGAAACTTTCATATTTAATTTTAAAGCCCTCATAATTTGTTTCCTGCCCAATCTTCATTGTAATCGGTTGTTCCGCTGAGGTTCCTTCATCATACCCAACCGGTGAGATATAAAGATCTTTTGTCATTCCAACTTTTATTGCCGGCTCTCTCATCAGACTATTATTGTATTCAGCAATGTACATCACTGGGTTAATATGAAATTCTGTTCCATCCTTATCTAAATGTATATTAAAGGCATATTTTTTACCATTTTCTATAGGTTGCCAACCTTCAAATGTCATTTTGTAACCAAATGCACTTTTTGTCTGACCTTTTACAAGATCAACGTCGACTTCTTTACTATAAATAGCCGAACCTATAACGCCAAGAATAAATATTGCAATACCAATATGAGCAACATAAGCACCAAGCATTTTCATATTTCCACGAATAATTTTTACTGCGACCTCAAGATTAACAAATAGAGAGAATAATGTTGAAAGCAACATTAGTATTACCATTAAATTTGTTATCCCGGCAAAAATTGCAATTCCTGCTGTAAAAATAATCGTCGAGGAAATAGAGAAAACAGATTTCTTCAGTAGTTCCTGTCCTTTTGAATGCTTCCATTTAATCAGAAGACTAAGACCGTTTAACAAACCGATAATAATAACGATTGGAAGCTGCATTTCGTTATAAAAACTAGTTTCAACTGCATGATTAATCAATGGAGCAGAAGTACCTACAAAAACTATAATTGCTGAAGCACACAAAACAACGGCCGCTGTAAATAACGCAAGCTCACGGGAGAGCAAACTCTCCTCGCTTTGTACTTTATCACTTAAGTATTTCCACCTAAATATTAAAGTGCCAAAACCAAGGACAATAAATGCGCCGATAAAGATTACAAGGAATAAATAAACAAGCATACCAGGATCAACAAAGGAGTGAACTGAAGCATCTCCCAGTACTCCGCTCCGGGTCAGGAATGTTGCATAAAGCACTAAAATATATGTTAACAGACATAGAATAAGATTTGTTTTTGCAAATTTACCTATGCCACCTTTTGATTGGCTTTTCCTCTGCACCAATAGTGTATGAACTGATGCAACTCCCACAATCCAGGGAATCAAACTTGAATTTTCTACAGGATCCCATGCCCAGTAACCTCCCCATCCCAACATTTCATAAGCCCAGTATCCGCCGAGCATAATTCCCAGACCTAAAATACCTGCACCTGCAAGAACCCATGGGAATGATTGTTTAACCCAATCCCTGTAATCATTTTTCATCATTGCTGCCATCGCAAATGAAAAAGGCACAGTTGACATTGAAAATCCAGTGAAAAGAATTGGCGGATGAATCTGCATCCAGAAATTCAATAATTGAGGATTTAATCCTTTACCATCTATTATAAATTGGTTGACTGAAATGCCCGCAGAGGTTAACGAAGCATAAAGGTCGCTGGTCATTTTTATAAACTGCTGTTTTGATTGACCGTCTGTATAAATAAAATTCTGAAGAAATGGCATGGATAAATATGCCGGGCTAATATTTTTAGCAGCTACGAAAACCGGCTCTGTCCAGATATAAGCGAATGGATTCTTAAACAAAGGTGAAACCATAACAAGTAGAAATGTAAGTGGCAAGTGTAAATACCGCCATTACTCTTGGTTCAAGATCTCCTCTTTTGGAACTATAGGACTGAAGTATAAGACCAATAACTGATGAAAGAAGCAACCAAAGCATGAAGCTTCCTTCCTGTCCTCCCCAGAAAGTCGCAAGCAGAAACCCTGTTGGAAGTTCATTGCTGCTATAGTCGTAAACATATTTATATTCATATGAATGAGATAGTATAGCGTGCCACAATAACGCTGCTGCTACTATCACAAGCATTGCCATAGCGTGATAAGCAATCCTGGCATAATTAAGTGTGTTTTGATATCCCCTATAATTTAAGAAATACATTATCATTGCCAGCAGACTGCAAAATAATGCCAGAGATAATACAATACTTCCTACCATTTTTTCCTCAAGATTCTATTTAATTGTTAAGATTTTTTAGGCTACTAAGTATTTGCTTACAAATTAGATCTTTGAAGCTTTTACATTCTCGCCTTCATACTTGCTTGGACACTTTGTTAATATATCCTTTGCATGAAAATATCCATTCTCATATTTACCTGTAACAACTACACTTCTGGCACTTTCAAAATTATTAGGAATAGTCCCATTATAAACAACCTTCATAACATTACCTTGAGCATCCTGCAGGTAAAAAGAAAACGTTCTTTGATCTTTATCTATCTCATAACTTTTATCCTTAACCCAGCTTCCTGTTGCCTTAACGGTTTTATCTTTTGCCATTACATTGGCAAAATTATTTTCGTATTGAATATTGCTTTGCGTAAACAAGTATACCATCAATCCGAGAAATACTACAATAATTATTCCGCCAAAAAGATATTTATTTTTCATTCTTTTCTCCTTTATTCACTTTCTCAATATTTTTTAGTCTCTTATCCAGGTTATTCAGGTAAAAGAAAATTCCAGTCCAGACAATAAGCACAATAATCGTAACAATGTAAATTGCATTGTTCGATAAAAATTTGTAAAAACTTCCAACTTACCCTCACGATGATTGTTTAAGAATTTTATCCCTGTAAATTAATGATTTGTAACCAACTCTCCACATCCAGAAAAACAGTATAGTAAATGCTATCAGCGACAGAAAAAATATCAATTGCATATTTCCATTCATTTTAAAATCCACAACAGGGCCGGAATTAGTATCATCCGCATGAACCGGGATGAAGCCCGTTCATTATCCTGGGCATTATAAAAATAAAAAACGGCACTGTTAAAAAAGCAATAATGGAATAAACAGAAGACAAGGTTGCTCTTTTTTCCTCTGATTCTATTGAAGATCGAAGAGCAAACCACGCTCCATAAATTAAAAGCAAAGCAAAAATACTTGTTTGTCTCGGGTCCCAGCTCCAGTAAGAACCCCATGCAAATTTTGCCCAAACTGCCCCGGTAACAGTTGCAAGAACACAGAAAACCATTCCAAGTTGTGCAGCTGTATAGGATTTAGCATCATCATCCAGATTCTTATTCCTCAAATATTTAACGCTGTAAATTGTTGACATAAAAAATGCTATTACAGTAAGCCAGGCTGTGGGAACGTGGAAAAATATTATTTTTGCATTTTCTTCCAGACCCTTTATCATCGGAAATTGATACCAGTGCACAGGATTCTCAACAATGGGAAAAGCTATTCCAGCTACAGAGACAAAACCTAAAAGCAGAAATAAAAATGTTTTCCAGATAATATTAAGTTTTTCATAGTTAATATTTTAGTAATTATTTAATCTTTCCAAATAAAATCGAACAACATATATGAGGCAGTAAGCATTATAACATCATAACACAACTAAAACCGCCAAATTTACATTTAGATTCGTCAAATGTTGTGCCAACCATACAGGCCGAAGTTAATTGAACAGAAGTTAAAATCAAAGGTAATAAAATAGGAAATGATAATACAGGATAAAGAGTTCCTTTTGAACCTGCTTTGGAAATAATTGCTGCAATGATAGTAGAAGATACCGCAAGTCCAATATTTGCCAGAACAAATGTAAGAAGAAATAAATAAAAATTTAGTATAACAAATTCCTCAAATAAAGCAGAGTAAAGAAGGCAATAATTATATTCATAATAAAAACAAGAATAAGATTAAAAAATAATTTGCCGGTAAAAACTGTGGAAGGAGATGCAATTAATTGAAGCGTAAGAGATGTCCCTCTTTCCTCTTCCGAAACAAATGCTCTTGCAAGTCCTGACATTGCAGAAAAAAATATTACAACCCAGAATAATCCGCCGGTAAGGTTTTGAGGAATTTTTTCCTGCCCAATTGAAAATAATATTACACTGATAGCAACAATTATGAACATTGCCAGAGAGTTTACAGCATAACGCGTCCTTAACTCAGAACGAAAATCTTTTAGAAATAAAGCAAATGCTTTTGAATTCATTTAGAATAATTAAATTTTTTCAGTTTTTATATTTACCAAGCTTTATAGTTTCACTGCATAAAGCAAGATCAGATTTTTCATTTGATGCCACAACTACAATATTTTCTTCGGCTTCCTTTCGAATGATCCTGTAAACTGTTTCTTTTCCTTCATCATCAAGATTCGACGTGGGTTCATCCAGAAGAATTAAGTCAGGTGAATGCATTAATGCAAAAATAAATTTCATACTCTGCTTCATTCCAGATGAATAAGTTTTTACCAGATCATCCTTCCTGTCATAAAGTAAAAAGTCATTTAACAACGATTCAATTTTTCCTTTATTAAAATTTACATCTCTAATTTTTGAAAATTGTTCAAGATTTTCCCAGGCACTAAATTCTTCATAGAGGACAAGATAAGGAGAAACAAATCCAAGATAGTTATGAAGCTTTTCCGGTATTATTTCATTTTTGTTACTTCTATGATTTATTTTACCTGAGGAAGGAGAGTTTATTCCCGCCATTATTTTTATAAGCGTTGATTTTCCTGAACCATTTGGTCCGGAAATTCCAAATACTCCATTAATATTAAATTGAAAGGTGAGATCTTTAAATATTACTCTTCTTCCAAAATTTTTTGAAATTGCTTCGCCGTGAATTGAATATTGATTGTTAATCATTGGTTGAATATCACCAGTTTTCCTTTAACCACATTATCCGCCGATTTTGTAATGTATATATAAACACCTGTTCCAAGTTTTTCATTTTTAGAATTCCGGACATTCCATGTTACCACCGGGTGTCCATTAATGGATAACACATTTGCTAATCCTGAATAAACCAACTTCAAGGATGAGGAATAAATATTAAGATCCGCACTTCCACTATTTCCGGTTGATACTGGAATAAAAACCTGTGACCCCGTACTATAATTTCTATTATAATAGAATGGAGATGGAAAAGCGTAGTCAATGCTCGTTAGAGGTTGAGGAACAACTACAGTATCAGTTCTCACAATTTGGTTATTTAAGAAATCAGCATTTAGCCAATTGTTTGAATTGCCTACTGTTAAATCAGCTGAATAATCTGTTGAAATAGATATTAGACCACTGGTTCCGTTTGTATAAACTGTGTATTGAAATGATCTCATTGCCTGTGAGCTATCAATACCTGTTTGATAATCTATGTTTGAAGCGAGAGCTACAAGAGTATCAGGCAAAATTGTACTAACAAAAGTAATAAAATTATTTGTCACTGGATTAGTATTAACCATTACGGATTTTGATGAGGGCGATAAAGAAATAGTAGAAAGCGGACGTATTAAAGGATATTTACTTGCGAGAGGAAAATATTTTCCAGGAATTGAACGATAGTTGGTATAATATGTCCAAATACCAAAAATTAAAAATTCTTTTCCCAATGAAGAACCTCTTTCTGTCAGGCTTGTATTAATAGCAGCAAGTGCTCTCATGGATGGCATTAATTCCCATTGCCTTTTTATAATACTATAATCAAAATTATCTTTCAAAAATAAATTCCAGATAGCCAGATCATATCCATCATGATTAGCAAACCCGATATCAGCGCTGTAAAAATACGATTGGAGATACCCTACATAATCCGGTATAGATGTGTAAACAAAAATTTCCATAGAAGTTGAGGTCATTTCATAAAAAAACCTGTCGCTATCGCGAAAAATATAATTGCCAACCTGGATGCTGTGATGAAATTCATGCGCAATGGTGACTCTGGCAGCATTAATTCCGGTTGTGTAGTACCCGCTAAAATCATTATTAATTAGATTATAAGATGTATATTTTCCGCTGCCGGGAGTTATCTCGGTTTCAAAATCCGTCTCCCCATATTCACCGGCAAGACTAACAATATAAACATCGTGCAAACTATCACCCCCCTGACCATTATCTGATGGTGGGGGCGGAAAACCCAAATAATTAATTTCGAAGTTCCAGGATGAATCGGCAGCAATAGCCAGCGAATCCACACTATAAGTCGGAACCTGGTATTGTGTACCGGCATTTCCTGGTTTGTAAAAATGAATCCTGAAAAATCCCTTAGGCGATATTATGCTGGTGTCAGTTGCCGGTCTGTCGAGAATTTTTTTTAATTCAATTTGCTGTTCGGGGGAAAACTTATCAATGTTTAGTCTCAGCACGCTAGCCGGACCAAAACCACATTTTATAAAAGGATTGCCTGTTGTAGTTGAAATCTGATTAGGAATGAGATTTAATCCAGTTCTTCCTTGTCTAATTTGCAAATACTGATTATATAGTGAATCTAAATAACTTTTGTCATATTGCTGAGCAAATGAAACATATGTTAAGGTAAACATAAATAACATCATATATTTTTTCATTCTTTGATTTGCCTGATTTTTATGCAATGATCAATACTATCAGTATAGACAAAATAATAATCTTTATAACTCATATTTTTTACAAAATAGCTATCAACATTAGAAACGCTTAATAATTTTGAAGCAACTATTTCCTTCCCTCTCTTAATAAAGTCAATTTTATATAGAGCGGACTCGCCTGGTACATATATAAATAGTTTTTCCAATCCTCCCGGTTTCATTTCACCAAAAAATAACTGATTTTTATTTTTAATCCTAAGATGTTTAATAAAGTCATTATTTAGGACAAATACCGGTGAACTACCGCTTGAGAGAAGTGCAAAATTATTATTGGGAGTTTCAAAAAAACTAATTGAAACGGCATCATCTTTATTAAAAAGATCCCCTGCAAACGAATTTATTAATGCCGTATCCTTTATTGAAAGCTTAAAGCAAAAAGCTGGTTTGTTAAAATTATCCGATATTGAAACATGATACCAAGACTGGCTGTCATTACTTTTTTGCCAATAAAATAATTGAGGTACGGGCACTACAGAAATGTTAGCTGAAAATACACTATCAGATATATCCTTAATTTCAGTTATATTAAATCCGTTTACAACAGGGTGAAATTGACTTAGTGTAAGATTACCATTTTTAATACTTATAGCATAGACTTTAGTAACATTATTTTTGTCTGAATATGTTTTCACATCCTTTATTTTTCCTTGAGTATATAATGAATATCTTTCTGCTTTACTATTTGAAAAATCATAGGATATTACTTCAATTAGATTATTGTCCGGAGTGTAACAAAAAAACGACTTCTTTTTAGGATCAATATTATCTATAGCTATTTTAGATTGACTTTCAAATAACCTGATCGAATAAAGTACTGAAGGAATGCCTGAGTTATTTCTTATAACCAACATCAGTGAATTTGTAAATTTATCAATAAAGCTTAAATCAATTATTCCATTGTTGTCCATATCAAAAAAAGAAGCTGCAGTAGGGTCAGCGCCAAGAGAAATATCAACATCTCCGGTCATTGATAATAAGGATGACTCAAGATATAGGTGACCTGAAGGGCTTATAAGAGCAATGCCATTTACAAATTTACTATAATAAGGAATCAGATCACTTATACCCTCTTTCTTTAGATAAAGCACTTCCGGATAAAATTCTGACACATTTTTATTAAAAACAATTGAAAGAATAGAAGATGATTTGTTAATGTATGCTAAGTCTATTTTCCCATCGTGATTAAAATCGCCAAGTATTAATTTATCGGGATAGTACGAAGTAAAAACAGTTTGAGTGTTTGAATAAGATGAAACAGAATCTCCGTAAATTATGTTGATGGAATTGCCAATGCTGTAGATTAAATCCTGAAAGCCGTCCAGATTAACGTCAAAGTTCTGAAGCGAATTTATTTTATCCTTCATTCTTATTGATCTTATTTTTCTAAATCCGCCGTTAGAATCATTCTCAAAAAACTCAAGAGTACTTTCAATCAGGTTATAGGCTACTATGTCCGGATAACCGTCGTTATTCAAGTCAACAAAAATAGCGTTTGTATAGCTGCTGCTGCCGACGATTTTTTTTTCAGTAAGAGTTTTCCCATTATCGGTTATTATTGACAAACCATTAAAAGCACTACCGGAAATTAAGAAACTCTCGTATTTATCTCCGCTTATTATTGCAGAAGAAATATTTTCAGGGTACGAATTAAACTTAAATATCCTTTTAAGATAAGGTTTCCCTGAAATTGTAAAATCATAAATCCCCATCACCCTGTTTTTTCTTGAAGTAAAAGCATATCCTATTACTCTATTCTGGTTGTCTTTAAAAGAAGTGATCTTTGTAATTTCATATGGAAGACTGAAATTCATTTTTTTTCCGAAATTACCCGCTTTATCACCAGTAAGCACAGATAAATGTTTTTTCATGGGATTAAATAGAATAAGATCGGTGTGGAAGTCTTTATTGAAATTCAAAGAGAATAATGTTGTGTAATCAGTATCAACTTTAAAACTATTAAATTTGCAGAACCCATTGATTGGAACCTGAGCGAAAGAATCATTAAAAAAGAGTAATGCAAAAAGCAAAATGCTAAAAAGTTTTAACTCTTTCCTTAAGCCTGTGCTCTCTTCTTTGCAGAGCTTCTTCATATCTTCTCTTTTCTTCTGTTGATTCCGGTATTGCATCGACTGCTTTAACCGGTTTACCGTTTGCGTCAACGCTTACAAATGTTAAATAGGCAGTATTTGTATGTACTCTCACCCCAACTTTAAATGATTCAGAATAAACTTTAACCCCTACTTCCATTGAAGTATTAAACACCCTGTTAATTGAAGCTATCAAAGTAACAGCATCACCCAGATTTATTGAATGTATAAAATCAATTTTATCTACAGAAGCGGTTACACAAACCCGGTTATTGTGTTTCGAAGCGCAAATTGCAGCACAAATGTCAATCCAATGCATCAATTGACCACCAAGCAGCTTGCCAAGCTGATTAGTATAGTTTGGTAAAACCAATTCGGTCATAGTGATTTGAGATTCACTTACTTTCTTTGCTGTCATTACTTTGAAGAAGATAATTTGGCTTCAAGCGAAGTTTTTAATTCTTTTATATCTTTTGCTTTTTTATCATCAGGATATCTATCAAGGAACTTGGAAATCTCCTGCAAAGCTTCGCTGTTTTTATTTATTGAAACCAGGAGATTAATTTTATCGTACAAAGCCATTGGTGCATACTGTGTATCGTGATAATCATCAACAGTGTTAGTATAATAAATCAATGCAGATGGAATATCATCCATGGTTTCATAAAGTTCTGCAGTGTAATATTCTTTATGAGCTAGCTTATCGTTAAGTTCAGCAATCTTTTGTTCAGCCTCTTTGACCTTTTCATTTGTAGGAAAGAAATCAATAAATGCCTGGAATTCCTGAATTGCTTTCTTTGTGTATTGTTGGTCGATCCTGAAATCCGGAGATAATTCATAATAACACTCTGCCAGCATAAATTGTGCTTTAGGAACGAACTCGCTCGCAGGCATAGTCTTAATTAATTTACTGAATTCATAGGCAGCCATTATATATTCCTGTCGCTGAAATCTTGTTTCAGCAAGGTAATATTGTGCATCATCCACTACAGGATTTCCGGGATACTGCAGAACAATGGCCTGAAATTCCTGTACTGCATCCAGATACTCTTCATTGTTATAAAGCTTTATCCCGTAAGCAAGCCTTTCCTCCGGTGTGTAATTTGACGTATCGACGCTGGAGCCGCAACCCCAGACTAATAGAGACAAAACAAGTATTACTAGTGTTTTACGCATATATTCGATTAAGTTTTTTGATAAATAAGTTACAATTATACTGAAATTTGACGGTGCTTCAAAGGTAATTATTGAGCTGACTGCATATTATGAAGGCAATTAACTACAAAACTCTTTAGTTTCAATTCATTTGCTTCTTACGGTAAAGAATAATATTACTGCTAAAGCTGCGCTCCCAATTGCGACTGCAGGTTCAAATAAACCGGATAAAAATGGTTCTGAAGGAACCTCACTCTGAGTAAAAGGAAATGAAGGATTTTCTATAGTTCTTAAATCATCGACCGAAACCGTATCATTATATATATAGTTGAATCTTTCAGAATTTATTGTCCCTTTATTTAACGAATAACTTCCGCTAATCTCTATTTTTCTTGGCATAATAAAATTACCAAAAAATCCGTCTCTCTCCATGTCTCCATATTTTACGCTAGCATTATCTATTAAATAACTAATCGAAGTAACATTTGAAACACTTTTATTGGAATCTGATAAAATTATCCTGCCCAGTTTTGCGAAATCTGCAATAACCTGATTGTTAAAAACAATGAAGTAACTTCCGCTAGAAAAACTAATTTTTATATCAGGTGTTGATAATTTCTGGTTTATATTAGAAACAGAGGAATCAGCCAGATTATAAAATACCTGAAGGTTGGTTTTAGTTTGAGCAGATGTAAATGATAATTGAAAAGAAAAAATTATAACTAATAAAATTCCGGAACTTATAATATTGATATAATTTTTTAAATGGAACAATACTTAATAAATCCTAATATCTAAATTCTAAAAACTAAACGATCCAAATTTGGATATAATATATTATTAGTTCTAATTTATTCGTTTTGTGCTAATTCCTGCAATCTTTTAATTCTTTCTTCAACAGGCGGATGTGTAGAAAATAATTTCATTACGCCGCCTCCGCGTAATGGATTTACAATAAACATATGCGCCGTAGCCGGCCCTACGTTATTTACTGGTTTCATTTCATTTGCACCCGATATTTTGCGTAATGCTGATGCCAGTGCAAGCGGTTTACCAGAAATTTTTGCTCCACCCTCATCAGCGGCAAATTCTCTGGATCGTGAAATAGCGAGTTGCAATAAAGTAGCTGCAATAGGCGAAAGAAGAATTAAAAATAGTCCTGCAAGCCCGTCATCATCTCTGCTGTTTCCTGCGCGGCCGGTAAACATCATTGCCCATCCTGCCATTTGCGCTATAAAGGTTATTGTGCCAACAAGAGTTGCAGCAATTGTTCCGGTTAAAATATCTCTATGTTTAACATGTGCCAGCTCGTGCGAAAGAACTCCAGAAAGTTCATCGTTATTAAGTCCCTTCAAAATTCCAGTTGTTGCACAAACCGCTGCGTGCTCAGGATTTCTTCCGGTTGCAAAAGCGTTTGGAGTCTGATCATCTATTATATATACTTTCGGCATCGGCAAATTCGCATTGTGAACGAGTTCCTGCACAAGAGAATAAAATTTTGGTGCCGATTCCTGTGTAACTTCCTTTGCTTTGTACATTTTGAGAACTATTTTATCAGAGAACCAGTAAGAACCGAAATTCATTGCAAGAGCAAAAATAAACGCTATCACCAGTCCTGATCTTCCTCCAAGCAGCCCTCCCACCAGAAGGAAAAGCATCATCATAACAGTCATTAAAAATACAGTTTTAAGCGTATTCACAAATTTTTCTCCAATTGTTTAGCTAAAATTAAACAAAGACTCCGGCGGAAGCAAGATTCGAAAAAACGACTCATTTTTCACTGAAGATCAGATAAAGTTGTTTCAAGAGAAGAGTTTTTACAGCTTAAAACCATCTTTATTAATAATTATAGTCGAAATAAAAATATTTATTTAATTGCATTTAATAGAATTATCTCAATTTCAAAATATGCCAATAGCTACCAAATAAGGAATTAGTACATAAAGCAAAAGATCCCGAACAAGATAATAAGCTATAATAATTATTATAAATTTCGGCCCTTTCTTTTTTAATAGGATTTTGAATCCTTCATCTTTAATAATAAAAATGCTATCAATTACATAATATTTATATAAACGATATATGAAAGTATTTCTGAATATGTTAAATAATCTTTTCAACAGAATTTTTTTTAAAATTAAATATTATTATTAACAATTAACTTAATGTAAATATACTTATGAGAAAGAAATTACTAATAAAATGCTAATTTATTTTAAGCATTTAAATAATATTAACCATAAATTTAATTATAGATAGCCTAATTATCCGTTCCCAATATAATTTACTAACAGAAAAAAAATAATGAAAAAAAGTCTTGGATTTTGGAGAACATGGTCTCTTGTGGTCGGTACCATGATCGGATCGGGAGTTTTTCTTCTGCCTTCGGTTCTTGCCCCGTATGGGAGTTACAGTCTGGGAGGCTGGATAATTTCTGCAATTGGGACTTTGTTCATCGCTTTAACTCTTGGTTCGCTGGCATCAAGAATTCCTAAAATTGGCGGGCCATATGCTTATACTTATGCAGCTTTCGGAAAACTCCCTGCATTTCTGATAGCATGGGGATACTGGATTTCATTGTGGACCGGCGTTGCCGCTCTTGCAGTTGCATGTTCAGGTTATATTAGTGTTTTTATTCCCGTTGTTAATAATGTTCCTGTAGCAGGAGCAATCAGTTCCATAATTATTGTTTGGTTGTTTACAGCAATAAATATTTCCGGGATAAGAACAGCGGGGATCGTACAACTTACTACTACAATTTTAAAATTGCTTCCGTTAATCTTAATTGCCTCTGCAGGGTTATTGCTTGGAGATACAAATAGCATACCTGCAACAAATCCGAATAATGAATCGTTGCCTTTACTTTTAGCCGGAGTTACAATGCTTACAATGTGGGCATATGTGGGGGTAGAATCTGCAACTATTCCGGCTGATGATGTAATTAACCCATCGAAAACTATACCGCGTGCACTTATTATTGGAACATTAACTGCAACATTTATTTATGTTCTTTCAACAATTGGAGTAATGGCATTAATACCGCAGCAGAATCTTGCTTCATCATCTTCACCATTCGCAGCAGCTGCAAAAAGTATATTTGGAAACGTTGGAGAATATCTGGTAGCTGTGGGTGCATTAATAGCTATAATCGGTACATTAAATTCACAGATTCTTCTAAGCGGGCAAATGCCGCTCGCAGCCGGCATCGATGGCTTGTTCCCCGGCAGATTTGTAAAATTAAATAGAAACCGGGCGCCTGTTTTCGGACTAATTTTTTCATCCGGGCTTGCTACAATATTAATTATAATGAACTACTCAAAAGGGCTTGTTTCTGCATTTACAATTATGATACTTCTTTCAACTCTTACAACATTAATTCCTTATGTAATTTCAGCAGCATCAGAAATTGTCCTTGTCAGAAAAGAAAAGTTAGAAAATAAAATAAAAAAGATAGCTATAGCGATCTCAGCATTTATATTTTCACTTTTTGTTATAATTGGCTCTGGAACTGAAGTTGTCCTTTACGGATTGATTCTCTTTGCTTTGGGCCTGCCTGTTTATTTCTGGATGACCAGGGAAAAAGAATGAGAAAATATTAAAGATTTTCACAATCTTTTTTCATTGATTAAGGATAAACATTATTTTACATTTACTTTTGTAATCAAACTAACAGGGGGTAAAATGTCAACGTTGAAACAAGCCGCAACTGATTTCCTATCGCTTAAAAAGATTGCAATTGCCGGAGTTTCGCGAAAAGGTGACACAGCAGCAACTGCCATCTATAATAAATTAAAAAAATCCGGTTATGAGGTTTTTCCGGTTAATCCATTTGCGGAACAAATTGAAGGAGATACATGTTATTCCAGCCTTTTCGAAATTCCTGAAAAAATCGAAGGTGTTATAATAGGAACCAAACCGGAAGATTCAATGCAAATTATTGAAGATTGCAGCAAATTGGGTATAATGAATATCTGGATTCACCAATCATTTGGTAAAGGAAGTTATGACAAAAAGGCAGTTGAAAAAGCAACAGAGCTGGGATTGAAAATTATCCCCGGCGCCTGCCCGATGATGTTTTGTGAACCAGTTGATGTTGCACATAAATGCTTCAGATGGTTTTTCGGAGCGACAGGCAAATTACCGGAAACCATTCGAGACTAAAGGAGTTATTAAATGACAGCTAGTTTAAACAGAAAAGAAGTTTTCATTTATTTTTTACTTTTTTCATTTTTTACTTTTTTCAATGGCTGCGAATATTTAAGCTCAGATGCACCTGTTCCACAACCACTTGATGGCGGATTAGAGTTTAATATTTCAGAATATTATGATAATCCTAATGTACCGGGTATTCCGGTTTTGCAACTTGGTATGGCAACCCGGAAAATTTATGGCTGTGTAAATTATAGGATAAATGCCGAAACAAATATTTCCTTCAATAAAATAGATGTAAGTGTAAATGGAATTGAAGAACCAAACATATGTTTAACTGCGCTTGGCCCGGCAACTTATGGGACTATTCTCAATATCCCCGACGGAAGTTATCAGCTTACTATTCATTCAGTAAATTTTTATAGTAATTTTGATATATCGATTAATGATGCAAGTATTGAAATAACAAGTAAAGGTGATAATCAGGTACAAGCCAGATATAATCTTATATTAAGATATCCTAAAAATTCTTTTGCATATATGTGTGGGTCATTACCGGAGGATTCTTTAATTTGTAAAAATTTTCTCGATACGCTTAAATCAAAAATTGATTTGCAGGAATTCAATTTCCCGCCAAACGGAAAAATTCCTTTTCCTACTGCTGTTGATGGATATTACTATAATGCACCCGTAAAATATTTTTATTACAAAACCGAAAGCGACTTTAACAAGATAAGCGGAATATTAAAAGACTATAAAGAAAATTATCTTAAAGATAAAACAGGTTATGGTATCTGGATCCAGAGCTGGTTGAATAAGTATATTTCCAGTTGGACTATATGAATACTAAATGGATACAATTAATAAAAGAAAATTTATTACTCAGGAAAAATCCAGGGACGGGGAAAAAGCAGATTCAGTCCAATAAAAAATTTGAACAATTCAGGATAACAATCAAAAATCTTTTTTTTGATGTGCTCTTAATAATAGCCGGCATTTTATCTGCAGGATTTGGATTAAAGGGGTTTCTACTTCCAAATAAATTCATAGATGGAGGTGCAACTGGAATTTCACTTCTGCTGGCAGAAATAACAAAAATACCTCTTTCAATTTTTATTGTTATAGTTAACATACCATTCATTCTTTTCGGTTTTAAAGCAATTGGGAAACAGTTTGTAATAAAGACTGCTCTTGCAATAATCGGTCTATCATTGTGCGTTGCATTTGTCCCATATCCACAGATAACAAATGACAAATTGCTTGTGGCGGTATTCGGTGGATTTTTTCTGGGTGCTGGAATCGGGCTTTCCGTTAGAGGCGGAGCAGTTATAGATGGCACCGAGGTGCTTGCAATTTTTCTCAACAGAAAAATTACTCTTACAATAGGAGATATAATTCTAATTTTTAATATTATTATTTTTTCAGCAGCCGCGTATCTTCTTACAGTAGAAACTGCATTATATTCAATACTGACATATCTTGCAGCCTCAAAGACTGTTGACTTTATTATTGAAGGCATTGAAGAATATACCGGTGTAACAATAATTTCAGATTTCTATAAAGAAATCCGAATAATGATTACAAATGAATTGCAACGCGGCGTTACAATATATAAGGGCGAAAAAGGGTTACTAAAACCGGACGAAAAGCTAAATGATATTAAAATAATATATACAGTTATAACAAGACTTGAGATTCGAAAACTTAACACTGAAATTGAGAAAATCGATCCGAATGCTTTTGTTATTATGACAAGCATAAGGGACACAAAAGGCGGAATGATTAAGAAAAGACCACTTAAAAATTAAATATAAAAGTCGGGGGAAATAATGTTCACATTTGTATTGCTATGGATAGGGCTTTTGCTTCTTGCAATTATCAATGGTGCAATAAGAGATTTTACATATCTAAAAACTTTTGGTGAACACAGGGCTCACCAGATTTCCACAATTAAACTGCTTCTGCTAATTTCAGCATACTGCTACTTTGTATTCGGCTATTGGAAAATTAGCTCGGAAAGTGAGGCGATACTTATTGGTATAATGTGGTTGTTTTTAACTCTCGCTTTTGAGTTTTTATTCGGACACTTTGTTGCAAGGCAAAGCTGGGAGAAACTATTCGCAAACTATAATATTTCCAGGGGCAGACTCTGGATATTAATATTAATCTGGACGGCAATTGTTCCATATGCTTATTACAAGATTTTTGAAAATTAATTCAACGAACATACTTGATTAACTCATCTATTACTAAGGGGTATTAATGTTCAGATGTAAAAACCTTCCGCTTGCTTTCTCTTACGAGGCATTGATCGGTCTTTTCAGTACTGTACTCGTTTTCTATTTTGGCGTAAGTGGAATAGCGTTTGTAGCCCTTTTAGGATTCAGACCCCTGATTTTTGAAATGGAAAAAATTGATTCTACTGATGAATGGTATTATCATAATTACAGGATTTTACTTTACAGCGTCTACAGCACATGCGCATTAATAATTTTATTCTACCTGGTTGATATTCTGTTTATTCCTCAGGAATTTATTATTGCTAATAAGTACAGAATCCTTCTTATGATAATACCAGCAGGCTTATTTTTACATGGATTTATCGGATACTTTTATTTCAACAAGAAGCAAACTTAATTGATCCTTTTTATCTCAGGTTTATTTAAATTATCCCTTGAAACTAAATTCAAAAACTTTTAAATAAATTATGGATCCGGAATTACTCACGGTTTATTCCAAAGACCAGAATCTTAAAAGACTTAACTACTGGCTTAAGTATGAGCTATCAAGTTCAACTTTGCTTTTGTTGAGTTGGTTTTGGGGACCCGCAATTTTGCTAAGCACAATCGCAGCAGTAGTGTTTACCCCTTTTATGATTTATACACTTTTTAAAGAAAAGAAATTCGGGTGGATTATTTTCTTTGGCATACTTATCATATTACCGCTGATTATTATAATAGTTTTCTCCCTACATTCAACTTACTTCATGGAACTGATCCTTATACCACTTGCCTTATTTTATTTTTATTGCTTCCTCCTCAGATTTACAGTAAGCGACTGGCTTACTTAAATTACTTAATAGTTGGAAAATTTTTTGGTGCCTTCCTGTGCTTCGTTGCCTGCTCATAAGAATAAGCAAATTTTATTAATGTTGGTTCATCAAACAGCTTTCCGAAAAATGTTATCCCGGCAGGCAAACCTTCTTTTGTATATCCGATAGGAACAGTAATCGCAGGCATACCTGTCTGCGGAGAAAGTATCTGGCTGTTATCTCCATCAGGACTGGTTGTATCACCAACTACTCTCGGCTGATTGCTCCACGTAGGATAAACTATCGCGTCAACTTTATATTTATCCATTTCCGCCAAAACAGCATCACGAAATTTTATATTCTTTTCTGTATGGTATAAATCCAGCACAGGAGGATTCCTGTCCTGCGGAGGAGTCGTATATTTTAATTCATCTTCCATCGTTTCTTTTATATAAGGGAGATACAAACCCGAATCATAAATTCCCCTCAGAGTTTTATAAGGAGCTTTATTACCAAGCGAAGCAAGATATTTATTCAGGTCATATTGAAAAACCGGTTGCCAGATATCCTGAATCAAAGTATCGTAATTCGGAATATCAAAAGGTGTGATGATTGTCGCGCCCTGTTTCTTTAGATCATCCACAGCCTGAAGAAATAATTTTTTAATTTGTGGATCGATTGTTTTTGTATCAATGTATCTTGTAAAGACTGCAATCCTCGCGCCTTTCAATCCATCTTTTACGAGAAACTGCGTGTAATCCTTCGGAACTTTTCCTTCCGATAATTTTGTAATCGGATCATTCGGATCGTAGCCGGCAATTACCTGCAAAACTTTTACGGCGTCTTCAACTGTTCTTGCCAGCGGCCCGCCGATATCATTTCTCGAATACAAAGGAATAATTCCGTCTCTGCTTGTCAACCCCATTGTTGAACGGATCCCGACAAGTCCGCAGTGCGAAGCCGGTCCGCGGATTGAATTTCCCGTATCGCTTCCCATTCCAAGCACAGCAAAGTTTGCAGAAACAGCAGCAGCAGTTCCGCCGCTCGATCCTGCCGGAACTCTGCTTAGATCGTAAGGATTGCGTGTGATCCCTGCAATCGAACTGACTGTCATTACATTGCTGAAAGCCCATTCAGCCATGTTTGTTTTACCAAGAATTATTGCGCCTGCCTCACGAAGTTTTTTAACCTGGTAAGAATCATCCGGCGGAATTGAACCTTTCATTGCCAGCGATCCGCCGGCAGTCTGCATATCGTATGTATCAAAATTATCTTTTACCAGAATCGGAATTCCCTGCAACGGTAGCAGCTTTCCTGTTTTCTTAAATAATGCATCAAGTGAATCGGCAGTAGCCAATGCGCGGCGGATTTAAAACTACAATTGAATTTAATCTTGTTGACTGATCATACTTTTTTATTCTTTTCAAATACATTTCAACAAGCTGGTGTGAAGTTAATTCTCCCGATCTGAAAGCCTGGTGAACTTTTGCGATAGTTGTTTCAAGAAGCTGAAATTTTTGATTGGTTTGTGGAAAAACAATAGTTAATAAATAGAATTAAAATTATAGCAAAAAATTTATTTCTTCATAATAAAAGTCCTTTATTTAATACAGCACTGTATTCAAATTAAGTTTTATAAAAGAATTTGTCAAAAGTTCTATTGCTAATAATTCCATTTAATATTAGCTTGATTCACTTAATTACCTGTCAATAATATAAAATTCAATCCAATCAAATAAAAAGTGGAGTTGTAATGAAAAAAATTAAGTTTTTCTTTTTTATTGTTGCAATTTTTAATTTCGTTTTAATAGACGGCTGCCAGTCAAATAAATTAAAACCCGGAGAAGGATATATTAATGTTACCGGCGGAAAAGTCTGGTATAAAATTGTAGGCAGCGGCGATAAAACTCCGCTTGTATTACTACACGGCGGACCCGGAGTGCCGAGCTATTATTTAAACCCGATGGCCGCACTTGCAGACGACAGGCCGGTTATTTTTATCGATCAGCTTGGCTGCGGAAGATCAGACAGGATTACCGACACTACTCTTATGACAATTCCGGCTTACATTACAGAGCTCAAAGAAATTCACGATGCTCTCGGATTAAAGGATTATTATATATTCGGACATTCCTGGGGAACAATCTATGCAGTAGAATATTATTTTGCTCACCCGGAAGGAATCAAAGGATTAATTTTGAGTGGGCCTGCTCTGGATATACCACGATGGGCAAAAGATGCCGACACTTTAATTGCGACTCTACCAGATTCAATTCAAAAAGCAATACGCACTAATGAAAAAAAAGGTACATACGATTCACCGGGTTACGGGCAAGCAGTCGATTATTATTATAAACTCTATCTTGCACGGAAGCAGCCATGGTCTGCTGATATCGACAGCGCATTTGCTGAAATCGGAGCGAATGTATATATGCATATGGACGGGCCAAGCGAATTTACACTTTCAGGAAATCTTAAAGATTATGATGCAACAGGGAAACTTGGAGAAATAAAAGTCCCCACTCTTTTTATCGGCGGAGAATATGATGAAGCAAGGCCCGGAAAGTGTGAAGTATTTTGCAAGCCTTGTTCCCGGCGCGCAAATTGAAATAATCCCGAATGCTGGACATTTATCTATGCAGGATAACCCTGAGGTAAATAATAAAGCTGTAAGAGATTTTCTTGATGGCATTGAAAAATAAATAAACAATAATCTTGTTTCTACACAGATGCCCCGAAGTTCCATTAAAGACTTTCGGGGCTTTTAATTACCCGCAAAAAGTGAAACTAAATTGAATAGCTATTCGCTGAACGCTTTACGCTATCCGGATAAGCCGGAACTTTATAAATTAAGAATCTGTTATTTTTACTATTGACTCATCCTCCTCTTCATCAAAATTTCAGGGAGATTTACATATGAAGATTTTATACAAACTATCGCTCATTTTGTTGCTTACATTTTTATCAATTGGCTTTTCCGGTATAGCCACGAGCTGTAACACAACAGAACCGCAGCCACAAAAAGATAACGGCACACTAACACTTTCACTAACAGAAACCTCCTGCACGGAAGCGTGGGTAAACCTGAAAACAAACGGAGTAACTTTTCCTGTTAATGTAAATTTATTACAAGATAATACTGTAGCTCAGGCTATCAGTCTGAGTAAAGCGGACACAACGATTTACATTGACTCACTTCTTCCAAACAAAACCTACAACATACAGGCAGTCATTCAATCAACCAATCAGTATCAGGCTACGACCAGCAATAAACTTACAGTGCAGACACTTGACACAACCAGCAACAACTTTACCTGGCAGACATACACATTTGGTGCCGCTAACGCAGGCAGTAGCTCCTTAAATGATGTCGCAATAATAGATGAGAACAATATCTGGGCTGTTGGCGAGATTTATATGGATGATTCAACTGGTAATACTGATCCGCAGCCTTATGCAATAGCACACTGGGACGGAATTAATTGGAAACTACAAAAAGTTTATTATATCACTTCATCAGGATTCAAGCAGATTATTTCTAATATACGCGGAATATTATATTCGAGTTCAGATGATATTTGGTTCGCAGCAGGGAGCATTTTCCATTGGGACGGCAAATCAGATACTACTCAGCTTATCTATTCCCGACTGAATTTATCCGACCCCAATGCAACAATTGAAAAATTGTGGGGAAATAGTTCATTGATCTATGGTGTTGGCAATGCTGGTACCATAGTATTCTACAACGGCAGCACTTGGCAAAAGATAGAGAGCGGAACGACTACCGATATAAATGATATCTGGGGATACTATAATCAGGCAACCAATAATCTATCAGTTCTGGCAGTTGCTTCCAATATCCACTTTCAGGGAGATTACAGATTATTATCTGTGTTAGGTAGCAGCGCAAAAGATACACTTAATTGGCCATATAACAATTCACTTTCCGGATTATGGTTTCAGGGGAAATATACACCAGTCTATATCTGCGGAAGCGGAATAAAAGAATATCAACAGGGAGGATGGAAACAATTAAATTTACCAAATTATTTTACAGAAAGTATCAGGGGAAATGCCATAAATGATATAATTGCTGTTGGAGATTTTGGCTTCATAACACATTTCAATGGTTCAAGCTGGAGAAGTATAAATCTTTCAAATAATTATGTCTTTTACAGTGTTGCAATAAAAAACAATACAGTAGCGATAGCGGGTGTCTCAACTTCTGGTGTGGTGGTTGGTGGCGCTATAATTATTATTGGGAAAAGGTAACAATTGAGTAAAGAAGAAAAATGAAAATTATTCTAAGCGCAAATAAGAGTCCTCCAAACCTATAAATAAAAAAGCCGTACCAGTGCTGTAACACCGGTACGGATACGTTGCAAACAGTCTTGTCAAATCAATTTGATCCTTCATAGGGACCAAATGACTTTTTTTGTTTGCACTTCAAACTTAAGATAAAAATATTAATTAAACAGGGAGAAAAATAAATGAAAAAGATAATTTTATTTTGTTTGTTGCTTTTAGGTGTATCTTTCCCTCAATCAGAGTTTACTGTTGAACTAAATAGGACTTATTGTGATTGGGTTGGGGCAGCAGCTTTCTTTGACTCTGTCCAAACAATTATTATTAATAATTCAACAGGAGATACTGTTTCAACAGATAGTGTGTATTATATATATCACGCAAAAACTTATTATCCTACTGGTCCATTGGAACATATAGATTCAAGCTTGGGATTGAATAAATTTGGCCGAGATAATGATAATAACTTTATCCAAACCTGGTATGTTATTGTAACTGATTCCTCTGTAAATCGAAGCTTTTCCAATCTTAATTCGGACACTGTTTCTTTCCAGATAGAAACAGAGCCTTTTAAAGCCAAGCTATTTACATTTCAGGCTAAAAAGACAGATGAAAGTTCTCAATCAGGAGCTGACGTGGCACATTGGATGTACGTGGTTGACCAATGGAATCCTGAATTTAATAATTATCTAACATTAAATCACGACGAAACATTAAAACCATCTCCAAATTTTATAAGCGGTGATAATGTCAAATTTTATCACTGGTTTTCTAACACGTTAGACTCAAATTTGCTGAACATCAAAACTATTTATGTTGATACGAATACAAGTTCCAGTTTAATTGATTATTATAATAATTCCTACGCGGGCATTACAATCAAAAACAGCGTACCTGGGTTCACCGGGGATTCCATAGGATTCTCAGATCCCTGGCTTCAAGATCAAAATACTATTTACGGATTGCAAAACCAGGGTACAAATGCTCCTATAAAAAATGTTTCTTCTCCTTTTAATCCAAATTTTAGTTCTGATTATAAAGGTGTTTTTTTAGGACAAGACCCAGCGCAAACTGCAGCCTACTATTCAATCGGCACACCTCCTGTAAAAAAACTAAATGGTTATACAGCTTTTTTCTCAGGCTGGGCAGCATCGCCTTCTGATTCAGTAAATTTTGTTGATGGTGCTTCATCAGATACTACAGCTGTAGTTTTCTATGGTAGGAATGTAACAATTACCGCAAACTACAGCTATACAACATTAACATATAATACCACAATGCCATCAGGTACCTGGCCAACACAGGGCACAGTTACTGTACCTTCAGGCATAACTCTAACGGTAAACAGTGGTTCAACTGTTCAGTTTCCTACCGGTTCAGGTCTTACGATTAATGGAGAATTAACAACAGACGGAGGCACATTTACTCATACTTCCGGCACCTGGAACGGCATTACTTTTAACAGTGCGGAAGGTTCTTCTTTGAGCAATGATACCATTTCCTATGCTTCTTCTCCTATAGTGATCAATACTACGGATGATATTACTATCAGCGGGTGCACCTTAAACAACTCAACTTTTTATAATGGAAACTCAACCACTGCTGCTGCAATACAGGTTTATGGGTCAACTCCTTATATAACGAACACAAAAATAGAAGGTGAATCCGGTTCGTGGAGCGGTGTGCGGTTTCAAAGCTCAAGCGGTGGTTCATTAACAAATTGCACAATAGAAAATCTAGGAGATGGCAATGGTGTAATTATACAGGGCGGTTCAAATCCATCAATATCCAGCAACACAATCACCAACAACCATTATCACAACATTACCGTAGTTGATAACGGCACAGCCCAACCCGATATACTTTCAAATACTATAAGCTATAGCACAAATTATAATGGGATAGTTTTTGATAATTCTACAGGTGTAGTTAGATACAATACGGTTTCCAACAATTATAATGCAGGTATAATAAGCACAGACTATGCAACAATAAATGCCTGGGCTGTTACAGGTGATGAAGGTGGCAACCAGGTTTATGACAATTATGATGGTATTTTTGCCGGTGCAGGGGGAACAATTAATTTTGGGCAATGGCGCACACTAACAGCAATCTGTAATGGCATATACGATAATACACGCTATAATGCATTTTCAGGAACCGGCTGTTATGTTTATGCAAGCTACAACTGGTGGGGAGCATCTTCACCTGATACATCTAAAATAAAAGCGAATGGTTCGCTTACCTATGATTATCCCTTAAGCACATCCGATGGATGCCCCGGCGGAGGCTCTTCGGCATCACCGATAACAATGGAAACCATTTCATCGGCTAATCCGGGTGATTCATTAGCTGCAAATTCTGATGTTGAGCAAAAATTACAAAATGCCCTGGAAGATAACATAGACGGTAATTATTCAAATGCGCTTACTCTATGCAGGTCTGTACTCAATGATAATAGTGCTTCTTCTTATTACAAGAAAACCATAGGCATCCTATACCAGGTTTACCAGGCAACAGGAGATAAGAGTATAGCTGACGATCTGGAAAAACTTGCCTCTAATAATGGTGACCTCGGTACAACAGCATCTTTGTTATTGTCATCCATATATGAATCAACAGGTAAAATAGCTGAAGCTGAAAATATTGCTACCTCTCTTAAAAATGCAAACCCCAATTCAGACATTGGAATGAGAGCGCTGATAAGACTCGCAACCCTGAGCGCTTATAATCCTAAGTTCAGCAGCATATCCAAATCTGCTGTAAATGAGCTTGCAACTAATTACAGTAATTCAGTTGACAAAGGATTACTCGCAGCATTGGGCGGAGTAGTGCCTGCGGAAGTATCAAAACAAAATAATCAATCTGAAGCTGAAGGCAACGAAACAAAAACTGATACCCTAACTTTCAGTCTTGCCAATTATCCAAACCCGTTTAATCCTACTACAATAATTCATTATGTACTGCCAAAAGCAGGGTTTGTAAGCTTAAAAATATATGATATGTTGGGAAGAGAAGTAAAAACACTCGTTAGTGAAAACAAAGATAAGGGTGTTTATAATGTTACATTTAATGCAAGTAATCTTGCATCAGGTGTTTACATTTACCAGCTACGTTCAGGCAACTTTGTTGCAAGTAAAAAACTTTTGTTGATGAAGTAAAAAAGTAACACCAAAAGATGTCGCCCGCTAAGCTCCGGACGACATCTTTTATTGAAGATGATTCTACTGAAGACTATATACTTTTCGCTGTACGCTCCCAAGCTCTTCCCTTGCCTTTATTTCATAATATCCTTAAATAAGATGAGGAATTTTTAGGAATTTTATGAAAAGACCGGTCTCGCTTTTTATTTTTTCTGTTTTATTATGGTTTCCGTATAGTTACAGCCAGGAAACTTTCGACTTTTTGAGGATAGATATGAGCGCAAGAGCTGCATCTCTCGGCGGAAGTTTTGTTGCCAACAATGACGACATCGATGTTATATTTTATAACCCTGCCGGAATTGGAATGCTGACCGGAAACCCTGCTTCATTCTCGTTTGTAAGATATTTAGTAGGCGGAATAAACCTTGCCAGCGTCGCTTATTCACAGGAAGTCGGTACACTCGGTAGATTCGGAGCAGCAATTCAATACATCAACTATGGAACCTTCACTGCTGCAGATGAAAACGGAAATGTAACCGGACAATTTAATGCAGGCGAAATTGCCTTCCTTATAGGTTACTCCAACACTTTGTCAGATAATTTTTATTACGGCGCAAACGGAAAAGTAATTTACTCAAGCATAGCGGGAATTTCTGCTTCTGCTTTAGCTCTCGATTTGGGGCTTCATTATACAATTCCAACTGAAGGGATAGATCTTGGATTCTCCATTCTTAATGCCGGAACAGAAATGACTTCATATTTCACAACAAAAGAAAGTTTACCTCTTGATGTTGCAGTTGGAGTTTCCAAAAAAATGGAACACATCCCTATTAAATTATATCTTGATTTCCATCAACTAAATGAAAGCCAGGATCAGTTCGGCGATCGATTCAAAGATTTCAGTGTAGGCTCTGAAATAACGATGAGTAAAGTTATGACTTTAAGATTGGGCTTTAATAATAAAATAAGAACAGATTGGAAGATTGGTTCTTATGCTGGCATTGCAGGATTTAATATAGGGCTTGGAGTTTTGGTTTCTGATTATCATTTTGATTATGGGTTCTCTTCATTAGGGCAGGCAGGCGGTCTGCACAGAATTAGCATTTCTACTAATTTTTAAGTTAGAACATTTTAATTTGAATGTTGTAGGGGAGGGTTTAAAACCCTCCCCTACATAATTTGATAAATCTTAAATCACTATTTATAAGGCTCCTTCAAATACTGTTCGGCAAGATCCTGCGCGTTATTAAAATCTTTCATATCCAAAACTTTCTTGTAGCATTCAATCGCTTTGGCGCGATTGTTTTGAACATCATAAATATTACCCAGGTACAAAGTTGCGTTTACCAGAAATCCGGATTCTTCTTTTTTATCTATGACTTTTGATATGTCTGCACATTGTTGTAAATATGTTTTCGCAGAATCAAGCTTACCGATTTGCTTAAATTGAACGCCAACATAATAGAGAGCTTCTCGTTTAACTAAAGGATAAGTGTACCCAATTAATCCTTTTTTATTTTTTTGTAGAATATTTGTAAAAATTAAAGATGCCAAATCAGACCTTCCTTCGCGCGCATATATTCTCCCCAGCCATCTTTCAAAATTAGGATTATCAGGAAATTGATTTGTTAATAAGTGAGCATATTTTTCAGCTTCCAGAGGTTTATTCTCGTACGAGTAATAAATATTCATTAAGAAATATTGTGCTTCGTACTTTGCATATTTGCCGTCGCGGGAAACATAACCAAGTTGTATTAACCCTTTGTTTTTGTCACCCGACGGAAGGAATAGCATAATTGGTTTTAACATCGGATATTTGTCGGGCAGAACCGAAGCATAATAATTATAAATCCCGTAGCCAAGCTGAACATCAACATTTTTGGGATCCAGTTGACCTGCGCGCTGAACAATGGGTAATGCTTCCCTGCCGTCATCCGCAGCTTTCAACCAGCTTTCCCTGAAGGCCCTCAATCTTCCTCTAAATCCTATAGCGCCGCCCTTAAAAAACAACGCATCAACATCGTTAGGATTTTTATCTAGTAGTTGATCACACTGGCTTATAACTTCCGTAAGTTTTTGAAGAAACATATCATCATAAGATTCATTATCGGGATCAAGAAGAATTTTCCACCAATCGATCATAGCCAGGAAAAACCTTCCTGCGGGTTTGTTGGGGTAAGAGGCAATGAGATTCCTAAAAGTTAATTCAGCTTCGGGAAATTTAATATCGTAAATCTGCTTTATCCCTGATGTTACCAGCGAATCATATTTTGTATCCTGAGCTAGTATGTCATACGTGAAAAGCGAAACGGCAATAATGGTTAGAATAAAAATTGTTAGCCTGTTGTTCATATTTGAAATTCTATTAAGATCATTTATTGAGTAAAATTAATTACTTGAAAATACTCGTAATTTTTTTATATTAAAATATTATAAATTACTTCCTATGTTAAAATAGGGGTTAAACATGAATAAGTTAATTTATTTTTTTTGCTTCTTCATATTTTCTACATTTTTAATTCATGCTCAATGGGTAAACCAAAATTCAATTATAGATTCTACTTATTTATTTGGTGATGTAATTAGTGCGCTGGATTCATCGCTTATAGTAATCGGTGGAGATAAAGGAAACGTTTTGATCTCCACAGATAAAGGAAAATCCTGGACTATTAAATCGTTCAGGCTCTCGGATGCTGATACTAATGAAACATGTGCGGGCATTTCTGTTTTAGATAAGAATCATATTTGGGTTTCCACATTTAACAAAAACATAATACTTGTTGGTGGTAATTTGTTAAAATCCTCCCTCTTAAACTATGACCAAAATTATCCGAGTGGGAGAATATTTGCCAGCTCAGATGGTGGTCAGACCTGGACAGTACAATTTAAAGATACTTTGAGACCAGTGTGGATGAGTTACATTAAAATGTTTGACCTACAAAATGGCATTGCATTTGCAAATTATATGGGATGGTTAGTCAGTCCTACAAACTTGTTAAAAACAACCAATGGAGGTCAGGACTGGGAACAAATTGATACATTAAATTCAGGCGTTCCAATTTTTGGATGGCGACAAATTGATTTTATAAATACTGATACCGGGTATTATTTTGGGTACGGAATAGAACCCGGACAACAAATCCCTAAATTGTTTAAAACGACAAACTGTGGGGTATCCTGGGACACAGTTAATAATTCAGATTTTACATACCATTTATCTGTATTCAATTTTTATGATGAAAATCTCGGCTTTGCATGCGATAACAGCTACATTTATTCTACATATGATGGTGGGAAAACATGGAACACTTATTCCAGAAATGAAAATTCCAAATGTGTGGATATTGAATTTATCTCAAATAAGGATACCCTGACTATAGCATTAGCAACACGGGAATTTATTTACTTTAGCTCAGATACCGGCAAGACGTGGAGACGGGATACATCTTTTACCAAAAGTTTGGGCGGTGGGCCTTTTGCTCTATGTTTCCCTGACATCCGCACCGGGTTAGCGCTTACAGGTTATTATTATGTATCCGGATTATATGCAAACGACAATATTCAAATTATTACGGGAATAAATGAAATAAAATATTATCCGAATGAATTCGCACTTTATCAGAATTACCCTAATCCTTTTAACCCTACAACTAATATCAGATTTACAATTCCCAATCAGGGAACAGTCACAATAAAAATATTTGATATACTTGGACGAGAATTAAGGATTTTATTAAACGAAGAAATGAATGCAGGTCAGCATAACATAACATTCAATGCGAAAGACCTGCCAAGCGGAATATACTTTTACAGAATTTCAGCCGGTAATTATTCTGCGACAAAGAAAATGGTTTTATTGAAATAATATTATTTCGATTATATTTATCTCAATAAAAATACTTCAAACTCAATTGTCTAATAATTTCTTAGCCAGATATTCTGATAACTTATCATTTGAAACCCTGACCTGTTCCATAGAATCACGATCGCGCACTGTTACAGTTTTATCTTCAAGAGTTTGAGTATCAACCGTAATACAATACGGTGTTCCGATTTCATCCTGTCTTCTGTATCTTCTTCCGACTGCACCTTTATCATCATAAAAAACTTTAAAGATTTCTTCTCAGATCCTTTTCAATCTCGCGTGCAATTTCAGGCATTCCATCTTTGTTTACAAGAGGAAGAATTGCAGCTTTTATCGGTGCAAGTCTTGGATGAAATTTTAAAACGGATCTTTGTTCATCATTAACTTCTTCTTCGTAATAAGCATCAACCAGGAAAGCCATAAATGAACGGCTCGCACCTGCAGAAGTTTCAATAATAAAAGGAATAAATTTTTCTTTTGATTCTTCATCAAAATACTTCATTGATTTACCGGAAAACTCTTCGTGCCTGCTTAAATCAAAATTTGTTCTGTTGTGAATTCCTTCAATTTCTCCCCAGCCAAATGGAAATTCGTATTCAATATCAGTAGCTTCTTTTGCATAATGAGCAAGTTTATCCTTTGGGTGATCGTGATAACGAAGTTTATCCTTCGTCATTCCAAGTGAATTAAACCATTTAATTCGTTCGGCTTTCCAGTAGTCGTACCATTTTTTATCGTTTGCAGGCTGAACAAAGAACTGCATTTCCATTTGTTCAAATTCCCGTGTGCGGAATAGGAAATTTTTTGTATTAATTTCATTCCTGAATGCTTTTCCAATTTGTGCAATTCCAAATGGAAGTTTTTGTCTTGCTGAACTTTGCACATTTAGAAAGTTCACAAAAATTCCCTGTGCAGTTTCAGGTCGCAAGTAAACAACGGAACCTGAGTCTTCAACAGGTCCGACAAAAGTCTTAAACATTAAATTAAATTTTCTTGCAGAGGTAAAAGTTCCTTTGTTACCGCATTGTGGACAATTCAATTCTGCAAGAAAAAGTTTTCCGATTTCATCATCGAGTAATAAGTTTTTCAAAATTTTCCGATTCATCGTTGCCGAAAGTATTGAATCAATTTTTAAAAGTCAATCCCATATTATTTTAAATTGCTTCTTTAACAGTTTCAATTGCTTTTTCTTTTTTCTTTTCATTGATCTGATCGCCGAGCACATCAAGTCTGAATCTTGCTTTACATTGTTTGCAGTCAATCATCGGATCAGTAAAATTTTCAACGTGACCGGAAGCTTCCCAAACTTTCGGATGCATTAAAATAGAGGCATCAAGTCCTTCAACATCTTCACGGTAAGTCATGAACTTCCACCATTCCTCTTTAATATTTTTCAGAAGTTCAACTCCAAGCGGACCGTAATCCCAGCAGCCGTTTAAACCGCCGTAAATTTCACTTGATTGAAAAACAAATCCTCTTCTTTTGGATAAAGAAACTATTTTTTCTATAAGGTCACTACCATTTTTTTTCTGCTTTTCGATAAGACCATCCTCCGAAATTAGATTAAAAGTTGAGTTTCTAATATAGTAAAAATAAAAGATTTGTAATGCTGGATAATCCCGGAATTAAGCCAAATCAGATTGAAAAAATTACAATTGTTTAATCAGATAATTTTTCAATTTACTGTGAGAAGATGATAATTTTTTATTACGCTTTTTTAAAAGTTCCAGTAATGAAAGCGACTGACTTATATAATTTAATCTGAGCACATTATCATTCCTGATCGCGTTCAAATGCTTTTTTATAGTCTGCACATCCGCCCTTTCAACCGGGCCCGAAATTGCGTTCAAAACCCCATTTTTATTAACATTATTTAATGTTTCTGCGACAATTGGCATAAATAATTTTTTATAATTAATCCCTGTTTTAGTTCTGGCAAACAATTCGCTTGTGTTATATTGATTTGCAACCAGGAAATTAGAAGAATAGACTCCGGCAAGATGATAATATATTTTATCTTTTGATTTTATTTTAAATGAATGTAGTTGCATCCGGCTTGCTAATTTAAAAAGAAAATTCTTAGCAATTAAACTATCAGTTTCCACTGCTACGTAGGAACCTTTTATACTTATGCCTTTTTTTGAAGGAAAACTTTGCATTAAGTGAAAAGAGGAAGTCAACGAACCTTTAATTTTCAGAGCATTTAAAGCTGAAATATCTTCAGCCCCGGAAAGATGAATGAAAATACAATGTTTAAAATCCAGGTCCAGTTTTGAAATTTTTCCCGCTACTAAAGAAATCTGATTATCCGGCACCGATAAAAAAAATATTTTAATTTCCGGCACTAGTAAAGAAAGATCAGAAGTAAAGTTTTTAATTTTAAATCTATTCGCAAGTTTTTTTGCGGACGTAAAATTTCGACTTACAATCAACGAAACTTCCAGTCCTGCATTTGTCAATGCATTTACTAAAGAATATGAAACCTTCCCGGCACCAATTACTGCTATTTCAGATTTTAATGAAAACAATTAGTCTCCGTAAATAACAGCGGAAAGATAACCTACAACTTCATTAAAATCACCTGTTACATCACCAGAATCACTTCTGTTAAGGACAAAAGAATTTTTTCTGTTTATCATAGATGCTGTTTTCATCATTGTAACTATAGGACCACCGCC
Organism: uncultured Bacteroidota bacterium; assembly: GCA_963745465.1. Classification (GTDB taxonomy): domain Bacteria; phylum Bacteroidota; class Ignavibacteria; order Ignavibacteriales; family Ignavibacteriaceae; genus JAKAGZ01. The sequence continues at coordinate 152,361 of CAVUXT010000026.1, read as the reverse complement.
GCAAGCTTCGCACACTCTTCTGTCAAAATGTTCCTGAAGTTTATCATATTCAAAATTAACGATATCTTCCTCAACTATTGAATCGAGTTCGTCAGCCTTTAGCTTCGAATAATAATGTGACATATCAGAGCTCGCAATTATTATAGTGTTATCATCAATTACGGCTGCAAGCTGATCAGGATAGTTCATCAACAAATAATTTTGATTGATCTCCCATTACTATCGGAACAATTTTAATATTGCTAAGAATGGTTTGTAAAAAAGGTATCTGTACTTCGATTGCATGTTCCTGTCGGTGGCCCTGTTCACCGGCAAAAATGTTTTTGCTTCCCTCAATAATTTTATAAGCCATTTCCTTATTTATATCAACCGGGCCTAGCGGAGTTTCATACCCATCTCCGTCATAAATGCAAATACCAGGAAAATATTCCCTGTGGCTGGGCGATAAAATTATAATATTCCTGATATTCTTATTTTTAAGCAAATTGAAAGCAAAAGCCGCTGTTCTACCTGAATAAATATATCCGGCATGTGGTGAAACAATTCCAAATATGTTTTCGAAATCTTTTTGTGGATTGGAAACGGAAAGAAGTAGTTTAATCTCTTCACTTAATTTAACCCGATCAGCTGGATAGAAAAGACCGGCAACTGCCGCTTTTCTAAATTTTTTCATAGGTTTTAATTCTTTTACCAGATTCTGAAATTACTTCAGCTGTAAAAAGCTTTATATCCAGGGTGCCGCTTACCCAGGCACTTCGTTCAAGGCCGGCCTTTTCACAAAGAGCAGAGAGAAAATCTGAAACAGAAAATTTATGTTCCACGGCCACTTGCGGAAGAAGAACAGACCTGAAATGCTCTTCATCAAGTAACAAACCATGTTTACCAATAACAATATTTTCATACCCCTGAAAACTAAATGGAGGAGAAAGTATAGAAACTTCAATATCAATTTCAGAAATCTCTTCTTCACGAAGCGGAGGGAAACGCGGATCATTGATTGCTGAATTTTGAGCAGCATCAATGACAGTATCAAATAAAGTTTTAATGGATGAAATATACCCGATGCATCCCCTGAGCTTACTTTTTTTTGTGAGTGTAACAAATGCCCCTGCATTTTTTCTGGTCAGCTCGGGATAATAATTAAAATCAACTGCAGGTATTTGTACTTCGCTGTCAAACAGCGCGCGGATTGCTTCGCGGGCAGAGTGAAGCAAAATTGCCCTTTCTTCTTCACTTGTAATCATTTTGTCCTCTGTGCTTAAGAATTAATTTATTACAAGATCTTGTTTGCTCCGACTATTAACTCTATTGTTGCTATAATTTAACTTTTTAGCTTATAAACGACAAGTTTGATTTTCTCCTGCAGCAAAAACATTAAATTCTGCTTAAAAAAGAAAGAATCAGGCACAAACGCTTGTGTTTCAGTGTTTAAAATCTCTTCAATTATTTTTTTATTACTGGTAAGGTCAATACCTCTAAAAATATTTCTAAGTTTTCCATTACTCAAAACTTCGTGAAAATTAAAAAATAATCCATCTTTTTTAATTGCATATTCAATTTTTCCGGCAATTACTTTTTCATTTTTGATTTCAGTCAGGTTTTTAGATACTTTCTCAGTCAGAGATTCGTCTGAAAAGAATGTCTGAGGGAAAATATAATCCTTAAATGATTGTTGACTTAAACTTTTGTCCCTAAGCAAATTAATATCAGAAGTATCCAATTCCGGCCCACCAACTACTTCTCCGGATTTTGAATCCAATATGAAAAAGTTTCTTCCTTCAAATGTTGATTTATAGCAGTAGATTTTATTATCATCGAAAAATAGAAATGATAAATCCGAATTTTCCCATAGAATGGTTCGGGAATTAATTGAAAAGGCAATTATACCGGAATGAATTGGCATGTCCGGTTTTATAAATTTGTGGAAATAAATAACATCATCCTTTATATGCTCAATCCCAACCCAAAATTTTTCCTCAAGCTGATAATTGGATAGGATTTTTTCGCCCGAGAAAATATTAAGACAATTAAAAAAAACCTCTTTGTTTTCTGTGTCTCTTTCTTCAATAATAATTTTGCCTGAATCAGTTGGAAGAAGTCGCCAGATCTGTCTGTTATTTGAAAATGAATAGATTTGTTCCAGGTTCATTTTTTATTTAATTGGTTTGAACTTAGCAGTAAAATGCCGAAGCATCGGAGCTTCGTAAGTAATTTCATATCCTTTTAAAGAATTTCTGTTTTTAAAAACTTCATAAATCACTTCAAGCACATAGTCAATGTGACTCTGCGTGTACACTCTTCTTGGAATAGCAAGTCTCACAAGTTCCATAGGAGGGGGTATCAACTTTCCGGATTTATCATATTTCCCGAACATAACACTTCCGATTTCAACTGCTCTTATTCCTCCTTCAATATACAATGCACAGACAACTGATTGACCGGGAAATTTTTCCGGAGGAATATTCGGTAAAAATCTTTTTGCATCTATATAAATGGCATGACCGCCGGGTGGTTCTATTATTGGTACGCCCGCAGCGACTAATTTTTCTCCAAGATATTCAACACTTCGAATCCTGTATTGCAGATAATGTTCGTCAAGTACTTCTTCCAATCCCTGGGCTACTGCTTCAAGATCGCGACCAGCTAAACCTCCGTAAGTTGGAAAACCTTCAGTAACTATCAATAAATTTCTGCATTTCATTGCGAGTTCAGAATCGTTCATTGCAAGAAATCCGCCTATGTTAACCAGTGCATCTTTCTTTGCACTCATCGTTGCTCCATCGGCATATGAAAACATTTCCTGAGCTATTTCCAGTACTGACTTGTTCTCATAACCCTTTTCTCTTTTCTTTATGAAATAAGCATTTTCGGCAAAACGGCAGGCATCAAGAAATAAGGGAATTTCATATTTCTTACAAACTGATTTAACCTCACGAATATTTTTCATCGAAACAGGTTGCCCGCCTCCCGAATTGTTTGTAACTGTAAGCATGCATAAAGGAATATTTTCAACCCCTTTTTCTTTAATAAATGATTCAAGTTTTTCAACATCCATATCGCCTTTAAAATCTGCCCTTACCTCGGGTTTTTTCCCGATCTCATTCAATAAATCAACGGCCTCTGCACCAGTAAATTCAATATTCGCTCTGGTAGTATCAAAGTGAGTGTTATTTGGGATGTATTTTCCTGCTGTTCCAACATTAAAGAAAAGAATTTTTTCGGCAGCTCTTCCCTGATGTGTAGGGATAATAAATTTCAGCCCTGTGATTTTTTTTACCATTGCTTCAAAGCGGTAAAAACTTCTTGACCCGGCATAAGATTCATCGCCTTCCATAATTCCGGCCCATTGTTTTGCACTCATGGCTGAAGTTCCACTATCGGTTAAAAGATCAATCAAAACATCATCGGCATGAATCATAAATGGATTGTAGCCGGCTTTTTCCAATATATCTATTCTTTCCTCTTTAGTTGTAAAACGGATTGGTTCAACGGATTTTATTTTAAATGGTTCAATTATAGTTTTCATATTTTGCCTTTATTAACAAAATTCAATTTTATTGTACAAAGTTAAATAACCTTTAATCGCTATGCCAGAAAAATAAGGAGTGTTTTAACATTAAATAATCGTCATATTTTTATTCAATTATCATTTTTTTATTGCCTTTTGAATCAACAATATCTAACTTTTTTATAACTATTTTCCAACAATTTACATGGAGGGCAAATGGATAATCAAGATACTGCTGCTTCGCCTGAATCACAGGAAGAAGAACTAAATCATTCCGATAAGATGATTGGTGTGTTTACTGAACCTACTTCCACTTTTGAAAAAATTGCAAAATTTCCACCCAAAACGCTGGATTGGTTTCTGCCAATTTTATTGTTAGCAATTTTAGTTTCAGTTCAGCAGATTGTTTACCACAGCAATCCGACAATAAAAGACCAGCTTAGACAAAAACAAATGGATGCAATTGAAAAAAGATTAGACAGCCAGGTTGAAAGCGGAACTCTTACTCGTGACCAGGCAAACCAGCAGAGGGATATGATTGAAGGACAAATGGATAAAATGGGTGGGATAACTTTAGTCTTTCAGACAATCGGAATTTTGATTGCTATTTTTGTTTTCTTCTTCATTATGGCGGGCATTTATTTTCTACTGGCCAAATTTGTTCTTAAAGATGACGGAGGCTATACGTCGGTTTTGGTTGCCAGCGGTATGTCTGCTTATATTGGCATGCTTGGAGTTATTATCATAACGATAGTTTCATTATTAATGGGCAAATTAATAATGGATGCAAGCGTCGCTTCATTTATGGGATCAGATAAATCTACTTTGGTTGGCTGGATACTTGCAAAATTAGATGTGTTTACAATATGGTCATTTGCGGTTTTTGCAATAGGTCTTGCAAAAATGTTCAAGTCTTCATCAACACAAAAATATTATATGTTGGTTTTTGGAGTCTGGATAATTGGCGGATTAATATTATTCTATCTTGCAAAAGCGATACCTTTCCTAAAAATGTTCCAAGTGTAATTTAGATTTGCATTGTTAAATCCATAAAGTGAGACCTGCTCCGGATAACCCGGGCAGGTCTTACTTTTTTATTTAATCAACAAAAAAAATTGTATTTTAGATTATTAAATTTTGCAAGATTGATTAATTTGAAATAAAATTTAGTCAGATTTTAGGTGGCTCTATTAAGTTGACTTAAAATTGATACTATGTAAATTTTACAGGGGTAATGAAGATTATTCAGATAATTGTTGTTCAAATATTTAGTTTTAATATATTTTTATACTCCTGCCACGTCATATTAGGGATTAAAACATTTATTTACCGGTAATTATTACAAACAGGAAAAGTATTGGAAATTTCATTCAATATTAAACTAATATTTTGGCAATTATTGATAAATTTTTACTCTCATCGATAGTTTTGGTTTATATTATCAAATAAGTAAATTTTTGGTATAAGAATTGTCGTTAAAAACGTAATTAATTAAGAAAATCAAATTAAATCACATAAAAATGAAGAGGTAATTGATGCCTGATGCAACCGGCATAAATGAAAAATTAGCTTTTGAAATAAGTAAAATGAACAGCCTTGATGAGTTAATAAGTAGTTATGTAGTCGAGACAATCAAAAAGAAAAAGTTTTCGCTGATACTTAAACCGGCCATCATTTCGTTCGTTGCGTTAATCATTTCATTTTTTATGGATATTTCTTCTGTACCTGTCTTAGGAAATATATCACGCGACATAGCAAAGTCACTGTTCCCAACCTGGCAACCCGCAGTACAGGCTTTTGAACCGTATAGATTCTGGTGGCTTCCTATTCTTGTTTATTTACTTTTTGTTTTCTTCGCTTACCTCGCATATGAAAAATTAAAGATTGAAATAGTAAGAAACCCGGCTTCAGAAACAATCGATAGGGTAATTACTTCATATACAAGTGTAGTTGACAGTATTGCGACTGCGCTTCCGTTACTTGGTGCAGCACTTCTATTAATTAGCATAAAAATGGGAGAAGAGATTTTTCTTGGTCTATCAGTTCCATTTGAAATTAAAGCGTTAATAGTACTGGCATTAGGAAAATTGTTTGAGCCGGTTCTGGATCAACTTAGCGTAGAATTTCAAAACATAGCAACTCATGTAAGCGACCTGAAGGAGAGATATTTTTCAAGAATACAAACTGAAAATTCAAGAAATATTTTAGATCAGCTAAGCGGGACTGGACGGTAATGGCACGGCTCCAAAGGTTTCTTCAAAAGATCTCGAAGTTTACAACGCAATGCTTGAAAAGACATCTTCACTTAGTTCTTCTATACTTCAGAATTTCAAATCCTCTCATGAACTTCTTGATAAGATCAGCAAACTTCCCGGCTGTTAAATCCGGAAAATATAAAAGCTTTCAATGCAATGGCAGAATTCTTACAACAGCTGCTAAATCGCTCAGCGATGATAAAACCCTCACTGGATTAAAGCATCTCGAATCAATAGTAGTTAAGAAGTAAATAGTATGATTAAAAAAGAAAGAGACAGCAAATTCATAATTTACCAGGTACTGTACATTTTTGTCATAACTGTACTTGCATTAAAAGGTGCAGATTTAAACCTTCGTGAGGTTGTTTCGAAGGATCAGACAGTCAATAAAAGTGTTAGAGATTCGCTTGTAGTTTTAATTGATTCATTATATGCTCAGGGATCCAAGTTTGAAATTAAAGTTGATCCAAATGTTGTGGTTGAAAACAAAGATTTAAGAGAAAAGCTTGCTTCACTGAATAAGAAATTACAGGAAATTAAAATTCCCGATAAAACAAAACCGGAAGAGCAAAAGCCTGATCTAAAAGAGCAAACAAAACTTCAATCACCAATTGCAATGTCACAAATATTCTACCAAAATACATGGAACATCGCAAAGAATGGGGGTAATGTGCCTGTTGAAATTTATGACCCGGCTAAAATGCAAAGTCCAATAGCGGTGATAGGACCGGGACAGGAAAAGAAGTTTGATCTGGCCGGTCAGGATGAATATTGTATTAAAATATGGCAGCCAGCAGGAAACCATCAAAACTACTCCAAGACCGCAACCTGAAATTAGAATCGATAAAGTTACAACAAAGATGGACGGCAGTGATATATACGTTCAGGATTTGCAGAGAACTACAGTATTTACAGTAACAATAATTGATAATCGTCCTGATCAATTAAAGGTAACCTATGCAGGTCCTATTTCAGTAAGCGGACCACTAAAAGATAACAAAGGGAACCTTGTTTATAACGTTTCCCTAAAAATAGCTTCAACGCAGTCAAGATATAATGATTGGCTGGATAAATACGGTGATCTTAAAGATGCCAACGGTAGATATAAAGCAAATTTCTTTTTCACAGTAGTAGATGAAAAAGCAAAGCATAGAGCACAAGTTGGCGATACATTTTACTTCACAGATTTCTCAAAATAAACAGATTAAATTGGAAATTATTATGAACAAAAGTTATTCTTTTCTATTAATGATATTTTTATTCATTGTTTGTGCAACCGGAATAATTAATGCCCAAAATGAACAAGGTGAAAAAGTCCTCTATTTCCAGATGGAACCTCTGAATGACAGCTTATTTATTAAAATTCAGTCTGAGGTTTTTATTGATCCTCCAGATCCCAAAGCTGAAATTATAGTTGATCTTCGCGACCCGAACAATCAAACTGTTTCTATCAGAGGGACCTTATATCCCTTCCTTGCTTTTACTCCGGAGACCAGAGCAAAAATTGTTACCTACCCTTTCAAAATAAATCTTGAAGAAAACATTAATTTCGGAAGCGTGTTTACCAGGGTTGCTGAAAAGATTAGAGTTAATAAAATATTCCAACCACCGACATTATTGCAAATCTCATCAACTATGAGTTATATAAATCCATTTTTCCAATTATTTGGTGGTGAAAGATTTGGTATGCCCATAAAGAATGATATTGGAATTTCTATGGGTTTAGGGACACCATATAGCGGCCCTCTTGAGACTAATTTTGTTGAAGCCAATTTTCATATACTGGGTTTTCGTTTCGGGGCTTTCAGTTTTTTTGATGGACTAACTCAAATTAAAACTGAAAATAATACCAATAATCTTTATGCTGTAAATGGATTCGAGGTAGGCTATATAATTCCTTTAGGTAATTTCTTTGAGTTGAGCTATCAAAGCATTCTTAATAATCCAACGACGGCTCAATTAACCAGATATCAAAAGTATGATAATGACTCACTTAACTTACATGCAAAAATATTGCACGATTCATATTTTAGCTGGGAATTAAGATATCCTTTAACCTTAATGGGTTCTACACGAGCGAAATTTTACGTGGCAAGATATTTATATGAATGGCATTTAGGATTTACCGGCCGCGAATTATCTCTTGCCGGAAGCACATTCGATTTTAGTTTTGATGCAATGCCAAAATCAGATGTAAGGCAACCACAGTATGTAATGAATATCATGGTTGAAAGGGTTACAGACCTTTGGGCTTCAAGCGCCTTTGCTCTCGGGCCTTCCGTTGTTCTATCAACTAAAGATAACGGCAAATTTGGCTTCGTTACCGTGTTGTTTAATTTTAGATTTAAAATTGGGACCTCCCTTTAATCACTCCATCTAAATTTTTAGAGGCAGACAAAATTTAATTTTGCCTGCCTTTTTTACCCTATAAACCTAACTTTTTTACATTGGATTTTTTGTACTTTTGTAAAATCAATTTTCATTAAAATAAAATTATATGAAGCAGCAAATTATCCTCTGGACAGCAGCCTTTATTATAACTATAATCTTCAGCTTCTTGTTAAGGACGATTGATCCTGAAAAACCTGTTACCGGTACAGTTGAGTTTGGAGTGGATAAGGTTAGTTATAAATTTGACCGAGTATATAGAAGTGACGATGATTATCCAGTTATGCTATTCAGCGATTTAAATGGACTTCAGGCTGATCTTGAATATAGAAACGCCAATTCGGTAAGCGATTGGCAAAAAGTTCCAATGGTTTATAAAGACAGTATTTTAACTGCCAACATTCCCAGGCATCCGGCTCAAAGTCTAGTAAATTATAGAGTAATTCTAAATTACAGCGGTAAAACTTTTACAATACCGGACAATAAAGGATTAACTCTCAGGTTTTTAGGAAGAGTTTCAACACAAATAATGGCGTGGTTTTATATTTCCTTGTTTGGCGGAATACTACTTAGTACAAGAATCGGACTGGAATTTTTCAATGAAAACGAAAAAATCATAAAGCTTTCATTTTTCGCGTTTCTAATTTTTATTTTTTATTCATTGCTGCTAGTCCCGGTTAAAATGACTTATGAATTATCTGCATTGGGGAAATCAATTCCTCAAATTAATCAGCTCTTTACGGTGGGCGGTATACTTATAATTGTTTTATGGATAGCTGGTATGATAAGCTTCTTCTATGTTAAAAACAGAAGACTGATGGCTTTAATTGTTTCAATACTTACAATGACTATATTTTCTGATTTTTGGTTATTAGTGTGAGGATTGTTTAATAATTAACTGAAGTTACAAAATGAAAGTTCTTGTTATATAGAGCGAAGAGAAATATCTCTATTCTCGTACCATTCGTAATTATCGAGATTCTTCAATTCGTTCAGAATGACTATCCCATGTAACTTCAACAAGCAACAAATATTTATCAAAAGAAATGATTTGCTTAATCATTAATATTAATTCAGCATTTTAATAATCTCAGAATGAATTGAAGGAGGCGATGCAATTATACTGTTACCTCTCACCGGATCACTTCCTTTATAATCAGTGATGATTCCCCCCGCACCCTTTATCACGGGAATTAATGCCATTGAATCCCAAATATTCATAATGGGGTCTATCATAATATCGGCATAACCTGTTGCGACTAGATAATAACCGTAGCAGTCGCCCCAATTTCTATATAGCTTAACCTTATTAGTTAAGTTATCGAATTTTCCCTGGTTATAGTATTTCCCTATATTAAGATGATCAGTAGTAAGTAAAACAGATTCCGAAATATCATTGACATTCCGGACATTTACTTTTTCATCATTAAGTTCGCAGGTTATATTATCTCCTATCAAGAATTCTTTTAGTACGGGTTGATTAATAACACCAAGGATTGGATCACCTTTATAAGTCAAAGCAATCAAAGTTCCGAAAGTCAAAGCTCCGCAAATAAAACTCTTTGTACCGTCTATAGGATCAAGTATCCATTTAAATTCAGAATTTTCATTTTGCATTCCAAACTCCTCTCCTATTATCCCATGATCCGGAAATTCTTTCATAATTTCCTCACGCATTGCTTCCTCTGCTTTTTTATCCGCTATTGTTACCGGAGAAAGATCGGACTTTGAATCGACTTTTACCCCTGTACGAAAGTAGCCGCTTATTATTAATCCACTAACTTTGGATAAATACTTTAGAAAAATCTTATATTCGTTTAAATTTTTCACCGTAAGCCTTATTTAATTCCGAGATTTGATTTTGAGGATTTAATATCAATAATAAATATAGATAATAAATAATAATTATTTTAAAAGTGGTGTATATTAATTATCAGGGTATATTCTTGGTGTATTAAGCAACAATTATTATATTTGAGTCCCAAAATTAAAGATTATATGGAGAGATGGCAGAGTGGTTGAATGCGGCGGTCTTGAAAACCGTTAAGGATGCAAGTCCTTCCGGGGTTCGAATCCCTGTCTCTCCGCATAGTTATAATGAAAAGTCTGTCGAACATAAAAATTACAAAGACTTTTTAATTTGATTTTTAAAAAACTCTCACATTATTCTACGGCTGAAACTTCTATCAGTTGCTAAATAATAGATCCGGGGTAATCAATATTTTACTTCATCCACAACAAATAATAAATGAAATTAGCATGAGGAAAGGCCAGGACAGAAATTTCAAAGCGGATATAACTAAGGCAAAATTCGAATTAAAAATTAATTTACATCGCAACACTTTTGAATTTGCTATAACCAAATTCAAACTCTATTAGAATTCAATAAGCTGTAAAGATATAAAGAGCTAAGTTATTAATTTAAAAAATTTGTGCTCAGGTATTATTTTATTTGATTCCATTTCCCCCCAGTAATTTCGTCTATTAAATCGACCATTTTTGATGAAGTTAATAATAACATTATGATAGTCAGAATTATTATCGCGATGTAATAAACAATAAGTCGCTGATATCCTATTGTTGCTTGATATGTTAATTCAATCCATCTACCATCATCCTGTATATAGTCAACATAATCAAAATCCAAAAACAATAGCCTATTAGTCGATGTATCCCATTGTTCAAAAATTTGTGGATCAATAGAATTTCCAGAGTCTGTCCAAACAGCATGTACTACATTGCTTCTTACTGGGGGAAAAATAGTAATTCCTAATAGTAATAAAAGACATACTAAATAAATTATTCTAGTGAGTTTTTTCATTTTTTTATTATAGCCTTTAATATAACTTAATTCAATTTGTTTCTATTTTAGATTGATATTCGCTGGTGAATAGTAAATTCTTGGTCAAATTTATTATAGAGCAAAAATTTAGTCCTAATATCAAGATATAAAAGAAGTTTATGTAAAACAAGAGCCTGACTCAAGCATTTAAGGATAATAAGTCTTGGTAAAATACATGTAATAAAGTGTAAAATTTCCATTTGAAAAATTATATTTTTTTATTCTCAAATAAATAATTCAAATATTGAATTTGTTTATCAAATTGGCCTTTTCTTTTAAGGCTTTCGCAATGCACAAATAAAGCTCAAAATATTTTAGGTGATAAACCATTATCAGAAACATACCAACCACAATAACAATGATTCTTTTGACATATTTTTAAAGTTGATTATTCCAGTTTATTTATAAAAACCATTTTTATAGACTGTTTTTATCTCTCTGAATTCCAATATAAAAGCTCGATAAATACAATGCAATGTTACTTTAGAGATTTTGAGTGCGTTAACCTATTAGTGATTCTAGTAAGCGTAGCCAACTTAGCTCCCAAATTTATTCCAAATTAGCCGATCCAAATAATAGTTGGGGCCTATTAAATGCAGGTTGTAATTTTTATTATCGTGGACTTAAACACTACAAAATAATCAATAATATTACTACAAAATAGGATTGGATAATAATTCAATTTTAATTAAAATGATTTTGATAACCAGGGCATAATTATATAATTAATATGTTACAATTCCAGGAGACGAACAAATATGAAAAGGAAAACAAACAACATTCAATATGGACCACAAACAGTTTATGGAATATTATTACTAATATTTCAATTGTTTTTATCAGGGAATAACTACGCCCAGGTTCCAAAACCTAGCATGGTGGTAATAGTTATTGAAGAGAATCATAGCTACAATCAAATTATTGGCAGCAGTTCAGCTCCATATATAAATAGTCTTGCGAATGATACTCTTGGATTACTTTTTACAAAATCATATGCAATAACGCATCCAAGTCAGCCGAATTATTTATGGCTATTTTCTGGCGACAACCAGGGTGTAACAGATGACAACCTGCCTTCAGGGTTACCGTTCACAACTACCAACCTTGGAGCTGAACTACTTCAAAATGGTTATTCTTTTAAGGGTTATTCTGAAGATTTACCAAGTGTAGGATTTAACGGAACTTCTTCTGGAGCTTATGAAAGAAAACATAATCCATGGGTAAATTGGCAGGATTCACCAACCAATGGAATCCCCTCATCATTAAACGTCCCTTTTACTGACTTTCCATCAAATTATGTTAATCTTCCCTCCCTATCTTTTGTAATACCTAACCAAAACAACGATATGCACGACGGAAGCGTTTCGGCCGGAGATACTTGGCTTAAAAATAATATGGATGGTTTTATTCAATGGGCAAAAACTAACAACAGCCTTTTTATTTTAACTTTTGATGAAGATGATGGTTCGTCAAATAACCGGATAGCAACTATTTTCGTTGGAGAAATGGTAAAGAAAGGAACTTTTGATTTTAAAATAAATCATCTGAATATACTTAGAACGCTAGAGGATATGTTCCGGATAGGTCATGTTGGTAGTAGCAGTGATTCATCAGCTATTCCATCCAACTACTGGCTATATACTACTGGGATAAATTCATCCAAAGATCTGACAGACACTCCTCAAAAATATACTCTATTTCAAAATTATCCGAATCCATTTAATCCTACAACAACCATAAAATATGAAATACCAAAGGAAGGTCTTGTAACTCTAAAAGTATATAACATATTGGGCAAGGAAGTGAAAACATTGGTAAATGAATTTGAGAATGCAGGAACTTACAATGTTACTTTCAATGCTTCTGAACTGACCAGCGGAGTTTATTTTTACAGAATTACGTCAGGGAATTTCAGCCAGGTTAAAAAATTAATCCTTCTAAAATAAATGCAATTAAAATAGTTTAACTAATTTGACCCGTCATAATAATTATTTTATGACGGGTTTTTTACATTCTATAATTGAAATCAATTTAAACTTTTAATATCTAATTTTAATGGTAAGCAATTCTTTGAAATTTGGTAAAATGGAGTTAAATTCTGCTTTGAAATAAGGAGAAATAATGGGTCTTAAGAAAATAAAAAAACCGGATGGTGAAGTTTACTATATAGATGAGAGAGGACATCGAGTGTTCTCGACCAACCTTGAAAACCTTAACGAGACTGTAACCAGAAATATTCCCGATGATGAACTGCAAAAAAAAATATTACTTACTACTGAAACTAATCCTTCCGACCTAGTTATCCATGAGAGAATTGATGTCATTTCAGCCGAATGCGTGTTTTCTGCCGGACTTTTTGAAGATTTTTTTCTATCCGGTGATGATGAAATTCGGAGTGGGACAAAATCTGCGCAAGATACTCTTCGAAATGCGAGGCAAAATGTTCTAAGAGAATTAAGAATAGAAGCTATAAATCTCGATGCAAATGCTGTAATAGGGGTGAACATTTCCTATACTGAATTTTACAACAGGAAAAAGTCTATGATTTTACTACTGGCTACAGGAACAGCTATAAAGCTTCGATAAAAATGCTTTTTAACCAAACTGAAATTTTGATCATAATTAAGCTCTGAACATTAATTGCCTATTATCCTAAATTTTATCAGCTTCATTTTAATATATAAATATTTTTCAATTGAAATTGTATTACTAAAACAGGAAATATTCCATGCAATTAATATTGGATATTTCCAGATTCCCCAAATTATTAAATATAAAAATTCAATGGTATTTACCAGGATTGAAATAATTCTTAAAATATTTACTTCTTTTTTCCCATTTAAATAATACAACATTCTGAACAATTGCGTGTTAATAATATTACTTCATTAATATAAGCTTCCGTGAAGAAATAAAATTATTGACCTTTAATTGATAGACATAGAGTCCGCTTGGTAATTTTGAGCCATCAAACTTTACGGAATAAATACCTGCTCCCTCATTCTCATTTACCAAAGCCGCTACTTCCCTTCCAAGTATATCGAAAACCTTTAAGCTGACAAATCCACCGGCTGGTATGGAATATTTAATATTAGTTTCCGGATTGAATGGATTTGGATAATTTTGATTTAATGTATATTGTCCGGGTGTATTAATATTTATTGATACAACATTTGAATAAACAAAAGATCCATCATCATCAATTTGTTTTAGCCTGTAATAAAAACTTCCCGTTGAAGTAATGTTATCATCTGTAAAACTATAGTTATGAGGTGAATTGCTGTTACCATTTCCATTCACAAAACCAATTTTTGACCACGTAATATTATTTAAAGATTTTTCTATATCAAATCCATAATTTCTTACTTCTGTTGCAGTATTCCATTTTAGGTTAATACTATCTCCATCAAATTTTCCAGAGAAAGAGACCAATTCAACGGGAGTGGAAGTATTATTAAAATAAAATGTAGCATAAACAGGTAAATGATCTGAAGCCTTTCTTAAATCTGAGCCGGATCCGGGAGGACTTCCATTTGTATTTCCATCAACTTTGTATGTTCCACCATTATAGGTTATACCCTGACTTCCATTCCAAACATTTGATGAAACTAACATCATATCATACCTATACTGTAAACTGTTTGAACTCCATGACAAAGCGTTATCCCAATATGATGAGTTCCAGCTTCCTGTTAAATGCGTTGACGGATCATTCATTGGATCATGAAAATAACCGCCTTGATCAGATAGTAAATTTATATATGCATTTTCAGAAGGGTTGTCAGTATTGAAGTCGCCAAGAACAATATAATTATCTGTACTACTTAAGTTGTTTGAAATATCATAAAGCAAATAACTGATTTCAGTAGTCCTGTCTGTAACACCATTATCCCCTGTATGATAGTAAATTCCACCAGATGATCCATTCCAATCATTCGGTTTTAAATGGACTGCATATATAAACATAGATTCACCTCCGGTCTGAGTAACATTCCACCTATCGAACCATCGAAATCGCCAGGACGTTGTATCCGTTGGAGCTGTATAAGGTGCATCATATGAAGGAATTGTAGTATGTGTTACACTGCTAAATTTGGAAGTTTTATAATAGAGGCAATTACAATTATGATCATCACCATTATTTGTTTGGTCAAAGCCGCTGGTATTAGGAATAAATGCCGCCTTTGAATAACCTGAAGCCAGGCATTTGCTTAAGAACGTGCCTGTATTATTGTTATTAATTTCAATAGCAACAATAATGTCCGGACTGACTGTATTTATAACATTATACAAATTAGTTAGACGCGACTCGGTGCCACCCCAGGTAGATCCATCATCACTTGTGTTGTATGTCATAATTGTTATGGGTGTTTGACCAAACATCTGAATATTTGTTAATAGCATTGCTAAATACAAAATCATATATTTCATTTTAGTCTTCATAGATTAATTTGGTTAAATTATAAGTTTACAAATTCAATTTGCCTAGAGTTTTAATTTTATAAATAATAGATAATTTGGGAAAAATGGTAATAACTTCGCTATATTTAATATCAATCTTTGCCCCTATAATTAGAACCAAAAAACGATTTTTGACTTAAGGCAAGTACTGATAATTAAAACAATTCCTGAAATAACGAGTAAGCTATTTAAATAATTATATAACAATAATATGAACTCTTATAAATTTATTTCTTATTTTTAAGGATTGCAAATGTATTATTTAATACTAAATGTTATCCAAATACTAGTAACAATGGAGTTAACGGGGCGCCTAATATTTCATCGAATCTAACAGCCTTTTGTCTAAAAATAGTGGGAATTCTAACTTTTTTTAGTGATATTAAAATTTATCAATTCTAAGTTGCTAACTTATAAAATCTAAAGGTGTGTTATTTTAGCTAAGCCTGGTGGAACCGTTTTTAAGAATCTAATGTTCATCAAACAATATTTTAAATTAAATTAACTTTCTAATTCTGAGGCAAATATTTCCTTATGGATAAATTAAAGGTTGCTTTTTTTACCGGTATATGGAGAAGTGGGTCAACAATATTGGGTCGAATTATGGAGACCTCTAATCAAGCTATATTTATTGGCGAAATAAGAGAATTTTGGGTAAAAGGTGCAAAAGAAAAGAGCATTTGTAGTTGCGGGAAGAAATTTCAGGAATGTCCTTTTTGGAGTAAAATTACTGAGGAATATTTAAAATCTTTTCCAGGGGAAACTCTTGAAGAAATAAGTAAGAAGATTGTAGAATTTGAAAATCGGTCAAATTATTTCCGATTAAGGAAATATTTAAAAAATAAAAACGATTTGGAACTTAAAAAATCCTTGGATAATTATCTCAGTCATTATGAAAAAATCTATGAAACTATTTCAAAAATAACGGGGAAGAAAATAATACTTGATACATCACGTCTTCCAAGGATATTACTGGCTCTTTCCTTTTCAGACGATATAGATTTATACCCAATCTACATGATCCGAGACCCCAGGGGTATAATAAATTCATTAATTCAAAAGGATATAAGACATTCCGTTAAAAACAGACGAAATGCCTTTATGCATATGTTGGTCTGGAATTCGAAAAATCTATTCAACCTTGATCTTGTTAAAAAGCTCAATAACTTAAACAGCATTTATATATCTTATGAAAAATTTACTGAAAACCCTGAAAGAACTATAGAGAAAATAAATAAAGTACTGAACCTGAATTTAAAATTGGAAAAGAGTGATGGACAGTTTTATGTTAATTTAGAACCAAGCCACATTTTTGCAGCCAACAGAACCAGATTTCATACTGGGAAAACTTTTATAATTGAGGATACAAAGTGGAAAGAAGATCTGAGCTGGCCTAGTAAGTTATTGATATTATTGGGATCTTATCCATTATATAAATATATAGTAAAAAAATTGGATTGAGCACTTTACAAAATTTAGTGCTAATTTTTTTTGATAATTTAAAATTAAATAAATAACCTGATGATTTTAATAAATTTTCAATTATTCTCTACTCTTTTCAGCCAAATTTCCCTCCAATACTGCAATTCTTTTCTTGGGCACCCACCAAAAGCATAAAAACAGTTACAAGTAATATTATCCAGAATCACGCTGTTTTTTACATTAACCATTTTCCCATTTCTTTCAAGAATCATTTTCTCAAGTCTGCTTTGAACTTTAAATCTTTTTCCACAGAATTCTCTCATATCTGGTTCAAAAATCAATCCTTTATTTTTGCCATCCTTATCTAAAGTTGCAATAATTTCTTTTAAGGATTTAATTTCAATTATTTCCCCCGGCTGAAGGTTAAGTTTTTCATCAGGCGTCTTCTCTAATTTGCCTCTAGGATGCTGATCCTTTATTATTTTTTTAATAACCTTTCTAATTACAGGCATAATCATTAATTGCAATGCTTTTAAAATACCAAACGTACCCGCATTTAAATCGGAAAAAACTTTTGCAAGTATCTGCGATTTTGTAATTGTTTTGGTTGCCATAGTAAGCTGAGTAGATTGACAAAAATACTTTCCATCGGAATTTTTTATTTCTGTACTAAATTGAAAACCATCTGAATTTAATATTGCCTCTTTTTCAGAAGATACCCTTTCCAACCAAGCTTCTTTCCAAAATATCATACAACTTCTTTGGCAGTTATCATGAAAGTCACCATCGCATCTTAAACCATCCAGATACACCACATCATTATTAATAAATTCTGCCGTTGTCATAGTACTTTCACCTTCCTGTTTACCTACGCAGGTCTTTTCTATTCTATGTTGGACTTTAAATACTTTACCGGAGTATTTCTTCATCTCAGGCATAAATGGCAAATTATCTAAACATTGATTACTATCAAGAGTTTTAATGATATCCTTCATAGATTTTACGCGTACTAAATCGCCCGATTTTAATCTTTTATTTAATTGCATATTTTACCATAAAATTAAAAATTCATGCTTATTGAAAAAAATTGATTAATAAAGATAAGATTTAATCGCCAAATTCACTTTCAATAATTCTAGCTGTTGCCTTTACGAAAGGTTCAACCAGCATGCCTCTAGGGGCAACATCAAGATTGTAAACTTTAAGATCACCTTTAACATAATCACCCCAGCCAAATTTCGGGTCAGGTTCCGAAGTAAAGCTGACTTTAGGTCGAAGTAAAACTGCTTTTCCATTAAATGTTTCCGGAATATAACTAATTTGAGCCTGATCATTTAACTTTCTTAAACTTAGAGTAAGCTGTCCTGTTTCAGGTTCATTATCAAGATTAACGCCAAATTTTGTTGTAACTTTACTTATTCTTGCAGTGGTTCTTTTAAAAGAAGTTTCAGCCTTAATTTTTATAAAATTAGTTCTATCCTGCCCCTTTAGATTTTTGATATTATCAAAATGAAATTTAATATTTTCGAGCTTATCTTTTGTTTTATTCGAAGGATTATTTCCATTTGCAACTAAACATTCATTATAGGTTTCGATGAGGAATAAACTATTAACTTCATCCCCCCTATTCTTTAGCTGCTGAGCAATTTCGTACGCTATAGTTCCCCCCATGCAATAACCACCAATATTGTATGGACCCTTGGGCTGAACTTTCTTTATTGCTTCAATATAATCTTCGGCCATTTCTTCAACGCTCTCGACCATTTTATCAGAGCCGTTTAATCCTCTTGATTGCAATCCATATACTGACCTATTTGAATTTAGGTTATTAGCAAGATCACGATATAATAGAATATTTCCTTCAGCTCCATGCACAAGAAATAGCGGGGCTTTTTCTTCGCCACCACTTTTAATTTCAACAAGCGATGACCATTTTTCTTCAGTCATTTTGTCTCTTGCAGCTTCTGCTAATTCTCTAATAGTCTGTGATGTAAATAATGTAGCAAGAGGAATCCTCTTCCCGGTCAATTTTTCAAAATCTGTAAACATTTGAGCTGCCAATATAGAATGTCCACCAAGTTCAAAAAAATTATCATCTATTCCTATATTTTGAATGCCAAGTAAATTTTCCCAAATCTGAACAAATATTTTCTCTTCATTTGTTTCAGCTTTTGCAATTGTTTTTCTAACTAAAAGATTGGAAATATCATAATTACTTAATGCCTTTCTATCAACTTTATTATTAGGTGTCAGCGGAAAAGAATCTAATTTAATAAAGTAAGATGGGATCATATATTCGGGCAATTTATTTTTTAGTTCACTTCTTAGCGATTCTATGGTTTTTTGATCAGCAGATAAAGAATCATTTTCATTATTGCTGGTCGCAATATCCTTATCCAGATAAAAAGCTACAATTTTCTTGTCATTGTCGCTAAATTCTTTTATAACTACAGTACAATCTTTAACGAGGTCACTTTGCATTATTAAACTTTCTATTTCACCTAGTTCAATTCTAAATCCTCTTATTTTGACCTGAGAATCTATTCTCCCTAAAAATTCTATTTCTTTATTTGGATTTAACTTTACCAGGTCACCTGTTTTATAAACCCTAGTCTTTTTTTCCTTATCAAAAGGATTTATAATAAACTTTTCATTTGTTAATTCTTGTCGATTAAAATAACCAACTGACAACCCTTTACCTCCAATTAAAAGTTCACCAGCAATTCCGGGAGGACAAAATCGATTATTTTTATCGACTATATAAAATTGTGTGTTTGCTATAGGTTTACCAAGGGGGATAAAAGAATCTCCGGGTTCTACTTTTGAGCACGAAGACCAAATTGTAGTCTCAGTAGGTCCATACATATTCCACAAGGAATCAACTTTATCCAGTAATTTATTGGCAAGATCTCTTGATAGTGCCTCTCCTCCGCACAATGCTTTTAAATTCAATTTTTGATTCCAGCCCGATTCTAAAAGCAATTTCCAGGTTGAAGGAGTAGCCTGCATAACTGAGACACCTTTTAATTTTTCCAAAAGCATTATACCATCTCTGGTTTCTTCTTTCGAAGCAACAATTAATTGTGCACCGGTAACCAGAGGAAGGTAAACTTCTAATCCTGAGATATCAAATGAGAGTGTTGTAATAGCTAATAGAGTATCTTTTTCGGATAACCCTGGAGTTCTCTGCATAGACAAAAGAAAATTAACCAAACTTTCGTGAGATATTTGGACTCCTTTAGGATTTCCTGTTGACCCGGAAGTATAAAGTATATATACAACACTCTTTTCGTCGATAGTTTCATTTTCAATTTCTGTTGAGGGATGAGTTTTGTAATCATCAACACTTATAATATTACCATTAAAGTAATTGAATAAATTCTTCAGAGAATTTTCTGTAATTAAGAAATTACATCCAGAATCCTCTAGCATATACTTTAACCGTTTGGCTGGAAATTCCGGATCAAGGGGAATATAAATGGCACCAGCTTTAATTATGGATAGCAGCGTAATTACCATTTCAATTGAACGGTTTACAGAGATTCCTAATATATCCCCTTTCTTTACACCTGAGGCCGTAATATAAGAGACCATTTGATTAATCTCTTTATCCAATTGTCTATAGCTTAAAGTCTTATTACCGAAACTTATCGCAGCCGAATCAGGCTTATTAATAAATTGTTGTTTTATTAAATCATATACTGTCATTTAGTTCAACCATTTCCATTATTATTTAATAGATTAATGAGATCGTCTACTTCTGACTGGGATAATATCTGAATTTCACCCAGAGAAATTTCAGGGTTCTCAGTTATCTGCTCCAAAATATAATTATAATATTTAATATATTTTTCCATAGTAGATGTTTCAAAAAGATCAGTATTATAATCACACTCAATAACGCATTCCTGATCATGATTTACTAAATTAAATCCGAGTTCGAATTGATATCCGCATCTGGGATTTGAAATCATTTCACATTCAAGTCCGGAGAATTTAAGCCCCATAATTGCTGGATCAATATTAAACATTGTAGATAATAAAGGAGTTTTGTGAGCATTTCTTTTCAGTTTCAATTTTCCTATAATATCACCATAAGTAACTTCCTGATTATCATAAGCATCAAGTACAATTGATTTCACCTTGCTTAGATAATCCCGAAATTTTGTATCCTGCTTAAGATCAAACCTTAACGGCAACAAATTTGTGCAATGCCCAACAAGGTCATGCGCACCTATTACCTGTTGACCAGCAGTGGGAATTCCCGTAACAATATCTTCTTCATTCGTTAATTTACCGAGTAATACTGAAAAGCACGATAGAAGTGTTACAAATATTGTGTTGCCTGTTTTAAAGCTTAATTCTTTTGTCTTCTTAAATAAATCACTTTCAATCTTTCCCGAAATACGTGAACCATTGAAAGTTCTGATATCAGGACGGCTATTATCAGTTGGTAAAAAGGTTTCATTTATAGGTGACTTCAGATTTTCCTGCCAGTATTTTTCCTGATTTTTATATTCATCTTTATTCTTAATACTATCCAGGTATGACACAAATTCGCGCATTTGCATTGGTTGATTGCTTTCTAATTGTTTCCCTTCAATTTCAGTATTATATATTCTGCTTAGATCGGTAGACATAACATCATATGACCAGCCATCGCAAATAATATGGTGAGCGGTAATAACCAATACATATCTCTCTTCATTTAATTTTATTAATTCTGCCCTTATCAATGGACCATTAACAAAATCAAATAATTTGGTAGTTTCTTCTTCTAATTTTTTCTTTAATACATTTTCATTTTCTGGAAATGATTCAAGATCAGAAATTTTCAATTTAAAGCTAATTCCAGAATGAATCTGTTGATAATTTCCATCCTTGGAAAAGGTGGTTCTAAGTGATTCGTGCCTTTGAATAACCTTATCAAAAGCTTTTTCAAGCGCAGGAATATCCAATTTTCCTTTTAACTCTAACCGGGCAGATTCATTAAATGCGCATGATGCCGTATCGCTCATTTGGGATGCAACCCAAATTTCCTTTTGTGCATTTGACAAGGGGAAATTTTTCGTGTTGGCTTGTTGGCCATTATTGTTATTAGTTTTATTACCACTATCTATTGGCGCAGGGAAAAATCCATTATCCTGTAACTCGATTATACTTTTTTTGAAAGTTTCAATAATAAACCTAATATCCTCATCACTATGCGCTTCACTTAAATAAATTGGAAAACCTTCGAGTATATGTAATCCTTTTTGACGTAATACGTAAAACATCAGGCTATAATAATTAAGATCTTTGGGATAAGAAAAATACATAAGAGAGCTAAAATTCATTATCTTAATCGGAACATTTCTATCCATAAAAAATGCATTAAGCTCTTCTGTCAATTGCGCAGTCTTTTTATTTAAAGTTTCTTGTAATGTTTTTCCTTTTGATTTAAGATAATTAAGTGCAGCATAAGCTCCGGTTAAAGAAATTGGATGTCTTGCAAAAGTTCCTGCAAAAAAAGTAACACCAGCCTCTGGAATTGAATCATCACCATACTGCCAAGTGCCTCCATCAAAAGCATCCATGTATAATTTACTTCCAGCAATTACACCAATTGGAAATCCACCGCCAATTACTTTTCCATATGTAGCTAAGTCAGCTTTTACGCCAAACCATTCCTGTGCTCCCCCTGGAGTTGATCTAAATCCGGTAATTACCTCATCAAATATCAGTGCTACATTTGCTTTTTCAGTCATCTTGCGCAATTTTTGTAAAAATTCTCGTGGCTGAAAATCCGGTCTTCTTGCCTGCACTGGCTCAACCATTACAGCAGCAAGTTCCGGTAAAAGCCTTTCTATTGTAGCTAGAGATTCTTCGGTACCGTATTCAAGAGCTATAGTACTCTGCACATTTTCCATTGGAATTCCAGGAGCAATTGGTACGGTTTTCATTCGGTCCCCAATAATATTGGTTTTGATTAGCACTTCATCTATAATTCCATGATAATCTCCGGCGAAGAAAACGACTTTATCTTTTCCGGTAACAGTTCTTGCTGCTCTAATAGCGCCCAGCACTGCTTCTGATCCAGTTACGCAAAATGCAGCTCTATCAAGTTTCGTAAATTCACATATCATTTGGGCAACTTCACCAGCAATTGGTGACTGAGGCCCAATTTCAATTCCAAGCTTTAGCTGCTTTTCAATTGCTTCTCTCAAAAATTTAGGATTGTGTCCAAATAAATACTGACCAAAGCCCATAAGAACATCTACATATTCATTACCATCTATATCCCATAATTTAGAACCCTCAGATCTCTCGGTTACTACCTGATATGTCATTTCTTTCCAAATCGGCAGAAACCCGGAAACAGTTCTTGGATCAGAATAATGTGCCCTATGCTTTTGAGTAAGTGTTTTAGAATTTGCAGTTTTCTTGGTGTATTCATCAATAAGTTTATCCAGGTATTTTTGCTGCTGTTCTGTTAAACCTTCGCCTTTTTTTGTTTCTATTGGTTTGTATGGTCCGAATCTTTCAAAAACTTTCTTTTCGGATTTTGCTTCTTTAGTTGAAGCAGGAGATTCAATGCCTGAAGTTTGAGGTTTAGCAGGAACAGCCGATTCCTTCTCAACTGTTGTTTCTTGCTTCAAAGAATTTAGAACTTTCTTTGAATTTCCACCAAGTAATTCAAGTTGCTTCTTCATTAACTCAAGTTGCTCATAAACAAGTCTTTCAACACTACTATTGCCGGAATTGGATTGCATCTCCAGCTGCAAAGTATCTTCATTTGATAGTTCTTCATATTCTTCCATGATTTCCTCGCTTTCTTCTTCAATTACTATCTCTTGCTTTGGCGGCTCGAATTTGCCATCCGGAAGTTTACTCTCAACAAATTCTGAGAAGGAATAAATGGTCGGAGTAGTTTCGAGCAGTTGCCTTAAAGTTATTTTTATTTCAAACTTTTTCTGAAAAGCAAGACTTATCTGAGTCATGAAAAGTGAATCAAATCCTAATTCAAGGAAAGTCTTTGTTTCATCAAGCTCTGTTTTTTTAATGCCTGATAATTCTTCAAGCACATCTTTGATAATGGTAGTTATATATTCTTTTCTTGTCATACTGTTTTGCTGCACTACTTTTTTTACTCCTGGTTTTTTGACTAATTTTTTTACTTTTCTCGGAATTTGCTTTGTTATATTGCTCTGGTTCTTCTCCAAACCATTTTTTTGCACTTCAATCCAATAACTCTTATGATCAAATTGATATGCTGGAAGATGGAGCCTTTTTCTATTTTTATTCTCGTGAAATTTATTCCAGTTAATTTTAAGACCAGATGTCCAAAGTTTCCCGATAGCATTTAATACGTTAGTATCATCATCATTATTTTCATTCGGCTGAAGAAGAGTAGTAATTGCAGTCTGGTTACCTTTTTCTTTTTTGTGTTGACTTGCCATTGTCGAAAGGGCGCGGCCTGGCCCAAGTTCAATAAGAACAAGATTATTCTTTTTTTGAAGTTCAACGATCCCATTTGAAAAACGAACGGAATTCCTTAATTGCAATGCCCAGAAATTCGGATCAGTTGCTTGTTCATCTGTTATCCAAGTGCCGCTCATACTCGAAATAAATGGAGCAGTAGGTTTGTTAAGTTTTACCTTAGAAAACTCATAAACAAAAGGTTTTATAGCTGGCTCCATCATTTTTGAATGATAAGCGTGCGATGTAAAAAGAACTCTGTTTTCTATATTTACTTCTGTAAGTTTATTGGATAATTCTTTTATTTTTTCCGATGGACCAGACAATACTACAAGATTAGGAGAATTTATAGCAGCCAGACACACATCTTCATTAAGATATTTATTGATCTCAGCTTCACTTGACCGGACCGACAGCATACTACCAGGTTCCTGCTTCTGCATCAGTCTGGCCCGCATCGCAATTATATAAAGCGCATCTTCAAGTTTAAATACACCAGCAAGGCATGCAGCAACATAATCTCCAACGCTATGACCAATCATAGATGCAGGTTGAATTCCATAGCTTAATAAAACCTGAGCCAGCGCATATTCTACAATAAATAATGCAGGTTGAGTATAAACAGTTTGTTCTAGTTTCTTAGCAGTTTCCTCATTATTTTCTTGAGGATAAAGCAAATCTCTAATGTCTAATTCTAGCAAAGGCTTTAAATACTCCGCACACTTGTTTACTATATCCTGGAAAACTTTTTCAGTTTGATATAGCTTCTTGCCCATATTAACGTATTGAGCTCCCTGACCTGGAAACATAAAAACCAAATTTGGTTTATCATTCTCGCTGGCTTTGACTTTATTCAAACCTGATTTAATAATATTTTCAATTTCTTCAACACCGCCTAAACAATTATCGGCCACAACAAACTGTCGCCATTCAAATTCTTTCCTTCCGTTCTGCAATGTATAAGCTACATTTGAAATTATCTCTTCATGAGTACTTTTCAAATAAGCCGCTAAGGAACTTAAATTGTTTTTTAAAGCAGATTCAGTTTTCGCAGAAACTATAAGGATTTGTTTCTCTTTTAGTCCATCACTTGCAGAATTATTTTCCTGGTATTCTTCAAGAATAGCATGAGCATTAGTTCCTCCAACTCCAAAAGCACTTACTCCAGCTCTAATAGGTCCTTGTTCATTTTCCAGACTTGTAGCTTTGTCAACCACATAAAATGGCGAATTAGCAAAATCAATTCTTGGATTAGGACTCTTGTAATGAAGGCTTGGAGGCAGAATTTTATGCTTTAATGCCAATGCAGTTTTTATGACGCCTGTTACTCCAGCAGCCGCATCAGTATGGCCTATATTACTTTTAACCGAACCAATTCCACAAAACTGTTTTGCCTTGGTAGTTAAACGAAATGCTTTTTCAAGACCAGCTATTTCAATTGGATCGCCTACCGGAGTACCTGTTCCATGTGCTTCAACATATTTAATAGTTTCAGCTTTAATTCCAGCAAGTTTATGTGCCCGTTCAATAACTTCCGACTGGCCCTCAACACTCGGAGTCATATAGCCGGCTTTATTTGCACCATCATTGTTAATTGCTACAGATTTAATAACAGCATAAATAGAATCATTATCTCTGATCGCTTCATCAAGCCTTTTCATAACAATAATGCCTGCACCAGAACTGAAAACTGTTCCAGTTGCATCGGCATCAAAAGTTTTGCAATGACCATCAATTGAGCCAATACTCCCGTCTATATAAAAATAGCCTCTTTTCTGAGGAAAAGTTATTGAAACGCCTCCCGCGAGAGACATATCACACTGACCAGAAATTAAGCTTTGGTATGCTTGTCCAATTGCTACTAGAGAAGTAGAGCAGGCAGTTTGAACATTAATAGCAGGCCCCGTTAATCCAAGTTTATAAGCAATCTTGGTTGTTAAAAATCCATTATCATTTCCTGTAATAGTTTTATAATCAGCAAGTTGATATGCGCTCACAAGCTCTTCTTGAGCTTCGCGGTTTTGCAACACATTAAACATAAGATAGGCATTCAGACTTGAGCCAGCATATACTCCAATTGACCCTTTATAATTTTCAGAACAATATCCTGAATCTTCAAGTGCTTCCCAGGCGCATTCAAGCAGGATCCGATGTTGTGGATCCATTTCCTGGGCTTCACGAGGAGTATAACCAAAGAATGAGGCATCAAATTTATCAGCGTCATTCAACACACCTCTTGCCATAACAAATTTTAGTTCCGGATTTAGGCTGCCCTTTGGGAGAAATTCAAGCTCATCTTTAGTGAAGAAAGAAATAGACTCTTTTCCATTTAAAAGGTTTTCCCAGAACTGATCCACTGTATTAGCTCCAGGATATTTACATGATATTCCAATAATTGCAACATCTGAATTTGAGAAATTCTTATTATTAAATTCTATTTTATTATTATAATTTTTACTTTCTTTGCCTTTACCAATAAAATTTGCGAGCGATAAAATAGTCGGGTATTGAAAAAAATCTACAATAGAAAACTCTTCATTAAAAATCTGATTAACTTTAATTTGTTGTCTTGCCATTAATATAGAATTACCACCTAAATCAAAGAAATTATCACTTAAGCCGATATTTTCAATCCCTAATAATTCTCTCCAAATTAGGAGTAGCTTATTTTCAATTTCATCCGATGATAATGCTTTGACTGGATTCAAATGAACTTTATGCTTTGCAACTTGCTCGGGTATTGGCAATGACTTACGATCTGTTTTGCCATTTGAGGTCAAAGGTATTTTCTCAAGTATTACGAAATGATTAGGGACCATATATTCTGGAAGATATTGGCTGAGATTAATCTTTAATTCCTCAATATCAATCTCTTCGCTACTAACCAGGTACGCTATTATGTTAATTACATCTTCCGAATATTTATGAACAATAACTACACAATCCCTAATGCCTTTGTATTCTCTTATATTGTTTTCAATCTCACCGAGTTCAATTCGAAATCCGCGAATTTTTACCTGATGATCTTCGCGCCCTAAATATTCAATATTGCCATCTGGAAGCCATCTGGCAAGATCACCAGTTTTATACATTTTTTCTGAGGGATTTACAATATTCGGTATAAATTTCTCGTTTGTTAATTGGACATTGTTTAGATATCCTCTTGCTAACCCTATGCCTGCAATGCATAGTTCACCCTCTTCACCTATATCCGCTAGTTTATTATCTTTTACTACATAAAGCTGAATATTATCTATCGGCTTTCCAATAGGAATTTTATCAAAATCATTATTATCAGGACATTCATAATAACTTACATCAACAGTAGCCTCTGTTGGTCCATACAGATTAATTAATTTGGTTTTATTATACTCTCCCAATAAAGTATTAAATCTTTTAACATGTGCAGGGTTGAGTGCTTCTCCGCTTGCAAAAATATATTTCAGAGTATTCAATTGTTTAATATCGTTTTCATTTTTGCTTTCAGCATAATCCAGAAAGAGATTCATCATTGAAGGAACAAAATGCATAACAGAAATTCTATTTTTCTTAATACTCTCGGCAATAACAAATGGATTTTTTTCACCTCCTGGTTCCAGAAAGCACATTTTTGCTCCTACCATCCCCCACCAAAATAACTCCCAGACTGAAACATCAAACGAGTAAGGAGTCTTCTGCAATATTATATCATTAGAATTTAACGGATAAAATCTTTGCATCCAGTTTAATCTGTTTACCAACGATCTATGTTCAATCATTACTCCTTTAGGTTTGCCGGTTGAACCGGAAGTGTAAATAACATAAACTAAATCCGTAGGAGAATTTATTATCAATGGATTATCCACTGAGCCACTGTAAGAGGCTGGTTCATCTAAATCACATATTTCTATATCATTGGAAATTTTATTTTTGTACTTATTTTGAACAAGGATAATTTCAGCGCCGCTATTAGCGAGCATATATTGAATACGTTCAGGAGGAGTTTCTGGTAAAATTGGTAAGTAAGCGCCACCTGCTTTAATAATTCCCCAAATACCAATTATCATTTCAAATGATCTGTCCAACGTTAATCCAACAATCTTATCCGGCCCAACGCCTTTTTTTCTTAAATTATTGGCTAATTTATTAGACTCCTGATTGAGTTCATCAAAAGTTAGGAATGTTTTTCCCTTAAACAATTTTCCATTTTCACAAATTACTGCTACTTCAGACTTGTTCTTTTTGACCTGAACTTCAAATAATTCCTGGATTGTATTTTTATAAGGAAAATTAACTTTAGTTTTATTAAATGTAGAAATTATTTTAGAATGCATTAATATTTAAATTATTTTTTGGGTTTTGAAAAACTCGTAATTCGCTTAAATTGATAAGTTCATTTAATGCTGGCTGAGGGAAAATCTTAATCTGTTTTTTGCCTTCGTACACAACGGAAGAGATAAACCCTGGGACACAATTAAAAGTCTTGACCTGATAGTTATTATTTGCGTATTCCTCAGAATAAACTTTTCTAATCTGAATCTGATTTTCTAATTCATTTGTCAGTTCGATATTTAATGTAGGATAAGAAAACCCTTCTCCTATAGCTTTAATGAATGCTTCCTTAATAGTCCAAATCTTATAAAAGGTTTCCAATTGAAATTTTTTATTAAGATTGTCATACCATTTTTTTTCAAAATTAGTAAAACAAATTTCTTTTATACCATCAATTTCAATGTATTCTTTATTTTTTTCAATATCTATGCCCAATCCATTTAAGGAAAAGGCAAACATTCCAATATTTTCTGAATGGGAGATGTTAAATTTTATCGAATCATCCCCATTGCCAGCTCTTACAAAAGGTTTTCCATATTTATTATATATAAACTCTATTTTGGTTGCATTTGTTTTTAAGTAAAGTGAAAGTATCTTTCTTAAAATGGCTCTTGACATCACCTGCCTATTTCTCAACAGCAGAGTGTTATATTTACTTATTCTTTTTATTTCTTCGGAACTGAGAAGAGTTAGGTAATTATCCACTATTCTCTGAGGCTGGTCTAGATCTGACCACCAAATATGCAGAGATTTTTCATCTAAAACCATTTTTTTCAATTTATACCTCTTGGCAAGAACCAATTATTGCATCAATTTGAGACGATATTACTGTCATCATGCATTTGGTTAATGTGTTTAATAATTGATTGATATATACAATAAATAAACTGGAATTTCTTAACCTATAAAAGTTCTAATTTTTAAAAAAACAATGTTATCAAGATTATTGAAAATACTATAGCAATCTTTTTACCTAAGCTGCATTAAAAGGTTCAATTATTATGCCATGCAAGCATTTTTCCATGGCTTAATTTATACCCCAAGAATGACATAATTTTCATTTAATTCAATATTTAATTAAGATATTTGTATAATTTTAGAACAAAAATATAGCATTTATCAATTAGGATCACTTTTTTATGTATAAAATCGTAAAACAATTTAATATAAACGCATATTTTTAATGGTATGTTATTTGAATCAATATCCTGCCATCTTGATTCATTAATCGAAAAACTATGACCGATTTTGAAATAAAAATATTAAATGATAAAACCATCGAAACAGTTTCAGAAGCTATCATAAAGGAAACTTCAAAATGGGGTTTCAATAAATCAGACTATATAAGACTTATTAATTCAATTCTGGATCTTTCGTTGATTACAACTTCTCATAAAAATAATTCAAAATGCATTTTAGACTCTATATATCCACCAAACAAACTTGAATTTCCCTTAATAGGTGAGAATATTCAAATTAGATTGTTTGACAAAGACTCTGATTATGAGTTTGTAAAGAATTGGTTAGAAGATAGTTTTGGTCGTTGGTTTCTTCTTTCCCGTCCAACCATAAAAGACAATACATTAAATAGACTAATTAAAGATAATAAAAATATTCTTGGAATTATTTGTTTGACAGACTCAACTCCGATTGGACTTATGGGATTCCTGGATTATAATAAAGAGATTCAAAAAACAGAATTGAGAAAGCTAATTGGTGAAAAAGACTATAGAGAAAAAGGATATGCGAAAGAAGCGACAATGTTGTGGATACAATATGGTATTAATAATTTAGGATTAAAAAAGATCTATTTAAATACATTAGAAAATAATATCAGGAATGTTACTCTTAATATGGAGCTGGGTTTTCAAATTGAAGGAATTCTACGAAAGGAATGTATAATTGATAATGAGTATTATGACTTGTTGAGAATGGCATTACTAGTTGAATAATAAATCAAATATACGGTGAGTTTCAAAAGCATATTTTGAGAGTTTATTTATTGACATACGCACATAGCCTTCAAACCATAAAATATTGAGCCTTATGTTTTAATTAGTTATTGATAAAACGAATCACTGATTAATTAGGCAGATTAATATTTCATCTATTTTAAAAGGATTTTTCGTTCAATTTCCGACTAAATTTTAGAACTAAAATTGTGCTGGTTTTTTGCAACCAATAATTATTCTTTAAATAAATCAGCATGTATTATTAATTGACATTATCTCTCGCCGATTTTAAGTAGATCAACTTCAGATCCCCTTCCACTTTGAAAGATAATGGCCTTTTATTAATACAATCGAGCATTTATCTTAATGGTATTAAATTGGCATCAGATATAATAATTGATTTTTGAATCGGACTTCTTTACTTATTATAATGTTTGAATGTCGGGAAAATTAATAAATAAGTAAGCTTGTTGCTATGTATAAAAAATATTTCTACCATTTAAGTTTATTAACATTCTTGATCTTCCCATCCATTCTAACTTTTGCTCAAACTAAATGGTACGTTGATAAAAATGCTAATGGTTCAAATAATGGAACTACTTGGTCTAACGCCTGGGTGGATCTCAGTAATATAAATTGGAATTCCATTTCAGCTGGCGATACTATCTTCATCTCAGGGGGCTCTGACTCTACTGTCTATAATGAAACACTAACCATCGATAATTCTGGCAATTCATCAGGGCGGATTGTTATTACTAAGGGATTATCCTCAGGACACAACGGTAAAGTTGTTATCGACGGACAAAACTCAAGAGACTATTGTGTCGACTTTAATTATATGCAATATATTACTCTTAGCTACATTAAATGTCAAAATGCCGATAATGTTGATATTCGTATGAGATCTTCTAATTGTACGATCTCTCATTGTGAAATTTATCACACTGAAGGAATTATGTCTCTCGACATGTATAATGGAGAAAATAACATTATTGAATACATTACGGCAGATCAATCACCTACTCCTGTTGTAGGTTCGTTTGGCGGCAACGGCGACTTTATGCAGTGTGCCGGGGGTGGTAATAACATATTCAGATTTAATAATATAACATTAAGGGATGAGGTTACCAGCGATCATACTGACGCACTTCAGTTCTATTTTTCTAATAAATCTGCTGAGAAACCAATTGCAGGAAGTACCTGGGAAATTTATGGAAACACTATTTACCACACCGACACAAAGATCTACAACGCACAAGGTATTTATATTGAAGGATTGGATAGTGGTATCTTGGACAATACTACCTGGTATATTTATGACAACCTGATTATTCTGCCATACGCAATGGATGGAATTGCAATCAGGAATAACAATCTAAAAGCCTATATTTATAATAATACTATTTATCAGGGCAACGGAGCCGGTAGCGCTGGCTTCTGGATATATTCAAAGTTCTCGACCTCAATAGACAGTATCATAATTAAAAACAATATTTTTTATTCTGCGAGCAGAAAGTCGCACCCGGTTAAAATTGGCCTTTCTCTGAAAGCTGGATGCGATATTAGTAATAATTTAATATACTCATCCAGTATTTCACCAATACAATATCTTAATCAGGATATTTCATTATCAACCTGGAATAACTTTCGTTTTGTGGGAACGGATATTTCTGGAAATCCTTTATTCAATAACATATCCTCTTTAGACTTTAGTTTGCAGCCAGGCTCACCGGCAATTAAAGTGGGAGTTAATTTAGGAGTTCCATTCAACATAGATATACTTGGCAGGCCAAGACCCAAGTCAGGAAATTGGGATATTGGTTGCTATGAAAGGACTGGAAAGACTAAGAATTAAACAGATAGACAAAACTGATTGACCAAAAATTATACTGCATAAAAAAAATTTGCTGCGAACAATATTCATATAAACTAGCAGGCTTTTCACATAAAATTCCTTGATCGCTTAAAAATTGTTACTAATATATCATTATAATAGCCTTTTATTGTTATGCTTAATCTCGTATATAAATGGCATTAAATTTGGAAACGCATGTTTGTAGAAACACCAGCTCTTCTATATTAATATCTTATGGCTCATTAAATTTTATGGGAAAGTTCAATTATGTCTAAAAAGCACTTCTTCTACTTTAATTTTTTAAATTGCTTGATCTTTCCAACGATTCTAATATTCGGACAAACCAACTGGTACGTTGATATAAATGCTAATGGTTCAAATAATGGAACTAGTTGGACTAATGCCTGGGTGGGTCTCAGTAATATAAATTGGAATTCCATTTCAGCTGGCGATACAATTTTTATCTCCGGTGGTATTGACTCAACTGTTTACAATGAAACTCTCACTCTTGGCCAGTCCGGAAGTCCAGCCGGTAGGATTGTTATTACCAAAGGGATTTTCGTCAGGACATAATGGCAAGGTTGTTATTGACGGAGAAAATTCAAGAGATTATTGTGTCGACTTTAATTATATGCAATATATAACTATAAGTTACATTAAATGTAAAAATGCCTCCAATGTTGACATACGTATGCGAACTTCAAATTGTACGATCTCACACTGTGAAATTTATCACACTGAAGGGATTATGTCCCTTGACATGTATAATGGAGATAATAACATTATTGAATATGTTACGGCAGATCAATCACCAACCCCTATAACCGGTTCATTTGGCGGCAATGGTGATTTTATGCAGTGTGCCGGGGGTGGTAATAATATATTCAGATATAATAATATAACATTGAGGGATGTTGCTACCGGCGATCATACTGATGCGCTTCAGTTCTATTTTTCTAATACGCCTGACGAAACGCCAATTGCCGGCGGTAACTGGGAAATTTATGGAAATATTATTCGTCACACTGACACAAAAATCTATAATGCACAAGGAATTTACATTGAAGGACTTGACAATGGAATCTTAGACAATACTACCTGGTATATTTATGATAACCTAATAATTTTACCTTATGCATTTGATGGGATTGGTATTAGGAATAACAATCTTAAAGCATTTATTTACAATAATACTATTTACCAGGGCAGTGATGTTGGTAGTCCTGGATTTTACATTTCTAATGATAAATTTACAGCTGCAAGAAGCAATATTGTTATTAAGAACAATATCTTTTATTCAACAAGTACAGGAATAGAGCCTTTTAGCATAACGGATACTCTAAAAACAGGATGTGATATTAGTAATAATTTAATTTACTCACCCATGAGTACGCCCGTAAGCTATCTTAATGATGAAATTTCTTTATCAACATGGAATGCCTTTCCATTTGTGGGAACGGATATTTCTGGAAATCCATTATTCAATAATATACTTAATTTAGATTTTGGTATAAAACCGGGCTCCCCAGCAATTGGTACAGGGATAAATTTGGGGATTCCCTTCAATGTGGATATACTCGGCAAGCCCAGACCGCCATCCGGAAATTGGGATTTAGGATGTTATCAATCAATGGACACAGCGGATCTTCTATCGATCAAACACCACAGCCAAGTACATTCATACTATTTCAGAATTACCCAAATCCTTTTAATCCAACAACAACAATCGAATATTTTTTATCTCAAAGCAGCAAAGTTAAAATTGAAGTTTATGATGCAACAGGAAGAGAAATAAAAACTCTCATGGATGAATTTCAACAAAAGGGAAGCTACAGTTTAAGTTTTAATGCTAATGGTTTATCAAGTGGGGTGTATTTTTACCGTCTTACAGCAGATAATTTCATCAATTGCAAAAAAAATGATTCTTCTAAAATAATTTTAAATTAATTCAGAAAATTCTCTGCTTGAATACAAAAAAAGTATTAATTTTTTTTGTTTAAAAAATCATAAGTAATAAAATTTCTTTTATGTAAATGCTTATTAACTAGTTCTTCTAAATTGTCGCCATTTATGTAATTTAAAATTTCATTATTCTCACCAAAAACAGGATGAACCATAACTTCAATTGCTTTATTAAGCGCGAGCAATTTTTTATCAACGGTTTTAATTTCACAAAATCTCGAGGTTTTAGCTAATCCTGAAATGGCGAAATTAGTATTAACTATTTTTGAATGAATTCTTTTTTGAAAAGAGTGTTTTCCCCAGCTAAAGGCTAATCTTACAGCCGGAATTTTATTATCTAAGGCAATTTCTTTTGCAATAAGACTTGCACCAATATCAAGATGGAAATGATGATGTGAATCCACATGAGTTGGCGAAAAATGTTTGCTCTTAAATCTATTTACCTGAGCCTGGAATTCCTCATAAATTACCTCCTTTTCTTCCTTAGAAAAAAAATATCCTTTAAAAGATTTGTACAGCAGCCCATCATTATTAACAAATTTTTTAAATTTCTTTATTTTTTCGGTAAGTGGTTTCCCTTCGGTCATATTGAGATGTATTCCAATCCTTTCAGTAATTCTATTTTCAAAGGCAAGATCACAAGCTTCTTCAAATCCGGGCATATTGCACATTAGTGTTGTAGTGGAATTTAAATTCATTTCAAAAGATTTCAGTATCGAATGATTTAATGCGGACGAATACCCGAAGTCATCCGCGTTAACCACTATTTTAGCATTTACAATAAAATCATCATTAATATCATTCTTTTTAATATGCATATCTTTTGATGATGAACCTTCAAATTCCAAATTCAATCTCCAGTATTATTAGTCAAAATTTAATTCCATTTAACTAAGCATTAAACACAAATAAAAAACATTTTTCTATTTATATGCTTCATCATAATATCCACAAGCAGCCAATAAATGCCCCCAGTTAGATGCAATTTTTGTAGCCCAATAAAGTCTCCAATATTTATTTGGAAATGTGAATATTGTTAAGAGCACACTTGTTAAACCGAACAAAATAGAAACAGAGATACTTTTAATAATAGGATATAATTTTTTATTGCCATAAAGTTCCAATTCTCTTCTTGTAAAATTATTTCCCTTAACAAACGATCTTTTAAGCAAATAATTAAACGTTGCTCTTTGTGGCGGCACATATTCTGAAGTATATCCTTCAAAACAGTTTACAAATTTAGCTCCCTGTTTTCTTAATCTACCAAACAAATGAGTATCTTCACCTCCCGTTGTTCCATAGTCAGGGTCAAATGGTTCAGGCATACTTTTTAGCAAAGAAGACTTTACAATACAATTACCAGACCTGGTTTGAAATGCTTCAGTTCCTGTAGGTGGAGATTTCCTATTGAAGAGAGGGTTTTTCTTAATCCACTCCGGAGTACCTTCTTCAAAGTATGATAGAACTCTTCCAAACGCGGCCTCAGCATTATATTTTCGGATAGTATCAACCATAGACTGAATCCATTCCGGTGATGCAAACTCATCATCATCTATAAATAAAATATATTCCCCATTTGCGTTTTTACACTGCCATATTTCTAGTCAAACTAATATTCTTTACAGGTTGTATAAAATATTTTAAATTAAAGTTTACGGTCTCTTTATATTTATCAACAACTTCTGAAGCGCTAGCTGACTTGTCATTATCTACCACTATAATTTCAAACTTTATATCATCATTTAACTTTTGGAAAGAAAGACTATCTATTAATTTCTTAAGTAACTCGGCTCTTTTATATGTAGCTATACAGACAGAAACTAAAATATCATCCATTGAAATTTTCAACTATTGGGAATAAAATCATACATTGACTATAAAACATAGAATCATTTATTATAACCATTAAATATGCTCTAAATTTGCCATTTACTTTTACAGATAGTTGTATCAAAACTAATGAACGGTTGTTTTGGCCTACAATTGAAATTGATTAGTAATCACATAAGAAATGTAATGAATAAATTCAATTTTTGGAATCGTACGTTTCGTTAAAAAGTTTTTACAATACAGAGATTTTATACTAGACTTAAAGATATTACAATTATTGTTTTGAAAATTTTTGCAATATTGGGAAACTATCCGTTAATGCACTAATTACAAATTATTATTTGAAATATATCTATCCTATTGCCAAGCATTATACCATTTGCAAAATGCTTGAAATTTTAATTATTAATCAATATCTTATGTACGTAAAAGAGACACCGTATCTATACGTTACATAATCAATTAGAAAAATAAGGGATAAAACCACAGCTCAAACTGGCGTAATACTTTCAGTGCTTGGATATTCGAAATTTAGAAATTCCAGATTATTTATTCCGTACACAAGCTATTTTGAGGCAAAATTCTTTCATAAATTATATCTAGGTTTATATTAAATAAGGAAAAAGTTTCAGCATAAATAATATGTTGGACTTGTCATAGCGTTATCAATAATTTTTAATTAGAAAGGTGAACTGATGAAAAAAATAGTTACGGTTATAGTTTTAATACTATTTAGTACTATTGCAAATGCGCAATGGACAACACAAACAACCACCGTGACCTCCACCTTGTATGGAGTCTATTATCCTAGTACTAGTAACGGCTGGCTTGTTGGTGATGACGGTTACATCCTCAAAACAATAAACGGTGGAACTGCTTGGAGTTCACAACAAATCTCACCTTATAATTCATTAAAGAGTGTTTACTTTACTGGAGCAACTAAGGGGATAATTGTTGGTCAGAGCGGTACAATCCTCATAACCACAGACGGAAGTTCCTGGGGTGCTCCAACTAGCAGCCCAACAACAACAAATACATTGCGTAGTGTATATTTTGCTACTACTTCTAACGGATCTGCAGTTGGCGACGCTGGCACGATCTTTAATACCACTGACGGTGGAGCTAACTGGGTTGCAAATTCGCAATCAGGATCCATAACAACAAATGCTTTGCGCGGTGTGGCTTTTAGCAGTTCTACTAACGGCGTAGCTGTTGGTGCGAGTGGTACAATCCTAAGAACTACAGATGGTGGAGCTTCCTGGACATCAATAACACCACTACCACAAACTTCATATCAATTGTGGGGCGTTTTGTTCCGAGATATAAATAACGGGTGTGCAGTTGGAGGCGGCGGTGTGGTAGAAACAACTTCAGATGGTGGAGGTTCCTGGACTTTACAAGCCGGTGTTACAGGCTCCCCGGAGTTGCATGCAATCTCCTTTATTAATGGCACATCTAACGGATGGACTATTAGCACTAGTGGCAAAATTTACCAGACTACTGACGGCGGGGTAAGCTGGACCCAACAAACAAGCCCAACAACGGCACAGTTATATGGAATATTTTTTACCAGTGTAAGCAATGGAACGATTGTTGGCGATGCCACTTCGGGAACCAGTGCGATCGTTACTACCACCAACGGTGGACTGCCCGTTGAGCTAGCTTCATTCTCTGCTTCTGTTGTTAATGGCACAAGTGTTAATTTGACCTGGAAGACGGACACAGAAGTTAATAATTACGGTTTTAATGTTGAAAGATCATCAACAAATTCCGGATGGCAGAAAATTGGTTTTGTTGCAGGCTCTGGCAACAGCAATTCTCCAAAAAATTATTCCTTTGCAGATAATCCTACTGGTGGAACCTCATTCAGATACAGACTAAAACAAATTGATGTGAACGGAGATTTTAAATATTATGACGCTGTATCAGTTAATTTAACACCTTCGACTCAAGCACAGCTTTTACAGAATAGTCCAAATCCGTTTAATCCATCAACAACAATAAAGTTTTATATCCCGAATACTTCTGATGTAACAATTAAAATTTATGATATACTTGGAAGAGAAATAACAACTTTAATCAACCAGCAAACAACGGCTGGGTATCATAATGTTTACTGGAACGGAAGAGATAGCAGAGGTGAAGATGTTGCGAGTGGTGTCTATCTGTACAGATTAACTGCAGGCAGTTTCTCTGAGACAAAGAAAATGAATTTACTTAAATAGTAGTATTTCATAAAATATTTTTCTCAAAAATCCTTTCATAAGCTAATTTGTGAAAGGATTTTTAATTGGCTTTCACAGAATTAGCAAGAAAAACTGCGAAGCATTTCTGAAGAATAGCAGGAAATTTTAGAATTCAACGGGTTGAATATATTAAATATCAAATAAAAAAGTGTAAAGTAGCTGGTTTACAAAAGAATTTTTCAATTATTGTCCAGTTTCAACTTCCTGCTTCCAAATCCGAGAATATAATAACAAGTAAGCAATAATAAATAACCACCCGACAAGATGGTCTAACCTAAACATAACAGATTCCTGCATATTAATAATCAAAGCAGCAATAACAACCCACTTCCAGGGATCAGGAAAATCTAATTTACGCAAATTGATAAAATACTTAATGATCATCGTTAAAAATAACACAAGGCCAATAAAACCAACCTCATTAGCTATATCCAAATAACCATTATGACTTTGATTTGGAATCCAAATAAACAGGTCATAAATGTGTTTTAGATAAGCAGAGGGAGGACTAACACTCCAAAAGGCCAGGTACCCTGTTCCAAATAAAGGATGTTTTTCAATGCTAATAATCATAGCTGTCCAAAGATTAGTCCTACCAGAAAATGTTGGATCCTTTCCTATTGCTTCGGTAATAATTCCAATTAATTCAGGCGAAATAAATATAACCGATGCAATTGCAACTACAATAAATAAAAAAATTGTTACTGATGCGGTACGACCAAGTCCTAATGGTTTAAATAGCGTATCAACCGATAACAATGAACCAGCAAACAAAATTAAAGTGAATGCCGAAATAGAAGTCATACTCCTGGCTCCAATTAAAAGTGCAACTGAAAAAAGCACAGCCGTTGCAGCGATAAATTTTGCGTATCCTGTTTCCCTCTTAAAAATAAAATAACTCAATAATATGCAGACAACTGCTACCTGTCCAAGGCCATTTTTCTCGACAGAAAATCCTCTCCATGTTTGAAATGCCGGATCTATAGCCCCCGGTACCGCTATGCAAACTGCAACCGAAGCGAATACATATAAATACAGAACTGGCTTTATAATGTTCAGGATTTCTTTAGTAGAAGTTGTGTGTACCAGCAATGAAAGTATGACTGTGACTCCTGTAAAAATTCTGAAAAAACGTTTTCCTGTATCCAGGGGACTATTTGACCAGATGACACTTAATAAACACCAGA
This sequence comes from uncultured Bacteroidota bacterium, assembly GCA_963745465.1. Classification (GTDB taxonomy): domain Bacteria; phylum Bacteroidota; class Ignavibacteria; order Ignavibacteriales; family Ignavibacteriaceae; genus JAKAGZ01. Next base: position 112,684 of record CAVUXT010000026.1, on the reverse strand, counting down.
GCAAAAATATTGTTAGGAACTTTTCCCTTTTTATTATTTCTATAACATCAAGACGTCTTACAAAAATAGAAATCATAGAAAGTAAAAATAGAAGTGAATAAACTATTTGATTAACAATGTTTCCTCCCTCAGCAACAACAGTATCCTTGGCGGGTGGTTGAAATGGAATACTAGTGTGGAAAAACATCACAAACAATTGTACCATAAAAGCAAAAATTGCGATCTTGAAATATATATTCCTTTCAACAGTATTTTCCATAAGGATTAGCGGGCATTATTAAGGTTTAAAAATTAGAAACTATTGAATATCAGAAATGCAGTATAGTTTTTGTGCAAATCATTGTCAATAAATGCATTTAAGTGGACTTAAAGACAATAGGATTACTTGTAAATTTATAAAATCAAAAGGACAGAAAACTAAACCGGTATATATACTAACTTATCGAGCTAAATGTCATTATATAGAAAACTTATGGTATTTATTAGTAATATTCTTATATTTCAAGTTTAAAAGCATAAAAAAATTTATTGCTATACATAAGATAAGTCAGTGCTATTCAAGAAAATGGCCTTAAATTGTAGGTTAAATTACCATACAAAGTTTATTATAAAACATTTATAAAATTCAATGAAAAATTTCGGCATTACCGGTGTTGCAGGATATATTGCACCAAGACATCTAAAGGCAATAAAAGAAACAGGAAACAATCTGGTTTCAGCTGTTGACCCTCATGATTCAGTTGGTATTTTGGATCAATTTTTTCCAAACGCTAGTTTTTTCACGGAATTTGAAAGATTTGACAGGCATTTGGAAAAATTGCGAAGAAAGGGTGAGGAACAAAGAGTACATTACTTAACAATTTGTTCTCCAAATAATTTACATGACGCCCATATCAGATTAGCTTTAAGAGTCGGTGCAGATGCAATTTGTGAAAAGCCATTGGTTTTAAATCCCTGGAATTTGGATGCTCTTCAAGAACTAGAAGCTGAAACCGGAAGCAGAGTTTATACAATATTGCAACTTAGAGTTCACGAAAGCCTTATTGAATTAAAAAAGAAATTAGAATCATCAAAATCGTTAAGTAAGTATAAAGTAAATTTAACGTACATTACATCACGAGGCTTATGGTATGATTTTTCGTGGAAAGGAATAAAAGAAAAATCAGGAGGAATTGGGACTAACATTGGTGTTCACTTTTTCGACTTACTAATCTGGCTGTTCGGTAATGTTAAAAAAAGCGAATTACAATTATCCGAAGCTAATAAGATGGCAGGATTTATTGAGCTTGAAAACGCAGAAGTATCCTGGTTCCTATCAGCAGATAGAAATGATCTTCCTGCTGATCTTATTGAAAAAAAAATCCCAACTTTTAGGTCTATAGAATTTAATGGCCAGGAAATTCAATTTAGTTCAGGATTCACTGACCTACATACGAAGGTTTACCAGGAAACTTTAGCTGGGAATGGTTTTGGTATTGAAGATGCTCGACCTTCTATAAAATTAGTCTACGATTTAAGAAATGCAAAAATAATAGAAAATAGTGCTGCACCTATTCATTCTATGGCAAAAAAATACTGTATAAAAAAATAATAATACTATGAAATATTTTGTTCATGAATCAGCAATAGTTGATAAAGATGTTAATATAGGGGAAGGTACAAAGATCTGGCACTTTAGTCATGTTCAGAGCGGTGCTCAAATCGGAAGTAACTGTGTTCTGGGTCAAAATGTTAACATCGGGAATAATGTTGTAATTGGAAATAATTGCAAAATTCAGAATAACGTATCAGTGTATGAAGGCGTTACTCTTGAAGATTATGTGTTCTGTGGCCCTTCAATGGTATTCACAAATATTCTTGATCCAAAATGCAAGTATCCGCAGGTTGGTTCTAAGTTCTATGTTAAAACTTTAGTTCAGGAAGGTGCTTCTTTTGGCGCAAACTGCACAATAGTATGCGGAAACAAAATCGGAAAAAATTCATTGATCGGTGCCGGAGCTGTAGTTACAAAAGACGTTCCCGATTTTGCTCTTGTTGTTGGAACCCCGGCTAAAATAATTGGTTGGGTTAGTGAAGCTGGAAAGAGATTGAGTTTTGATAAAAACGGATTTGCATTTTGCGAAATATCAAATAAGAAATACAAAATTGAAAATCAAATTGTTACAGAAGTTAGTCCATAACAAATTATTATTCTTATAGTGCTACAATTGTCTACAAATTAAATGATCGATTGTAATTGATTGATCATTATTCTTTGCTATATTAAATTCAAATTTAGTCAAATATTAAAGGTCTTAATTAGATTAGATGGAAAAAATTAAGTTAGTATATATTACTGGATATGGCAAAAGCGGCGGAACTCTTATAGGACGGCTTTTAGGGGATACAAAAAACGCATTTTTTGTAGGTGAAGTAAGATACTTTTGGAGATATGGAATTTTAAAAAACTACGATTGCACTTGCGGTCAAAAATTTGATACTTGCAGCTTTTGGAAGAATGTTAAAGATGAATATATAAATTCATTTCCATCAATAAAGATAGAAGAAATCAGTGAAGAATTAAGAGAGTTTGAAATGCTAAAAAATTATTTCAAGCTAAAACGATTTCTAAAAGATAAAAACAATACTGCATTTCGAGAAAAATTGTCTGAGTATTTAGCACATAATGAAAAATTATATGAAACAATTGCAAAGTTAAGCGGAAAGAATATACTGGTTGATTATTCAAACATCCCCGGCCGGTTGTTAGCTCTTTCCTTTTCAGATAAATTCGAAATCTATCCAATACACCTTGTTAGAGATCCCAGGGGAGTATTGAACTCATATATACAAGCGGATTTACGTTATTATGGGAAAAATATACACAATAATTTTTGGCAGGTTTTTGTCTGGAATATTAATACAATTTTCTCCAGAATCATCATAAAGAAATTGAATTCAGGGGATATTCCGACTATTTTATATAAAAATTTTGTGAAGGACCCAGTTCCAATCCTCGATAAATTAACGGGATTTTTTAATGACAAATTTAACTATGATAAAAAGGATGGAAAGGCTACAGTCTATTTAGATCAGGGGCATGTTTTTTCTGGCAACAGAAACAGGTTCGAATCTAACAATGTCACTTTGGTTGAAGATACCAAATGGAAAAAACAGCTGAGCTGGCCGAATAAATTATTAGCAAACATAATGTCACTTCCCCTTTATCGATATATTTTGAATTGGTCAAGGAACAAACAATTCACTATCTGATCTTTTAAATCAGAATGAAAAAAAACTATTATTAAATTTTAATATGACATTTTACTTAAAATATGATTGATATTGAAAAAATTATTAACATAACTCTCGAGGCTGGCAAATCAGTTCTAGAAATTTACAACTCTGATGATTTTGACATTCAAATTAAAACAGATAAATCCCCTCTTACTCAAGCAGACATAGCTTCTCATAATTTAATAAAAACGGGGTTAAATAGTTTATATCCAGATATTCCGATTTTGTCGGAAGAAGGGGCTAATATTCCATATCAAGAAAGAAAGAAATGGAAAAAATTTTGGTTGGTTGATCCATTAGATGGTACTAAAGAGTTCATTAAAAAGAACGGAGAATTTACGATTAACATTGCTCTGATTGAAAATAATAATCCTGTATTTGGAATTATATATGCACCGGCTTATGAGGAAAAATTCGTAAATGGAGAAATTGAAATTTCAGATGAATTTAAATTTGATAAATTAGAAGTATCAAAGGGCTCTCTCTATTTTGCAGATGAAACATTAGGATCCTATAAAATTATTAATCGGAATAAGCCTATAAAGTTGTCGGTAAATAAAGGCAAAAGCGATAAAAAGATTGCAGTGAAGAGTCGATCTCATTCATCAGAAGAAGAACAAAAAGTATTAGATGATCTTGGAGTTAATGAATATATTTCTGTTGGCAGCTCATTGAAATTTTGTATGATTGCTGTAGGTCAGGCACAGGTTTATTATCGACACGGCCCAACAAATGAATGGGATGTTGGAGCGGGATATGCTATTGCTAAATTTGCTGGAGCAGAGATAGAAGGACTAAGTTTTAATAAGCAAAATTTGCTAAATAGTTCATTTACTGTAAGAGCTTAACAAAAACAGATTTCAAAAAAAAAAATAATTTAAAACTTATAAAATATTAAAGTAGTAGTATTCAATAATATGAAAAATGGTGGTTAATGAACAACAGTATATTTAAAATAATAGCAACTGTCGGTCCCAGTTCTCTTAAAGAAAATATAATTAAAGAAATGGATAGATGGGGAACCGATATTTTCAGAATTAACCTATCCCACACATCGACAGATGATTTAAAAGGTATTATTGAAAAACTTAGATCATGGACTAAAAAGCCGATTTGTCTGGACACTGAAGGAGCTCAGGTAAGAACCGGAAAATTTTCGACCGGCCATATTACTCTTCAGACTAATTCTTTAGTAGAAATTGTTGAATATAGAGCCAAAGAACAAGGCAACAAACTTCCCATTTATCCAATCAAACCTGAAGAGATATTAAAAGTTGGAGATATATTAAGAATAGATTTCAATTCTGTTATCGTACAGGTAACAAAAATCGATGGGAAATTGGTTTTGGGCAGAGTATTAGAAGGTGGAATAGTTGGAAGTAATAAAGGAATAGGTATTGATAGAATGCCTTATCTTCCCCCATTTACTGAGAAGGATCTGGCTGCTCTGAAAATTGGTAAAGAAATGAATATTGATTTTTATGCTTTATCATTTGCTTATCAAAAAGCTGAAATAATCTGGATCAGAGAGCAATTTGAATATCCGCTTTTTGTTATTAGTAAAATCGAGAGTTATAATGCACTTTCAAATTTAAAAGATATTGTAAAAGCAACTGACGCAATATTAATTGATAGAGGCGATTTGTCCAAGGAAGTTCCGCTCCAAAAAATAGGTGTCACCCAGAGATATATCATGAACTTTGCAAATCAATTTGAAAAACCTGTTTACGTAGCTACAAACCTTTTGGACAGTATGATTTCCGGACTACAGCCGAACAGAGCGGAAATTAATGATATAACCAGTAACCTTTTTAACGGAGCTAAAGGCCTGGTATTAGCTGCTGAGACCGCAATTGGTAATCATCCAATAGAAGTTGTCCGAATGGCTGCCGGAGTAATTGAAGAAACGGCCAATTATATGAGTCTATATACTAATATGAATATTCATAATTACATTGATAAAGTTTATGAGAATAGCCTGATACCACCTCATGGTGGAGAACTCGTTCAGAATTTTATCGATGAAGAAATAAAGGAAATTGAAAGTAATAATTATCCTAAAATATTTGTTAATGAACAAACAGCTTTAGACATTGAACAATTAGCTACCGGTACTTATTCACCCATCAGGGGATTTATGAATTTAAAGGAAATGTACTCGGTTTTAGAATCAAATAAATTACTCGATGGAAATATCTGGACGCTGCCTATACTTTTACAAATGAATAAGGATGATATAAATTTTAAAATAAGCGACAAAGTTTTACTATATTCGAAATCCGATAAACAATTGCTTGGAATTTTAGAAGTAAATAACATAGAAAAGATTCAGGATTTAAACATTAGCGCAGAGAAATGGTTTGACACAAAAGATGATAGTCATCCGGGAGTTATCTATTTTAAAAGCGGAGGCTATTACATAGTAAGTGGTAATGTTTATAAACTTAGACGCGGCAGTACGGAAATTCCTTATGTATTAACTCCAAAACAAATAAGATCGATTTTAAGAGATTTAAACCTTGCTACTGTAGTAGGATTCCACACCAGAAATATAATACATAGAGGCCACGAATTCATTCAGAAAGAAGCGTTGAAAAGAGTAAATGCTGATGCATTATTAATAAGCCCCGTAATAGGGCCAAAGAAAAAGGGTGATTTCGTTTCTGATGCGATCCTCAGAAGTTATGAAAGAATGATATCTGAAGGCTTTTATAATCCGTTTAAAGTTTTGCTGGGTGCTTTTAGCACATACTCAAGATACAGCGGACCAAGGGAAGCTGTGTTTACCGCATTATGCAGAAAGAATTTCGGATGCAGCCATTTTATTGTTGGGAGAGACCATACCGGTGTTGGCAACTTCTACAATGCAAATGCATCACAGGAAATATTTGATAAATTAGGCGATTTAGGAATTAAACCCGTATTCTTTGACACAGCATATTATTGTAGTGTCTGCGGATCAGTTACGGATAACTGCGATCATCCTGAAGATAAAAGGACTAAAATCAGCGCTACTGAAATCAGGAATTACCTCATAAGTAATAAAAGACCTCCGGAATACTTGTTACGATCTGAAATTTCAGATGTTCTGGAGAATATGATTCAGGCAAATGAGCAATTATTTATAAGTTAAAAAGAAGGAATACTGCACGTGATAATTTGGCTAACAGGACTATCCGGGTCCGGTAAAACAACCCTCAGCAATTTATTAAAAGAAAAGCTAACTAAAGATGGTTATACTGTTGAGTGGTATGACGGAGACAGAGTTAGGGAAGAATTGAAAATTGTATCAGATTTTTCAAAAGAAGGTATTCTAAAAAATAATCACGAGATTATAAATAGAATAAATAAAGTGAAAGAAGAAGCCGATTTCATTTTAATTTCCTTAATAACTCCATATCAGGAAGTCAGGAACTATGCAAGAGAAATTTTCGGCAAGGAGTATTTTGAAGTTTATATTAAATGTGATAAAAATACTTTAATAGAAAGAGATACAAAAGGATTGTATAAAAAAGCACTAAACGGAGAAATAGATAATCTTATAGGTTTTAGCGAGAAGATTCCGTATGAAGAACCACTTAATCCCGATCTCATATTGGAAACAAATTTGATTACTCCTGAAGAAGCAATAAGAAAAATATATAAAAAGTTAACTAAATGAAATTCGTAATAAATTATTTGGGCTAAATCGAATCATAAATAATTTTAAGCAGTTTGGGAAAAACAAATCTATTTAATTATTATATCTATATAAAAAAATCCTTTCATAAGGATATATTATGAAAGGATTCAAATGTTTAGTAATATAATATATCTTCTATTTCAATAAATTCATTTTCTTTGTTTCAGAATAACTACCTGCTGTTAATCTATATAAATACACCCCGCTTGATGCTGCTTTGCCCCTGCTGTCCTCTCCGTTCCAGTAAACTATATGATAGCCCGTTGTTGTCTGCTGGTTGATTAACGTTGTCACCTCTCTTCCTAGCATATCAAAAATCTTAATTGTTACATCTGATGTGTTAGGAATATAAAATTTAATTGCCGTTGAAGGATTAAACGGATTAGGGTTATTCTGAAAAAGTTGCACCTCATTGGACACAGTCAGGCTTACTGTTAATGCATCATAATACTTAAATTTCCCGTCGACATCTATCTGTTTGAGCCTGTAATTGAACGATGTTCCCCCAGTTGGGTTATCAGTAAACGAGTATTCTTTCAGCGAATTACTGTTTCCTGAGCCGGCTACAAATCCAATATTTTGCCAGCTGGAATTTGATGATGATCTTTCTACATCGTATCCATAATTATTTACTTCTGTAGCAGTAGACCAATTTAACTCCACCGATGATGGAGGAGTGAATCTAGCAGTGAACGTAGTTAATTCTACAGGCAATATAGCCTTATTAATTGTATAACTGTCTAATAATGGATATCCGGAGTCTACTGAATAAAATTCAAACCTAAGTGAATCATCTTTTTCTATGACTTTTATCGCTCCAAAATCTTTAGAATCACGATACTTGCTTCCACTAACAATAGCACCAGGAAAATCACCTAAATCGTCGCCGCCTGTTCCATCTACAAAATAAACCAGAGAATCTCCGTCTGAATTATCATCCCTTAGTATTCGTTCATATACGTGAGCATGTCCCTGAAATACTGCATCGACACCCCAAGCTTCAAATGGCCACTGCATATAAGGATTACTAGGATTATCACCGGAACTGTAAGCAGGCTGATGAAAAAGAACAATCTTCCACTTTGCAGTCGAATTTGATATTTGAGTATGTATCCATTGGGCCTGTACTGATGTTGAAGATGTCCCATCTCCATAGGTATTTTCGCGCGTGTCCGCATCAATTACAAAAAATCCAATATCACCTATCTGAACCGTATAATAATCTTCATTAGTTCCATTTATCTGTATCGTGTAATTACTATTGCTTGGTAAGGTTAATGCAGTAAAATAACTTTTATAAGCGTTAAGGCTTGTTTTATTCATATAGTCCCAATCGTGATTACCTACAATCGGCCAGAAATGATTGAACGTTGTAGTGTCCAAGGCACCATATGTAGGCTCGTGAGGATACATATACTGATGATAAAACTGGCCATCATCATCTGGATATGAATCCGTATAAACGTTATCACCTACTGTAAATACATAGCTTGGCTGCCAGGTATTTATCATGGTTGCTACGTCTGCTTCATTTGAATTATCAATTCCCATATCTCCAATTACGGCAAAAACTGTTTGCGACTGTGCGTATGAAAAATGTAATGCCACTGATGTTAGAGCTAAAAAAGTTGTGAAAATAATTTTTTGACGAAATACTAAATTTATTCTTGTTTTCATTTACTTAATCCTCCGTTTTGATTAAGTTCAATTAAATATTCATAATTATTTCAAACGCAAGAACAAATAAGAAAGGAAAGAAAACAAAATTAGGCACTAATCTAAATTACAATAGATTTAATCATATAATCAATATTTATAATTCTACTTGCTATAATAAAATTTATTTGTAATTAATTTCTATTTAGTATTTACGGAAAAAGAAATTTTATAAAACCACTATTTTAGCAAATTCATTTTCTTTGTTTCAGAAAAATTGCCTGCTGTTAACCTGTATAAATATATCCCGCTTGATACCGCCCTGCCCCGGCTGTCCCTTCCATTCCAGTATACTATATGATTTCCTGCTGTCGTCTCCTCGTTAATTAATGTTCGCACCTCTCTTCCAAGCATATCATATATTTTTATGGTTACTTCTGCTGTGTTTGCAAGATAAAACTTTATTGTTGTCGATGGATTAAACGGATTCGGACTGTTCTGATATAGTTGCGTCTCATTCGACATTGTCAGGTTTACAGCTAGTGCATCATAATACTTAAATTTTCCATCGACATCTATTTGTTTTAGCCTGTAACTAAATGATGTTCCTCCGGTTGGGTTATCTGTAAATAAATAATTTTTAGGTGAATTACTGTTTCCTGAGCCCGATACAAATCCTATTTTCTGCCAGCTGGAATTTGCTGATGATCTCTCAACGTCAAAGCCATAATTATTCACTTCTGTGGCCGTGGACCAGTTTAATTGAACAGAAGAGGTTGAAATGAGTCTCGCAGTGAATGTAGTTAACTCTACCGGATTAGTTACAGGTGGTTTATTTATCGTATAACTGTCTAGCAATTTGTAACTGGAAGTTACTTCATGAAATTCAAACCTGAGAGAATCATCTTTTTCTATAACTTCCAATGCACCAAAATCATCAGCATCTTGATACTGGCTACCATTAACAGTTGGATTAGAGAAATCACCTAATCCGTCCCCTCCAGTTCCATCCACAAAATAAACCAGCTTATTACCATCGTTATTATCGTCCCTTAATATTCGCTCGTAGACATGAGCATGTCCGTTTAATACCGCGTCAACGCCCCAATTTTCAAACGGCCACTGCATATATGGATTACTGGGATTATCGCCCGAACAATAAGCCGGGTGGTGAAAAAGTACAATCTTCCATTTCGCAGTTGAATTTGTAATTTGTGTGTGTATCCATTGGGCCTGAGTTGAAGTTGAATTTGTTCCGCCTGGTTCGCGAGTATCGGAATCTATTACAAAAAATCCAATGTCACCTATTTGTTTGGTATAATAATTTTGTAAATTAAAATAATTTTGATATGCGCTTATGCTATAGTCCCAATCGTGATTACCTACTATTGGCCAGAAGTGATTGAATGTTGTTGTGTCAGAGCCACCATAATTGGACTCGTGCGGATACATATACTGGTGATAATATTTGCCTACATCGGAAGGATATGAGTTCGTATATACATTGTCGCCTACCGTAAAAACAAAACTTGGATGCCAGGAATTAATCATTGTTGCCACTGCAGCTTCATGCGAGTCATTTGATCCCATATCTCCGACTACAGCAAAAACTGTTTGAGTTTGTGCATAAGAAATATGCATAGCCGCTGACACAAAAATTACAAAAACTAGAAAACCAAATTTTTTATAAAACACAATCCTTCTTTTCATATACACAATCCTCCAATTTGATTAGAGAACACATAACAATTTTTAACTTTTTTTTATTTACACAAGGGTGGTAAGGGCTACAATATTTGCTAACTATTGATTAATTACAAAATACTTAATCCCATTCAAACAAATGTCATCCAACAACATTTTAAGAGATACCTTTTCTGCAATTAATTTCAACTCCAGGATTAGTTTTATTTTATCCTAAATAAAACGATGATATATATATAATATTTTAACATTGTACAATAAATTTTCGACAAAAGGCGAGAAAAATTCCCTCCCATAAACCTATGTTATGAAAGAGCTTGCGGTATACAAAGCATTCTATGGTTACTATTTAAGCAAATTCATTTTCCTGGTTTCGGAATAATTGCCGGCAGTCAATCTATACAAATATACACCACTTGATACTGCTTTACCTCCGCTGTCTTCTCCATTCCAGTAAACTATATGATAGCCTGAGGTTGTCTGCTGGTTTATTAATGTTTTCACTTCTCTTCCGAGAATATCATAGATTTTTATCGTTATATCAGATGTGTTAGGAATATAAAATTTAATAGTTGTAGTTGGATTAAACGGATTAGGACTATTCTGAAAAAGTTGCGCGTCCTTGGACACAGTCAGGCTTACTGTCACTGCGTCATAATATTTAAATTTTCCATCAACATCTATCTGTTTGAGTCTGTAACTGAATGAAGTTCCACCGGTCGGATGATCAGTATAAGAATATTCTTTGGGAGAATTACTGTTGCCTGAACCAGGTACGAATCCAATTTTTTGCAAGCCGGAATTTGTTGATGATCTTTCGACATCAAAGCCATAATTATTTACTTCTGTGGCAGTAGACCAATTTAATTGAACAGATGAGGGTGGAATGAGTCCTGCTGTGAATGTGGTTAATTCTACAGGTAAAACTTTAGTTATAGTATAACTATCTATCAATGGGTAATTGGTAGCTACGGAATGAAATTCAAAAGTTAGTGAATTACTGCTTTCAATTACTTTCATTGCTCCCCAATTATCATTATATCGAACTGCACTTCCAGGATCATATGGCTGAGCAAATCCATGCTTGCTTCTTCCACCAAGCCCATTAGTAAAGTACGGCAAGTAATTACCATCATGATTATTATCTTTCATTATTCTTTCATAAACGTGTGCATGACCGTATATTACAGCATCGACACTCCAATCTTCAAATGGCCAGGTAATATATGTAGGATAACTACCTGTAAGGTCGCTGGAAGTATAAGTGGGGTGGTGATAAATAACAATCTTCCATTTTGCAGTTGAATTTTGAATTTTAGGAATCATCCAAGTTGCTTGTTTGGAATTTATATCCGTGCCATCAGGTTCATAATTCTTATCTGAATCAATAAGGAAAAATTCAATATCACCAATCTTAACATTATAATAGCGTATATTATTAGGCAGATACCAAAAATAAGTGTAATAAAGATTTATATTATATTCCCATTCATGATTTCCGATGCCTGACCAAAAATGATTAAAAGTAGTAGTGTCATTTGAACCATATTTCGTGTCATGAGGAAACATGTATTGATGAAAATATTTTCCAATTGCATCACTGTAACTGGTCACAGCATCATCATATATATTATCCCCAACTGTCATAATAAAATTAGGATTCCATGAATCTATCATAGCGGCCACAGCTGCTTCATGTGAATCATTGGTACCCTCGTCTCCTATCACCGCGAATGTTGTATTTTGTGCATAATTTAAATTGAATAAAGTAAAAAATTGAAAGAAAATAAAACTAAAAAACATCCTGACCAAAATATTAATTTTAATATTTTGTCTTATAGGCAAATCAATATTATTATTTTTCACCTTGATTTCTTTCCTTAATTAAAAATTATAAAATGGATTTTTGTTAACCGGAATTGTTTAGGATTATACCCTATCAAAACTATTAGTAATCTAATTTATTTTTAGAGCCTTCTTTAAAACGTTATTAATTATTTTCGAACATGAAGAATCAATTAATAGTGATCCACCAAATGTTATTGAAGAAGCTGAAAACATTAAATTTCCATTTGACGATTCTCTTATAATCATATCAGCCCCACCACTGCGTTTATTGGCTCCTTTTGCCAGTAAAATTATATCCGCAGGAGCGCTATCAGTAATCTTATCAGTCTCCCAGCCAGATCCGCCATCTCCTGTTAATGGCGCCATTCCCGGATTAGAGGCAGGATCTACATTAAAATTTTTTGAGCTTTGTGCTGTGTAATGGTTCAAACTGTTTTTTGCAAACTGATCACTCTTTTTTAAATTCGTTTTTTCAAAAATCCAGTGGTTTGGTGCAACAACTTTAAAGGAGCACAGCTGCCGTATCCCCGCATATCAAATCGAACTCCAATTAATTTTGATTCATCCTCAGCTGATACAGCAAATCTTAAACTCACACAATGCAAACTACCATCATCATAATACTCTATTTCTCTATAGATAGAATTTCCTGACAAATTTAATATTGAACCTCCCGCATCATAGAAATTTTTCAAACCAGTAAACATTTGTTTACTCCAATACTCACAATGAGTACTAAGAATAAATACATTATAGTTTTTCAAAATTTCGGGATTTTTATGCAATTGGAAACCGCTTATTAATTCATACTCATAACCCTCTCTTTCAAGCCAGGCAAGAATTCTCCATTCTCCTGCCGCCAGGTGGCTTGTAAATGTTGATTGCACTGATTCTTCATTAATGCTGGCATTAGGATGCGGTCTTTTAATAGATAATCTTTTGAATTGAAAATCTTCCGGATGATCCTTAATTGTTACAACTGCCTTATCTTTTAGTGACTTTTTCACCAATGATTTTATAGATTCAGGTACAAACCTTAGAGCAAGGACTCTTAATTGACCTAATAATTTATTTGATTTTGGATTTTCAAAATTTCTATACCTGCTTCGGCCGCCCCAAATATTATATGTCTGCCAATTATTTGTACTGGCTAAAACCAGGATTTTTGCATTTTTACCGGAGTTTTGAATTGGAGGAGCGAGAACAAAAGTCATTGAATAATAGAGTGATTTATTTTCAGCTTTCAAACTAATGGCATACATCCCGGATCTAAGATTTTCAGGAATAACATAACTTAATGTTTCTGTCCACGATAATCCATCAGTTACAAAAAAGCCGTCCGGTATATTCTGTGCATTAGGTTTGAAAGCACCCAATTCAGATATTACCTCGGATTCTAGGCCATGTCGTATTAATTGAGCACGAAAAGGTTCCTTAGAATGTATATAAGCTTTAATATTTTCCACCGGGCCTGTACGCGAGTTTATCTAAATAGCCAATTATTGAATCTTCCAACAACCTGACTATTGTTGGCGGCTCATTATTTATCTTTAATGATTTTGTTGAATAACCGGTTTTCTCAAAAACCAAATGATCTGCTTTTTCATCTATATTTATAAACCATCGACCTTTTTTATCTGAATGCGTTGATCCTAATAATTTATTATTATCATCAAATAAATTAATTTTCACTTCCGCAATAGGGGAACAAGTAAATGCTGATTTGACGGATCCTTGAAACATTTTGTTAGTAATCATTGAAACTCTAAAAACTCACGAATTATTTTTATTATACAAACCGACTAATTTTCTGTAAAGGTCTAATGTATAAACTTTCCTATCAAAATAAGAATTATGAAATAGGAATACGAAATTACCACCGTACTTTTTGGTCGTTTTCATTAAATTATCCATACGTGTTAGGAACTCATTCGGGCTAATGTTTTTTTGATATCTCATTAAGGCAAGTTCCATTAATGTTAGAGGCATTTCCTTTAATTTTAATTTTTTTCTTGTTAAAATATTATAAACTGAATAAACAGAACAAGTCCCGCATCTGAAACCTTCTTTTTCTGCATATCCTACAGTTGAGTCATATTGCATATTGTTGTCATCCCAAATTTGCCAGGTTGTCGGAACTTCAAACCTTAAGTAGTGCTGCCTTCCGCAATTGATTTTTACTCCTGTTGCTTCGCAAAGTCCGCTGTATTCTTCCTGCCACAATTTCGGATTATCGTATGTATAGTAGCTAGGATGAAACCCAATAATATGTCCTCGTCTCTTTATATTATCAAATATGCCCTGAACTAGTTTAGAATTTACATCAAATCCCCAATCATATTCTGTTTTTTTTGCATTTTGAAAATAAAATTGTGACTTAACCCCTGCCTGTTCGGATAAGTCCATAAAAAAATCATAGACATTTGCTGGGTCATATTTATTATTAAATTTATTAATAATATAGATAAATACATACAATACTGCACCAAAGAAATCTTTAAACATCAGTAGATCCCTGCCTGCTGTTTTAACCAGCATTTTAAGACTAACCAATCTAAGCGGCTGATCAATATCATGAGTAATAGAAAACTCAGGTTTGTTAAATTTCCTTTCTCCCTTATAGCCTAAAGATTTTAGCATATTCCAAAACATTTCTACATACTCATTTACCAGCGGACGATGTAAAATATTCATTTTACTTGTTAATGAATTGCTGGCTATAAATCTATTATTTACATCTCGTTCTTTGATAACATATTCCTCCCATCTTGATAAAAGGAAAAATGCCGAAGAAAATATATCAAGACCGCAGTCTATTTTATTTTCATCTACTACAATTTTATCATCTCCCCAAATGACATGGATATCATCTTCAGAGGTAAAAGAGTTATTATATTTTATAATTGTATCTGGAATATTTTTTGCCGATAAATATGTCAAATCACCAGGGAAATGCTTAAAAAAATGGTCTTCAATTATAATTTTTTTGTCATCAAAGGTTATTTCATAATTTGGTTGATCAGCTTTTGCTTCCAATGTATATTCAATCCCCAATATCTCATTGAGCAATACAAACAAAGTATATGATTTTTCTTCAAAGTATTTTGGTGAAACAGATATTTTCAACATAGATAGTAATTATTTATTTATATTCTATTTAAAACTGCCAGTACAATTCCCTGAACTATTCCTTTTATGTTCTTCCTTTTAATATTCTTAATTGTCTGGCTCATCCAATAATTTCGTTTTGAAGAATATATAGTCAGTTTTTCTTTGAGTTTAAAGTTATCATCATAAATAAAGTAGGTTTTAAGCAATTCCCTTTCTAAATGTGCATCAGTACCTATTATTTTTTTCTTTTCACTTAAGCTATCAGCTAATTCTTCAGCAAAGCCATTCAGTTTTTCACTTAGCCGGGCATTAAATATTTCGATATAGTCTATATCATTCAATAATTTTGGTTCGTGAATTTTAAATAAATTATGATACTTATAAGGATGAGGAATACAAACAAATCCACCCTGTTTCTTAATTTTATCAATTACAATTGTATGATCGAAATCCTGTATTTCTTCCTTCAATGGGAAGCCGATTATGTCACCGATATCTGTATACACTTCTTCACCAACGATCACGTTTATCTTATTTCTGTATTTTTCTACCGCATATCGTTTAGCTTCCTGAGCTCCTAAAATAGAATTATGATCAGTGATAATAATATTATTAATTTTGCCTTTAACCATTGTATCAATAATGGTTGATGGTTTCAAAAAAGAATCATGTGAGTATTTTGTATGAACGTGAAATACAGTCTTACTATTTTTTAATTCTTCCATGAGGGTATCTTTTTTCTGTTAATACTTTAAAAATAGTTAACAATAAATTGAATATTATAGTTAATGGATCGGTCCAATATAAGTTATTATATATTTTAATTTTCTTTTTAATAAGCCTAAAATTTTCTCTTTGTTCTTTAGAGGTAAATAATTTCCATAGATAGTCATCTGGTAAAATCCATCTAAAGTAAACATTTTCCCTGTAAGTTTGTGGTGTCGTTTCAAGTGGTTTATCCATCGCAATTAAATAATTAATATAAGGAAAATTAATACCTGCCCGATAGCTTAACTCAAGAGATCCCCAGTACTTAGGATTAATTTCCATTAATTTATAAGTTCCATTAATGATATCCTTTTTAAATTCTACCATTGCTACGCCTTGCCAATTTAATCCTTCAAGTACCTTTGCACCCAATTCTTTTAATTTATCATTATAAATACTTTTAGCAAATGAACTTGATCCTCCTGTTACAGGATATTCATGAATTCTTTCATGGATAAAATAATTAATGCACTTACCATTCTTAAAAATGCCATAAAATCCTGTTCCAGGACCGGAGACATATTCCTGAACTATCGGATATGATGCATTTGATGCACGGGATGCCATAATTATTTTAAGTTTATTAGTTAATTCATCTTTATTGTTGCAGTAAACCACGCCGCCTTCGAAAAAATTTGTTTTTTTAACCACACAAGGAAATGTAACTTCCCCTGCTATCTTTTCAATATCATCAACAGAATTTAAATAGTACGTCCCTGGAGTTGGCACACCTATTTTTTCGGCAAATTTAAAAGTCATTTCTTTATTTTGAGCGACCTGCATGCAATCCTTATCCACTACTAATAATCTTGTGAGTTTTTCCAATTCCTCTTTATACTTTGATGCAAAATGAAAGGACATATTACCGACCGGAATAAAAACATTGATTTTATTGCTTTTTAAAATGCTAATAACTTCATTCTTGTAAGATTCAAATTCTTCGATAGAAGAATTTTTTAACAAATTCGATTTAATAAAAAATCTTTTGTCAACAAACCTTGAATAGATAGACATCGAATGAAGCGAATTAAATATAATGCCTACTTTTAATCCTTTTTCTTTAAGCGCTCTTAGAATAGCATAAGTATTTTTATATTCTCCGTCCGTTAAGAGCACATCCAATTTTTCCATTAGAAAACCTGAAATTATTAAAAACTAACTTTTATTTAACCGATCAATAATAAACGAAACAACCAAATAGATTTTAGTTTATTGAATAGATTTTGTACTTTCAATAAGTACTTCCTGATACTTTTTAGTAATATAATTTGAATTAAAAATATTAAATTCGCCGGATTCTTTTAATTTTTCAATGTGTCGCCTATGCTTATCACCATTTTTAACGAGATCAAGAATTCCGTCTTTTATAGAATCTATTGATTTAGGATCTACACCAACACCGACATTTTCAAAAAAACCATCAAAGCCCAGATATCCCCTGGAATACATAATTGGCGTACCGTTCTGCAAGGCTTCGGCATATACCATGCCGAAAGACTCGCTAAGACTTGGAAGAAGGAAAGCTTCGGCCTGTGAATAATATTTATCTATATTACTATTTTCAATTTTCCCAAGAAAAGATACTCTGGTATCAAGCCCCATTTCCTGAACCCATTGTTCAACAATTGGTCTGTGTGCTCCATCGCCAATTATTTTTAGTTTTATTTCATTATCATTTATTAATTTAAATGACTCCAATAACCTCTTAATATTTTTTCTTTTAACAATTTTTTTCTCCATAATCAAAATTGTTAAGAAAGTTTTCTTTTCAACTTTCGATAGGGGAATATTTCCACCTTTATCTATGGGATTGGGAATTAGTATTGTTTTTGGGTTAATGTACTTTTCATAAAAATCTTTACCCAGATATTTTTCTATTTCTATTAGCATTTGCGGGATTAGGTAAATAACCTTATTACAGTCAATCAAAATTTGCTTAAAATATTTTCTCAGAAATTTTTTGTATTTCAAAACTCCAATATCCGTTTGCCTTAAAGTAACGATGAATGGCTTTTGAAATAACTTTGCAATTTTATATCCGATGGAACCATCAAATGTTAATTTATGAGAATGAATAAGATCTATTGTATTTAAATTAAATTTCCCTTCGTCAACTACTTTTTTTATTTTCTTATAGACTCTGTTTTGGGTCCAATTAAATAATAAGCCAAAAGGTAAGCCAAAAGAATTTATTATTAAATGACTTGGAGATTTTAATTCAACCTTCTCTTCCTTAAATGTTGAAACTCTGACTATATCAACTATCCATACGTCAGCAAAGGACTTATTGCATTCGATTAATCTTTTAACCGCAGTAGTTTTATCCCTGTTATATCTATCTCTAAGATCATAAGAAACATGTAAGATATTCATACTCGAAATTTGCCATTAGTAAAGAAAAATTAATGCCTTTTTAAAATAAAAAATTGCTTTTTATAGTACTAGAATATTTTCTAATCTGTTGTGTTAAGTTAAAGGTTCTTATGCCCTTATGCATAATTACACAGGAGCAAAATTTCATTTAGTCAGTCATTGTCAAAATCAGTTTACTCAATCGTCCTATATAAATAGGAGCTTTAGGGGATTCACACCAATAATGTATTTTTCATCGCTTAAAAGTGATTTTATGAATTCATTAATTAAACAGTCCTTTTTGCCAATTTAAAATTCCTAATTGTGAATAAAAATAATTTTTTGAATTCTTCAACCACATACCAGTTAATTATTATAAATAATACAGCAATTGAGATTTTAATTAAAATATTATTTATAGGAATAATTATATAGAAGCCAATTAAAGTGAGAGCAATTATTAATGGAGTTAGATACTTTTTAACATTTACATTAATATTTTCCTTTCTAAGATAGATATAGGAAAGTATTTGAGATGTAATATTCATAATCATTAATGAACTGACAGCTCCTAAAACGCCATAAGCTGGAATTAATAAAATTCCTCCACCGATGCTTAATATACTTGAAATAGTTCCAACTTTTACCGGTGCTGATGAATTACCGGCAGAGATTAAAGAAGAACCCATAATATGGGAAATTGAACTAAAATAGAAAACTAAAATCATTAGAGAAAATGGAAGCGCGGTGGCAAGATATCTCACTGAAAAGAATAATGTCACAATTTCTTCCTTAAAAAGAAATGAGATAAAAAACAGAGTACTAACAACTAACGATAAGCTGGTTATCGACGTGTTAATTAGCTGAACTGCCTGATCCTTTTCACCCTTAGAAAACAAAGTTGATAAGTTGGGAAAGTAAACGAATGTAAATGATAAAAATATCTTTCTGCAAGCTTCAGAAATCTTGCAAGCAACATCATAATATGCTATGCTAATCGGTGTTAGGAATATACCAATAATAAAGACGTTAATTCTATCGTATATTGAATTTAATATATTGTTTAAGTAAAGTGGTGAACTAAATTTTATTATTCTTAGATAGTTTTCCTTAGTAGATTTATAAGCTGTTAACGACTTAAAAGGAATGACAATTATCTGATGAATTAATGGCTGGACAGTGCATAATATTTCAATAAATATAAGGTTAGTTAGATCAAGCTTATTTAAATAATAATACAAGAATGTAATTATTATTCTAAAAAATGATGAGAATGCATTTACATACGCATATTGCCTAAAATATTTCAGACCCTGCAATAATTTATAAAACAAATCTCTATAGTTGGAAAATATAATAAGAAGAATTATAGGGAAAAGATACTTGTTCAAATCATCGTTGAAGAAGTGAAGTACGAAATCTCCCAACAGATAGAAAATAATACAAATAAAAAATAGCTGAGCTGACCTTAATAATAGGACAGGTACAAGCGTGCTTCCCTTTTCTTCTGCGATTGCACTTGAAATAGATTTAACCAGTGTTAGTTCTAATCCAAAACCACCCAGTATATTGAATAAGTTTACAACTGCAATTATGAGAATATAAAGTCCATATTCCCTAGCTGGCAAAAACCTGGTAAGAATAATGATTGTTAAAAATTGAAAAAACATACTTATAAAAGTACCGAGCGAAGTAGCGACGGATCCTTTTACAAAGTCTTTTTTAAATTGTTTATCCATATTCGATATAATCCGGTTAGCAGGCCCTAAATATAATTTTTATAAGTTCTTGTTAATAAATTTACTCTTTAATAGAACTCTTACCTAATAATAATTCTTACATACAATAATTATAATTTATTAATTTGATGCAGCTGGCATTTGAAAATTTCTATGTAATTTAAGGAAAAATACTTTTAGCTCTATAGGTTTTGGAATGATTTAAATATTGATTTTGCGAAAAATATTTTAGCGGCTTCAATTGGAATTCTTATGATGTTAAAACTAAATTATCGATTAGATTAGTATATCTCGTTCCCATAATCTCCCAGGAAATTTTTGAAATACTGGAATAGGCTTCATTTATTCTTAATTTTCTTAGTTCAGGTTTTAAACATAATTCAACTATTTTTTCTGCGAATTCCTCCGGTTTTCCGGAATTAACATAGCTGATGCTATCTCTACTGAACGACAAAGCAACTGTATTTAAATATGTACTAACAATGGGAATTCCAACAGCGGCATATTCACAGGCCTTTGTTGGCAGGGCCAAATGCATATATAAACTATTAACATAAGGAACTACACCAATATCAGAATCACCTAAAATTTCAGGAATTGCATGTCCATCAAAGTCACCATTAAGTTTGACATTTTCTTCCAATTTTAATTCCCTAATTTTATCAGTAAGATCGCTTTTATAACTGCTGTCATAATCTCCAAATACGTTAAATACACTGCCGGGAATTTTTTCTTTAACAAATTTCATTGCTTCAATAATTAAATGGACACCAAATCTATAAGCAACTGTACCAGGATAAACAATTTTAGCACCCTCAGTAATTACCGAGGAATTATCTTTTGATTGAAATTTAAAAACATTCTGATTAGGAGTATTTAGAATTAAAGTAATTTTATCCGGTGAAACACCTCTTAAAACTAATTTTTCCTTGCAGCCTTCTGTAACCGTAATAATATGATCGGCAAAAGAACAGGAAATCTTTTCAACCATTGCAACAATTTTTTTTATTAGCATATGCCGTGAGCCCGGCCATTTTTCCTCAAATAATTCTAAAGTAAGATCATGAATATCCAATATAATAGGTATTTTCAAAAATTTTTGAACAATCGTAACAAATATTAAATGATCCGGCATATTGTGAATCTGAATAAGCGAATATTGCTTTTTGAAATGAAGCTGCTGCAATTTGAAGAACGATTTAAACATAAATAAACTGGAATAAAACAAATAACTAAAAAGTTTCTCTTTAGTCAGGTATTTTTGAACCCTATATGCAGTAACATTACCTAATTTTTCTACCTTGCTTGAATTATCAAGTTGCACAGATATAATATCAATTTCATACCCTTTTTTTTCTAACTCTTCCGCTTCTCTTCTTACTCTCACATCTGCCGGGTAAGCAGACATAGTTACCATACAAATTTTTTTATTCTTTATCGCCATAGTTATGATAATAGACTTTTTAAAAAAATAATTTATTTTTTGGACAATGGTTTTCTAAATACACTGCTAATTCATCAGGTAGAGGGTTCCAGTACATACCATTATATTTATCAATGAAATACTCTAGCAATTCAACATAGTGTTTCTTTGAGAACTCTTCATTTTTGTTTTTTCCATTACCCAGATTGATATAATCCGGATGTACATTCAGTAATACCATTCCACCTTTTTCAACTATCCAATCGACTTTCTTTTTCCATATATCAATATTTTCTTTCATTAGTACTAATAGTGTAAAATCCTGAACTAGTGTATAAGGTAATTCCCAATATCCTTGATCGCTTCCATCTTTAGAAATAAAAAAAGGGAAAATGGTTCCCACGCCATCAGATTGAGGCTCGAAAGGATCTGTATCGAAAGTTGAAAGATCATATTTAATATTAAGGTCCTGAATCCACTCAAGGTTATGGTGCATTGCGGGAGCTCTAAATCCGGTTACATTCCATTGTTTTATATACTCGTTAATTTTTTTTGCTCTTTCATCAAATATTTTTTTATTTGAAAAAAGCTTCCCGTCATGATTTAATCCATGCATTCCTACCTCAAAGCCTCTCCTTACAAGTTCATCCCTGACCTTAGGGGAAACGTTATACCTCTCTGGGACAAAATTAAATGAAGAACGAAAGCCTAATTTCATTTCAAGTTCGCTTAACTGAAGGCATTTATCATGTCCACCCTGGTGCTCAACATCATGTGTTAGAACAACTGCAAACTTCTTATTATCTGCCCAACCTGGCCATCCATCAGGTTTTTTTCCGGAATTCTCCAATATTGGCCATACATCTTTATATTTTTCTCTTTGTATGGCAACAAGTCTTCTTCGTAAAAATACTTGAAACGCTCTCGGCAAAATTGGTTTTAAAATGTAAAATATTTTTTTAATCATAGTTGATTATTTAATTGTTTAAAGGCTTTAAATGAATATTATTGTAGCATGATCATTTTTCTTGATACAATAAAATTGTCCGCCGCGAGAACATAGAGATACATGCCGCTCGCCAGATTTGAACCATCAAACTCAACAGAATATTTGCCAGCGGCCTGGAATTCATTTTTCAATGTAACTACTTCCCTGCCTAATAAATCATAAACCTTTAATGATATGTGACTGCCTTTTGGCAATGAGTATTCAATTTTTGTTGTAGGATTAAATGGATTTGGATAATTTTGATTTAATACAATATTTGATGAAGCAAAAAAATTAAAATTAATTGCATTTGAATATTCTAATTTACCATCACTATCCAGTTGTTTTAATCTATAATAAACTTTTCCAAAAGGTGGATCATTATCAATGTAAGAATAATTTTTTGGTGCATTGCTATTACCATTGCCCTTTACAAACCCAATTTTTTTCCAGTAATTATTATCTGTTGATCGTTCTATTTCAAATCCATAATTATTTAATTCAGTCTCAGTTTTCCACTTTAGGAGAATTATATCATTCTCCACAGTCCCCGTAAAGAGACTTAACTCAACAGGCAAAAGTGATTGGAAATCATAATACAAGCCAAAATTACTATTACTACCACTCTTAAACGCACCGAGAGAAGGGGAATAAGTACTGACATAAATTGAATCTTTAAGAGGCTTAAATTTCATTACTCTAAAATATCCGTTACCTCCATTTGAAAAATCCTGATAATCAGACAAGAAAATATAAACCGGTTTTCCAGCGCCATTAGTCTCAGTTCTTCTTCCATCCTGTGTATAGTGACCGCACAACATTAAAAAGAGATTTGAATTGCTCTTTAAAGAATCAAAAATAGCCTGTCCTTGTGAAGAAAAGGCAACATTTGTACCACTATCATTATCAAGTATTTTGTGACTAACAATTATCCCCAATCTATCGATATGAGCAGATAGAAGACTATCAGCCCAGTGCAAAGCATCAGGATTATAATCGTGTTCACCATACTTTATATAAATAACAATAAATTTCAAAAGGCCAACCTGGAAAAAATCGTAATGATTATCATTATTACTTCCATAATGGCCTTCATAATAATTACGACCGCTGAATCTGTCTACGCCGAAGTAAGTATTATAAAGTACTGTTGTACCATGATCCCAGGGAGTCATATCGTGATTACCAACAGCAATCCCGTATGGAATACCATCAGTTAAACCTGTAGTAGAAGGATTCTCGAGGTAGGACATTGCTCCAGAAGCATTAATCCATTCCTGTTCAACTTCATCACCATTTTGAACACAATCACCAAGATGGGCAACATACACAATGCTTGAGTCCACACGATTATTTACAATCCAGTTTGTCTGGGCAATAAATGTAGAAATACTTCCGCTACCCTGTCCTGATCCGGATTCTTCTAAATTTTCAGAATAAAATTGTGTATCAGGCAAGCCTACTATTGTAAATTCTGATTGTGAAAAAGCAGGCTTAATTGCCAATAATATAATCAAGTAATAAATACTTCTTAAATTGCGGAATTTTATTCGGTTCAAGAAATTCATATTAACCCCTAAATTTGGTATAAAAAATACTGATTCCTTAATTCATTTCTCGTAAATTTGCTTTTTAGCATATTCAGATTAACTTTATTAAATCATTTATTTACAGCAGCTAATACTTCACTTAATCTATTAATGAATAATATTTATTCCAGAAAATTTATTTTGTAATTTTTGCGAGGCAATCTCTGCTGGCCTATTATTCAATAGGTTTTTGAAGATCAATATTAAAATATATTTAATTAACCATTTCAGTTGACTTCCAAACGGAAATCAATTTTTTATTCTATTTAATTTAATAGCCCTTTTAAAATTATTAATTGGTTCAAACATCATCTTAAAAAAAACACCCCATATCAAGCTTGTTATGGAGTGTAATATTTTCAGATTGCTTCCTTAATATTAATTCTTTTATAAAGACACCTTAGTTTTAGCTTAAACCTACGATTTTTTATTCTTTAACTGCCAACGATTAATAATATTGCTTACTTTAATTTTTGAATAAACAGATTCCTTTAAATTAAAAGATTTAGATTGCTGATCTTTATTCTTATAAGCATATTCATAGCCATAACCGTAGCCATATTTATTTTTAAATGAAGTTTTTTCAATTTCACAAGCATTAACAATTGCTCCGGAAATATTTATTTTTTCATTTCTTAATTCCTCAATTCCTGCGATTACAGCTTCTTTTAAAGTGTAATTATATCTAGTTACCATAATTGTATTTTCAATCAGCCTGCTCAATATCAAAGTATCTATAACTCTGGTAACAGGAGGAGTATCGATGAGAATATAATCAAATAAGCTGGTTTTTAAATCATTAATTAAATCACTCGCTTTTTGAGATTGCAACAGACTACTCGAATTCTCACTTATCTCCCCGGAAGGCATAAAACTTATTTCTCCTTCAGCTGATAAATTATTTGTGAATCCATTCATTTTAAAGATGGGCAATTTTTTCAAATCCTCAGTTAAAAATGTACTTAATCCTGGATTTTCTCTGGATACCTCAAACAAATCTGTTAACCCGCATCTCTTTAGATCCGCATCTATAATAAGCACCTTCTTATCTGCAGCTGCAAGTGTAATTGCCAAATTTGCAACAATAGTTGTCTTGCCACTATGTTCCTCAGGGCTTGTAAATAAAATTATTTTATTATTGCCTTTCAGTGAAAAAGCCAGTTTTGTCTGTAAGACCTTAAAAGATTCAATGATTCCTGCATTGTCTTTTTGCATAACAGCAAATTTTTCCTGCAAACGATCAGAATTATTAATTTTTTTTGATAAATCTTTTGAAAATTTAGGAATTATCGAAAGAATAGGTAATTGAAGATCATCCTCTATTTCACTCAGCTTAAGCAAACTTCTTTCCCGGAACTCTCCCATAAATACATAAGCTATCGAAAAAGCACCCCAGAGAAAGATGCATACCAAAATTATTATTTTCAGACTTGGAGAAGTGGGCATAATTGGCAGATTTGCGGGGTCAACAATTAGTATATCCTGCAATTGGGATACTTCCTGAACTCTCAGTTCTTCCCTTTTTGTAAGAAGAACATTATACATTGTTTCAGCACTTTGAGCGTTCCTGGTAAGCCCTGCTAATTGAGTTTCCTCTTTTGGCACACTGTTAATTTTTGACTGATATTTCTGTATCAGATTCTCCAGGTTAGTTTTCTTATTCCTAAGTGTTTTAATAATTATGTTATAAGAGCTTAACGTGCTCTGATTATATGATTTCAGCTTTTCATTCAATTGAGCAATCTGATTATTCAGACTTATAATATCGGGATGATTTTCACTCTTCTTTTGAAGTTCAATTATTTTTTGCAATTCCAGATCGGATTTACGTTTTAATATCTCTGAGAAAGGAGAAGTTCCTGAATTAGAATTATCAGGTGTCAAAAATGTTTGATCAAAATAACCTTTATTTTTGTAGCTGCTGTCAATTTCGCTAACTTTAGATTCATATTCACTTAGTTGAAGATCATTAGCAATCTTTTGAGCCTGAAGCCCGGACAAAAAATTAACCAGATCTGCTGAGCTTTTATCCAAATCAGTAATACCCGATCTTGATTTATAGTCGCTGAGCTTATCTTCTGCAGACTTTAGCTGTACCGCCATATCTTTTAGCTGCCTATCTACAAATTGATAAGACTCTTGTATATTCTGTCTCAAGGTTTCGGTTCTTGTTTCTCTAAATTTCTGAACAAGGGTATTAGCAATGAGCTGAGCCATTTCAGGAGATTTATCCTGCACCTGAATTTGAATTATATTAGTCTTATCAACCTGTGCAACCTTTATTTTTTTATTAAGCTGATCCGTTGAAGCACCATCACCATAAACCGTAAAATATATTTTAGTTCCCGATGGTGAGTTATGCCAGTCAACTTTCAGATGAAAATCATTAGAACTAATTTCACCTGGATTGCCAGCTTTTTTAGAATTAATCAAAATATTAGTTTTAGCATTATATAATTCTATGTAACCGGCATTATTCTCCACGTAATAATTTAATGTATTTGTATCTCCAATGGAATCAACCTGTGCATCTAATATTTCTGGATAACTAGCGCTTTTAACCCCTTGATCAGCAAGCCACCAATTATAATCTGAAAGAGATTTATCAATTTTATCAATATTATTGTTATCTGGAAATTCAATTTTGTTAATAATAAAATTCAATTTTAATTGATTGACTACCTTTAGTAAAACTACCCTTGTATTGACTAATTGAAGCTCAGTTTCGATATCATCTAATGATTGATTCGCAATCATTTTTTGATATTGATCCTGAATATTTTGTTCTTTGGGCCTATCCTGCTTTTTTAATAATATTGTAGATTCATAAATTGGACTTTGCAAAGAATAAAAAATTGCTCCACCAATTAGTATTAATACTAAAGCAATAAAAATAATTATTCTTCTCTTGTTAAAGGCTAAAATTAAAGCATCTATACTCGTTTGACTAGTGGCCGTCGGTTTAATGATGGTCGATTTTTCGCTTTTCCCTATTCCCATATTTTATCCTAATTCTCTCTTATGTTTTATCTTTTTGTATAAATAATTGCTATCACAATAGAAGTCACAATACTCAGGGAAGCTATTACTATCGCTTGAGTTGAACCTGTAAACCATTTCCGAGCTACATAAATCTGATCGCCCGATTGCAAACCAATATCATCAAGTTTACTTCCACTCTCGATGATTTTATCGCCGTCGACATCAAGCTCCTTGCCATTTCTCGTTAGCCTTATATTACCAACATTAGCATCTGGAGTAGTACCACCAGCCATTGCAATCAAATCTGCCAATTTATCTGTACCTGTGACATAATAAAAACCCGGCTTATTGACTTCGCCAAAAACATTCACTCTCACTATCGGCAATATGGTTAATTCTGGATTTCTGTAAAGATTACTATATTTGCTATAAATTTCTTGTTTAATGCTATCAATGTTTCTGTCAGCCACCCGGATACTACCTAAATAGGGAAGAGAGACGTTGCCGTTGTCCTGAATATAATATTGTCCAGAAATCGTATCCGCAATATTATAGAATATTAATTTTAGTCCATCACCAGGGCGTAAAGTTTGAGCTTTGCCAGTATTGCTAAGTAAAATTATTATTGCAAAAATTCCAAAATACAATCTTTTCATTTTATCCTCCTCACAAGGGGTGAGTCATAAATCTGACTATATTATAACTTACTAATAATAAAAAGTAATACTGCAGTTACAAAAATAGTATCATTTTAAGTTATAAAATAGGGATTTCCTTAATAATATGTGCTGGTACCCCGGCAACAATTGTATTAGGCAATACATCTTTTGTTACAACGGCCCCGGCACCAACAATCGCATTCTCACCAATTGTTACACCGCACAGAATTGTACTTGATGAACCAATTGACGCTCCTTTCTTAATGAATGTTTCAACAACTCCCCAATCGTCTTCAGTTTGTAATTCTCCCTGATTATTAACAGAATGTGGATATTTATCATTAATAAAGGTCACATTATGTCCAACAAAAACATTATCTTCAATGTGAACACCTTCACAGATAAAAGTATGTGATGAAATTTTGCATCTTTTGCCAATTGTTACATTTTTCTGAATCTCAACAAACGAACCAATTTTTGAAAAATCATCTATTGAGCATCCATATAAATTTACAAAATTAAAAATCTTAACATCTTTTCCGAGCTTAACATTATTAATTATTTGGTTATCCATTTATACCTCCGCTGGGCCAATACCGTTTCTTAAAATTATTATTGAACAAACTCTTCTACTTTAATTTTTCGTTTTATTTGTTCCTGATTATTCCTATTAAATTTAACGAATGCACCTTTATTCTTTATAGATTCATCAGAAGCTTCAAGAATCTTAACAATCTCTAAGCCATCATATGCATTTGTTAACGGCTGCCTGTTGTTAATAATGCAATTAACAAATTCGGTAACCCCAGCACTTAATGCTTCAATTTGTTCGATCTTCGGTGAACACATATCTCCTGTTCTGTACTGAACCAGAGTATCATGAATACTTTCGGCTGTAGTAATATTGACACTGCTATCATAGATTTTTATTTTTTCAGAATTTTCCATGTCATCGTAAACCAGCATTTTCTTTTTACCGGCAATAATCATGCGTCTGATTTTAACCGGAGAAGTCCAGTTGACGTGAAAATGTCCAAAACATGAATTATCTTCAAAATGAAGACTAACATGAGCGAGATTTTCCTGTCCATTATAACTTGATATACCATTACTGGTAACTCCTGAAATTTTCTTGTCAGGAATCAAGTACTGCATAATTGAAAGATCGTGAGGAGCAAGATCCCAGACAACATTTACATCATGTTGAAATAATCCGAGATTTATCCGCACAGAGTCAAAATAAATTATTTCCCCAAGTTCTCCTTTAACAACAAGTTCCTTAATCTTCTTTACTGCACCCGTGTAAAGGAACGTGTGATCAATGAATATTTTTAAATTTTTTACTTCAGCAATCTTTATTAACTCTTCAGCTTGAGAAGATTTGCTGGTAAAAGGCTTTTCCACCCAGATATGCTTTCCTGCCAGGAGCGCTTCTTTAGCAAATTTATAATGCAAATCTACCGGTAATGCAATAGCGACAGCATCAAAATCTCCTTCAATAATATCTTTATAATTAGTTGTTACATCAATGGATGGGAATTTTGATTTTATTGATCTTAATCTTTCTTCGTTTAAATCACAACCTACTACTTTAGTAATAGAATTATTGGAAAGAAAATTCCTAACTAAATTTGGTCCCCAATACCCAAGTCCAATAACCCCTATTTTCATGATAGTCTCCTTTTTTTAGAAATAAAATTTCTCAGTAATATAACTACTATTCTCCGCCTTTGCCGAATAGCATAACCGGAATAGTTTTAATTAATAATTGTAAATCGAGCCAGGGTGACATATTATTGATGTAGTACAAGTCCAACACGACTGAATCCTGGAATGTAACCTCACTCCTGCCAGCTACCTGCCACACCCCTGTACACCCCGGCAATACGTTAAATCTCCTTTTTTGCCAACTTTCCAAATTTTCATATTCATATGGTAAACATGGTCTTGGTCCAACTAAACTCATATCTCCCATAAATACATTTAATAATTGAGGTAATTCATCGAGAGATGTTCTCCTTAAGAATTTACCTACAGTGGTAATTCTTTTAGGATTAATAACCTTTTTATTATTTCCATTAGTATCCTTACCGTTCATAAAATTAATCATCATTTCTTTTCTTTCTGCGTCATCATCATTTTCTATCGTCTTCATTGTTCTGAATTTATAAAAATTGAATGGTAATCCATCTTTGCCAATTCTCACTTGTTTGTAAAAAATTGGACCTGGAGATGACAATTTTACCAGAATTGCAATTATCAATAAAAATGGCGATAGAAAGATTAACCCCAATAATGAAGCGACTCGATCAAATATTGATTTTATTCTTAGCATGAACAAATTATTAGAACCAACAGAAACATTTACTATAGGAATTTCTGCATATCTTTCTGTAAATATTCTTTGAGGAATAATCTTGAATAGATTAGATGTGAATTTAACACGTGCTTTTGAATCTTTGCATATATCTATAGTATTAAGCAAATCGTCATATTCACTGGAATCATCAGCTATAATTATTTCGTCAACTTTATTATTTTCAACAATTGCATTTAACTCTTTTATTTTTCCTAATACCATTTTACCTTTGATTACTTCTTCTCCTTTATTAAGTCTTTCATCAATAAATCCGACTATATGTATTCCAAAAGAATTTTCAAAGGATAGTTTTGCAGCGAGTACTTCTCCGGAACCGCCATTCCCAATGATCAACACATTTCTTTTTAACCTATTCTTGTTCAATAACAAGTAAGCCCTTCTCAATAGCTCTATTCTGAATATATAAAAAAGTGGAATGAAAACTACAATGAAAGTTACAATAGTTGATACTAAACATACAATATTAAATTTCAAAACAAATAGACCGAGTAAAATCAGCAAAGGTAAAAAATACACTAAGGATTTTATAATAGCGATTGTATGAGCTGAGCGGTTTAAGATTATATTAATTTTGTAGAGATTATTAAAATATAGGATAAAAAGAAATGTCGGCAATAATAATAGCAACAGCCAAAATGTTCTCGCTCCTGATATTCCCAGGTATTTATATATCGTATGATGGGATTCAGATATATTTGCAAATATAGCAACTATGCCCAAGTAAAGTAAAAGATCAAATACCCCAAAAAGGTATTTAAATTTCTCAATATTTTGCATTGTATAAAACTTTACCATACTTTATGTATATTTTTTCAGCAGTGTATAAATCAGATATTATTATTTTTAAGAAATTTCAAAATGTTAGTAGATACATATTCAATCTGATCATCGGTCAATTCAGGATAAATTGGTAACGACAAACAAGAATCTGATAATGTTTCACTAATTGGAAAATCTCCCTTAGCATATCCTTGATAACCGAAGCATTCCTGTAAGTGCAAGGGTATAGGATAATGTAATCCTGTTGAAATACCTTTTTCTTTTAAATACGAGGCCATTTTATCCCTTCCACCTTTCGTTTTGCCCGCCCCTTCTTTTAAAAGTTGAATAACAAATAAATGATAAACATGTTTAACATTGGGTTTTTCAGCCGGTAAATCGAGAAATTCCACACCCTTCAAATGGTCATAATACTTTTTAGCAACTCCTCTTCTTTTTTCCGTCCACTCAGCTAAGTGCTTTAACTTAACTGATAGGATTGCTCCTTGCAGTCCTTCCATCCTGTAGTTATGTCCGAAAATTTTATGTTGATACTTTTCAAGTGATCCATGGTCACGCAGCATTCTCGCTTTTTCAGCTAATTGTTCATCGTTAGTAATTATTGCTCCCCCTTCACCATATGCACCAAGGTTTTTCCCAGGATAAAAACTGAACGACGTAATAATTCCAAAGTTGCCAACTTTTTGATTTTCAAATTCAGCAAAGTGTGCCTGTGCAGCGTCTTCAACCAAATGGATATTATGCTTTTTAGCGATTTCACTTAAAGCTCTCATATTTGCAGGCTGCCCGTAGAGGTGTACTGCAACAATTGCTTTTGTATTTTTAGTTATAGCTTCTTCAACTTTGGCAGGATCTATGTTGTACGCTTCGGGTTCACAATCAACAAAAACAGGTTTCGCACCGCAAAGAGTTGCACCCCAAGCTGTAGCTATAAAAGTATTTGCTGGTATAATGACTTCATCCCCTGGTTTTATTCCTAGAGACCATAATGCGACATGATTACCAGCTGTACCTGAATTAAGAGCAACACAATATTTTACATTGTGCTGTTGCGCAAATTCAGTTTCAAAATCCGTAACTGCTTTTCCCAAAACAAATGAAGTGTTATCCAAAACATTCTGAATTGCAGGATTGATTTCTTCTCTGATAGATTTATATTGAGCTTTAAGATCAAGAAATGGAACAGTCATTCTATTTTCCTTTGAATATAATTTATTATTTTAATCACAAGTCACAGCTTCGCACCATGAGGCACATTAGCAGCGCTTTGTATATTCTATTTATAAGATTCATCTTTACTCTTAACAGATTTATCTTTCATTCAATAATTTTTACTTTGCTTTTATAACTTAAAAGCCGTTATCCTTCAATTAATGTTACTATTTCTCAAGGTTAATCCCTGCAGGTCTAGTAAAAACATTTTCCGCTTTTTAAAATTTAAAATCCCCTTTAAATAGGAAATTTCCTTAACTCCATTAAATTCAATTTCGGGCTGATGGTTTACTGTATAAATATTATCCACCTTTTCTACCCAAATTCCAAATTCTCCTTGCCCCATATTTAAAATAAGTATCCTATTATCCTTTGAAATTTTTCTATGTCTAAATCCGGCTATTTTATGGAGATCGATGATGGGAATTTCTAAATTACCGAAACTAATTTGTAGTGGTTCAGAATTTAGATCACTTTCTTGAAGTTCAGCAGGATCAATAATCTGTATGATGTTTTGCAAATCTGTACAAAATAGTTCTCCACCTAATTGGAATGTAATTAAGCTGGAGATATTTTCTATAGGGTTTGTTGCTATTTCATTCATATAAATTAATTATTAATACGCATTAACTATACAAATGTCCTGCCATTACATTTAATGCTAAAAGAGAACTAAATCGAACTTTCTATGTGTCGAAATAGAACATTTCTTAACCTAAACTGTATAATAATTAGACTTATGGCTTTTTGGGGGTAATATTATATAACGCAATTTTATTATATAAAGTAGTTTTAGTAATCCCCAAAACCCTGCTTGCTTTAGATTTATTCCATTTTAGTTCATCCAGAACGTTTTCAATGTGAATTTTTTCTACTTCAGCAATTGTCTTAAGTTTACTAGAACCAGATTCTGGTGAGCTTTTCTTTAAAAAATTAAAATATTCCTTTTCTAAAACATTACTTTTTGCTAACAATACTGCATTCATTAATGTATTTTCAAGTTCCCTAACGTTGCCAACCCAATTATGATCTTTTAGCATTTCAACAACTTCATATGGAATTGTATCCACATTTTTATGAAGTTCAAAGTTTATTTTCTTTAGAAAATGAATTATAAATTTCGGAATCTCCTCTTTTCTTTCTCTAAGCGGCGGAATATTAATATTAAAGATATTTAACCTGTAATAAAGATCCTCTCTAAAGTCCCCATTTTCAACTAATTTCATCAAATCTTTATTAGTAGCAGCCACAATTCTAGCTTCCATTTTGATAACAGCTTCACCACCAACTCTCTCAAATTCCTTTTCCTGGATAACTCTCAAAAGTTTAGCCTGAAGATTTGGTGATATTTCGGATATCTCATCCAGGAAAATTGTGCCCTTTCCAGCAAGTTCAAATTTTCCTTTTTTATTTTTTATTGCACCGGTAAATGCTCCCTGTACATGACCAAAAAGTTCGCTTTCCAACAATGATTCAGAAAGAGCCGAACAGTTAACTGCAACGAATGGATCATTTCGTGTAATACCGCCATTGTGAATTAATCTTGTGACTAACTCTTTCCCGGTTCCGCTTTCACCCTGTATTAAAACATTTACCCTAGATGAAGAAACCTTTCCAATCTTCTTAAATATTTCTTTCATTTGAGGTGAATCACCGATCATATAATGCTTCAACCTTGATTCATCTTCCTGTTCAGTAAATTTTATTACAAGCTGATCAATATTTTTTTTACTTTCTATAGCCTTCTTAACAACGAATTGTATTCTATTAAGATCAATTGATTTATCAATGTAATCATAGGCTCCAAGCTGCATTGCCTCAACTATCGTGTTGGTATTTTCAAATGCAGTTATAATCAAGACTGCAATTGATTCATCTATTGCTTTTATTCGCCGAAGAACTTCCAATCCATCGATTTCCGGCATTTTCAGATCAGTAATTACAACATCAGGGCTTTCACTTTTAACATAATTCAATCCTTCATTTCCCAGGGTAACATAATCAACATTACTAAATGACTCAGACAGAACTATTTTTAAAGTTTCAGCATATGCTTTATCATCATCTATTATTAAAATTTTTTCCATTATCATCCTATACCATTTGAGGGAAATTGCAATTCAAAGATGGTTCTTCCAGGTTCCGATTTTATAAGACTAATATTACCGTCATGCAATTCCATTATTTTCTTTGCAATCGCAAGTCCTAAACCTGTGCCGCCTTTTTTCAGGGTGTGAAAAGCTTCAAAAATTTTATCAGGTTCAGTTATACCGCATCCATTATCTATTATTTGAATTAGATAATTCTTGCTATCCACAGAATCTTTTAATTCTATTGTTCCACCATTTGAAACAGCATCAATGGCATTATCAATTACATTAAAAAATACTGATTGCAGGCTTACATAATCACCTCTTATGACATTAATACCCAGGCTATTTATAAATTTAATATTTTTCTGGCTTATTTTATGTTCCAATAACTCTCTCACTTTCTCTACAAGATCGTATATATTTATTTCTATTTTTATTAGTTTTATATTACTCGAGAAAATCAACACATCACTCAACAATTTACTTAAATTACCCAACGAGTCACGCAGTATATTTAGAACTGGTTTTGTGTTCTCAGGCATCTCACGATTGTTTAATAGAACATCCACGTAATTTTTAATTGATGCAATAGGATTTTTGATTTCGTGTGTTAGGTAGGTAGACATTTTTCCGATAGCTGCAAGGGTTTCAGCCCTGCTCAATTCATCCTGTGCTTTTCTGAGATCAGTAATATCTCTAAATATTCCCAGCACTAAAGACTCCCCGTTAAGGATTTCTATCAGAGAATAATTTACGAATAAGAACAATGATTTACTATTGTGAAGCACAGATTTTGAGTATCGTTGGAGTTCGAAATTCTTTTCGAGATAATTTCTCCTATACTTATTCATTTGTCTTTCATTGTCATTTTGATTCTGTTTGTAAATAACAGTAAACGGTTTACCTAATAGGCTGGATTCTTCCATCCCGAACATTTTACAAAAAGCTGAATTTACAGCCACAATATTGCCTTTTGAATCCGTTAATCTCATTCCATCAAAAGATTTTTCCCAAATAGATTTAAGCTTATTGTCAGATATAATAACTTTTTTTTCTGACTGCGTGGTTTCAATTTTATTACCCTCAATTGCTATAAAGCCAATAACTTTATTATCGTCAATCACAGGGCTATACATTTCAGCAACTGATAAATACTTGCTATCAAAAGCTTGATTAAATTCCTTGCTACTCTGTCTATTAAATATCTTCTTCCCGATCAATCCAGGATCGTTTTCCGTTGTTTGGTCCAGTTTCTCGCTTGTATTTTTAGAAACACTTTCATCGATTTGATTTTTAGTTTTGTCCTTCAAATTAATGCTGTATTGATGTTTTTTAACTCTTGTTATTCTGGCTTCAAAAACTTTTTCTTTATCTAAAATAGTTAATTGAAATTCAAGTAAGATAGATTTTATTCCGGATTTGATTTTATTAATTGCCAGATCAATTTCGCTTACTATGTGCTGTGGAAACAAATCTTCAAGCTTTGTATAATTTTCCGGATTAAGGACAAAATAATCGCTTTCGATATCAAAATATTTAAATTTAGTTATGTATCTGTTTTCGTCTAAAATTATCAATAATTCCGGAAATGAATTATATGATTTCTCCAGCCTCAATAAAAATTCAAATAAATTCTTATAATTTGGTTTTGTACCGCTTACATTAGCGGCAATTATTTCGTATCCGCAAAGTGAATCATTGTTATCTATAATTGGAATAATTTTGAGATTAGAACTAAATGAGGTTTTATCTTTCTTAAAACAAACAACTTCGCCACTCCATTTGGTCTTCTCTATGTGATTTAAAATTTTATTTAATTCATTTGATTTGTTTATAGAACGGAATAAATCTGATAGTTTTCTATCCTTAAGGTCCTGTATAGAATATTGGAATATATCTAATAAGGAATTATTTGCGAATACAAATTGCAAGTTTACATCAATAACAGCGACGAAATTATTGTTGTTATTGTAATCATTCGATAATAATTTAACTCTGCGGCTAAGAAATAAATTATCTATATCCGACAAATTTTTTCTTTTCACAGAAATTTTTTCTACCATCCGGCACTGCCCTCTAAGAATATAATATTACAATAAACTATAACATGCTTAAAACAATTATAGTTTTTAATACTGATCAATATTTAGACTATAGTGTAATATTGATGCAGATAAAAAATGAATCCATTATACAAATGCTTTTATGACAATATGTATATTAATTAACCCCAATTAACAATAGCCCTCTAACAAATTCAGATTTTATCTTTATGAATTGGTACAAATTTAATACTGTATTGCTATCCTTCTGTATTAAATACTACAAACGGTCATATGACTCGTTAAGCTTATTTATCTACTCTATTAAATTTCATATTTAAATATGTCAGCAGTGAAGCACAAGGAAGACGATTGGCACTTTAATTAGAAATGATTTCCTGAAGTGATTAAATATTGGATGAGTTCATCCAAAATCTATAAATGTTAAAATTTTAGGTCTTGCATCAACAAGTATTTAGACCATATTGAGCGAAAAATCATAAAACGGTGATTCTGTAGCAAATGAAAATTAAATTATAAGGAAGGAAATTAGACCAATATAATAATGTTGCTATTAACGCCTTAATAGATAAGATTGTATAGATAGTATTTTAAACTTAATCTATATTAACTATGGAGGGAGCTATGAGTAAAGGACAGGATTCTAAAAAAAATATAAAAAAAGAGCCGCTAAAAACAATGAAAGAAAAAAAAGCAGCCAAAAGGGAGAAGAAAAATCAAAGCAAGGGATTTGGTGAATCGCTAAATAAATAGCCATAAAAGGATTGAGTTAATTTCCATTTCATATTTTAGTTCGTAGTTTGGAAGGCAATACCTTGGGTTCCATAAGAAATTTATTAACAGATTCAGCACACTTTCTTCCTTCAGCAATTGCCCAAACAATGAGTGATTGGCCGCGTCTCATATCCCCGCAAACAAATATTTTATCGAGATTTGTTTTATTAGAATTCTTCACGTCCCCAAATTCGGCTTTAATATTTCCACGTTGATCCAATTCAATTCCCATATCGACCAGGCCTTCGTACAAACTGTTCTTTTTAGGTCCCGTAAACCCGGCAGCTATTAGTACAAGTTCGGCAGGAAGTTCAAATTCGGAATTATCTTTTTCAATAAACTTACCGGCTTGAAATTCTACTCTTATGCAACTTAAAAATTCAACTTTGCCGTCTTTATCGCCTATAAATTTCTTAGTACTAACGCTCCACTCTCTTATTGAACCTTCTTCCTGGCTCGACGAAGTTCTGAAAATAAACGGCCAGTAAGGCCAGGGATTACTTTTGCTCCTTTCTTTTGGGGGCTGGGGCATTATTTCCAACTGGGTAACAGATTTTGCACCTTGCCTGATAGAAGTACCAATACAATCAGACCCGGTATCGCCGCCACCCAGTATAATAACATTTTTCCCTTTTGCACTTATAACTTCCACATCATCACCAGCATTAAATTTATTTTGTCGTGTAAGAAAATCCACAGCGAAATGAATTCCCTTAAATTCTCTGCCTGTTATTTCTATATTCCTTGGAGACTCAGAACCACAGGCAAGAACAATAGCATCGTAGTTATTTTGTAGCTCCCATATTTTTATTTCGTCGCCAATACTAACATTAGTAAAAAATTTCACTCCTTCTTCCTTCATCTGGTCAAGTCTTCTATCGATAATCCATTTTTCTAACTTAAAATCAGGGATTCCATATCTGAGCAAGCCACCGATTCTATCATTCTTTTCAAAAAGATCCACATAATGCCCTGCTCTTGCAAGCTGTTGCGCAGCAGCCAGACCTGATGGGCCGGAACCAACTACTGCAACTTTTTTTGAAGTCTTGTTTTCATTTATCTTTGGTTTAACCCATCCTTCGTTGAATCCGCGATCAATAATCATTTTTTCAATCGATTTAATGGTCACTGGCGAAGAATTTATTCCAAGTACGCAGGCACTTTCACAGGTAGCCGGACAAAGTCTGCCGGTAAATTCAGGGAAATTATTAGTAGAGTGCAAATTCTTTAATGCCTCTTCCCACCTTCCTTTATAAACAAGATCATTCCATTCAGGTATAAAATTCTGAACCGGGCAGCCCGAATCACCATGACAAAATGGGATTCCGCATTCCATGCATCTGGCGCCTTGTTTTTTAGCAGTATCTTCATCAAGAGAATTTTCAAATTCCTTAAAATGTTTTATCCTAGCCTTAACATCTTCTTTTGAAGGAACTATTCTATCAAACTCTAAAAACCCTGTCGGCTTTCCCAAATTATTTTTCCTCCACGGTTATTTTTTCAATACCCGGACTATCGTATTCAGTTATCATTTTAGCAATTGCTTCTTTATACTCCATGGAAATTATTTTTATAAAGTTTTGCATTTCAATTTTCCAGTTGTCAAGTATAAATTTTGCTCTCGATGAATAAGTATAATAGAAATGTCTTTCAATGAGGCTAAAAACTTTTTGGGAATCAAAGTCATCCAATTTTTCAATATTAACAAGTTCAGGATTAATATTTTTTAATAAGTCTCCCGTGCAGTTCCAGAGATATGAAACTCCACCCGACATTCCAGCTGCAAAATTTCTTCCAATCTTACCAAGTACTACCACGTTACCGCCTGTCATATATTCGCAGCCATGATCGCCTACTCCTTCGATTACGGCAGTAGCGCCTGAATTTCTTACTGCAAATCTTTCGCCAGCAACACCGTTAATGAATGCTTCACCACTCGTAGCGCCGTATAAACATGTATTCCCGATAATAATATTTTCATAAGAAACTAATTTCGATCCTCTTGGTAGCCTGACAATTATTCTGCCACCGGATAATCCTTTGCCGACGTAATCGTTTGCTTCTCCATATAATTTTAGCTGAACACCCTTGGCTAGAAAAGCACCGAAACTTTGTCCGGCTGTCCCTTCGAACTCAAGCTTTATACTGCCTTCTGTTAAACCTGCTTCACCGTAGAGTTCGCAAATCTTATTTGAAATTAATGCACCAACAGTCAGATCGGTATTTTTTATAGTTTGTTTTGCAGCAGCTATACCACTGATCTTTGTGCTGTGTAATATTTTTTTCAGAATTTCATTGTCGAGTTGATCTTCAATTTTATGATTCTGTGCTCGTGTTCTGAACTGCTGAGTTGCAAACAATGGTTCCTGTTTATATAAAATTTTACTGAGATCTATTCCTCTATATTTTGATTTTGTTCTACTCTTAATCTGTTCAAGCTTATCAGTTCTGCCAATCATTTCATAGAATTTTCTGAATCCCAGTTCTGCCATTAGTTCTCTTACTTCTTCGGCAATAAAGAACATAAAGTTTACAACATATTCCGGTTTGCCGGCAAATCTTTTTCTAAGAACGGGATCCTGAGTAGCGACTCCGACCGGGCAGGTATTCAAATGACACTTTCTCATCATTATACATCCCTGGGTTACAAGCGGTGCTGTTGCAAATCCGAATTCTTCTGCGCCTA
Organism: uncultured Bacteroidota bacterium; assembly: GCA_963745465.1. GTDB lineage: Bacteria > Bacteroidota > Ignavibacteria > Ignavibacteriales > Ignavibacteriaceae > JAKAGZ01. The sequence continues at coordinate 72,919 of CAVUXT010000026.1, read as the reverse complement.
AAAGCGCACCGATTACAACATCCCTTCCGGTTTTAATTTGTCCATCAACTGCTAGATAGACCCTGTCGCGCAATCCGTTAAGCACAAGAGTCTGATGAGTTTCACTCAATCCTAATTCCCATGGAGAACCTGCATACTGTATAGATGAAATCGGGCTCGCGCCTGTACCACCATCGTGTCCACTGATAAGAATATGATCGGCTTTTGCTTTTGCAACTCCGGCTGCTATAGTCCCAACTCCTGATTCGGATACCAGCTTGACACTGACCCTCGCTTTAGGATTTATATTTTTAAGATCAAAAATTAATTGCTTAAGATCTTCAATAGAATAAATATCGTGATGCGGAGGCGGACTAATAAGCGTTATACCGGGCGTGCTGTGTCTAACTTTAGCAATTATCTTATCGACTTTAAATCCGGGAAGCTGACCGCCTTCGCCCGGTTTTGCGCCTTGCGAGATTTTGATCTGAAGATCATCCGCATTTACAAGATAATTTGCTGTTACTCCAAACCTTGCAGATGCCACCTGCTTAATGGCTGATCGCATTGTGTCGCCATTTTCAAGTGTTATAAATCTTTCTGCAGATTCACCCCCCTCACCCGTATTTGATTTACCCTCAATCCTGTTCATAGCAATAGCCAGAGAAGTGTGCGCTTCCCATGAAATTGAGCCGAAACTCATCGCACCGGTAGAAAATCTTTTTACTATCTCTTTGGCGTCTTCCACTTCTCCGATAGGTAATAACTGCGGCAGTTTTTTAAATTCCAGCAAACTTCTCAGAGTTACTCGCTTCCTATCCTGATCATTTATAAGCGTTGAGTATTCCTTAAAAGTCTTAAATTCATTATTCCAGGTACTTTGCTGAAGCTTTGAGATCGTCAACGGGTTCCACAAATGATGTTCACCGTCTCTCCTATAATTATATAATCCGCCGCTTTCAAGACAGTCAGAATTTTTCAAAACATCAAAAGCTGCTTTGTGTTTTTTGATCGCTTCGTCACCAAGCATTTCAAGACTCAGGCCTTCAATCTTTGTCGGAGTACCTGCAAAATATTTTGAAACGATTTCAGTATCTAGACCAACTACTTCGAAAATCTGTGCACCGCAATATGACTGCAAAGTGCTTATACCCATCTTGCTAAAAACTTTTAGCAATCCTTTGCTAACAGCTTTAACATAATTTTTCTTTGCATCTTTATAACTTGCTACTCCGTTAATATGGCCATTATTAAAAAGATATTTTACTGTATCATACGCGAGATACGGATTAATTGCATTCGCACCATAACCACATAAAAAAGCAAAATGAGGAACTTCCCTTGGTTCACCGCTTTGAATTATTATTCCCGTCCTTGTCCTTAATCCTTTTTTAATAAGAGTATGATGAACAGCGGAAACAGCAAGCAAACTTGGAATTGGTGCCTGAAGTTCATTAACACCTTTATCAGTAAGTATTATTAAAGAATAACCGCTGCTCACTGCGTCAACAGCCTGGCTGCAGATTTCATCCAGGCGTTCGCGCATACCATGTCTCTTTTTAACATTAAAAAGTATCGGGATGGTTATAGAACGGAAGTGCACGTTCGATAAAGTTTTTAGCTTTTCAAATTCAGTATTTGAGAGAAGCGGATTCTTTAATTCAATCCTGTGTGCATGCCGTGGTGTTTCATCTAATAAATTTTGTTCAGGACCGATGTAGGTTGTTAATTCCATTACCAATTCTTCCCTTATGGGATCAATTGCCGGATTCGTAACCTGAGCAAACATCTGCTTAAAATACCTGAATAGGGGCTGTGACTTCTCAGAAAGAATAGAAAGTGATGCATCGGTTCCCATCGATCCGATAGCTTCCTGACCGTTTTCCACCATTGGAGTAATTACAATTTTTATATCTTCCTTCGAATAGCCAAATATTTTCTGAAGGTTTAAAATTTCTGTGTTGCTGGCCTCACTTTTAAATAATGGAACGGGCAGTTCATCGAGCTTAAGAATATTTTCTTTCACCCATTTGCTGTAGGGTTTCCTGCTAATAATTTCACTCTTTATTTCATCGTCGTGAATCAGTTTCCCTTTTTCAGTATCAACCAAAAACATTTTCCCCGGCTGAAGCTTACCTTTTCTTATTATTTTTTCGCTTGGAATATCCAGCAAACCGGTTTCTGAAGAAAGTATCGCAATATTATCTTCAGTGATCATATATCTCGCAGGGCGCAGACCATTTCTGTCAAGGCTCGCTCCAATATATTTGCCATCTGTAAAAACTATCGCAGCAGGTCCATCCCATGGTTCCATAAATGTTGCATGGTATTCATAAAACGCTTTTAATTTTTCATCCATATTTTCATTCTTCGACCAGGCTTCGGGTATCATCATCATCACCGCGTGGGGCAGACTTCTCCCGCTCATTACCAACAATTCAAGTACAGTATCAAATGTCGCTGAATCACTTTGTCCTTCCATAATTATAGGAAGCATTCTTTTAAGATCATTGCCGTAATAATCCGATTCCATTACAGCTTCTCTTGCAGTCATCCAGTTTTTATTTCCGCGCAAAGTATTGATTTCACCGTTGTGTGCAATCATTCTGAACGGATGTGCGAGGTCCCACGTTGGAAAAGTATTTGTTGAAAACCGAAGATGTATCATCGTGAATGCCGATTTCATATCGGGATCAAGAAGATCAGAATAGAATGTTGTTAACTGATCGGCAAGTAACATTCCCTTATAAATAATAACTCTTGAACTGAAAGAGGGGACATAATATTTGCTTCTATCACACTTGAGCTCTTCCCTGATTCTTTTATCAATAATTCTTCGGATCAGGAAAAGCTTTCTCTCAAATTCATCCTGTGATGTAATATTATCATTAGCCTGCAAAAAGCATTGCCTTATGAAAGGCATCATTAATTTCGATCCTTTACCGGGAACATTTGAATTAACCGGAACATCACGCCAGCCAAGTAGGGTCTGATCTTCATCATCGATTATTTTTTCAATTATTGTTTCACAAGCCTTTCTCAAAATATTATTCTGCGGCAGAAATAACATCCCAACGGCGTATCTTCCCGACTCTGGCAAAGTTATACTTTCTGCTGAGCAGACTTTTCTCATAAATTCATCTGGTATTTGAATGGAAACACCTGCGCCATCACCGGTATATTCGTCGGCCCCCACAGCACCACGATGCTCAAGATTCCTTATCATCTCAAGCCCCATATCAATAATATTTCTGGATTTTGCGCCGCTTATATCGACTACAAAACCAAGACCGCAGGCATCGTGTTCAAATGAAGGATCGTACATTCCGATTTTTTCCATTGACATCCTTTTTCCGAAATGAATAAAAATTAAACTGCTTTTGCTTCAGTTAACCTGACTTCATTTTGATTTTCATTATTCACATAATCGAGCCAGTGACTATATTTTTTGGTTTTACCGTGAATCACATCTGAATAAGATTTCTGCAGATCAGCACAAACCTGACCGGTTGTTCCGCTACCTATTTTACGGTGATCAATTTCACTGAGCGCTATCACTTCGGCAGCAGTTCCGGTAACAAATACTTCATCTGATATATAGAGCTGATCCCTCGAGATAACTTCTTCAACTACTTCATAATTTTTATCTTTTGCAATTGTAATTAATGCATCTCTTGTAATACCTTCCAGCACGCTATTCTTCGGAGGAGTATAAATAACATTGTCACGCACTATAAATATATTTTCACCAGTACATTCGGAAACATACCCGTTTGGATCGAGCATAATTGCCTCATCAAATCCACCGCGTACGCTTTCACTTTTTGCAAGAACAGAATTAACATAGTTACCGGCAGTTTTTCCTTTCGTCATCATAATATTGGGATGATGACGCGGGAAAGAAGAAATATTTGCACGGATTCCTTTTGCCAGAGCTTCCGCACCTAAATAATTCGTCCACTTCCAGACGGCAATACCCGCATCAATTTTTATATTAGTCGTAGATAAATTCCATCCGCCTTCCTTTATGTAAATCAGGGGACGAATGTAGCATTCAACCATATTATTTAATTTTACTAATTCAATCGTTGCATCATACAATTCTTCAAAAGCGTAAGGTATTTCACCCAGACCGAGTATATGCACACTTTTGAGCAGTCTTTTTAAATGATCTTTTAATCTGAAAACCGCAGGACCATCCGGTGTTGCATACGAACGAATTCCTTCAAAAATTCCCGTGCCGTAATGAAGCGAACTTGTTAAAAAATGAAGCTTCGCATCACGGAAAGGAACAATCTCACCTTCCAACCATATATAATCTGAATCAAATGCCATTTGTATTCCTCTGATTTATATCGCTTTTTTTGAAACGTCTACTTTATATTTAAATAGTTTATAATTTATGCTATCGCACAAAGCAAACCAGCTGGCCTGAATAATATTTTCCGAAACGCCGACGGTTGACCATGTTTCATTTCCATCTCCAGATTCAATTAAAACTCTTACCTTTGCTGCGGTTCCGTTTTTTTCATTAAGAACTCTTACTTTATAATCGAGCAGCTTTATCATTACTATTTCAGGATAAAATCTTAGCAACGCCTTTCTTAGCGCATTGTTCAAAGCATCAACAGGCCCATGTCCGTTTGCTGCTGTGTGTTCTACTTCTCCATCAACTTCTATCTTTAGAACAGCTTCGGCGGAAGTTTGACCATCTTTGGCAAAGATCACATTTACTTTTGAGTCAAGAGCTTTAAAATATGGTGAATATTCATTTGTCTCTGTTCTCAAGATTAATTCAAAAGAAGCTTCTGCTCCGTCAAACTGGTAGCCGTCGTATTCCAGAGATTTAACATAATCAACCAGTTTCTTGCTTAGTTCTTTATTTTCGGTTATATCAACACCAAATTCATTTGCTTTATATTTTATATTACTCTGACCTGAAAGATCCGAAACTATTACTCGTTGTTTATTTCCGACAACATCCGGCTCTATATGTTCGTACATTCTGCTATCTTTTAATACAGCGCTGACGTGTACGCCCCCTTTATGAGCAAATGCAGATTTTCCGGTAAATGCAGCGTGCGTATCAGGAGCCATATTCATTATTTCATAAACAAAATTTGATAGTGAAGTCAATTTTTTCAGATCAATACTTTCGCTAACTGCAAGATTCATCTTTAAAAGCAGGTTTGGAATAATGCTGATCAAATTTGCGTTGCCGCATCTTTCGCCTAAACCGTTTATAGTTCCCTGCACGTGAAAAGCACCCGCTTTAACCGCACTTAATGTGTTAGCGACGGCAAGCTCACCATCATTATGAGTATGTATGCCAAGTGGTTTTTGTATTACCTTTTTTACTTCGCTTACAATTTCAAAAACTTCTTCAGGAAGTGAGCCACCGTTCGTATCACAAAGAGTAATAACATCCGCACCAGCCCTTTCTGCCGCTTTTATCATTTTCAAAGCGAACTCTTTATCATCTTTGTAGCCGTCAAAAAAATGTTCAGCATCAAAAATTACTTTGCGTCCATTTTCTTTCAGATATTTAACCGAATCATGTATAACCTCTTCATTCTCATCATCCCTCAATCCAAGACTTTTCTCTGCGTGAAATCTCCACGTCTTTCCGAAAATTGAAACGATCTCAGTATCAGCATCTAACAAAGCAATAAGATTTTTATCCGATGTAATTTTACCGGGAAATCTTGCTGTTGAACCAAATGCGCAAATCTTGGAATTGTTAAGCTTGATTTCCTTAACTTTTTGAAAGAACTCTTCATCACGGGGATTGCTGCCCGGCCACCCTCCTTCTATAATATCAATACCGAATTCATCGAGTTTCTGGGCAATTATAAGTTTATCATGAACTGTTAGATTCACGCCCTCGCTTTGAGTACCGTCCCTTAGCGTTGTGTCGAATAATTCTATTTTAGTTTTATTTCCCATTGTAAAATTCCGGTTTTGTTAAACAATCATTCCTGACTTTCTTGCATATTCAAAAATTCCGCCCTGTTCGATAATAGGCAAAACATTACCAAGCGGTTTTAAATTGTATTTTATATCAGTAGAAAGATTTTTCAGAATATTTTTTTGAAGATCGATTTCCAATACATCGAAAGTTTTAATCTTATCACAAAGTCTTCCAAAAGATTCATAAGGAATAAGAAAACCGCCGTCCACAGAATTTCTGTAAAAAATTCGTGCATAAGATTCTGCAATAACTGCTTTGATCCCAGCTTTTTGTAAAGCAAAGGGAGCGTGCTCTCTTGAAGAACCGCAGCCAAAGTTTCCACCACCGATTATTATGTCAAATTTTGATTCGAAATTATTTAATTCGACAAACGGAATGCCTCCTTCGGGTAATCCTGCTTTTGCTGTGGGAACTCCCGATAAAGCAAACTGCCCGTACTTTTTTGATTCCTCAGGATCAGATAAGCTATAAACCAGATGTTCAGCAGGAATTATCTGATCAGTATCAATATTATCTCCGAGCACAAAAGCTTTTCCTTTAATTATTTTTTCCATTTCAATTTCCTTTATCGATTATAAAAAATTTCTCGGATCAGTTATCACACCAGTAATAGCCGATGCGGCTACCGTAAGAGGAGAAGCGAGATAAACTTCAGATTTTTTGCTTCCCATCCTTCCCGGGAAATTTCTGTTTGTTGTTGAGATCACAACATCTTTATCAACTGCTCTTCCAAAAGTATCATCGGGACCGCCAAGGCAGGCAGCACATGAAGATTGAGCAATTTTGCACCCGGCATCGTCGAAAATTTGTTTTAAGGATACTCCGTTTATCATTTCCGCTTCAAGCTGCTGAGCTGTACTTGTGCTTGCAGGAACAATAAAAGTCGGGACTTGCACTTTTCTTCCAAACAATAATTTACCGGCATTTATAAAATCAGTTATCTTTCCACCGGTACAGGAACCGATATAACATTTTGTTAAAGGTGTACCTTCAACATTTTTAACATTATCCCTGTTATCAGGACTGTGCGGTTTTGCTACAAGCGGCTGAATTTCTTCAACGTTATATTCATAGGTCTTGAAATATTTTGCATCACTGTCGCTTTGAAAAGTTTCATAAGGTTTATCATTTCTTTGTTTCACATAAGTACGGGTAACTTCATCAGCTGCGATTATACCGTTCATTCCACCGGCTTCAATAGCCATATTGGTTAGAGTCATTCTCTCTTCCATAGAAAGATCATAAACTGCTTCACCATCAAATTCCATTGCACGGTAGGTTGCTCCATCAGTCGTGATATCGCCAAGAATTTGGAGTATGAGATCTTTAGCAGTTAAATATTCGGGAAGTTTTCCGTGAAAGGTAAACTTCATCGATTCAGGAACTTTCTCCCATATTTTTCCGGTGCCGAGAATAAATGCTGCATCTGTATTTCCAACTCCGGTTGCGAACATTCCGAATGCACCTGAGGTGCAGGTATGTGAATCTGTTCCAAATAAAACTGTGCCCGGAATATTATAACCTTCTTCAGCAAGAGCAACATGGCAAACACCTTTGTACCTATCCGTTCCGACATCATAATAATTTTCAATTTGATGTTCTTTAGCAAACTCACGGAGGAGTTCAACATTTCTGTTGGCGTGAATATTTTTTGTAAAGATGTAGTGATCAGGAAAAATAACCAGCTTATTTTTATCCCATATCTTTGCTTTTTCTCCGAACTCTTTTTTCCAGATCGCAAAAGTTGGTGGACCGCAGACATCGTGTGTCATTAGTACGTCAACATTTAACCAAACATTTTCTCCGGGAATTACTTTGTCTTTACCCGCAGATTTTGCCAAAATTTTTTCAGTTATCGTCATTCCCATATTACTTTCTCCTAAACTGCTTTAATAATTTCTTTCTCTTCTTCCCCGCTATTTTGTTCAGCTTTATGCAACTCCTGCTGATTGATTGCACTTATATATGCTTTGCCGCTTGCTTCAATAATATCGGTTGAAACTCCCCTTCCTGTAAATGATATATCGTCATAACGAACTCTTACAAAAACTTCACCAAGAGCTTCCCTCCCGGAGGTAACAGATCTAACCTGGTAAGATTCAAGATTTGGCTGCAAGTTCAAGGCTCTGTTAATTGCATTGAATAGAGCATCGACAGCACCATCACCTGTTGCTGAATCAGAATAATCAGCTTCACAATTTTTGATACTGACAGTAGCAGTAGGAATTGAATTGGTTCCTGAATTTATATTTACATAAATCAATTCATACAATTCGTTCCTGGAGACTATCTCATCACCCATAAGAATCCTGAGATCATCATCAAATATTTCTTTCTTTTTATCCGCAAGCTTTATAAAACTCTCATAAGCTTTTTGCAATTCTGCTTCTGAAAGAATATATCCTAACTCTTTTAATCTTACTTTTAAGCCATGTCTGCCTGAATGTCTGCCCAAAACAATTTTAGTTTTCTTAACTCCTACTGATTCGGGAATCATAATTTCGTACGTTTCCCTGTTTTTTAACATTCCATCCTGGTGAATTCCCGCCTCATGTGCAAATGCATTTTCGCCGACAATGGCTTTGTTTGGCTGAACTATCATTCCTGTAAATGATGAAACCATTTTACTTGTGTTATAAATTTCTTTTGTATTTATATCAGTGTAAAAATCATAAATGTCTTTTCTGATTTTCAAAGCCATTACAACTTCTTCGAGCGAAGCGTTGCCAGCTCTTTCGCCTATTCCATTAATTGTACATTCAACCTGCCTAGCCCCGTTTTCAATTCCGGCTAATGAATTTGCAACCGCAAGTCCAAGATCATTATGACAGTGAACACTTACAATTACATTGTTTATGTTTTTTACTTTCTTAAAAAGATCAGCTATCTTTTTGCCGAACTCAGTCGGCATAGTGTAGCCTGTTGTGTCAGGAATATTGATAGTTGTAGCCCCGGCTTCAATTGCCGCTTCTACTACTTCAGCGAGATAATTTATATCTGTTCTTCCCGCATCTTCAGCAGAAAATTCAACATCGTCACAGAGAGATTTTGCATATTGAACAGTGTCATAAGACATTTTAAGAATCGTATTTCTTTTTTCCGAAAGAGTATTTCCGTACCGTGAATCAGAAAATTTTCCCGCAATATGATAATCAGAAGTACTGTTGAACGTGTGTATTCTTTTTTTATTTGCATTACTAATTGCATCATAAGCTGATTTAATATCAATCTCTTTTGCACGGGCAAGTGCTGCTATTGTAACATTCACTTCACCCGAAATTCTTTTTACTGCTTCAAATTGAGCCGGTGAAGAGATAGGAAAACCTGCCTCTATTATATCGACATTTAGTTTTTCAAGCTGTTTTGCAATCTCAAGTTTTTCGAAAACATTTAAAGATGCACCGGGCGACTGTTCGCCATCTCTTAAAGTTGTATCAAAGATTAAAATTTTTTCCGACATTGTATTTCCCTGTTAAAAAATAATTTCCTTAAAAATTAAAGTGTAAATACTCCTAAAGCCTGTTCGTTATATATTTTTTCAATGTTTTCAATAATCTTTTCTGTCATCAGTTTATGTTCCGATAAGTTTGCAATCACCACTATTTATATCCTGAGTTCTATATCCATCAGCTATAACTCTTTTTATAGCTGAATAAATTAATTCCGCCGGTTTGTTCATTTCAAAAGAATGTTCGAGCATCATTGCAACAGATGATATTGCTGCTATCGGGTTTGCGCGATCTTTTCCTGCAATATCAGGTGCACTTCCGTGAACAGGTTCATAAAGAGCATACTTACTGCCAATACTTGCAGAAGGAAGCATTCCGATACTTCCTGTTATTATTCCGGAAATATCGCTCAGAATATCTCCAAACAAATTTGAAGTGAGAATTACATCAAATTGTTTAGGATCGCGAACAATCTGCATTGCTGCATTATCCACGTACATATGTTTAAGATTTACATTTGGGAAATCTTTACTAATATCATTTACAACTTCTCTCCATAATTGTGAACATTCCAGAACATTTGCTTTATCAACCGAGACAATCTCTCCTTTCCTTTTGGATGCAGTTTCAAAAGCAAGCCTTGCAATTCTTTCAATTTCAAATCTCGTATAAACCATTGTGTTCCAACCCTTTTCCTTGTTATAACCACGAGGCTCACCGAAATAAATTCCACCTGTAAGCTCGCGGAATACGACAAAGTCGGTTCCTTCTACAACTTCTTTTTTCAAAGATGATGAATCAATCAACTGAGAATAAACCTTTGCCGGCCTTAAGTTTGCAAACAACCCAAGAGCTTTTCTTAATTTTAAAAGCGCTGCTTCCGGCTTCAAATTATGCTGAAGATTTTCCCATTTATAACCGCCGACAGCCCCAAGCAGCACAGCATCAGAATCAAAGCAGGCCTGCAATGTTTCATCGGATAATGGTGTTCCGAATTTATCATAAGAAGCACCGCCGATTAATCTTTCCTCCAGTTCAAATTCAATATTGAACTTCGCCGTAACGTACGTAAGCACGCGTTTAGCTGAATTCGGTAACCTCTACGCCTATACCGTCCCCGGGCAGAAGAACAACTTTCGGTATCATACTCCAACTTCCTCCTTTTCATTTTTCTTAAGTAACCAGGACATCATGCCTCTCAATTTTGCTCCAACCTGTTCGATTGGGTGCTCTGAATTTTCCTGTCTCAATTGTTTCATTTTTTTTGCGCCGCTAAAATTTTCATCATACCATTCTTTTGCAAAACTTCCGTCCTGAACTTCTTTCAGAATTTTTTTCATTTCATTTTTTGTTTGCTCAGTTATAACGCGGCTTCCTCTCGTCATTCCGCCGTATTCTGCTGTATCACTTACAGAATAATTCATTCTTGAAAGGCCTCCTTCATAGTAAAGATCCACTATCAATTTTAGTTCGTGCATACATTCGAAATAAGCCAGCTCAGCAGGATAACCGGCTTCTGTAAGAACTTCAAACCCGGCTTTTATTAATTGAGCTGATCCGCCACACAGTACAGCCTGTTCCCCGAAAAGATCTGTTTCAGTTTCATCTTTAAAATTTGTTTCGATAACTCCGGCTCGTGTTCCGCCGATTCCTTTTGACCAGGCAAGAGCCAATTCTTTTGTGTCACCGGTAAAATCCTGGTGAACAGCGATCAAGCAGGGAACTCCTTTCCCTTCGAGAAAAGTTCTGCGAACAAGATGTCCCGGACTTTTCGGAGCAATCATCATTACATTTACTATCTTTCGGAGGCACAATCCATTTATAATGAATATTAAAACCATGACCAAATGCCAGAGTTTTCCCGTTGAAGTTAAATGCTGTTGAATAGATTCCTCGTAAACTTTCTTTCTGATTCTGATCCGGCAGCAAAACCATAATTACATCAGCCCATTTACAAGCTTCTGAGATTTCATTTACTTCAAGTCCTGCATTTTCAGCCTTTGGCCAGGAAGCGCTTTCCTTACGTAAACCCACACAAACATTAAACCCGCTTTCGTTCAAATTCAGTGAATGGGCATGTCCCTGGCTTCCGAAACCAAGCACCGCAATTTTTTTGTTCGATAAATAATCGAACGATGCGTCCTGATCATAATAAACTTTCATTTTTTTACCTCTTAATTTGATGGATATTCTTTTTTCTTAATTTTTAGTTGTTCGCCTCTGCGCAGTGCAACATTTCCGGATCGAGCCATTTCCAAAATTCCGAAAGGCATTAGAACATTTACAACTGCATCTATCTTTTCCGGCGGACCTGTTATTTCAAGCATCATTGATTTATTATTTATGTCGACCACATTTCCGCGAAATATGTCACACACATTTTTCATTTCATCAAGTGAAGTATTCTGAAGATCAATTCTTATCAAAGCAAGTTCCCTTTCAACGTGATTAGTGTTTGAAAGATCGATCACCTTAATTGTATCAACGAGCCTGTTCAATTGTTTTACCACCTTGTCGATATCTTTACCTTCGCCTTCAGTAACAATCGTCATCCGGGAAACATTTGCTATTTCCGTTTCACCGATTGTTATACTTTTCAAATTAAATCCCTTGCCGCTGAACATAGTTGCAACGCGGTCAAAAGCTCCGAAATGATTTTCAATTAAAACTGAAATTACTTGTATCATATTTTTACATCATGTTTTTAGGATTTAATCTTTTAAGAATCATATCAGCAAACTGATTTACCCGAAGGAATCATCGGGAAAACCATATCTTCTTTCACAACTCTTGAATTCAACAAGAGATGGCCCTTCGTTGTATGCGAATACTTTATCAAGAAGCCCGATCTACTTCCTTCGGATTATCAGTTGAAAAAGATTTTATACCGAAAGCTTCACCAACTTTTACAAAATCAGGATTGCTTTGTCCGAGATCAGTAAAGCTGAATTTTTCAGAATGGAATAATTCCTGCCATTGTCTTACCATTCCGAGGAAGCTATTGTTAATGATTATAAATTTTATCGGCAGTTTATACGCAGCGGCCGTAATTAGTTCCTGTATATTCATTTGAAAACCACCATCACCGCTTATTGAAACGATTGGTCTGTCTTTAATTCCAAATGCAGCACCGATTGAAGCAGGAACTGAAAATCCCATCGTCCCCAAACCACCACTCGTTATATTAGAGCGGGGATTATTGAATTTATAATACTGTGCAGTCCACATCTGATGCTGGCCGACATCAGTAACAACAACTGCTTCCCCTTTTGTTTTTTCTGAAAGTTTTTCAATTACAAATTCTGTTCTCAAGTCTCCCATCATTTCCTTCATAGGACAATGGACATTCATCTTTCCATTTATTAATCTGAATCCCACCATTCTTCAATTTCAGGTGGTTTTTGAATTTCAGCGACGAGTTCAGCGAGAACATGTTTTACATCACCAACAATCGGAAGATCAACGACAACATTCTTGTCGATACTCGCCGGGTCAATATCAACATGAATTTTAAATGCTGATGGTGCAAAAGTTTCAGTATTGCCGGTAACACGATCATCAAACCTTGCACCGAGAGAAATTAGCAAGTCACAATTCTGTACGGCCTGGTTTGCCCAATAAGTTCCATGCATTCCAAGCATTCCGAGCGAACGTTCATCAGTTCCCGGAAAAGCTCCTAGTCCTTGCAGAGTCATTGTAATCGGTAAATTATTTTCCTGTACAAGAAGAGCCAGTTCGCGTGAACCGCCTGACATCACTACACCTCCGCCAACGTACAGCAAAGGCTTTTTAGAGTTACTAATCATCTCGGCTGCCTTTTTAATTTGATTTGAGTGGCCGCGATAAACTGGTTTGTAACCACGGATATCAACACCAGCCGGGTAGATAAATTCACATTCAGAAGCGATTACATCTTTCGGTAAGTCAACAACAACAGGACCCGGTCTTCCTGTGGAAGCGATGTGAAAAGCCTGCCTGATCGTTGATGCCAGTTCCTTTACATCTCTTACTAGAAAATTATGTTTTGTGATCGGCCTTGTTATACCAATGATATCAGCTTCCTGAAATGCATCGTTGCCGATCAAATGTGAAGGGACCTGTCCGGTAAATACAACAATCGGCACCGAATCCATATATGCATCAGCAATTCCGGTTACAGTATTTGTCGCGCCCGGTCCTGAGGTAACTAGAACAACCCCGACTTTTCCTGTAGCTTTAGCATAACCTTCTGCCATATGTGTGGCACCCTGTTCGTGCCTGACAAGAATATGCTCAAGAAAATCAATATCATAAAGTTTTTCATATATTTTTAATACTGCTCCTCCCGGGTAACCGAAAATAGTCTTGACACCTTCACGCCTTAAACATTCGAAAAAGATGTCAGCCCCCGACAGCATAACATTATCAGATTTCATACAGGCTCCTTGGTATTTTTTTCAAGTTCAGGTAATCTTAAGCACAGCACCTTTGCTCGCAGATGAAACCATTGTGGAATATCTCGAGAGATATCCTCTTTTGATTTTTGGTTCAAACTCCGGCAGGTTTTTTAATCTTTGATTTATTTCTTGCTGTGATAACTCAAGATTTATCGATCTGTTGGGTATATCTATTGAAATTATATCGCCTTCATTTATTGCAGCGATCGGACCTTTGGCAGCTGCTTCGGGAGAAATGTGACCAATGCACGCTCCTCTCGTTCCACCGGAAAATCTTCCGTCGGTTATTAGCGCAACTTTATTTCCAAGTCCCATTCCCATTATTGCACTTGTCGGACTTAACATTTCCGGCATTCCCGGTCCACCTGCCGGACCTTCATAACGAATTACAACTACATCACCGGCCTGAACTTCGCGATTTAAAATTCCAACAAGAGCGCTTTCCTGTGATTCATAAATTCTTGCCGGACCTTTGTGGACCATCATACCCGGATCAACCGCACCGGTTTTTACAACTGATCCTTCCGGTGCGAGGTTACCGAAAAGGACTACAAGTCCACCGGTTTTTGAATAAGGATCTTTGCAGGAACGAATGACGCTGCTATCAGTTACTTTTACATTTTTAAAATTTTCACCGATTGCTTTTCCTGTAACTGTTAAACAATCAGAATCGATAACTCCATTGAGCTTTGAAAGCTCATTTAATATTGCCTGGATTCCTCCGGCTCTGTCTACATCTTCCATATGAACTGTTTTTGAAGCAGGACTAACTTTACATATGTAAGGAACCTTTGAAGAAATTTCATTTAATTCTTCAAGACTAAAATCCAATCCGGCTTCAAGAGCAATTGCAAGTGAATGTAAAATTGTGTTTGTGCTTCCTCCCATTGCCATATCGAGAGCGAAAGCATTTCTGAAGGATTGTTTCGTAAAAATATCGGAAGGCTTAATATCGTGTTCTACGAGGTATAAGATCTGTCGCGCTGCCTGTTGTGCAAGTTCTTTTCTTTTTGGATCGACTGCAAGTATTGAACCGTTACCCGGCAATGCAATTCCAAGCGCTTCCATCAAACAGTTCATCGAATTTGCAGTGAACATTCCTGAACACGAGCCGCAGGTTGGACAGCTTACGTTTTCAAGTTCCAGCAATTCTTCGGAAGACATCTCTCCGTTTTGGTATTTGCCGACTCCTTCGAAAACGCTTATCAGATCGCTCTTCTCTCCTTTTGAAGTTCGACCGGCTTTCATAGGTCCGCCTGAAATAAATATTACAGGAATATTTATTCTTGCCGCACCCATTAACATTCCGGGAACTATTTTATCGCAGTTCGGAATGCAGACAAGCCCATCCAAGCGATGTGCTTCTGCAACTGTTTCAACTGAGTCAGCAATTAATTCCCTGCTGGGAAGTGAATAACGCATTCCAAGATGTCCCATCGCAATTCCGTCATCCACACCGATTGTGTTGAATTCAAATGGAACGCCACCCGCCTGGCGGACGGCTTCCTTAACGACTTTTCCGAATTCCTGCAAATGGACGTGACCCGGGATAAGGTCTATATAAGAGTTGCAAATACCGATAAAAGGTTTTTTAAAGTCCTCGTCCGATTTTATAACACCGGTGGCCTTTAACAAGCTTCTGTGTGGAGCTTTATCGAAACCCTTTTTTATTAAATCTGATCTCACTGCTACCTCTGATTGATTTAAATACAAATCATCAGATAGTCTTCAGGGTTTAGGTCAACCCCTATTCAGCTTTAATTTTGGTTTTAATTTGGTTTGCTTTAGGGATTGACTTAATTATTAGCGAATAATAATTAGCGATAGTATGCTAATAATAATCCCTAGAAGGATAATATCTGATGGTAAATTATTAAAGGAAATTATTGAACCAACGCGTCCGCGGCCATGGGGTGAGGCAACGTTAATACTTGTGGTAATATTTTTATACGTGTTGTTCATTTAGATTGCAGCCAACATAGTAAATTATCAAATACATGTCAAGAGATGTTTAGAGGGATTTTGCAATCAAAATACCAGGATTTTTAATGATATTTATTGGCGCTCATAAGAATTTAATTCGATTGACCAGGTATAAGAAAAAAAATGAAAAACAATAGAATATTAAATCAAAATAAGTGCGCATGCAATTCATGCCGACAAATAAAGTTTTGCTATCTATGGAGTCCAAATCACTCCAACTAATTCTTAATTATTTTTTTCGAGTTGAAATACGCAAATCACTTGATAATAAAAAAACAATTAAAGGAAATTATTGATTACAGAAGAATAGCAATAGAAAAGAAATTCAGTAAATAATTATCTTTTACAGGATTTCTGGAACTATAATTATTTAGGCATCTCTTTCATTTTTTCCAATTCGTCCCATCTGTCATAAAGCTTTTTCACTATCCCTTTGGCCTCTTCAAGCTGCTTGTTGAGTTCATTTGTATTTTCTGAATGCTTTAAATAAAAATCCGGGGCAGTGAATATCTTTTCAATATTCTCAACTTCTGATTCTGCTTCAATTATTTTCTCCTGGATTGATTCTAATTCAAGGGCATCTTTATAACTTAATTTATTTTGTTTTGGTTTTGCACGGACTTTTTCTTTACCCGGTTTTGATTTTAAAGTATCTTTTTCACTAAGGTCTTGTTTTCTCTTTTCAATAAAATAATCATAGTTGCCTTCGCTGTAATAAATTTCTCCATTTTCTTCTAAAGCTATTATGCCATTGCATACCCGGTTAAGGAAATACCTGTCGTGACTAACAATCATTACACATCCTTCAAATGCAATTAGGGCTTCTTCAAGAAGCCTTAATGTGGGAAGATCCAGATCATTGGTCGGCTCATCGAGCATAAGAAAATTTCCGCCTGCGCATAAAATTTTGGCGAGTGTTAACCTGCTTTTTTCACCACCGGAAAGTCTGCCTACCAATGTATTAATTTTGTCATCAGTGAAAAGGAATCGTCGAAGGTACGTCCATATACTTAGCTGGTATTTGCCAAATTTGATTGTCTCACTTCCTTCACCAATTGCTTTGACAACTGTATCATGGTCATTCAATAAAAGCCTTGCCTGATCAACATAATTAAACCGGGTATTATCACCTATTTCGATCTTACCTTTTGTTGGAGTAATTTCGCCTAAAATCATTTTAAGAAGCGTGGTTTTTCCGGCACCATTATGCCCAACCACACCTATTTTCTTTCCGGCTTCAAAACTATGGTTAAATTTCTCAAAAAGAATCCTGCCACCAAGATTAATTCCGACATTTTTTAAATCAACAACTTTCTTTCCCAACCGATCTGCAGGAGGAATTATAAGTTCAACATCCACCTCAACTTCATTATTTGTTTGTGAAGAGACATCATAAAAGTTTTCAAGCCTGCTTTTTGATTTTGTTCTCCTTGCTCTCGGACCGCGCCTTACCCACTCGAGTTCACGCTTCAAAAACATCTGTCTTTTATGTTCTTCAATTTCTTTTATTTCCTGTCTCTCGGATTTGTTAATTAAATAATCTGTATAATTTCCCGGATGTGAATAGAAACTACCGGATGAAAGTTCAACTATTCTATTAGCAATTCTATCCAGAAAATAGCGATCGTGAGTTACGAAGATGCAAGTGCCTTTATATCCAACAAGGAAATTTTCCAGCCATTCTATCGAAATTGTATCGAGATGATTCGTTGGTTCATCGAGTATTAGCAAATCAGGTTTAGAAATCAATGCACGGCAAAGAGCCACACGACGTTTTTCACCGCCGGAGAGAGTTTTAATATCTCTTTTCGCTTCAGGAGCATTTAATGATTGGATTAACATATTAATTCGTTTATCCAGGTTCCAGGAATCCATTTGTAAGATTATTTCTTCAAGGTGATGTTTATTTGGTGCATCATAAGGAGTATGTTCGTATTCTTTAATTAAATTGGTTTCAACACCTGCCCTTCAAGAATATTATCATAAACATTTAAGGATTCATCCAACGTAAACTCTTGTGACAGAAATCCAATAACAAGATTTTTTTTCTTCGCTACTTCGCCTGAATCAGGCGGCATAAGCCCTGAAATAATTTTCAGGAAAGTAGATTTACCAGCGCCATTCCTTCCCACCAACCCAATGCGATCTCCTTCATGAACGCTTAAAGATGCTTTATCAAGAATAATCTGTTCACCGAAGTGAACTTCTAATTCCATAGCAGTTAGAATTACAGGAGTTATGTTATCAGCCATTTCTAAAACACCCATTCAAATAATTGAAGAACAAATATAAGTGTGCGAAGGTAAACTATTAGTTAACCTTGCTTAAAAATTAAATGAATTTTAGTATCTTAATATAAAATTGCAGTTAAATGCATTGATAAAGCACAAAATGAGTTATTCACACTTTATATGATGAGTGTTTGAACTCAGTTTTAATTAACGTATCTTTATGTGCGTGATTTTTATGGGAATCCTCCGAAAGGAGCTCTCTGGACATGACTTCTCCACAAGTATGCTACCACACATTCCCCTTCTGATTACAAAAATTTAATAAATCATTTAAACAAACGGTTGTATTAAAACTTAACTGTTCTGGAATTACCGGAATTGTTTTATTACAACAAATTACTAATTATAAAGAAAAAAATATGTCATTTGAAAATCTAAAACTCATCAAACCAATTCTAACTGCTCTGGGGAACGAAGGTTATACAACACCGACACCAATTCAACAACAGGCAATTCCTGTAATACTTGAAAGCAAGGACCTGCTGGGAAGTGCACAAACAGGGACCGGTAAAACGGCAGCTTTTGCAATTCCTATTTTACAAATCCTCAGCGGAGAAGGAAATACCGGCAAATCATATGGAAATTTTTCTGGCTCCGGGAAAGTAAAAACAATAAAAGCCTTAATTATTGCTCCAACAAGAGAGCTTGCGCTGCAGGTAAGCGAAAGCTTTAGCACTTATGGAAAACATACAGGATTAAAGAATACTGTTGTGTATGGCGGTGTTTCACAAAAAATGCAAACAGATAAGTTAAGACGAGGGGTCGATATTCTAATCGCAACTCCCGGCAGGCTTCTAGATCTTATTAATCAGAATTACATTAATCTTTCGCAAATAAAGATTCTTGTGCTCGATGAAGCTGACAGGATGCTTGATATGGGTTTTATTAATGATATAAAAAAGATTATCGGTAAACTTCCTGCAAAAAGGCAGTCTCTGTTTTTCTCCGCTACAATGCCTGCGGAAATTGTAAAACTTGCAAATACTATTTTAACTAATCCTGTAAAAATTGAAATAGCCCCCGAAACGAAAACTGTTGAAGTAATTAAGCAGGCAGTATATTTTGTTTCAAAACCTAATAAAAAAAACCTGTTAATACATCTTTTAAAAGATCAGAATATTGCATCAGCATTAGTATTCACAAGAACAAAGCGTGGTGCAGATTCAGTTACAAAATTTTTAAATGAAGCTAAGATCCATTCAGCCGCTATTCACGGTAATAAATCTCAAGGTGCCAGGCAGCAAGCATTGAATAATTTTAAATCCCAGCGCACAAGAGTTCTTGTGGCAACTGATATTGCTGCAAGAGGAATAGATATAGATAAACTGTCGCACGTTTTTAACTTTGACCTTCCTGATATGTCGGAAACATATATACACAGGATCGGTCGTACCGGAAGAGCCGGTCTAGGCGGAACAGCTCTTTCATTTTGCGATGGTGAGGAGAGAAGTTACTTAAGAGATATTAACAGACTGATAAAAACAACTATCCCGGTTATAGAGGATCATCCTTTCAAGTTGAGTGAATTTGAAAGCAACAGCATTGAAATTTCACAGGGTAATTTCAGATCTTCAAACAGATCAGGCTCATCCCGTTTTTCCAGGAAGCCGGGAAGAAGGTGGGCAAGAAGATCCCCAAGGAAAAAAGGCCAGGTATAATAAAGCAAATTGACAAAGGCAATGGGTCATTCAATTATATTGCTAACATATTTCCTTGTTGAAGATATTCTGATACTCATAGAAATAACAATCAATGCTAGAACCTTGAGAAAAAGCTATTAAAATATATCTTAATAATTTTAAAAATCTAAAAAGCCTATTTCTAAAAAAGCAATAGGCTTTTTTATTTGCCAGATTATTATAAACATTTTTTTTATGTTATTACCCGGAACAACACTGGAACTGTTGCAGTGCAAGTTTAGCAATATGGACATTTCAAAAGGAATATTATAAGGAAAATTTTATGACAGATGACAATAATGAAAAATTGCCGCAGGTTGTGATGCCGAATGTTTCAGCCGTGAAGATATTGGATGGCCAAAAAGCGCTTGTAACCGGAGCTAATTCAGGAATCGGAAAAGGAATCGCGATTGAACTAGCAAAGGCCGGAGCTGATGTGGTAGTAAATTATGTTGGAAACGAAAAAGATGCTTTAGATCTAGTTGATCAATTAAAAAAAGAGAGCGGTGTAAAGGCATACGCACAATATGCAGATGTATCAAACGAAAATGATGTTATAAATATGTTTGCAAAAATGATAAAGGAATTTGGGACTATAGATATTCTTATTAATAATGCGGGGCTTCAAAAAGATTCGCCATTTGATGAAATGACTCTTGAACAATGGAATAAGGTAATCAGTGTTAATCTTACAGGACAATTTCTTTGCGCGAGAGAAGCTGTAAAGGAATTCAAAAGAAGAGGGGTAGTTCCGGAAATTTCCTGCGCCGCAGGAAAAATAATCCATATAAGCTCAGTTCATGAAGTTATTCCCTGGGCAGGCCATGCCAATTACGCAGCTTCTAAAGGTGGAATTATGCTTTTGATGAAGAGCATATCACAGGAACTTGCGCCGCACAGAATCCGCGTAAACAGCATTGCTCCCGGCGCAATAAGAACACCCATAAACACCAGCGCCTGGGATACTCCTGAAGCATACGATAACTTAATGAAATTAATTCCCTACAGACGAATTGGTGAGGTCGATGACATAGGCAGGGTTGCTGCCTGGCTCGCCTCTGATCACGCCGATTATATAAACGGAACCAGCATTTTTGTCGATGGCGGAATGACATTGTATCCGGGTTTTGCTACTGGCGGATAAAATAAGGTTCATCAATTAAAGATTTGCTTTTTCCATAGCCATATCTTTTCCGGAATATGGCAACGCATAAATCGAGATTCTTCTCAGGCTCGTTTTCAAAAAAAATCTTTATTTGATTAGCCGTAATTATTGCCGGCATCCTGTGATGCACATCTTGCATAAATTCATTTGCCGGCACAGTTATAATCGAAGTACAGATTTCATCTTTGATTTTGCACCATAATGCAGCTACAAAGAAAAGTTCTGATTTTTTAAGAAAAACTTTATGCATTACTTTTCTTCCTTTAATTACAGGCCACTCGTAAAAACCTGATAATGGAACAAGCGCTCTGTTTCTATTAAACAGGTTAAACCAGTAATCTTTTTCTTTTATTGTTTCGATCTTCGAATTAATTATCAGCGGAGCTTTATCAGAAAATTTTATTCCCCAATTTGTAGTCTCAAGCGTGTAACCTTGCTCTCTTTTTAAAAGTGTAATTATTTTTGTCCCGGGAGGAATGTTTACTTTCAATAGTTTCTTATCCTGGACAAGGTTTTTCACAGGAATATCACTTCCGTTCAGGTATTCTGCTATTTCGTATGGCTCTTTTAAATTATAGTCTCTTCCACACATAGCTTTTAATTCCTAAATTTTTCAGTTCCAAATAACGAATAAATTTCTAAATTCAAAAGGAAAATTAGCCAGACAATTTTAATAATTTTACTTGTCAGTTATAAGTGAATTCAGTATATATTTCGTTATATAACGAAATGAATTATTATGAAATATGCCAATCCAGGAAAAAGCAAAACTGTTTAAATCCCTTTCAGATCCAAACAGATTGAGAATATTGAAAATGCTGCAAACGAAGTCGTTATGCGTATGTGAAATAACGGCAATACTTAGCCTGGCAACTTCAACGGTTTCCAAGCATCTCAGCATTTTGCGGGATTCGGGTTTTATTATTGAAGAAAAAGAAGGCAAATGGGTAAATTATATGATAAATCCAAGACCATCTGACGCCAGGATATCTTCCCTGCTTTCTTCACTGGATTTCTGGATAGCAGATGAGAAAGTCATAATATCTGATAAACAAAAAGCTCTTTCTGTAGACAGAAATGAGGTTTGTTCGAGATAAAATTTTTACTGAATATTTCGTTAAATGACGAATTATAATTTCAAGAGTATCGCAATAAATATATTAAAACAGGAACATGTATGGCTAAAATAAAAGTTCTTTTTGTGTGTATTCACAACAGCGCCAGAAGCCAGATGGCAGAAGCTTATCTAAAAAAGTTTGGCGGCGATTCATTCGAGGTTGAAAGTGCCGGTCTTGAGCCAGGGACATTAAACCCAATTGTAATCAAGGCAATGAAAGAAGAAGGTATTGACATTTCAAATAACAAAACCAAAAGTGTCTTTGATTTTTTTAAGCAAGGTAAAATGTACTCATATGTAGTAACTGTTTGTGATGAATCGGCAGCTGAAGGCTGTCCGATTTTCCCCGGAATTTGTAAACGTTTGCATTGGAATTTTAAAGATCCATCTTCTATAAAGGGCAGCGAGAAGGAAAAACTTGCCCGGACAATTGAAATCAGAAATCAAATCAAAAATAAAATTAAAGAATGGTTGCAGGAGTTGGAAAGTGAAAAGATAATTGGGAAGAAGGAGAACTAGTATGTCTGTCGTTTCAAAAAAATTATCATTTTTCGATCGTTACCTTACTCTCTGGATTTTTATTACAATGTTTATTGGAGTGATTGCCGGATATCTGAATCCGGATATTGCAGGTTTCTGGAATTCGCTGAGCTCAGGAACTACAAATATTCCAATCGCGATAGGTTTAATATTAATGATGTACCCTCCTCTTGCAAAGGTTAAGTATGAAGAACTTCCCGTCGTATTCAGGAATGTCAAACTACTCAGTATTTCGTTAATACAAAACTGGATAGTAGGGCCGCTTGTAATGTTTATACTTGCAATAATATTACTCCCTGACAAACCAGAATTGGCAATTGGAGTAATACTAGTTGGATTAGCCCGTTGCATAGCAATGGTTCTGGTATGGAATGATCTTGCAAAAGGAGATTCGGAACTTGCTGCCGGACTCGTTGCATTCAACGCAATATTCCAGGTGATATTTTATTCTGTTTATGCATATATATTTATTACAATTTTAACTCCGCTCTTTGGAATGAAAGGAGCTTTGGTAAATGTATCTATTTCTGAAATCGCCGGCACTGTACTGATATATCTTGGTATCCCTTTTGCTGCAGGAATGATAACCAGATTTATATTAATTAAATTAAAAAATAAGGATTGGTATCATAAAGAATTTATTCCGAAAATATCGGTACTGACACCGTTAGCTTTGTTGTTCACAATATTCGTTATGTTCTCGCTCAAAGGTGAAAAAATTATTGTACTGCCTTTAGATGTTATTCGTGTTGCTATCCCGTACAGTTTTTATTTTGCAATAATGTTCTTTACAACTTTCTTCTTTGTAAAGAGACAGGGCGTTTCATACGAGAAAACAACAACAGTTGCTTTCACTGCAGGCAGCAATGACTTTGAACTGGCGATTGCTGTAGCGGTTGCAGTTTTCGGAATTAATTCTCAGGTTGCTTTTGCAACGGTTATTGGACCGTTGGTTGAGGTGCCGGTACTTATCAGTCTTGTAAATGTTGCTTTACACTTTCAGAAAAAATATTTCAACCCCGGTTTAAATGGATCTGTATAAATTGTTCATTTCTTATTCTGCACCAATCATAAAAGAAATTACAACTAAGATATTTCTCTTGACAAAGCAAAGGAAAAGTATTAGTTTAGTAAGTAAGTGATTACATATATAATGTAACAAAGGAAATGAAAAGAGAAACAACAGATATACGACAGGAACAGATCAAGAAAGCCGTTCTGGATATAATTGCGGATAAAGGACTTCACAATATATCCACCAGGAATCTCGCTAAAAAAATAGGACTTACAGAAGGAGCTATTTTCCGTCACTTTAAGACCAAGCGCGATATAATAAAAGGCATAATGAACGATGTCGAGAATGATCTGGTGGGTTCTCTCAGGAATATTGCCCTCAAACCAGACAAAGCGGAAGATAAGCTATTCAATTATTTGTGCCGGAACGTTAAATATCTTAAAGAAAACAGAGGCATTACAATACTTTTATTCTCCGAAGCCACACATCTTGGGGACAAACAGCTGAAAGAAAAATTGAACCAGATACTGTCTGAACAAAAGCAGTTCATAATCAAGATCGTCAAAGAGGGGATAGCTGAAGGTGTTTGGGATAAGAACGTAAACGCAGAAGATCTTGCTCTAATTTATATGGGCATTCCAATTACGCTAAATATTGAATTAGTATTGAATCGAAAAAATCTGAACCTGGATAATTTCTGTAAACGCATGTACGCTTTAATTTCAAAGGCATTGAAGAAATAAAAAAATTTGCCTGATATAGTAAGTAAATGATTACTTAATTAGAGGAGGAAAATGCAATGTTTAATCTACCCGAATGGACTTTCGAATTTCACGGGCACAGATGCCCGTTTATGCCCATTGGTTTCCGGATGGGAACACTCGCGCTTGCAAAATTGCAGGTTGAGAAAAGCTTAAACCACGAGATGCACGTCTTTTCTGAAATGGGTGTTGGTCATCCACAGGGATGCATGCAGGACGGAATTATGTCTGCAACTGGCGCAACTTTTGGTAAAGGAATGATCGAAAGATTGAACTATGGAAAGATAGCGGCAATCTTCTGGTATCCCGGGAAAAAGGATTCTGTTAGAATCGTGTTGAAGAATGAATTCCAAGATATACTTGCACCGCACGAGTTTTTCAAATACCGTAAGCAGGGAATTGAACCGACCGGCATTCCGGAAAATGTTCGCCTCGATATAATAAACAAAGTTCTTAATGCCGCCGATGAAGAACTTTTCAATATGAGTGTACTGCAAAACTTCAAGTACACTTCGGTTAAAGGATCCTTCAACAAAGAGAAATGCGAGGTGTGTGGCGAATATGTTTTTGAAAGATATCTGCGTGTAAAGGATGGAAAGAAAGTCTGCATCCCTTGCTCTGAAAGAATGCTTGAAGAAACAGTAATTCATTTACCGGATATAACCAGGGGCTGATATGCTATACTTAATTGTTTCAGCAATAATACTTGCATCATCATTTTTATTTTCTATGCTTGGCTTGGGCGGGGCACTGATTTATGTTCCAGTTCTTACGTGGGCAGGCTTCCCCGTCAAAGAAGTCGCTATACCATTAGCGCTTTTATTAAACGGATTGACAACACTCATAGCATTAATCGCTTATTTCAAAAATAAATTAGTGGACATTAAAGGCGGATTGACGATGACGATTTCCGCTTTCTTATTTGCGCCGGTTGGAGCTGTTGTCTCTGATAAATTGCCGGTAAATTTTTTATTAATGCTTTTCTCTGCTGCCGTCTTAGTAGCTGCCGGCCGTATGTTTTTTATGTCTAAGAGACCCGAACCAAAAGACATTATGTCTTTCAAGAAACGTGCAATTATTGGAGCTGTAATTGGTGGCTCTGCTGGTTTTATGGCGGGCCTTCTTGGAGTTGGAGGAGGATTTATTATGGCACCCCTTCTTATGTGGATGGGATATGAAACTAAGAAGGCAGCTGCAACCTCTGCTTTTGCTGTTACGTTCTCTTCTTTCTCCGGCTTCCTTGGCCACGCCGCGCAGGGCCACTTTGATGTAACACTAACAATAATATTATCTGCCGTAGTAATTATCGGCGCTTTACTCGGAAGTAATTTCCTGGTCAATAAAGCAAAGTCCAGCAGGGTAAAACAAATTTTTGCTGTCGTACTATTTGCAATAGCCATTAAAATAATTACCGGGGTGATCTGATGTTTGCGGTTAAAAATAAAATTGCACAAATCAAAATCACAACCGCTTTAGCTATTATGTTATTCTTTTGTATTAATTCCAATAGTATAGCTCAGCAAAAAATTGTTTGGAATGGATATCTACAATTCCGCTTTTCGGATAATTATCTTGATCAAGCTGAATTTTCTATAAGAAGAGCGAAGTTCTGGGTAAATGGTGTCCTGCCTGACAATAATGGAACCTGGAGCTATAAAATTCAGGCAAATTTTCTTCAACAAGTTAAATATCAATTTCTTCTTCAGGATGTTTTTGTAAGCTATAAAATAAATGACTTTGCAGTAACTGCAGGCCAGTTCGTATTGGATTACAGCCTGCAGAGAAAGCAACCGGATTATTCAATACCGCTTGATGAAAGAGCGAATGTTGTAAATGCGCTTGTACCTGCCGCTGAAACTATGGCAAGAGACATTGGAATCGAATTAAAACTCGAAGATAAAAAAAACCGCTCATTTAGCCTTGGATTTTTTAACGGCAACGGTGCAAATAATGTCTCGAACAATAGAAATTTTCTTCTCATAAACCGTAGCAGTTACCTCCTTCTCAATAATTCAGAATCGCAATTGGAACTTGGTTACAATTTGTCCTATCGATATGCTCATAATCTTGGGTTCAGTAAAATCTTCGGCAGTAATTTTTTATTTACGGGTAATGACTTCCGCTTTGGCTTCGAAGGAAAGTTAAACTTAGGGAATTTTGAATTACAATCTGAATACATTGAAGCCCACCTTGGATACCAGAAGGCCTACGGCTATTATGCATTAGCAGATTACATCATCGCTTCTAAACATTTAATTACCCTATCGGTCGAACAGCTGAAGGACTTAAATCCTTCAACTATAGACAACACCTGGTATGTAATAGGCTATTCACATCTCTTAAAAGGAAATGATATAAAAATTTCTTTTGATAACAGCTTTCAGTTTACATCAGGTAAAACTAATTCATTAACAACTTTACAAATACAATATTTTTTCAATCAAAAATAAGGAAGACTAAAATGGCAAATATTAATCCACAAGAATGGTTAGAGTTCGGACAAAAGTTTCACGGACATAAATGTCCCGCAATGCCACTCGGTTTAAGAGTTGGTGCTGCAGCAATGAATAAACTCGGTGTTCAAAGAGCACAGGACGGTCAGATACTAGCGTTCGTTGATCTAGGCGAAGATCATTGTGCAACCTGTTATGCGGATGGACTTCAGGTAATTTTGGGCACTACTTTCGGTAAAGGTAACATCAAAAGGACCCACAAAGGGAAATGGGCAGTTACACTTGTTGACAGAGCTACTGGTAAAGCAGTTCGCGTAACTCCAAAAGCTGAAGCAATGCTTCAAAACAAACAATCGGCTTTTTTCAAAGAATATAGGGAGAAGGGAATTCCGGCGAGCAAAGTGCCAGCCGACGTGGTAGAACCTTTAATTCAAAAGGTTATGAATGCACCAGCTGAAATGTTGTTGAGTATATCTGATATATTTGACTATAAACTCGAACCGCATAAAGACAGTTTCAACAGCTTCGTATGCGAAGATTGCGGAGAAATGACTGTTGAAGAATATGGAAGGATTAAAAGTGGTAAGCATGTTTGCATTGACTGTGCCGCTAAATAGATGCACCCAGAATTGTTTTTGTGTTCTGTGGGGTTCTGCATAAATGAATATGCAGAGTTCCACAGATGATCTCCTTCACCTATAGGGACTCGTTACATAGTGACGCCTCGGAATAATTTACCGCTACTTTGTTTAACTTTGAGGTTTAATGTTATAAGAAACAATTGCACATTTCGTCCTTCGACTTATTTGTTCGTTTCATCTACAAGGAAATTTCGATTCGTTCCTCAAATCACAAATGATTTTTTGGAGAATGATAGATTGAGTTATTACCTTGTTCTTGTATAACTTTAGTTCCTCTATAAACCTTATCATCATACAACCAGCTTTGTAGTCTCCTAAATAAAATTTAATATTCTGTTCACTTGACAGAGAATAGGAAAAAATATAATATAGTGTTCAAATGTTCACTATTAAATATTGTGTTTTCTATGCAAAATCAAACAATTGACCTTAAAAGCTATTCTCTTCCAAATTCAGCCAATACTAAGCTAACCAGCCTTTTCCCGCTGATTCCCAGGAATACCGAATGGGTCAATTTTGACATCTATGATTACAATTTCCTTTTTAACGATGAAAAAACAACCGAACTGATCAGACGGGGGAAAACGATCGGCTGTTTTTATATAGAGTCTCCGGGAATGAGGCAGCTTCTCAAAAGACTCGATGTTCACACTTTTGAAATGCTGACAGCAGCTTCTTCAATTATTCGTCCGGGAGTTGCAGAAAGCGGAATGATGCAGGAATTTATTGCACGCCACAGAGATCCTTCAAGAAGAAAATATCTTCATCCTTTAATGAAGAAATATCTCGCTGAAACTTACGGCGTGATGATTTACCAGGAGGATGTAATAAAAGTGGCTCATTACATTGCCGGACTGAGTCTTGATGATTCAGATTTTATGCGAAGGGCAATGAGTGGAAAAGCGCGATCTCATAGTGCAATGCTTATGCTTGCTAATAAATTTGTTGACTCGTGCAGGGCAAAAGGAATTTCAATAAATGTTACAAGAGAACTCTGGCGGCAGATAGAATCTTTTGCGGGTTACTCTTTTTGTAAAGCACACAGCGCAAGCTTCGCTCTTCTTTCTTACCAGGTTGCATATTTAAAAGCCCATTATCCTGCGGAGTTTATCGCATCCGTCATCAGCAACGGCGGGGGATTTTATTCTGCCGCCGTTTATGTGTGGGAAGGAAAAAGGATGGGTCTTACCTTCGAACTCCCTTCAATTAATAAAAGCGAATATCATTACAGCGCTTCCGGTAAAAAAATACAAATAGGGTTGATGGCAATCAAAAGTCTTTCAAAAGAATTTTGCGAAGAAATAATTGCCGAAAGAAAAGAAAACGGTGAGTATAAATCTTTACCGGATTTTTTAGTCAGACTAAAACCAGGACCAAAAGAAACAGCTTCATTAATAAAATGCGGCGCCATGGATTGTTTCGATTTAACCCGCCCGACTCTTTTAAGACTTTTGCACGTCTATCTTAATACCAGGAAAATACTCGATGAATTTACGAGCGATCTTTTTGTAAGTGAATCATTCAGGCTTGAGGAGGAAGTAATTACCGATGAAGACTACAGCACAGCTGATAGATGCAGCATCGAATACGATTCATTCGGATATATGGTAACAAAGCATCCTCTTGAATTTTTCAGCGAGTACACTTCTGCAAAAAATATTATTAAAGCCGCGGAGATGGGAAAATATGACCGGAAAAGAGTAAAAATGATCGGATGGTATATGGCTTCAAAAAGGATCAGGACAAAGAAAGGCGAAGCGATGAAATTTCTTTCCCTCGAAGATATGAGCGGAACTTTTGAAGCTGTGATATTTCCGCGGACTTACGCGCGGGTTGCAGAAAAAACGCTTTCGATGGGACCGTACCTGGTAGAAGGAAGAGTTGATGTTGAAGGCGGAAATAATCTTGTTGTGGATAAACTCGAAGTCCTTGCTGACATAAAATTAAGATCATCGCAGAATGAATTCAGTCCTGACGCTCAATATTCTGAAAAAGATGAATTCCGTGAGGAAGATGTTTATTTAGTTGAATTAAATACAGACAAGCTGGTAAACGCCTACATTATAAATTTATGATTCCTTTACATGTACATTCATATTACTCGTTTCTTGAAGGAACGATACCGATAGACTCTCTCATCGAGAAAGCGAAGGAATTTGGGCTGCCCGCAATTGCTCTTACAGATACCAACGGGATGTACGGACTTATCGAGTTTATCAAAAAAGCAAAAGAAGCAAACATTAAACCGATACCGGGAGCTTTTATAGATGATCCCGAAAACAAAAATATCAGCGCAATATTTCTCGCAACGAACCGACAGGGCTATTCCGATCTGTGTAAAATCATTACCACAAGAAAATTAAAGGAGGGATTTTCATTAAAAAATCTTTTGAAAAGTGAATTTCTCAATCTTGTGATATTAACTCACTCAATTGAACTTCTCGAAAGCATTCCAATAAGAGAAAATATTTATGCCGAACTTATCTCAACTGAAAAGGAAAGAAAAGCCACAAGAGAACTTTATGAATATGCCCTGGCAAAGGGAATTAAATGCGTTCCTACAAATCCTGTTTTCTTCCTGGATAAAGATGATTTTGTTATTCATAAAATTTTAACCGCGATAAAAAACCGAAGCACTTTTGAAAATCTTCCTGAAACCGACCTGGTAGATGAAGAATATTATTTTAAAAATCCATCCGAACTGAACGAAAAATGGAAAGCTTTTCCGGAGATGATCAACATTACTTATTCTATAGCTAAGAGTTGTGATGTAGATATTGGGATAGGTCAATTCAAATACCCGGTTTACAGAACGGATGGCAGCGCAGATCAGTTCTCCTATTTATGGAAGCTTGCATTCAGCGGGCTGGAAGAAAGATATTCCCAACTTACAAAGCCTGTAATTAAAAAGCTTCAGAACGAGCTTGATGTGATCAATGATCTAAATCTAAGTGATTATTTTCTTGTTGTCTGGGATATACTCCGCGAAGCCAACAAAAGAAGAATGGTTACAATCGGAAGAGGCTCAGCAGCAAACAGCCTTGTCTGTTATTGCCTTGGCATTACGCAGGTAGACCCTGTAAAATATGATCTATACTTTGAAAGATTTTTAAACAAAGGCAGATCATCCCCTCCCGACATTGACCTGGATTTTTCCTGGAAGGAAAGAGATGAAATTGTGAGATACGTTTTTGAAAAATATGGTTATGAACACGTTGCAATGATATCGACACATATAACTTTCCGTGCGAGATCTGCATTCAGGGAAACGGCAAAAGTTTTTGGTATGCCGGATTCAGAAATATCGAAGTACAGTAAATTCATACCCCACACTGATGCAAAAAATATCCAGAATATTTCTTCTATTTATCCGGAAGCGCGTTCACTTAAATTCGATTCTGAACCGTGGAATACCATCGCTTCCATTGCGCCGAGACTTGCAAATTTCCCAAGACATTTAAGCATCCATCCGGGCGGAATTGTAATTGCACCTGAGCCGATTACAAATTTTACGGCTCTTGAATATGCAAAAAACAAAGGACTCGGTTTAATCGTAACACAGCCGGATATGTACGGAATTGAAGATATCGGACTTGTGAAGATAGATCTTTTAAGCCAGCGTTCGCTCGGAGTTTTAAGAGATACGCTCAAACAGATTGAACTGAATTATTTATACAAGGAGGAAATGAAATGAAAAAAGTATTTATCGGTACTGCAGGCTGGTCATACAAAGACTGGGTCGGACCATTTTATGTAAAAAGCCAATCAAAACACTACGACTGGCTGCAGCATTATGCCGGGTACCTCAACTCGGTTGAAGTTAATTCAACTTTCTACGGATACGCAAGAAATGAAACGATAAAAAGCTGGGTCGATAAAGTTTCACACAAAGGCAGCTTCATTTTTGAGATAAAGCTTAACCAGGATTTTACTCACCTGAGAAATTTTAATGGTTCAAATGTAAAAGCTGTAAGAGAAAACCTGGATATTCTCAAAGACTCGGGAAGACTGGGCTCTTTGCTTTTACAGTTTCCATATTCGTTTCATATGGATCAGAGCAACACTAACTATATTTCTAAGCTTGCAGAATTATTTGCCGGTTATAAAAAAGTTGTGGAAGTCAGGCACAACAGCTGGGATAATGAAAAAGCTGTAAAGCTTTTTAACGATCACGAACTTACTTTCTGTTCAATCGATCAGCCGGCAATTGGGAAATCTCTCAAGTTCAATGTTACTATTTCAGACAGACGGGCATACCTGAGACTTCACGGAAGAAACAGAGACGAGTGGTTCAAAAACATAAATAACTTTAAAACAAAACAAACCTTCGATGAAAAAAATGCAAGGTATGATTATAAATACACTCTCGGAGAGCTCACTGAAATTAAGCTTTTGATCGAAGAACATTTTAATGAGATCGATGAGATACATATCATTTTTAACAATCACCCGGGAGGCAAGGCTGTAATCAATGCGCTTGAATTGAATGCATTGCTGGATAAAGAGGTTTATGCAAATCTTAAACGCGAGCTAAATCTTTTCCCGGAATTACATAAAGTAGCTGTGAACTAATGAGAACAATTTTTCATCTTGATCTGGATGCTTTTTTTATATCAGTAGAGAGAGTAATGAACCCGTCTCTCATAGGAAAACCAGTAATCGTCGGCGGTAACCCTAAAGAAGGAAGAGGAGTTGTTGCAGCGTGTTCTTACGAAGCAAGAAAATACGGGCTTCATTCAGCTATGCCGATCAGATTAGCTTACCGGTTATGTCCGAATGGAATTTATCTGCATGGCGGCTTTACTGAATATGAAAGATATTCGGATATGGTAAAAAAATTTTTAACAGGGCTTGCACCTGTAATCGAGCAAGCTTCAATTGATGAATTTTATATGGACTTCACCGGAACACAAAGGATTTATGGTTCTCCCCTGCTGCTCGGGAATTATATCATGAGAGAAATAAAAAACAAGTTTGGCCTCCCCTGCAGCATAGGTATTGCCGGAAACAAATCAACCGCAAAAATAGCGTGCGATGTGGGAAAACCTGAAGGGCTTATCTATCTTTCGCCTTCAACCGCAAAACATTTCCTTGAAGACCTTCGCATTGAAATAATACCCGGTGTTGGGAAAAAGACTCTTGAGAAAATGCACTCGTTCGCAATTTATAAAATAAAGGATATAACAAACATTCCTCTCGATTTTTTCACAGCAGCTTTTGGCAAATTCGGACTTGATATCTGGCGCAAAGCAAACGGTGAAGGAACGGAATACCTGACTGCTGAACGAGAACAAAAAGGTATGTCGAAAGAAGTTACTTTTAGCCGGGATGTTCTTAGCAACAAGAAAGTTGAAGGAATGTTATTTGAACAAGTTTGCAAACTTTGCCACAAGCTTAGAGAAGAAAAGATAACCACCTCTACAATATCATTAAAACTTCGTTACACCGATTTTAAAACCCTGACCAGATCTGTTACATTAAACGAACCTACCAACGAGGATTACAAAGCTTACGAAAAAGCAGTAGATCTTTTCAGGAAAGCACACACAAGAAGAATTGGAATCAGGCTCATCGGAGTTAGGTTTAGCAATTTCAAAATTTTCTTTGATCAGGCTTCGTTGTTTGATAGCAGAGGAGAATCGATGAAAAGAATGTACTTTGCAATGGATAAGATAAGAGAGAAGTATAATTACGAGGTGATAAAATTGGGCAATGAAAGTTTGTAATACATAGATAAATAAAAAAAAAGAGCCGTACAAAATACGGCTCCAAAAAATTAATAAGATTTCAGATTATTTATCTTTAGTTATATAAGTTTTATTGCCATTAGAATTAATATAATATCTTCCGCCTCTTGGACCTTCATAAATTGTTTTGCCGTCAGCTGTTTTACCAACTGCTTTATCAGAAGTTTTCATTTCTTTATTAGACTTAACTTCTTTCTTCTTCATTGGCTTTTCAGTTTTGGTCTTTGTTTTCGATTCTTTTTTTGTCTCTTTCTTTACAGATTTCTTTTCTGATTTGGCTTCCTTTTTAGCTGTTTCTTTCTTGGTAGATTTCTTTTCCTTTGTGGCTTTTTTCTCAGTCGTTGCTTTTTTCTTTGCAACTTTCTTTTCGCTTGTTGACTTTTTCTTGGAAGATTTCTTCTCAACCTTTTTCTCTACTTTCTTTTCTTTTTTGGTTTGCTGCGTTTGTGCATATACCGTCGAATTAAGACTGACTAAAGAAAAAGCAAATAAAACGGTCAGAACTAAAAATAACTTTTTCATTTCGAACTCCTAATTATTGGGAATAAATATCCATCTAATATAGGGTTAAGATGATTAATTTATTCTTAAAATTGGATTAAAATATCTTAATATAATTATTGGCAAAACATTGAAAAAAGCCCAGAAATAAAAAAAGGCGGCTGTTTTTGCCGCCTAATTAACAATAGTTTAATTGGACATATATAAAGAATATGAACTATCTCGAATGAACAAATTCCATTTTACTTTTAGAGATTAAATTGTTCAATTCGATTTTGTCAGGCTCAAGGAGATTTTTAATTCTCTTAGCGTTTACAGAAGCTACAATTATATCTCCTATTTCGGTATTAACTTCTTCGTAAATACAGGTTTCCTTCATCCTTTCAGCTTGTATGCTATTATCCTTCAGTCGGAGTAACATAATGAATTGATATTGCTTTATACCTGTGTATCAGGAATAAATGAATCAATGTTAAAAGTCTCTTTTTACGAAATTCCATCTTATAATTAATCTGATCTCTGATAGAGATTATGCTTCTTTGCTTTCTGTCTTGTATAGAAGCAAAAATTATTGCAGCGATATTTTCATTATTCTCATCGACAACGATAAGCTCCAATAAATCAGAGCCGGCCGTATGAGGACGCAGAATTACTGACAGATTATTTCTTACATTATTATACCTTGCCCATTCATCAAGCCAGCATTCGAGAACTCTTGTTGGAACTTCGGTTTCAACTAAATGTTGTTTTTGTGTTGATCCTTTACCCATCGCTTTTGTTGTTGCAGTTCGACCAGAAGTTGCATTAAGAGCATCATCAGAACGAGGCCCGCCAACCAATGTCTGCGGTGTTCTGTACGGAGAATTCAGTAATCTTAGTTTTCTTTGAAGTCGAGCTAGTGAAAGCATGCCATCCTTCAATAAGGATGATGAAAATTCTTCGGCCGCAAGCCCGTCGATCTGATGTCCGCCATAAGTAATAAAATTAAAAACATAACCTAATTTACCAAGTTCTTTAGGAAAGTTTTTCATTTCTTCGTCTGTCATACCTGTCGTATCCCAATTAAAAGAAGGAGAAAGATTATACGCAAGCATTTGATCGGGATAAACAGCATGAATTGCATCAGCAAATTTCTTAGCATCGGCAAGTTCAGCCGTTTTAGTTTCCATCCATAACAAATCCGAAAAAGGTGCAACAGCAAGTGATCTTGAAATTGCATAATCAATTCCTCCACGAACCTGGTAATAACCTTCAGGAGTTCTCGGTAATTCACAATCCCAGGAAACATTTAATCCCATAGATTTGGCTTTTTCTGATGATTCATCAAGTGAAGCCTTATTAGCAAAATTCATCCATTCCTCAATTGATAAATCGAAATTCGATCCTTCTGCAATATGAAATTTCATCTTTGAAGCTACTGCTTGTGCATAGGTTTGAAGATCCGCTTCCTGTTCCCAGGTTTCGTGAAATTTTGAAACAGCTTTATTAAATAATTGTTCAAATTTAGTGCCCTTACTTTCTTTGCATTCTAAAACAAGCGAATCTATTTGTGGCAGTACTTTTGTTTTATCCAGCCAGTAATAAGCTTTGCAATATGCTGAATCAGATATCTTGTATAACAAATGACCATTGATTTCCTCAATACCATTATCATAAAATCTTTTTAAAACTGCCAGATAAGTCAATTTGTAGCCAGGAATATTTGTATTAGTTGTACCTAAAATAAACGGGTGATCTCGTTCATCCCACATTCCTTCAAGAAGGTTTGCAGCCTCAGCGTCAGTTCTTGCTACAATTATGCCAGGTACTTCCATTACATCAAGTTGAAAACGGGCTGCGTTTAATCTTTTTATTTGTTCATCCTGAGGTACCAGAACTTTCCCTCCCTGGTGTCCGCATTTTTTTGTGCCGGGTCTCTGATCTTCAATATGATAACCTGGTACTCCGGCTTCAACAAATCTTTTGATCAAATTTCTCGACATGCGCTTCTCCACCATGTCCAGTATCTGCATCGGCAATTATGTAAGGATTGAAATCAACTTCCGATTTTTCTTTGAGCTCTTCATCTGACATCTTGGATCTTGCAAAATGCTGATTCTTATCCGCAGTCAGTAACGCCCGGACAATAACTGAAGCTTCATCAGGTACCTGACTGAGGGGGTAACTGGCAAGATCAGGTCCAGGATCTTCGCTTATTGATCCTTTTGCAGAAGTTGCCCATCCGCCCAAGTAAATAAAATCAATCCCCATTTTTTTCATCGATACTGCCTGACCTGGAGAGTAAGGCCCGAAGGTAGTGGTCTGCTCTCTTTTTACAAACAATTCTCTTAACTTTTCGTAAAACTTTTCAGAAGCTTTTTTGGCAATAACAAATTCGTTATTAATAGTGCCTCTTTGAACGACCACTTGTCCAGGAGAGTAAAGTCTGGTAATTCCTTTAAATCTTGGAGTTGAAAACCATTCTCTGGTTTCCTGCATTTCTTTTTCAAACGAGCTCATTTAATCCTCCATTTAAATTAACTAAAAATTTTATATTCAAACTTTTATAAGAATTACTAAATCAATTTCGTTTAGCTTCATATAATTATGAATCTTTACCCGGAGGACGCTGCGCCTATTCTGGCTATTCGTAATATCTTATTATCAGATATAATAAAGGCGGCTGATTTCGCCGCCTATGCATTGGTGAATTATGTTAAGGAATTTTACGGATTTTTTTCCGCTAATCATTAAAAGTCCAAATCCGTGCCAAAGCTGAACCAAAATTATATCCAACATATAAGATTTTTAATACAATATTTTTGAAGAAATGAATTGATTTAAGATAATGTACAGAAATGTGTCAATGTCAGGGCTATTTGATACGGATACTCTTAAAAATTTTACTTATCTCCAGCTCTTTAGGAAATTCCATTAAAAGTGATTCTTAAAAAGTTTTGACAAATAAATTTTAGCGAACTAATGGAAAATGGTCGATTCAATAATTCATCGAATTATATCCAAATATGGGGGAAACATGTAGTATTTTAGGAATTTTTATTAAATAACTCCATTAAAACCACCCATTTGGATGATATACTTAAAAGTATTATTTAGTTAATTTTATTCAAATTATTGAATTCCCTTATTTTAGGAGCAAATTATGGAATTAAGGAATTTTCCTAAACTCTTGTCCCTCATTCTTCTAATCATCGTCAATTTTACTTTTAAGTTATCCGCTCAAAGAATTAATGATTTGATACAGACAGTAAATTTAATTTCCGAAAAGACAGATTCAGTCCTTATATCAGATATGTTTTATGCAAACAATTATTCCGGAATAGTATTAGAGAATAATTCAGGGATAGAAGTAAAACTTAATTTTGACAAAACTAAATTTATATTTAATCCTCATACTGGTAATGAAGGATTAAACCTAATTGGTTTTAAATTCAAAAATAATAATTATGTTTTCCCTGTTAGAGTAACTGAACAACAAAAAATTACCTTCCGTTTTAAACCCGAAAAACATTATGATAAAGTTTTTCTCTTCGGGAGCTTTAATAGCTGGAACCGATCTGATTTGGAAATGAAGAATGATAATGGCGAATTTGAATTAACTATCCCGCTTGAACCGGGTAGATATCAATATAAATTTTTTGCAGATGGAACTGAATTAATTGATCTCGATAATCCCAATAAAATTCCAAATGGAATGGGGGACTTCAATTCAGTTTTAACTATCGATGCAAGACATAAGTCACAGCCGTTTCTTCATGTTTATGGAAAAGAATCAACTAAAAATGAAATTAAGTTCTCTTTTGTTTATGATAATAACGAAAAGAATGACCCGATTTTTGATAAAAATATTATTGCCCTTCTTGATAATAACCTAATTTCAAATAATAACATTACAATCTCAGGCAACAAAATTGATGTATCTCTGCCTGAATCTAAGTTGAAGGGGAAAAAAACTTTGCGCGTTGCTGTTACCCAAAATGGGCAATCATCCAATATTCAAAATCTGATTTTATTTAATGGAAAAGCTGCAGGAAGCGATAGTAAAAATTTCACCTGGCATGATGCAATAATTTATTCGGCTTTAATTGACAGATTCGATGACGGAGATAAGTCTATAAACAAACCAATTAAACAAGACTCGCTTTTTGATAAAGCAAATTATATGGGAGGAGATTTCCAGGGAATTATAAATAAATTTAATGAAGGTTATTTTGATTCGCTTGGAATTACTACACTTTGGATTTCACCCGTTTATGATAATACCAATCATGCTTTCAGAGAATATCCAGCACCTCACAGATGGTTTTCAGGTTATCATGGTTATTGGCCAATTAAACCAAGATCCGTTGAGGAGGAATTTGGGACTATGGCGAAACTAAAAGAATTGGTTAAAACTGCGCATAAACATAATGTTAAAATATTACTGGACATTGTTGCACACCATGTGCACATAGAGCACCCGTACTACAAAAATCATCGCGATTGGTTTGGTCATCTTAAACTTCCTGACGGAAGATTAAATCTAAGAATCTGGGATGAATATCGATTAACAACCTGGTTCGAACCTTTTATGCCCACATTCGATTTTATCGATTCGAAAGATGCGGTAAATGCTATGACTGACGATTCAATCTGGTGGTTGACAACAACAGGTGCAGATGGATTCAGACAGGATGCTGTTAAGCATATTCCGAATAACTTCTGGCGTTCACTTAACAGAAAACTTGAAAAGGAAGTTGAGATTCCAGAACATAAAAAAGTTTTTCAAATGGGAGAAACATTTGGAAGTTACGACTTAGTTAAATCGTATGTAAATAATGGGCAGCTGCCGGCTCAGTTTAATTTTAATCTTTACGATGTCGCTATTCCAACCTTCCTTAAGAGTGATGTTTCTTTTTCTAATTTAAATAAGGAAATTAATAAAGGATTGGAAATCTTTGGTTACAACAACCTGATGGGAAATATAATGGATAGCCAGGATAAGGATAGATTTATGGCTTATGCCGATAGTGATCTTGTTATCAACGATCCTAATTCAATTGAAATTGGCTGGAACAATCCTCCAAAAGTAGATCATAAAAGCAGTTACAAAAAAGAGAGATTATATCTTTCCTACTTACTTACAATCCCGGGAACCCCAACTATTTATTATGGTGATGAAATCGGAATGACTGGAGCAGCAGATCCTGATAACAGAAGAATGATGAGATTCGGAAATCAATTAAGCGAACCTGAAAAGGAAAATCTGATTGCAGTTAGAAAATTAATCCATCTCAGAAAAGATCACTCTGCACTGAGATATGGCGATTATTATCCCCTCATTGCCAACGAAAATATTTTTTCTTATTTAAGATCTGATTTGAATGAAAGAGTGCTTGTAGTTCTGAATAAAAATCCGCAGGAACAGGAAGTGAGTTTAACCCTACCGGGCTGTTATGATGCCGCCAGTCTTATTGACCTTTTAACAGGTGAATCTTTATCGGTTGCAAACAATAAAACAACAATAAATGTAAATGGAACCGGCTATAGAATTTTTAATGTTGAAAAATAAATATTTTAAAATTTTTAGGGAAAAAATTATATGAAAAGAATACCAATAGTAATATCAATTGCGTTTTTAACTATTGGCTTTTACGGGAATAATAGCACTGATAGAAATATTTCAAGAGTTCCCGAATGGTCAAAAACTGCAGTATGGTACCAAATTTTCCCTGAAAGATTTGCCAACGGAGATAAAACTAACGACCCGACTCCTCACGATATGGAAGGCGCGTGGCCTTATGTTGTCCCGAACGGTTGGCAGATTACCCCCTGGACGTCAGACTGGTTTAAATTACAGCCCTGGGAAACAGCAGACGGCCATGATTTTTATTGGAACAACGGTGTGCGAAGATATGGCGGTGACCTTCAGGGTGTAATTGATCATCTTGATTATTTGAAAAACCTTGGTATCACCGCAATATATTTTAATCCTCTTTTTGAATCTCCATCACATCATAAATATGATACAGGGATGTATCATCACATTGATAATAATTTTGGACCAAATCCTAAAGAAGACGAAAATATTTGGTCAGAGGAAAATCCCGGTGACCCCAAAACTTGGGAATGGACTTCTGCAGACAGTTTATTTTTATCATTAATAAAAAAATGTCATCAGATTGGAATTAAAGTAATTATTGACGGAGTGTTCAACCACGTTGGTACTACTTTTTGGGCTTTTAAAGATGTTGTCAAGAATCAACAAACTTCCCTTTATAAAGACTGGTTTAGAATTGATTCATGGGACGATCCGAAAACGCCCCAAAATGAATTTAAATATGAAGGATGGAATGGAGTAAAAGACCTTCCGGAAATTAAAAGGGATCCTGTGTATGGCCTCGCAAAGGGATTTGGCGAACACGTGCACAGCATATTGGAACGCTGGATGGATCCTAACGGTGACGGTGATCCATCAGATGGAATTGATGGCTGGAGGCTTGACGTTG
This sequence comes from uncultured Bacteroidota bacterium, assembly GCA_963745465.1. Lineage (GTDB taxonomy): Bacteria > Bacteroidota > Ignavibacteria > Ignavibacteriales > Ignavibacteriaceae > JAKAGZ01. The sequence continues at coordinate 32,703 of CAVUXT010000026.1, read as the reverse complement.
CCGAAAAAGTACCGATAAAATTTTGGGAACTGTTCCGTGGATGGGTAAAGCAAATAAATCCTGATGCTTATATTACTGGCGAAATATGGTGGGAGGATTGGCAAAATAACAAGATGTTTAACGCCTCTCCCTGGCTGCAAGGCAACACATTTGACGGAATAATGGATTATAAGTTTGCAAGAGCAGTTAAAAAATTTGTAGCTGATCAAAAAGAACAAATTTCACCTGAAGCATTTGCTGATAGTATTAAAGTACTAGAGAAAGACTACAACAATGATAATTTTTATGCGTTGCAAAATTTACTGGACAGCCATGACGTAGATAGAATTGCATCGCAAATTGTTAACCCTGATAGATGGTATGATCACCAGGCGAGTGCAAAAGACAATAGAAATTACGATGAAAGAAAACCCAATGGAACTGAAATTCTGAAGCAGAAATTAGCTGTTGCTATTCAAATGACAATGCCCGGTGCACCTATGATATATTACGGAGATGAAGCAGGAATGTGGGGCGGTGATGATCCAGACTGCAGAAAACCGATGGTGTGGACCGGATTAAATTACGAAATTGAATCTGTTGATCCTCTTGGAAGACAAAGACCGGCAGATACTGTTAAATTTAATAAAGACCTTTTCAGCTGGTATAAGAAATTAATATCTATTAGAAAAAATAACAAGGTTCTTTCGCTGGGAAATTTAGATTTCTTTTTGATTGATAATCAGAAGAAAATTCTAGGGTACAGCAGAACATTATCCGGTAAAACTTTTTATATAATTATCAATAATAAATCTACAAATGCAGAATTAAGTATTGGACTTGAGAAATATTCAATAGCCCTTAATAAGTTAACGGATATGATTACAGGAAAAAATGTTATTGCCCTTAACAATAAATATAAAATTGCACTTCCTCCTTACGGAGTTGCAATTCTTCAATAATATATATCTTTAAAATATCGAATAAATAAATGGTGCAAGAGCCGATCCTTGTGTAAGTATTATTAATCCTCCAAGCAAAAGCAATAGTATTAAAATAGGCGCTAACCACCATTTTTTTCTTATTCTCAGGAACTGCCATAATTCTGAAATGATTGAAAGTTTGCTCATTTTGATCCCATATTTTTAAAATTGTTTTTCATAATCCAGCGGACTTAATTCCTTCTTATCTCTTTTCTCCCAGTAACTTTTTCTGTTCTTATCAATTTTAAGATCCAGAAATTTCTTCCCAAAAATACTTGCAACAAATGCAAGGGGCGTTAATACAATAAAAAACAGAATAGTTAAAATGATACGAGTCATTAACCAGCCCATCAGGATTGCAAGTGTCATCCAGATTTTATTCAGTGGCTTTAAAGCAATAGGAAATAGTAATCCTGTTAAAATAAGAAAAAATCCAAGTACACCGAACACAGGATAACTAGTCTTTCCCTTCCAAAACAGAAAACCCGCTAAAGAGAACAGCACAATCCCTACCGTTAGACCGAACTTGCGCAGGTCCTTATTTGATTCCTTAATATTTTTTATTTCGTCTAATATCATTTATAATAATTAATCCAATTGAAACTCTTTCTGCCAGTCTTTCGCTTCCTTAAAATCTTTTTGTCTCTTTTTATCAAGTAAATAATTCCCTATTATCAAATAGTCAATCTGTGTTCGCATAAAACATCGGTAAGCATCCTCTGGAGTACATACAATAGGTTCTCCCCGAACATTAAATGAAGTATTGATTATTACAGGGCAATCGTAATCTTCATCAAATTTTTTAATTAAATCATAGTAAAGTTTATTGGTATTTTCATGAACTGTTTGAATTCTAGCCGAGTAATCAATGTGGGTTACCGCAGGAATATCCGATCTGATAACGTTTAATCTATCAATGCCGAATAATTTTTTTTCATCCTCTTTCATCAGTTTTTGTCTTTCCTTTTTAACATCGGCAACGAGCAGCATATAAGGACTGTCACAATTCATTTCAAAGTAATTTGAAGTTTTTTCTGATAAAACTGAAGGAGCAAATGGTCTGAATCCCTCGCGGAATTTTATTTTTAAGTTCATTTGAGCTTGCATTTTAGGTGAACGCGCATCTCCTATTATGGATCTTGCACCTAATGCCCTGGGACCAAACTCCAATCTTCCCTGGAACCAACCAATAACTTTTTCCTGAGCAATCAAGTCGGCAATAATCCCAGGAATATTTTCAGTATTAATTCTCTCATACAAAATTTCTTTCTTGTTCAGGAAATTCAGTATTTCCTGATCGGAAAATTCAGGACCCAAATATGAACCTTTCTGAGTATCATTTCCATCAACAGTTCTTGAATTTTCAAGGTAACTATACCAACCGATTAACGCTGCACCAAGCGCACCTCCGGCATCGCCGGCGGCAGGTTGAATCCATATATCCTCAAATGGGCCTTCACGGAGTAGTCTTCCGTTGGCAACACAATTTAAAGCAACACCGCCGGCAAGCGCCAATTTTTTTTGACCGGTTTCACTGTAAACATGCTTAGCCATTTTTAATACGATTTCCTCTGTAACTTCTTGAAGAGATCTTGCCAGATCCATTTCCTTTTGAGTTAGTTTTGATTCGGGTTTACGCGGAAGTCCTCCGAACAAATTATGAAATTTATGATTTGTCATCCTGAGTCCGGCTACAAAATCAAAGTAATCCATGTTCAATCTGAATGAACCATCTTCTTTTACATTAATTAATTCTCTTAAAATGGTATCTTTATATCTTGGTTCGCCGTACGGCGCAAGGCCCATCACTTTATATTCACCTGAGTTAACTTTAAATCCTGTGTAGTAAGTAAATGCGGAGTAAAGAAGCCCCAGAGAATGCGGAAATTTTATATCTGCAAGCAACTCGATTTGATTGTCCTTCCCGGTACCGAAACTGGTTGTTGTCCATTCCCCTACTCCATCCATCGTCAAAATGGCAGCTTCTTTAAACGGTGATGGATAAAATGCAGATGCTGCGTGTGATTCATGGTGTTCCGGAAAGATTATCTTTCCGTCATAATTAAGCTCTTTTTTTATAAATTCTTTCATCCATAATTTTTCTTTTATCCATAGAGGCATTGATTTAATAAAGGATTTTATTCCTTTTGGGGCATAACTCAAATAACTTTCGAGAAGCCTTTCAAATTTCAGGAATGGCTTATCATAAAATGCAATAAGATCAAGATCCGTTACTTGAATCTGGCTATGTGTAAGACAAAAATTTATTGCTTTAAACGGGAAATTATGGTCGTGTTTTTTTCTAGTAAATCTTTCTTCCTGTGCAGCAGATATTATCTCACCGTCCTTAACGAGGCAGGCAGCGCTATCATGATAAAATGCAGATATTCCTAATATGTACATAGTACGTAAATTACATTAAGCATTATATTAATATTGATATCTTTTACTTGCTTTGGGCTCAGATAGATTATGCATTTATATAAGATAAGATAATGGATTACTCATTAAATATTGTTATTAAATATAGTAATTTTAGATTAGCAAAATTTCTATTATTTATGCCATTTTGATTCATTTTGGCAATATATTAGACCTCTTTCAATATTTCAGCTTAAACTAATATTTCGGTATTTTTGATAAACAAACATTAATTACATAATAAAAAGATTTATCTTGAACCTAACACTAAAGCAAAAAAAATGGATTGATAAAAACAAGGGAAAATTATCAATTGAAAAAATAGCAAAGGAATTAAATATCCCCAAAGATATCATTGAAGACTATTTGAAATCAAAATCTACTTCTCAGCCAAAGAAAATTTTTTACCTGGTTTTGATCCTGATACCGATTGGTTTTTTTATTCTTTTTGAAGTTGGTCTTAGAATTTTTAATTATGGATACGACTACACAGAATGGGTCAATGTTACGAAGGATAAATTAACTCTCAATCCAGAACTCGCTCACAAATATTTTCAGACTACTCAAAAAGTTCCTACATCAAACCAGGATATTTTTGATGAGATCAAATCGGACAGTACATATAGAGTTTTTGTGCTTGGTGGAAGCAGCGGTGCAGGATATCCCTTTTTACCTAATGGTTCATTTTCCAGATACCTGAAAGCTAAGCTACAAATACTCTATCCCAAATCTAAAATTGAGGTAATTAATTGTAGCATGACGGCAATTAACAGCTACTCGCTGCTCGATATGATGCCGGGAATTATTGAACAAAAGCCGGATTTAATTTTGATTTACGCAGGACATAATGAATATTATGGAGCCCTGGGAGTAGGGTCAATGGAATCGCTGGGTACTTCTGTAAAAATAGTTAATTTAATGGTCTCTCTTGAAAAATTCAGAACATTCCAATTGCTAAAAAACACAATGCGCTGGGCCGCAGGATTATTTTCAAAACCGGAAATTAGAACTGGCACATTAATGGCACGAATGGCCGAAAACCAGTATATTACCTTAAACTCCCAAGTGTACAAAAAAGGAATTGAGCAATTTAATGAGAACCTGGAAAATATACTGAAGCTGGCAAAGAAGAGCAATATACCGGTTATACTTGGAACTTTAACATGTAATTTGAAAGATCAACACCCATTCGTTTCTATCTCATCAGATGGATTTCCATCTGCCGACTCTGTTTATAATAAGGCCAAAAAGAAACTGAGTGAAAACGATCTAGCAAATGCTGAATCGCTTTTTGTTTATGCAAAGGATCTTGATGCATTGAGATTCAGAGCTCCTGATGAGATTAATAAATCCATATTTTCGCTTGCAAATAAATTTCACGATCCTGTTGTAAATATTGATTCCGCATTTAATGCTATTAGTCCCGATGGAATAGTCGGCGATAATTTAATGACCGATCATCTTCATCCAACTCTTCAAGGTTATAAAATTATAGGAAATTTATATTATTCAACTATGGTGAAATCAAAATTATGTCCATCAACTCCTGAACGGAATATAACGCAACAAGCTTCGGATAGCCTTTTAGCCGAAGCATTTAATTTTACGACATTAGATTCTATAATAGCGAATTACAGAATAAAATTGCTGAAAAATGACTGGCCTTACATTGATAAAAACAGTCAAGTGCCCGTAAATAAATTATTAATTCCAAATAATTATATAGATTCACTTGCATTAAATCTTGTTGAAAATAAATCGGATTGGGATATAGTGCATAGTCAGGCTGCTGAATATTACTATAAGAAAAATGACATAAATGATTTTATAAAAAGCATGAACGATGTAATTGAACAATACCCGATAGTTCCCGGTTATTATGACTATACATCAAATAAATTATTAGAGATAAAGGACTACAAAAAAGCTTATCCTTATTTACTTAGCAGATACAATCTTGATCCGAATGACTATTCTTCAAAATGGCTTGGTATAATTAATCTTAATAATAATAACATTGAACTTGCTAAAAAATATTTGTACGAAAGCTATAAATTTAACAGCAAAGACCCGCAGGTACTATACAATTTAGCTGGCGCTTATGTTATGAGTAATGATTACAAAACTGCACTGGATTGGGTAAATAAAGCTGTTTCCATAAAGCATGATTACAGGGAGGCTTTAGCTTTGCAATACCAGTTAAAAAATGCTTTGATGAAAAAGTAGTTTATAAATCATTTGTAAAAAGAAGATCAGCAGCCCATCCATTATCCTAACGAGGCTGAATTTAAAACGAAAAAGCCGGTTATATTTCAAACCGGCTTTTTCAAACCTAAAAGAAAGATAGCTTAGATTACTTCAACAGTATCATTTTCTTTGATTGTACAAAGTTACCTGCTCTAATCGTATAGAAATAAATGCCGCTGGACAATCGTGAAGCATCAAAGGTATACGAATAAGAACCTGTACTTAGCTGTTCATTAACCAGGGTAGCAACTTCCTGTCCTAAGATATTATAAATCTTAAGATTTACAAATCCTGGGTTTTGAATACTGAATTTAATAATTGTTGAAGGGTTGAACGGATTCGGATAGTTTTGTGACAAACTGTAAGAAATAGGTTTAGTGTTCACACTTTTCAATCCGGTAAAATCTTTATAAGATTGATATGGATTTGATTCAATATCAGTTTTAACCGCATTATTCGTCCATGTATCAGTTGGCATCGTCCATGGATTTACCGGGAAGTGATTTGCGACATCCTGACCTATAAATCTCACTCTATATGTATCTAACGTGCCAAGTCCATCCGGCTCGAACACCCAGGTTCCATCAGAACCTTTTTGCCATGCATACCTATATTCAAATGCATTAAATGATGGATCTTTCATAGCATATGTACCGCTGTAAAGATTTCCTGTCGTATTAGTTAACCTAAGATATTTTTCATAATTAGTGGTAGGTTTATACCATCCCTGAGCCAGAGCCCATATTGGTTCTTCTGATATATAATACAATGTATCTTTTGTAGGATCGAAAGGTATCGCTTGTTTTAATGGATCCATTGCAGAGGTCATATCCACAGTAAATTTAACCTGCAAATTAGATCCTGAAGGAATTACCCAATCTGGTTTAATACCATCATAATAATCCGAAGTATCAACATCGGTGCCATGGAAATAGAGCTGCCTGTTATCTCCGCCTCTATAAATAGGCCTTTCGTATGGATCGATCCAAATTGAATCGAGAGGATTACTTAATGGTTTTATTTTCCATGCATAATATTTATACGGCTTATTTCCAAAAGGTTCATTAGTAAAATTAATAGATATAAACCATTGATTGGGATTAACTATATCCTGAGCCATCCTTGAATTAGATGGATCGGCATCACCCCATCCATTAAAGCCGCCTCTGATTTCAACAGAATCTTTAGTGTTATCCCAGAGACCGATAGTGTTTAGAACACTCATATCAATTGTAAAATTCACTGTTCCACTACCTGTTTGAACATTAGGATTCGTTTGATCCCAATAATCTGAATATGTCGAAGAATCATTAGCAGGAACAAGGTATGTTCTGTTACCACCAACAATTCCAGTTCCAGTTAACCCGTCTTCCCAGTTTACTCCATTATGCAAGTAAATAAATTTAAAATTTACAGTTTGTCCCGAGTGCAAACTGTCTCGCAATCCTGAATAAACTGAGTCAGATGCTCCTTTAGTCAACATCATCATTCCCGTACCTGAAGTCCCCCAGCCAGTAAAGTCACCTGTTACTGCTACTGTATCAGTCAAAGTAAGTTTACCCTGCGTTAGAGGAAGACTCATATCCACCTTAAACCAAACCTTTTTTATACTGTCATCAAGGTTATTGAAGAAGACTTTTGGTAATGTGGTATCGCTAGTCCCTATAGTAGAACTTCTGTTGGGGTCATTTTCCCAATTTACAGTTCCAGCATGAAGGAAAATAAATTTATAGGAATGCGCTCCTGCCGTTACCCCATTAATTACAATGGAGTAGAGTGCGGAATCAGCCCCTGTACCTGCCGTAAGAATGCTGGAAGAAGTTGACCAAGAATTAAAATCTCCAGCAACCAAGACCGAGTCTGAGGTTGGGTGAAAATTGCCGTATTTTTGATATACAGACATGTCAACCTGGAAAGTCACATTCACCTGAGCGTAAGCCGACAAGCCCATAAACAAAAATATCCCGTTAGTAATAGGAATTTTTTCATATGTGGCTCCTTACATATTATTAGTTACAATTATCTTTCCTATTACAGGAAAGCATTATTTAATGTATAATTCAGAATTTAAGAACAATATCAAAGGTCTGAATATTACCGAGATAATTGACCTTCTGATATGAATAATCCAAAGAAAAATCTATGAAACCTGCTCTTTTATATTTAAGTCCAAATCCCAATGTTAAACCTTCCTGGCTGTCAGGTAGAAATAATGTCTTATAACCACCTCGCAACGCTATCATATCATTAAAGAATGATAGTTCGCCTCCGAGATTTACGGATTGATAATTATCATTTGGAACAAGAGCATCTGCAGCTAGTGTCAGTTTCTGATCTTCAAGAATTTGAAATTCGCGTGACATTCCAATTTGCAATCTAAGAGGTAAATCAAATTGATCAGTAGCAATGTAAGCATCAACCGTCTGGTTGCTTCCGGCTCTAGTTGGATCAACATTATATCGAATCAGTAAATCGCTTCCGCTCATTTGCATTTTCGAGCCATAGTTGGATATGCTGCTGGAAAACTTAATACCATAGAAAGGAGTGTCAAAAATTGTTCCTATATCAAATGCTATTCCTGAGGCACTTGAATTATAAATCGTTTCCCTAACATATTTTACGTTTGCTCCTACAGAAAAATCTGAGGTTATGTTTCTAGCATAGGAAAGAGTAAATGCATAACTCGCAGGAGTAAAAGTTTCCCCGGTCCCATCCGGAAAGTTTTCAGTAGTTACATCTATTGAACCATAATTAATTGCTGTAACTCCGACTCCAAAATTTCCTAAGTCTCCTCCCGGAAAAACCACCCCTAAAAAGCTCAGGTTTATATTTGCAAAAAGAGCGGAATAACTAAATAAAGCCTGATAGTTATCAATCCTTGCAATGCCTGCAGGGTTCCAGTATATAGCGGACGGATCATCGGCTATTGAGGTGTAGGCCTCTCCCATAGCATTAGCCTTTGCACCAACTCCTATACTCAAAAATTTAGCAGCCGTTGTACCTGTTTTTGATACATTTTGTGCAAAGGAATCGGTAAAGATTACTCCTAAACCGATAGCAAAAACAATTATTATTAATATTTTTTTCAAGACTTAAAGCTCCTTGAAATTATTATTCTTCAAGTTTGCAATTATTTTATTACAGCAAATTTTCCAATTTTATCTCCAATTCCAGGTGCTTCAACGTGATAAACATAAACGCCATAAGCTATCCCGAGATTGTCTTTTGTCAACATATTCCAATCTTCAGTGCCATCTGCAATCTGGCTGTCGTGATATAATGTTTGAACTAATTCACCATCAACCGTAAATATTCTGATGGTACACTTTGCAGGAAGATGAGTAAAATGCAATGATCTTGGCCCACGTCCCGAGGTGTATGGATTTTTTATCTCCCATTGAGCAGACCCCAAGTAAGGATTTGGAACTACCTTAATATTATCGAGTGAAATTTTTGCTAAATTATTGTCCACTTTAGCTGATTTGGCCGTAAAGCTAAATATGTCATTTCTAAGGTATGGCTTTTTTAATTTTATGTATGCAGTATCTCCAGGCATTGGATTGGTTTGCCCTTTTGAGGTATCGGGTGCTGCAGACAAATAAAACCACCAGGTATTAACCAATACATTACTTGAATTAGGTTCAAAGAAGACTATGCGATCCTTGGCACTACCTTTTGCTGTAAGCTTCCCTGCACCACCTGTAGTATCTAATTCAATAAATCCACACTTTACATATAGATTTGTGCTGGTATTAAGTACTCTGAAGTTTACCGGCTTTGGAAGAAATGTGGTACTTCCATATTTTATAGTAATAGATGTATCCATTCCGACATTACCAAAAAACACTTTATAATCATTTGGCCTTTCTGTGCCAACAACTCCAGCAGGTGCAACATATTTTTCAAAAACAAATGAAGGTACATTAGGATCATTCCATTTAGATGCTTCCGTATTAATAGCTACCTGAGATTCATTTTGAAATGCAAGTTTGAATCCATCAATAATAGGCTGCTCATAATCACTTTGCATGTTTGGGCTTTCGTAAATCAGCACGTTATTATCTGTAGAATCTGTCAATGTATAATTCTTAGTAGTTAATGTATCTGATTTACCAGGCGCACCAGCAATTGTTGTATCCTGGAACGTAACATTATAAACATGTCCATCTTTAATTTTATCCGGATCAACTATAGTATAGCCTATAGTTCCGGTTGTGGTACCTTGAATAAGCTTAATTTCGCCAAGTGTTGGTCCGACATAACCGGCAGAGACAGCTTCAGGGGTAACTCTGGCTACGTTTGGACCAAGCGTAACTGATCCATCAGCTTTAAGGCTTATTCTTATGGGACTTTCAGCAGGCAAAATTCCACCTGCGGCAAACCCCTTACTATATGAAACTATTGCATAATAATAAACAAATCCATTTTGCACGGTGCTGTCAACAAATGAATGTTCAAGTCCGGAATCTGTTCCCAGATTATAGTGAATCCCATCTATTCCTACAGAATCAAATCCCTGAATGCCATCCTTTAAATCAAATATTGCTAATGGTGACATAAATTGTGGTGTGCCATAACCATTAGTAATGGTAGTAGCATCAAGGAAAGCAGGATCTGATGCACGATAAATCCTATACCCCTCGAAGTTATGACCATCACCACCGATATTAGCGGTAAATGAATCATAAGAACTTTCTGCTTTATTATCCCAGTATAAAGTGACTTTATGATCACCTGGAATAGCGGTTAAAGTTGGTGTAATTGGAGCTACTGCAAATTTATAATTGTTCTGATAAGCCTGATTTGCTCTAACACGCTTCGTTAATATTTGTTGTTTTCTTATAGCCCATCCAGGGTCATTTACTGGTCCGTTAGCTAAAATAACTACCATTGAGAAAGGTTGAACATCGCCGGCCTTCATTGGGAATAAACTTGATGAAACAAACAAATCATAATCTCCTTGTTGTTGTGCAACCAGAGAATTAAAAAATTTGCCGGGAACCATAAAATCAAACCACATCTGTGCATCGCTATTAATATTTAACCCACCTGCCGAAATTTTGTCAGCTCCGGTAATTCCTATCTGATCGGTTTCTTTTACATCCGTCAAATCTATATGAGGTTCGCCAGGTTCACCAGTACCAACCCCAGAAGTAGGTTTACCATCACCTTCTCCAAAATCACCTGTTTCAGGAACTCCGTCAATTCCAACATCATCAGTTAAGCGATTCCAGTCGACATCGTTATCAACTCCGTCTGTTCTGGATTCATCTATCATTTCATCAATTCCTTCATCAACCCCGCAATCACGTAACCCATCTTTATTCAGGTATGGTTTACCCGAATCAGCCTGGGAAAGACTGTATAACACAACATGAGTTCCAGGAACCTTATAACGATGATAAGGATCGCTTGCGGCCTGGTTGATCATTGCCTGTGTAACTTTTGGCAAATTATTATAACTGCAACCCGGACTATTACCATCATTATCAATATTATCTTTATACTTCTTCCCAAGATCATTTTGAGTTAGACCAGTAAGCCATACTGATTGAGTATTCCAAGTTACATTTGAGTTAATTCCATTTGGATACCATAACGTATCAGTCTCAGGATTTGGAGGCCAACGATTCCAATGATATGTTTGTCCTGTAGCAGAGTTTGTCCAACTGTCAGTAGCAGCTTGATTAATCATTTCCTGAGTTACAACCGGACTGCCAATTTCTCCGTTGTTATTATCATCAAGTCCGTTAGCATAGGTCTTACCAACTTGCAGCCCAAACGCTACGTCTCCTTCATTTTCATCAATTAATCCATTATGATTATCATCTATACCATTGTCAGGCGCTTCGTCCAATAGCATCCCTTCTGTAATAATCGGACCTCCCGATTCGCCATCACCATCATTATCAACTCTATCAGTTGAATTTCCAGGTGTTTCCAAAAATGACAATGCTACTGCACCTACAGGATCGTTCCCAAATGTTGGCGCTCTATTGTCAGAATCATGTGACCACAAAAAAGCATTCAAAATGTCATAATCAGCAATGTCATCTCCTGAATCCCCGTTTCCACCCACAAAATCAGCAAACCATACTGTAACTCCCATTTTGGCAATATCTTTTGTACCATCGTTTATAAGAGTATAGAGTAAGAAGACATCATCCTGGAGTAATACCTGTGACCATGCAAGTGTTCTTTGCTCAACAATAATGCCCAACCCCTTTCTTGTTAAATCTGTTGTATCAGGAAAATAATCTGCATATCTATCATACTTATTATCCGAAGCTTTTGCGTACAATTCCTGATCAGCATTAAAAATATTTTTCCCGAAATACCCATTCCATTCACCCTTCCAACCAGGATCCTGAGTATCATTTAATTTATCAGGCCAAAACGCCGGCCAGGTACTTGGATCAACACTATTGGCAAGAGAACTAGCATTTGGATTAGCGTAGCCAGGAATTGGTTCAAGGTTCCAACTTAACCCTGCGGGAGAAGTACGGAAATCTGAAACATCAATAATATGCTGAATCTGGCCTTTATTATCTGTAACTTCGCCCCCCATAATTAAACCCGTCAAGGCTAAGTAAACTTCACCAGTATTTTTGGGCCATTCATAAGGAGTTTGCACATCGATTGGGAACTGACCTCCCTCTCTACCTGTAAAAGCAAAATTAAATACGGTAGTCCTTACGCGGTTGCCTTGCATTTGAGACTGAGCCCTATATTTGGAGTCGCCTCTCTCTTTACTTGGAACGTGGTTGCCAACAACGCCAATTTGGGCTAATGCAATATCAGTTAATGATAAAGCCAAAAGAATTGGAAATGTAATTTTAAATAAACGAGTCATTAACTTTATCCTCCGACTTAAAACCTTAGAATGAAAATTCCACGCCTGTCTGTACCAATCTTGGTGGCCCATAGTAACCTGGATCTGCTAAATATTGAGCGACTGTATTCGGCCTGGCCGGATCATAACCTACATTCTGAACAGACGTTGTATAATCAGGCTGCCCAGTATCACCAAATACGTTCAGCACTGTTTTGGTATTTAATAAATTAAATATTTTAGTATATGCAGTTAGTTTTAAACCCATTATGTTGAAAGAATAATTAGCATTTAAATCTATTGTGAACTGAGCGGGCTTGGTTCTACTATTGGTCTGCAAACCTGTGCTGATTCCCTTATCAGAAGTATATTGAGTAATTGCGGGTGTATAAGGTAAGCCGGTACCATACCTTGCTAGAATGCTAATGTTCCAATTATCATTTGAAATGAGAAAATTAAAATTCAAGTTATGTCTCTGATCCCAGTTCATCGGAATTAAATACAATGCAGGTTCTGCGTTACCTTGAGCTGCTCTAAATTCATCATCGGGATTTGATGCACTACCCTCTGCAACCTGATAAGTGTAATTAAGATCAAATGCATAATGATCGCTTAATCTCTTAGTTAAATTAAAAGTGATACCCCTAACATTTTCATAATCCTTGTTTGTATAAACCGAATAAGTTACCAGGTTATAAGTTACAAAAGGTGCACCCGCCGTTATCCAGTCTCGCACATCTCTGTAAAACCCTGTAATATCAATTACAAAATTATCTGCAAATTGCTGTCTAAAACCGATTTCATACATAATTGTGCGCTGGGGTTTCAAATCAGGATTACCAAATGGATTACTTACACTTCCTGTTTCAGGAACTTTATATGCACCACCATTAAACAGATACTGGAATGTTGGTATCTGCAAAAAATGGCCGTAGGAAAAATGTACAACTCCATCAACGCTAATTGGGTATGCTATTCCGAATCGAGGACTAAGCTGGTACTTAGGCGTAGCATCCTTATAAAAATATGGTTCCCTCTGCGCAATTGTTAGTGAATCCAGCCCCGGTCTTAATGGAACATTAATATTAGGATCCTTAACATCAACCAGAGACTGACCTCTTGAGTTGAAATAATCAAACCTTAAACCAATATTAATAATAACATTTTGCAGTTCTATTTTATCCTGTAAATATGTAGCAAATTCTATTGGGTTGGCGGTATAAAGATTTCTAAGAATAGAACTTGGATCAGGAATTGATGGCTGGAAAGGTTGAACAGGTACTCCATTAACTGTCAAAGGCTGCAAAGTATAATCATCAAACTGTAATCTGTGAACTTTAAAATCCACTCCAGTCTGAATTAAGTGAGATTCAGTAACCTGACTGGTAAAATCAAATTTAGCAATGTATGATTGTGTTTCTCTGAAAAATCTTTCTAAATCAGTACCGCTTCTATCATATGCATAACTAATAGTTTGACTTAGTGAGTCGGGGGCTTCATACCTGGGATCTAAAGGATCACTAAACAAATATTGTTTAAAATCATGATAGAAATATGAACCTTTTAATGTATAAAAAGTTTTTGGCGATAGAATATGATTGATAGTAATAGTTGGGTTATAACTGGTTGAATATTTATAAGGATTACCGCCAGGATTCCATTTATAAAAATTATTGTAATCCTGATAGTCGTCTTTGGAATATAATGCCTCAATATTTATTTTAAAATCCGGAGTTACTTTATATGAATCATTTATCTGACCCAGCCACCTTTTGCTCCAATCCATTGAAACTGGCTGACCAGTACCTTGCGTTCCATCAATATTAAATACATCATTTCCGTATTTATAACCATCATCATATACGTATCTTAAATTCGCGAAAAAAGTTAATTTATCGGAAGTAAGGGGTATCGGACCGCTTAGGCTTCCCTGAAAATTATAATTAGTAAATGGATTGTAATGCTCTATATTTGTAAAGTTAGCAAAAGGAGCACTCAAATAATCACTACTGTAAATATTTACACTTCCGTGATATGATTCTCCTCCTTCTTTGGTAACGGTATTTACTATGCCAGACATTGCGTTTCCGTATTCAGCATTGAATGTACCGCTAATAACCTGAAGCTCCTGTATGCTGCTGTTATCAATATCTATACCTTTACTGTTATCATATGGATCAGTTATAGAAATACCATTAACCTGATAAGCTATTTCAGAAGTTCTTCCTCCCCTAATATGGAAATCGCCATTCGCATCTTTTGTAACACCGGGTTGCAATTGCAAAACATCGTTAAATTCAGCAACCGGCAAGGTTTTAATTTGGTTAGCCGTTACTAAAGATTGACTTGAAGTAACATCCTTTTGTACACGATCCCGTTGACTCTGAATGACTATTGCTTTTAACTCAACTGTTGCCTCCGATAATGCAAAATCCTCTTTTGTGGTCAGATCAATAGAAATAACGACATTTTCAATTATTACGGGTTGGTAGCCAATATATTGTGCTTTAATTGTATAGGTTCCGGGTGGAATATTGAGTATTGTATAATTGCCATCAATGTCAGTTGCTGCTCCCAGCGTAGTTCCCTGAATAATTACATTAACAAAAGGCAGAGCCTCTTTTGTTTTGGCATCAATAACTTTCCCTGTAAGTTTTCCGGTTGTACCGGCAAAAAGAAAGGTTGAAAAATTACCCAATAGAAAAATAATTAGTAGAAATTTTCTCATAAACTCTCCCGAAATGAATAAAGCCTTATTATTCTATCCGGCTAAATTTATATTATAGTTTTTTAATAAATCGTCATTAACTTTTATGTCAACTTTTTTAGAAAGCATTTCAATATGCTTTTTCATTATTGGAAAACCTCTTTCATTTTTTAACGCTTTGATTATCTGAGGTTTAACAATTGCAAAATCCGTTGGCTTTCCATCTTCTTTTTTTAAGACTTTGAAATAGCCGAAGTACTTATCAAACTTTATAGGCCCGATAATTTTCCCAATCATAGAATTCCATAAAGTATCTTTTAATTCTCCAAACTTTGAGACTGGCGATAGTCCCATTTCACCTCATATTTTTGCACTCCATTTTCTTAAAGAATATGTCTTTGCCAGGCTACCAAAATTAGCCCTTCAGAAAGTTTGGATTTCACAAGATTAATCGCGAGCCTATCCTGAAGAATAATCTCCTGAACATCCATTTCATTTTCGGTCTTGTAATACCCAATATTGTCATTGTAAATTTATAAAGTTCTGAATCAGGAATTGCAACCTGGTCCACGATCTCATTACGTTTATAATTGAGATAGATATAATCTGCTAGCTTTTTGAATGTATCAATAACATAGGATGTAGTGTCATAACCTTTTTCATATGCTATTGATAAAAGTTTTTGCTGCATCAAAAGTCCGTGCACAGATTCTTTTACTTTATCTATTGATGTAAGTTTATCGAGATTGATACTCCGGAGCTTCATCTAAGCATTCTTTCTATTTCTGACTGAGTATATTCTTATTCCCTCAAACTCAACGCAAACTTCTGCAAGGTCCTTCGAAGAATTATTAAACTCTAAATCTCCAGTTTTTGATTTGTGGATATCATTGTAAACATTTTCAACTATTTTTTCGTCAAACTTAATTTTGTTAGCGCCAAATATATTTTTCAGGAATGCTTTTTCATAAGGTACCTTTTTTGAAATCTTTACTCCACGCTCTATTTTATGCTTCATATTATCATATTCATATTCAGTTAAAAGCGGATTTCGATCTTATTGTCAAGTTTAATTATACTATAGCCTTGAGCAGTTTTAACAGGTTTTGATATTTCACCTACTTTAAGTGAATAAGCCGCATCTTCAAAAGCTGGATCTGTATCTCCCCAGGTTATGTAACCTAAATACCCTCCACTATTCTGAAGTGCAGTATCAGTGAAAATTTGTTTTGCAAGTTCATTAAAGCTAGCGCCTTTTTGTAAGAGCTCATATAACCTGTCAGCTTCTTTTTTAGTTTTTGCGTATAAGTGTCTTACCGCTAATTTCTCCTGCGATCTTCTGCAAGGCTTCTCGAACCTCGGAATCCGTGGCACTAATTTTTGAATAGATTTTCTGATCTTTTGAGAAAGCAAGCATGGTTTCGTTCTTTGCCCAGCGTATTTCTTTTTTGTATTCTGGGTTGTTCAGCACTATAGAATTATCATCATAATCATGTAAGAAGGACTTCATTTATCATGTTATTTAGAATTGAGAAACGCAATTGAATATTATCCTGAACACCAGAATAAACCAAATAATCAGTATAACGATCTAGAAAGCCTCTTAATGTAATTTGATAGTTCCCAATTGAAGCTAAGAATTTGATTATCATCCGGCGTGGGTTGTGGGTAAGATGTGATAATTGAAGTAATGAAAATTAATATCGTGAACAGACTTTTTTTCATTTAAATAAACTTCACCTAATTAAAATGTTGAATCTTGTTAAATCTTAAGGTTATAATTTTCGGTTTTATTTATAATTCAAGGGTAGAGTATCAATTTTACCGATAATTTTTCCTAAGATTAAAAAATACTTAAACAAAACTAATTAATTATTGAAATTGATCCATTTTAATTTTGCTTCTTTATCAGACTGAAATCTTAAAAGTGAAAATTTTTAATGGAATCATTATTATATGAGATATAACCTATCCATTTAAGCTTTTCCATACCACTACCTATATGTAGGTTTTTTAATTAGCAAATTATTTTTATAAAAAACCCCCTAAACAGAGTGGAATTTAATAATTATCAAATCGCTAATTAACTCTATTTTCAACCGCTTCTATTTGAGAAAGCAAATGGGCTTTTTTATAAATATTCCTTAAATGTATTCGAACTTCCTCTATGCTTAAATTTAATGAATCCCCTATTGCTTTAAGATTACTTCCACTAATTAATTTGTTCAAAATTTCCTTTTCAAGATTTAGTAAAATTCCTGAATCTCCAGGATCCATATTTTTTATTATTAAATAATTTTATTACACGCATTGCAATTGTTGAGTTCATTGGGGATCCGCCACGTATGGCATCATTTATTGATTCAATAATTTTTAAAGCAGAAGCATTCTTTGCAATGTAGCCGCAGGCACCCGCGCATAGAGAATCAAATATTAATTCGTTTTCTTCATATATAGTTAAAACCAGAATAGCAAGATTAGAAAAGATCACCTTTGTCTGCTTAATACCTTCAATACATTGGTTGTACGGCAAACCAAGATCCATAAGCAATACATCGGGATTAATTTTTTTAATCTGACGAATCATCGTATCACATTCAGAAAACGCACCAACGCAGCTATAGCCTGCAGTACCATCTATTAATATTTGAAGGCCGTTCCTTATAGTATCGTTATCTTCTACGATAACAATTTTTGTCATTTATTTTTAATCCTTGCAAAAAGCAATGCTTTATTTTGCTTGAACATAATATGAAATGTATTGTTGGAAAGTGATGGAGTCTACTACCTAAACAGATGTTTTTTTCCGGCTTGCACAAATTAATCGGTTGGACAACTACCTAAACAGGTAGAATAAATTTATTTTATATAAGCCCCTCTTTTATGGCTTTAGCTACAGCTTCTGATTGAGAGTGCACATGGAGCTTTTTGTAAATATTTCTAAAATGAAACCTGACTGTTTCTATACTAATAAAAAGTGAATCTGCGATCGCTTTAAAGTTATGCCCTTCCACCAGGCCTGTTAGAATTTCTTTTTCTCTTGGTGTAAGATCATAATTACTTTTTTGAGTTGAAAAAGGTTTCTTCTGAAAAAAATCTATTACCTTTCTAGCAATATGCGAACTCATTGGAGCCCCGCCTTCCCTGGCTTCCTTTATAGCCTCCAACAATTTTGATGGAGGAGTTTTTTTTACCAGATAGCCGCAAGCGCCGGCGCAAAGAGCATCAAAAATTAAATCATTTTCCTCGTAAACTGTTAGAATCAGAATTGCCAATTCAGGGTTTATCAATTTAATTTTTTTGATACCTTCAATCCCATTCATCCCGGGTAATCCAATATCCATTAACAAAACATCGGGATTTAGTTTTTTAATATTCTTGATGGCTGTTTCACAATCTGCAAAGGAGCCAATACAGGAATAATCATCGGTTCCATCAATTAATATTTTTAGGCCCTCACGAATCGCATTATTGTCTTCCACTACAACTACTTTAATCATATTTAACCTGAATATAAATTATCGTTTAAGTTTATATAAGATTTCCATTAAATTGAACTACTGTCCCTTTTCCGTTTTCGGAAAATACTGATAAAATACCACCTATCGCTTTAGCTCTTTCTTTCATATTATTAAGGCCGTTCCCGGCGGAATGGTTATATTGTGTTATACCGATTCCATCATCCTTGAGAGTCATTTCCAGTCTTTTCCCTTTTACTGAAGCATCCAGATTTATCTGACTGCATTGGCTGTGTGTTATGCTGTTATTAATCGCCTCCTTAAAAATCAAATAGAGATGCTGCCTGTGTTCCATTGATAGTGAAATTTTTTCCAACTCTTTAATATTTTCAGACCTGAAAGAAATATTGGTATATGATGATAATTCAGAATAAGTATCCCGTAACCTTAGAATCAAATCATATAAAGAGTCGCGTTTGGGATTTACCAGCCAAACAATATCGCTCATATTATCAATAAGATTCCGAGAATTATCGCTTATCATCTTTAAACTTTTTTTAATATTCTTATCAGCTGTATCTATCTTATGCGATATTACTTCGCTAAGTATAGAAATTTCTGTCAGACTTGATCCAATATTGTCATGAAGATCTGCAGCTAATTTAGCTCTTAGTCTTTCAAGACCAATTATATTTTTGACTCTATAATATATTATAAGAAACACCATACTCCCGATAATAATGACAGCTGATGAAATAAACCACCATGTCCGCCAGAACGGAGGGGATATTACAATTGATAATTGTGTACCGACTTTATTCCAGAGCCCATCATTATTCGAACCAATCACTTTAAAAACATATTTACCAGGATCCAGATTTGTATAAGTAACATATCTACGATTACCGGAGTATATCCAATTCTTATCAAATCCTTCCATAATATAGGCGTATTGATTTTTATTTGGCGCGGTATAATCAAGTGCACTAAATTCAAAGGAAAATACATTCTGGCTATACGATAAATTAATTTTGCTGGTTGATGATATGGCATTCACCAGGGGCGAACCCTTTGCTCCAATACTTACAGGTTGATTAAATATCTGAAAATTTGTTATTACTA
Source organism: uncultured Bacteroidota bacterium (assembly GCA_963745465.1). GTDB lineage: Bacteria > Bacteroidota > Ignavibacteria > Ignavibacteriales > Ignavibacteriaceae > JAKAGZ01. The sequence goes on along the minus strand of CAVUXT010000026.1, from coordinate 12,954 downwards.
TTGGGGGCACATGTGTGTTGTTCTTAAGCTGATAAGGCTCAAATTCATTAAAACCATTTGTGCCTCCAAAGTAAAGTTCTCCATTTAATCCTTTAAAACCTGCTCCCCAGAAAAACTGATTCCCCTGTAACCCATCAGAAGCATCAAAATTTTTAAACAACCCGGTTTCAGGATCAAACATTGATAGCCCTTTATCAGTACTTATCCATAAATTTCCATTGTCATCTTCCTGAATAGAATATATCACATCACTTGGCAAACCCATTTTGTGAGTAAACGTTAAAAAATTGGGATTATTTATTCCTTGTTGATCTGCTGGAAGTTCAATTAGGCCACCCCCGTAAGTTCCAAACCACAAATTATTCTGACGGTCCTCGTAAGCTGAAATAATTCTGTTATTACTTAAACTATTAATGTTGTTGGGATTTGATCTAAAAACTTTAAATTTTATAGATTGAGGATTAAAAGAAGCTTTCTTCCTTTCATCAGAACTGAGCATGTTCAGACCACCCCACGTCCCAATCCAAAGATTCCCCTGACTGTCTTCAAGAATACAGGATTGCACTTCATTGTTGCTTAAACTATAAGGATTATTAGGATCATTTTGGAATATAGCAAAATTATTTTTTCCCCTATTATAGAAATTTAGTCCATTGTTAGTTCCTACCCACAAACCTCTATCTGAATCCTCATATATTTTTTGTATAATATTATCACTAATGGATTCTTTATCGGCAGGATTGCTTTTAAAATGAATTAGATTTAATTTTTTATCTCTAGATGAATTAAACGGCGAGATTGTTCTATCAAGCCCACTATTCCAGGTTCCAATCCATAAATATCCAAAACTATCTTTATATATTGCAGAAATAGAATTACTGCTAAGACTGTATTTATTGTGAGGTTCGCTTGTGTAATGAATGAATTTATTTGCATTTGGATTTAACCTTTCAAGCCCGCCACCTAAAGTGCCAACCCAGAGGACACCATTATTTTCCTGATATATTGCACGAACTGTATTAAAACTCAAACTTTTATTATCAAATGGATCATGCTTATAATTTTTAAATTTTATTTTTTCAAGAGTAAATTTTACTATCCCTTCTTCCGCTGTACCAAACCAGATAACCCCTGATCTGCTTTCAAAAAGAGAAAAAATATTATTGTTATTAATAAACCCTGATCTGGAGAGCTCAGTATTCATCTTAAATATATTACTTTTGGAGCTATCTAAAATATAAACACCCTCTCCGGTTCCAACCCATAATGTCTTTGTTCCATCCTCCATTATTGAATTTATCCTATTCCTGTTACCTCTTTTTGCTGGAGAAATACTGGTTAAATAATGTTGAAAAGTTTTTTTCTTTTTATCAAATCGATTTAAACCATTTAAAGTCCCTACCCACAGAATTCCATCAGCATCCTGATAAATAGATAAGACAACGTTATCACTTAGGCTATCTGAATTTTCGTCATTATGAGAATAGTTAATAAATTTGTCAAGTTTTTTGTCATACATATCCAACCCACCATCACTTCCAATCCAGATATCACCTGAATTATCCTCATACGTTGAAAGCACAACATTATTACTCAGAGTATTCGGATCTTTTGGATTATGTACATAATGAATAAATTTATTTTGTATCCTATCAAATTTATCCAGGCCTCTTTCTGTGCCTATCCACAGAAAACCGTCCGAATCCTCAAAAATTGTTCTTACATTGCTGAAGACTAAGCTATTAGGATTGTCAGGATTATTGGTGTAAGTAGTAAACTTTTCGCGTTCTGTATCAAATCTGCAAAGTCCGCCGCTATTTGTTCCAACCCAAATTATTCCGTTCCTGTCCTGGTAAATAGTCCAAATAAAATTATCTGATATTGATGTACTATCATTAGGATTGTTTTTATATACTGTAAAGTTATATCCGTCATATTTGTCAAGACCATCTTCAGTTGCAAACCACAAAAATCCTTGCCTATCCTGGAGTATACTATGTACTGAGTTCTGAGAAAGTCCGTTTTCACTTAAAATTCTTGTAAAATTAACCTGGTTTATTTGTCCGTACTCCTGGAAGAAGAAACCAAAGGAAAGCACGATTTTAATAACTATAATTTTGGAAAATCTGATATTTTATTAGAGATAATTGATTTATTGCCTAATACATTTATAAAACGAAAATTATTTAGGTGATACTCAATTCACTAAATTTACAATTTTATTTATTTATCTTCCGACTCAAAATGACCTAATATTATTAACGATAGCGGATTGAATGCGCCTTCTTGGGGAATAAACGAATGCTTTGCGAAAAGATCTCTTATTTCAAAATAATCTTAAGGATTATTTAAGAAGATCATTTTTTTAGCGGACATAAAACTACCTGCATTGTAATACGATAAAAATAAATCCCGCTGGCAAGGTCTGGCGGCATTAAATGTATTTCATGTGTTCCGCCATTTTGATATCTCATTTACCAATGTTGTTATTTCTCTTCCAAGAATATCATAAACCTTAAGAGTAACTTTGTCGGCCTCAGGAATTTGATACTTATCATAGTTGATGGATTGAATGGATTAGGATAATTTTGAGAAAGGTTGTAATTCTTTAATAATGTGTGTTAATGTTATCTTAATTAATCCTGTTACTATACTGCTGGTCTCTGGTGTTAGTTAATTTTACTGTAGTGTAAATATGATATTCTCCAGGCTCCAGTGGAATAGACTTGTATCAGTATAGGAAGCATATATTACTTGTACCGGAAAAATAATCATACCATTCACCTGTTTGCGCAAAGTAAGGTTTCAAATTACTTTGCCAGACACTAAAGTTACCAAAGATAGTTACTTTCATATTATATCAGAAAGGTGAAAAGTCTTTAAGTTAATCAACCACATTCATAGAATCAAGGATTCTGAAAGGCCGGATAATTTTCTCTAAGATCTATTTCATGCCTTCCATATCTTATACAATTTTACGTCTGTTTGAATTGTTAATAATAATTCCACCTAATTGGTTTATCGGTTATCCGATCATTGCTGTACCTGAAGGATAATTAATTGAATAATCATATCCCAGCTCGCCAAACTGCCAGATCATTTTAGGACCGGGTAATGTAAAAAGAGAAAGCGCCTGCTTCTCCCATTCTTTTTAAAGCTGTAGCCGTATCTTTAACATTATAATAAAAACTATTATTGCCATAAGCTTCGTTCTTAAACATTAACCTTTCTTCATCATGACTTTCCATATAAGTAACAAGACTAGGTTTTGGCCAATTTCTATTCCATAATATAGCATTCCTGATCCGCTCAAATCTCGGGCCATATTGTAACCCATAGTAGCCTGGTTATAATTATAATTCATATTTCCCCAAGAAAGAAATCCGAAATTTGATTCGACCTGTTCTTCAGTATTGTGCTACAAAATTTTCAAGAATTAAAATAGAAGTTGAATCCACTGCCCAAATTCTATTTGCAATCCTTTGCATAATTGCAATTCTGCGATGCATCATATGGAGTGCCTTCTCCCGGAGTGTTCGTAAAACCTTTTGCAAAATCAAAGCGGTAACCGTCTACATGATACTCATTTATCCAATAACTGGTTACCCTGTCAACATAATATTGTAGTCGCCGGTAATGCATGATTAAAATCAGCTCCCCAATGATAATGTTTGATTTGGTGAAATAGTATTAAAATAAGGATTACCGGGCGTTGTCAAAATCTGACTATCCGTCAGATGAATTACCTGCAAAATACATCTCAACAAGAGGGTTTTGTCCAAATGCGTGATTCAGAACAACATCCAGGATAACAGCAATTCCTTTTGAATGAGCCTGAATCTATCAAAGCTTTAAATGCATCAGGAGTACCGTAATATTTATCAAGAGCCAAATGAAAACTCGGATTATATCCCCAGCTATCATTTCCTTCAAATTCCATCACAGGCATAAATTCAATTGCATTTACACCCAAGGTTCTTCAAATAATTCAATGTATCCATTATGGTTTTGTACCAGTGTGTCTGATACAAAATCTCTGACAAGCAATTCGTAAATAACCAGCTTTGATCCTTATCAGGTTTCTGAAAATTTGTAATCTTCCAATTATAATGGCTGCTGATCTGTCTGCAATATTGAAACTATATCTGAAGTTTTTTCATATGGATACGGTCTTTAAATCCGGATAAACCGAAGTGGAATATAAGAGTCATTAGTAGGATCCAGTATTTTATGAGTGAATGGATCTGCAATTCTTAAAGTTGCCATCAACAAGAAATTGATATGCATACTCCTGACCCGGAGTTACATTATTAATTGTTATCCAGAAAATAACGCTGTCAGCCGCAACTGAATCTTTGTACATATAATAATTCTGAATCAACCTCCCAATTATTAAAATCACCAATTACATAAACAAAGTTTTTATGAGGAGCAAACAATGCGAGAGTTACTGAAGTTATACTGATTATAATTGACACCTAATTCAGTTCCCAGAAGGTAAAGGAGAATTCGCAATCGGTGGATTAATCATCATTACAAATTTAACGCGTATCCGTTAATGTTGGAAGTATCCTTGCCAACAATAACAACCTGGTTTGTTCCAACATTAAGATTCGACTGCCAATGACCTGATAATTAAGTGAGTCAGCGGAGATTGTGATTATTTGTATTCCATTCACGAATAAAGCAATAGATGAATTTGCTGTTCCTAATTGCAACAGCTTTAACAATTATATTAACAGTATCAGTTGAATTTATAAATATTGGAGAACGTTGCAGGATCCCTATAAGAATTGGAAATTGAAGGTGTTTCTAGAACTAATGAATAGACTACATCCCGCACTAAACAAATTATAAAAATATCCGGGCTAGTTTGTTTTGCTCGCATCCGCACTTCTGAAAACAAAATCTAATGTTGTTATGTGTTCTGCGGGATTAGTAATTTATAAAACTGTCGTGGATATCCAATAGTCAGTTTATAAGAATTAGCACCTAGTCCGTGTTAATGCAGGTTGAGTTGAATTATTTCCCCAGGTACCTATCACATACTGCCAGGTTCCAAGATTAGTATGTAACTCCAGTATGAGCATAAACTGTTCCTACGTAATTTAATAATGCGGAAGCACCGGGTTGTGTTGCATCAAAATATATTGTAATTGAATCAGTTTCCGTAGGATAAGTTGGCGATGAAGTTACTATTTGCGGAAGTACAAATTGCGTTATGGATAAAACAAAAATTAAAAGTATCTTAATTTTCATAAAAAGCTGATACAACAATTATAAAATTCATTTTATAAATAATTAAAAAGTAGCATTTAAAAAAGTGAAAAAGTACCACCTGATTGAGTAGGTTTATCTACAATGTATAATGAACAATTTATAATGTTAATAATATTCAAAATTAATTTTCCATTGTGAATTATACATTTTAGATTATTACTTCACTTCATCTACATCATTAACAAACATTACTAATATTCCGGCAAGTATCATTGAAAAGCCACCGAGAATGATCGCATAGATTGCATCTCCTCCGAATAAATGTTTTACATACCAGCCTAAAATTGCAGCGGCCGTTATCTGCGGAATTACAATAAAGAAATTAAATATCCCCATGTAAACTCCCATTTTCTCTGCCGGAAGTGCACCTGCTAAAATTGCATAAGGCATTGCAAGTATTGAGGCCCAGGCTAAACCGATTCCGAGTTCTGAAATTAATAAAAGATTTGGATCTTTAATTACATAAAATGAAAGGAAAGCTAGTCCGCCACAAATTAAGCTTATCATATGAACAGTTTTTCTGTTCGTTTTTTTTGCGAGCCAAACAAGAACAAAAGCCATTACAGCAGCAAAACCATTGTAAACTGCCATCAAAACTCCAACCCAATCTGCGCCTTTATTGTATAATTCAGTTGTAGGATCTGTAGCACCATAAATATGATGAGTAACGGCAGGAGTTGTATAAATCCACATTGCAAATAAAGCAAACCACGAAAAAAATTGCACTATTGCAAGTTGCTTCATGGTCTTCGGCATTTTGTAAAAATCATTAAAGACCACCACCATTCCACCTGTAGTTTTCCCACTTTTAGTTACAGAACCTACAAAGAGCTGTAACAAGCCGAAAACAATTGATCCAACAAATAATACATAGAGTCCGTAGTCAGTTTCTTTCAAAACAAAATATAGAACACCGGATCCTGCAGCACCTATCAAAATCCAGATAAATCCAGCTTTGAAAAATTGATCTGCCCGGACATTCGCAGTATTATTTCCCCCGGTTAGATGTACCGGATCCGATTCAGAAAATTTTTTGAGTTCTTCCGGCGAGTATTCCTTTGAAGTAAAAATTGTCCACAATACAGCAATCAGAAAAACTGCTCCACCTATATAAAAAGAAAATTTTACTGAAGCAGGTATTTCTCCTGAAGGTGCAGTGTTTGAAATTCCAAACCAATTTGTCATCATATAAGGAAGAGCCGACGCAATAATTGCACCTATACCGATGAAGAAACTTTGCATCGAAAACCCCACAGTTCTTTGTTCCGAAGGAAGCATATCTCCAACAAACGCTCGAAACGGTTCCATCGAATATATTAATAGATGCATCCATTATCCAGAGCATTCCTGCAGCAACCCAAAGCACCGGAGAGTTAGGCATAATTAATAATGCTACCGATGCGAGTATCGCACCCGCAAGAAAAAAAGGCCTTCTTCTCCCAAGCTTTCCCCAGGTCTTATCACTCATATGTCCAATAATTGGTTGGACAATTAATCCGGTAACAGGAGCAGCAATCCAAAGAATAGGAATGTCATCGATCTTCGCACCGAGCGTTTCAAATATTCGGCTTACATTTGCATTTTGCAAAGCAAAACCAAATTGAATTCCTAAAAATCCAAAACTCATGTTCCAGATCTGCCAAAAACTGAGACGTGGTTTGTTCATCGATGTGATCCTTTTTATATTTAGAAAGCCCACTGAAAAATTCAAACCGAATATAACAAATAATTTTAAAGCTTAATCGTCCCAGTCAATAACTACCTATTTAGGTAGGTCAATTATTAAGAGTACCTTCTTATATTTCCTCACAATTTTCAGGAGCTTTTTATGGTAAAGAGACACACTAATAACATCGTCGCCATTTTTATTATCCTTTATATATTTGCGAACCCTTCAAATTTATTTGCACAACAAAACACTACGGTTAAGCATCCTGAATGGAGCAAAAATGCTTCAATTTATGAGGTAAACATAAGACAATACACTCCGGAAGGAACCTTTAAAGCATTCCAAAAACATTTACCCGAAATTAAAAAGATGGGAATTGATATCTTGTGGCTGATGCCTATAAATCCGATAGGGAAATTAAATAGAAAGGGAAGCCTTGGCAGCTATTATTCAATAAGTGATTACAATACAATAAATCCGGAGTTCGGTAATCTTAACGACTTTAAAAATTTAGTAAATGCAGCTCACAAAATTGGCATGAAAGTTATTATTGACTGGGTGGCAGACCATACTTCATGGGACAATGTTTGGACAAAATCACATCCTGATTTTTATTTAAAAGACAAAAACGGAAATTTCAAATCACCAGTTGAGGACTGGACTGACGTAATTGGACTTAACTACAAAAATCCAAAACTTTGGGTTGCTATGGAAAATGCAATGGAATATTGGGTAAAGGAATGCAACATTGATGGATTCAGATGCGATGTTGCCGGAATGGTTGAAATGCCATTCTGGAATTTTGTAAGAGAAGAACTTAAAAAAATTAGACCTGTATTTATGCTGGCCGAAGCCGAAGGTCCAAAGTTTCATGAACACGCATTTGATATGACATATGCCTGGGAACTTCATGACATAATGAAGAAAATTTATGCCGGTAAAATGACTGTTAATAATCTTGATAAATATTATCAAAAGGAAAACTCCCAATATAATCCAGATGCCTATAGAATGGTTTTTACATCAAACCATGATGAAAATACCTGGAATGGAACTGTATTCGAAAGATTTGGTGATGCCGCTGAAACCTTCGCAGTTTTTTGCGGAGTAGTTAAAGGCATGCCGCTGGTCTATAGCGGACAGGAAGCAGGAATGAACAAACGATTAAGATTTTTTGATAAAGATACAATTAACTGGAAACAAAGTGATTTCAGGGAAATCTATACAAAACTGATTCATCTTAAATTGGAAAATAAAGCTTTGTGGAATGGCATAGCCGGCGGCGAAATGAACAGATTAAACACAAATGATGATACTAACATTTTTGCTTTCGAAAGGGAAAAGGATGGTAATAAAATTGTTGCTGTTTTTAATCTTTCAAATAAAGATAAAGAAGCAAAAATTAACTCAGATAAATTATCCGGTATGTTTACAAACCTTTTTACCGGCAAAAAAGTAAAACTTGAAAACAGAGGCTTCATTTTACCTCAAACCGTGGGGATTACCTAGTTTTATACAAATGATTTTCAGGTAATAAGCTATTTACTTATCCGGCAGTGTAAAGATTCAAACCCTCTGTAGGTACCAATCCACATTCTACCTGAACTATCTTCCAACACGGAAATTACATAACTGTGTGAAAGAGAAGCAGAATTATTGTCCTCGTGTACAAAATGTATGAACTTATTTTCCTTTACAATAAAATAATCGAGTCCTTTGTCTGTACCGATCCATAAGTTATTTTTTCTATCCTTGTATATTACCCTTATCCAATTATCGCTTATTGAATTTTTATTGTTTGGATCATTAACAAAATGCTTGAACTTTCCAGTAGAAGGATCAAACATATCCATTCCCCCGTATCCCGTTCCAATCCACAAAACATTTTTGCCGGAACTGTCAGGCGCTTCTGTAATGCACCAAATATTGTTGTCAGACAAACTATTTTGAACATTAGGAATATTTTTAAAAAACGTAAAGGAATTTTCACTTCTGTTAAATTTGTTTAATCCACCACCCCATGTTCCAATCCAGAAATTTCCTGCACTATCTTCGCAAAAAGCTTTAATATTATTATTATCTAGTGGCTTTGGATTAGAATAATTTTCTTTATATACTATAAATTTTGAGGTGGAGTAATCATACTTGTAAAATCCTCCTGTGCCCGTTCCTATCCAGAGGTTACCCTCTTTATCCTGGTAAATTGAACTTATTACATTGTTATTGAGATTCTGAGGAATGTAAGGGTTATTATAATACCTAATAAAATTATTATTTTTAAAATTAAATTTATTAAGTCCTCCTGTTACCGTCCCAACCCAAAAATTTCCATACTTATCTATTAACATAGTTTCAACCCAATTTGAGGAAAGCGAAGTTGAGTCATTTGGTTGATTCCTATAGACATCAAACTTATCTCTAACTAAGGAATACAAACCATTTTTAGTACCTACCCATAATTTATTATTGTTTTCAATTATGCTATATACTGTTGTTACAGATAAAGCATTGTCGTTGAATTTATTCACAAATGATACTTTATTTTGTTGCGAATAAGTAATTGAATATAAAATTAGGAAAAAGGCTGGAAATGAAATAGAGTGAATCTTCATAATAAATAATTTTTTGTCAGCATTAAATTAATTTATTGAGGGGAAATTACAAATTAAAAATTAAACATGGAATTCTATAACAATCGTTGATAATCGGAAAGTTTTTAAATATCAAGATATTCCTTTTGAATAAAACTTTTTAAGATACATATAATTACAAAATAAAAACGATAAAATTGCTCCTTGAAAGAGTATTAAAATTAATTATAAGTTAAGCTTGACAGTATTAATTTGTAATTAACTGCTTCATTCATTTTACAACTATAGTGAAGTAACATGTTGTGACTAAATACAATTAATTATAGAAAGACCAATAATTTTACCTTAAATTTACATTTCATGTTTTACATTTAATTCTAATGAAGAAAATACTTACGATAATATCACTCATTATTCTACAATACTTGATGCTAGCTCAAGAAGTGAAAAACACATTAATTCGAGGTGCAGATCTCTCCTCAGCGCAACAAATTGAAAATAATGGAGGTGTTTGGAAATTAAATGGCGTTACGAAGGATGTCCTGGAAATTTTTAAGCAATGTGGTGCAAACTATGTTAGACTTCGTTTATGGCATGCTCCTTCTAATGGTTACTGCGGACTGGACTCTACTGCTATTTATGCTAAAAAAATTAAAGCAACCGGATTTCATTTTCTACTCGATATTCATTACTCAGACACATGGGCCGATCCTGGTCAGCAAACAAAACCTTCTGGCTGGTTGAACATTTCAGTTAATGATTTAAATGATAGTGTATATTCCTACACTAAAAATGTTATCACTTTTTTAAAAAATCAAAATACCTTACCAGAGATTGTTCAGATTGGGAATGAAGTAACTAACGGTATGCTTTGGCCAGACGGTTCAATTGGTGACTCAGCGGGTTGGAATAATTTTACTTCTCTTCTTAAATCCTGCATCCGTGGGGTTAAGGATGTTGATACAACAATTAAAATCATGATCCATATAGATAAAGGAGGAAACAATCAGATAAGTAGATGGTTTTTTGATAATCTTACGTCGAGGGGTGTGAATTTTGACGAAATCGGATTATCATACTATCCCTGGTATTCTGATAATGGAACGCTGGCCCAACTGCAGTTTAATGTGGATGATCTTGCTAGTCGTTATAACAAGGATATAATAATCGTTGAGACTGCTTATCCATGGACCCTAGCCAGTTATGATAGTGAAACAAATTTAGTTGGCGATTCGGCTTCTCTTTCTCCAGGTTATCCGGCTACAGTTGAAGGACAGAAAAATTTCATACACAAAATAATAGACATAATATCCAGTGTATCTAATAATCGTGGGCTAGGATTTTTTTATTGGGAACCTGAATGGATATCTGTTTCAAAATTAGGTTCGCCTTGGGAAAATGTTACCTTGTTCGATTTTACAGGTAACTCATTGGGCTCGATTTCAATTTTTGATTCAACTATTTCAGGTTTATTGAGTCAGGATAAACCATCTAAATCCTTCTTCCTTTATCAAAATTTTCCCAATCCATTCAATCCACAAACTATTATTAAATATGACATCCCCAATGCTTCTATAGTAACGATTAAACTTTATGACCTTCTTGGACGGGAAATAAATACTCTTGTGCATGAAATAAAATCTGCTGGAATTTATCAGTATATTTTTAATGCCTCAAATCTCGCTGGAGGTATTTACTTTTACCGGATTGTAGCTGGGAAATTTTCACAGACTAAAAAAATGGTATTGCTAAAATAATAGCAATCAATTATTGAAGATCATTATTAAACAGTTAGGAAAATGCATTCTTAAATTCACTGATTAGCTTCAATGTATTTTTATAATTGATACTATTATGCATTAAAGATTTTATTACGACACTTCCGACAATAACTCCATTACAATAGGGCGAATATTTTTTAATATCATCAGCTGACGATATCCCAAATCCAACAAGCATTTTATTTTTATCCAATAATAAACTACTTCTTTTTATAAACTCAATATCTTTTTCAGCTTTTTCGTTCCCTGTAGTCCCGCTTACACTTACGCAATAAACAAAGCCTGCACTCTTATCATCAATTAGTTTAATTCTTTCATCACTGGTAGTTGGAGTAATTAGGAGAATTTTATCGATAGTTCTGAAATCAGGTGTAAAGAAATTATCGTATTCTTCGAGCGGAACATCCGGAATAATAAGTCCATCAACCCCCGATTCCACACAATATTCAGCAAAAGATTTTAATCCAAAGCTGATTACCGGATTCGCATAGCCCATTAGGATTATCGGTTTGTCTGTTTGTTCTCTTATTTGTTTAACATATTGGAAAGTTCTTTTCATATTTATTCCATTTTTAATTGCCTCATTTGAAGAATGTTGAATTACCGGTCCATCAGCAAGCGGATCACTGAACGGAAAACCGATCTCAAGCATATCTGCTCCTGCATCTAAGATTTGGAGAGCAAGATAACTAAAGTTTTCAGGATCAGGAAAACCGCTTGTTAAAAATACTGAAAGAACCTTACTACCTTTTGAATTTACTTCCTCTATATGTTCTTTAATTCTTGACATCTATTATTTTCCATCATAATTATTCATAATTGTACTCAGATCTTTATCACCACGTCCGCTGATGTTTAATATTATTATTTGGTCATTACTTGTTTTTGAAATTATTTTTTTAATGCCTGCTATAGCGTGCGCAGTCTCAAGCGCAGGAATAATACCTTCCAGTCTTGAAAGTAATTTTGTGGCTTCTAATGCTTCGTTATCAGTTACAGAAAAATATTTAACCCTGGCAATATCCTTTAAGTAACTATGTTCGGGACCGACACCCGGATAATCGAGTCCGGCAGAAATTGAATGAACTTCAGAAACTTGACCTTCATCATTTTGAAGAAGATAGGTTTTCATTCCCTGAAAAATCCCTTCCCTACCGAGAGTAAGTGTTGCACTATGTTTTTTTGTATCTGTTCCTAAACCCGCTGCTTCTATTCCAATTAATTCAACATCATCATTTATGAACGGATAAAAGATTCCTATTGCATTGCTTCCTCCGCCTACACATGCTAAAATGAAATCCGACAATTTTTTTTCAACTTCTAATATTTGTTCCTTTGCTTCAATTCCTATTACTGATTGAAAATCTCTGACCATCATCGGGTATGGATGTGGGCCAACAACCGAGCCAATTATATAATGAGTGTCTTTAACATTTGTAACCCAATCACGTATAGCTTCATTGCCTGCATCTTTAAGAGTTTTGCTGCCCGACTTAACCGGAATTACTTCTGCTCCAAGTAATTTCATTCTAAATACATTTGCGCTTCTGCCTTTCCATATCTACTTCACCCATATAAACGACACACTTCATTCCAAATTTCGCGCAGACAGTTGCTGTTGCTACTCCATGCC
>CAVUXT010000025.1:0-4760 GCA_963745465.1 uncultured Bacteroidota bacterium | reverse complement strand
CTCTCTGGAGAATGGCCGGTACGGCCTGGGCTTCGTCAAGAACTTCCTCGAGCGTTCCCTGCCTGAACTCATGAGGATGCTCCACGAGCCCTCGAGCGAGCGGCAATTCATCATGTACGAGGCCCTGCGCAAGGGGGCCGACATCCAGGAAGCTCTACCAGCAAACCCACATCAAACCCTGGTTTATCCAGCAGATGAAGGAACTGGTCGAGCTGGAGGAGCAGATCCTCGCAAAGAAAGGCCGCGCCCTTCCCGACCGACTGACTGGTCCGCGCCAAGAAGGACGGTTTCGCCGACCGCTATCTGGCCCAGCTGCTCGGCCTGCCGGAAACGGCATCCGCGAACACCGCCGCCGCCTGGGCGTGGTCGAGAGCCTGGGAGCGGTTCCCGTCAGCGGGGTGGAAAACGCCGCTTACTATTACTCCACCTACAACGCCCCGGACCGGGTGCCGGTCAGCGACCGCAAGAAGATCATGGTCCTGGGCGGCGGCCCGAACCGGATCGGCCAGGGCATCGAGTTCGACTACTGCTGCGTCCACGCCGCCTTCGCCATCCGCGAGGCCGGCTTCGAAACCATCATGGTCAACTGCAACCCGGAGACGGTCTCCACCGACTACGACACCTCCGACAAGCTCTACTTCGAACCGCTCACCGTGGAGGATGTGCTCAGCATCTACGAAAAGGAAAGCCCAGGGCGTGATCGTGCAGTTCGGCGGACAGACGCCGTTGAACATCGCCAGCGGAGCTGGCCGAGGCCGGGGTACAAGATCCTCGGCACCTCCCCGGACGCCATCGACCTGGCCGAAGACCGGGACCGCTTCCGGAAGATATGGACCCTCGGGCATCCCCATGCCGAGAATCGGGCATGGCCGCCAACTGGAAGAGGCCCGCGCCGTCGCCGCCCGGATCGGCTACCCCCTGATGGTGCGCCCTTCGTACGTTCTGGGGGGACGGGGCATGGAAGTCGTCCACGACGAAGAGCATGCTGCAACGTACCTGAAGCCGCGGTGGACGCTCACCCCGGAGCGGCCGATCCTGATCGACAAGTTCCTGGACAACGCCATCGAGGCCGAGGCCGACGCCCTGGCCGACGGCCGCGAAGCCTTTGTGCCGGCCGTGATGGAGCACATCGAGCTTGCCGGCATCCACTCCGGAGACTCGGCCTGCGTCATCCCGCCGATCAGTCTCGCCCGCCAAGCACATCGAGACCATCCGAGGAGTACACCCGCCGCATCGCAACCGAGCTGAAGGTGGTGGGCCTCGATGAACATGCAGTACGCCATCTACGAAAACACCGTCTACGTGCTGGAGGCCAATCCGCGCGCCTCGCGCACCGTGCCGATCGTCTCCAAGGTCTGCGGGCTCCCATGGCCCGGCTCGCCACTCAGCTGATTCTGGGGCAAAGCCTCGCGGACCTGGGGCTGCAGGATCGCCGGATCACCCCACTACGGGGTCAAGGAGTCGTGCTTCCCGTTCAACATGTTCCCCGAGGTGGACCCCGTCCTCGGCCCCGAGATGCGTTCCACCGGCGAAGTCCTCGGCCTGTCCTACTCCTACGGCCTGGCCTTTTTCAAAGCCCAGGAAGCCACCCAGACGATCCTGCCGCCCGCGGGCGCGGTGCTGTTCACCATTGCCGACCGCGACAAGAATGCCGCCATCGAGCCCGCCCGGCGCTTCCGCGAACTGGGCTTCCGCATCATGGCCACCGAAGGCACCCACACGTTCCTGAAAGATAAAGGGATCGACACGATTTCCGTTTCCAAGCTCGGGCTGGGCCTCCCCAGCCTGGTGGACCTCATGAAGAACGGCCAGGTCCAACTGCTGGTGAACACGCCCAGCGGCCGCAAGGGGTCGGCCGACAGCTCGGATATCCGCCGGGCGGCCATCAAGCGCAAGATCCCCTACATCACGACGACGACGGCGGCCATCGCCGCCGCCAAGGGGATCGCGGCCCGCCGGGAGGGAGACCCCAAGGTCCGCTCCCTGCAGCAGTATCATGCGGATATCCGATAACGAATGCGGTTCAGGGTGGCCGGTTCACGGTTGAAAAAAGGCCAGCCACATTACCCAACCGTTGAACCGCTGAACCATTGAACCTATTTTCAATTCAACCAGATAGGAGTCTCCATGGGCGGCATTTTCGGCATCGTATCGAAAGAAGACTGTGTTTCCGACCTGTTCTACGGCACGGACTACCACTCGCACCTCGGCACGCGCTACGGCGGCATGGCGGTGCGCAACGGCAAAGGTATCGAACGCTCCATCCACAACATCGAAAACAGTTACTTCCGCACCAAGTTCGAACCCGAGCTGGCGGGGTTCCACGGGGGCAACGGCATCGGGGTCATCAGCGACACCGACCCGCAGCCGCTCTTCATGGGCTCGCACCTCGGCACGTTCGGCATCGTCACCGTGGGCAAGATCAACAACATCGACGCCCTGGTGCAGCGCGCCTTCTACCGCCGACGCTACTTCTCGGACACCACCGGCGGTTCCATCAACCCCACCGAGGTGATGGCAACCCTCATCTGCGAGCAGGAGAATTTCGAGGACGGCATTCGCAACGCCCAAGAGGCCGTCCAGGGGTCCTGCTCGCTGCTGGTGCTGACCGAGAAAGGGATTTACGCGGCGCGGGACCGTCTGGGCCGCACGCCGCTCGCCATCGGCCGGCGCAACGACGCCCGGGCGGTCAGCTCGGAGACCTGCGCCTTTCCCAACCTCGGATTCGAGACCGAGCGCTTTCTCGGCCCCGGCGAAATCGTCCGCATGACCGCCGAGGGCGTTGAAACCCTTGTGCCGCCGGGTCCGCGCATGCAGGTCTGCGCCTTTCTCTGGGTGCTACTCTCCAACTACCCGGCCTCCGAGTACGAGGGCATCAACGTGGAAGACGCCCGCAACAACTGCGGCGCCGCCCTCGCCCGCCGCGACGACGCGGACATCGACTACGTAGCCGGGATACCGGACTCGGGCATCGGGCACGCGATCGGCTACGCCACCGCGCGTCACATTCCCTACCGGCGCCCGTTCGTGAAATACACGCCCACCTGGCCCCGCAGCTTCATGCCCCAGAACCAGCAGATGCGCGACCTGGTCGCACGGATGAAGCTGATTCCGATCCGCAAGCTGATCGACGGCAAGCGGCTGCTTTTCTGCGAGGACTCCATCGTCCGCGGCACCCAGCTCCAGGACACCATCCAGATCCTGCACGACTACGGCGCCCGCGAAGTCCACATGCGGCCGGCCTGCCCGGTGCTGATCTACCCCTGCGAGTTCATCAACTTCTCCACCTCACGCTCCACCCTGGATCTTGCCGGCCGCAAGGCCATTCATGACCTGGAAGGCGGCGAGACGGCGGATCTGTCCGCCTACGCCCGCGCCGGCACCGAGCAGAACCTGGCCATGATCGAGGGCATCCGGCGGCGGCTGCGCCTGACCACCCTGAAATACCAGCGGCCCCGGAGGATCTCGTGGCCGCCATCGGGCTGCCCAAGGAAAAACTCTGCACGCATTGCTGGGACAACTCCAGTTACTTTTGACGGCTTCTTTGACAAATGGAGTGGGATCTCGCCTCTGCGGACCGCGGCCGGTTCTATACTTGCTTCTCTTCTGTTTCTATCAAATGCCGCAATGGCGGTCCGCGCAAATCCAGGAAAAATAAAGCTTCGCATTCATGCTGCCACGGGGCTTCTTCCGATGCAGCCGCCAGATTGGATTAGCAGATGAACACCGCTGAAATTTCTGCGACCCGGACGTTTTTAGTTTAATCGCCGATATACGCTTTTAATTCTTGTTTTCTATGTCGGTTGACCTCTTTTGGGCTCCTTCATGAATTTGACTATCCAAGCGACCAAAACTCGCCGATGAGACCATGCCGAGCGAACGCCGCCGCCGTGCGAGTCGTGTCTGCCCGTTCCCAGTCACGGTTGAGACGCGTGGCATACCACTCAGCGCCGAGTTCATAGACCGTTTGAGGTGAGACGATGGCACCCATTTGCAGACCGCTCAATTGCAGCCAGCTTTCGAGTTCACCTTTCGACCGAAAGGCGGTGATGTGCCTTCAGGTGTAGCCAATATCTTTCCAGAAATGCTTAGCTGGTACGAGGAAGTGGACTAAGCCGTCGGCGGCTACAATGCCGTTGGCTACGTCGAATTGCAGCAGTTCACCCGTAGCTGGCGAGTGAGTGACGAGCGAACCGTCACCGAACAGCGCAAGAATCGAAAGTCCATCCCAGACGCAGTTCGCGAACCAATGACGTTTGTCGACGGTCACAGCGAAATCCGTCTTGATACCGGAGAAGGGGTGGGCCATCCATATCGATTCTCTATCTGGGAGAAGAACCAAGCAGTGCTCATCCGCCAGAGAGTGGAGCGCCGAAAGGGCTTCTGCACGTGTGCAACCCAGTGTGACAGCAAGACCGTCAGGCGTGGGAGGTTTGGATGTGTTGCTGGAAGACTCGATAAACCGCTGCCCTCAACGTCGCGCTCGAAACTGTTCACGATCTTCCTCCCTCCATTCGCTCTTTCTCTATGCCAGCAGGACGAATGCTGTTGGGGTACTGAACAGTTATGCCGGTGTGATGCTTTAAAGCAGCCATCGTGGGGGGGTGATATCCCAATTTTTACTAATCCTACAACGGACAGTGGAAGTCAACAGTATCCGGGGTGGAGCGAAGTAAAGAGTCCGTGCTCTAAATCGAACTCTGATCCGGACAGAATATAGTTGAGATCAGCAGATCCAAGGTGTATGGTTGGTGGTTGTT
>CAVUXT010000024.1:0-15442 GCA_963745465.1 uncultured Bacteroidota bacterium | reverse complement strand
ATCTGGGGCATCGGCCCGTCGGTGGCGGCCACGACCAGGATGGCGCCGTCCATCTGGGCGGCGCCGGTGATCATGTTCTTGATGTAGTCGGCGTGGCCGGGGCAGTCCACGTGGGCGTAGTGGCGGTTGGCCGTCTCGTACTCGACGTGGGCGATGGCGATGGTGATGCCGCGCTCGCGCTCCTCGGGAGCGTTGTCGATCGTGTCGAAGGCGCGGAACTCGGCCCCACCCTTTAGAGCGAGGTACTTGGTGATCGCCGCGGTAAGGGTCGTCTTGCCGTGGTCGATATGGCCGATCGTGCCGATGTTGACGTGCGGCTTGGTCCGCTCGAACTTCTTCTTCGCCACGTGAAGGTATTACTCCATCTGGCGCGGCCGACGCCGCGACGGCGGGTGGAGCCCTCAATCGGACTTGAACCGATGACCTCGTCCTTACCAAGGACGCGCTCTGCCAACTGAGCTATGTGGGCCCGAAACCGATGGTCGTTTCTCCGAGGAGTGGTGGGCAGGAGAGGAATCGAACCTCTACAGCCGAAGGCGGCTGATTTACAGTCAGCTGAGCTCACCACCTGCTCAACCTACCCACGAGACACGCCAGCCGTTTGTAGGGGACTCCCATGCCGGCTGACCCTTTTCAGTTGGAGCCGACGACGGGACTCGAACCCGGAACCGGCGGTTTACAAAACCGCTGCTCTACCAATTGAGCTACGTCGGCAAGGCGCAAGGGCACGCTGACGCTAAGACCCCTGGGCGCCCGGGAATGATATGGGCTGGCCCCCTTGGCGGTCAAGCACGGCCCCCCGGAGCCTCCGACAGCGTGATTCGAGGCCCGACGGCCTATCGAATCACGGATTCGAAGGCTCACGCCTCCGGCTCGGAGTCGGCGGCGGCGGGCTTGGAGCGGCGGGCCGAGCGCTGCTTCTTGGGTACAGCGAGGGTTTCACCGGGGACGCGCCGCGCCGGGGAGTGGCCCCGGCCCCGGGAGCAGCGCGTCGTCCGCGCCCTCCCCCGGATCGGCGGCCGCCTCGGGAGCGGCATCTGGCGTCGCGGCGGCTTTGGCCGGCTGGCCTTCCGCCGCGCGGGCGCCTTGGCAGTGGCGGCCGGCTCGGCGACGGGCTCCCCGCCCCGGACGCCGTCCCGACCGCGATTTCGGGCGCAGGCTCAGTTGAGGTGGGTTCGGCCGCGGTTTCGGCGATGGCGGGTCCGCGGCCGACTCGCCGGCCCGACGTTCGGCACCGGCGCGCATCGGTCGCCGCCCTCCGCCGGCTCGAGAGCCGCCGGCTCGAAAGCCGCCTCGTCCTCGGGCCCGAAGTCGGGCCCCGGCAGTTTGTCGGCGATCAGCAGGCGGTCACCGCCGCGCTGGCTCGAAGCTTCATATAGAAGGATCGAGCCCGCGACCGAGGCGTTGAGCGAGCTCGACCTGGCCGCGCATCGGGATCCGGACCACGGCGTCGCAGCGGCGCCGGACCGCCGGGCCCGAGGCCCTGGCCTTCGCTGCCGACGACGATGACCACGGGACCGCGCAGGTCGGCCTGGCGGGCGGTCAGCGGAGCGTCGGCGTCGGTGCCGATGATGCGCAGGCCGCGAACGTGGAGGTCGGTCAGCGCGTCGGCCAGGTCGTCGACCGGGACGAGCAGCAGATGCTCGACCGCTCCGGCCGAGGCCTTGATCGCGGCGGCCGATAGCGGCGCCTGGCGATGGGTCGGGTAGACGACCCCGTGAACGCCCGAGGCCTCGGCGGTGCGCAGCAGCGAACCGAAGTTCTGGGGATCCTCGAGCGAGTCGAGGACCAGCACGAACGGCGCCTCCTTGCGCTCGATCGCCCGGGCGAGAAGGTCGTCCAGACCGGCGAACTTGCGGCGGTCGGTGACCAGGGCGATGCCCTGGTGGCCGTCGAAGCCGGCCAGCGACGTCAGCGTCCCGCCTTCGACCTCGACGATCGGGATGCGCAGGTTCGTGGCGTGGAGAACCAGCTTCTCGAGGGCCTGGCGCCGCTGCGGCACGACGAGCAGCCGGATGGCCGTGCGGCGGGCAATGAACGCTTCCTCGACCGGATGCCGGCCGGCGACTATCTCCTCGTCCTCACCGAGCAGGTCCGAGGACGGCGGAGTCGCGGGCGAGACGCCCCGGCCGGGCCTGCCAGGGGTTCTCGGGTCGGAAGGGGCGGCGATCGCCGCGTCCGGCAGGCCGCGCCCGGAAGTCGGCGCCGCGCTGCTGATAGGACGGTCGATCGAACGCCGGCCGGTCGAACTGGGGGCGCGGGCTCGCTTCTTCCGGACTCGAAGCCTCCTGGTTCGGCGCGTCCTGGCCTGGGGCTTCCCGGGCAGGAGCTTCGTCTGCGGCCTGCGCGAAGTCGGCCTGGTCGAACGGCGGCTCTTCCGCAACCGACTCGTCGGGCCCTCGATCTTCGGGCTCGATGAACCTGGGGCTGGATTCGCGGGGCGCTCGGGCCGGTTGTCGCCGAAGCCCAGGCCCTGGCGCTCGCGATCGAAGCCGGGGCGTTCAGGGCGGAAGCCGGCGCCACGATCGGGCCGGAAACCGGGACGTTCGGGGCGGAAACCGCCGGCTCGAAAGCCGCCGGCTCGATGGCCGCCGGGTCGTGGGCCGGCATCAGGGCCGGGGCCGCCGGGACGCGGCGTCCAGGGCCGGGAGCCGCCGGAGGGGCCGCTCGGACGCGGGCCACCATGCCGGAAGCCGCCCGGCCGGAAACCGCCGGGCCTTGGACCCTCGGACCGGAATCGCCGGGGCGGGGAGCTTCGCCCTCCTGGCGGCCGAACTGGCGACCACCCTCGTAACCGCCTTCTTGACCCTGCTCTGCATCGGGCCGCGGGCCGCTCGGTCCGGGTCCGCCGGGGCGCGGATACCAAGGCCGCGGGCCGCCTGAAGGCTGCTCTCCGGGCCGGCCTGCCCAGGGCCGCGGGCCACCGGGCCGAGGACCGGGGCGCGGTCCGCCGTAATGCTGGCCGCCGGGGCGAGGACCGGGCGCGGTCCGCCGTAATGCGGGCCGCCGGGCGAGGGCCACCAAGCCCGCCCCGCCCTGTCCGCCTGGCCGAGGCCCGAATGATCGGGGTCCCTCGAACCGCCGGCCTTCGTCGCGCGGTCCTTCGAAGTCGCGGTGCTCGCCGCGCGGATCCGGCCGCGGGCCCTCGGACCCGGGGCGTTCGCCGCCGGGTCGCTCGAACCACCGGCCTGCGTCGCGCGGCCCCTGGTTGCGCGACCAGTCCGGCCGCGGTCCATCCGGGCGCGGCCCCTCGGGACGAGGCCCGGAACCACGCGGCCCGAAGCCACGCGGTCCCGCGGACCACGGCCTGGCGTCGCCCTGCGGCCGGTCCGGGCGCTGTCCCTCCGGCCGGGGGCCCTCGAACCGCGGCCTATCCGGCCGCGGACCCTTGCCGCCAGGCTTCCCGCCGCCCGAATGCTGGCCCCCTGGCTTGTGTCGATGATCCGGCAAGGTGCGATGCGCTCACTCTCTGCGCGCCAGTCGCGCGCGACTGTCGCTCAGGCTATTCCGCGCGGCGCCAGCGTTGGCCGTCGCGCGTGTCTTCTACAAGGATGCCCCTCTCGGCCAGAACCGTCCGCAGGCGGTCCGAAGCGGCCCAATCCCGGCCGGCTCGGGCCGCGGCCCGGTCGTCGAGCAGCCTGGAGTTCGGCGTCCAGGGCTCCGTCCTGGCGGTCGGGGCGATCGCCAGGACGCGATCGAGGTCCCGCACGAACGCGGCGGCCCGGCCGGCGTCGGCCGTCGAAAGCCGCCTGGCGTCGATGCGCCGGTTGAGCTCGCGGACCAGTTCGAAGAGTGCGGCCAGCGCCGGCGAGATGTTGAGGTCGTCGTCCAGCGACCGCCTCGAAGGCCGAGCGGGTGCCCTCCAGCAGCACCGGCAGCGTCGCGTCGTCCGGGCAGTCGGCGCCGTACGCGGCCAGCGCCGCCAGCAGCGCGTCCAGTCGATCGATCGCCGAGCCCGCCGCCTGGAGCGATTCGTCGCCGAACGAGAGCGCCATGCGGTAGTGGGCGGAAATGCAGGGCCAGCCGCAGGGCCCGCGCGGAGACGCCGCGGCCCAACTCGTCGCCGACGCCGGCGATGTTGCCCGTCGACTTGGCCATCTTCTGGCCGCCCATCTGGAGGTGGGCGCAGTGGAGCCAGTAGGCCACGAACGGTCTGGCCGGTCGCCGCCTCGCTCTGCGCGATCTCGTCCTGGTGGTGCGGGAAGACCAGGTCGACGCCGCCGGTGTGGATGTCGAAGCGTCGGCCCGAGGTAGGCCATGCTCATGGCCGAGCACTCGATGTGCCAGCCCGGCCGGCCCGGTCCGATGGCCGTGTCCCAGCTCGGCTCGTCGGGCTTGGGGCCTTTCCAGAGCGCGAAGTCGCGGACGTCGTCCTTGCCGTACTCGTCCGCCTCGACGCGCTCGCCGACCCGCATGCCGTCCGGATCGAGGCGAGCCAGCCGGCCGTAGGCGGGCCACGAGGCGATCCGGAAGAAGATCGAGCCGTCGTCGGTGCGGTAGGCGTGGCCGCCGCTCGAGCAGCTTGCTCGATCAGCTCGACCATCTGCGGGATGTGCTCGGTCGCCCTGGGCATGACGTCGGGCATCGTCATGCCGAGCGTTTCGACGTCCGCCGAGGAACTGGAGCCGGTATCGCTCCGCGAGCTCCCCGATCGAGACGCCCTCGGCCCGGGCGCGTCTGATGATCTTGTCGTCGACGTCGGTGATGTTCATCACCCACGTCACCTCGAGGCCGCGGTAACGCAGGTAGCGGACCAGCAGGTCGGCGAACAGGAACGAGCGGAAGTTGCCGACGTGGGCCGGGCCGTAGACGGTCGGACCGCAGCTGTAGATCCGGACGTGGCCCGGCTCGAGCGGGACGAGCTCGCGCGTCGCGCCGGCCATCGTGTCGAGCAGCCGGATCGTCACGCCTTCTCCCTCCGCCGGCGCGTCCGCGGGCGCGAGCCAGACGATGGCGCTGGCCGAGATCGACCGGCCCGCGCCTTCGGAACCTTCCAGGTTGCCGGTCGAGGCCTTGACGTTGACCGCGTCCGGGCGTCGATGTCCAGGATCGTCCGGCGATCGCGGCCGGCCATTTCCGGCAGCAGGCCGGCCAGCCGCGGCCGCGCGGCGACGATCGTCATGTCCAGGTTCACGGGGCCGCCAGCCCGCGGCCCGGACTCTTCCACCACCTTGCCGAGCATGATCGCGGCTGTCGATGCCGGCGGGCGTGCGGGAGTCGGCCGGGAAGAGCCGGCCCAGGTCGCCCAGGCCGGCGGCGCCGAGCAGCGCGTCGGCGACCGCGTGCAGAGCGACGTCCCCGTCCGAATGACCGGCCAGCCGCGGCGCGCCTTCGATCGTCAGGCCGCCGAGCACCAGCGGGCTCGCCGGGCCCGAACGGATGGCTGTCCGTGCCGAAGCCGACCCTCGGCCGAGCGGCGGGTGGCCGGGCGGCGGCGGCCGGGCAGGCCCGCGCCGGGCATCGAGCACCGCCGGTCCAGCATGCCTGGGCGCGGTCGAGGTCGACGGGCACGGTCACCTTGAGATTGGTCGCTTCGCCGGTGATCGCATGGACCGGCGATTTTACAGGCCTCCAGCAGAGAGGCCTCGTCGGTCCAGGTTTCGGGCCCGTCGGGAGGGATACGCGGCGTAGGCGCGTTCCAGCAGGCTGCGGCGCACGCCCTGCGGCGTCTGGGCCGCGACGACGTCGGTCCGGTCGACGGTCGCGCCGACGCGCGTCGCCGTCGAGCCGCTTGAGCGTCTCGGTCACGGGCAGGACCGGGATGGCGGCGCCGTGGCTCGGCGGTCGCCTCCGCGACCGCTCGGACCAGCGCCGGGCTGACCAGCGGCCGGGCGGCGTCGTGGACGAGGATGACCGGGTCCGGTCGCGAGGGCCGGCTGGCTGGCCGCGAGCGCCGGCGTGGCGGCGGTCGCCGGCGTCGGCTCGCCGCCCGCGGCCGTCGGCCTCCGGCCGCGAGTCTCGACGAGGGCCGCGACGCCGGCGGCGACCGATTCCTGGCGCCGCTCCCCGCCGGCTACGACGGCCACGACCGCAGTCGGGCAGCCATTCGGCGGCCGCGATGGCCGGGACGCGGGCCTCGGCGCTGACGATGACGATCCGCTCGACGCCGGCGGCGGCCAGCGCCTCGACCGACCAGCGCAGCACCGACCGGCCGGCCAGCTCCGCCTCGAGCTTGTCGCGGCCGCCCATCCGCCGGCTGGCGCCGGCGGCGACGACGACCGCCTCGATCGGCGCCCGCGGCCGTGGCAGCCCGGTCGCCCGCGAGCCGCTCACTCCGGGTGCAGCTGCGCGAAGACCATCCGGCCCATGACCGTCTGGAGGACGCGCGTGACCATGACGTCGAGCTCCGTGGTCGACGTACCGGGCGCCGCCTTCGACCACGACCATCGTGCCGTCGTCCAGGTAGCCGACGCCCTGGCCCTGCTCCTTGCCCTCGGTGATGATCTTGATCCGAGCGGGTCGCCGGGCAGCAGCGCCGGCTTGAGGGCGTTGGCCAGCGAGTTGATGTTGAGGACCCGGATCGACTGCAGGTCGCGCGACGCGGTTCAGGTTGAAGTCGTTGGTCAGGATTGCGGCGCCTCGAGCGCGGGCCAGGGCGATCAGCTTGCCGTCCACGTCGCCCGCCTCGGGCGGATCGTCGGTCACGATCTCGACCGGCGTCGGGCCGTCCTTCTGGAGGCGGGCCAGGATCTCGAGGCCGCGCCGCCCCCTGCCCCGCCGCTGGGTGTCGGAGCTGTCGGCGATCCGCTGCAACTCGTCCAGGACGAAATGCGGGATGACGAGCTTGTGGTACAGGAAGCCCGAATCGACGATGTCGGCGATGCGGCCGTCGATGATGGCGCTCGTGTCGACCACGACCTGCGTCTGGCCGCTCTGGGTCCCGCCTGCGGCCGGTCCGTCGCCGCGCACGCAGCCCGGTTGCCTGGGCCGCGGCGACCAGGTCCTCGCGCTTGGCCACCGTCAGGCCGACCATGCCCAGCCCGAAGCAGATCGAGACGCCGATCGGGCAGGTAGCGTGCCGTAGGGATCCGGCAGGGCGGACAGCGGCAGGCCGAGCAGCAGGGCGATCAGCAGGCCGAGCAGGAGTCCGACGACGGCGGCCACGAATTCGGCCGTGGACATGGCCTGGACTTCGCGGATCAGCCGGCCGGCGGGCACGACGGTCAGATACGGCAGCAGCAGGAAGCCGACCGAGATCCAGGCCGCCACCCAGACGAGCATGATCAGGGTCGGCGAACGCCGGTGTTCTCGAACAGCTTCTCCTCGGTCAGCACGAAGGCCAGACCGATGAGCGCGCCGAGAGCCGCCCCGAGCACCCGAATGATGCGGATCACGTTGCTTGCCTCGAGGGGCTACCGGGGCGCCGGGATGATGGATAAGAACGATGAATGGCCCTCCGGTGAGAGTCAGACTAGCATCGCGCCCGCTCCGCCGCCACCCGCAGCCTGCCACGCTGCGACGAAGCCCGGCCGGCGCGCGAGAGGCGGCTGCTCGGGCCTGGCGGCGCCGGCCGGCTCCGGTCGTGAGCTGCGGCTCGCGAGCCGCGGCCGAGGGCGTGGCCGATCGCCTCGCGCAGGTTCGAGACCGCGACCACGATCATGCCGTCGACCATCGGGCACGTCGCCGCGGCGCGACTTCGGGCACGATGGCCGTTCGGAAGCCGAGCCGGGCCGCCTCGCGCAGCCGCCGCTCCAGACCGGGCACGGGCCGCAACTCGCCCAGCAGCCCGACTTCGCCGATGGCGATCGAGATCCGCGGGCCACGGGCCGGTCGCGCAGCGACGAGGCCAGGGCCAGGGCGAGCGGCAGGTCCAGGCCCGGATCGGCCAGATCCAGGCCGCCCGCCAGGTTGGCGTAGACGTCGTGGCTGCCGCAGGCCCGACGCCGGCGCGCCGGCCCAGAACCGCGACCAGCAGGGCCAGCCGGTTCGAGTCGACGCCCGACGCGGTCCGGCGCGGGATTGCCGTAGCCGCCGGGCGCGACGAGGCCCTGGACCTCGACCAGCAGCGGCCGCGATCCCTCGAGCGTGGCCCCGACGACGCTCCCCGGCGCGTGCTCGTCCGCGGCCGCCAGGAATGCCCGGCCCGGATCGGCGACCTCGGCCAGGCCGTGCTCGGCCATCTCGAAGACGCCGACCTCCTCGGTCGAGCCGAAGCGGTTCTTGGTGGCGCGCAGGAGCCGCAGCGTCGCGGTCCGCTCGCCCTTCGAGGCTCAGCACCGCGTCGACGAGGTGCTCCAGGGTCTTGGGCCCGGCCAGAGTCCCGTCCTTGGTGACGTGGCCGACGACGATGACGGCGATGCCGTCGCCCTTGGCGATCTCCATCAGCCGCAGCGCGCACTCGCGGACCTGCCCGACGGACCCGGCCGGGCCCTCGAGCTCTTCGACCGTCACGGTCTGGATCGAGTCGACGACGAGGACGCCGGGCCGGCCGTCGCGAGCCAGGTCGCCGATGCGGCCGACCTCGTTCTCCGCCACGACGCTGGATGCGCTCGCCCGCGGGATGCCGTCGAGCAGCCCGAGCCGGCCGGCCCGCAGTCGTACCTGCCCGGCCGACTCCTCGCCGTGGCATAGAGGATCCGGCCCGCCGGTCGCCGGTCAGGCCGGCCGCCGCCTGGAGCAGCAGAGTGGACTTGCCGATGCCCGGCTCGCCGCCGAGCAGCACGACGGACCCGGGCACGAGCCCGCCGCCCAGGACGCGGTCGAGCTCGCGAGATGCCGCGTCGGCGACGCGGACGGGCTCGGCCTCGCGCAGACCCGCCAGCGACTGGGGCTGCCGGCGGTCCGCCGGCGCCCGGAGCCGCGGCGGCCGACCGTGCGCCGTTTCGGTCGGCCTCGCGGACCAGCGTCTCGACGAGAGTGTTCCAGGCCGCCGCAGGTCCGGCACTGGCCTTCCCAGCGGATGTGGGCAGCACCGCACGCCTGGCAGATGTACCGGCTTTGCTGGCGGGCCAACCCCCTCGACCTCGGCTAGGGCGCGACTTCGACGGGTTGCTTCTCCTCGGCGATGTGGATGTCCAGGCCCGCCTCGGAGCTCTTGTCGACGATGATGGTCATGCCGCGGCTTGTACTTGCCGAGCAGGAGCTGCTCGGCCAGCACGTCCTCGACCATGTTCTGGATCACCCGGCGCAGCGGCCGCGCTCCGTAGGCGACGTCGTAGCCGATCTTGATGATGTGGTCCTTGGCCGTCCTGCGTGACCTCGAGGGCCATGCCCTGGGCCTTGAGCTGCTCGCGAACGCGGGCCAGCATCAGGTCCACGATCTGGCGGATCTCGTCCACCGTGAGGGAGCGGAAGACGACCGTGGCGTCGATGCGGTTGAGGAACTCCGGCCGGAAGGTCTGCCTTGAGCTCCTTCTGGACCTTGTCCCGCATCAGCTCGTAGCTCGCCGTGGCGCGCTCCGTCGTCCGTGTCGCCCTGACTGGCGGAAGCCGAGCGAGGAGTTGGTCTGGAGCTGCCTGGCGCCGAGGTTGGAGGTCATGATGATGATGCAGTTGCGGAAGTCCACCCGGCGGCCCTTGGCGTCGGACAGGTGCCCGTCCTCGAGGATCTGGAGCAGGATGTTGAAGACCTCCGGGTGGGCCTTCTCGATCTCGTCGAGCAGGATCACGGCGTAGCTCTTGCGCCGGACGGCCTCGGTCAGCTGGCCGCCCTCGTCGAAGCCGACGTATCCGGGAGGCGCGCCGACGAGACGGCTGACGTTGTGGCGCTCCATGAACTCGCTCATGTCGATCTTGATGAGCGCGTCCTCGGAGCCGAACATGAACTCCGCCAGGGCCTTGGCCAGCTCCGTCTTGCCGACGCCGGTGGGGCCGAGGAAGACGAACGAGCCGATCGGCCGCTTGGGATCCTTCAGGCCGGCGCGGGCGCGGCGGACGGCCTTGGAGACGATCTCGATCGCTTCCTGCTGGCCGATGACCCGCTTGTGGAGGTCGTCCTCCATGTGGAGCAGGCGCTGCGGACTCCTCCTCGGCGATGCGAGTGACCGGGATGCCGGTCCACATCGCCACGACCTGGGCGATCTCCTCTTCGTCGACCTGGGGCTGCTCGTTGGAGATGGAGGCCTGCCACTCCGCGCGGAGGTCGTCGACCTTCTGGCGGGCGGCGGCCTCCGACTCGCGGAGCGTGGCCGCTTCCTCGTAGTCCTGGGAGTTGATGGCGCTGTCCTTCTCGCGCGTGATGCGTGTCGAGCTCCTTCTGGGCCTCGCGCAGGGCCGGCGGAGCCGAGGCGTAGCGCAGCCGGACGCGGCTGGCCGCCTCGTCGATCAGGTCGATCGCCTTGTCCGGCAGATGGCGGTCGGTGATGTAGCGGATCGACAGATCCACTGCGGCCTTGACGGCCGCGTCGGTGATCACGACCTTGTGGTGCTGCTCGTAGCGCTCGCGGATGCCCATCAGGATCTCGATCGATCTGCTCGAGGGTCGGCTCCTCGACCATGACCGGCTGGAAGCGGCGTTCCAGGGCGGCGTCGCGCTCGATGTACTTGCGGTACTCGTCCAGCGTGGTGGCGCCGATGCACTGCAGCTCGCCGCGGGCGCAGCGGCGGCTTGAGGATGTTGGCGGCGTCGATCGCGCCTTCGGCCGCGCCGGCGCCGACCAGGGTGTGCAGCTCGTCGATGAAGAGGACCGCGTCGTTGGTGCTGCGCAGCTCCTCGATGATCTTCTTGAGCCGCTCCTCGAACTCGCCGCGGTACTTGGTGCCGGCCACGAGCGAGCCGATGTCCAGGGTCAGGACGCGCTTGTTCATGAGCGTCTCGGGCACGTCGCCGCTGACGATGCGGTGGGCCAGGCCCTCCGCGATGGCGGTCTTGCCGACGCCGGGCTCGCCGATCAGGGCCGGGTTGTTCTTGGTGCGGCGGCTCAGGATCTGGATGACGCGCTCGATCTCCTTCTCGCGGCCGATGACCGGATCGAGCTTGCCCAGGCGCGCGGCCTCGGTCAGGTTGATGCCGAGCTGGTCCACGGTGGGCGTCTTGCTGGCGCGCTTGGTCTCCTGGGCCGGTCCGGCCGAGGACGACTGCGAGAGGACCCGGATGACCTCGTGGCGGACCTTGTCCAGGCTCACGCCGAGGGACTCCAGGACGCCGGCGGCGATGCCCTCGCCTTCGCGGACCAGGCCGAGGAGCAGGTGCTCGGTGCCGATGTAGTTGTGGCCCAGCCGGCGGGCCTCGTCGATCGCCAGTTCGATGACGCGTTTGGCGCGCGGCGTGAGCCCGACCTCGCCGACGACGGGCCGATCGCCCCGGCCGATGATGAACTCGACCGCGGTCCGGACCTTGGGCAGCTCGACGTTCATGTTCTCGAGCACGCGCGCCGCCACGCCCTCGCCCTCGCGGACCAGGCCGAGGAGCAGGTGCTCCGTGCCGATGTAGTTGTGGTTGAACCGCTGCGCTTCGTCCTGAGCGAGTGTCAGGACCTTGCGCGCCCGGTCCGTGAACTTGTCGAAACGATCCATCGAACTGAGCCTGTTCTCCTTGAAGCCCGGGGGGCACACCTTGAGGCCATGCTAGCACGCCCCGCTCAGCCATGTAACTCGCCCCAACCGGGGAGGGTCGGCTGGCCCGGCGCGTGGGTCCGGCGATCCGATTCGCCGTCCTTGTCGCGGGTTTCGCGACGCTCGAGCCGGGTCGCCGCGGAGTGGAAGACGACCCGCCGGCGGGGCCGGCGGGTCGTCGGTTGCGTCGTGTACTGGTGTTACGTGCGGGAGGCGGCAGCGGATCTACCGACCGCGATGGATCAGGCTTCTGGCTCCCCGGCCGGGACGTCCGCGGGGGCCTCGGCTTCGGGCGCCGTCTCGGCTGCGGGCGCGACTTCCGCCTCGGGAGCGGCCTCGACTACGGGTTCGGCGACAGCTTCCGCTGCGGCTTCGGCGGCGGGAACCGCCTCGGCTTCAGCGGCGGCTTCGGTTTCCACCGACGGCGCGTCTGCGGCCTCGGTCTCGGCGGCCTTGGCGGCCTTCGCGTCGCCTTGGGCTTGGCCGTGCGGCTTCGGCATCGGCTTCGACCGGCGCTGCCGTCTCGGCGGCCGGGGCGGCCTCCTGCGGGGCGTCGGCCGGGGCTGAGGCCTTGGCCTCGGACTCGGCGACCTGGGCGCGGATCTGCGCGAACGCGGAGGCGAGCGTGTTGTCGATCCCGCCTTCGGGCTCCTGGACCGCGTCGGTCATCGAGTAGCCACGCTCCGGGCGAGGACGTCGCTCGGGCCGCGGGGCCGACGTGGAAGGACGGCGACGCGGGCGCCTGGGCCGGGGCTTCGGGGCTGCCGGTCGGGCCGGCGGCTCCTCGGCCTGCTTGAGGCTGAGGCCGAGTCGATGGCGCTCGGAGTCGAGCGAGATGATCTTGAGCTTGAGCGTCTGTCCCTCGTGGACGACGTCGCCCGGATGGGCGACGCGCTGGTGGGACAGCTCGCTGATATGGATCAGGCCCTCCAGGCCGTCGCGCACGCGCACGAAGGCGCCGAAGTTGACGAGCTTGGTGACGGTGCCGTCGATGACGTCGCCGACCTTGAAGTCGGCCACCGTGGAGTGCCACGGGTCCGGCTGGAGCTTGCGGATCGACAGGCTGATGCGCCCGCGCTCGTGGTTGATGTCGATGACCTCGGCCTCGACCTGGTCGCCGACCTTGTAGCCGGCCTCCGGGTTGTTGACCTTGTTCCACGAGAGCTCGCTCTTGTGGACCAGGCCGTCGATGCCGCCGAGGTCGATGAAGACCCCGAACGGGCGCGATCGAGCGGACGGTGCCGCTGACCTTCTGGCCGACCTGCAGGCTGCTGAAGAGCTCGTCCCGCTTCTCGCGGCGCTCCTCGTACAGCGCGACCTTCTCCGAAAGGATCAGGCGGTTGGCCTTGCGGTTGACCTCGAGGATCTTGAGACGGAGCTTGCGGCCGACGTACGGCTGCAGCTTCTCGGCGATCTCCTGGGCCGCGTCGCGCGGCTGGTCGTTCTGCGGCCGGCGCGGGAAGTCCACGATCTGGCTGATCGGGACGAAGCCGCGGATGCCGCAGTCGACGATGAGGCCACCCTTGTTGTGGTCGATGACCGGCGCGTCGATGATCGCGCCCGCTTCGAACTGCTCCTGCATCGAGCGCCACTTGCGCTCGAGGCCGGCGCGTCGGAGCGACAGGACCGCGTGGCCCTCCTGGGATTCCGGCTGCAGCACATATACGAGGACCACGTCCCCGACTGCGAGAGCCGGCGCGGATTCGGCATGCCGACCGTAGAGCTCGCGGTTCGAGACGACACCTTCGCTCTTGGCCCCGATGTCGACGAGGATCTCGTCTCGATCGATCCGAACGACTGTGCCTTCGACGACGTCACCGTGCTTGAAGCTCTCGGATGTCCGCGTCCTGCTCGGCCAGGAGTTCCTCCATCGTGGAGGGCTCCGGGCGCCGGACCGCCGGCGCGGCCGGCGTTTCTTCGGGCTCGTCTGGCTCCTCGGCGGCCGGCGCGTCGGCGACCTCCGCTTCGCTCACCGCGACGGGTTCGAGCGCGGCCGGGGCGGGCGGCTCGGCGCTTGTTTCGATCGTCGCGATGGGGCTCGTCTCGGCGGGCTCGTCGGCAATCGCAATGCCGGCGGCTTGCTCGGACGCCTGGTCAGCGATGGGGGCGGATGCCTCCATCTCCGGCGTGGTCCCGCCCGTCTGCTCCTCAGTCAAGGCTATAAGTCTCCTAATGGATGGTCGTCGCCCCGAAAAGCAAGAACGGCTCGAGCCTCGCTCAAGCCGTTGATTCGATCAGCAGAACGGAGGCTTCGTGCGCTCGGTCCACTCCTTCGATCAGGCGAGGGCTCGGCTGTATGACTATCTTGCCCTAGGGCCGGGTGAATGTAGCACACACACCTGTGGTCAACAATCGATGCCGGGGTCGCGCACGCGCGCGGGCGAACCCGATCGCCCGTCCGGCGGCCGATCCGTACAATCTGAGCCATGCCCGAGCTGCCGGACCTGGCCATCCTGGCCGACGCGTTCCACGCCGGCCTGACCGGCCGGCCGTCCTCGGAGTCGACGCTCCGGGGCCTCTGACCGTGCGTGGGACACCGGCGGAGATGCAGACTCTGGTCGGGCAGAAGCTGCGGCGTTTCCATCGCCGGGGCAAATTCCTGTGGCTCGAATTCGAGCCCGACCGAATCGCGATCAACGCCATGCTGACCGGGCGGCTCCAGCTGGCCGGCTCGGCAAAGGTGGCGAAGCCCTCGAAAACGATGTTCGTGATGCGCTTTGGCCCGCGTGACGATGGTCCGCCACCGGATGCGGCGGCCTGGACCGAGGGCGCGTCGTGGATCCCGGCGCCCGATGCCGCGCCCGAGGTCCGTTATCGGGACCCGACCCAGATGGGCAAGGTGTATCTGCTGCCACGTGGCGTCGAACGCCAGGTGCCGGGCGCTGGACCCGACGAAATGGGCCCCGACGCCGACGACCCCGCCCTGGATCTAGAAACGTGGCGAACGCGCATACGGCGACATCCGGGCGAACTGAAGAATCTGCTGCGCAACCAGGAGTTCGTCGCCGGCGTCGGCAACGCCTATTCCGACGAGATCCTCCACGCCGCCCGACTCCAGCCATCGCGAAAACGGGGCACGCTGGCCCCCGAAGAAGTCGATGAGCTGTATGAAGCCACGCGCGCGACCCTGGCCAATGCCGTCACGGTCCTGCAGGAGCGAGTCCCTCCGACGTTCGAGACAGAGGTCCGCGACTTCCTGGCGGTGCACAACCGCGGCGGCCAGCCGTGCCCGAGATGCGGCCATCGAATAACCCAGACCGAGGCCGGCGGCTTCGTTACGAGCTACTGCCGCAACTGCCAGCGCTAAACCCCGCAGGGAACGTGGTGTTAAGCCGGGGGTTCGGCGCGAAGGCAGGATCCGGCCGGCGACGCGAACGGCGCCGATCGCAAGCGCATTAGCGACCGGAGGTCGGTTTAAGCGCGCCGCGGCGGCGCCGTGAGAAGGAGCCGGCCGGTTCAAACTGTCGCGTTAACGCAAAAACCCTGGCGACGACCTATTTTCCCGAAAGGCTGCCCTCTCAGTATCTTCGGCGCTGGAGAGCTTAACTGCCGTGTTCGGGATGGGAACGGGTGTGGCCTCTCCGCTAGTGTCACCAGGGTTCTTTGCGTAATAACTGGCGCGAACTCGTTGGAGCTCGCATGTTTCGGCAGGACGACGCGCCACTCATCAGAGGGGCCGCGGGCCGTCACCGCAGATCTTCAATCTCGTGTCGTTATGTGCAGGTTGCCGCCCGAACCACTTGGTCCGCGAGCGAACCTCTCAGTTCGAACGCAAACACGGTGTTCGCTTCGCACCTGACCCTTAGTAAGGTGCTGTAGCGGTCAAGCCCTCGACCATTAGTACCGCTCAGCTTCATCCGTCACCGGACTTCCACATGCGGCCTATCAAGCAGGTAGTCTCCCTGCGGTCTTACCCGGTTAACCCGGTGGGGAACCTCATCTCGAGAAA
>CAVUXT010000023.1:0-5711 GCA_963745465.1 uncultured Bacteroidota bacterium | reverse complement strand
AGTAATGAACCTCCTGGTGGACTTTCGACACGTGAGGCTAGGCCAGGCTTTGCTTGCACAAAATCACAAAGTTTGAGACAATTAACCTTAAGGAAGCTACGGAACCATTAATATTTCCCTGGACCACCCCATGACTTCGCTACGTCTTATCCTAAGATATGCCGGTTTAGCCCCCGGAGTTTTCGCTCTTGGACTGGCCTTGATGCTTTCTAGCTGCGGCCGCGACACTGACAAAGTCGTGGTTGACTTTTCCAAGACCGTCCCGGTGGCCCGCCCGGGAGATCAGAGATCAGCGCAATCCTCCGCTCCGGGTGGCCGTGGCCGCCATGGTCTCCCCCAAAGAGACGCTGGAGCTTTACCGGCAACTCCTCACCTACCTCGGACAAAAGACGGGCAAAGACCTGGAACTGGTGCAGCGCAAGACTTATGGCGAGGTCAATGAATTGCTGGGCGAGGCCTCATCGATCTGGCCTTTATCTGTTCCGGGCCTTATGTAACGGGCAAGGATAGATATGGCTTTATCCTCTTGGCCGTCCCTGAAGTCCATGGCCAGCCCACTTACTCCTCCTACCTGATCGTTAATAAAGAGAGCGCCTTTCACCGGCTTGAGGATCTGAAAGGCCATACTTTTGCCTTTACTGACCCCGACTCCAATACCGGCCGGTTGGTGCCCCTTTACTGGCTGGCGGCGATGCACACCCGGCCTGAAGAGTTCTTTGGGCGGATTCTCTATACCTACAGTCACGACAATTCCATCATGGCAGTAGGGCGAGGCCTGGTGGACGCCGCGGCGGTGGACGGGTTGATCTGGGATTTCTATGCCAAAAAGAACCCGGCCTTTACTGCCAAGACCCGGATTATCAAAAAATCCCAACCCTTCGGTATCCCGCCTTTGGTCGCCTCCCGCCAGTTCCCCCCGGCAGACCGGGAACGTATTCAGAAGGTGCTGTTGGCCATGCACCAGGACCCGGAAGGGAAAAAGATCCTGGCGGAATTAATGATTGACCGCTTTATCCCGCCCCGGGATGCGTTGTATGACACCGTCAGGCAGATGGAACAGCAACTGGCTGAATTGAAAGACGAGCCCCATGCGCCCCCGAAGCCTTAAAACCAGGTTGCTGCTAGCGGTTGCGGCGCTCGTGATCGGCAGCGGACTGATCATCGCCTTGCTGGTTACCCACCAGTATAGCGCAGCGTTACGCCGGGCCATGCACAGCCAGGCGGAGAATCTGGCCCACTCCGTAGCCTTGGACGCCGCTGATAAGGTACTGCTCAATGACCTGGTGGCCCTCCAGAGAATGCTCGACCAGCAAACTCAAAGCAATCCCTTACTTGCTTATATCTTTGTCATCAGGGATGGCCGAGTCCTGGCCCACACCTTTGAGCGGGGGGTACCGGTGCAACTGATGGGGGCCAACGGCATCGGCCCGGCCCATCAGCCCACTATAAAGAAATCGTCTCGCAGCAGGGCGAGACCTTCCTGGATACCGCCTGGCCGATATACGAAGGCAAGGCTGGGGTGCTGCGCCTGGGATTTTCCGAAAGCCCGTACCGGCGGCAAGTAGCCAAGTTATGGGGGGAGATCGGCGTTTCTTCTCTTGCCATTCTCCTGGTCGCCTTAATGGGCTGTCTCCTGTTCGTGCGCCGCATCACCCGGCCCCTGGCGGCCCTGGTGCAAGCCACGCAAAAAATCGACCGGGGCGAATCCAATACCCGGGTTGCCGTTCAGGGTGAAGACGAAATCGCGGCCCTGGCTCCGTCTTTCAATCAAATGGTGAGCCGCCAGGAGGAATATACCCGGCGCCTGGAAGAGCAGGCCCTGGAGTTGGAGCGGGCCCATAATCAGGCCATCACCGCCTGCAAAATCGTCCGGGAAATCAGCGCCCTGCGCGCCTTGCCGGAGATGGGCGCCACCTTGATCGCCAAGCTGCAGGAGACGATCCGCTGCCATCACATCGCCCTGCTGGTCTTTAATGCCGGAAAGGATTGCCTGTCCGTCGTGTCTCACCGGGACACCTGGGAGATTAAGATGCAGCTGCCCTCAAGATCGCCAGGGAGACCTTGGCGGGCGTGACCAAGTCGGCTTTCTCCGGAAAAACCTGTTGAAACCCCCGCTGGTCCCGGAAGATTTTCCGGCCGGCGAGCGCCAAGCCCTCATTCCCTTCGATGACGGCCAGATCAGCGGCGCCATCGTCATCGCCTGTCCGGAAGGCGCCTGCAGCCAGGAAGAACTCGAGTTGGTGCGGCTGATCGTCAACCAGAACGCCGGGGCGCTCCGGCGGGCCATGCAGCATGAAGAAGAGGTCAGCGCCTTGAGAGGCCGGGTGGACGCCGCCGCCGGCTTTGGCGACCTCATCGGCAAAGACCCCAAGATGCAGGTCGTCTATAAGCTCATCGAAGACGTGGCGCCCTCGGACGCCACCGTCCTCATCCAGGGCGAGAGCGGCACCGGCAAGGAACTGGTGGCCCGGGCCATTCATGCCCACAGCCCCCGACCGCAGGCCCGTTTGTGGTGATCAATTGCTCCGCCTATCCCGCCACCCTGCTGGAAAGCGAACTTTTGGGCACGAAAAGGGCGCCTTCACCGGGGCCCTGCGCCAGAAGGCCGGCCGTTTTGAGCAGGCCCACGGCGGCACGGTTTTCCTAGACGAGTGGAGACATTCCGCTGCCGGCGCAGGTAAAATTGCTGCGAGTCCTCCAAACCCGCAAATTCGAGCGGGTTGGCGGAGAGCAGACGCTCACCGTGGATGTGCGGATGCTGGCGGCCACCAATAAGAACCTGGCCGAGGTAAAAAACGGAACCTTTCGGGAAGACCTCTTCTACCGCCTCAATGTGATCCCCATCAACCTGCCGCCGTTGCGGGAGCGGAAAAACGATATTCCTCTGCTCGTCGAGCATTTCCTGAGACTCTTTGCGACTGAAACGGGGCAAGGATCCAAGAGATCAGTTCCGAAGCCCTGCGCCTGCTTTTGGATTACCCCTGGCTGGGAAACGTCCGGGAGCTGGAAAACACGATCGAGCATGCCGTAGTCCTGGCCAAAGCCGGCCAGGTGGAGGCGTGGGACTTGCCTGCCGCCATCCAGGCCAGTTCTCCCGGGACTTCTGCCACCCTATGCAGAGGGAGGGAAAAACCCTCCTGGAAATCCTGGAAGAATGCGGCTGGAATAAAAAACTGGCGGCTCAGCGCCTGGGTATCAGCCGCAGCACTCTGTATCTCATGCTGAAGCGGCACAAGATTACCGGCTCCAAACCCACCACTCATTAAGTTGTCATCCCTTCCTCAAGCCCCATTTATGTCCTAAGGACCAGTTTCGCGTCCGATTCTCGGACACTGACAAGTAGCTAAATTTAATGGTAATTTAGAATAGTGTCCGAGAGTGTCGTGTCCGATAATTTTGGTTGGCCACCCAGCATCATTCCCCTCCTAAAATTGAAACAACCTGTTTTAGTAATTAATTAAGATAGATAATACAGGCATAAAGAATTTCCGGCAAATCCGTTCGGGAAATTTTGGCCCCTTAGGGTTTGGCCTGAAATATGCTCTTAGTCTCCGCAAGGTGGGTTCGGGTGATCAGACATGGGAAATCTGAGAGTGGCGGTGGCTGATGCTGATGTCCAGCATTGCCGAGAGCTCTGTGCCTTGCTCGAGCGGGCCAGCATCCCGGTGGACCCGGTGTATTCCCTGGAAGATTTGCCCGGGCACCTGAGAAGGGAGCAGGTGGCGGTGTTGATCGTTGATATGGATAATCTGCCCGTCACTAACAACTTCTTCCGAGTTCTCAAAAAACAATATGCCAACCTGCATATCCTCTGTCTCTCCAGCCGTACGTACCACCCGGATCTGGAAGAGGCCATCGGATCGCATATCTGCGCCAGCCTGGCCAAGCCCTTGAATGATGAGGAACTTTTTTACTGGCTCAAAGCCATTGCCGAAATTGAGCCTGGAGGCAGCACTTGAAGACCTTAAAAAAATTCAGCCTGAGGGGAATTCATGATGGAACCAGCCCGGCAACCCGGATGAAAGGTTGGGCCTTTGGGTGCGGGGCATATGAAGGAAGGAGATAAAAGCATGGACAGACGTTCTTTTGTGAAACTTGGCGGTCTCATAGGCGGCGCCCTGGGAGTGGCCGATCTTTTGCTTATTGGAGACGCGCTTGCCAACCCTAATGCTGACCAAATCGTCAGCCTGCCCGTGCTTGATCGGGTAAAAGCCGAGCCGGGTGAAGACGTGCTGATTCGCATGCAGCGTGAACTGGTCCGAGCGATGAACAAACCTATCGAGAAGCGGCGCTGGGGGATGGTCATCGACACGCGGCAAGTGCGTCGGGTGCCATTCCTGTAATGTGGGCTGCATCATGGAAAACAAGCTCCCTCCCGGGGTGGTCTACCGCCCGGTGATCGACCAGGAAGTCGGCAGCTATCCCAATGTCGGCCGCAGATTTCTGCCGCGGCCGTGCATGCATTGCAGCAATCCTCCCTGTGTGCCGGTCTGCCCGGTTAAAGCCACCTGGCAGCGCCCCGATGGCGCGGTGGTGATTGATTATAACGTCTGTATCGGGTGCCGTTACTGCATCACCGCCTGCCCATACCAGGCACGGACCTTCGACTTCGGCGAGAACTGGGACAGTAAGGCCGCTTCCGGAAAGGATGGCGGTCTGGCGCTGCAGACTTGTCGAAAATATGGTCAGGAGCCTTCTTTTGAGTATGGCGCCATCTGGCGCCGCCGCGAAGGCGTCATCCCTAAAAGTCCGGTGGGTAACGCCCGTAAGTGCACCTTCTGCGTGCACCGGCTGGAGCATCGTCAACTGCCGATGTGCGTGACGACCTGCATCGGGAGATCGACTTTTTTCGGCGATCTCAATGACCCGACGGCTCTGGTTTCCCAGATAACTGTACAAAACAACGCCGTGAGCTTGAAGCCGGAGCTGGGTACCTCACCAAAGGTCTTTTACCTGCTTTAAATCAAGGAGGTCACAATGGCTGTCTCTTCCGTCTCTTCAATCGGCACTATCAGCCCTGCCAACCGGGCGCGCCTGTTATGGGGCTTGTGGATTCTGGCGGCTATCATAGGCGGGGTTGGTTTTATTGAGCGTTTGCTCCACGGCGACCAGGCCACGGACTTTTCCAGCTATATCCCCTGGGGTCTTTGGGTGGCCGCTTATATCTACTTCAGCGGCTTGTCGGCCGGGGCGTTCCTGCTTGCCGCCGGCATCTATGTTTTTAGAATCCGGGTGCTCGAACCGATTGGCCGCCTGGCGCTTCTCCTGGCCGCGGTGACGCTTCCCATGGGTTTGTTGATGATTGGCTTTGACCTTGGCCATTTGGAAAGAGCCTACCTGGTCATCATCCGCCCCCAGTTTCATTCGATGATGGCCTGGATGGTTTGGCTTTATACCGCCTACCTAATCCTGGTGGTAGTTATGCTGTGGTTGAGTTACAAGAGCGATCAGCCCTGCAGGGATCCCGAGGCGGTGACCAAAGATCGGGCCAGGCTGCGGGTGCTGGCAATGATTGGCATCCCTCTGGCTATAGGATTTGCCGGAGGCGTCGGCGCCCTGTTTGCGACCCTCGCAGCCCGCGAGTTCTGGCACTCCTCGTTATTTCCCATCTTTTTTCTGGTAGGGGCCCTGACGTCTGGCACGGCCTTGGTGACCGCGGTGGTTGCCTGGCAATGGCCGTCCCGCGATGCCGCCTGGAAAGACCTTATGGC
>CAVUXT010000022.1:0-17178 GCA_963745465.1 uncultured Bacteroidota bacterium | reverse complement strand
AAGATGGACCGATATCAATAAATTCTGGGGAGTCAGAGAACTATTAAAATACCAGTTTCAGGTTTTAAAATTGGGTCGGGAAATAAAGACAATACGTTTTCTTAAAGATCTGTCTAACTAATTGCTCTTGCGTGGATTAAAATATTGTTTTAACTTTATTCCACGATTCTGCAAAACCTTAAAACAATTCCTATGAAAACTAAAATGTCTGCTGCATTTTTTGGACTGGCACTTATTATCTTTACATCCTGTGCTCCTGTTCAATTCTACTCAAATAGAGGACTGACTGAAAAATCAGGACTGAAGTACTATACAGTAAAACCATTTCTGCATGTTGAACGAGATTCAGAGACTAACAAAATTGTTAAGGCAACTGTTATTTACCTGCCCGATCTGGCCAATCCTCAGTATATGGTAATACATGAAGGATTGAATTCAAGAAAAGTAAATCTGAAATTCACTAACGGATCATTGGATAATTTCGGATATACTTCTACCGGAAAGATAAGTGAATCGGTGGACGCGCTTGCAGCTTTGATCTCAAAAGGTACTGATGCCTTAACTGATCTGAATGCGTTAAAAAGCCTGCAGTCGGTGAAAGCCCCTTCAAATACAGTGGAGTTATATGAAATCATTTTCGGCAATGATAAAACCACACTGCGACAGGTGACATTGGATAAAGAGTGAACATTTTTTCAGCAATTAAGTTTTATAATTATTTATGCATGGGATGTTTAACAATATTGAGTAAAAACTTAATTGCGAACCAAAATGAATAAAAATATTAATGTAAAGGAAGAGTTACAGAATGAGATTCATTCTGTATATGGACGGTCAACCTATTTTATTTCATGGGTGACCGAAGTTTACTCTAAATCAGCAAGGAGTTTAAAACTGGTCATGTTTATAATATTGATTTTCGTTACAGGAATGGTTTTCAACTCATGCGCTGGCTATGTCGAAACAGAACCTTCATACATAGAAATTGACAGGCCACTTCGGCCAAGTGAATCACATATCTGGATTGATGGTGGTTGGCGATGGGACAGAGGATCACATAAATATGTACAAAGACAAGGCTATTGGGCAAAACCTAAAGAAGGCAATACCTATGTTTCTGGACACTGGCAGGGTACACCACGTGGGAAAAAATGGGTAGATGGAGGCTGGCAGAAAGAAAACCTGAAAAAGGTGAGTCACAACCGGTAATTCAGGCAAGAGAAATCTTATCTTTGCGTTATATAAGAAATGAACTATGGACCGGACAACACTTGAAAAGTATATTTTCATTTTTTCCTTGTTCCTCTTCAGTATAGAGGCTATAGCTAATAATCCGCTTGCTACAAAACAGCAGGTAGGAATGTTTAAAAATTCCAGGACTTGTGTTGTAATGGAAAGCGGAGTTAGCTTTTTTAATGCTCCTGTTAAAGATGCTGTTCAGAAATACTGGAAAGCTACGCAATATGAGTTTATCGATCAGCAGGAGTTTGAAAAGAGAAGAAAAGATCCAAAGTATTCTTTTATAGTTCTTATGCAGGGAGCCTTTGATAAGGACCCTGGAGGTGTCAGTTATAGTTATATGAGTCTGCTTTTGGGAGATGCATCAGGCAATCTTACAAAGATGCCTGAATTTTGCAGTATACCTCTTTCTTATTCCGGTGATCTTGATGCTGATTACGAATATGTCATTCCTTCAGTTATTAAGTTCATGCAGATCCATGTGAAAAACCTTGAAACGGATCGTTTGCCTATCTCGATAAATGGATTGAAATATTACAACAAAACCGGTTATAAAGACAAAGTTTTGTTGCTGAACAAGGAAAAAATGGCACCAAATGCCGATACTCCGGAAAAAATCCAGGCAGCTTGCCCTTACGTGGTAAAATTGCTTACTGCTTCTGAAATAGAAAAGGAAATCAATACTGGTGCTGCCAATATATTGTTCCATTTTCATGTAGGTCCTTCCAGGGAAGCCGGAGCAGGGAAATGTTTTGAGATGTTATTCGATGTTGAAGGCAATCTGTATTATTATAATTCGCGAAAGATAACCAATGATAATCCGGATGGTTTTAACCTTAATGATTTCAATAACATCAGATAAACAATTCGGTTTATAATCTGCTTTCCTCTGGAAAGACATTCGGAATATCCTTTTCAAATGAACAAAAGCCAGTAAAATGATGTTAAAATCAGCAGCATTTTGTATTAGCTTTTTTATGAGCTATTTGGTTCAGTTTATGTTGAAAACAATATTAAATCTTTAAGACAAATGAAAATCAAGAATGTACATTCAACAGTAATCCTGAGTCTCTTTGCAGTCATCCTTGTAACTGCAACAGTTACTTCCGGATGTTCAAAGTCAAATTCAACAGCGACACCAGGCCCGAATGAGGTTTTTATTCAGAGTTTTGCATTTACCCCGGCAACTATAACAGTTACCGTTAACACCACAGTTACCTGGACCAATAAAGACGGAGTTGCCCATACAGTCACAAGTGATAATGCTTTATTTGACAGCGGACTATTGGAAACTAATTCGACATATAGTCATCAGTTTACTTCAGCTGGAACATATAATTATCATTGCACTGTTCATCCCACAATGCTGGCAAAGGTTATTGTACAATAATCTGATACGAAATTTTTAACTATTAATTATAAGCTTTTTTGCATGAAATACAGACAACTTGGTAAAACAGGAGTGTTGGTTTCTGAACTTTGTCTCGGAACAATGACGTTTGGTGGAAAAGGATACTGGAAAGCCATAGGTCAACTGTCTGAGGATGAGGTTACCCAATTATTAAAGACCGCAGTTGACCATGGAATAAATTTCTTTGATACGGCTAATGCCTATTCAGAAGGATTAGCAGAAACTCTTTTAGGAAAGGCACTCAGTAACCTTGGAATCTCTCGTCAGACAGTGTTTATTGCAACAAAAGTAAGGCTCAGGATGGGAGAGGGTCCAAACCAGGTGGGGCTGTCAAAACTTCATATTCAGGATTCAGTCGATGAAAGCCTGCAGCGTCTGGGACTTTCACATATCGATATGCTATATATTCATGGGGTAGATCCAGTAACTCCCATAGAAGAAACAATGCGGGGTCTTGAGGATGTCGTAAGGTCGGGGAAAGTACGTTATCTGGGAGTAAGCAATCATCCTGCCTGGATGGTTATGAAAGCTAATAGTTTTGCCAGTCAACCAGGGCTGGTCAAAATTTGTTGCTTCACAGAATTTCTACAGCATTGCCAGCCGTGATATTGAAAGAGAAATTGTGCCAATGGCACTCAGTGAAAATATAAGTATCATGCCATGGAGCCCGCTGGCAGGAGGATTTCTTTCAGGAAAATTTACACGCGAGATCAAAATTGCGGGCAACAGCAGGAGGGATGAATTTCGATTTTCCTCCTATTAATAAGGAGAAGGCATTCGATATAATCGACGTGATGACGAAAATCGGCGATAATTACAACGTTTCAGCTAGCCAGGGTTGCTTTGTCATGGACAAAAGATAAACCAGGTGTGACAAGTGTCATTATAGGAGCAAAGAATCAGGATCAGCTTCTTGATAACATTGCCTGTACAGAGTTGCAGCTGACCAGGATGAGCTGAAGGAACTCGATACTATAAGTGCTCTGACTCCTGAATATCCGGGTTGGATGGTTGACAGGCAGACTAACAGGAAGATTTCCGGAAATTAAAGGTTAAGGTTAAGGTTGCAAGGTTAAGGTTAAGTAGAGAAACTCAGCCTCGACATAAACCTTTGGATAAATCTCATGCTGAAAGTTGCCTTCTCCAATGTGACCTGATTAGTGTTTAATGGTTTTTTTTGTTTACTTTTGCACACTTTTTACAATAGTGGCAGCATATCAATTCTATCACAAATTCTAATAAATGATTACAGCATCAAATCTAAGTATTCAGTTTGGCAAACGTATTTTATTTCAGGATGTTAATCTGATTTTTACCCCTGGCAACTGTTACGGAATTATCGGAGCAAACGGAGCCGGAAAATCAACCTTTCTGAAAATGCTTTACGGTGGAGTGGATTACCGCACCGGATCAGTTTCCTTCGGACAGGGAGAAAGATTGTCTGTTCTGAAACAGGACCATTTTGAATTTGATGAATGTGTTGTTCTTGATACTGTTATGATGGGTCATTCTCAGCTTGTGGAATAATCATGAAAGAAAAGGAACTTCTTTATGTC
Source organism: uncultured Bacteroidota bacterium (assembly GCA_963745465.1). GTDB lineage: Bacteria > Bacteroidota > Ignavibacteria > Ignavibacteriales > Ignavibacteriaceae > JAKAGZ01. Next base: position 12,972 of record CAVUXT010000022.1, on the reverse strand, counting down.
AAAATCAGATTTTTCAGATGAAGATGGAATGAGGGCCTCAGAACTCGAAGAAAAATTCAATGAAATGGACGGATGGAATGCGGAAAGCAATGCATCAAGTTTGTTGAGCGGACTGGGAATAAAGGAAGAACAGCATCATAAACTATTAAAGGAACTTTCAGGTAAAGGAAAAGGTAAAAGTGCTGCTGGCCCAGGCTCTTTTTGGAAAACCCGATAATCTTTTGCTTGATGAACCTACCAATGACCTTGATCTCGATACTGTCAACTGGCTTGAAAACTGGCTTGTCGGAATTTGAGAATACAGTTCTGGTCGTATCGCACGACAGGCATTTTCTAGATTCAGTATGTACACATATTATCGATATTGATTTTAGCAGGGTTCAGCAATTTTCAGGCAATTACAGTTTCTGGTATGAATCGAGTCAGCTCGCACTGCAGCAGCAGCTTGCCCAGAATAAGAAAGCTGAGGAAAAGAAAAAGGAACTGCTGGAATTCATTGCCAGGTTCAGGGCCAATGTTAAAAAGTCAAAACAGACCACAAGCAGGAAAAAAATGATCGAAAAGCTTAATATTGAAGAGATTAAGCCTTCAACCCGTAAATATCCCGGAATTATTTTCACGCCGGGAAGAGAACCGGGGAATAATATTCTGACAGTTAAAGGACTGACAAAAATTGTTGAAGGCAAAACACTATTCAAAGACCTGAATTTTACAGTAAATAAAAATGACAAAATAGTATTTCTGTCAAAGGATTCCCGTGCAATGACAGCTCTTTTTGAAATTCTTAAAGGTCATGAAAAACCTGATCATGGATCATTCGAATGGGGTCAGACGATTGTAAAGGCCTATCTGCCGCTCGAGAATGAGGAGTTTTTTAAAAAAGATATAACCCTGATTGACTGGCTGGCGCAATATTCTGAGGATACAAGTGAATTGTATCTGAGAGGATTCCTTGGGAAAATGCTTTTTTCGGGAGAAGATATTTATAAAAAGGTCAATGTTCTTTCAGGTGGGAGAGAGAGTCAGGTGCATGATCGCCAGAATGATGATCAGAAATGCAAATGTCATGCTTCTCGATACACCCACGAATCATCTCGACCTGGAATCAATCCAGGCATTTAATAATACGCTGATAAAGTTTAAGGGAAATATCCTGATGTCTTCACACGACCATGCATTTATTCAGACTGTGTGCAACAGGGTCATTGAAATCGGTCCTAAAGGAATGATCGACAAACAGATGGAATATGATGATTACATTTCGTGATGAGAGCCTGACTGACAGGAGACATAGCATATATTAGTGTTTGAAATATTCAGTTTATAATTAAGAACTCAAGCAAATAGTACCGTTTCGTGAATCTGTTCAGTCATCTGATAATCAGATTCTTATTTGTAAGCAAGTTTAAGTTTTACAGATGTTTTTGTTGTTCCTGATAAGTTAGCACCCCGTTGATAAGTGTTTTCACCATTCTCCCGACATTCTGTCTCCATTCATTCCTCCACCTCTCATGCCTCCGCCACCCATTCCGCCGCCTCTCATTCCGCCACCATGCATTCCACCGCCTCCACGCATTCCTCCACCGCGATTTCCTCCACCGCGATTTCCTCCACCGCCATTTGAACCATAATTTGACTTTGAAGACGGGTTAACTTTTATTTCATAGTTAAAAACCCTGTTCGAATCCTTTGGCGTCAGCTCATTCCTGTAAAATGCAGAAAATGGCACTACAGCTTCGAAATTCATTGTACCTCTTGTATCGAAATTAATCGCTGCCAGGATACCTTTATTATTTGGAGGGATTACGGTTATCATTCTTCCCACCTGTGGCTTGAATCCTGTTAATTGCATCTCTGTTGCCTCGGCAAGAAGTTTCATCCTGAAACCCGCACGGTCGGGCTTTTTGTCAGCAGCTCTTCCCTGATGCAGATCGGAATTTGTTCCGGTTTCCAAAACTGATGCATTTCCTGCAGGATACTTAATGCTTACCGGAAAGGATTTTTTGCCAAGTGTGTCAATACCGAATTCAAGGCCCGACTGCAGGATCTTTGTCTGCAAAAATTCATTTGATATGCTGCAAACCAGATAAAGATTCTGACGGTCGTTTGAAATACAATAATTGATCCCGGTTTCCTGGTCGTAGAACCTTAATGGATTAGGCCATTCCGGTATTTTTCCGTCGACAGTGATTTTTGTGCTTTGCCAGCTCGATGAGTTGTATAATCTGCTTGTGCATGAAATTAAAAGGGTAACTATAATTAAGGCAGAAATTGCTTTTTTCATTTTGTGGGTATTAATAATTTATGCAGATGCATCTTCTTATGGTCAAAACAACGGACAAATTCAGAATAAGTTTTCTTCCTTTAATAGACAATCACATTCTTCATAATATTCCGTGGGGATTCTGAATCGGACAATTTGCGTATGTTACCAAATGGTATCGGAGTGTTGTTTATAAATAGGATCAGTCCTTTCATCACCTGCAGTGGATAATGGCTTAGTTTATTTTGGAAGTACTGACTCTAATGTATATGCCTTATATTAATTTAAAGCTAATTCTCAGGTTGTTTAGATGACTTAATTACATGATCGCGTAAGTAGTTAATTATAAGAGCAATAGCTTTTTTAATACTTTTTTCGGAGAGTGAAAACATTAGTGGAATCGCTGTGCCATACTCTAAGAGGGCTTTGATACTTCCTACAGCAGAAGGTCGTCAATAAATTGCTGGTCGACAGGAGTTAAACTGACAACCTTATTAAAATTTGTCCAATCGGGTGTAGTTCGTTTGACGCCTTCCCATGTATAGACGTCTTCAAATTTTCCGCCGTATATTAATTTATCCATAGTATAATATTTGAAAACATGAACCAGGTTACCTGAGTTGGAATCAAAGCCGGCAACGGTGGTACGGATCAATGATGTACCAGGATTTGTAATCAGTGTTTTAAATTGCTCGAGGGCCTGAATATTTTCCTCACCATCCAGCCGAATTTCGAGGAACCAGGTTAACTCCACCAGGGGAGTATTAATTTCACGTTTATATAAAGTTCTTTTTACATTATTTTCAATATGAATAAACTCGATGGTTGCGGTGCAGTCGATTAAGTTTTTTCCTTTATTGCCTAACCGTGAAGAGAGAAAGATTTTTTGATTTCTGTATCGTATAAAAAAATTATCAGTCAGCAGGATATCGTTTGGCCTCTGCAAAAATTTGTATGCTATATAGCCGCCAAAAACCGGAATAAAGGTCAACTCAAAACATGCTTCGATAAAAACAAGTACTTGTCCGGTTCCGGCTTTTGGAAGAATATCGCCATAACCAATTGTCGTGAATGTAACAGCACTGAAATAGATATAGTCAAGGAAGCGGGCTGTCTTATTTCCCAGTGAGGACTTAAAATCAAGTGAATCAAAGAAAAAATAGAGCAATCCGAATACTAATGTTAATGCAATATAGATTGCCACTCCTTTCAGAACGGCACTGACGATCCGATTGGACCAGGTGGCTGAAACAAGATTTTGAACTGACTTTATAAATTGTCTTAAGTACATAGTAAATCGTAGTGCTAAATGTTTAAAGATTGTCAGATTATTTTGGGTATTATTTTAATAAAAAAAATGTTAATAAACAATTTAATCTTTCAAACGGGCATAATTAGTACTTTAGTTATTAAACAGTTGACATATAAGGCATTAATGTTATGACAATGCCTGAAAAGAAGTTATCCGGCTGTAGAAGTTAGCCCGATCGGACACAGTCAAAGAATTAAATCGCAGATTAAAGTGGATTTAAGATTTTGGCACAACCGGGTTTTTTGTATTTAAAAGGCTTTTTTTGGGTTCAGAATTACATTAGCCCTGATGTTCAAAGAAAATTATCAATTTGCATATGATATATTATGAAATCAGAAAATTTATGATACTTTTGCGCTTCCTTCATCCGCCGAAGCCTTGGCGAAGGCGGAGGTGGTTAAATTAACTCCTTCGCTAAAGCTACGGAGTTCAAAGCGGGGTGTAGCGCAGCCCGGTTAGCGCATCTGGTTTGGGACCAGAGGGTCGCAGGTTCGAATCCTGCCACCCCGACAAAAGAAAAAGCCTTTCCGCGAAGCGGAAGGGCTTTTTTCATTCAGAGCGTTGAAGGTTTTACCTTCAAAAACGAATGAATGAAAAAAGACCATAGACACGCGCAGCGTGGCAAGGCTTTTTCTTTTGAATCACCCCCTCACAGGATCACGAGCGAATGGGTAATCCTGCCACCCCGACAAAAGAAAATCAAGGAGTTACAGCAATGTAGCTCCTTTTTATTTTTACTCATTTGCACACAACGCTACCCTAACCCTATCCAGAGAATTAAGCAGACCCAACTTTACATATCAATTATTGAAATTTGGATAAATCACTAGCATTTAGATAGATATCTTCTTTATGAACGAAGGGATCAAACGTATCAGGTTTCTTCAGACATTGAAATTAACGATCAGTGTCGCCTATTAAAATACAGGTCAAAACGACCCAGAGGAAGTCCATCAATACCCTTAGCACGAGGGTGATGCAGCGAGACAATCAATAGCACTGCCTCTTTTTTATCGTCCCTGTATTTCTGGTATTATGAAACTGTCGGTTTATTTTGGAGATGCAATAAATGATGAAACCCATTAAAATAAATTTGATTTGTTAATTTAATTGCTAACTTTCAGTGTTGTGCTCAATATAGGTTAATTATTAATGTACATTTCTTGTTTGAATCGTCTTTTCTGATTAACCTATTACTCTCATCATGGAACGTCAGAATTCTCAAATCCGTTCCTTTCGTTAGCAGGTGCAATTCGAAGCACTGAAATTTCAAACGAAAATTTAAATTGTTGCGTATAAAACAGAAATTGACGAAAAAAATAACAACAACAACCCATTGTGAAAGGCAATTTGCATGTTTACAAAATGATGCAAATGTTTGCTGTAAATATATTGAAATACTACAATTTTAAAGAAAACAATTATGTCAAAAAAGGCGATGAGTAAAAAAGAAAAATTGAATGAGTTAATCACTACTAACAAAGAAGTTGCAGATGAGTTAGTCCTTGCTAATAAAGAAAATGCAGAAGAGTTAATTAATGCAGGCATAGATAAAGCAAAACTTGCAGAAGAGTTGGTCATTGCAGACATAGATAAAGCAAAACGTGCAGAAGAGTTGGTCATTGCAAACGTAGAGAAAGCAAAACATGCAGCTGAGTTAGTCATTGCTAAGGTAGAGAAAGCAAAACGTGCAGCTGAGTTAGTCATTGCTAACAAAGAACTTACCTTTCAAAACAGCGAGAAACAAAAACGTGCTGCAGAATTAGTCATAGCAAACATAGAAAAACAAAAACGTTCAGACTGAGTTAGTCATGGCTAAGGTGGAGAAACAAAAACGTGCAGCAGAGTTAGTAATTGCTAATGTAGCGAAAGCAAAACGTGCAGCAGAGTTAGTCATTGCTAACAAAGAACTTACCTTTCAAAATAGCGAGAAACAAAAACGTGCAGCAGAGTTAGTAGTTGCTAAGGTAGAGAAAGCAGAACGTGCAGCAGAGTTAGTAGTTGCTAAAGTAGAAAAAGCAAAACGTGCAGCAGAGTTAATCAATGCTAAAGTAGAGAAAGTAAAACGTGCAGCAGAGTTAGTCGTGGCTAACAAAAAACTTGTGCTGGCAAATGAGCGTGAAAAACTTGCTAAAGAAAAATATATTGAATTATATAATTTTGCACCAGCAGGTTATTTAACACTTTCAAGAGAAGGTAAAATCATTGAAATAAATCTAAGTGGGGCAAATATGCTCGGCAAAGAACGTCAGCTTTATTAAAAACAGAATATTTAGCTTTTTTGTTTCAGATGATACTAAATCAATTTTCAATCTCTTTCTCAAGAAAGTATTTGACAACAAAGCCAACGAAACATGCGAGGTAAATCTGTCAACAAATAGCGACCTGCAAAAGTGTGTTCGCCTTATCTGTATCGCTTCCGAAAGTGGAAACAATGCCTTGTGAACATGGTTGATATCACAGACCGTAAGACGAGCAGAGGATGCTTTACATGAAAGCGAAGAGAAGTATGCTAAGTCTTTCCAGTCATCCCCATATTCACTTTCTCTAACGAGAGCGAAAGATGGAAAATTCATTGAAGTCAACGAGACATTTACCTCGATTTTTGGTTTCACAAGAAGAGGCAATTGCCAATTCAGTGATTGGACTTAACTGTGGGTAGATAAAGAAGAGCGAAAATTCGGTAATATCTACCCTTCTTGATGGCAGGGAATGTAACAGGGAAGGAATTCTTATTCAGAAAAAAGAATGGGGAAATCTTACGGGTTTGTTTTCTGTCCAAAATCATTAAAATCTCAATAAAGAACCCCACCTTATATCCAGTATCAATGACATTACTGAACGTAAACATGCGGAGAATTTATTGAAGGAAAGCGAACAAAAATTCAAAGTCAATAATGGAAAATTCTGCAGATGCCATTTTCTTAACAAATCTAGAAGGGAAAGTATGTATATACCAATAAGGAAGTTTCGGCTATGCTTGGGTATACATCAGAAGAAATGAAAAGTAAGACAATCGCAGATATTACAACCCCGAATAAACATAGCAGGAATATTTTAAGATTTTTACTAAGGTATTAAATGAAGGTAAAGATTTGCTGAAATTGAACTTTTAAAAAAGGACGGGAACTATATTTCAACCGACCTTAACGCTGTTTTATTACCTGATGGTTCTGTTTATGGAAGTTGCAGGGATATTACGAAACGCAAGCACACTGAATTTGAACTAATTAAAGCCAAAGAAAAAGCTGAAGAAAGTGACCGCTTGAAATCCGCCTTTCTTACTAATATGAGCCATGAGATACGTACTCCAATGAACGGTATTCTTGGTTTTGCAGAACTTTTAAAAGAACCGAACTTATCAAGTGATGACCAACAAGATTATATTCAAACCATACAGATTAGTGGAGCACGTATGCTCAATACAATCAACAGTATTGTTGATATATCTAAAATTGAATCAGGACTTATCAGATTGATATTAAGGAAACGAATATTAACGAGAAAATTGAATTCACTTATAAGTTCTTCAAACCAGAAGTTGAAATAAAAGGATTGCAGTTTTTATTTAAAAATAGTTTGACCATCAAAGGAAGCCATCATTAAAACAGACAATGAAAAAGTCTATGGAATACTGACTAACCTTGTTAGAAATGCCATTAAGTTTACTTATGAAGGTTCAATTGAATTCGGCTATGAGAAAAAGGGTGAATACCTTGAATTCTTTGTAAAAGATACAGGGATAGGCATTCCACAGAATCAGAAGGAACTAATTTTTGAGAGATTCAGGCAGGGTAGTGAATCGCATAACCGAGGTTATGAAGGCAGTGGCTTGGGTTTATCCATTTCGAAATCCTATGTAGAAATGCTTGGTGGCAGGATATGGGTGGAAAGTGAAGAAGGTGAGGTTCAACATTTTATTTTACCATTCCTTATAATGCTGTATCGGAAGAAAAAACAGACAATCGAAAATGCTTGTTTCTGCAGAGCATAAAGAAGTTCAATTAAAAAACCTGAAAATATTGATTGTCGAAGACGATGAAATATCTTATTCACTTCTCTCAAGAACGCTCCAGAAAATCAGTAAAGAAGTTTTACATGCAATAACAGGAGTTCAAGCCATTGAGGCTTGTCGTAATAATCCTGACCTTGATTTGGTATTAATGGACATCAGAATGCCCCAAATGGATGGATTGGAAGCCACACGTCAAATCCGTCAATTTAACAAAGATGTAATCATCATTGCACAAACAGCCTATGCATTTACTGGTGACAGTGAAAAGGCAATAGAAGCGGGATGTAATGATTATATTTCTAAACCAATTAATAAGACCTTATTTATGAGTTAATTAAAAAGCATTTTAAAGATGAAAATTAATGCTAAAGCCTTGAATTATTTATTTCGGTACTCTGAATGAATTATTTATCATACCATTAGTATTGTAATGTTTAAGTTAATTTGAGTTATGAAGAAGCCATGAAAAACGAAAGTATGAATTCATTTGATTCATTGCAAAAAAGTGAGGCAAGATTAAGACAAGCAGAACTTGTTTCCAAGTCTGGATGCTGGGAACTCCATCTCGATTCTCAAATAATGTACGCATCCTATGGTACAAAAAAATTATATGGTGTCTATAATGACCAATTTGAATATGCTATTATTAAAGAAATCCCGTTACCGCAATATAGACCCTTTCTCGATAATGCTTTAAAAAATTTAATAGAAGATAATAAACCTTATGATGTTGAATTCAAAATAAAAACGGCTGATACCGGAGAAATAAAAGATATTCATTCAGTAGCCACATTTGATAGAGAAAATAAAATTGTGTTTGGGATAACTCAAGACATTACAGAACGGAAACAGGCAGAAGAGCATTTTAAAGAATCACAACATATCATAGAAAGTATTATCAACTCTATTCCTGCAAGGGTTTTCTGGAAGGACAAGAATCTTGTCTATATAGGCTGTAACACATTATTTGCAAATGATGCAGGATTTTCCAGTCCAAAGGACATTATTGGGAAAGATGATTTCGAGATGGGATGGAGCAAAGTGGCGAAATTGTACCAAAGCGATGACATGCAGGTTATTATTACCAAAAAACCAAAGTTAGACTATGATGAATTACAAATAACTGCTGAAGGAAATGAAATTAATTTGCTTACAAGCAAAACCCCCCTTCTTAATAAGCAAGGTGAGGTTACTGGTATTATTGGAACATATCTTGACATCACCAAACGCAAGAAGGCAGAATTGGCACTTAAAGAAAGTGAAATTCAATTAAGGCAACTAAATGCAGACAAAGACCGATTTATATCAATTCTTGGACACGATTTAAAAAATCCATTTAATAATATTCTTGGGTTTTCTGAAGTACTAACTGATGAGATTGACAGTCTCAAAATAGACGAAATTGAAGATATCGCTAAGAATATTTATAAATCTGCGCAAATTATAAATAAATTACTTGAAGATATATTGATGTGGGCAAAAGCACAACAAGGCAAGATATCTTTCAATCCACAAAACCTGAATTTTGCAGATATTTGCAAACATACGGTTGACATTCTCAAACCGAATGCCAATGCTAAAAACATCACAGTCGTTTATCCAGCAACACACAATTTAAATGTGTTTGCAGATACCGATATGTTAAAAACAGTACTCAGAAACCTTTTTTCAAATGCGATTAAGTTTACAGATAATGGTGGTGTAATAAATATTAATGCTAAACAAAATGATTCAACCATTACAATATCGGTTTCAGATAATGGAGTAGGTATACCACCAGAAAATCTGCCAAAACTATTTGATATCTCTGAAGTTCTTACCACAAAAGGGACGGCAAAAGAAACAGGAACAGGGTTAGGCTTATTGCTTTGTAAAGAATTTGTGGAAAAACATGGTGGTAAAATTTGGGTTGAAAGTGAAGTTGGTAAAGGCAGTGATTTTAAATTTACTTTGCCAAAATTTAACGAACAGGCAAACGTTATAAACAATTGATTGATTTCACTATAAATTGAAACATTGGATATGTAACCACCTGTCACGTTTACTTTAATATACATTCGATTTTCTGTAAACGATTATACTTTGGGGAATTATCAACAAATAATATCGCCCACAAAGAACACTCCACAGGTCATTCTTGACCCAAAAGGAATTATTATATTATCTGGACAGCTAATTCCTGAAAATGCCGAGGAATTTTTTAAACCAATAGAAGAATGGATAATTGATTATTTTAAAAATCCTGCAGATATTACCACTATTGAAATTCGTCTTGAATATATTAACAGCGTGGGCAGTCGGTTTTTACTTTATATAATTCATAAAATTACGCATATCCATCTCCTGAAAAACACGAAAAGATTTATAATTAACTGGTACTACATAGATGAAGATGACGACATCCTCGAAAAAGCAAGTTTTTTTTCTTCAGACTTGGATGTACCTTTTAACTATATTAAGATAATCTGATAATTTTACTTTTCTTATTCCGGACAAACAATAGCGGCAATATTTGTCAAGATGTTTATGAAATAAATTTGCCTTAATTTAACACCGATAATCGGATAGTTCAAATATGAAAACAAGTCATGAATACTTTGTTGAATTCCAAAAACAGTTGGGATCTTACGATGATGCTGGCAGAGCACCCAGGAAAGAGAATCGGGCAGTACCCGATCCTTTATTATTCACTTCTCATATTTATTAACCAACAGACTCAAAACGAAAAAGATAAAAACTATATAATATGACAAAAGAAATTTTTCTTCTCTTAAACTTAGTCCTTGCATATTATAATGTTGGGACAATTTGGGCACACGAAATAGACATTTTCAGGACCTGGAAACTTCTTGACACAAAGACTTTTCATAATGTACAGGATGTTCATTGGAAAAAACTTCCTTATTGGGTCTTTCTTCCTGTCGGACTTTCATTCATTGGTGCAATTGCATTAATCTGGTTTCATCCAGACAAAATTCCTATTTGGGAAATCTGGTTTGCATTTGCCGTTCAATTTCTCTCCCATTTTCTTACAGCAATTCTTTGGGGACCATGGCAAGCAAAACTTTCAAAAGATACCTTAGGCGGTGCGAGTCCTTACCTTGCTAAAATTTTAAAGACACATTGGCTCAGAACTGCCCTAATCAATATTTATGGACTAATGCTACTTTATATGACCATTCAAATTTTATTATAAGTCATTAATGACAAATATATATTTAAACATATTCTTTATAACAACACTTTTTATAAATCCTGCCAAACTGAAAATAGTAGTAAAAGACATTCAAGTTGGGAAAGGAAGTATTGTTGTTGAGATATATGACAACAATAAGGATTTTTTCAAAAAACCGATTGCAGCAAAAACAGTAAAAGCAACAAATCAAAGTTTGGACTTTTCTTTTGACATTTGAGAAGGTGTATATGCCGTGGGAGTTTATCAGGATATAAATGAAAATAAGGAATTGGATAAAGGATGGTTCAGATCCCCAAAGAACCATACGGACTTAGCAATAATTACAGACCAAGATTTTCAGCACCTACTTTTGATGATTGTAGATTTATGTAACTAAAGAGACGACTATAACGATAATATTAAAATAACAAATCAACCTTGAGCAAACAAAGTAGATAGTGTTGGTAATCCAAACTCATATGAATAACGATTTGCTTTGCTTATGTAAGAAATACCTGCATGACCACCAATAGCTAAGGTAAAAAGATTGTAACTAATTAATATATTTTTAATATAGTATGACAGCCATTATGAGGTAAAATCATACGGCTTATTTAATAGTATATCTTAATTAAAATAATTTGGAGGATTGAAACGTGAGAAATTACAAAAACGATGCACGGAAAACATTTGATAAAATGGCTGTCAAATATGAAAATCATTATTATGGAAATCAATCAAGAATATTGTATAAAAAAGTGGCATTAAAAATTGAAGAGTTTAAGAATGAGTCTATTCTCGATTTAGGATGTGGAAAGGGTCTTTTCTTTGAAATTATTAAAGACTATAAATCCAAATTATATGGAGCTGATATTTCACCCGTGATGATTAAATATGCTCAGGAAAGAGTTGGTAATTACGCAGAATTGAAAATGGCTGATTCTGATAATCTGCCCTGGGGCGATAATACTTTTGACCTTATTGTTTGTATACTTTCATTTCATCACTATCCCAATCCTGAAAAATCATTAGAAGAAATTAAAAGAGTATTAAATAGTTATGGTCATATTACTATTGCGGAACTATGTCTTCCTAAACCTTTAAGATACCTTACCAATTTATATATGAGGTCGAAATTTAATAGAACAGGAGATGTTAAAGTTTATTCAAAATATGAATGGCTGAAAATGCTTACCAAATTTGGATTTATTAATATTAATATTGAAAAACACGAACAGCATTTATCTGATAATTAGTGCTGAGATTCCAAATAATTAAATGAAAGAGTCCTCTGATATAGTGAGGGTTTTATTGCATTATGCAAAATCATTTCTCAAATTCAAGGTTTGAACAGTAAAAACAATCGCTTTTACAATAATCCTGTACTACGAATGCCAATTTGGTAAATATCTTTGGCTTTAGTTGATAGTTTAGATAACCAAAAATGGGAATGAATTGTTTTAATGATATTATTTAGTAAAAAGAATTAATGTGGAGACCAGAACCCACAATAAAAACGGGGCGTATTTCGAAAAGCCAAATGAGTAGAAAATATTAAAAGCAAAATCATGGATATTCATGCAAATTATCTGGCGATTTTGGTTGCAGCAATTGCAAACTATATCATTGCCACTATTTGGTACGCTGTAATCTTCAGTAAGGTGTGGAAGAAACTCACTGGTATTACTGACATGAAACCAGCACCGATGAATATTGTACTGGTATTAATCGGTTCATTTGTGCTCAGTTTTATTCTGTTCCATTCGATTGTATTTGGAAACGCCTACTTCAAAATTAGCGGCATAAGTGGAGGACTAATGGGTGGCTTTTTCGGATGGTTAGGTTATATTGCCCCAGTGACTTTATGCACTAAACTCTACGAGAAAAAACCATGGGGACTTTGGCTCTTAGATAATGCATTTTGGCTTATTTCATTGTTGGTAATGGGCGTGATTTTATCCTTATGGATGTAAATTAGCGAACATTAACTCAGACTGGAAAGGTATTCGATTTCTTTACGTTTATCGGGATTAATTGACTGCTAATTGCCAGAGTTAAATACCTGTTGCATAGTTATATATACCAAATGCACTTAAATTGGCTAAGAATGGTCAATGTCATCGCTTTTTGCAATGAACAGCTAATTGCTACTTATATTCGAATCAATCTCATAATAAAAGATTGAATATATACTCCGAATAAGGATA
>CAVUXT010000021.1:0-11445 GCA_963745465.1 uncultured Bacteroidota bacterium | reverse complement strand
ATATTATCGCGTGTGATTGCAAGAGTAACTCAATAAACTGGATCCGTCAGGATCCGATGGGTGTTTTCACAGAGACAGTAATTGCAGATGGAGTAAATGCACCGGCTCATGTTCAGATCATCGACTTCGACAAGGATGGAGATAAAGATATCCTGGTTGCAGCTCTTGGCATTATTTTCCCGAGTAATGATAAAATTGGCTCTGTTATAATCCTTGAAAATGATGGCAAGAATCATTTCACAAAACATATAATTGCGGAGAATATTGCCCGGGCATCGGATGTCAGAGCAGGCGATCTCGACGGAGACGGAGATATGGACCTTGCTGTTGCCCAGTTCGGCTATGACGACGGAGAAACAAATGGATCGAAAACCTCGGCAACCGGCAATTTAAAAGCCACGTCCTCCAGAACCTGTCCGGACCAATCAATGTTGAAACAGTAGATATAGACAAGGATGGAGATCCCGATATGATATCACTTGTGAGCCAGGAATGGGAGGAGATCTACTGTTTTATAAACGACGGCAAGGGGAATTTTACAGCCAAATTGCTATGGGGCTCAAACAAGTAAGACTTTGGTTCAAGTGGTATATACATGTGCGATCTCGACAAAGACGGGGATGAAGACATTCTCTATACAAACGGCGATGCCTTTGATTATATCCCTCCCAACGGCAAGCCGTGGCACGGAATTCAGTGGCTGGAAAATAAGGGGAACCTGAACTTTGAATTCCACCGTCTGGCTACCTTTATCGGCGTCTAAAATGCCAGACCCGTCGATATTGATAATGACGGTGACCTTGACATATTTGCGTAAGTGGCTTTAACCTATGGGAAAAACCGGAATCTCAAAGCTTTATCTGGCTGGAAAACAAAGGTGGCATGAAATTCACCTTGCATGACATTGCCAATTCGCCAACTCATTATTACTCTCGCGATATGAGACTTAATAATGACGGATTAACTGATTTGGTAACCGGTGGAATGCATGCTTATCCGCCTTTTGACCGTATGGCAAGAGTTACACTATGGATGAATAACGGAAAACTGAATAGTAAGCAATAACCTGAAATCTGATATCCCTCTATGAACATGAAAATCAATATTCAGGCTGCAGCAATAATTATTGCTCTTTTTACTATATCCAGTAATATCTCGGGACAACTTAAGCCGGAGCGTCAATGGCCAGGATTCAGGGCTATGGCTTCCGGAGTTCTTGATAATGCGAATCTTCCGGCATCATTTGACATTAATAAAATGATCAATGTCAGATGGAAGACTGAGATTCCAGGGTTGGGTCTTTCAAGTCCCGTTATCTGGGGAGACAGATTATTCATTACAACCTCTGTAAGTAAATCAGACAATCAGGGAATAAAGACCGGCATCTATGGAGATGGGATGCCTGTTGCCGACAGTTCAGTTCATGACTGGAAGGTCTTCTGTATAGATAAAAACACCGGAAAGAACTCTATATGGGAGCGGACAGCGTACACAGGTGTTCCAAAAATCCGGCGCCATCCAAAATCGACTCATGCCAACACTTCAATAGCAACAGACGGTAAATATGCGGTCGCGTTTTTCGGGTCAGAAGGATTATATTGTTATGATTACGATGGGAAACTTGTCTGGAAAAAGAACTTTGGCATACTCAAATCAGTTGCCTGGGATTACGTTGCTGCTGAGTGGGAATTTGCAAGTTCCCCGATAATCTACAACGGGGTGCTGATAATTCAGTGTGATGTGCTTGAAAATTCATTTCTGGCAGCATATGACCTGAAATCCGGCAAGGAACTCTGGAAAACAAAAAGAGACGAATATCCTGGCTGGTGTACACCAAATATTTATAAGAACGGTGACCAAACACTAATGCGGTAAATGGCTACAAACATCGTGGAGGATATGAATTTGAAACCGGAAAAGAAATATGGTGGATGTCGGGAGGTGGTGATGTTCCGATCGAACTCCGATAATCGGGAACGGGCTAATCTTTTCAATAGTGCTCATGGTCCCTCCTCCCCAATATCTGCCTATTAAAACGTCCGCTGTGGGGATCTCACGCTGAAACCAACCGGACACTAATGAATACATAAAATGGAGTATTCCACGTGGCGGTTCATACATACATACATTACTGGTTTACAGGGGACCATGTCTATAACGTGAACTGGAACGGTACAGTAAACTGCTACGATGCCGTACAGGTAATGAAATCTACAATGCAAAGCTCGGCAAGACACAAAGCTTTATTGCTTCGCCTGTGGCTTCAGATGGAAGACTTTATATCGTTGACGAACAGGGAACTGTTTACATCATTAACGATGGCCCATACCTTTAAATCAAACTTGAAGAAATACCTATGAATGATGTATGTCTTACAGCACCTGCTATTACTGACGGAATGATATTCTTCAGAACTCAGAAATACCTGGTTGCCGTAGGTAAAAAATAAATAATCCCCTTCATTGACACGACTAATCATGAAAAAAAGTACCTGGCATTTGTATTATTATTCCTATTTATGAGGTATTTCAGTCTTTGAGGGATCCTGGTTAGACTAATCCTGACAGGCAATGGACCGCATACTGCGGAAGACTATCCTCCGGGGTCCTGGATAATGCTAATCTTCCTGAATCCTTCGACATCGGCAAAAAATGACCAATGTACGCTGGAAAACAGAAATTCCGGGTCTGGGGCTTTCAAGTCCTGTAATCTGGGATAACAAAATTTTCATTACCAGCGCTATAAGCCAGGCCGACAAAGATGGCTTCAAACCAGGAATATATGGTGATATCACACCAGTCAGCGACTCTTCTGTTCATGAATGGAAGGTGTTTTGCATTGATAAATATTCGGGCAGGACAATATGGGAGAAAACATCATTCAGGGGAGTACCAAAAATGAAACGTCATCCCAAATCTACACATGCAAATACATCAGTTGCCACCGATGGCAAGTATGTAGTTGCATTTTTCGGTTCTGAAGGTCTTTATTGTTATGATTTGGACGGGAAACCTTGTATGGCAGAAAAATTTCGGATTACTCAAATCGGTCTTTTTCATGGTAAAATCTGCTGAGTGGGAATTTGCCAGTTCACCTGTAATTTATAATGGTGTGCTTATTATTCAATGTGATGTTCTCGAGAACTCATTTGTCGCAGCATATGATGTCAAAACCGGAAAGGAGCTCTGGAAGACCCAGAGGGACGAGTACCCGGGCTGGTGTACTCCGAATATATATACATACGCAGGAAAAACATCTGTTGCACTCAATGGTTATAAGAACCGTGGCGGATACGATCTTGAAACCGGCAGGGAGGTATGGAAGATGTCGGGCGGAGGGGATATTCAGATTCCCACTCCCGTTGTCGGTAATGACATGATCTACTTCAACAGCGCCCACGGAAGAAGCTCACCTATCATAGCCGTAAAAACCAGTGCTGTCGGCGATATAACCCTCAAGGAACAGGAGACATCCAATGAATATATAAAATGGAGCCTGCCCCGGGGAGGATCTTATATGCACACATTGCTTCTGTATAAAAATCATCTGTATAATGAGAATGGAATGGGGCATTGATTTGTCTTGATTCTTCTTACAGGAAAAGAAATCTATAATGCAAAGCTCGGAAATACAAAAAGCTTTATAGCCTCACCGGTTGCGTCGGATGGGAAGATTTATATTGTTGATGAAGAAGGAACCATTTATATAGTGCAGGATAGGTGATACTTTCAAGCTTCTCGCAGAAATACCAATGAATGATATCTGCATGACGGCTCCTGCAATTACAGATGGAATGATCATTTTCAGAACTCAGAAATATCTTATTGCGGTCGGGAAAAAATAAACTGCTGCTATTCTTTTTTCAGGCAGACGATTAATGCTTTTTTTGTTACGGATCTGACTGACAGTGCCAGTGCCACAGATCCTGTTATCACCATACAGATGATCATCAGGGAAAGAAACAACCATGGCAGGTCGGGACTGTTTTTTACAGAAGGCAGGGTAGCCGCAATTGCAGAAACGATACCTGTCGAAACTCCCGCAAAAAGAATGAGCACTGTTCTGAAAGAATCATACCTCTGATCATTTTTACATTAAAACCTGTTGCCAGCATAAGAGCGAATTCGTGTTTACGCTGGTTATAATTCCTTAAAAGTATAAATCCAAGACCGACAATTCCGATGATCATCCCCATCGCGCCAAAGACCCCGAATACTGTGAGATAAGTGTTTGTCACCTGATAAAAGGAGACAAGACGGTCGGAGGTTTTTTCGATACTTACTCCATAATTACCCAGCCTTTCAGACAAACTGGTTTTATAAGTATCTGTAAGTGCCCTGTTCCCATCAATCAGCAATATCTGGCTTCCTGAAACAGAAGGAAAATAACGGGTAAAATGCTTCATTCCTATCAGAACATTTCCCTGAAAAACAGATGATTGAAGCCCTCCGGCTATAATTATTCTTAACGGTTGCCCATTCTCCGCTCTCAACACAAGAGTATCTCCGATTTTAGTTTTTAATCCCCATTCAAGGACAGTCTGGTCCGCAATCCCGTAGATGGTATTGTTTTCGGCCGGCAGATCAAGATATTCCCAGCTATTTTTTATACTTCGTGACTTAAGTGCCTTAGAAAAAGTGAATGAGTTGCCTGAAATAAAGCTCTCAGGATCGATTCCAAGAAGGGGAGGAGCTGTTATGTGATTAAGATTAAGAACAGCTTGCGTCGTTGCCCGGGATCTCTTAATCTGTACAAAATACATATCAGCAAGCTGATCGGTGTCAAGTCCCAGTGTCTTTTTTCCCGCCTTCGAATTAAGATCCTCTTTTATGCCTATTGCATTTTCGCACCACAACAGGTATCCTCCCGTTCCGCCGGAACGTCTCATTTGTTTTCCATTAAAATCCATCCTGTTGGCGCCGGTGATAAATACAGTAAATATTCCTGCTGCAATAAAAAGGATTGGAGTCACGGCGCCTGAAGGGTTAAATGAATAATAGCTGCGCGATACCTGCCTTCTGGTTTTTATTCCGGATAAACTATTATTAAATCTTAAGTAAAATTGTCTCCAGGCAAGTATAAAAGTAAGAAGGAGCATCGTTCCCCCAGAGAATGAGTAGATAAGCTGATCATCTCGTAATATTGAGGAAAGAACAAATAATATGATTGTTATTATAAGGGATCCCGATAATAGAAAAAAAGTTTTTACCGTCCGGAGTGAATATTTATAAATCTGCATGTTTCTGTTATTCAGTCTTCTCAAATAACGTTTAATCTTCACAATCATGATAAGCATTATGGAGAGGAATGTAATCAGGAATCCGGTAAACAAAAAGGCATTAAATTAAAGAACGACCTGAGAGTGTCAGTCTGAACAGCCCCGGTCCAGACGGAATTAAGTGCAAGGGTTATTAATATATTGACCAGACAACCTGCCAGTGCACCAATGAAACATCCGGTAAGACCTATCAATGCTGATTCGAAGAATAACGTCGTCTCGATCCACTTGTTTTTAAATCCAAGTGCAAAAAGTGTACTGATATGTTTTCTTTTAGAATCAAAATATAAAGTTGCAGCGAAAGACAACAATACCAGGGAGGCAACTATCAGAAAAAATCCAAGGCTCAGGAATAACGTACCGAAATCAACACCTGAATCTGCTGCCTTGAGTGATTCTCCGGCAATATCTGTTATTGTAAATCCGGTTTTTTCAGGATCAATGTTTCCGTCAAGCCTTGCTCTTATATCTTTATCACTGACTCCGGCAGGAAAACGGATTGATGTCGCAGGTCCAAAGTTATTTCCCCAGAGTTCCCTGCCTTTTTCATAACTGATGAATGCTTTCGGAGTTCCCCTGTACCTTTTCCAATAATCTTCATCTTTTGTGCGGATATCATGCATTTTTACAGGAACGCCGGCATCCCAGTCTGAACAGGTTTCTTTGCCGGCGATTCCGGGGAAGTCAGGCATAAGAAGCGAATCGGACCATATATCCTTCATGGCAACAACACGATGTACAATGAATCTGCTGCTTTTTTCTATCAGTTTATTCAGAGAATCAGGAGAATACCAGTACATACGAATTGTATCGCCAACCGCCGCAGAAAGATCCTCTGCCATCCATTTGTTTATTATCATACTGTTGCCATCCGAAATATCAGGGTACAATGAAGGTGGCAATGCAGAAATGAAGGAATATGGGGTTGACCTGGAACCGGCTTCAAACTTGTTGCCAAAATACGTTATGACTGGTGCCGAATTGGAAACGTGCCATGGACCTCATTAATAATTGCTTCATCAATAAAGATCCTGTCAGAAATTAATTCATTTTGAGTCGTATTATTAACTGTCCTGATTTTAAAACCTATATCTGATAAATTCAGTGACTTTTTTAAAATATAGGATATCTGACTTAATGAATTATTATTCGACTTTTTAATCAGCAGTCTGTTCAGCTTAGATCTTCACCCTGAAGATCTTCCATGTCAGACAGGTTTATAAATATATTCATTGGTCCAACCTGGCTGATTGACAATGAAAAGTTCCCGGCAGTATTCGGCTGAAGAATTGTTCCTATCTTCATCACAATGGACTTTCCTGAATTTTTTGAAGGCGAGAAGGGAGCGTCAGGCGGAATAGCGCTGATTTCGTTGAATCTGATAATTATCTCATCACCGGTTTTCACTCCCAGAAAATCTGCAAGCCTCTTATTTACTGCGACTTCGCCTGGCGTAGATCAAGGGTGTCGAAACCCTGAAAAGTAAAAAAGTCTTTGTTTATGCCAAATATCCTGGTACTTAATGCTCCTTTTGGAGTGTTCAGTGCCTGGCAATATCCGTTTGCTTCGATAAGACCTGTGCATTCTATTGAAGAATTCTCTTTGAATCTCTGAATGAGACCAGGACTAAAGTATCTGATACCTGAACTTATCAGTATGCCTGTATTTCCAAGTTTTTCAGAAGCTGTTTTTTTAAGACTCTCCTTTACAGAGCTGCCTGTGAGCAACGATCCGGTTATTACAGCTGAAAGCAATACAATTATAAGAACCTGGTTAAGGACAGGCTTTTTATAAAAGCTTATTGATCGTATTGCTAACCTGAAGCTGCCCGGCATAATTTATCTTCTCTTCTGAAATCAGACGTTTAATTTACCTTCGACGAGATGTAGTTTTTTTGACATCTTGTTTGCAAGGTTCATTGAATGTGTTGCCACTATTATTGTTATCCCAAATTCCTTGTTAAGGCTGAGGAGAAGTTCACCAAGGTTCTCGATACATTCTTTGCATCAAGGGATCCTGTCGGTTCATCAGCCAGAAGAATCGACGGGTTATTTGCCAGTGCCCTTACCAGGGCGACTCGCTGCGCTTCTCCTCCGGAGATATTATAAGGATATTTGTCTTTAGCTTCATATATCCCAGTTTTTTCCATTAATTTCCAAATGTGCTTCTTTTTCAAAACAAGTTCTTCCTCTGAATATTTTGAAGCAAGCAGGGGAAGAGAAACATTCTCTGAAACACTCAGATAGGGCAGCAACAGATGCTCCTGGAACACAAAACCGATATTCCTGTTTCGGTATCCGGCGGATTCATTGTCTGTAAAGCCTGCTATCGAGGCTCCTCTGAATGCAACATCTCCTTCGTCAGGCTTATCCAGAAGGCCTATTATATTCATCAGGGTAGTTTTTCCTGAACCTGAGGGACCCATGATTGCAATTGTCTCACCTTCGTTCACTTCCAGAGAAAGATTGTCGAGTACTAATCCTCTTTGTGTGAATGATTTTGAAATATTTTTAATTGAGAGCATAAAATATATTATATAGTTTGCCCGTTAAAAAATTAAAAGTACTCGCAGTAGCTGGCGCGGATTTGACTTCGTCGAGCCCGCAGAAGCGTATGCATCAGGGTATCCAAAGTTAGATATTTATGGTTTTATATTAATGAATTATATACTCTGGAAGTCCTTCAGACATTTTTGAAAGAGACAACTCATTCAATACGTTCTCTCTTCCCTGTTCTCCAAGGTGTGCAGCAAATCATTCGCTGAACAATCTCATAAGGCCGCTGAAAATTCCTGTAGTTGTCGGGAGCATAGGTAATGCCTCCGTTTGTTATTTCAAGTATCTCAGGGAATGCGCCGGTGGCAGGCTGAACAACCGGAATGCCTGCCGCATTTGCTTCAAGGATATAAAGACCATATCCATCGTGCTTTCTTACCGGAACGCTCATTATATCAATGTTGCTGAAAAACTCCTCCTTTAGTTCCCGTCAAATTCCGGATAGATCCTGATATGGCTTTTCAATCCGTTGGCTTTAATTTTCCTGATCTGTTCCGCAATAAATGGTTTATCAAATCCTGTATAACCTCCGGATATATGAAGAGTAAGCCCCGGCAGATTATTGGCCGCTTTGAGTTCAATGAAAGCATCAACAAGCTTGTCAAATCCATTCTGAGAGCTTATCCTGCTGAAATATCCCAGTGCGGGATAGTTATCTTTTTTCTGAACTGTGTTAATATATCCGCTGTCAAGTGCCAGAGGAATAATATGTATATTCCGGCCCGGAACACCGGTTTTTGCAAGAAACAGATCTCTGTAATAGCTGCTCGGGGTCACAAATGTGTCAACATTTACAGCCTCCTCCGAAATCAGACTCCATGCATTTGACCTGTATGGCTCGGCCATTTCATCATATCCAGTCATCCTCGTTAAGAAGGGAACATACAATCTTTACCTTCATCTGTTTTTTAAGCTGCCTTGCCAGTCCTATGATGAGGGCATTTGAAAGGTGTATTATATCAGGCTTTCCATTTTTTGTAAGATACCTGACGAGGCGCTGCAGCTCCTTCTCCGGAAATGCCTTTTCACCCTTTATCATACTCAGAGTCATATCTTCCAGCCCTTCCGTTGTTGTGGTACCTGACCTTCTGGCTGCCATTCTGAGCATTGGAGCAGAATCAAGGAATTTGTCAAAAAATGCAGGCATATTCCTTAAAAAGGGAACCTTTTCCCTCAGATACATGGATATGGCGCCGAAGAATACATTGTTATCAAGGCCTGCCTCAGGAATTGAATCATCAGGGGGTAGATATAATGGAATTGCGATTGCACTGATTCCCGGAACATTCCTTATTGCCCTGAGATAAATCATATCACGGTAACAATTGCCGCAATAAGAATGATCCTCCTGAACCGGTTATCAGATATACTATCTTCATACTGTTTCTCTGTGCGAATTCCTGTATGGCATTCTGAGATTAATCATTCCTTTTCAGTAAAGGCAAGCAGCCTTCCATCTTCCGTAAGAATATAGAACCTGTCTTTGATCACTGCCGGAGAGCTGCTTACCGGGGTCCCGGCATTGAAACTCCAGAGCTTTTTTCCGTCATCCAGCCTGAGGATATAAACATTTCCGTCCATTGCCGGTATCAGAACTTTTGTTTTTGTCACTACTGCTGAGCCGTCAATACGGCCATTTGTCCTGAATTTCCACCTCAGGCTGCCATCCTGCAAATTTAAACAATAAATGAACTTGTCCTCACTTCCCACCACCAGCGAAGCCGTACCAATTGCAGGAATCCCCATTATGGCACCTGATTCTTCTTTTGATGCCACCTTCCATATTATCTTCCCGGAGATAATATTAACGCAATATTTTGTGCCGTCATAATCGCCGAAATATGCCAGACCCGAAGAGAGGGCTGGTGAGGCGGCAATATAAACTCCGATATCGATTGTGTCCTTCTGACGGCCTGAAAGGGGATCGACAGACCCTGATCATCCCGTCGCATCCTCCAAATACGATCCTGCCATCAGCACTTGACGGAGTTCCGTTTATATAGTTCCCTGTTTCAATCTTCCAGAGAGCTTGCCCGTTGCCGGATCGACACAATGAAGGTAATAATCATAACTGCCAACGAACTTATCCCTGCTTTACGGCCTGATACCCAGACATTAGCTGATCCGGCAATCTGATTTTCAGTTGTATACTTCCATACTAATTTGCCTGATGATTTATTAACAGCCATAAGTATTCCCTCACTGGTCCCGAAAATAATCTTATCATGAAAAATCATTGGAGCGGCGTCAATTGAACTTTCTGCCTTATATTCCCATTTAATAGCTCCAGTGCTGCCCACTGCAACCAGGGAACCCTTATCATTTCCAAAATATATTGTTCCTTCGCTTATAACTGGAGAGGATTTTGTAGAAGTATGTGTTGCTATACTCCACAAAAGTTTGGGAGAAGCCGGAAGTTCCGATTCAATTTTTCCTGCCAGATCTGATTTGCCTCTGAATAATGGCCAATCATTGGTTGCACTTTGTGCAACGGATGATAAATAAAATAAAATTGAAAGAATGATCGTGGAAATATATTTTTTTTGCCACAAAGGCACAAAGACGCAAAGGTTCACCAAGGACAAGCTTGCGAGTAAAAACTCTTGGTGTTTCTTTGTGTCTTTGCGTCTTGGTGGCATTTTCATTTTTATTCCATTTACTTACTTTTTGTTGGCAGACGGTGTTCGCAAACTCAATGCCCCTGTCGGACATATCTCAACAACTTCTTTACTTTTCGTTTTAAGTATATTATCAAACTCTTCAGTTATTGGCTCTGAGATTATACGACAAAACCCCTGTTTATAAAACAGAGTGCCGGTTCTTCCTTTGAATCTTCACAGAGCCTCACGCAAAGACCGCATTTAATGCACTTAGCATTCTCAAAGACAAGTCCTGTAGTAAGATTAATCTTCTTATGAATGGGGGAATTTACCACCTTTCCTCTGGGATCCTTAACAGGTAAGTCACCGGCAAGGAGTCTCAGTTAACAATCATCTGCAGCACGACAATCGCAATGCATGCAGCTCTCAGACTCCTGAGCCGCAGTTTCAATGTTTGTAATATCCCTGAAACGGGTTAGTCCATCCTTGCATTCTTTAAGCCATTCTTTCAGTTCGTTTTTCCCAATCGTTCTGATACGTGATGAAAAGCGTTTTGGTGTTTTTTGCGTATTAGGGACGTTGCATGCGACGTCCCTACAACCGTAAACAAATATTTGCATATTACCGATTGAAACAGGAGCATCAACTTTTTTTCTTCGGCAGGCATTCTCACAATATCCCTTGCAATCAAAGCATTTTAGTACTGAAAATTCTGTCTGACTGATAGAAAGTTTGACTGCACCATCCAAATCTCCAGCACTCAGTAGCCTGTTCATCAGTGGAATATCATATCCTTCCGGACAAACAACCTTGCATTGTGCCTCACACTCCGCTCTATGCTCAGAAAGTAATAGTTCAACTGATTTCTTTCTTATAGTTAAAACATCTTCAGAGGCAGATTCAATGTCCATTCCATTCTGTACCAACGCAGAACATGAAGGTAAAAAGTTGCCAGTTCTTTTATCTTTCACCATGCAAACCATACATGAAGAATAGTGTGGCAATCTGTCTG
>CAVUXT010000020.1:0-37717 GCA_963745465.1 uncultured Bacteroidota bacterium | reverse complement strand
GATCGTCGAGGCCGGTGCGGCCGCCGGCAGACCCCGAGCGGCTTCGTGCTCAGCTCGCCCGGCATGATGGTCAACTTCATCCTCTTCAGCCTCATGACGGCCGGCATCGCGCTCATCGTCGAACGCCAGAACGGCACGCTTCAACGCCTCATGACGACGCGCCTCCGGCGCTGGGAGCTCATCGGCGGCAAGGCCGCGGGCATGTTCCTGCTTACCTTTGCGCAGCAGGTCCTGCTGATCGCCGTGGCGCAGCTCTTCTTCGGCGTCGACTACCTGCGCGACCCGGCCGCGCTGCTGGTGATGATGGTCTCGCTGTCGCTCGTGGCGAGCACGCTGGGTCTGCTGCTCGCCTCCATGCTCAAGAGCGAGCAGGCGCTGATCGCGACGACGGTCCTTGTGTCCATGGCCGTCGCCGCGCTCTCCGGCGCCTGGTTTCCGCTCGAGATCGCCGGCCAGGGTTTCCAGACCGTCGGCCACCTGCTGCCGACGGCGTGGATCCTCGACGGGCTGCGCGGCATCGTGGTGCGCGGGTTCGGCGTCGCCGACGTGCTGCCCGCGCTTGCAGTCTCGGTGGCGTGGGCGGCGGGGTTCTTCGTCCTCGCCATCTGGCGCTTCCGCCTCAGCGATTAGCCCGCGTGGTCGGGCTGGCGTGAGGGGCGCCGCAGAGGCGCCTCAAAGGCCAGCCGCCGGCAAAGGCTCGCCGGCTCACCGCAGCCTCTCAGGAAGGGCTCAGCTTCCCCGGTCACCATTGACGCGAGTCCAGCAACACGACCAAAGAGAGGCGCGATGCCCGATCGACCGTCTCCGGGCGGCCCCTTCTGGAGGAGCCCGACAGCTCGACCACTCCCGACCTTCGCCGCGAGGAAACCGCGGTGACCGTCCACCCCACCGACCCGCGGGGACTGCCGCCGGCGCCCGCTGCGGGACCACCGCCGCCCCCTGGCCGCCGCCTGCGGCGGGTCGCAGCAGTAGCGGCGATCCTCGCCGCCGTCGCCTTCACGGGCGCGGCGCTCATCCACCACTTCTCGTCGGCCGGCGCCTCCACCACAGCCCTGACGCAGCTCGCGGCGCCCGGCACGACCGGGCAGGCGCCGTGCGACCCGGCGGCGCCCCCGCTCCGTCCGTCACCCAGCCGGGCGCCGGTTCCGGCGGCTCGACCGCCTCGGCTGACCTCAGCGCGATCGCGTCCAAGGTCGGCCCCGCGGTCGTGGACATCACCGTCAGCAACGACTACACGTCGTCGGGAGGCGCGGCGACCGGGCTCGTGCTCAGCTCGGACGGCCTCGTGCTCACCAGCAACCACGTCATCCACGGAGAGACGGACATCAGCGCCACAGACGTCGGCAACGGCCAGACGTACTCGGCCACCGTGGTGGGGTACGACACGACGCACGACATCGCGCTCATCCAGTTACAGGATGCCTCAGGTCTGGCGACCGCCGACATCGGGGCTTCCTCGTCTCTCGCCGTCGGCGACGTCGTGGTCGGCGTCGGCAACGCCGGAGGGCAGGGCGGGACGCCCGCTGTCGTCGGTGGCACTGTCGTCGCGCTCGACCAGCAGATCGTCGCGACCGACCAGGCCAACGGCACGGCCGAGCAGCTCAGCGGCCTGATCCAGACCGACGCCGCCGATCCAGTCCGGCGACTCCGGCGGTCCCCTCGTGAACGCCGGCGGACAGGTGATCGGGGTCATGGCGGCCGCGTCGAGCGGCTACTCCTTCGACCAGTCCGGCAGCGAGGGGTTCGCGGTCCCGATCGACACGGCCATGCAGATCGTCGACCAGATCGAGAGCGGCCAGGGATCGTCCTCGGTACACATCGGGCAGACCGCGTTCCTCGGCGTCCAGATCGCGTCCTCGGCGCAGGGCGCCTACGGCGACGGCAACGGCAGCCCCTACGGCGGCGGAGGACAAGCGGGCGGGTCGAGCAGCGGAGCGACGGTCGCCGGCGTGGTCTCCGGCTCGCCGGCCGCGCAGGCGGGCTTGACCGCCGGCGACGTGATCACCGCCGTCGACGGCGCCGGCGTCGGGTCGGCCACGGAGCTCACCGACCTGATCGCCGCGCATCACCCAGGAGACAAGGTCACCCTCACCTGGACCAGCGCCTCAGGCGCCGGGCACGCGACGTCCGTCACGCTCATCGCCGGCCCGGCCGGCTGACGGGCGAGGCGGCGCTCCCCGGCGGCACGAGGGCCGGGCAGCACGAGGGCCGGGCAGCACGAGGGCCGGGCAGCCCAAGCACGGCTGCCCGGCCCTCGCGGTGTCGGCCTTCTTCCGGGGCGTCCTCCGGCCGGGATCAGTCCTTTGAGGGCTTGATGCTGGCGTCCTTGGGCAGCGCCAGCCCTGCCGCCACCTCGATGGCCTTGATGATGCCGCTCGGTACCGGGCAGGCCGGGTGCACGAGGTGCTCGGCGGCGAGCTTGAGGGTGACCGGTCCCTCACCGCGGTAGCTGATCTCCTTGTACGGGTCCACCTCGGTGAGCGCCTCCGCAAGCTGTTCCACGTAGCCGCATTCCGTCTCGAACTCCACGCGTACGGTGCGGCCTTCAGAAGTCGTCCTGACGGTGGTGCAGAACCCGCAGATGCCACTCTCGATCTCGGCTGAAGCCATCGGTCCTCCCGGTCTGGGGCGCGAACAAGTCATTCAATAGTACCCCACGGGGGTATTTCTCGAGCCTGCGGCTTGTCGGGCCTCCCGCTGCGCGATTCCGTTTCCCGCGCTGAATGGGAACGGATACCCAGTTCCGTCGGGACGCTTACCTCAGGGGCGGCCGGGTCCTGATGCCGAAACCTCTAGGATCCTGAGGAACTGGAAGCACGGGGGGATGATGGCGCCACAGCGGGATGACCGAGACGAGCGCACGACGCGGGTCGGCGCGTGCCAGACGGATCCGGCTCGCGGCCCGGCCGCCTACGGCCAGGGCAGCGTCGAGACGGCGTGCTCTACGAGCCGCAGCACCGGCGCCGGGTACACCCCGAACGCGAGCACGAACGCGGTGAGACCGGCGAGGACCGTGATGGCCGCCGCGCCTCCTCCGGCCGCGACCCGCACGCCCGCACCGGCGCCGGCCAGCTCGAGCTTCTCAGGCCGGCGCACGTACATGGCGACGATGACGCGCGTGTAGTAGTAGAGGCCGATCGTGCTGGTGAGGACCAGGACGATGAGCAGCCCCCAGAGCGACGCTCCCGCGCCGGCCGAGACGATGAAGAACTTGCCGATGAAGCCGGCCGTCAGCGGCATGCCGGCCAGCGAGAACAGCGCGACGGCGAAGATGGCCGCCAGCCCGGGGCGTCGCGCCGCCCAGCCCGCGGTAGTCGGCGATGGCGTCCGGCGTCGCGCTCGCCGGTCGAGAGCACGGTGACGACGCCGAAGGCGGCCAGCGTGGTCGACGAAGTAGGCGACCAGGTAGAAGCCCACCGCCACGCCGGCCGCGCGCGCCGGCCGCGAGGAACGCCACCAGCAGGTAGCCGAGGTGGGCGATGGACGAGTACGCCAGGATGCGCTTGACGTTGTCCTGGCAGCAGCGCCAGCAGGTTGCCGGCGATCATGGACGCGATGGCCGACCGACGGTGAAGCGCCAGGAACAGAGTCGCGCCGTGTGCGGAGCTCGAGCGGCGGCAGATAGCGCAGCAGCAGGGCGAACACGGCGCCCTTGGAGACGGTGGCCACGAAGGCGGTCACCGGCGCCGGCGCGCCCTGGTACACGTCCGGCGTCCAGATGTGGAACGGCACCAGGGCCAGCTTGAAGCCGACGCCGACGAAGATCAGCGCGAGGCCGACCGGTGACGAGCGACGTCTCCGCAGCCGAGGCCGGCGGCGGCCGCGCGGCGAGCCCGGCAGCCATCGTGCCCGCACTCGGCGTAGACGAGCGCCATGCCGAACAGCAGGAACGCGGAGGTGGCGCCGGCGAGCACCAGGTACTTGACGGCGGCCTCGACGGCGTCCTCGCGGCCGCCGCGGGTAGGCGATCAGCGCGTAGAGCGAGACGCTCAGCACCTCGAGGCCGAGGAAGAACGAGGCGAAGTGGGTCGCTGGCCACCAGCGCGGCGCCGCCGAGCGTGGCCAGCAGCAGCAGCGTGTAGTACTCCTCGGGGCGCGCTCGCGGCGTCGTCCAGATAGCCGTACGAGAGGAGCACGACGACCGGCGCGTCGCCACGCATCAGCAGACCGATGAAGAAGAGCGCGAAGTCGTCGAGCGGCAGCAGCGGCGTGACGCCGCGCGCGGTCGCGCGAGGCGGCGACGACGAGCATGGCCGAACGTCGCCGCCAGCCCGGCGAGCGGTCAGCCCGAGCAGCAGGCCGGTGCGAGCGCCGGAAGGCGGCCGACGAGCATGACGACCACCGCCGTGGCGTCAGCGCGATGAGCGGCGAGATGGTGAGCGAGGTCGCCGGCGCTCATCACTGCCGCGCTCCGTCGTCCGCGAGGGCGCCGGGCTGGCCGCGGCGCCGGCGGCCGTTGCGATCGGCCTCGCCTGCGGCCGGGCCGGCATCGCCGGCGGCCGCGGCCGGCCCGTCGTCAGCCGCCGGCTGCGGCTGCGCCAGCGCGCTCTGCGCGTCATCTGCTGCAGCCCGACGACCGTCTGGCTCGCCGTCGTGATCAGCGGCTGCGGGCCAGAAGCCGAGCAGCACCAGCCGCGGCGATCATGACGGCCGAGCACGCCGACCTCGCGCCTGGTGAGGTCGGCGAACGACCAGCTGTCGGCGTCTCCGCGGCCCTGGAAGACCCGCTGCATCATCCACAGCGCGTACACCGTCGCGACCACCAGGCCGACGGCGCCGAGCACGGCCGCCGGCTGGCTGACCGGCCACACGCCGAGCAGGATGAGGAACTCGGCCACGAAGTTGCCGAGCCCGGGCAGGCCGAGCGAGGCCAGGGCGAAGAACATGGCCGTGCCGCCCAGCGGGGCGCCGCCTGCCAGAGGCCGCCCATGCGATCCATGTCGCGGGTGTGGAGGCGGTCCTGCAGCACCCCGACCAGGATGAACAGGGCGCCCGTGCGAGAGGGCGTGGCAGACGATCTGCAGGACCACGCCCTGCAGCGCCAGCGTAGTTCCAGGCGAAGACGCCCGAGCAGCACGAAGCCCATGTGGCTGACGCTCGTGTAGGCGACCAGCCGCTTGAGGTCGCGTCTGGGCGAAGGCCAGCACCGCGCCGTAGAGGATGCCGATCACGGCCAGGCTCATGCGCCGTGGGCCGGAACTGGTGCGCGGCCTCCGGGAACAGCGGCACCATGAAGCGGAGCATCCCGTAGGCGCCGATCTTGATGCAGCAGCCCGGCCAGCAGCACGCTGCCGGCGGTCGGCGCCTGGGTGTGCGCGTCCGGGCAGCCACGTGTGGAGCGGCACCGCCGGGAGCTTGACCGCGAAGGCGGCGAAGAAGCCGAGCATGAGCACGAAGCGCCGTGGCCCGAGGCGATCTGCGTGCCCAGTAAGCTGCAGTGTAGTCGAAGGTGTAGACGCCGGTCGCGCGCCCGTGGATGACGTACGAGGGCGATGATCGAGACCAGCATCAGCAGGCCGCCGACCTGGGTGAAGATGAAGAACTTGATCGCCGCGTACACGCGCTGCTCGTGACCCCAGAGGGCGATCAGGAAGTACATCGGGACGAGCATCATCTCGAAGAAGAAGTAGAACAGGAACAGGTCGAGCGCCAGGAACACGCCGACCAGCGCGGCGACCGTCCAGAGCAGATCATGAAGTGGAAGAAGCCGACGCGCTCGGTGATGCTCGCGCCACGAGCACAGCACGGCGAACAGGCCGAGCGAGAAGGTGAGCAGCAGCATGATGACCGTGAGGCCGTCGGCGGCCAGGAAGAAGCTGATGCCGAGCTGCGCCTATCCAGGTGGCCTGGATGTGGGCGATCAGGACCCGGCGACGAGGCCGGACGGGCCGGACCCTCTGGCGGCGAAGGCGGTCTGCATGGCGCTCGCCTTCGCGATCCACTGCGCGGTCAGCAGGACCAGTGGCGATGGCCGTGCCGGCCACGCCCGTCCAGCGCGCGAGCGCCGGGCTGCGGCGCGCGAACAGCCACGCGAGCGGCGCCGCCACGATCGGGATCAGGATGTAGAGGATGAGGATCATCGCGTCACCGTCAGCACCACGACGGCGAGGACGAGGACGACCCCGAACCCGGCGACGGCCACGTAGGCGCGCAGGCGCCCGTGTCTGGCCGGCGCTGAGCGCGTGCCAGGCGGCGACATCGAGCCAGGCGATGCCGTCCACCACGTAGTCGACGAGGTCGTTGCCGGCTACGCGCGCGAACCACTGGAACGGCCGCACGAAGACGCGCTCGTAGACCCAGTCGAAGCCCCAGCCGCCGAGCCAGTACGCGGTCAGCGGCCGGATGCCCGGCGACTCGGAGACGCGTGCGTGCCCTGGCGCCAGGGATCCAGAGCAGCCAGGCGATGCCGATCCCGACGGCGACGATGAGGATGGTGACGAACGCCCCGGCGTCGCCATCGGCGAACGCGGCATAGGCGCGGTCATGCTGCACCTGCGGCAGCGCCGTGTCGAGGAAGTTCTCCAGCGGGTGGAAGCCACTCACCCAGCCCGGCATCCAGACGAGGCCGCCGACGATCGAGAGGGTCGCCAGCGCGTAGAGCGGCACGCAGCTGGCGCCAGCGTCGGGCGCCGGGTGACCTCGGTGTGGCGTTCGCCGAAGAACACGAGGAAGACGAGCCGGAACGAGTACAGGGCGGTGAGGAACGCGCCGACGAGCGCCGACCAGACAGCCACAGGCTGCCGTCCACGGAGCCGAGGCGCGTAGCGATGATCAGGTCCTTGCTGTAGAAGCCGGCGGTGACCAGCGGCAGCGCCGCAAGGGCGGCGGCGCCGACGAGGAAGGTCCAGAACACGCCGGGCAGCTCGCGCAGGAGCCCGCCCATCTTGAAGATGTCGTGCTCGTCGTGCCAGGGCCTCGATGATCACGCCGGCGGCCAGGAACAGCAGGGCCTTGAAGAAGGCGTGCGTCATGAAGTGGAACACGCCCGCCGTCCACGCCGCCCACGCCGAGCGCCAGGAACATGTAGCCGATCTGGCTGATCGTCGAGTAGGCGAGCACGCGCTTGATGTCGTGCTGGACGAGCGCGCTGAAGCCGGCGAAGAGCAGCGTCACGGCGCCGACGATCGCGACCACCAGCCGCGCGTCCGGAGCGAGCGTGAAGAGCGCGTTGGTGCGCGCTATGAGATACACGCCGGCGGTGACCATCGTGGCGGCGTGGATGAGCGCGCTGACCGGCGAGGGACCGGCCATCGCGTCGGGGAGCCAGGTCTGCAGCGGCAGCTGCGCCGACTTGCCCAGGGCGCCGCCGAGGACGAGCAGGGCGGCGGCGACGGCCACCGCCGAGCCGGGCACGAAGCTGTGCTGCGCGGCGGCCAGCAGGGGCTGGATCTGCAGCGTGTGCGAGGTGCGTGAACAGGAGGAACAGCCCGACGATCAGCGCCGTGTCGCCGACCCGGGTGACGATGAAGGCCTTGCGCGCCGCTGTACACGTTCTGCGGGTCCTTCTACCAGAAGCCGATGAGCAGATAGCTGCAGAGACCCACGCCCTCCCAGCCGAGGTACAGGAGCAGCAGGTTGTCGGCCAGCACCAGCACGAGCATCGAGGCGACGAAGAGGTTCAGGTAGATGAAGAAGCGGGTGAAGCCCTCGTCCTGTTCCATGTGCTCCGTGGAGTACAGGTGGATGAGAAAGCCGACGAAGGTGACGACGAGCACCCAGAGGACGCTGACGGCGTCGAGGTAGAAGCCGATCGTCGGCGCGAAGCCGGAGACGTCGAACCAGGTCCAGAGGACCTGGTGGTAGCTGTCGCCGGCCGGCGGCGAGACGATGAAGCTGCCGCAGACGATGAGAGCGACCAGCGCCGAGAGGCCGACGGAGCCGGCGCCGATCCAGGCGGCGGCCGGGCGGCTCGAGCCGCCGGTTCAGCAGCGTGAGCAGCACGAAGCCGGCGGCGGGGAGCGCAGGGATGAGCCAGAGCAGCCCGAGCATGGTCAGCCCTTCATCTCGTCGGCGTCGTCGATGTCGAGGCTCTTGAGCGAGGCGCGGAAGCGGATGGCGACGGCGAGGCCGACGGCGACCTCGGCGGCGGCCATGGCCAGCACGAACAGGAACATGACCTGGCCGTCGGCCTGACCCCAGCGAGCGCCGGCGGCGACGAAGGCGAGCCCGGCGGCGTTCAGCATGATCTCGATGCACGCCAGCATGACGATGAGGTTGCGGCGCGTCAGGAGCCCGGCGAAGCCGATGGCGAAGAGGATCGCCGCCAGCACGAGACCGTGGCTGAGGGAGACGGAGGCCATCAGGTGTCGCCCTCCTCGGCCGTGAGGCCCGGCCGGGCGGCGTGGTCCGGCTCGGGCGCGCGCGCGGCGCCGGCGGCTGTCGCGCGCCGGCGCTCCATGGACTCCGCCGCCTCCTCTTCGTCGCGGGCGCGCGCGGCGACGTGGCGCGCGCCGATGAGCGCGGCGAGGAGCAGCATCGAGGCGAGCTCCACGCCGAGCACGTAGGGTCCGTAGAGCGCCTTGCTCACGGCCTGCGGCCCGACCTGCACTCCGGCCAGCGCCTGCGACTGCCGGGTGATGCCGTAGATCACCTCGGCCAGCAGGACGGCCACGAGGATCACCGGCCCCAGCCACGCGCGCCGCACACGGATCGGTGACTCGGCGCTCACGTTGAGGAGCATCACGGCGAAGAGGAACAGCATCATGATCGCGCCGGCGTAGACGATCACCTCGAGCGCCGCCACGAAGGGCGCTCCCAGCGTGTAGAAGACGACCGCGACGGCGAACAGCGAGACGACCAGGTAGAGGAGCGCGTGCACCAGGTTACGCTGCGTCACGACCATCAGCGTGCTCAGCACAGCGATCACGGCGGCGATGTAGAACATCGCTGTCATGTGCGCCCCTCCCGGAGCGGTGTCTCTTCGGCGCCCCGCGCGATGATCAATGTGCGGTGCTGCTCCGCCGCCCCGCACGAAAGCCCGCCTTCGCTGGCTATTCTGCGGCTGCCGTTCATGGGAGGAGGCCCCTGACGTCTGCGGGAGGCGCCTCGTTCTCGGCCTCGCCCTTGCCCTTGCCGCCGATGGCGAGGCCGGCCACCCGGTAGAAGTCGTACTCGTGGTACTTGCCCGGACCGGCGATCAGGAGGTCCTCCTTCTCGTACACCATGTTGGGCCGCTCGTACTCGCTCATCTCGACGTCCGGGGTGAGCTGGATGGCGTAGGTGGGGCACGCGTCCTCGCAGAACCCGCAGAAGATGCAGCGGGAGAAGTTGATGCGGAACCACTCGGGATACCGCCGCCCGTGCTCGTCGGTCGTGGCCTGGAGGGCGATGCAGTCCACCGGGCAGGCGGCGGAACAGAGGTAGCAGGCCACGCAGCGCTCCTCGCCGGCCGGGTCGCGGGAGAGGATGATGCGCCCGCGATACCGCGGCGGCAGGTACACCATCTCCTCCGGGTACTGGATGGTGTCGCGGCTGCGCCAGGCGTGACTGATCACGACGCCGACGCCGACGAGGGTGGACCACACGGTGCGCCCGATGCGCGGCACGAGCGACTGGCCACGCCGCGCCAGGTGGCCGGTGACGACCACGTCGGTCGTGAGCGGCGGGTGGGTCTCGGCAGGCTCTGCCGGGCGGTAGGCGTGTGGGCGGTCGGACGTCATGCGTTCACCCCGCCCTCGCCACGACGATGGCGCCGGTGATCACCAGGTTGAGCAGGCTGAGCGGCAGCATCGCCTTCCAGCCGAGCGCCATGAGCTGGTCGTAGCGCGGCCGCGGAAACGTGCCGCGAACGATGATGAACAGCGAGATGAAGACGAGGGTCTTGATGAGGAACCACACGACGCCGGGCAGCCACGGCCCCAGCCAGCCGCCGAAGAACAGGGTGACGATCAGCGCCGAGATCAGCGTCACGGCCACGTACTCGCCGACGAGGAAGATGCCGAACTTCATGCCCGAGTACTCGGTGTGGTACCCGGCGACGAGCTCGCTCTCGGCCTCGACGAGGTCGAACGGGATGCGCCGCGTCTCGGCGAATCCCGCGACCAGGAAGACGACGAAGCCGACGAACTGCGGGAAGACGTAGTAGACGCTGCGCTGCTGCGCCTCGACGATGTTCGACAGGTTGAAGGAGCCGGCCAGCGTCACCACGCCGATCAGCGAGAGGCCCATGAAGACCTCGTAGCTGACCATCTGCGCCGCAGCGCGCAGTCCGCCGACCAGGGAGTACTTGCTGCTCGACGACCAGCCGGCGAGCACGACGCTGTACACGGCGATCGACGACATGGCGAGGAAGAAGAGGAGACCGACGTTGAGGTCGATGACGACCCAGCCCTGGGCGACCGGCACGACCATGAAGGAGAGGAGCGCCGTGATCAGCACCAGCGACGGCGCGACCACGAACACCCGCCGGTCGGAGAACGGCGGCGTCCAGTCTTCTTTGAAGAGGATCTTGAAGGTGTCGGCCAGCACCTGGAGCAGGCCGGCCGGGCCGACCCGGTTGGGGCCGTAGCGGTCCTGCACGAGGCTGAGCAGCCGCCGTTCGTACCAGATCAGGCCGGCGGCGATGGTGAGCACGACGATGAGCACCAGCAGCACCGTCAGCAGCTGCCAGTACCAGGCGGTGACGGCGACGAGGCGGCCGGCGGCGAGCACGGCGTTCACGACTGGTCCTCCGCGCGGGTGAGGCGCGCCCGCGCCGGGAGCGAGATGAAGGGGAGGCCGGGGAGGCCATGGGGCACCCCGGCCGTGCCGGTCACGAGTGACGGCGCCGGCGCGTAGCGCACGCGCGCGTCCAGCCAGGGCAGCCAGAGGTCGAGCCAGTCGCCCTCGTGCAGTCCGAGCCGTCCGGCGTCTTCATCGTTGAGGCCGACGAACGGCGCCGGCGCCCGTCCGGCGATGCCCGGCGTGTACATGCTCAGCGGCTCGGAGCCGTAGATGAAGTGCAGCGCGACGAGCGTCACGTCGCCGCCCTGCGGCGCGAAGCGCGCCGGCGCGGTGACGGGCTGCAGCCTGCGGCCCGCCGTGCCGGCGTCCAGCAGGCGGACGCCGGTAGGCCGGGCCGGACCCAGCGCCTCGAGCTCCTCGCCGAACTTGTGCAGCCCGTTGCCCGAGTTCCAGCCGGGCCACCAGGTGCGGGCGCGGAGCTCGTCCGGCGACTCGGCCGGCTGCAGGCCCTCGAGCGAGAAGGCGAGCGGCGAGTCGGCGTCCGGCGGGGGTTCGGGCTCGACCACGGTGCGGTCGGCGTCCTTGGCGGTACGTCCGCTCCAGCGGAGCGGCTGGCGGGCGACCTTGCGGCCGTCGCGCCGCCAGGAGGCGGCGGGCGCGGCGTCCCTCGCGCCGCGGAACCGCGGCAGTTCCATCTCGAGCGCGGCCAGCACGTCGCCGGGAGTGTTCCAGCTGCGCGCCTCGCGGCTCCCGAGTCGCACCAGCAGCTCCCGCAGCCAGCGCCAGGCCGGGCGCACGTCACCCCGGGCCGGCAGGGCGCTGAAGTAGCGCTGCGCCCGTCCTTCGTGATTGACGTAGGTGCCGGTCTCTTCGGCGAAGGGCGCCGCCGGCAGGACGACGTCCGCCTGCGCCGTCAGCCGGTCCTTGAGCGTGGGCAGCACGATCGTCTGCGGGCGCCGGCGCAGGAAGTCGTCGACGATCAGCGCCGGCGCGCGGCGGTCGAGGTCGTTGTCGAGAACGATCACGACCTCCGCCTCCGCGCGCGCCACGGCGGCGAGGCCCTGGACGAGCTTGCCGCCGTCCAGCAGCCTGAGCCCCAGGCTGTCCGGCTCGGGGACGGTGAGCACGATGGGGGCCGGCGCGGCCGCGCCGGCCTGTCCGGTCCTGCGCGCGGCGCCCTGCAAGGCGGCCGCGAGCTGCCCCGCGGCCTGGACGAGCTCCACCGACCCGCTCGAGCAGCCGGCCACCACGAGCGGCGAGGGTCCGGCGCTCAAGGCGCCGGCCCAGCGCCGCGCGACCTCGAGCTCGTCGTCACCGAGGCCGGGGACCGCGGGCGCCTCGGCGTCCACCTCGTGCGCGATGGCCAGCGCGAGGCGCACGAGGTCGTCCGGCGCCGCCCGGCGCGTCTCCGCGGCGACCTCATCGAGCTTGGTCGCGTGCGTCGTCGCGATCCACAGCGCGCTCGGCTCGCGCCGCTTGATGCGGGTGATGCCCGAGTCGTTCCAGCGCCGGATGTGGTTGCGCTCCTCCACCTCGTTGGGCCGCAGGTGCAGCCAGGTGCGGATGGTGAGGTCGAGCATCGGCGCCGTGTTGGTAAGGTCCTCGCCGAGGACCAGTACCGCATCGGCGTCGTGGACATCGGCCGCCGACCCCAGCCGCAGGCGCGGGTCGGCGGCGATCTCCAGCACGGCGCCGGTGAGGCGGCCGTCCGCGTCGGACATGCCGAGGTAGAAGTTCGCCGGGCCCACCAGCGCGCGGAGTGCGTAGTTGGCCTCGAGCGAGGCGCGCGGCGAGCCGAAGCCGATGGCTCGGCGGCCGCGCAGCAGGCCCGCTGCGGCGTCCAGCGCGAGCTCTCCGGCCCTGGCGGCGGCCTGCCCTCCGGCCGCGCCGCCCATGAGCGCCGGCGTCACGCGCGCCGTCCGCACCCGCTGCGGCGCGTTGACGAACTCGAACCCGAAGCGGCCGCGGTCGCAGAGGAACATCTTGTTGACGTCGCGGTTGAAGCGGCCCTGCACGCGGCGCAGCTCGCCGTAGCGCGCCGACAGGGTGGTCGTGCAGCCGAGGCCGCAGTCCGGGCACACGGAGGGCGCCGTCTGCAGGTCCCACTTGCGCGAATACCGCTGCGAGAACGGCTTGTCGTCGAACACGCCGGTGGGGCAGACCTCGATGAGGTTACCGCTGAACTCGCTCTCCAGCATGCCGCTCTCGGCGCGGCCGAAGTACACCTGGTTGCGCA
Organism: uncultured Bacteroidota bacterium; assembly: GCA_963745465.1. Taxonomy (GTDB): domain Bacteria; phylum Bacteroidota; class Ignavibacteria; order Ignavibacteriales; family Ignavibacteriaceae; genus JAKAGZ01. The sequence continues at coordinate 24,819 of CAVUXT010000020.1, read as the reverse complement.
GGCCGAACACGCCGAAGTCCCGGCCGCCGGCGTACTCGTTGTAGAACCGCGTGCAGCGGTAGCAGGTGATGCAGCGGTTGAGCTCGTGGGTGACGAACGGCCCGAGGTCCTGGTTCTCGAACGTCCGCTTGCGGCCGCGGTAGCGCCGGTAGCTGTGCCCGGCCATGACGGTCATGTCCTGCAGGTGGCACTCGCCGCCCTCGTCGCACACGGGGCAGTCGTGAGGGTGGCTCGTCATCATGAGCTCGATCATCTCGGCGCGGAACTTGACCGCCTCAGCGTCGAAGATGTCCATCTTCGTGCCTTCCAGCGCCTCCGTCATGCAGGCCATGGCGATCTCGCTCTTCTCCTTGCCCTCACGGTCGGTCCAGTACAGGCGCACCGCGCACTGGCGGCAGGCGCCGACGGACCCGAGGACCGGGTGCCAGCAGAAGAATGGGAGGTCGAACCCGAGGGAGAGGGCGACGTCGAGCATGTTGCGGCCCTCTTCGGCATGGTACTCGGCCCCGTCGATGATGACGGTGACGAGCTTGGGCGGGGCTGCTTCGCGGCCGCCGCTCACCACGTCGTCCCCTTGAGCGCCGGCGCGTCCGAGCCGTGGCGCCGGTGATCGCAGCCGCCGCCGGCGATGTGGCGCGCGAAGTCGTCCGGGAACAGGCGCAGCGCGCTTTCGAGCGGCTGCGTGGCGCCCGGCGCGAGGTCGCAGAAGCACTTGTCCGACGCCATGAACCAGACGCTCTCGCGGAGCACCTCGATGTCCCCCGGCTGGGCGCGCCCGTACTCGATGTCCTCGAGCAGCGCGGCCGCCCACTGCAGCCCCTCGCGGCACGGCGTGCACCAGCCGCACGACTCCTGGGCGAAGAACTGCATCATGTTGAGCGTCATGCCGATGGGGCAGGTCTGGTCGTCGAGGAGCACGAGCGTCCCGGTGCCGAGCCGGCTCTGGACCTCGTCCATGGTCGAGAAGCCGAGGGGCACGTCGATCTTGTCGGCCGGCACGAAGAAGGTCGAGGCGCCGCCCGGGCTGACGGCGCGGAGCTCGTAGCCGGGCAGCATGCCGCCGGCGTGCACCTCGATGAGCTCCCGCATCGGCACGCCCATCGGGAGCTCGAAGCAGCCGGGGTTGGCCACGCGGCCGGCGACGCCGAAGATCTTGGTGCCGCCCTCGTCGATGACGGACAGGGCCTTCCACCAGTCCACGCCGTGCCTCACGATGGAGGGCACGGCCATGAAGGATTCGACGTTGTTGACCACGGTCGGCCGGGAGAAGAGTCCGGCGCCGGTCATGTGCGGCGGCCGCGCCCGCGGGTTGGGTCGCTGGCTCTCGAGCGCGTTGAGCATCGCCGAAGCCTCGCCGCAGATGTAGCGGCCGATGCTCGTGTGCAGCTCGATGTCCATCGAGAAATCCGAGCCGAGGATGTGGTCGCCGAGGTAGCCGTGCTCACGCGCCTCGGCGATGGCGCCCTTCAGCGCCGCGTACGACGCGTCGTACTGCGCGCGCAAGAAGATGTAGCCCTCGTCCGATTCGGTGGCGAATCCCGCGAGCAGCATGCCCTCGAGCAGCAGGTGCGGGTTCCGCTCCATGAGGAACCGGTCCTTGAAGCTGCCCGGCTCCATCTCGTCGGCGTTGCAGACGATGTACTTGGGACGCGGGGCGTCGGGGCCGAGCGGCATGGTGCTCCACTTGCGACCCGTAGAGTAGCCCGCGCCGCCGCGGCCGCGCAGGCCCGAGTCGGTCACCATGGTGGTGACCTCTCTCGGCTTCAGGCCGCCGACGGCTTTCTTGAGGCCCTCGTATCCGCCGGCGGCGACGTAGTCGTCGAGCGTCGCCGGCCGGCCGTCGGCGCGCATCGCGCGCGTGAACGGCCGGTCCTCGGCCGGGTAGCCCGGGAGTCCCGGCCGGCTGGTCACAAGTAACCTCCAAGGAGCTCGGGCACCTGGTCGGGCGTCACCGGCCCATGCAGTTCGTCGTCGACCATCATCGCCGGGCCGCGGTCGCAGGCGCCCAGACAGACGATGGGCAGCAGCGTGAACCTGCCGTCCGCGGTCGTCTCGCCCATGCCCACGCCGAGCTCCGCCTCGATGGCGGCGCGCAGCTCGGCGTACCCCAGCGACCAGCAGGCGAAGCTGTCGCAGACGAGCACGACGTGCCGGCCGACCGGCTTGCGGAAGACCATGTTGCCGAAGGTCGCGATACTGTCCAGCTCCGCGACCGTGAGGCCGAGGTACTCGCCGAGGTCGGCCACGGCCTCCTCCGAGAGCCAGCGCCGCCGCGCCTGCACGATGCGCATGGCGGTCGCGGCGGCCGCCCGCCTGTCCGGGTAGTGCCCGAGGATCCCGTCCAGCTGGCGGATCTCGTCATCTGTCAGGCTCATGACGCGCCCACTTCCGGCGGGCACGAGCGGGACGCCGTAGGCATACCGCTCATCGGTCCACGTCCGCCATGACGAAGTCGATACTGCCGAGCACGGTCACCAGGTCGGCGATCTCGTAGCCGGTGACCAGCCGCGGCAACACCTGCAGGTGCGGGAACGACGCGGTGCGGATCTTGACCCGGTACGCCGAGTTGGAGCCGTCGCTGATCGCGTAGTAGCTGTACTGGCCCTTGGTGCCCTCCGTATAGACGCTGGCCTCTCCCGGCGGCACGACCGGTCCCCAGGTCACGCCGAGGAAGTGCGTGATGAGCGACTCGATGTCATGCATGGTGTTCGGTTCCTTGGCCGGCGGCGTCGCCAGGGGGTGGTACGCCTTGTACGGACCGTCGGGCATGGCATCCGCGACCTGGCGGATGATGCGCAGGCTCTGGCGCATCTCCTCGATGTGGACGGCGGCGCGGTCGTAGCAGTCGCCGGTGGTACCGACGGGGACGTCGAAGTCGAACCAGTCGTAGTGGCTGTAGGGGCGCTGCTTGCGCCAGTCCCAGGGCAGGCCGGCCGCGCGCAGCATCGGGCCGGTGAGTCCCCAGGCGACGGCTTCGTCCGCGGAGATCGGCGACACACCTACCATGCGCGCCTTGACGATGCGGTTGTCCATCACCAGCTTGTCGTACTCGTCGAGCCGCGGCGGCAGGTAGTCGCAGAAGTCCAGCACGCGCTGCTTCCAGCCTTGCGGCAGGTCCTCCGCCACGCCGCCGATGCGGAACCAGTTGGGGTGCATGCGCCCACCGGTGATGGGCTCGATGACCTCGTCGAAGAGGATCTCCCGGTCTTCGAACATGTAGAACACCGGGGAGAGCGCGCCGATGTCCTGGGCGTAGGTGCCGTAGAAGACCAGGTGGCTGGCGATGCGGTAGCACTCGCACAGCAGCACGCGGATGAGCTGTGCCCGGTCCGGCACCTCGATGCCGCAGAGCTTCTCCACGGTGAGGACGTACGGCAGGTTGTTGGTCACGCCGCCGAGGTAGTCCACGCGGTCGGTGTACGGGATGTACGTGTGCCAGCTCTGGCGCTCGGCCATCTTCTCGGAGCCGCGGTGGTGGTAGCCGATGTCGGGGACGAGGTGGACGATCTCCTCGTCGCGCAGGCCGACGACGACGCGGAACGGCCCGTGGGTGGCGCCGTGCTGCGGGCCGATGTTGAGGTACATGAGAGTGGGGTCGTCATCGGTGCTCGGCAGACCCCACTCCTCGGGCTTGAAGCGCAGCTGCTCCTGCATCTCGTCTACGAGCTGGTCGGGCAGCTCGAACGGGCCGTACTCGGTGCCGCGGGACGGGTGCTCCTTGCGCAGCGGGTGCCCCTCCCACCACGGCGGGTTGAGGAGGCGCTTGAGGCGGGGGTGGCCGGCGACGCCGACGCCGAACATGTCCCAGAGCTCGCGTTCGTACCAGTCGGCGGCGGGCCACACGCCGGCCACCGTGTCAACGCTCGGCGCGTCCGCCGGCAGGGCCACCTTGACGCGCAGGTCCGCGTTCCGGCCGTAGGAGACGAGGTGGTAGAAGACGCTGAAGGCGGCGTCCGGCTGGCCCTCGCGGTGGAGCCGCTCACGCTCGTCCACGCCGCCGAGGTCGTAGAGCATCGCGAACGGATCGGCGGCTTCGCGGCCGAGGTACCGGAGTACTTCGGCGACGTGCGCCGGCGGCACCCACGTCGTTGGGATGCCGTCTGCGGTCGGCTGCCCCACGAACGGGACGTCCGGGAACCGCTCGTGCAGCTCCTGGAGCACGGCCGGCGGCGGGGCTTCGCCTCCGCCGGCCGCCGGCTCCGGCCACTGGGACGGCTGCGGAGCGCCGGGCTCGCTGCCCGGCTGGCCGGAGGTCAGCTTGTGCGGCTCGTCGTCCACGTCACATCTCGTCCGGGGGGCGCAGCTTGTCGGTCGCTACCACGTCGTCGTGGCGCAGGTCGCGCATCGAGATGCCGTGCGGCTTGACCACGCCCTGGTCGCCGACGACCCAGCTGAGCGGCCGCTTCTCGATGGAGACCTGGGCCGAGAGCATCAGCAGGCCTTCCATGAGCGCGGTCGGCGGAGGCGGACAGCCCTCCACGTACACGTCCACGGGTATGAACTGGTCGACGCCCTGGACCACGCTGTAGACGTCGAACATGCCGCCGGAGTTGGCGCACGAGCCCATCGAGATGACCCAGCGCGGCTCCATCATCTGCTGGTGTAGCTGCACGACGACCGGCGCCATCTTCTTGAACACGGTGCCGGCGACGATCATCACGTCCGCCTCTCGGGGAGAGATGCGCAGCACCTCCGCGCCGTAGCGGGCGATGTCGTAGCGCGCCGTGAGGCTGGTCGCCATCTCGACGAAGCAGCAGCTGAGGCCGAAGCCGAACGGCCACAGGGAGTTCTTGCGGCCCCAGGCGATGAGGTGCTCGAGGCTCGAGGTGACGACCGGGATGGCGGCGCCCTCCTGCGGCATGCCCTGGGCGTCGAGCAGCCGGCTGAGGGCCCCGGCGGTGCGGGACGGCTCCGGATTGCGCCGCGGCCTCACCGGGCGCCCCCGGCGGGTCCCGCGGCCGCCGCGCCGTCAGGCGCTCCGGCCGCGGGCGCTGTCGCCTGCGGGGCGGCGGCCTGCGCCGACTTCGTCTTGGCCGCGGTCCGCGCCGTAAGGCGCCTCCGTCCCGCGGCGCCCCAGTCCAGCGCGCCGGCCTTCCAGAGGTAGACGAGGCCGGCGAACAGCAGCAGGACGAAGAACAGCAGTTCGAAGTAGCCCAGCCAGCCGAGCTGGCGGGCCGCGACCGCCCACGAGAAGATGAACACGGCCTCCAGGTCGAAGACCACGAAGAAGAGGGCGACCTGGTAGAACTCGACCGAAAGCCGCGTCGGGAGCGGCCCTGCCGGCTTGATCCCCGACTCGTAGCGCTCGGCGTCCGCACCATGGTATTGGCGCTCGCCCAGCACCCACGACAGCGTCAGGATGAGCCCGGCCAGGACGAGCACGAGCGCCGCGTACAGCGCTGCCGGCCACACCGCCATGGCTGTCAGGTCCGTGCTCACCCTCACCCCCCATCGTTACCGATTTGCCCCCGGGCAACGTCCTTCATGCCAAAACGTTCCCATGGTGGAGAACAATCAGTATCAAGGGGAGTTGTCCGTGTCTACGGCGGCGCCGTATACGGCGACGCCGTAGACGGTCGTTCGCCATGGTCTATGGTAGTCGGCGTGGGACCACTGGCACCGGGACGGCGACAAGACGCGAGACGAGGGGGACCTGGGGAGTGAGCCGACTGTTCGCTCAGCCGTGGGGATGGGGCCGCAGCCGCGGGCCGTCACGCCTGAAGCAGGCCGCGGCCCTCTGCGTCCTCGCGCTCGCTGTCTTCGCGACCCTCGCGCCGTCGGTTCGCGCGTCGAGTGCGTCACCGCCGCCCCCGCAGGCCACGGCGGCGAGCTCGCCGTTCACGCCGGCGCCGACGCCTGAGCCGCTGCCGTCTACCACGTACGCCCCCGGCACGGGCGCAGCCATCTTCGCCCAGAACTGCGCCGGGTGTCACGGACCGCGCGGGGAGGGCTTCTTCGGCCCGCCCCTGGCTCCCGCCGGCTTCGCCAGCCTGGTCTCGGGAATGGTGCAGCGGGGCGGCATCCTGATGCCATCCTTTGCCAACGCGTTCACCACGCAGCAGATCGACGCGGTGGCCGCCTACGTGTCGCAGGAACTGGCCGATCCGGTGTCGCACACCGCGGACGTGGCGTACGGCGGGCAGATCTACCGGCTGTACTGCGCCGGCTGTCACAGCGCGACGGGGCGGGGCGGGGCGCTCACCCGGGGACGCAACGCCCCGAACATCGCCCTGTATCCGCCCGCGGAGGCGCTGGCCGCGATGATCCTCGGCCGCCGTAACATGCCGTCGTTCGCCGGGACCGCGCTGGACGTGCGCCAGCAGACCTCGGTCGGGCTGTACGCCGAGGTGCTGGGCGATCCTCCGTCACCCGGCGGACGGGGACTCTGGTACCTCGGCCCCGTGCCCGAAGGCGCGGCCGCCGCGGTCGTCCTGCTGATTCTCATCTTCCTCGCGGTCTGGCTGGCCTGGAAGTCGAGGGAGGCCACGCCGTGAGCCCCGTTCCTCAGCCTCGAAACGACGGCTCCCGCGTTCGCGGCGCCTCCCGTATCCCGAGCTGGCCGGCCACCATCGGCCTCGTCGCGCTGGTGGTCGGCGCGGTCGGCTTCGCCTGGTCCTTCGTGGTCAACCTGAGCACGGCGTGGCTGGGCGGTTTCCTCGCGGTGGCGTTGCTCGGGCTGGGCCTGGCGCTGGCGTATTGGGGGCGCGACCTCGCGGGCGACGAGGTCATCTCCGGCCCGTACCCCGTCCCCTCCCGGGACGAAGAGGGCCGCGCGGCGTTTGCCACGCAGCTCGATCAGGACGCGCAGGTGATCACTCGCAGGCACTTCCTCGCCAAGCTGCTCATCTTCGCCGGGGGGGTCTTCGCGCTCAGCCAGGTCGTCCTGCTCGGCGCGCTTGGACCACGCCCCGGCAACAGCCTGCGCACCACCTCGTGGCGTCCCGGGAGCCGTCTCGTCACCTTCGACGGCGTACCGGTCACCCGCGACACCTTGGCCTCAGGGACCTTCCTCGTCGCCTTCCCCGAGGGTCACACCGGCTCGGCCGACTCGCAGGTGATGCTCATGCGCATCGCCGACGACCCGGGGTTCAAGACGCAGCCGGGCCGCGAGACCTGGAGCCCGGACGGCTACGTGGCGTACTCCCGCCTGTGCACTCACGCGGGATGCTCCGTGGCCCAGTATGAGGACGAGGCGCTGGTGTTGGGGTGCCCCTGCCACCAGTCGACGTTCGACCTGCTGGACGGCGCCCGGCCGGTGGCGGGACCCGCCGGCCGGGCGCTGCCCCAGCTTCCGCTCGCCATCGACGCACAAGGCAACCTCGTTGCCCAGAGCGACTTCACCGAGCCCGTCGGACCCGGCTTCTGGAACATGTGATGAGCGACCGACGGCTCAGAGCAAGCCTGCGTCGGACCTTCGGCGTGGCCCCGTCACCCGCGCGCCGCGCAGCCGGCTGGCTCGACCGCAATCTCGGCGGCAGCAGCGTGCTGCGCGCCGAGCTGCGGCACATCTTCCCCGACAGCTGGGCCTTCTTCCTCGGCGAGATCGCGCTCTACTGCTTCCTGCTCCTGGTCGTCACGGGGATCTTCCTGGCGCTCTTCTTCCGCGCCTCCGAGGCCCAGGTCGTGTACCAGGGCAGCTATCAGCCGCTGGTCGGCGTGCCCATGTCGGACGCCTACAGTTCCGTCGTCAATCTGAGCATGAACGTGCGCGCCGGTCTGCTGATCCGCCAGGTGCACCACTGGGCGGCGCTCGTCTTCGTCGCCGCCCTCATGATCCACCTGCTGCGGATGTTCTTCACCGGCGCGTATCGCCGCCCGCGCCGCATCAACTGGATCATCGGGCTGTCGCTGCTGATCCTGGTGGGCTTCAACGGGCTCATGGGGTACTCGTTGCCCGACGATCTGCTCTCCGGCACCGGGCTGCGTATCGCCTACTCCATCACCGAGTCGATCCCCTTCGTCGGGCCGCTGCTCGCCTCGGTGCTGTTCGGCGGTGACTTCCCGACCAGCGGGATCATCGCGCGCATCTACCCGGTGCACATCTTCCTGCTGCCGGCGGCGATCGCCGGGCTCCTGGGCGGGCACCTCGGTCTGCTCTGGCTGCAGCGCCACACGGAGTTCCCGGGCATCGGCCGCGACGACCGCACGATCGTCGGCACCGCCCATGGTGCCGGCGTACGCGCTGCGGACCACCGGCTACTTCATGCTCATCGCCGGCGTGCTCACGGCGTTCGGCGGCCTCGTGCAGATCAACCCCGTGTGGCTGTACGGTCCGTTCCTCCCCACCGACGCCACCACGTCCGCCCAACCCGACTGGTACATGGGCTGGCTCGAGGGCGCGGTGCGCATGATGCCGAACTGGGACATCCACATCGGTGGCTTCACGCTGCCGGCGATCTTCTGGCCGGCGGTGATCCTCCCGGGCCTCATCTTCACACCGATGTTCCTGTGGCCCTGGCTCGACCGGGTCGCGATGCGCGACGACCAGTTCCACAACGTCCTGCAGTACCCCGGGCAGCGGCCCGGGCGGATGGCGATCGGCGCCGGCTTCGTGACGTTCCTCTCCGTGCTGCTGGTGGCCGGCGGCGACGACGTGTTCGCCAACGTGTTCGGGTGGAGCCTGCCGACTCTGTTGCGCACCCTGCAGGTGCTCGTGATCGTGCTGCCTCCGCTGGTGGCCCTGGTGACCTACGCCATCGCTCGCCGGAGGGCCGAACGGTGGCTCGTCCCGGGCCGCTAGAGCAGGTGGCCGGCCACGGCCGCCGCGACGAGCGCCGCCAGATAGGGGCCCGACGCCTTGAACAGCCCCCAGGCGGCCGCCCCGTCGCGCCGCCTGAGCAGTCGCGCGGTGAAGCCCCAGAGGATGACATCCGCGACGAGCGCGACCACGACGTAGACCGCGGCGAACGAGCCGGCGACCACAGGGACCAGTGTCACGACCGTCACGGCCGCCACGAACCAGGCGATGAGCCGCCGGCACGCGGCGTCGCCGTAGGCGACCGCCGGCGTCGGGATGCCCGAGGCCCGGTAGTCCTCCTCCTTCGCGAGGGCCAGCGCCCAGAAGTGTGGTGGCGACCAGACGAAGACGAGCGCGCAGAGGAAGAGGAGGCCGCCCGTCCACGCCTGGCCGGTCGCCGCCCAGCCGACCAGCGCCGGGAACACGCCGGCGGCGGCGCCGGGGATCGAGCTGAGCGCCGTGCGCGGCTTGAGCAGCAGTGTGTACGCGACGACGTAGTACGCGGCCCCGAGCAGGGCGAAGACCGCCGCGAGACCGCCGGCCGCGGCCCACAGGGCGAGGCTGCCGGCGGCGATCAGCACGAGTCCCGCGACGAGTGCTCGCCCGGGCCCGATCCGGCCGCTCGCCGTCGGCCTCCGGCGCGTGCGCTCCATACGCGCGTCCAGGTCGCGCTCGACGACATTGTTGAGCATCGCGGCGCCGGCCACGGTGAGCCCTGTGGCGATGAGGACCGCGACGACCAGCGGCGCGCCGGGGGCGCCCGCCAGGAGCATGGCCGCGAGGACCGTGACGAGGAAGAGTGCGACGATGCGCGGTTGCGCGGCCCGGAAGTAATCCATGCCGCTATTCTGCCGCATAGCTGTTGGGTCGTGTGACAATGGGCTGGCGAAAGGCTTGGAGGGGTGGGTTGGAGCCGGAAGAAAGCCAAAGGTCGCGAGTCGCGGGTCGCCGTCACCTGACGGTCCGCACCCTGCTGATCATCGCCATGTGGGTGCTCACCCTGGCGATGGCCGGAGCCGCCGCGGCCGCCAGCCGACCCAACTTCTTCGTTCCGGGCGGCTCGGCGGCCAAGAGCATCAGGACGCTGGCGTTCGAGGTCCTGGGCATCTTGGGCTTCGTGCTCCTCACGGTGTGGGTCGTGCTCGCCATCGTGGTCATCCGCGGTCGTCGTCGACCCGAGTCGAAGGCCTCGCGGACCGCCGGCAACCTCAGGCTCGAGGTCGTGTGGACGGTGATCCCCGCCATCATCGTCGGCGTGGTGCTGTATCTCACGGTACGGACCACGATGCAGTTGTCGTACGCGGATCCCGGCAGCGTGACCTTCGGCGTGGTGGCTCACCAGTGGTGGTGGGAGTTCGACTTCACGCCGCAGGGCTTCAAGACGGCCAACGAGGTCTACGTCACGGACAGCCGTACGGTCTACGCCAATATACGATCGGCTGATGTGATCCATGGGTTCTGGGTGCCGCAGATGGGAGGGAAGATCCAGGCGATCCCCGGCACGGTGAACCACATCTCGTTCACGCCGCTGCAGACCGGCAGTTTCCTCGGGGAATGCGCCAACTTCTGCGGGGTGCAGCACGCCAAGATGCGGTTCGTGATGAAGGTGGTGTCCGCCTCGGAGTACGTCGCCTGGGTGCAGCGCCAGCAGCAGCCGGCGGCTACTCCCGACCGGCGCCGAGGCGATCGCCGGCGGGAAGCTCATGCCCACCATCGCCTGCGGCGGCTGCCACACCGTGCGGGGCACGACCATGAAGGGGACGTTCGCCCCCGACCTCACGCACTTCGGCAGCCGCGGCGGCATCGGCGCGTACTCGGTGGCCAACACGCCCCAGAACCTGCTGAAGTGGCTGCAGAACCCGCAGGCGGTCAAGCCCGGCTGCAAGATGCCGCAGATCGCGCTCTCCGCTGCAGCAGCAGCAGGAGCTCGTCGCCTACCTGGAGGAGCTCAAGTGAGCGACGCTGTCCTGACCGCCGACGTGGCGGCGGAAGCCACGCGGCCCTCGCGGCGTCGGTGCGTGGCTCACGACGACCGACCACAAGAGGATCGGCATCCTCTATCTGGCTGCGGGTCTCCTGTTCTTCCTCATCGCGGTGAGCTTCGCGATGCTCATGAGGACGCAGCTCATCAGGCCCGGCATGCACGTGCTGACGCCCGAGGAGTACGACCAGATCTTCTCGATGCACGGCACGACGATGATCTTCCTGTTCGCGATGCCGATGCTCATCGGGCTCGCCAACTACGTCGTGCCGCTGCAGATCGGTGCGCGCGACATGGCGTTCCCGCGCATGAACGCCCTGAGCTTCTGGCTGTTCCTGTTCGGCGGGCTTCTTCTGTACAGCAGCTTCGCGTTCGGCGGCGCGCTCGACACCGGCTGGTTCAGCTACGCTCCGCTCACTGAGATCGCCTACTCGCCCCACGACGGCGTGACCTTCTGGACGGTCGCGCTCGCCATCCTCGGCGCCTCGTCCATCATGGCGGCGATCAACTTCATCGTCACGGTGCTGCGGTTCCGCGTCCCCGGGATGGGGCTGTGGCAGGCGCCGATCTTCACCATCGCGACCTACTTCAACTCGTTCCTCATCCTGTTCGCCTTCCCGAGCCTCACCGCCGCTCTCGCCATGCTTTACCTGGACCGCCAGTACGGTACGGTCTTCTTCAATCCGGCCAGGGGAGGCGAGCCGATCATCTGGCAGCACCTCTTCTGGTTCTTCGGGCACCCCGAGGTCTACATCCTCATCCTGCCGGTCTTCGGGATCATCAGCGAGGTGGTGCCGGTCTTCTCGCGTAAGAGGCTCTTCGGGCGCAACACCATGATCGTCATGCTCGCGGCCATCCTCGTCCTGAGCTTCATGGTGTGGGGGCACCACATGTTCACCACCGGCCTGCCGACGGTGTTCAACACCGTCATCGCGGTGACCACCATGGCGATCGCCGTCCCCACCGGCGTCAAGATCTTCAACTGGCTCGCGACGATGTGGGGCGGTTCCCTGCGCTTCAAGACCCCGCTGCTCTTCGCCTGCGGCCTGATCGCGTTGTTCACGGTCGGCGGCATCAGCGGGGTCATCCAGGGCGCTGTGCCCTTCGACTGGCAGGCGAACGACACCTACTTCATCGTCGCTCACTTCCACAACGTGCTCATCGCCGGGACGGTCTTCGGCGTCTTCGCCGGCGTCTACTACTGGTTCCCCAAGATGACCGGCCGCTTCATGAGCGAGCGCATCGGCAGGGTCCAGTTCTGGCTCGCGATCGTCGGCTTCAGCGTCACGTTCCTGCCCATGTACGCGCTCGGGATCATGGGCATGCCCCGCCGCGTGTACACCTACGCGCCGGACCTCGGCTGGAACACCCTGAACCTGGTGTCGTCGATCGGCGGCTACATCCTGGCGACGTCGTTCGTGCTCTTCATCTACAACCTGGTGCGCAGTGCGCGTTCGGGTGAGGAGGCCGGCGATGACCCCTGGCGCGCCTGGACTCTGGAGTGGGCGACCACGTCGCCGCCGCCGCACGGCAACTTCCGCTGGCTGCCGCCCATCCACGGGCCGAGGCCGCTGTGGGACCTCGAGCATCCCGAGGCGCCGGACGTGGGCCCCGCCCCAGGCCCCAGTGAAGCAGCCGCCGGCCTGGTCACGACGATGAGCGCGCTGCCGGGGCCGGAGCCGGCGCTCGCCGGAGCCGCTATGGCCGGCGCCGAGCCGGGCACGGTGCTGTCGCCCGAACCGGAACAATCGACGATCGTCCCGTTCTTCATCGCCGTGGGCATCCTCATCATCGGCATCGGGCTGCTGAGCACCTGGGTCGTCAGCCTGCTCGGCGTGCTGCTGCTGCTCCTCGTGTTCGCCGTGTGGATGACGGCGCCCTGGACGGAGCCGCAGGTGGAGGACATGACGGGCCACCGCTTCTCCTTCATGGGCGCCGGCACCCTCGCGTTCATCGGCTCCGAGTCGGTCTTCTTCGCCGCGCTCATCGCCGCCGACATCCACCTGCACATCCACAACAACAGCCTGTCGGCGGCGGGTCACCTCCACGCCACGTTTCCCGCCATCAACACCATCAACCTCGTGCTGAGCGGCGTGACCGCCCACTACGCGCAGGTCAGCTTCCGCAAGCGGCGGATGGCCTCCTTCAATCTCTTGCTCGTGCTCACCATCCTCCTGGGGGCCGCGTTCATCGGCGGTCAGGCGTGGGAGTACTCGCACCTGGGGTTCGGGCTCTCGGCCGGGCTTCTGGCCTCGACCTTCTACACGCTCACCGGGTTCCACGGTCTGCACGTGTTGCTGGGTCTCGGCAGCGCTCGTGTTCCTCGCCGTGCGCGTCAACAGGGAGCGTCGGCTGGGGGTCACGGAGCCTTCGTTCGGCACCGGTGGGATGGTGGACTCCGTCACGTACTACTGGCACTTCGTAGATGCGGTCTGGGTCGCGGTCTTCGTCACCGTCTACCTGATGTGAGGGGCGCATGGCTGTAGCACGACGATCCCTGGTCCTGGGCGCCGTAGCCGCGGCGCTGATCGTCGGCGCCCTCGCGGTGTGGGCGCCACAGGCGCAGGCTCATGCCTCGCTCAAGACCTCCGACCCGGCGGCGAACGCCTCCCTGGCCACGTCGCCCAGCCAGATCCTGCTGACCTTCACCGAGCCGCCGGATCCCTCGCTCTCGATCGTCAAGGTCGTGGATGCGTCGGGAAAGCCGGCCCCCGGCGTGGGCGCCGCGCAATCCGTCTCGGGTCAGTCCGCCGAGCTGTCGGTCCCCGTGCGCAAGCCGCTCCCGAAGGGGGTCTACACGGTCAACTGGCGGTCGGTGTCGGCGGTCGACGGGCACGTCGAGGTCGGCGCCTTCGCCTTCGGTGTGGGCGCGAAGCCCAAACCCGGCAGCGTGGTGAGCGTCAGCCTGCAGAACTCGTCGCCCGGCCTCTCCGCCGCCTCAGCGGTCGGGCGCTGGCTCCTCTACATCGGGCTGGCGCTGCTGGTAGGGGGCGCGTCCACGCTGCTGCTCGTGTACCGCGCGAAGCTGCCGCGCGGTGGGCTCACGCTTCTTCGCGTGGCGGTCGCCGTCGCTGTGCTCGGCTTCGTCGTCATGGTCGCCACCGAGCGCGCGATCGTGGGGGTGCCCTCGTTGCTGCCCCTGTTTGTGACCCGTGAGGGCCTGTTCCTGGTCGCGCTCGGCCTGGCGCTCGCCTTCTGCGGACTGGCCGTCGCGGCCGTCGACCTCTACCCGGGGCGTACCTCGCTGATCGTGGTCGGCGCCACGGGGGCGCTGGCCGTGTTCGTCCACGTGCTCGCCGGCCACGCGGACGCTCCTTCGACACTGCAGCCCCTCAACGTCCTCGCCCAGTGGGTGCACATGACCGCCATCGGCGTCTGGACGGGTGGCCTGGTCTGGCTCCTTCTCGGGATCCGCGGCCTGGACCGCGGAGAGCGTGCCGCCGCCGTAGTGAAGTTCTCGCGCATCGCGACCGTAACGCTGGTCGTCGTGGTGGTCACGGGTGGGCTGCGCGCGCTCGCGGAGATCCAGCCGCTGTCCAACCTGTTCTCCACCAGCTACGGACAGACGCTGCTGGTCAAGGTCGGCCTCGTGGGGGCGCTCGTCATCTTCGCGGCGTTCAACCACTACCGGTTCGTGCCGGCGCTGTCCCGCACCGATGCGTCCGGCGATGTCGCCGGACGCCACTTCAGGGTCGACTCGCGCGCCGAGCTCGGCATCGTGGTGGCAGTGCTCGCGGCGACGGCCATCCTCAGCGGTCTCGCGCCCGCGAACACTGGCGCCTCGGGCACATCCGGCGGCTCGGCGCAGCAGACCGTGACGAGCGGCAGCGACTATGCCACCACCGTGCGCGTCACGCTGCGCGTCACTCCCGGGTCGGTCGGATCCAACGAGTACGACGTGGCAGTGGACGCCTACGACACCGGGAGCCAGCTCCCCGGGGTCTCGAGCGTGACGCTGAACTTCACGATGCCGACCCGGCCGAACGTGAACCCGTCGACGTTGTCTCTGACCCGCGCCAGCGACGGCTCGTGGCAAGGCAGCGGCCTCGAGTTGTCGATCGTCGGTACCTGGTCGGTCGCCGTCCTCGTCCAGGAGGCGACCGGAGGTGTCGAGGTGCCGTTGACCCTGGTGATCACGCGCTGAGCGGTCGCCGGCTCGCCGGGGCCCGTCGGCATCGGCACTGTCGTTTTGCGGGGCAGCAGCGCGGGCAGAAACGGCGCGACTGAAGACGCGACGAGGGAGGTCTCGTCGCAGATCCGAATGGGGGTGCCGGCATGACCCGGACGACCGGCAAGCTGGTGGTCACGTTTCTGTTCGCGCTCGCGGTCCTGCTCGCCGCCGCGGCGCCGGCGTCGGCCCACACGATCAAGAACGTGGGGGCCTACCGGTTCACCGTGGGGTGGAGCATGGAGCCGGCCTACGCGGGGCAGCTCAACAGCGTCCAGCTCGTGCTGGCGACGCGCAGCAACGGCAAGCCGTACACGGCCCTGACCGACACGCTCGAGGTCACCGTGATGTACGGCCAGCAGAGCGTCAAGTACGCCTTGACCCCGACCTTCGACCCGGACACCGGGTTCGGCACGCCGGGAGACTACCGGGCGTGGTTCTTCCCCACTGCTCCGGGCAACTACACGTTCCGCTTCGTCGGCACGATCGGCTCGCAGAAGGTGGACGAGAGCTTCACCAGCGGCCCTACGACCTTCGGGACCGTCCAGGATGCGACGGCCGCCCAGTTCCCCATGAAGGCGCCGAGCAACGTGGATCTTGCGGCGCGCATCGGCGCCGGCAGCGCGCGGACGGCGACGCGGAGCTCGGTCTCCAGCGCGCTGACGGTCGGCTACATCGGTATCGCAGTCGGCGCCGTCGGGGTCGGGCTCGCGGCGTTCGCACTGCTCCGCAGACGCACGTAGCGGCGCCGGCGCCAGATGTGACCGCGGCCGCATTCAGACGGACGTGGCGGTGCCTCCGCTGAGCTGGATCACGGCGCCGCCGCCGCGGCCGTAGCCGATGAGCTTGTAGGCGCCGCCATCCGGGCTCACGTCGTAGCGGAAGTTACCCAGGCCGCCGCCGTCACTCATCGGCAGGTCCGTGTACGGGTTCTGTGGCCAGGCCGGGATGTAGCGGCTCAGGGCCAGGGCATTCACGTCGCCGGGCGCCGGAAACCGCCCGCCGTGGTCGGCGGCGTAAGACTTGACGCCTGCCTGGATGTCACGCACGCCCGAGCGCACCACGGCGTCGTTGGCCAGGGTCTCTGTGGTGTGCATGACGAACGACGGGATGAGGGAGGCGACGATCACGCCGCCCACGACCACGACGACGCCGAGGACGATGAGGACGATGGCCCAGGTGGGGAGGCGGCCGGGAGACCTGACGCCGCCGGCCGGGCCGCGCGTTTGGGCTGCGGCGCCGTATCCCGGCGCCGGGCGGCCACCGGTCTCCCACCGGGCGACTTCGGCGACCCAGGCGCGGAGCTCGGGCCGGGCCCAGACGAGCTGCCCGAGCCGGTCGTAGTCCAGCACGCCGGCGGCGGGAACGGCGCCGTGGCCGACGAGGATGAAGTGGTCCACGTCCCAGATGATCTCGCGTCCGTGCCACCCCGTGGCCGGACCGAACGTCGCGACGAGCATGCTCCCTCCCCGATTCGTGCCGCGCGAGCCTAGCACGAGGGCCAAGCGCTGGGGAGGGGGATTGAAGCGCAGGAGGTGGACCGTCAGCGCCCGCCCGGGTCCGCCTCGAGGTCCCCCAGCGCGGTGAGCGCGGGATCGATCCCCAGCGCGGCTCGACTCATCGTCTCGAATTCGTGGTCGCTGGGGAGGCGTCCGTCGCGCAGGGCGTCGACGACCGACGCGGTGGCGCGGCACGTGTCGAGGGCGATGCCCACGAGCTCAAGTTCGCCCTCGGGCGTCCGGTAGCCCTTGTACCTGCCTGCCACGAGAAAGGCGACGCGACCGCGGAGGACGGTGTCCAGGACGTCCAGTCGTTCCGACGCCTTGGCGAGGAGGCGCCGCTGCCACGGGGACACATCCGCCCCCGGAGCGCGGGACTCCCCCAGCGGCCCGTCGTCGGCGGTGAGGTAGGAGACGATCGCCAACAGCTCGCCGGCGCACTCCGTCGCGTCGAGCCGTTGCCGGGTGGCATCCCGGCCGGCGGCTGCTTCGTCCCGCGCCGGGCCGTACTGCGGAGCTGCTGTACCGGCGTCCGTCATCTCGTCCCCCTCGAGAAGGTTGTACCACGAGAGCCGAGGCGTGCAGTGTTGCTGCGGCGGCTACCCCTCTCCGTCCCAGTAGTCCGTGGTCTCGAGACGGCCGATCACGCCGATGCCGGTGAACCAGATCTTGCGCGAGCGCGGGTACCAGATGTGGTCGTTGGTGTCCCGGTTGCCGTAGGCGAGGTAGGTGAGACCGGCGAGGCCGGCGCGGAAGGCGTGCGCGGCGCCGGCGCCGGCGAGGCAACTCACCACGTCGCCGGCCCTGACGGGGAGCTCCTCCGGCTCCCAGCCGGACGCGCCCACGCTCTGCTCGAGATATACGCCGTCGCCTTCCAGGACGACGAAGAGCTCTTCGCTGCCGCTGTGACAGTGCGGCGGCGCGCCCAGCTTGCCGGCGGCGAGCGTGAAGTGCCGCAACGTCGTGCGCTCCGCGCCGGCTGCGGCGGCAGGTGCGCGGCGCGTGAACCCGCAGTCGCCGCGAGCCACTTCGGCGGCGGGTGCGTCGTCGAGGTTGACGATCCCGGCCGGCCGCGGCGACGGCCCGGCCGCCGGCAGCTCGAGCTCTCCGACCGCCGCCTCCTGCTTGAAGGGGTGGTCGGACTCGCCGGCCTTGACCCAGCTGCTGCCCAGCCACGCCACCCGGGCGCGGGGGAGGTAGCAGGCCTCCGAGGCGGTGCGCTCGCCGAAGGCGAGGGCATCCAGGCCGTCCGGGCCGGCGACGAGGGTGTGGGCCGGCCCGTCGATGGGGTGCACCAGGCAGTCGCCGGCGGCGACCTCATACGTGGCGCCGCCTTGCCAGCTAAGGCCGGAGCCGGCGAGGACGAAGAAGAGTTCCTCCTCGCCGCTGTGGGTGTGCGCCGGGGTGGAGCGCTTGCCCGGCGCGAGCTGCATGCGGCGCAGCCCGAGCAGTCGCGCCCCCGCCGCTGTAGCGAGGTCTCGCCAGGCGCCGGCGATGGGGCCGACGGCGACCTCCCTGACCGGCACATCGTCCCAATTGACCGGCGCTGCGCACATGACTGCACTCCTCCCGTTCGGCTGCCGCGCCGAATGCTAACACCGGCGACCGCCAACGTCCGGACGTCCCGATAGACTGGCTCCGGCCGTGACGCTCGATGAGGAGATGCCGCATGACGCTCAAGCTGGCCGACGAGACCGAAAAGCGCCTGCTCGAGTCCATCAAGCGCTTCTTCGACGAGGAGATGGACGAGCCTGTCGGAGATCTCAAGGCGACGCGCGTGCTCGACTTCTTCGTGCGCGAGATCGCGCCCAGCGTGTACAACCAGGCCATCGCCGACGCGCAGGGGTACTTCACGACCAGCGTCGCGGACCTCAGCGGAGCCCGCTACGAGGCCGAGTTCGACTACTGGAAGAAGAAGAGCCGCCCGTCTAGCTAGCGGAGAAAGGTCCCGCGTAGCCGGCCTTCTCGGGCCTGCGGACTACAGATGGCGACCCCGAGCATCTCGCCGGAGCCGCGCCTGATTCCAGTGCACCGTTATCACCGTGCCACCCCCGACCTCGGTCACCAGGCCGAACCGCGCCCCGGCCTTCTCGGCGCGTTCTCGCATCGATCTCAGGCCCACGTGGGTGGGATCGAAGTCCGGGGCCTCGAAGCCAGAGCCATCGTCGCCAACGACCAGATGGACCTCCTCGGGACCTGCGCCCAGGTCTACCCAGGCCTGCGCGGCGCCGGCGTGGCGAGTGACGTTGTTCAAGGCCTCCTGCGCGATGCGGTAGATCGGCTCGTGCAGCGTGGGCGGCGTCTGCTCGTCGTCGCGGAGAGTGAGCCGTATCTTGACGCCGGAGCGGCCTTCCGCAGCCTCGACGAGGTGCCGCAACAACTGGTCGATGGGGACGTCTTCGAGCGCGTCCCCGCGCAGCTCAAGGAGCAGGGTGCGCATCTCCGCCAGAGCGCCCCGGTTCAGACGGCGTACCTCCTCAGCGATCTGAAGGATCGTGTCGGGGACGGAGTCACTCGACTGCGTCAGCGCCTCGGCCTTCAAGGTCGCGGCGAAGAGCGCCTGGGTCACCGAGTCGTGCAGGTCCCGGGCGAGGCGGCTCCGCTCCTCCCGGGCGGCCAGCTCCATCTGCGCGGCGGTCTCCGCTTCGTAGAGCCTGGTGTTCTCGATCGCGACAGCTGCCTGAGAAGCGAGCGCGGCAGCGAGCTCGATATCGCGAGCGCTGAACGGCAGGTACGAGCATGGTTCGTCGATCGTCACGACGCCGAGAAGGCGATCCTTCAACATGATCGGGACGTACAAGACGATCTCGACCTGTAGACGCTCGCGTTCGCGGACGGCCAGGTCCGACATGCCATCCTGGGTGTAATCGACGATGGTCGGCTCGCGCGCCGTCGCTGCGTTCTGCAGTTCGACCGAGTAGTGGTCGAACGGCTGCATCTGCCCGCGGCGAAGCACACGAAGGTCGGTCGCGGCCAAGGTCCGCACCTCGCGTTCACCCTCGAAGAGATGGATCACGACCCGGCTTCTGCCGAGCTGCTCCGCCATGATGTCGACGAGCCGCAGAAGCACGGTGTCGAGATCGAAAGCCGCCGTGGCGGTCGCCGCCTCCAGAAGCGCGCGTGTGGTGGCCAGCTGGTCCAGCATGCCCTGCTCTGCGCGCACCGATTCGCTGACGTCACGGTTCGTCTCGACAACCCGCTCGATCCCGTCGCCGCCGCGGATCAGCTGGTGTCGCGATGAGACGATGACCTGACGGCCGTCCTTGGTGTGGTGACGGACCTCGCCCTCCCAGCGACCGCGCTGCCGTAGTTGCGCCTCGATCTGAGGCCAAGGCTGCGGGTGCACCGTGGAAAGCAGCTCGTGGCTCACCTGGCCGAGAGCCTCCGCTTCGGAGAAGCCGTAGAGCTCCTCGGCGCCGTGGTTCCAGCTCTCGATCGTGCCCTCAAGCCGCCAGACCACGATGGCGTCGTGGGAGAGGTCGAGCATCTCCGCGTGGCGCTTGAGCGCCTCTTCGGCCTGCCTGCGCTCGGTGACGTCGTCGAACACCGTGTAGACCTGGTACGGCTTCCGCTCCCCGGGGCGGAAGAGCGGCACGGCCTGGATGTCGATCACACGGTACCGGGCCTCACGCGGGTTGTAGATGTGCATGAGCACGTCGGGCACCTGCTTGCCGGTACGAAGGGCGACCATCGCCGGGTGCTCGAGCCCCGGGAAGGCTGTGCCGTCCTCGCGCAGCGTCTCGTGTTCCACAGCGACGGAGCTTGAGCCCAGGAAGTCCTCCGGCCCCTTCCCGAGGATCCGCTCAGCCGCGGGGTTCATCGAGATGATGGTCCCGGCGGCGTCCTGGTAGACGACTCCCTGAAGCATGGTGTCGTGCAGCAGGCGGAAGCGCTCCTCCCGCTCTCGCGCCGCTTCCTCGGCCTGCTTTTGCTGCGTGATGTCGAGCAGGATCATGGCGATCTGCCCAGGCCAGGGAGAGAAGATGGACGTCGTGTACCAGCGGCCGAGCCGGACTGAGTACTCGGTGAACTGGGTCGGCTCACCGGTCAGGGCGACGCGGCGGAAGGCGTCCATGGACGATCTCGTCGGGGAGCCGCCCAGAACCTCCGCGGAGGTGCGGCCGATCAACTCAGCGCAGGTCTTGCCGACAAAACGCTCCGCCGCCGCGTTGCAGTCGAGATACCGGGCGTCGATGATGCGGCCGCCTTGGTCCGTCACCGGTTCGTAGAGGAAGAAGGCCTCCTGCATGGTCTCGAACAGCGCACGCGAGCGCTCCTCGCTCTCGCGCAGCGCCGCCTCGGCCTGCCTGCGCTCGGTCACGTCCTCGAAGATGGTGGCGAAACGGCCGGGAGCAGGGCGGATGACGCCGATGCGAAAGTGGCGGTCCATCGGGGCGAAGTAGGTCTCGAAGGAGATCGAGTGGCCGCTTTCGGCAACGGAGGCGTACTCGCCCAGGTACGGCGGCTCGCCGGTCCCGTAGAGCTCGCTGGCGAGGCGGCCCTCAGCCGCTTCCGCGGAGATCCCCGACTGCGCCTCGAACGCCGGATTGGCCTCGAGGATGCGGTAGTCGACCGCCCGCCCGGCCTCGTAGACGAGCTCGTGCAACGCGACGCCCTCCGTCATGCTCTGGACGAGCTCGCGAAAGCGCTGCTCGCTCTCGGATAGTTCGGTGACGTCGATCACGTTCATCAGGATGCCGACCGTGCGGCCGTCTCCATCGGTGTCGGGCACGTAGGAGACGTGGCACTGCAAGGTCCGCGTCGAGCCCGGCGGAGTGAGCTCCAGCGTGCCCGAGCACGGCCCGCCGCTCTCGAGCACCCGGCGCAGCAGGGTGACGACCTCCGAGTCCGCGCCCGCGATCGAGGCCACGGTCTTGCCGATGATCTGTTCCCGGGTCAGCCCGACTGTGGCCGCTGCCGCCGCGTTGCAGCACCGGTAGACGAGGCCGGCGTCGACGTAGGAGACGGGGTAAGGCAATCTCTCCAGGAGCCGGGCCAGGAAGGCCTGCTCCTGGTCCGGCCAAGGCTCCCTGTCCTGTTCGACCGTCCTGGATGACCTGCGCTCTGGTCTCGAGGGCGAGGGGCCGGGCGGTGCGTCGGACATGCGTCTCCCATGTGCGAGATCGGCGGGACAACTGAACGTGACTACAGCTCATCATCCTACCAGAGGCTGGACCCTCTGACGGCGCGAACCGTTGACTGATTGACGCCGTGCAGGCGCGTGGCGAGCAGAGCTTCGCGCTCTCGCCCAGCGCCCGGCCCTTGCCATCTGCGGCCGGCCGGCGCACACTCGGGGGGCGTAGTCGCACGACTTCGCGCGGGCTTCATGCCAAGCCTGCGGCCTCTCCGATCGGCGTCAGGTTCCCCGAGACTACAGCCCCAGAGGCGTAGCAGAACGGAGGCCCCAGCGATGACTGAGTGGCTCACCATCTCAGCCCGGGATGCGACCCAGACGCTCCGCACGAATGCGGTCTATGCGCTCGAGACGCCCGACGGCGGCTGGGGCGAAGTAAGGGCCATCGACGACGTGCTCGAACAGGGCCTGCACGTACCGGCCTACAGGATCCGCTTCGCCAGCGGTCACGTCCGGGTCGCGACCGGAGACAGTATCTTCCGGGTCGAGCGGGATGGTCGCGCGCCGTGACGGACGCCGCCTCGCTGTCAGCCGAGGGTAGCGGCAACGATGACCGGGCGGCGGCTGCCTAACCGGGGACGGCACAGTAGCGGCAGTCACGGTCATCATCATGCCGCCAGCCACGACGCGGGACCTCGCGGAGCAGCGACAGGATTCGGGCTCTCTTGCCCGAGGTGACGTGGGGCGACGCACCCCCGATAAGGTGACCCCGCGCCCTCCACGTCACCCGGGGGCCAATCGTCGCGTCTACAGGAGGGCGCAGGCAATCAAGGTGCAGGTGATCGCCATGAGCGACAGTGCTGCGAGGAAGATGTAGTCGGCGATCCGTTGACCGGGTGGCCGGACGTAAAGGATGCACACAGCGCCGGGGCCAACGCCGCCCACGGGTCCGCTTCCTGGTCAGACGCCTGCCGGGACCATGTCCTTGCTCGCCTCGAAGAGGTTGCCGTGGATGTTCGACTCGCCGATGCGGTCGACGACGCCGTCGCGGCGCAGCACATCCAGGACCGCCGGCTTCACGCGGGCCAGGCGCAGCTCCGCGCGAATGGGATCGACCAGGTCGAGGATGTCGCCGACCTTGTCGGACCCCTGGGAGTCGATGTAGTTCACGCCTTCGAAGTCGAGGACCACCACCCGGAGCGGGGGGTCCGCCTCGTGCGCCAGCTCCCGGACCCGGTCCTCGAGTGCGTTGGCGTCGATGAAGAACAGCCCTGCATCGAAGCCCAGCACGAGCAGGCCCGGGTAGGTCTCGCCGTCGGGACACTCGTCCGCGGGCCGGAAGACCTGCGTGCCGGGTCGGCGCACCAGCACCGGCATCGCCGGAGTGGCGGAGACGTAGACCAGCCAGCCGATCGACAGCGCGATGCCGATGATCACGCCGGCAAGCACGCCGGCGCTGAGCACGCCGAGCAGCGCGACGACCGCGATCCAGAAGTCGGGGCGCTTGACGCGGAAGAGGCGGCGCATGGCCGGGACGTCCATCATGCCCATCACCACCGCCTCGATGATGATGGCCGCCAGGACGGCCTGCGGGAGCTGTGAGAACAGCGGCGCCAGGAACAGCATCGTGAGGACGACGATCGCTCCGGTGGTGAGCGACGCCAGAGGCGTCCTGGCGCCCGTCTGGTCGTTCAGCGAGCTGGCCGAGAGGCTGGTGGAGACCGGGATGGCCTGCAGCAGTCCGGAGCCGACGTTGGCCACACCCTGGGCCAGCGACTCCTGGTTCACGTCGACCTGATAGCGATGCTTCGCGGCGAAGGCGCGGGCGTCGCCGGCGGTCTGCGAGAAGCCGATCATGAGCAGCGCCAGTGCCGCCGTCAGCACGTCGGCGCAGATGGTCGGCGATGTAGCTGAAGTCGGGCAGGACGACGGCCGGCAGCCCGCTGGGGACGTCGCCCACGAGCGTCACGCCTCGGGCCTCGAGCCCGAGACAGCCAGATGGCGAGCAGGCCGCCGACGACGAGGACGAGCGCCCCGGGCACCCTGGGGGCGACGAAGCGCAGGCCGAAGATGACGACCAGGGACGACGACGCCCACGACGACGCGTCGTGCGCGTGGGTGTCGCCGAGGCTGCCGATCCAGCTCGCCAGCCTTCTGCCAGCTGTTGTCGCCCGACGCCTTGGTGCCGGTGATCTTGGCGAGTTCGCCGATCGTCGTCTGGATGCCGGCGCCGAACAGGAAGCCGACGATCACGGCCTTGGACAGGAACTGGGAGATCCAGCCCATCTTGAACAGCGCGAGCACGACGAAGAAGACGCCCGACACGAAGGTGATCGACGCCACCATCGTCACGGCCTGATCGCCGGACGCCGCGGCGCCCAGGACCGCGCCCGCGGCGACCGCCGACAGCGCCGCGCTCGGCCCGGTGGAGATCTGGCGCGACGTGCAGAACAGCGCGTACAGGATCGTGCCCGCCGCCGCCGCGTAGAGTCCGTACTGGATGGGCACCTCCGCGATATCCGCGTAGCCCAGGGCCTTGGGCACCACGAGCGCCGCCACCGTCAGGCCGGCGATCAGGTCCGGCCGTAGCCAGCTGCGCTCGTAGCGCGGCGCCCAGCCCAGGATCGGCAGGACGCGCGCAAGTCCGGTCCGTGACCCGCCGTCCGTCTCGTCGGCACCTCTCACCACCTGTGCGGGCTGTTCTGGCGGCTCGTTCACCCTGGCGACCTCCGGGCGGCCTACGGACCTCGTGGGCGCGGCTCTGGCGCCTCCATGAGTTCCTTCATCCTACCCGCAAGAGGCGCCCAGTCAGGGGGACTGCGAGCTGCAATGGTCGGCACGGGCACTGCATCCGGGCGCGTCAACGAAGTTCATGGCCGAGGTGCAGGGCACCAACGCCAAGGTGGTGCGCACGAACCTCACCGAGAGAAGCAGGAGGCGCAGCTCAAGGAGGCCTTCGGCGCCAAGAACCAGAAGTAACGTACCGGGCTCCAAGGAAGGGCGGAGCGGCCGGCGTGCCACTCCGCTCTTCGTATGCTCCTGGGAGCGCCGCTGCACGCAGCACCTTCGTTCTCCCGCCCTCTCAGCTTCTCTCATCCGAGGCGGGTCGCTTCGGCCAGTTGTTGCCGATTTGGGGCTGATTGCCGGGGGGTGTGGCAACAGACAGGGCACCAGCGCGCAGTCCTGAACCGCCATCGTCGCCAGTCGAGAGGACCATGGTCTGGCGGCGGTGCCGGCGTCGCTGGGGCTGGATGCGTCCACCTGAAGGTGAGCTCTGCTGGCGCGCGCCTCGCCCTTGCGGGTGCGCACTGCTGGTGCCTTGATCGTCAGACGCCCTCGGTCGCCTCCAGCCGCCCCGAC
>CAVUXT010000019.1:0-5716 GCA_963745465.1 uncultured Bacteroidota bacterium | reverse complement strand
CCGCCCGCTTCCGTTGTCAACGCCTCTTTTGCAGATTGGTGGGGCGGACCCCGGGCTCTGGCGCGGGTCCCCCGGGACCCTGCTTTCTCGCCCGGTTCCGATAGACTACAATGCGCAATTGGAGGACGCCATGCATCGGGAAGATCAGTTCATCCCCCAATTGATCGTTCGCGGCGGAACGGCTGCGCTCGAGTTCTACAAAAAGGTCTTCGGCGCCGAGGAAGTAGACCGGATGATGGCACCCCACGGCACCAAACTCATCCACGGAGATATCGTCCTGCACGGACACAAGTTTTTCGTAAGCGATGAATTCAGTGCCAGCGAAGGAGGCTGTGCAAGTCGCCGAATACCCTGGAGGCACCGGAGTGCGCATCACCATCCTCGTCGATGACGCGAAACAAACGGTGGACCGCGCCGCCGCTGAAGGGTCGCGCGTGATCAGGCCCGTGGAGGAAATGTTCTGGGGCGCGCGCTACGGACAAATCGTGGACCCCTTCGGCCACGAGTGGGGCATCAATCAGCAAGTCAAGCAGCAGAGCCCCGAGGAAACGCAGGCCGCCGCCAAAGAATTCTTCTCGAAGCGAAAATAGCGCGGGAGTGCCCGCCGGTGATCGGCTACACCCGCGGCAGCGTGCGGGATTTCCACCGCTCGTAGAGCACCGGATAGACGATCAGTTCCATCAGGAATGAGGTCGCCAGACCGCCCACCATCGGCGCCGCGATCCGCTTCATCACTTCCGCGCCGGCGCCGGTGGACCAGAGGATCGGCACGAGGCCCAGGAACATCGTGGCGACCGTCATGAACTTGGGCCGGATGCGGCGCACCGCCCCCGCGAGCACGGCCTGGCGCAAATCCGCGTGCGTCCGCATGCGGCCCTCCGCGCACGCGCTTTTGCCAGGCCAGATCCAGATACAGCACCATGAAGGTGCCGGTCTCCGCATCCACGCCCAGCAGCGCGATCAGCCCCACCCAAACCGCCGGACTCATCGGGTAGCCCAGCAGGTACAGGCTCCAGATCGCGCCGATCGCCGAGAACGGCACCGCCAGCAGCACCAGGCCGGTCTTCGCGGCCGACCGGGTGCTCCAGTACAGCAGCACGGCGATGAATACCAGGGTCAGCGGCACAACCTGCAACAGACGCAGGCTGATCCGCTGGAACGCTTCATACTGGCCGCTCCACAACAGCGTGTACCCGGCGGGCAGGCTCAGTTTCCGCGCCAGCACCCCCGCCGCTTCGCGCGACGTAGTCCTCTGGGTCGCGTCCGTCGAGGTCCAGGTACACGTATCCGGTCAGCATGGCGTTCTCGTCGCGAACCATCGCCGGTCCCGGCACAATCCGCACCGTGGCCAGTTGTCCCAACGGCACCGGGTCGCCGCCGCCCGAGCCACCCACCAGCACCTGGCGCAGCGCATCCAGATTGTCGCGCGAGTCCCGCGGCAGGCGCACATTCACCGGGTAGCGCGCCCGCCCCTGAATGACGGTGGTGACGTTGTCGCCGCCGATCGCGTTTTGCACCGCCGTCTGCGCCTCCTCCATCGAGATGCCCGCGCGCGCCAGTTCGCCGCGATCCCATTGGATGTCGATATAGCGGCCGTCGTTGGTACGTTCGGCAAAGACGCTGCGCGTGCCGCGAACGTCCCGCAGCAGTTCCTCCACCCGGGTTCCGAGCTCCTGGATCCGCTGCAGGTTCGGTCCCGCGATCTTCAATCCCAAGGGACTGCGCATGCCCGTGGCCAGCATGTCGATCCTCCCGCGGACCGGCATGGTCCAGGTGTTGGCGACGCCGGGAAACTTCATCGCGGCGTCGAATTTGGCGATCAACTCCTGCTGCGACATCCTGCGCGGCCACTGCTCGCGCGGCTTCAGCACCACCACGGTTTCCAGCATCGAGAGCGGCGCCGACATCCGTGGATGTATCGGCTCGGCCGGCCTTGCCCAGCACGTGCGCGACCTCCGGCTGGCTCTTCAAACGGGCGTCGGTGAGTTGCAGCAGCCGCTTGGCCTCGGTGATCGAAATGCCGGAGACGGTGGAAGGCATGTACAGCAGGACACCTTCGTCCAGCGGGGGGATGAACTCGGTGCCCAGGCGGCGGTAAACCGGAACCGTGACGGCGGCCGCGATCAGCACCACGGCCGCCACGAAGCCCTTGTGGCGCAGCGCGTGCAGCAGCGCCGGCTGGTAGATGCGGATCAACAGGCGGCTGAGCGGATGCTGTTCTTCCCGGCGGATCTCGCTGCGCAGCGCGGAGTTCATCAGGCGGCCCCACCATTGCCGCCCCCAATCGCGGCGCCCCAGACCAGCCAGGGTCAGCCGCAACGCCGGGTCCAGCGTGATCGCCAGCAGCGCCGCGATCAGCATGGTCAGGCTCTTGGCGTAGGCCAGCGGATGGAACAGCCGCCCTTCCTGCCCTTCCAGGGCCAGCACCGGGAGGAAGGCGACGGCCATGATCAGCGAGCGCGAAGAACGCCGGCCGGCCGACTTCCTTCACCGCGCTCAGGATGACGCTGTCCGCGTCGCCCTGGCCTCCTTCCGTCTGCCACTCCTCCAGTTTCTTGTGGGTCTGCTCCACCACCACGATCGCCGCGTCCACCAGCGCGCCTGCCGCGATGGCGATTCCGCCCAGCGACATCACGTTGAACGAGAGCCCCATCAGGTGGAACGGCACGGCCACCGCGAGTACCGTCAGCGGAATCGTCAGGATGGGGATCACCGCGCTTGGCGGATGCCACAGGAACAGCAGGATCACCAGCACCACGGTGACGATGATCTCGAGCAGTGTCGAACGCAGGTTGTCGATGACCCGGTGGACCAGCTCGGAGCGGTCGTAGACCGGGACCACGCGCACTCCCGCCGGCAGTCCCGGGGCGATCTGCTGCAGCTTGCGCTTGACGCGATCGATGACGTCGACCACGTTCGCGCCCTGGCGCATGACGACGATTCCGGAGACGGTCTCGCCGCGCCCGTCGAGGTCGGCCACGCCCCGGCGCATTTCCGGGCCGAGCGTGACCTTGCCGACATCCTTCACGCGCACGATCTGCGAGCTTCCGCCGCCCGCCACCACCGCCTCTTCGAGGTCGCGCGGATCGTCCAGATAGCCGCGCCCGCGGATCATGTACTCGGAGCCGCCGAACTCCATCAAACGGCCGCCGGTTTCGACGTTGCTCCGCCGCACCGCCTCCACCACGGTGGCGAACGGGATGCCCAGAGCCCGCAGGCGCGCCGCATCCACGGTGACCTGGTATTGCGGAACAAAACCGCCCACCGAAGCCACTTCCGCCACTCCCGGAACCGAGCGCAGGTGATAGCGCAGGAAGAAGTCCTGCGTGGTCCGCAGTTCCGCCGGAGACAGCTTTCCGGAGTCGTCCGTCAAGGCATATTGAAAGACCCAGCCCAGGCCGGTGGCATCCGGCCCGAGTTCCGTCCTGACTCCCGCCGGCAGGGTGGAGAGTACTCCGGCAAGATACTCCTGGGTTCGCGACCGCGCCCAATACAGGTCGGTTCCGTCCTCGAAGATCACGTACACGAAGGAGTAGCCGAAATCGGAAACACCGCGGACCGCCTTGACCTTCGGCGCCCCCAGCATGGCGGTGACAATCGGATAGGTCACCTGGTCTTCGATGAGGTCCGGGCTGCGATCCCAGCGCGAATACAGAATCACCTGGGTGTCGCTGAGGTCCGGCAGCGCATCGAGCGGAATCTGGCGCATGCTCCACGCGCCCCACATCGCCAGCGCCAGAACCAGTCCGATGACGGTGCCGCGCTGCCGCGCCGAAAACTCGATCAGGCGGTCGATCATTGCGGCGCGGTACTTCGCTCGCAGGACTCGGAGCAGAAATAGTAGTGGCCCTTCCAGTCCAGACGGCGTGCCTTCGACGGTCGATCTTCATCCGCACTCCGCGTCACTTCGCGGGGTTCTTCATGCGGCTTTCCGAATCGAGCAGGAAGGCCCCGGCGGTCACCACGCGTTCTCCCTCCTTCAGGCCGCCGCGGATCTCCACCCGGTCGCCCTGCCTGCCAGCCGGTCTCCACCTCGCGCAGTTCGTACTGCCCGTCGCCGAGCGCGACGAAGACGCGCTTCGCCGTCCCCGAATCGATCACGGCGTCGGCGTGCACCGTGATCGCGGAGCGTGCCGGAACGTCGAGGTCGACGTTGACGATCATCCCCGGAACCAGACTGCCGCGCGGGTTGTTCACTTCGAGCCGCAACTTTCCGGTACGGCCCTGCTCATCGAATTGCGGAGGAGCCGCCGCGACGTGTGCCTCCAGCGGCGGCAGGCCTTCCATCCGGATCCGCGCCCTCCTGATGGCGCCCAGCAAAGCCGCATCTCCCGGGTGGACGTCGGCCAGAACCCAGACGCGTTCGAGATTGGCGATGCGGTAGAGCAGTTCGCCTTTCATGAACCGCTGGCCCACCGCCACATGGCGCTCCAGGATCTGGCCATCCGCGGGCGCGGTGAGATTGACGTCGAAGACCTCACGCCGGGTCCGGCCGAGTTCCTCGATCTGCGCCTCGCCCATCCCGAGGAACTGGAGGTTGTCGCGCGCCGTGGCCAGTTGCTGCGTGGCCAGGGCCAGTGGATCGGCCGGAGGCGATGGCGTCTGCTTCAACCGTTCGTAGGATTCCAGCGCGTAGACATAGGCTTGCTGCGGCGCTGAGATGTCTTTGCTGAAAAAGGCCGCCAGGGCCTCGCCGCGCTTCACCTGGGTTCCGGTTCGATCCGAGAACACGCGGCGCACCCAGCCGTCGACGCCGGCCGAAACACGATAGGTCAGGGCTTCGTCCGGCGCCACGCGGCCCACGGTGTGCACCGCGTGTGTGCCGGGCGCCGTCTGCACCGTCTCGGTCTGCAGGCGAACAGCCTGTTCCTGGTCCGGCGTCAGGCGGACGCTGCCGGGGCTCATCGCCGGGGGCTGTACGGATCTGCCGCCGGCGTACACCGGCTCGAGATCCATTCCGCAATCCGGTGCTTTTCCGGGCCTATCCGAGCGGTAGGCCGGATGCATCGGATCGACATAGTAGAGCACCTGGCCCGCACCCATCTCCCGCACGGCGGGAGGACGCGAACTGCGGCCCGCGACGTATGCGGCACAGACCACCGCCGCGATGCCCAGAGCCAACATCCAGCGCCGGCGACCGGTGCTGGCGCCCGGCCGCGGATCGAAAGGACTCCCGGTTTCGTGCACTCTGAAAGCTATTTCATCGCGATCCCGTGGGGACGCGCCGGCCCGGTGGGGAAGGCCGTGTTGAAGTCGAGTTTAAACCGCGTGTCCTCGGAGAGGGTATCGTGCGTGACTTTGACGACGCGGACCTTGTGGTCGCCTTCAAAATGAATGATGCCCGCGTCGTCCTCGTTGAGGAAGTAGTCCGTGACCACCAGGCGATTGTCGTCGCTGCTCAGCACCAGGTTGTGTGGTCCGGTGTCCTTGCCGAAGCTGACAACCGACAACTGCTTCAGGTTGGCGCGGTCCGTGGTATCCAGCATGCCCACCTGCCCGGCCTGGAACAGACCGAAAATCAGCCGGTCGCCGCTTTGCGGAGTGGCCAGGATCTGGCCCATTCCGCCGGTCACCGGAGTGTCTACGTGAGGCGTCACGGTTTCGCAGTCGAACGCCGCCACGCCCGTGCCCGCGATCGGGATCGATCAGGTAGATGTGGCCGTCGAACATTCCCGCGACGTATCCGTAGCCGCGCCGGTCCCTGGGCAGCATCTTT
>CAVUXT010000018.1:0-241408 GCA_963745465.1 uncultured Bacteroidota bacterium | reverse complement strand
GTCATAAAGCAAATGTTGAGTTTGCAAAGCAGGTGAGAAAACTTTATCAGCAAAAGAAACTGGTTAAAAAATATCAATTTGTAAAAAAGGAAGGAATTGTATTTGATGTAAATGCAATTCAGAGAATTCTGCCTCACCGTTATCCATTTTTGTTAGTTGATAAAATTATTCATCTTGAAATGGATAAAAAAGTTATTGGCGTTAAATCAGTGACAATCAATGAACCATTTTTTGAAGGGCACTTTCCCGGTCAGCCGATAATGCCCGGGGTTTTGATAATTGAATCAATGGCTCAAACCGGTGGCGTGATGCTGCTTAATTCATTCCCAAATCCGGAAGAAAAGCTGGTTTACTTTATGCAAATAAATAATGCAAAATTTAGAAAACCTGTTGTACCCGGAGATCAACTCTACCTTGAAATAGAAATGGGAAATAAAAAAAGCAAGATAGTTACAATGAGCGGAAAAGCATTTGTTAACGACGTTCTGGTTGCCGAGGCTGATTTTATGGCCGGTATAGTTGACCGTGAAGACAAAAAGGAAATATAATTTTTTAAATGACGCAAATACATTCCACTGCATTAGTCAGCAAGAAAGCCAGGGTAGGAGAAAACGTAAGCATAGGCCCTTATGCCATAGTTGAAGATGATGTTGAAATTGGAAATGATTGCAAGATCGGGCCTCACGTTGTAATTTATAACGGTGCAAGAATTGGAAATAAAATTACTATTCATCAGGGCGCTTCCATTTCACACATTCCGCAAGATCTGAAATTTGCAAATGAAGAAACCTATCTTCATATAGGCGACGGATGCGTTATCCATGAATTTGTTACACTTCATCGCGGCACTAAAGAAACCGGGCATACGCACATTGGCAAAAACTGCTTGTTTATGGCCTATTCTCACGTTGCACATGATAACGAGATTGGCGATAATTGTATTCTTGCTAATACAGTACAGCTTGCAGGACACGTACACATCGAAAATTATGTAATACTTGGCGGAGGTGTTTTAGTGCATCAGTTCACAAGGATTGGCCAGCATTCAATGGTAGGAGGCGGGTACAGGGTTTCGCAGGATGTTCCGCCTTTTATATTAGCTGCAGGTGAACCGTTAAAATATTCAGGACTAAATGTCATAGGATTAAGAAGAAGAGGATTTTCAAACGAGGATATTCAAACTCTCAAAAATGCCTACAATAATATTTATGATAAATCAATGAACGTAAGTCAGGCTATGACAAAAGTTAAATCGAATTTTCAAAATAAATATGTTGATAATGTTATAGAGTTTGTAGGGAAAGCAAAGAGAGGATTAATAGGAAAATGAAGTGGCAGTTTATTGACACAGGATTTAATCCGGGCAAATTTAATATGGAGTTTGATATTAATCTTGCTCAGAATATAAAATCGGATGAAGCTGTTTTGCGTTTGTACCGCTGGCAGCCATATTGTATATCTCTGGGTGCAAATCAGAATTTTGAATCCGTAAATTTAAATAAGGCGGCTGAAGATAAAATAGATGTTGTTAAAAGGCCGACGGGAGGCAGGGCGATTCTTCATTCTGAAGAATTAACATATTCCGTCATACTTCCGGTAGCTGAAAATTTATCGGCAAAAAATATCTATAAAGAAATTAATCTTGCTTTACTTAAAGGATTGAAAATTTATAATCCAATGCTGGATGAAGTTAATCTGGAAAATGACCAGCCTGCTTTTTCTGAATTTTATAAGACAGATAAAAGTAATATTTGTTTTGCTGTTTCTGCCAGGAGCGAATTAAAATATAAAAACAAAAAGCTTGTTGGAAGTGCGCAAAGAAAATTTGGTAATACAATTTTGCAACACGGATCAATACTTTGCGGAACTTATCACTTAAACATTTTAGAATATTTAAACTTGAATAAAGAAAACATTGAAACGCTAAAAGCGGAAATTTCTGATAGCACAAGCGATCTGAAATCTATATTAAATGAAGAAATAAATTATGCTGAACTAAGTTCGGCAATTATAAAAGGATTCGAAATTAATTTTGAGGCCAATTTTAAAGAATCTTTAACTCCTGAATTAGAAAACACAATGCAATAATTCATTAAGAGAATTAAATGAGCACCGAAAAACAAATTAAACGCGTTACAACAAAAACTTTATCTCTAATGAAAAAGAAGGGGATAAAAATTACCGCACTTACGGCATATGATTTTATAACAGCGAAAATTCTTGATGAGGTGGGTATAGACGTTGTACTGGTAGGAGATTCGTTGGCGAACGTTTTCCAGGGTCACGAAACTACACTTCCGGTAACTATGCAGGATATGATCTATCACACAAATGCTGTTACAAGAGGAGTAAACAGGGCGATGGTTATTACGGATATGCCTTTTATGTCGTATCAATTGAGTACAGATGAGGGTTTCAGGAATGCCGGTAGAATTATGAAAGAGACTTCAGCCGGAGGTGTTAAGCTGGAAGGCGGTCTAAGAGTAGCCGAGACTATTAAAAAAATTACCGATGCAGGTATTCCGGTTATGGGGCATATCGGACTAACTCCTCAGAGCATACACCAGTTTGGCAGCTACAGAGAACGCGGCAGGTCTAAAGAAGAAAGTGAAGAAATTTTAAGAGATGCAAAGGCGGTTGCAGAAGCGGGAGCTTTTGCGCTGGTAGTTGAAAAGGTTCCGGCTTCTCTTGCAAAACAGATCACAGAATCAGTTAAAGTCCCCACAATTGGAATTGGTGCGGGAGTTGAATGTGATGGACAAATACTCGTTACTCCAGACATGCTCGGTTTGAATGTTGATTTTCACCCGAGGTTTGTCAGGCATTATGCCGAATTAGCTGATGTAATGTCGAAAGCCGTCAAGTCATATATTGATGATATCAAAGCCGGAAAATTTCCATCAATTGAAGAAAGTTATTGAAATTTTTTGAACTATTTCTTTCATAAAAATTTTTAAGATGAAAAAAATCCTCGTTACCTCTCTTTTATCACTTTTTTCAATAACTATTTCTTATTCCCAACCGCAGATAGAATCTTATCTTGAAAATGCAATGGTTACTTCAATCCAAAAAGAAGGTGATTATGTCTGGTTTGCGACTTACGGGCAGGGAATTTACCGATATTCAATTAAAGAAGATAAATGGTTCAACCTTTCTACTAAAAATCAAAATTCCGATTCTGACTTTTTCTATACAATCGCAGTAAATAAGGATTACCTTTGGGCTGGGACAGTAGAAGGTTTATTTATATATGATATAATTCACAACCGATGGAGAAAAAGAAAATTTGCGCAGGGCGGTGAGATGGGCAACTGGATCCGGACGTTATGCTACGATCCCGCGCAGAATATTTTATGGATCGGAAGATTTATAAATCTTACAAGACTCGACGTTAAAAGAAATCAATATAAAGATATTGACCTTACTGAAAACGGCGACAGCAAAACAAATAATTTTAAGACAATAAAACTTGACGGCGACAGCCTCGTCTGGTTTGGAACTGAATCCGGTGTACACGTTTATGATAAGGCATTTGGATATGATGATAAATCTGCCTGGAGATTTTTAGACAACAAAGGAAACGGATTTAACGGAGACGGCGAGGCAGTTTCAATTCCGGGTATTTTATTTGACGGAAATTATATCTGGTTTGGCACCGACGAATTTATTACAAAAGACCAGCCAAATTTTAATATTGGCGGAATTTACAAATATGACAGAAATTTAAACTGGGACAGGATTTCAAAAAACAATGGTCTTCCTGCCGACGGGATTTATTGTCTCGCAAAAACTGCAAACAAGATATGGGCGGGCGTTTATACTTTCAGCAAGGAGGACAAAAAAGATTACGGAAGGGGAATCGCTTTGATTGACAGAATTACTGAAAAGGTAAGCACCCCGGATATAAACGATATCGACCTGCGCGCAAGGCAGGTGTTAAGTTTATTTTTTGACGGAACCTCTATGTGGATTGGAACAGACAACGGATTGTACAGAATAAAAATTGATAATCCTCTTGCACACTGGTCTATGAAAAGGCAAGTTAGGAAGAAGAAATAGTTTTATCTTTTTCCTATAACCATTTTTGCGCTTCCTACCACTGCACCTGATGTAGAAAGTCCTGCTATCGCAACTGTATTATTTTTTATTGCAACACTATAAAAAACATAATTATTTGCAAGATTTTCACTTTCC
This sequence comes from uncultured Bacteroidota bacterium, assembly GCA_963745465.1. Lineage (GTDB taxonomy): Bacteria > Bacteroidota > Ignavibacteria > Ignavibacteriales > Ignavibacteriaceae > JAKAGZ01. The sequence continues at coordinate 237,214 of CAVUXT010000018.1, read as the reverse complement.
CATCTGAAGCCGTTGAAATGCGTAATAAACCCGAAATCACCAACAGCAATCACATCATTTACACCACTTCCCCTGATGCTTTCTGTAAAATAATTAGGCAAATTTAATTGGCTCCACACTCCCCGTTGATATTCCTTTATCCCACTTCCGCAAATATATACTGGAGAGTATTTTCCCTGAAACCACACTCCTTTAATCCAGTTACTGTAAGGCCAGTTGAGAGTATCCCTTGCGGTGTAATCAGAAATGGCAAGCAGCTTGTAATCACCCTGGCTAAAAATATTGGAAGCAACAGTTAAAACAGAGAGATTATTGTTTGCCTGATCATAGTAACCCCAAATATCATTTAGAGTAGTAGTTGTCCCACTCTCTATCTTTTGCCAACTGCTGCCGTTATAATGGGTGATCATTCCATTATATCCAACACCATATATGTCACTTGAACTGGTTCCCCAGAGTTTATTAACTGATTGTCCATTTTCTGTTCCACCAATCAATGAAATTCTGTCAAAGGATTGACTTACCTTTTGAGAAACACCATCCCAATGATATACCCCACCATCTGCAAGCCATATATCTGATGTACCGAAATAGTAAATACCTCTGACTTCAGGGATTAAATTATTATTCAAGTCGTAAAGTTTTTTTAAATTCCAATTAGTACCATCCCAATGTGCAAGTGCATATGGCTGTGGATCCGGCTGCCCCGTAGAATCATCCATATAAATTGAACCAACAGCCCAGATATCATTATCATTAATAATTGCAACATCATTTAGCTGGCTGCTTCCTGCATTTGCTGCAACAAAAGTGTAGGTTTGCCAGGTAAAGTTGCTGCTGGTTGTGTCAAGTGTTTGTGCTGTTATTTTGTTGCTGCTCGTTGCCTGGTTATCCTTAAAAAACTACGCCTGCAGTTGGTAGCTTTTGTTTGGCAGCAGGGAGTCAATGTAAACGGCAGTATCAGCGTAGCTCAGGTTATTAACCTGAGCTACGGGATTTCCATTTGCTAAAATATTAACATTTACAGGAAATCTTACCCCATTTGTTTTCAGCTCAACCCACACTTCTGTGCAGGAGGTTTCTGCAAGTGTGAGTGTAAGCGCACCATTGTTTGGCGGAGGAGGTTCGGTTGTGTTACAGCTTGTAAATCCTAACAAAGAAGTTATTAATAGGAAAACGGATAATTTATGTTTTAACATTATTCCCCGATCAGTATAGCCAAGTTATGATATTTTTATAAAAATTCACTAAAAATAGAATTAATACAATTTTGCTATCTAATATTTAACTGAAGTTTTTTTCCAATTGCTTCAAGATAGTTTTTCAAAGTTGAAATTCTTATATCTTCCGAATGGTTCTCAATCCTTGATATTGCTGATTTTTTAGTCTTCATCTTCCGTGCAAGTTCTTCCTGCGTAATGCCAGCTTCTTCTCTTGCTTTGCGCAATGCAATGCCAATCTTGAAGTTCTCATAGCCGGCTTCAAAATCTTTTGCAAATTTTTTACTTTTTTCTTTTCTGTTTTCAATAAATATTTCTAAATCATCCATTTCTTTTTCTCCTGTTTAAATAATCTCCCATCCTTTTTTCGGCTATCTCAATTTCTTTCTTTGGTGTTTTTTGTGTTTTCTTTTGAAACCCATTCGTCAACACGATAAAATTGTTTCTATCCATGAAACCTAATAATCTGAAAGTATTGTTCCCAACATTTACTCTAACTTCCCATAAATCTGTTCCACCTAACTTTTTGAAATAATCTTTAGGTATAAAATCAAAATCTCTAATTATTCTTAAAACCCAGGCTACTTTCTGAGCCTGTTTATCATTTAATCCTTCCAAAAATTTCAGTACTGGAGAATCGCCTTTTTCAGTTCTGTAAAAAACGATTTGTCTCATAAATCAAAGTTAACAAATTTGTGAACTTTTGTAAATAGATTTTTAAATTTTACCACCCGAATTTTCCGTTGTTGCAAATAAACCTTAAATATTCTTCCTTTTCAGGCATTTAATTTATCATTATCTTAATTACTTAAAATTTTACTTTTGGATAGTTTATGGTAAATCTTTCTGCTAAAAGACTTAGCACTCTTAGAAACCACTTTAAAAACTTAAAAATTGCAGTCGTCGGCGACATGATGCTGGATTGTTACTTCTGGGGTGATGTAAAAAGGATCTCACCTGAAGCTCCTGTTCCGGTAGTTGAAGTTGGGAATGAATTTTACCGTTTCGGCGGCGCGGCAAACGTTGCACTTAACATTTTAAAATTAGGTGGAAATCCTTTTCCGGTAGGCGTAATTGGCTATGATAATTACGGAACTATTTTTAAATCACTGATTACGGAAGCAGGTATTTCTGATGACGGGATTATTATAGATGAAGAAAGACCGACAACAGCAAAAACGAGAGTGATAGCCGACAACCAGCACGTTGTAAGGATAGATAAGGAAAGCAAGGAATATCTGAATAAAAAAAATCAATCGAAAATATTAGACTATTTTGAAAAAAATATTAAAAACTTTGATGGAATTATTTTACAGGATTACAATAAAGGCGTACTGACTCCTGCATTAATTGAAAAAATAATTAATCTTGCAAACAAAAATAAAGTACTTATTACGGTTGATCCAAAATTCAATAATTTTTTTAATTATAAAAACGTAACTGTTTTTAAGCCCAACAGGAAAGAAGCTGAAGATGTACTTGGAATGAAAATTAGATCAGCGGAAGATGTTGCAGCTGCTGGTAAAAAAATACTGGAAAATCTTAAAGCGAAATATGTGCTGCTGACACTTGGCGAGGATGGTATTTCTGTTTTCGAAAAAGGGAAAGAACCCCAAAAAATGGAAACGAAAGCAAGGAAGGTTGCAGATGTTTCAGGCGCAGGTGATACCGTTATTTCAACATTAACAATGGCGCTTGCAGCAGGTGCAGATATTCTGGAAGCCTCTTATCTTGCAAATTATGCCGGCGGAATTGTCTGCGAGGAAGTCGGTATTGTACCGATTGAACTTGATAAACTTTTCAGCACGGTAAGCGAAGAACTTTGATTATGAAAGAAATAAAAACACGGGAAGAAATTGTAGGGATAAGAAAAAAACTTCGTTCAGAAAACAAAAAAGTGGTTTTCACAAACGGCGTATTTGATATTTTGCATTCCGGGCATGTTGATTATTTAACTAAGTCCAAAGCACTTGGTGATGTTCTTATTGTTGGATTGAACAGTGATAAATCAGTTAAGAACATTAAAGGCGATAAAAGACCGATCATCAGCCAGGAAAACAGGGCAATTATTCTCGCGAGCCTTAAGCCTGTAGATTTTGTCGTTCTTTTCGATGAAGATACACCGGCAGAACTTATCGATGCAATTATTCCGGATATTCTTGTAAAAGGAGCGGACTGGGATTTAGATAAAATTGAAGGCAGGGAAACAGTGGTTAAAAACGGGGGAGAAGTAAAAAATATAAAATTTGTTAATGAACAATCGACTTCAAAAATTATTCAGAAAATTCTCAACCTTTATAAACAATAGTGTTTGATAATATTCCCACATTAAAACAGTAGAATATTAAATAGAAGAAATCGTAAGAGCCGCCCACATTGGATAAAAAGAAAAAAAATAAAGAAAAAAGAAGAACTCTCCTGCAAAGGACAGTTAATGTATTTCTTTATGCCGGGATAATTCTTCTAATATTATTCATGATATTTTTTGCCGTCAGCCAGACTTCTTTCTTCAGGGGTAAATTAAAAAATTATGTAGTTGAAAAATTAAATGATTCTTTTAATGGCAAAATATCAATAGGAAAACTTGAAGGAACAATTTTTACAACTGTTGTTTTGGATAGTACGGTAGTAACTGTTGGGCAGGATACTTTATTAAGCGCTAATAAAATTGAAATTAAAACCAGTCCGCTTGCAATATTTCTAAAAATGATTCACATAAGACAGGTTTCCATTTCAGACGCTGACATTCATTTTATAAAAGACAGCTCCGGTACCTTAAATCTTTCTAAATTGATAAAGCCAACAGCCAAAGATACAACTTCAGCAAAATTTCCATTTAAGATAGTTGTATCTGCTCTCTCGTTAAAAAATGTAAATTTTTCTCTGCAAGACTATAAATATGTAAATAGTACTGTTGTTTATGATTCCTTAAACCTCAATGATTTTAGAGCTAAAGACATTGATCTTAACCTTACTGCGGTTATTGATATATCTAAAAATGATTTTGGAGTGGACCTGCATAAGTTGTCTTTCTCTCCCAATCTCAGCCATTTTGATTTAAAAAGTATTTCTGGAAAACTTAAGGCAAGCAGAGGCGGGCTTGAAGCTGACAAGTTAAAAATTGTCACTAAGAATTCAGAAATAAATCTGAGTGCACAAATCAAAGGTTTTAATATTTTTGAAAAAAATAATTCAAAGGAGTTTAAAAAATCTCAGGCTTCAGCCACTATAGACGCAAATGTTGAACTTCAGGACATTGGTAATTTTGTACGTGTTTTTAAAAATTCAGAAGGCAGCGCATTTGTTACAACAAAACTATCCGGTGTATTGAGTGATATTTCGGTTAATGAATTGCAGGTAGCCTATCTAAATACTCACCTGGAAACAAAAGGCAGAATTTATAATCTGGATTCACCAGAAAACCTGAGGCTAAAATTGGATTTTTATAACTCAGTTATCAATGAGCCGGATGTAGTAAAATTATTACCTGATGAGAAGATACCGGATTACGAGAAACTGGGTATTTTAAAAATTGATACTCTCAATTTTGATGGTAAACCATTAGATTTTATGACGAAGATTTATTTAAATTCTGATGCTGGAGGATTGTATGTAAGCGGTAGCGCTAATTTTGAAAAGCCCATTTTAAAATATAATCTTAATTTTTCCACTGTAAATTTTAATTTCGCTCCGATTATTGGCCTGCAAACAATGTTTACTTCAACCGGTCAATTAAATGGCGAAGGCTCTGCCCCAAGAAACCTAAAAGCAAAACTTTCTTTTTCAGCGGATGGATCTTTAATAGAAGGCATAAAGACGGATAGCTTAAGGCTATCAGTGAATGCTGACAAAAAAAATATATTGTATAACCTGAAAGTCAATTCAGATACTTCATCTGCTTTGCTCACAGGAATATTTGATTTTACAAATGAAAAGAGTCCGGGTTATGATATTGAAGGAAGAGTTAAGAATCTAAATTATTCTAAAGTTTTTAAAGATACGCTAAATCACGGTAATCTAAATTTTTATATGAACGGAACAGGTCAAAACCTGGATTTGGATAACCTAAATCTATACTTAAGTCTGGGGATAAATAAATCCATAATGAACGGAGTAAAAATAGACAGCAGTGAAGCTACCATTAATATAATAAGCTCCGATAATGATAAGAAGTCAGTAAATATAACTTCAGATTTAGCTGACATTTCCTTGAATGGTAAATTTTCGCTTCCGAAAACTGTTTCTTTGCTGGTTGGCGAATCAGGTTTGCTAACTGAAGTTGTAAATAAAAAAATAAAGCAGGTACTGAATCAGGATTCTGTAATTGCTGAAATTAATGATAATAAGAAACCTAAAAATTTAATCATTAAAACCGATACATCAAGGTTCAGCGATGTCGATCAGGATAACGAATTTTCGTTTGACGTTAAATTCAAGGACTTTAATCTCATAACCATCTTTTTGAATAAAAGCAGATTGGAAATGGATGGTAATATAAAAGGGCTGGTTTATAACTCTAAAGACAGCATACATGTATTAATTAATTCTAATTTAGCTTATGTTAAGTTCTGGGGACCCAAGGATATTTTTTTCCTGTCCAAATTAGATCTGGGATTTGATTTTGAAAACAGCTTTCATGCGGAAAATCTTAGCGACATTTCTGCAAAGGTAAATGTAAAAACAAATAGAGTTTATACAGGCAGCGATTTACATAATTTTCTTTTAGATCTCACATTAAATAAAAGTAAAGCAACAATTAATTTTTCCGGGGGATTGGAAGATTACCTTCAAGCAAGGCTGCAGGGTAAAATTGATCTTACAAATAGTCAGGCATATTTTGATCTTGATTCGCTGGGAATAATTTACAATAATTTTAATATATATAATAAAAACAACCTTAGGTTCTCATTATCTGATAATGAAATTAAAATAGATGATTTTGAGTTAGTTAGAAACAAAGCAAATCTTAAATTAAAAGGTAATCTGCTAAGGTATGGCAACCAGGATTTGGAATTAACTCTTAAGCATTTTAGAGGAAGGGATTTATCAACAAACTTTGCTGAATTAAATACGATAAATAGTCCCGCTGCTGACTTAAATTTAACCGCTATAATTAATGGAAATTATTCTGATCCAAAAATAAATATGCAGCTGAATGTTGACAGTGTCTCGTTTAGAAATACTCCTCTTGGATATTTAATAACCAACTGGCAGTATGAAAATAAAAATTTGAATCTTGAAGCTTATTTTCTTGATTCAACTCATACTAAAACGGATCCCTTATTAAAGATCTGGGGAAACATGCCGGTTAATCTTGCTTTTATTGGAGTTGAAAATAGATTATTGGATACAAAGGATCTGGATATAAACCTCCTTGCAAATAGATTTAATTTAAGTGTGTTCGGTGATTTAATCCCGCAAATAAATAAAGCGCGCGGCTTTCTTTCCGCTAATCTTGAAGTTAAGGGTTCATGGAATGAACCAGATCCGCACGGATTTATGTCAATCGACAAAGGAGGATTTATTGCCCAGGCAAATAACCTGGAATATAATACTGGTTTAAAATTAAAAATTGACGGACATTCCGTTTCACTTGATAGTCTGTTTGTGCAAAACGTAGAGGGCACTGTGAATGGCGGTACTATGGTAGGAAGCGGGCAGGCTCAACTCGATAATTTTGATTTAACGTCATCGCAGATTTATTTAAATGGACAGCTTAAAATTTTAAGTGAAGCTTCAAAAGCAGCCAGCCCAAATCTATATGGTGATTTGGTAGTAGCAACAAACGGCAAACTTGAGTTTTCCATAGATCCTAAAGGTGCATACTTAAAGGCTCCGATAAATGTTGTCAGCGCTGATCTCACGTTCCCACAATCTCAAAGAGGTTACAAAAACAGTTATAGTAATTTTATTTATCGATATGCTCAGGACACAACTAAAGAGAAGAAAAAAGAAGTAGATTTTGAAAGTCTCATAGCCTTATCTCAACAAAGGAGTGCAAGCGTTAAAGTAAGCCCATCCACAGAAAGTAAATTTGATTATACTATTGATGTTAAAATGAATAAAGAGGCCAAAATAACTTTTATCCTTGATCAAGAATATAATCAGATATTAACTACAGTTTTAAATGGTAATTTCAAATTTCAGCATGTTGGAGGAAGAACATCTGCCGTTGGTGATTTGAAATTAGTTGATGGTTCAACTTTGGAGTTTTTAACAAAAACATTTCAGGCGGAAGGATCGTTGCGGTTTGAAAATGATTTAACTAATCCTTATCTGGACATCGTGGCGACATATAGAAATTATTATTATCCTCCCTCTGCCGATTCGTCAAAAACGTCTAATGAGGTTGAGGTAGCAGTAAAACTTAAATTAAAAGGTCCGCTTAAAGATCTTGGAAAGAGTTTTATTAATAATCCTGATAACCTGGCTGTTTATTATGGCTCTGATAATATTGAAAATGATGTCCCGGATAAAACAAAGGACGCATCGGCCGCAGTTACATTTATTTTAACGGGTCAATTTTTAGGAGCGCAGGGAGGATTCACTTCCGGTTCTTCCCAAAATAATGCTTTAACTGGCACGGCATCTTCATTAGCTGGTTCATTATTAGGAGGATTCTTAAACTCCTACGCCGGTGATTATATCAGGAGCCTGGAACTAAGGCAGGTAGGTACTTATACTAAATTTAACCTTTCTGGTAAGGTAAATAATTTCAGGTATACTGTTGGAGGTACTACAGATGTATTTTCTGATCTTAGCAGGGCAAATGTAAAAATTGAATACCCGTTTTTCCAGAAGCTATTTTTAAGACTTGAAAGAAAGGAAGCTATCACTGAAACAAATAATACCAGCGAAATGATTAATGAGCTTGGACTAAAATATCAATTTGAGTTTTAATGAAAAATAAATTAATTGCGTTCTTCAAAAAAAATTCGGGAAGACAATTTAAAAGTAAAGAAATTGCTAAAAAATTGAATATTTCCACCGAGCATGAATACAGTTCTTTGAAATCACTTCTCAACTCACTCTATAAGGAAGGATTCCTTGCAAAATCAGGAAAACGGTATAAATATAATGCAATGATTAAATCAAATACAGTTACCGGAAAACTTGAAGTTAAAGAAGGAGGTTTTGGATTTGTTGTATTAAAGGATAAATCGGCCGGCGATATATTTATAGCCTCAAGGAATCTTGGGCCAGCTTTTGATGGAGATACTGTTGAAGTTGCCTTATTTGCACAGCAAAAAAGGAAAAATTTGGAAGGGCAGGTAATAAATGTTGTAAAAAGGAAAAGAGAAGAATTTGTAGGTACATTAAAAAAATCAAAATCGTTTTATTTTTTGAAACCTGATGATCAGAAAATACATCGGGATATTTACATTGATAAATCCAAGTTAAACAGTGCTAAAGTCGACGATAAGATAATCGTTGGTAATCTTTGCTGGGATTCTTCAATGCTGAATCCCGAAGGGGATGTGATTGAGGTTATAGGAGAGTCCGGTTCAAAGGATGCAGAAATACTTTCAATCGCAAGAGAATTTAACCTGCCTTATAAATTTCCTCAGCCAGTTATTGATGAAACAAATTCCATAGAGGAAAAAATAAATGATACCGATGAAAAAGGCAGAATGGACTACAGAAATAAAGTTGTTTTTACAATTGACCCTGAAGATGCCAGGGATTTTGATGATGCTTTGTCCATAGAAACTTTGAGCAATGGAAATTTTTCCGTTGGAATACATATTGCTGATGTTTCAAATTATGTTCCTGAACATTCTAACATTGACAAACAGGCAAAATTAAGAGGGAACAGTGTTTATCTTGTCGGAAAAGTTATTCCGATGCTTCCTGAAAAGCTTTCGAATAATATTTGTTCGCTCGTTCCATATGAAGATCGATTAACCTATTCGGTAATTGTGGAACTTACACCGAGGGGTAAAGTAGAAGATTATAAAATTTCTAAAACTATAATTAATAGCAAAAGAAGATTTACATATGACGAAGCACAACAGGTTATCGAAAAAGGCGAGGGAGATTTTAAAGATGAAATGATTCAACTCAATGAGCTTGCAAAAATTTTAAGAAAGAAGAGAATGCGGGAAGGCAGTATTGAGTTTCACACACCTGAAATAAAATTTGAACTTAGTGAGGACGGCAAGCCGGTGCGAATCTACCGGAAAGAACTTAAGGAAAGTAATATGCTCGTTGAGGAATTTATGCTCCTGGCAAATCAACTTGTCGCCAAACACGTAGGATTTTCTAAAAAAGGCCCGGCGAAACCTTTTGTTTATCGTGTTCACGATTTGCCTGATAAAGATAAAGTTTTAGAGTTTTCAAAATTTGTGAAAACACTCGGTTATTCATTTGACCCTAATCAATCGTCGCGCTCAAAACAATTTCAAAATTTAATGGACTCAGCAAAGGGAACTGAAGAAGAAACATTAATCAATGAGCTGGCAATTCGGTCAATGGCCAAAGCTGTTTACTCCGTTCAAAATATAGGCCACTATGGACTGGGATTTAAATATTACACGCATTTTACTTCACCTATAAGAAGATATGCAGATTTAATGGTTCATCGCCTTATATTTGATTATGTTTCGAATGATGGTAGCTCGAAAGTCAATCTAAAAACTCTTGATGAAATTTGCGATCATATTTCAGATACAGAACGAAATTCTGTTGACGCCGAGAGATTATCGGTTAAATTAAAGCAGATAGAATATTTAAAAGATCATCTTGGAGAGGAATTTCATGCGATAATATCCGGAATAACTCATTTCGGCATTTTTGTTAAAATAACTGATATTTTGGCTGAGGGGCTTATCCGTCTGAAAGATCTGGAGGACGATTTTTATGTTTACGATGAGAAAAAATATGCTTTAATTGGCAAATCTAAAAAGAAGCAGTTCAGGTTGGGTGATAAGGTACAGGTTAAATTGGTCCGTGTCGATTATGAGAAAACTGAACTGGATTTTATAATTATAGAATAACCAAAAGGGTTAGTATGAACAGACATGTATTAAAATTTTTCTTATTTGTATTATTACTTCAGCCATTTTTGTTCGCTCAGTTTGGACAAAATAAAGTTCAATATAAAGATTTTACCTGGTATTATATTCAAACTGATCACTTCGATATATATTTTTCTCAACATGGATCAAACCTGGCTGAATTTACTGCAAAGGCCGCTGAGGATGCTTTAAAATCCATTGAAAATAGTTTTAATTATAAAATTAATAATCGCGTTGTTATTATTATTTACAATTCCACAAATGATTTTCAGGAAACCAATACAACCGATCAATATTTATCAGAAGGTATTGAAGGATTTACTGAAATTTTTAAGAACAGAGTAGTTATACAGTTCATGGGTTCTTATAAGGAATTCAGACATCTTATTCACCATGAACTAACTCACGCAGTGGTTAATGATATGTTTTATGGCGGGTCGTTGCAAAATATTATTTCAAATCACATAACAACAAACCTTCCTCTATGGTTCAACGAAGGTATGGCAGAATATCAATCTCTTGGATGGGATGTTAATACGGATATGTTTATGAGAGAAGCTACGATAAGTGAATATCTTCCGGATATTGATCAATTGAATGGTTATTTTGCCTATAGGGGGGGACAATCAGTCTTTTACTATATTTCGCAAAAATATGGTAAACAAAAAATTGGTGAGCTTATAAACAAAGTCAAGGGTTCGGGAAACCTGGAAGCCGGGATTAAAAACTCTATAGGATTGACCTTAGAAGAATTAAATGAACGATGGAAAAAATATTTAAAGAAAATGTTCTGGCCTGAAATTGCAATTATGAAGCAGCCGGATGAATTTGCAAAAAGATTAACAGATCCAAAAAATGATGACGGTTTTTATAATACAAGTCCGACATTATCACCCCAGGGAGATAAAATTGCTTTTATATCTAACAGGGATTATTATTTTGATCTTTATATAATGAATGCAATAGATGGAAAAGTAATTAAGAAACTTGTACAAGGAAATTCAACGGCAGATTTTGAACAACTGAATGTTGTTACACCGGGATTATCATGGTCACCCGATGGAAAGAAAATCGCACTCAGTGCAAAGAGTGGCGGTTATGATGTCGTTTATATAATTGATGTTGAAAGTGGTGATAAAGAAACTCTCCCAATTCAATTAGACGGAATAAAAAGTTTAAGCTGGTCTCCTGACGGAAAATATATAGCATTTATAGGGCATACTGCAGTTGAATCTGATGTTTATTTATATGATATGCAGAATAAAAAAGTAATAAATTTAACTGATGATGTATTTACAGATAATGATCCTTCCTGGTCACCTGATAGCAAGCAAATTTATTTTTCATCCGACAGAGGAAAATTTACTTCACATTCAGCTGTGCCGGATACATTTAAAATTTATAAATATGACTATTCGCAAACTGATATCTACTCAATAGATATTAATTCAAAAAAAATGGAGAGACTAACGGATTTACCAAATAGTGACGAAACATATCCGATTGTTAGTCCTGATGGGAAGGAAATGCTCTTCATTTCAGATATGAATGGAATAACTAATATTTATAAAGAAAAAATAGAACCATTATCGGATGATACCACTAAAAATCTCAAAGATAATCCGGCGATACCTATAACCAATTCGCTTGAAGGGCTAAATCAAATATCTATGTCAAAAGATGGGAAAAAGCTTGTCTTTTCAGCTCTTTATGAAGCATCATATAATTTATTTTTAATGAATAATCCTTTTGAGCCAAAGACTGATTCCACTAAACTTCCTTTAACAGTTTATAAACAAAATTTGCTTGACCGGGAAAAAAATAATAATAAAAATGGATTAGCAGAAATAAAAGAAGGTGAAAATAAAGTTTCAAAAGATACTTCTTCTTCAACAAATATATTCTCCAACATATATACGGGCCAGGTTGTTGATACAACATCTGCAAAAGCTGATACTTCTAAAATAGATTATTCAAATTATGTTTTTGGTTCTAATCCATATGCGCGGAAAGATTCGGCTGAGATAGCTGAGAATCAGAAAAAGTTTAATTTGACAGACAACCTGGATGAAGACGGTAATTACAAAGTCAATCCTTATAAAATTTCCTTTTCTCCAGATATAATTTATGCTAATGCAGGATACAATACTCTTTATGGTTTAATGGGAACGACGGTATTATCGTTTAGCGATGTGCTTGGTGATCACAGATTGATAGGACAAACAAGTCTTCAGATAGATCTAAAGAATAGTGATTATGGATTAACCTATGCATACCTTGGTGGAAGATTAAACTATGCTGTGTCTGGTTTCCACACTGCCAGATTCGTTTATTTACAAAGAGGACCAACATCCGATCTATTCAGGTTTACAAATTACGGGGCTGCTTTGAATTTCATTTATCCTATGAATAAATTCTATCGACTTGGAGTTGGCATTAGCCTACATGAATCTTACGCAGGAAAATCTGGATAATACAGCTGAACCGTCACAGTCAGCTTCTTTCGTTGTGCCCAGTCTAAGCTTAATTCATGATAATATTTTGTGGGGATATATTTCTCCAATAGATGGCACAAGGTATCGTTTTGATTTACTTGGAAATCCCGGAATTGGAAATACAAGATTAAGTTTTGCATCCGTGCTTGGTGATTATAGAACGTACCTTAAAATTACTCCCGACTATACTTTCGCTCTGCGTTTTTCAGGAGGATATTCGATTGGCGGAAATCCACAAAGATTTTTTCTTGGAGGAGTTAACAATTGGATAAACAGAAAATTTGCCACTCAGGAAGTTCCAATTGAGTCTATTTCTGATTATGCATTTTTAACCGCAGCAGTTCCATTACGTGGTTATAAATATGCTGAACAAATAGGAACAAAATATGCTCTTCTGAATCTGGAATTCCGATTTCCTCTGGTAAGATACTTTATAACCGGAGCACTGCCGTTTTTCTTCAGCAACATTCAGGGGGTTTTGTTTGTGACGCTGGTTCTGCCTGGAATAGAAACAGTGACTTGAAATTATTTGGAAGAGATTCCGAAGGTAGTCTTGTCTCAAATGATCTTTTGATGGGAACTGGAATTGGCGCGAGAATGATATTTTTGTATTTTCTGTTGAGATATGATGTAGGTTGGGGATATTATATTAATGGCTTTACTTCACCTACTCATTATATATCTATTGGAATAGATTTTTAATTAATTATTTATTTGATTCAATTCTTGAGCAAGCCAGGATAGGGCTTGCTTTTTTATTTATTTATCCTTCTTTATAGTTGAAGGAACTGGCTTTTCTGTTGAAGCTGGTTTTACTTCTGGTTTTATCTTTTTTTGTTTGATTAACTGGGTTTATTTTTATAATCGGTCTGATAAAAGCCGCTGCCTTTAAATATCGGGCCGGCACCCATTCCGATTAGTCTTTTAACCTTTCCATTGCATTTCGGACATGTTTTAACAGGCTCCTCAGACATTCTCTGAAAAAGCTCAAAGGTATAATTGCATTCGGTACACCTGTAATCATATGTTGGCATTAATTGTCTCCGATAAAAACGTTACGAAACATAAGGAATAATAACAATTTTTTCTATAAATTAAACCATACCAATTTTTACAAATCAATGAAATTGCTTAAAACGAATATTCTAAAGAATTACTCAATTACATCATTAAAAATAATTGTTTTCATATTATTGCCAATTCTAACTTCCGGATGTTTAAACTACATTCAGGATGTAAATCTATACGCTGATGGCTCAGGCAAAATGAAAATTACTTATTGGATGAAATTACCTGACAGTGAAAATGTTAAGGTACTTGATAAAATTGGATTGTTTAACCCTGACTCTATCCGAAGCGAATTTACTTCCCGCTATAATACGATAGATAACATTAAGGTTTATTCCGATTCCACGGACAGCACAACTCACGCTGTTATAGATCTTTCCTTTCAGGAGTATAGATTCGCTTAATTATTCCAAAGCTTTTACCAGTTCAAATTTTTCACTTCGGGATGGAGCATCAGGATTGAAAGTATTTACCCAATTTATCTCACCGATGGCAACAGGATTTGGTTTTGATGGAAGTAATTTTAATGTTACATATAAATATACTTTTGCCGGGGACATTATTACAAATAATGCAACCTCAAATGACGGTAGAATCTTGATATGGAATTACTCACTTTCTGATATTGGCAGCGGAAAAACAATTTCAGTTACTTTTAAACCCTTCAAGCTAAAAGAAACCCCGTATTGGATTTATGTTATAATGGGTTTGGTTATATTAATTGTAGTTATATTCCTGGTTAGAAAAAAGAAGTAAAAGTGGCTTAAATTGGAGCGAATTAGCACTTTTTAACTACATTCATGTTGACTTACCACAACCTTTTATTTATATTTCCTGTCTATATTTTTATATAAAATTTGTAATAAAAACCCAATTTATGCTGGCGAGCGACTATAAGATTTTCTCTGGTAGTTCAAATTTCAGTCTGGCTGAAAAAATTGCGGCGATGCTAGATAAACCGCTTGGTTCTGTAGAAAAGAAGAGATTTAGTGACGGCGAAATTTGGGTCAAATATGGTGAGAACATTCGTGGTTCTGAAGTTTTTATAATTCAGTCCACAAATCCTCCGGCCGAAAATCTGATGGAATTGTTGATAATGATAGATGCTGCAAAAAGAGCATCGGCTACGAGAATAACGGCAGTAATTCCATATTTTGGCTATTCAAGACAGGATAGAAAAGATCAGCCAAGAGTTTCAATAACAGCAAAATTAGTTGCAAATTTATTGACTGTTGCAGGCGCTGATAGGATTATGACAATGGACCTTCACGCTGCACAGATTCAGGGATTCTTTGATATTCCATTTGACCATCTTTATGGTTCGACCATGTTTACCGGGCTTTTTGAAAATGTTAAAAGAAATCTTGTAGTGGTTTCTCCTGACGTTGGGGGAATTAAAATGGCAAGATCATATGCAAAAAGATTACATGCCGATTTAGTCGTGATTGATAAAAGAAGGCCTAAACAAAATCTGGCTGAGGTTGTTCACATAATAGGTAACGTTGAAGGTAAAGATGTTCTTTTAGTTGATGATCTGATAGATACAGCCGGAACTTTTGTCGGTGCAATTGACGCGCTGAAAAACAATGGAGCATTGGAAATTTACGGGGCGATAACACATCCGTTGTTTTCCGGACCTGCAATTGAACGAATACAAAATTCTCAAATAAAGAAACTTTATGTTTCTGATACTATTGCATTTAATCTTGAGGATAAAACAAATAAAGTGGAAAAAGTTTCCGCATCATCAATTTTTGCTGAAGCTATAAGAAGAACATATAATAATGAATCAATTAGTTCACTTTTTGATATAGATAAAGGATAAAAATTTAGTTATTGGAGAAACAATGGAAAAGGTAGTTTTAAAAGCAGGAATTAGAAAAACAGACACAAGGTCAACTAAAAATCAATTACGCAGAGATGGAATTGTACCGGGTGTTTTTTATTCAAAGCATGAAAAACCTGTATCAATTAGTATTGCAGAAAATTTAATTAAGCCTCTGGTCTTTACTGCTGAGACACATTTAATTTCTCTTCAACTTGAAGCCGGGCAGGAACATGATTGTATTATTAAAGATGTGCAATTTGATCCAGTAACGGACAGAGTTACGCACTTTGATTTACTTGGGTTAACATCAGGTGAAACTTTTCAATTGGAGGTTCCGCTCCAATTTATTGGCAGCCCCGTTGGTATAAAAGAAGGGGGCGTTCTGCATCAGTTTTTACATAAACTTGAAGTTGAATGTTTGCCAAAAGATATTCCGCAGCATCTTGAAATTAATATTCAGGAATTATCGATTGGCGATTCCATTCACGTGAAAGACCTCAATTTTGAGAACATTACCATTAGTCAGCGATGAGGATGCTGTAATTGTTGCTGTTACTCATCCTGAAGGTTGAAGCAGAGCCAGTCGCGGTTGAAGAAGGTGCAGTCGCAGGCGAAGAATCTGCTGAACCGGAAGTAATTGGTAAAGGAAAGGCTGATAAAGAAGAAGACGAAGAAGAAGATAAATAATTAATGTTGTGCGAATAATTTTTGGAATAGGAAATCCGGGGAGCCATTATAAATTTAACAGACATAATGTAGGGTTCATGTTTTTAGACTACATCGCAAATTCTTTCTCACTTTCTTTTAAACCTTCAAAATCAGAATATTACTTTTCAGAAGGGAAACTTGAAAACCAGAGTTTCTCTCTCATCAAACCTACAACATATGTTAATAATAGCGGGATTGCCGCTTTACAAGCTATCCAAAATTATAAAATTGAGTTAAAAGATTTCCTACTTGTTTATGATGACCTCAATCTTGGATTTCCTGGTTTACGTGTAAGAGTGGGGGGAGGAGACGGAGGACATAATGGATTAAATTCAGTCATTTATCATCTAGCTTCTGAGGATTTTCCTAGGTTAAGATTCGGAATTGGAAATGATTTCGATCCCGGGAAAATGGCTGAATATGTTCTAACTGATTTTACCGATTCAGAAAAACCGCAATTGAAAAATACTTTTGAAGAAGGGGCTCTCTTATTTAATGAGTTTATTATAGGCGGGAAAAAAAGCCTATTGGATGCAAACAGTAAGCTAGCTAAAAACAAAAACAATAATAAATTATCGAACGATTCTAAAAGTAATCCGGAGAAATAATGAGTCTATTTATTAATATTATTCCTTTATTCGGTGTTCTTGCACTATTATACACATTCTGGAAATCTTCCTGGGTATCCAATCAGGATCCGGGAACAGAAAAAATGATTAAGATTTCAGGCCATATTTCAGAAGGTGCCATGGCTTTTCTAAAAGCTGAGTATAAGGTATTAGTCATTTTTGTTATTTGCGTTGCTATTCTTCTTGCTGTTTCTGCTGATCCTGTGAACTCTTCTCCGCTGATTGGAGTTTCATTTATTGTTGGAGCGTTATGTTCGGCTCTTGCAGGATTTATCGGGATGAAAGTTGCAACAAAAGCAAATGTAAGAACCACTAATGCAGCAAGAACTGGTATAGGTAAGGCCCTTGAAATTGCTTTTGCCGGCGGTTCTGTAATGGGAATGGGAGTTGTCGGACTTGGAGTGCTAGGACTCGGTGCTCTGTTTATGATCTATAGTGATACTTTTGGCGTTGGCAGAGTTGAAGATCTTAACAGAGTGATTACAATTATTACAGGTTTTTCGTTTGGAGCTTCTTCTATTGCTTTGTTTGCAAGAGTTGGAGGTGGAATTTATACAAAAGCAGCAGATGTTGGTGCTGATCTTGTCGGCAAAGTTGAAGCTGGAATTCCTGAAGATCATCCTTTAAATCCGGCAACAATAGCTGATAATGTTGGAGATAATGTTGGTGATGTTGCAGGTATGGGCGCTGATCTATTTGAATCTTATGTCGGTTCAATTGTCGGTACAATGGTTCTCGGCGCAGCATTTTTTGGCTACCCTGAATTTCAGGATGCATTTCACGGACTCGGTGCGGTTCTACTACCACTTGTTATTGCGGGAGTTGGAATCGTGATGTCAATTCTTGGAACTTTTTTCGTAAGAGTAAAAGAAGGCGGTGATCCTCAAAAAGCTCTTAACAGAGGAGAGTTTGGCTCATCCTTTATAATGATCATTGCTCTTTATTTTATTATCAAATGGATGCTTCCAGAAACCTGGACTCACGAAGATCAATTGTATGGAATTACTTATACAATTACTTCAACAGGAATTTTTCTAGCAACGGTTATTGGTTTGGTTGCCGGGGTTTTAATAGGAATTATTACTGAATATTATACAGGAACAGGAAAAAAACCGGTGCTCGGTATTGTAAGGCAATCACTAACCGGAAGTGCAACAAACATTATAGCAGGTTTAGGAAACGGAATGTTTTCTACAGCACTACCGATTATTGTTTTGGCTCTTTCAATTATTGGCGCATTTCATTTTGGTGGACTTTATGGAATTGCAATCGCAGCTGTAGGTATGCTATCAAATACCGGAATTCAATTAGCTGTTGATGCTTATGGGCCAATTTCGGACAACGCCGGTGGTATAGCTGAGATGGCTGAACTTCCGAAGGAAGTAAGAGGAAGAACAGATAAACTTGATGCGGTTGGTAATACAACAGCTGCTATCGGAAAGGGATTTGCAATTGGTTCAGCTGCATTAACTGCGCTTGCTTTATTTGGGGCTTTTATGACGGCTGCAAATATCAGAACTATTGATATTTCCAAAGCAGATGTCATGGCCGGCCTTTTTCTCGGAGGTATGCTTCCTTTCTTATTTTCAGCTCTGGCAATGAAGGCAGTGGGAAGAGCTGCAATGTCAATGATTGAAGAAGTTAGAAGACAGTTCCAGACAATTCCCGCCCTTGCCGCTGCTCTTGGAGTTATGAAAAAAAATGAAGGTAAAGAACAATCAGAATGGTCAGCTGAAGATAAATCAACATTTGAAAAAGCGGATGGAGTTGCTGAATACGGAAAATGTGTCGAAATTTCAACCAAAGCAGCTATCAGGCAAATGGTAATTCCGGGACTACTTGCAGTTGTTGCCCCTGTGTTTATAGGATATGCAGGCGGACCCGAAATGCTTGGCGGCTTACTTGCAGGCGTAACGGTGACCGGAGTTTTAATGGCTATATTTCAGTCAAATGCAGGTGGTGCCTGGGATAATGCTAAAAAAACTTTTGAAGAAGGCGTTGAAATTAATGGTGAAAAGTACTTTAAAGGCTCAGATCCACATAAAGCAGCAGTTGTTGGAGATACGGTTGGTGACCCGTTCAAAGATACTTCCGGGCCATCTCTCAATATTTTGATTAAACTTATGGCGGTAGTTTCTCTTGTTATTGCGCCTTTAATTAGATAAATTTAAGGCCCTGTTATAATTAACATATTTATTAATCCCTGCTCTTATCTTTGAATGAGGGCCGAATTGACCAAAGGGAGGTGACTACATATGAAGACTAACGTCTACGAAAGTGCCGTTATGATTAATGCCGCACTGGATGACGAACAAATACAATCCTTAATTTCCCGCATTAAAGAAACTATCACAAATAATGGTGGCGAGATCAGAGAAATCGAAGATTGGGGACGAAAAAGATTGGCTTACGTGGTTAAGAAGAGTAAGGTTGGATATTATGCTATCTTTAGATTCAACGCACCTTCAAGCCTGATTGCCAAGCTTGAGAGATTTTATATTCTAGATGAACAATTCCTTAGATACCTTACAATTAAACTTAGATAGCTGATGCCGTAGAGTATCTGGAAAAGAATAAAGATAAATCTCTTAGCCAGTCGGATGATTCCAGCCCAGAGCCGGAATTAGCTGCTGAGGCTGCAGGATCAAGTGAAGATTCTACAGATGATGAGAAATAATTTTAACTAATGATTTAAGTATGGAGGAATAACCATGGCCGATTTGAAAATGCCTGAAATTAATTATGTTATCGTTGCTGGTAATCTAACCAAAGATCCGGTTTTTCGTCAGACAACAAACAATACTCCGGTTGTCAATTTTTCTATTGCTTCCAACAGAAAATATAAAGACAGCTCAAATCAATGGCAGGAAGATGTTTGCTATGTAGGAATTGTTGCATGGAATAAATTAGCTGAAAGCTGTCACGACAGATTGAAGAAAGGATCAGCAGTTCTTGTTGATGGTGAATTGCAAAGCCGAAGCTGGAAATCAGATGATGGTCACAACAGAAGCATAGTTGAAATAAAAGCCAGAAGAATACAGTTTCTTGAATAAAAGAGGAAAACTGAATGAGTCAGATAACGGTACTGTAAATGCAGCTGAATCAGATGGTGATAACGCAGTTGAGGATGAATCCAGTGTCGATTATACTGAAGATTCTTTTGATAAATTTTTGTCAAATGAAGAATCAGATTTATTAAAATAAACAGGATTTGAAATATGAGAAATGAAATAAAAACAAAAAAGGTTTGCCGGTTTACACAAAATAATATTAAGTATATCGACTATAAAGATGTTAAAATGTTACAGCGGTATACAACCGAACAGGGTAAAATAATTCCTAAAAGAATTACCGGTACAAGTGCAAAATATCAACGACAATTATCTATTGCTATTAAACGTGCAAGACATATGGCTCTCTTACCTTATGTCTCTGATACATTGAAGTAGCTTAAATCAGGAGTTATTTAAAATGAAAGTAATATTAAGACAAAATACCGAAGGGCTGGGACAGATTGGAGAAGTGGTTGATGTAAAGGACGGTTATGCAAGAAATTTTCTAATTCCTAGAAAATTAGCTTATGCGGCTCTTAAAGGAAATATTAAAGCTCTGGAAGAAGAGAAAGAAAACTCTTTCGAAGAAAAGGGAGCAGGAACTAAATGCTGCAGAAACATTAGCCGCTGAACTGGAAAAAGTGTCAGTTACCATTCCGGTACAGGTTGGTGAAGAAGATAAAATTTTTGGTTCTGTAACCACGCAAATGATTTCAGATGCACTAAAAGAAAAAGGTCATGAAATTAGATAAAAGAAAAATCGAAATTGATGAACCAATTAAAGCATTAGGCATTTATGGTGT
This sequence comes from uncultured Bacteroidota bacterium, assembly GCA_963745465.1. Classification (GTDB taxonomy): domain Bacteria; phylum Bacteroidota; class Ignavibacteria; order Ignavibacteriales; family Ignavibacteriaceae; genus JAKAGZ01. The sequence goes on along the minus strand of CAVUXT010000018.1, from coordinate 216,393 downwards.
GAGTATAAAACTGCATCCAAGTGTAAGTGCTAAAATTAAAGTTTGGGTTGTCAGAGAGTAGAGATTAAAAATATACGCAATAAAAAAGGAAAGCAATAATGCTTTCCTTTTTTGGTTTAAATAAAATCCTAATTTGACTAATGAACTTTAATCTTTTTTTCACGTATCATTTTTGCAACGTCAGCAGTACCATTTTTTGCGATGCTTTTTAAAGCTTTTGCAGTAACTTTTAATGTTACAAATCTGTTTAATTCCTGTACCCAGACTCTTTTTTTCTGAAGATTGGGTAAAAATCTTCTTTTGCTTCTGTTATGGGCGTGCGAAACGCTATTTCCTGCAATCGGGCCAACACCTGTTACCTGACATTTTCTAGCCATTGAAATCTCCTTAAGTCCTGTCCATTTGTATGAAAATTGAACTCCTAATATAATAAATTTCCTTTGAAAAAATGAAATTAATCAGCTTAAATAAGGATATTTTTAGCCAAATTATAAGGATTATTGATATTAACTTATAATTGGATTGACAATAATCAGCCACTTATTATCTTGTTATTAGCTTAAATTTTTTGTAATACATTCAGGGGAATATCAAAAAACACCTATCATATGAAAAAATCAAAAAAGGAGTCACGTATGGAATATTATGAGCTTCATCCGGAAGATCCTCAGTTAAGATATATAAATAAGGCTGTTGATGTGTTGAAAAAAGGGGGAATTATCATCTATCCCACCGATACGGTTTATGGAATAGGTTGCGATATATATAATAAAAAAGCTCTTGAAAATTTGTTCAGAATCAAGAATGATTCCAGCGATAAACTATTCAGTTTTGTTTGTTCGGGTTTTAAGGAAATTTCAAAATATGCAAAAATATCCGATTATGCATACAGAAGAATGAAACATTTATTGCCTGGTCCATATACCTTTATTTTAGCAAACAACACGACTGGTTCCAAAAGAATTATGGAGCAAAAGAAAAACTGTGGGAATTAGAATTCCCGATAACAAGGTTGCGCTAAAATTAGTGGAGGTGCTGGGGAATCCTATAATTAGCACCAGTACAACAAACCGGAAGGGAGAAATATTGTACGATCCGTTCGAGATCAGAAATATTTTTAACAACCAGATTGATTTGATGTTAGCTTCAGGAAAGCTTGTCGGTGATCCATCAAGCGTGATTGATTTGAGTGAAGATGAACCTGAAATAATTCGTAAGGGCGCAGGCGATGTTGCTATGTTTGTTTAATTAAAAATAAGATTAACTTTAAGGCCCGGTAACTATTTGCCGGGTTTTTTATGTCATTTCTTTTAATAAAGAGCTTCGTTCGTTTTTTAATTCCATTTCATTTTTCATCAATTGAAGCATCTCTTTTTCATCCTGTGTAGTTTCTAACTTTTTAAAATTATCTTCAATCATTCTGTTTAAAATATCAATTCTTTTTTTCCTTATAATATCTGACAAATATTTCATCTGAGAGTTTATTGTGAGTGGTAGAATCGGAAACTTCCTCCCATCGATTGCTTAGCGAATGTTTATCTGTAATTATTTCCATTAAGTAATTTTGATCATCTATCATCGCTTATTTTATCAAGAAGTGCTCCGGCGATAATTCCTCTTTATTGCTGAAAGCATCGAAAACTATTTTAGCAAGATTCCTATGTATTTCTACTTCAAAATCTTCAATTTGAATGTTTTCGAAAATAGCTCTTGATAGCCTTTTCATCCACCCATATAAAGAAGCTCAATAATTTCCCGTTCATTTATAACATTGGCTTCCGATACCCGGGTAGTCTGATTTACTTCCTGGTCTAGAGTTTATTCTTTCCTTAACTCTTTGCGTAACAACTTTTCGGCCTAATTTCATGCACTTTGTTTTTATTCTGTTCTCTTAAAGCTTTAGTTAATTCTTCTTCAAGAAGTTTTTCACGTAAATTGAATTTTTTAGCAATTGTTTTAATTAATAAAACACGTTTCAGTTCGTCGTTAATCAATGCGACCGGTTTTACAAGCTCCCGTATTGCCTCAGCCATTTTTACAGGATCATTAAACATTCCCCGGGATTCATATTGAGCAGACTGGTATTCAAGAAAATTTTGTGCTCGATGAATTATTTCATCAAATTTTTCTTTTCCATATTTAGTTACGTAAGAATCCGGATCTTCGCCTTCCGGAACGGATGCTATTTTTATGTCCATGTCTTTTTTCAGTAGTATTTCTATACTCCGCATTGAGGCTTTTATTCCGGCAGTATCTGAATCAAAAAGTAGAACTACATTTTTCGTGTATCTTGAAAGAAGCTGTACCTGTTCATCAGTAAAAGCGGTACCTGAAACAGCGACTACATTTTTAATCCCATTTTGATAAAGTGAAATCAAATCCATGTAACCTTCGACAACAATTGCCATATCAAGTTTTCTTATTTCATCTTTTGCTAGTGAAAGTCCATAAAGCGTTCTGCCTTTAATATAGATCAGAGATTCAGGGGAGTTCAAATACTTGGCTGCTTTTTGTTCAGAGTCCAGAACTCTTCCGGCAAAACCCACAACCCTTCCATTTGGAGAAAATATTGGGAAAATAATTCTTCCTGAAAATTTATCGTATAACCTGCCATCTTCGTAGCTGCTGATTAATCCGAGATTCAATGAACGTTCAATATTTATTTTCTTATCAGTTAAATAGTTTACAAGATCATCTCTTCCCGGGAGTGCATAGCCAAGACCAAACGATCTTATTGTTTGAACTTTTATTTTCCTGTTTTCAAAATATTTTCTAGCAATTTCTCCTTTCTCTTCCTTAAGTAAATTGTCTGAAAAATATCGGGCTACAGCAGTATTTATCTCATAAAGAAGTTCCTGCTCTGATTGTTTTTCAGCTCCGGCCTCCTCATCAAATTCTAACGCAATGCCGAGCTTTTCAGCCAGTTCCTGTACAGATTCGATAAATGATATTTTTTCATATTCCATTAAAAATTTAAATACATTCCCCCCGGTGTGGCAGCCGAAACAATGAAAAATCTGCTTCTCCTCACTAACTGTAAATGATGGGGTTTTTTCAGAATGGAACGGACACAGCCCAATGTAATTTTTTCCTCTTTTTCTAAGTTGAACATGATTCGATATTATATCAACTATGCTTGCAGAGGATCTTATTTCTTCTATTTTTGATTCTGGAATTCTCATATTGCAAAAGCAAATTAAAGCAAAATTAGAGATAAATAAAGCTTAAATATTTACTAAATGGAGAAAATTTTACCCTTATAACTTTTTATAAGCAGCTTACAATTTATTATATTTATTTCTGATTTACGAAAATTTTAGCCTGAAGAATAAGTAGCCTTAGGGAGTGCTAATAAATTTTTTATTTGTACTTTTTGAACCTCAAAAATTGGTTGAAAAATTTGAAATTCATTATGATAATATATGTATCAGACAATTAGAAACGCCAGAAAATACTGCAACAGTCTAACCGAATATTCAAGATATAAAACCAGGGTCATAAATATTGGTGACATTCCATGCGGTGGGGATTATCCTATCCGAATTCAATCAATGACGACAACAGATACGATGGATACAAAAGCCACTGTTGAACAAACGATCAGAATGGTTGAATCCGGATGTGACTATGTAAGAATAACCGCACCAAGCAAACTGGAAGCGCAAAATCTTGAGAACATAAAAAAAGAATTAAGAAGCAGGGGATATACAGTCCCTTTAATTGCTGATATTCATTTTACTCCAAATGCTGCCGAACTTGCTGCAAGAATTGTTGAAAAGGTAAGGGTAAATCCGGGTAATTATGCTGACCGGAAAAAATTTCAAACTATTGAATACACAGACGAAAACTACGAAGCTGAACTTGAAAGATTACGAGAAAAATTTTCTCCGCTTGTAAAAATTTGTAAAGAATACGGAACTGCAATGAGAATTGGTACAAACCATGGTTCTCTCTCCGATAGAATAATGAGCCGCTACGGAGATACTCCGCTTGGAATGGTGGAATCGGCTCTGGAGTTTGTGAGAATTTGTGAAGACCTAAATTACAATGAGATCGTTCTTTCTATGAAAGCAAGCAACACACAGGTGATGGTTCAGGCTTACCGTTTGCTCATCAAGAAAATGGAAGAAGAAGGGATGAACTATCCTCTGCATCTTGGTGTAACCGAAGCAGGCGGAGGAGAAGATGGTAGAGTAAAATCTGCTTTGGGGATTGGTACGCTTCTGGAAGATGGTCTTGGGGATACTATAAGAGTTTCATTAACTGAAGATCCTGAATTTGAAGCGCCTGTTGCAATTTCACTTGTAAACAGATATAAAAACAGATCAGGGCATAAAGAGATAAAACCAATTGAAGAATCTCCTAAAGATCCTTTTAATTATCAGCGAAGACACACTTTTGAATTATTTGGGTTTGGAGGAAGTAATGTACCAAGAGTTATTGCCGACTACAGCAGGAATAAAATTGAAGATCAGAAAGATTTAAATGACATCGGGTATTTTTATAACGCTGAAACTGATAAATGGATTATGAATGATATCGCCGCAGATGTGATTTATCTTGGCGGGAATGATATTCCTTTTGATATCCCGAATGGATTAAAAGCTGTTTATGATTTTGATTTTTGGCAGAACCTGGGAAATAGTTCAAATGGTTATCCGCTGATGAATGTTACTCAATATTTAAATTCCAATTTAAAAGCCGAAACATTGAACTTTGTAATTGGAGATATCGGAAGTTTTTCTAATGATATCTTGGAAAGAATAAAACATGATCAGTCTGTCGTAATCGTTCTTGAAACGTTTAACTTTCACGGTGTAGCTGAACAAAGAAGATTATTCTTTGAACTATTGGTGAATAAAATTGAAAACCCTGTTATAGTAAAAAGAAATTATATGAATCTGAATTTAGATGAACTCAGGCTTTATTCGTCTACTGATTTTGGATCGTTATTAATTGATGGGTTTGGAGATGGTGTCTGGGCGGAAATTAAAGAAATTACCAAAGAAGGCAGAAGTTCCAGTGTTCACGCTAAGAATGAATATGTAAAGACTTTCATTCAGAAACACGAATCTAAAGTAAAAGTGATAAACAGAATTTTATTCGGAATTCTACAAGCGGCACGAGTAAGAATTTCAAAGACTGAATATATTGCCTGCCCGTCATGCGGTAGAACACTCTTTGATTTGCAGGAAACTACTGAAATGATTAGAAAACGGACAGAACATCTTAAAGGTGTAAAAATTGCCATTATGGGTTGCATTGTAAACGGACCGGGTGAAATGGCTGATGCTGATTATGGTTATGTTGGCTCGGGAGTTGGTAAAATAACGCTTTACAAAGGTAAAGATATAGTTCGCAGGAATGTTCCCTCAGGTAGTGCAGTGGATTCTCTAATTGAGATAATAAAAGAAGATGGGAACTGGCTGGAACCCAATTAGGCAGGCAATTGTTAAATGATATATGATAAATTCTTGCAAATAAGAATAGAAAAATATATATTATACGTCCTTGAATTATGGTGAAAAAAATTAAAAAATTAAAATATCTTGAGAATTTGGACCGCTACTTAGCGGTAAATATTAGGAGCCGGAATTAAAAAATGCACTTCAACTCGAAAGTGCATTTTTTTTTGATATGACGTGTAATGAAATATTCAAATATTTAGAGCACTGGGCACCTAAAGAAATTGCCTGGAAAAATGACAATGTAGGCCTGCAGGTTGGATCTGGCGATAGGAAAATTAAAAATATAATTCTTTGTCTTGAAGTGAATATGAAGGTTATTGAGCAAGCTGTCAAAAAGAAATGTAATCTTATTATCAGCCATCATCCATTGATCTTTCATCCTTTGAAAAAAATAGATGTCTTGCGAAACAGAAATTCAAGGTTGATAGAAAAGCTCATAAAAAATGATATAACTCTTTATTCCGCCCATACAAATCTTGATTTTACAAAAGACGGTGTGAGTTTCGAACTAGCAAAAACATTAAAACTTCAAAACATTAAATTCCTAACTAATCTCCCACCAAATCAATTCAAGTTGTCAGTTTTTGTCGCTGAAAAATCTTTACAAAAAGTATCCGATGCAATATTTAGCGCTGGTGGAGGTAACATTGGCGAGTATTCGCATTGCAGCTTCAGATTGAAAGGAGAAGGGACATTTCTTGGTTCGGAAAAAACTAATCCATCTGTTGGCGAAAGAAATAAAGAAGAAAAAGTTGAAGAAACCAGACTTGAAGTTCTTGTGAATTCAAAGAATTTAAAAAATGTGATTGCCGCTATTCTGAAATCTCATCCTTACGAAGAACCGGCATATGATATTTATCCTCTTTCAAACCAGGATAAAAATTCAGGAGCAGGTGCAATTGGCGATTTGGCCTCTGCCATGGAACTTGACAATTTTTTGAGATATGTCGCCAATTCGTTAAAGGCAGATAATTTCAGGTTTACAGAAGGAAAAACTAGAAAAATAAAAAGAGTGGCCGTTTGTGGCGGAAGTGGATCGGAGATGATTGAGACTGCAATTAGCGAAGGAGCGGATGCATTTATCACCGCAGATATAAAATATCATGCTTTTCAGGATGCACAGAATGAGATATTATTAATAGATGCCGGCCATTACGAAACTGAAATTCATTCTTTAAATGAAGTTGAAAAAAGATTAAAAAAATTTATTGGCAAAAATTCATCTATAAAAGTTTTTAAATTCAGCGGGTCAACAAACCCCGTATCATTTTATAATAATTAACAAGGAGAAGTAAATTGATCGACAGGTTAAAAACTCTTTTTGAGTTGCAGAGTATTGATGATCAACTTGATGAGCTTGAAGAATTGAGAGGTGATCTACCTAATGCAGTTCAGGCTCTCGAAGAGAAAATCAATACGATAAAAGAAGATATTGTAAATAAGGAAGCCGAGCAAAAAGAGTCTCTTAAAAAGAGAAAAGAAAATGAGAATGAAATCGAAAAGCTGAAAGAAAATCAGAAAAAATTCAAAGCCCAGCTTTACCAGGTTAGAAATAACAAGGAGTATGATGCGCTTACGAAAGAAATTGATCATACAGATGAACTTGTTAGTAAGCTAGAGGCTGAAAATGATGCGCTCGCTGATATGAGTAAGAAATTAACTGAGGATATTGAATCAGTTAAACCTCAGCTTGATGAATTAAATGAAGATCTAAAAGTTAAGCAGGCTGACTTAAAAGTTATCATAAAGGCGAATGAGAAAGAAGAAGCTAAGTTGAGAGAAAAAAGGAAAGAAATTGAAGCACAGACAAAAAAAGCAGATCACTCAGCTTATATGAGAATAAGAAAGGCTAAGAAAGGCATGGCTGTTGCAACAATTAGAAGGTCGGCTTGTTCTGGTTGTCATAATATTGTACCTCCACAAAGGCAGCTGGAGATAAGACGAAATAATAAACTTTTCTTTTGTGAATATTGTGGAAGAATTCTCGTATCAACAGAAGTTTCAGAATCAGTAACCGCTGAGTAGCCAGCGCGGTTGGATTTGTCCTTTAAGTTCTTGTAAATAAAGAACTTATTTACTCGTGGTCTATTAAAATATCTGATCTTTACCAGCTCGAAACCTTTTCGAATGTTTTGAGGTAATTATATTATTATATTTGCCTTAGTAATTTTTGCTTATAGGGGAGATCATTGTTCAGGATTTGATGTTTTTGTGAACGAATTTGATTTTTGTAAATGCCCTGCTGACGAAGTTTTGACAATTGAACATTGATCCTTAATAGAAATGTAATTGACAAAAATTGTGTTAAAAACACAATTTTATTTTTAAGATAAAATAAACAGCCTGATCCAGGCAATTGCTCCCTGATTAAACAGGGGGAGGAAAGTCCGAACTTCATAGAACAGAGTGCCGGGTAACACCCGGCTGTTATCAGAAAAACTTTATAAAATTAGTAATTCTGGTAACACGGGAAAGTGCCACAGAAAATAAACTTCCCTGAATGAATATTCAGGGTAAAGGTGAAAAGGCAGGGTAAGAGCCTACCGCTCAGATAGTAATAGCTGAGGCAGGGTAAACCCCACTTGAAGCAAGGTCAAATAAGAAGATCTCTCTGGCTGATGCCGGATTAAAGTTGTTCGCTTTATGTCCCCGGACAAGGTCTTCGGGTAGACCGCTGGAGCCTGATGGTAACATTAGGACAAGATAAATAATTGCCATCCCGTCGATGGCGGGATTACAGAATTCGGCTTACAGGATCTGGTTGTATATTTTGTTCTTACAATCTTGCTTATCTCGTCTAAATGAACGGTCAAGCCAGTTCAACAAGTGACGGGTATCTTTTCAGGGATAATTTTATGTTGAAAAAACGCTGGAAGATTAAAGAGATTACTGACGAATATACTGTAAAATCTTTAGCTGATTCACTTAATTTTTCTGAAGTTCTTGCCAGGTTACTGATTCACCGCGACATCAATAATTTTTCACAATCAAAATATTTTTTTCGTCCTACAATTGAATCTTTGCACGATCCTTTCCTAATGAATGATATGGAAATTGCGACGACCCGCGTAATCCAGGCACTTACTGAAAATCAATCTATTTGCATTTATGGAGATTACGACGTGGACGGAACATGTTCAACGGCGTTACTTTATATGTTTCTTAAGGAACTTGGTGCAAATGTTGAATTTTATATTCCTAAGAGATTAACTGAAGGTTATGGAATTTCTAATTCCGGAATTGACTATGTAAAATCAAGAAATGTTTCCCTGCTTATTTCAGTTGATTGCGGAATTACCGCAGTTGAAGAAACAAAATATGCAAACGAACTCGGGCTTGATCTAATTATTTGTGATCATCATCAACCCAAAGTACAAATTCCCGAAGCATATGCAGTTCTTGATCCTCTCAAACCAAATTGCGATTATCCATTTAAATATCTTTCAGGCGCTGGTGTAGCATTTAAACTTGCACAGGGTGTTTCTGAGAGAATAGGGAAGCGGGAATTGCCATTGAAATATCTTGATCTTGTTGCCTTGGCAGGTGCTGCTGATATTGTTCCTCTTATTGATGAAAACAGGGTACTTGTGAAAGAGGGATTAAATTTAATTAATGAAAATCCAAGGCCCGGTATTGCAGCGTTAATAGAGATAAGTAATCTGAGTCCCGGTACTTTAAGTTCTGGACAAATTGTTTTTACAGTTGCACCAAGAATAAATGCCGCCGGTCGATTGGGAGATGCAGAAAGAGCAGTTGAATTATTTATTACAAAAGATAAAAATAAAGCAAAGGATTTTGCAAAAATTCTTGAGTCCGAAAATTATCAGCGCAGAAAAATAGACGAAGACACGCTGGATGAAGCATTAAATATAATAGAAAATTCCTTAGATTTGGATCTTGAAATTCCAATAATTCTGCATCAGGAAAGCTGGCACCCTGGGGTTATCGGAATTGTTGCTTCCCGATTGGTTGAAAAATATTATCGTCCTACAATAATGCTTACAACAGTTGATGGGGTTGCTAAGGGATCAGCAAGAAGTATTGCTAATTTCAATATTTATGAAGCACTTTCAAAATGCCAGGATGTTCTAATCCATTTTGGCGGTCATAAAGCTGCTGCCGGATTGGCGGTGGAAATTAATAAACTGGATGAGTTTAAGCATAGATTTTATCAGGTGGTTAAAGAATCAATGTCGTTTGATGAACTTTCACCTGAAATAAACATTGACTCGCAATTAAAGTTCTCTGAAATTACACCCAAATTTCTTAGAATTATAGAACAGTTTGCGCCATTTGGTCCTGGAAATATGCGCCCCGTTTTTCTTTCAGAGGATGTTGAAATAGCTGGGACTCCAAGAATTGTTGGTAACAATCATTTATTGGCAAGTTTAAAACAGCCGGGTTCAGATAAAATTTTTGATGCTATAGGATTTAATATGGGAGAATTTTATGATCTTATTAAAAATAATCACCATCAATTAGATATCGTTTATTCAATCGATAAATCAATCAGGGATGGAAGGACCTTCCCGCAATTCAGATTTAAAGATCTAAAAGTAAAAGAAAATTAATTCCGGAGAATTGTAAAATGTCAGGTCATTCAAAATGGGCCACTACAAAAAGAAAAAAAGCTGTTATCGATGCTAAACGAGGTAAAATTTTTACAAAGTTAATTAAGGAAATTACTATTGCGGCAAGAGAAGGAGGAGGTGATCCTGCAGGAAATCCCAGATTGCGGCTTGCGATTGATAATGCTAAAGCAGCTAATATGCCTGCGGATAACATAGATCGTGCAATTAAAAAAGCCACTGGCGGGCTTGAAGGTCAAAGTTACTCTGAACTAACTTATGAAGGATATGGGCCGGGTGGTGTTGCTATGCTCGTTGAAGTTGTTACCGATAATAAAAATAGAACAGTTGCAGAAGTTCGTCACCTATTTTCAAAGGGAGGCGGAAACTTAGGTGAAACAGGATCTGTTGCCTGGATGTTTGAAAGGAAAGGAATAATAACTCTACCTAAACAGGGAAAAACTGAAGAGGAAATTCTTGAAATAGTCCTTGATGAGGGCGCCGAAGACCTCCAGACTGAAGATGAATTTTTTGAAGTACAAACCTCAATTGAAAATTTTGAAAATGTGAGAAAAGCATTAATTGATAAAAGCATTTCAATTGAAAATGCAGGACTTCAATGGATTGCAAAAAACACCTTAAGTGTAAGCGGTGAGACAGCGGAAGCTATAATAAAATTAATTGAAAGTCTCGAAGATAACGATGATGTGCAAAATGTTTTTTCAAATGCAGATTTTGATGAAGAATCACTGAAGTAATCTTTTACTTATAAAACCTAAATAAATGATAATACTTGGTGTAGATCCCGGAACTAATTATACTGGCTTTGGGGTTATAAAAGCACATAAGAATGCATTTACTAAAATTGTAAATGGACTCATAAAACTTCCCTCCAATAAATCCCTCACAGAAAAGCTGGAAATAATTTATTCTGAATTAGATAAATTAATCAAACTACACAAACCGGATGAGTTTGCAATTGAAACTGCATTTTATGGAAAGAATGTTCAATCCGCTATGAAAATTGGATATGCACGCGGAGTTTCATTGCTCGCTGCAATTCATAATAAAATTCCAACGAGTGAATATTCGCCAAGAGAAGTAAAAAAGTCTGTCGTAGGTAACGGTGCCGCCTCCAAGCAGCAGGTTAGTTTCATGATTAAATCATTGCTTGATATTAAAAATGCAAAAATGAGATTTGATGAAAGTGATGCTCTTGCAATTGCCTTATGTCATGCTTTCAGAATTCACAGAATAACGACAAAAAGCAAGAACTGGAAATCCTTCATTGAAGCTTATCCGGACAGAGTAGTAGGTTAAGCAAGTTTAATATTTAGGAAATTAGAGCTAAGGTTTAAAATATGATTGGCTATTTATCAGGTAAAATAATATCATCAAAACCGACCAGGATTACACTGGATGTAAATGGTGTGGGGTATGTTGTTAACATTTCAATTAATACTTTTGAAAAAATAAGCGATAAAACTTCAGCTTCTCTTTTCGTTTACACAAATGTTAAAGAAGATTCTATTTCTTTATTTGGCTTTTACTCTGAATCTGAAAAAGAAATGTTTGAATTGCTAATTTCAGTCAACGGCATTGGGCCTAAATTGGCTTTAAGTATTTTATCAGGTATACAGGTTGATGAACTAAGACATGCAATTGTTTCAGGAGATGTTTCAAGAATTGTTTCAGTTCCCGGTATTGGTAGAAAAACAGCAGAAAGGCTTGTACTTGAATTAAAATCAAAAGTTGGGTCTGTAACGACTGATGGAGAAGAAAAAATTCCATACAGCATAAAGAACGAAGCTGTTGCAGCGCTGACTACTTTAGGTTATAATTCAAAACAAGCTGAAAAGAGTGTTAGGGATGTTCTTGCAAATGAGCCAAATGCATCCCTCGAAGAATTAATTAAAAAAGCTCTGGGATTTCTTAATAAATAAGTTAAGCCACTTCGCAATTGAGCGAAGCTATACTTTCAATTTCAGCAAATAATTTATCTCCCTTTTCAACCTTTGCCTACACCGGCAGGTGTTCCGGTAAAAATTAAATCACCCTCTTCAAGAGTCATAAGCGAAGAAATATATTCCACAATTTTAGTAGGAGGGAATATCATAGTTTTCAAGTTTTGCCTTCTGCCTGACTATACCATTTATTTTAAGGAAAATTCTTTCATTCAGAGTAAGATTATAATCTTTTTTCAAAACGAAATCGGATATAACTGCTGATGTATCAAAACATTTTGCTATTGTCCACGGATGTCCTTTCTTTTTTAGTTCATTTTGAACATCACGCAAAGTCATATCAAGTCCTACTCCATATCCTGCTATTGCTTTTTCTGCTTGTTCCTTGTTTAGCATTTTTTACTTTCTCTCCAATTAACAAAACAAGTTCAACTTCGTGGTGCATTTCCTTCGGAAAAATCCGGATAAATTATTTCATCACCGGAATAAATAACTGCAGAAGCTGGTTTTAAAAACAATACTGGCTTATCCGGGATTTCATTTCCAAGTTCTTTTGCGTGCTCTGCATAGTTTCTGCCAACGCAAACTATTTTACCAATTGTGATTTTTTCTTGTGAGTTTTTAATTGTGATTGATTTCATTATAGTTCTCTTCTTAAAATTTAGTATTATGAAAAATTCTGATATTTAAAGTTAACGAATAATTTAAATACTCATTAAAATATTATCAGGTTTTCTGCTTCTTCTTTGTTGCGGCAGGGAAAAGGATATTATTTAAAATTAACCTGTAACCAGGTGAATTTTTGTAAAGACTAGAGGTCAGTTGGTGGATCACCGACTAGCGTGCTGGTAATCTTCCGGATCATGTCCACCATAAAATGTAAATGTTCCCCTTCCAAAATTTCCGTGAATATATTTTACCTGATCAGTACCTTCTCTTTTTGCCAGAATTGTAACAGAGTTTTTTAATTTGTTCCTGGTGAAACATTGTTGTCTGTCCCATAAATCCGTTTATAACATTTACGTGATCCTGAGTTAGCATTGTCGGTACCGGATCATACTTTGCAGAAAATTCAAACAGAGTGAAATAATCATTTTCAGGATCACCTATTTCCGCAGGCTGAATGTCAATATTGCTGTATTCATAAACATAAGGATTCATTTCCAGCTTGAAATTTGTAAAGGCAAGTGTATTTGAAAAATCCAATTTCTGCTGTGCATCCGGATCGGCAGCATCTCCATCGTACATTTGTATCACAGATATCAACATTTATGTGCAGCCAGAGCAATATCATACGAATCTGTTGCAGAACACATAGCAAAAAGAAATCCTCCTTTGCCGACATAATTTTTTATATCAATTGCAACAGCTTTCATCATATCAGAAACTTTTTTAAATCCATTTTTCTTTGCATCCTGTTCATACTGAATCTGCTGATCTATATACCATTGTGCATTGCTGAAACTTGCATAAAATTTTCCATACTGTCCTGTAAAATCTTCGTGATGCAAATGAAGCCAGTCATATTTTGGCAGGATCACCTCTTAAAATTTCATCATTCCAGATTTTATCATAAGGAACTTTTGCATACTCGAAGCACCAGCGTAACAGCATCATCCCAGGGTTGAAATCCGGCGGAACATAAACAGCAATTTTGGGAGCTTTTTCCAATCTAACAACATCCATATTATTGTCTTCACTTTGAACAAGTGAATAAATTTGTGCAGCATCTGATGAAGAGAATAGTTCAAATGCAACGTTCTTCAACTCTGCATTCAGTTGCAAGTTCATCGATATAATCAACAAAAATGAACCGCCCCTGTAGTTTAGAAGCCAGTCCGCTTTTATCCTTTTGTAAAGGCACGAAAAGTAATTCCGTATGCTTTTAAATGATCAGTCTGTTTAAGATCCATATAGATCAGGATTTTGGACTGGGTGAAAATGAAATTGGCGGAATAGTAAAAAAAATATTAGAATATTTTTAAGCATTGAGATAATCCGGTAAAAAATTTATAGGCGATCAATTTGATCGCCTAAATTAAACATCTCTATCTGTTCGATATTAATATTATGCTGATTTCCTGTCAGCTTCAAAGTATATTGGTTCCCCCCCGGTTTCAACAACATCTTTTGTAATAATACATTTTTCAACATTTTTCTGTTTGGCAGTTCATACATAATATCGAGCATAAATTCTTCAACAATTGATCTGAATGCTCTTGCACCTGTTTTTCTTATCATTGCTTTTTCAACAATTGCATTAATTGCAAAAGGATCAAATTCAAGTTCAACACCTTCCATCATAAATAATTTTTTATATTGCTTAAGGATAGCATTTCTTCGGTTCAGTTAGTATACTTTTCAATGCCTCTTCATTAAGCTGATGAAGAGGAGCAGCAACAGGAATTCTTCCAATCAGTTCCGGAATTAATCCATAGCGCAAGCAAATCTTCAGGCTGAATAAATTTGAGTAAATCTTCTTCATCTTTTTTTACTTTTATATCTCAGATGCAAATCCCATTTTATTTTTATTGATTCTTGCTGCAATTATTTTATCAATTCCATCAAAAGCTCCGCCGACAATAAAAGAATATTTTTTAGTATTAATATTTATCAAACTTTGTTCGGGATGTTTTCTTCCGCCTTTTGGTGGAACTCCGGCAATAGTTCCTTCAAGTATTTTAAGCAAGTGCCTGCTGAACACCTTCACCGGAAACATCCCTTGTAATTGAAGTGCTTTCACTTTTCCGTGCAATCTTATCAATCTCATCAATATAAACAATTCCTTTTTGAGCCTGTTCAAGATTGTAATCTGCTGCCTGGAGCAAATGAACAAGAACTGTTTCAACATCATCACCGACATAACCGGCTTCAGTAAGAGTTGTTGCATCTGCAATTGCAAATGGAACATCAAGAATTTTTGCAAGAGTTTGCGCAAGCAATGTTTTACCAACTCCGGTCGGACCGATTAGTAATATATTGCTTTTTTCAATTTCAACATCATCCAGTTCAAAAAATGATGAACGCATACTTAATTCTTTTATAATGATTATAAACTGCAACAGACAAAACTCTTCTTTGCTCTTTCCTGTCCGATTACATATTCATCCAGAGTTTTTTTGATTGATTCAGGGTGTGTGATTCCTGTGTAACCTTGATTTTGTATTTGTATAAGCGGCGAGATTATTTTTCAGAATATCAACACTGCTGCCTATACAAATATCACAAATGTAAACATCCGGTCCGGCAATCATACTGCCTACTTCACTTCCATCGCTTCCGCAGAATGAACACTTAACAATTTTCTGGTTCTGCTTTTTGCTCATTTGTTACCTAACTGATTTTACTTTTTAAAGAAATAATTATCTTTCTTACTTCATCAAGATAAATTGAGTTTGGAAATTTATCAAGTAAATTTTCATATGCCTCAATCGCTTTTTGTTTATCCTTAATGCCAAACTCAAATGTTCTTCCTTCCAAATATAAAGCTTTATCTGCATAAATGTTTTTTACTCCCTCATCTGCAATAGCTGAAAATTTTGTTATTGCAGTTTCAAGGCTGTCCATTGCCAAATCCATTTCTGCTTCCCGCATTTTAGCAAACTGGCTTAGAACAAATGCACGCGGGTTGTCTGCTATCTTTTTATAAAGGATGGATGCGCTGTCAAATTTCATTTGTTCGGCAAAGAACTCGGCTTTTGAAAACTCCGCAAGATTTACCGAATCATTTTTTGATATATTCAACAATAAGGAAAGTTTAATGGCGTCATTTGTTGAATTATCCTGCAGATAGCTAATAATTTCAGATAGAATTTCCTTTGATTTCTCAAACTCATTCTTATAAAAGCTTATTTTTGCGAGGCCGAGTTTTGCCTGGTTTATTTTATCAGCCTGACTTCTTTTCTTTTCAACTACCGTAGAATAATCCAGAACAGCCTGATCAAGATTGCCGGATTGAAGAGCAATATTTCCGAGTCCTAAATATGCTTCAAAAAGCAACGGTGAAGTCGTGGACAAAGTAATCTCCTGGTAATATTTTTTTGCTTCTTCGGGATCATTCTTCTTTTTAAGGGCAATGTTGGCAATTCTTAATAATGCTTCATTTGCGACTTCTGATTTCGGATATGATTTTGCTATTTCCAAATATGCATTTATAACTTTCTCCATATTATAGCCAGACACTACAACTGGTTTTGAATATGGCTTCCAATCATTTGAATTAAGAAGACTGTCTTCATTTAGTGATGCCTCAAGCGTCTTTGCATAACCTAATTTTACACTCGAGATAAAAGGTGAATTTGGAAATCGGGAAAGAATTTCATCATAAACTTGGGTGGCTTTTGAGAATTGTTTCTCGCCGGTAAGAAAATTTGCAAAATTTAAAAGCAGATAACCCTGGTGATCCTGCACCGATTCAATTTGTTCATAGAAATCGAGTGCCTTATTATAATCTTTTGCTTCTTTATATAAAGCGGCAAGTAAATATTTAAATTCAATTTTGTCTGAGTTATAATTTTTCACAGCATCGATTGTCTGGTCAAGTGCACCGGGCTTACTTATAAAAGATAAAATTCTGGATTGAATTGAATTTAATTGTGCCGGGTCATTGTCAAGTAATTTACAATATTCTTCTGCTGCATTTTTAAACTGCATAGTAAGTGAATAGAGATTTGCCAGGTCATATGAAAAATATTTGCCATCCTTTGCGGCAGCCTGACCTTTTTTCAAATATTCAATTGCTTTGTCAAAGGCCCGTCTTTCAATAGCAAAATTTGCTAGTATCCTGAAGCTGATCTCTTTTTGCGGAACCTTGTCGACGGAGCTGTCCCATACTTCAAATGCTTTTTGGTCATTGCCCATAAGGTAATAGGTAGAGCCCAGCATTCCGTAAAGATTTATATCCTGTGAATTAGTTTTTATCCTGTTTTCTAAAAGACTGATTGACATGTCATATTTTTTTTGCTGAACGTATGAGTCGTTAAGCCCGTTAAAAACCTGGTAATTATCCGGCTGTGTTTTATAAAGGTCTTCAAATATCTGCTCTGCTTTGTCATATTGCCCGCCCTGCAAAAAAGCCTGGGCGAGAACATACCTGGAATTAAAATCGCTTGCTTGCTGAGCTAATACTAGAAAACTCGCAAAAGCAGTTATTAATATTGTCTTTAGCATGGTAGGCAAAAATACGAAATAATGCTGTGCGGACACAAGGTAATATTAGAGAAAGGGATTGAATGCTCGATTGAAGGCGGTATTTAGCTTTGAGAAGATAAAAATCTCAATAATATTTGACTAATGGAAATTTATTTTAATCAATTTCTATTTTGTGATTTATATTCAAGTTTTACATTAACATCAACCTGCTAAAAGTTGATGAAGTTTAGGAAATATATAGTATGAAATTAACAGATTTTGGATAAGATTAAATATTCAACAAATGATGATTATTATTCATATACGGCTGTTTTGCACACTCTAATTCATTGATTAAAAGGGCACACTTGCGTACTTTTAAAATCAATTATTTCTAAGATATGAAGAAAATATTAATATTAGGTTCAACGGGTTCTATTGGGGTAAATTCGCTGAATGTGATCAGGCAGCATCCCGAAAAGTTTAAGATTGAAGCTCTTACGGTAAATACAAGGATTGATCTGCTTGAATCCCAGATTAAAGAATTCAAACCGCGGCGCGTAGTAGTAAAAGATGAAAAACTTGCCGAAGAATTAAAGAAAAAAATTAAAGGTGAATGCGAAGTTCTTTCCGGCATTGACGGATTGTGCAAAGCTGCAGCTGAGTGCGATTACGATATTCTTATCGGCGCTATGGTAGGTTTTGCCGGTCTTGCCCCGACTATTGAAGCAATTAAAAGAGGAAAAAGAATTGCGCTTGCAAATAAAGAAACCCTGGTTGTTGCCGGCGAACTCGTAACTAACTTATGCAAAAAACATAATGCGGAACTTATTCCTGTTGATTCGGAACACAGTGCGATTTATCAGTGCCTGGTCGGTGAAAATAAAAATGAAGTTGAAAAATTAATTCTGACTGCCTCAGGCGGGCCGTTCCTGAATAAGCGAAAAGCTGAACTGCAGAATGTAACTGTTGATGAAGCTTTAAATCACCCGAACTGGAAAATGGGAAATAAGATAACAATTGATTCAGCTTCTATGATGAATAAAGGCCTGGAAGTTATTGAAGCACACTGGCTTTTTGGTTTGCCTAAAAATAAAATTGAAGTTCTGATTCATCCGCAGTCGATTGTTCACTCAATGGTGCAGTTTGTTGACGGATCAATTAAAGCGCAGATGGGAATTCCGGATATGAAACTTCCCATTCAATATGCATTGACGTATCCTGAGAGATTTGAAAACAATTTTGAAAGAACAAATCTGCCGAAAATTAATAATCTTTCTTTTCTTGAACCTGATTTTGAAAAATACGAATGCCTAAAGCTAGCTTTTGATTCTCTGAATTCAGGCGGAACTTCGCCGTGCATTATGAATGCGGCAAACGAAGTTGCTGTGGATAAATTTTTAAACAGGAAAATAAAATTTTCACAGATTCCTGTTTTAATTGAAAAAGCGCTAAATAATATTGAAAATCATAAATCACCCGATCTCGAAACAATTTTTGAAAGTGATAAAGAAACAAGGGATTTTGTAACGGGTTTAATTTAACAGGAGAATCTGACTTAATGGAATATGTAATTTATTTTGCGATCACGATAGGAATTCTGGTATTCATTCATGAGTTTGGACATTTTATTGCCGCTAAATCCTGCGGAATGAGAGCCGATGTTTTTGCCATTGGCTTCGGAAAAAGACTATTCGGTTGGAATAAAATAAACGGGTTTACATTCGGTGATCTGCCTGAGGATTTTGACGGAGGCGGTCACACTGATTACAGGTTAAGCCTCCTGCCTCTCGGCGGTTATGTAAAAATAGCCGGAATGGTTGATGAAAGCTTTGATACAGAGTTTGCAGATAAAGAACCTCAGCCTTATGAATTCAGGGCAAGGCCTGTCTATCAGAAGGTGATAGTAATCACTGCCGGAGTATTAATGAATCTGCTTTTGGCATTAATGGTATTCTGGGGATCAAATTTTTTCCAGGGAAAAGAGGTTACAAAAACAACAACAGTAGGCTATGTTGCTCCTCATTCAACCGCTGATTCTCTGGGTTTTAGCACTAATGATAAAATTTTAGCCGTTAATGGAAAAACTGTTAACGACTGGGAGGAAGTTCGTTCTGAAATACTGCTTACAACATTAGGTGAAGATCTTAATGTAAAACTGGAAAGAAACGGACAGATTCAAACTGTTCACATTCCACGGTCAAAAATTCCGGAAAACAAAGATGGAAATTTATTTTTGTATCCTACCGGGGTAAAACCGGGAATAAGCGAAGTTCTGGCAAAATCGCCAGCTCAGAATGCAGGAATTAAAGCCGGGGATATTCTGCTTGAAATGAATAGCATTCCTCTGCACAGCGGGGAACAGGCAATTGATATTATTCACCAGAATAAAAGCAAAACAATTCAACTGGTTGTATTAAGAGATAAAGATACATTAAATATGGCGGTAACTCCCGGGTCGGATGGAATGATTGGTGTCGGCATTGGAACTGTTTTTCTCGGCAAAGTTGAATTTAAAAAATATGGCTTCTTTGAATCATTTTATTACGGCTGGCTAGATATAGTTAAAGTGACTGATTTAACATTTGCAATGGCAGGAAAAGTTTTTAACGGCCAGATTGCTTTTGGAAAAGCTTTCGGTGGACCCGTTAAGATTGCACAATATGCCGCCAAATCAGCAGACTATGGATTTGCAACATTTATGAATTTTTTAGCTTACTTAAGTCTTAGTCTTGCAATTATTAATATTCTACCTTTCCCGGTGCTGGACGGCGGGCATTTATTAATAATTATTATTGAAGCAATTTTTAAGAGGGAAATTCCTATTAAGGTGAAAATTGCTGTGCAGAATGTCGGGTTTGTTATTTTGCTGCTGCTTATGGCTTTTATTATTTATAATGATATTATGACGTTGTAGAAATTTTTGATACAAAAATTAAAGCCCCGAAACCGGGGCTTTTTTATTTTAATTATTGAAGTGAAGATTGGGGTACATAATCATTGACGAGACATATCCATTAACCCCACCTTTGAGAGGGATAATATTTTTCCCATCAAATTTGAATATTCCGTTTACAGTAATGTTATTAACAGTTGTGAAGGTGCCCCCGACATATAAATTAAAGCTGTAAACATAGAGATAAGATGGATATCCATTCAATAAAAAATCAGGATCATTCCATTTAGATCCATCCCAGGTTGCAAAATCTTGAACGGATAAATTTCCCGCGGTGCTTATTGTGCCACCGACTTGCAGCTTGTTATTATACTCAACAGCAGTGTAAATTTTGGTTGGACTAACTCCGCCACCAACGTCAGACCATGAACTACCATTCCATTTTGCAATGCCCGAAACCTGTATACCGTCAACAATATTTATATCTCCGGAAGCATATAATTCGTTATTATATACTGCAAGATTAGATACATAGTACCCGTTTGTTACTCCGCTGCCTACCGAGTCCCATTGTGAACCATCCCACATTGCAATTTTATTTGCTTTGAAAAAATTGCCAAACGTACTTTTATCAAACCATCCTCCGGCATATAGTGCATTTTTGTAAATGCAAAGAGTGTAAACCTCATCTGAAAATCCTTCACCGACCGTTGACCAAGTTATTCCATTCCATTTTGCAATATTATTTGCATTCATACCACCCGCATTATTATACCATCCAGCAGCATAAAGTTCATTTTGGTATACAACTAAGCTAGTTACTCTTCCTTTGATTCCGCCTCCAACATCAGACCATTTTTGTCCGTCCCACTTTGCAATATTTTGGACAGGCAAACCGCCGGCAGTATCTATCAAACCACCTATATATAAATCACCTTTATATATAGCCATGCATTCTATAAATTGAGCCGAAACGCCTTGTCCTACAGGATACCAGTTTTCACCATCCCACTTTGCAATATTTTTAATTGATGAATTTCCAGGAATTGAAAAATGACCTCCAATAAATAAAGTGTCGACCTGAAGCGGCATAACTATATTTTTATTGGGGTTTTCGGTTGGTGCTTCTTTATTACAAGCTGCTGAAATAAGAGCAATGAAAAATAAAATATATATGTGTTTCATTTAATCTCCCCATAAATTGTATCGAACAAAACAGACTTACAAAGGAATTTAATAATTTAGATTAATAATGGCAAAGAGAAGACTCTTTGTAAGGTTTTTCCGGTAATCTCAGGTCAACCACCGGCTTCATTCACCCGTTTATCACTTTATAAAACCATTAATAATAAAAATTAACCTGCTGAGCTCATATTCGGTAATTTAGCACACTATTTGTTTCCATTTTTGAGGCATCGGCTTTGAAAGGAAAGTTATTAAAAGGCAGGAAATTTTTTTTAAGCGAAGATACGATTATATTTAATGGGAAAGAGCAATTCAATATATGGCGGGGTATCAACCTCAGGCGAACGGGCTTCAAATTTTGAAAATGGAAACCAGGTTCTGATGAACAGAAAAAAAATTTATTGGCTTAGCCAGATTAGCGGCTGGGTTCTTCTTGTCGATTGTTAATATTGTACTTTATGCGTCATTCGATGAACTATCCCGCAGCAGGCTGCTGATTACATTCTATCTTAGTTTCACTGGTTTGTGCTTAACACATATCTACAGAAGTGTTATAAGGAAAAAAGATTGGCTTTCGCTTCCGCTTAAGAGGATAATCCCGCGTGTATTTTTTGGCAGTATTATAATAGGTATCCTGATGGTGATACTTATTTACGGTGTAAATATTTCAGCCGGAGTTTACACCTGGTCACGAATAAGGTTTGGCGGATTTATATTCAGTTCTTTTAACCTTAGTATAGTTGTGCTTGTTTGGGGATTGATTTATTTCGCGGTTCATTACTTTGAAAATTATAAGAAAGCTGAAATCGAATCTTTAATCTGGGAAGCTGCCGTAAAAGATTTCGAATTAAAAACTTTGAAGTCGCAACTGAATCCACATTTTATGTTCAATGCAATGAACAGCATTCGCGCTCTTATACAGGAAGATCCAAACAGTGCACAGAATGCTGTGACAAAGCTCTCGAATATTTTGAGATATTCGTTAAGAATAGAGAGAATGGAAACTGTTTCACTGGAAGATGAAATGTTTACTGTGGCAGATTACCTGGCTCTTGAAACAATTAGATTTGAAGAAAGATTAAAGTATAAAATAAATCTCGATCCGGCTTCCAGGAATGTTGATATTCCACCAATGATGATTCAGACACTTGTTGAGAACGGAATAAAACATGGTATTTCAAAAATGAGAGATGGAGGAGTAATAACTATTACTTCAAGTGTCACAGATTCAAAATTAAAAGTGGAAATTAAGAACAGCGGGCAAATAGATTCCGATTCAGTACAAAAGGCAAAAGGTTTCGGCATAAGTAATACAAAACACAGGCTGAGTTTACTTTATGGAGAGAAGGCTGTTTTTTCAATTAAAAATTATTCAGAAAATGAAGTTATAACTGAATTAGTAATTCCAATTGGAGGTTCAAATTTATGAAAGCTTTAATTATTGATGATGAAAGATTAGCTCGTGTAGAACTGAAAAGACTTTTATCACCTCATAAGGAAATTAATATAGTGGGCGAAGCTGTGAATGTTGACGACGCAATGAACAAAATTACCGAGCTAAGCCCTGAACTTATATTTCTCGATATTCAAATGCCCGGCAAGAATGGATTTGAATTATTGGAAGAACTTGACAGTGTTCCGACTGTTATTTTCACAACGGCCTATGATGAATATGCATTGAAAGCATTTGAATATAATGCTCTCGATTATTTGTTGAAACCGATAGAACCAAAACGTCTCGAAGAAACTATCAAAAAAGTTATTGAACGTAATCGTAAAGATACAGCTGCCTCGCTGGAGCAGCCGGTTCTTAATGAGGAAGACCAGATATTTGTGAAAGATGGAGAAAAATGCTGGTTCGTTAAACTTTCTACCATCAGGCTCATGGAATCTGAAGGAAATTATGTACGGCTCTACTTTGAAGATAATAAACCTCTGATTCTAAGAACGCTAAATTATCTGGACGAAAGGCTGGATAACAAAACTTTTTTTCGCGCCAGCAGGAAACACATTATAAATCTAAAATGGATTGAGAGTATTGAGCCATGGCTCAATGGCGGACTTCTGGTCAAATTAAAGGGCGGAAACAAGGTTGAAGTTTCAAGACGTCAGGCCATAAAATTTAAGGAGATGCTGAGTCTCTAAAAAATTAATTTTATGTTGGGCTGAACTACAAATTCTCGCCGATAATTCTTATCTTAGCAGCAGCTTAATAATTTGCTTACCCAAAAAATAAGGGTGATTAATTGATCTCGATGAAAGATTTTTTCAGGAATCCTGAGAAGTCTGGCTATTCCCTTTCTCCGAATGGTGAATATTTTGCCTTTATGATGCCGTGGAAAAACAGGATGAATATCTATGTTGAAAAAATCGGCAGCGATGAAGTTATCAGGATTACCAGCGAAACTGAACGCGATGTTGCGGAATATTACTGGGCCAATAGTGAGAGAATAGTTTATCTAAAAGATAACGGGGGCGATGAAAACTTCAGATTGTTTGCAGTTAATATTGATGGCTCAAATAATATCGACCTAACTCCGTTTGAAAATGTTACTGTGCAGATAATTGATGACCTGGAAGAAAATGATGAAGAAATGATAATCGCAATGAATAAGCGTGATGCATCCGTTTTTGATGTTTACAGGATGAATGTAATTTCCGGAAAGCTGGACCTGATAACCGAAAATCCCGGTAATATTACTGAATGGCTCACAGATCACGATGGTAAATTGAGAGTTGCTCTCACAACCGATGGAGTAAATTCCAGTCTGCTTTATAGAAAAATAGAAAGCGAAGAATTCAAATTAATTACTACATGCAATTTTAAGGAAGCACTCCTGCCTTTAATGTTCACTTTTGACAATAATTATCTTTATGCTCGTTCCAATATCAGGAGAGATAAAGCCTCAATTGTTAAATATGACCTTGAAAACACTGACGAAGTTGAACTATTATTCGAACACCCTGATGTTGATGTTGAAGATCTTTTGAGCTCAAAAAAAAGAAAAACCATAACCGGTGTATCTTTTACAACTGATAAGAAGAATTATCATTTCTTTGATAAGCAAAGGGAAAAGCTTCAGATCGATCTGGAAGAAAAACTTCCCGGTTATGAAGTTGTAATTGAAGATCAAAACAAAAATGAAGATAAAATCCTGATAAGGACATACAGTGATAAATCAAGGGGAGCATATTATTTTTATAACATTACAACAAAAGATTTTTTCAAAATTGCCGAAGTTAGTCCCTGGCTCGTGGAAAACTCGCTGTCCGAAATGAAAGCGGTTAAGTACAAATCAAGAGATGGATTGACCATCCATGGTTATTTAACTCTTCCCAAGAATCTTGAACCAAAAAATCTACCTGCTGTAGTCAAAGTTCACGGTGGACCCTGGGCAAGAGATAGTTGGGGATTTAATCCCGACGTTCAGTTTCTTGCTAACCGTGGTTACGCTGTACTACAGGTAAATTTCCGTGGTTCTACAGGTTATGGAAGAAAATTCTGGGAATGCAGTTTCAAGCAGTGGGGGAAAAAAATGCAGGATGATATTACTGATGGCACAAATTGGCTTATCTCTTCTGGTATTGCGGACGAAAAGAGAATCGGAATTTACGGAGGTTCTTACGGAGGCTATGCTGTTCTTGCCGGACTTTCATTTACCCCTGATCTTTATGAGTGCGGAGTTGATAATGTCGGAGTTTCAAATCTATTTACTTTTATGAATTCAATACCTCCTTACTGGAAACCATATCTGGATATGTTTTACGAAATGGTAGGTAATCCTGAAGTTGATAAGGAATTATTTGAGCAGGCATCTCCTGTTTTTCATGTAGATAAAATCAAGGCTCCTTTGCTGATTGCTCAGGGCGCTAATGATCCCCGCGTTGCTAAGAGTGAATCGGATCAGATTGTGGAGGCACTTAAGAAAAGAGGAATTGACGTGCCTTATATTGTTAAAGATAATGAAGGTCACGGCTTTCACAATGAAGAAAACCGGTTCGAATTTTACAGGGCAATGGAAGAATTCCTGGGAAAGCATTTAGGTGGTAAGGTAGAAAAACAAACTCAGAACTAGCCATTATTTTTTTCTTTCTTAATTTTCCTCCTTCTCCACATCAACCAAATATCAATAATTATCAGGATAAGGAAAGGTACGTACTCAGCCAACTGAACAAAGAGATATTCTTTCCATACTGTTCCCAGCGGGCTAAAATTCGAAAAATTTATTGTGAAAAGTAAACTAGTGACAGAATAGAAATTAAATATTGGGTTTAAAGAGGCGATCCAACCCAAATACCACGGATAAAGAGTTGTGCCGAACACAATAAGTGCAATAAAAATTCCATAGGCTGCTTTTGTGAAATCTTTGTAAAGAAATGATATTAATCCTACCGAAACAATAAAAAGACCCGTGCACGCCAACCTTGCATATTCCGGAGTAAGGTAATTGTGTTTTAACAATAAATATACTGAGCTGTTAAATTCCCATTTCTTTAAATATGTAAAAAGTGATGTGAAGATAGACAGGTCTTTGTAAATAAAAGGCAGATAAAAACCAAATGTTATTAAAAGGAAAATCAATAAGAAGTAAAATGATTTCTTCAGCCCGGCTTTTTTTATTATGAGCGGTAATAAAATCACCGGGTACATTTTAGATAGAAAAGCTAAAGAGAAAAAAACAGAAGCTGAATATATTTTGCCTTTTTCTATTAAATATATAAAAAGCAGCATAAAAAATATTCCGATTAAATCGATGTGAACATTTACAAAATATTCCAGAAGGATCAACGGCATCCAGGCATATAGAATTATATTATTAAGATTAACTTGTTTTAAATACAATAACTTTAACAGCAAAAACATTATCATTATATCAAAAAAAATGAATATTATTTTTAATCCTTCGGAGCTTTCACCGCTGATTATATATGCTGACAAAAATGTTGCCTGCGCCATCGGGGGGTAAATCGTTTGCATATTTTTAAAAGTTATGTTGTCGTAACTCTTATCGCGATATTGAACAAGCTGTGAATCCTGCGGGGCAGTTGCAAACGGGTTGTATCCATTATATAGAATTTTGCCTTCCCACATATACCGGTTAACATCAGGTGAAGTCGTGTTTGCGGCAGGGAATAAAGTCAGTCTGAAGATCAAACCCAAAAATATTAATAAAAGTGGGGTTCTTAATTTATCTGCATCTTTCTCATCAAAAGATAATAGCTTAGCAAAAGATTTAAAAAACCAATTACTTTTGGGAGGAGATAAATCTAATTCTTCCGGTATTATGTCTTTGTTGAGTCTTTTTACAAAATACAAAGTTATGAGCATAATGAGAAAGGTCTCAAAATACACGAACATATAAAGCGGGATATTACCGGTTTTACCATTTAATAGAACAAAAACAACAAGAAATATTTCTATAAAAAGTCCGGAGGTAAGTACAAAATAGAAAATGGATTTTTGATTATCCATCAGTTAAATAATTCCCACGCTATTCCAAATCTTATGTTTCTTCCCGGCATAGGGTAAAAAGGGACTATAAAATATTGTTTATTTAGCAGATTTTCCCAGGTAAAATATACAATGGCTGCTTTTTGTATCTCGCCGGCAAGTGTAAAATCTATGTGGTTGTTAGCGCTAACAACCGGCAATATTAAATTGTTAATTTTTGAACTTCTTTCACCATTATAATAAAAAACCAGCCCTGTTTTAAGATCCAAATTGCCATTGAAAAGAATGTTTTTATAATAAATTCCGCCTCTATAAGTGTATTTCGGAACAGAAGATAATAGTGTCTCCGAGTTGTTTGGATTAAAATAATAAGCGGCGCTGTTTTCAATTGCAATTTTCCAGATGTCAAAATTTAGATGCGCTCCCAATCCATTCATGTCCTCTTCTGAAAATATAACATAACCGAAAGGTGCCGGATATTGTGAATTTAAATTAGTATGAGGTAGTGTGTCAGAAGGGTCTGGAATGGGGAAAACGTTTCGATAAAAATCTCTTTTAGAAAAATATTTAAAACCAACAGCCAGGTTTTCACTTTTATAATCGGCAGATACTTCAAAGTTTTTTATGTCGGTATCATTATAGAAGGAATATCCAGCATAGAAAAATAAATTTGGATGAAAGTTTACTTTCAAATCTGCTCCATAGCCTGCTGAATTTGGATTATACGTTAAGAAGGGATTATGAGAGGCTTTAAAAAAAATGGAAGGGACAAAAGTTTTGTCTCCCGTTGCAAAACTAATAATAGAGCTTAATGAATAATTCGATGAATTATAATTTACTACCGGATGAAGCGATTGATATAAAGCATCATAATTTAAATCATATTTTTCATAATTGCCGATGAATGATAAATTAAATAAATTCCCGGTGAAATCCTGTCTTAATGAAGCGCCAAAGATTTTGTTTCTGTCAGTGTTCACAAAATACGCGGAATCCGGACCGCTGGATATTTCATCAAAATTCGATCTGTAATAAATTGTCAAATCTGTATTGGAGAATTCAGAAAACCTCCCTAAAAAACGTAGGCTGAAATTTTGTTGTTTCGTCTGCTCATACCTTGTTGAATCAATCACTGGTGCGAGTTGAGCGTTATATAAAATCGAGTTAATATCATTTCCATATAAAGCTGAGTTAATGTCTTTCGTTGTTGATTCAATTTGTGAGTAATCGACCCCACCGTTCAATCCTGTTTGTGAAGTAACAAAATAATAATTTGCGATAATATTGATTTTATCACTAAGTATATATTTTAATTTTAATCTTGCCTGCCAGAGACTAAAATTACTATTTAAATAACTGTCATCCGTTTTCCGGTTGGTAATATCAAATGAAGCGTTAAATCTTTTATATAGCCAGGAATTAAACAATACATCGACAAGAGCTTCTCCATTTGGACCTTGATAATATTTTACTCGGGAAAATGGCGGCCGTGATAAAAAATCTCTTGTGATAAAATTTATGCTAACGTTATTGTTGTATGGACTATATAAAAAGCCCCTGGGCAGGGGAACTATTTCTATCGAGTCTATATATTCGGTTTGAATCAGGTTCAGGTCCAGCGAATTTGTTAGCCTGTTATTAAATAATATTCCATCTTCTAGAAAACTTATTCCATTAAAACCTGTGCCATAAATAGAGGTTTCATTCGGCTGTCCTACAAATCCCTGATCTTTAGTAAAATAAAAATCAAATGGTTTTAACAGATCACCAGCATATCTATAATCAAGCTTGTTAATCACATTTCGAGGAATAACAAAACTGTTTTCATTGATCATTTTCTGATGGATCGGTATTAATGTATCAATAACAACTGTATGCTTTAAAGTATCTGCTAAACTGGTTTTAGTTGTATCAGTGGAGGCTGGTATTTTTTTATCCTGCTGTAATAATTTTGTAGAATCATTAACCTGGGCAGATGAAAAACCGCTTAATAAAATCAGAATAGATATAAAACACTTGATGTGAATCCTAAAAATTAAATTGTTTTTACTTGCAATGAATTTCATTACTGAAAATAAATAATTTAATGACGCCTACAAAATAAGTATTTTATCATTTGCTTGTTGATATTACTTTATAGCTTATTCTCATATTAAGTAACCCGTTTCAGGCCTGCAAACAGTGAACGAAACGGGAAAGTAGATCTATTTTAATTTTTTATTTTATTTCATTTAATGAAAATAATTTCTATTTTGACACTGCAACTATTTTTAAAAATCATAAAAGGAAAAACCACATGGCAAAATCTATGACCAAAAGTCAGATTGTTGATCATCTATCTAAAAAAACTAAGACAACTAAAAAGTTTGCAGAAGGTTTCTTGGGTGAATTGGTCAGTCTTGCACATAAGGAAGCTAAAAATTCATTTACAATACCTGGCTTAGGCAAATTGGTACTTGTAAACAGGAAAGAAAGAATGGGTCGCAACCCGGCTACAGGCGAATCAATTTTGATCCCTGCAAAGAGAGTATTGAAATTTAGAATAGCAAAAGCTGCAAAAGACGCAGTTCTTCCTAAAAAATAAATTACTTTTCTGATATTAGCCCGTTTTTAACGGGCTATTTCCTCTAAATTAGATTTGTAAAACAAGTCACCAATTTTTATCCCCTTTTTCGAGCTTCCTTTTTAGCAATTATATCTTTTTATAAAGACTAATACTATCTTTAAGTAGCCTATAATGAAACTTTTATATTCATACCTTAAATTATATTGGAAATTGGTTGTACTGGCTCTGTTTTTAGCTGCTATCAACCAGATTTTCTCTTTGCTGGATCCCTGGATTTTCAGAATAGTTATTGATAAATACGCTACGAAATTCAGTCAATACACTACTTCAGAATTTTTCAAGGGAGTCAGTTTTCTGCTTGCAGCTGCTGTTGGAGTTGCTTTTGTTTCTCGCCTTGCAAAAAATTTTCAGGATTATTATGTAAATGTTATAACACAGCAACTGGGGGCTCAGATTTACAATGATGGAATTAAGCATTCGCTGGAATTGCCTTACTCCTTATTTGAGGATCAGCGAAGCGGACAGACACTCGGAGTGCTTCAGAAGGTGAGGACAGATGTAGAAAAATTAATAAATGCCGGAATCAATATTCTCTTTACGACTCTTGTCGGAGTGATATTTGTTACTATTTATTCAATAAATGTATATTGGCTGATTGCTCCTGTATTTTTTGCGGCTGTGCCTTTGCTTGGAATAGTAAGCTCTGTTTTAAGTAAAAAGATTAAAAAAATTCAAAAGGTTATCGTTACAGAAACCACAGCTCTTGCAGGTTCAACAACAGAATCACTCAGAAATATTGAACTTGTTAAAAGTCTTGGTTTGGGAAATCAGGAAATAGAAAGATTAAATTCAACAACTGATAAAATTTTAAAGCTTGAATTAAAAAAAGTAAAATATATCAGGAGCCTGAGTTTTATACAAGGGTCAATTGTCAATTTTATCAGAACAAGTATTCTTTTTCTAATGCTTTATCTAATCTATATTCAGGCGATAACTGTTGGTGAATTTTTCTCATTGTTTATTTATTCATTTTTTATTTTTGGACCGCTTCAGAGTCTTGGCGACATAATAAATACTTACAGAGAAGCGGAAGTTTCACTCAATAATTTTGAAGACATACTTAAATTACCGGTTGAAGTAAAGCCTGAATTGCCTGCTAAAATTAATGAAATAAATTCTCTTGCCTTTCAAAATGTTGGTTTTAAGCATTTAACTGCAAACAAAAATGCGCTGGATAATATTTCTTTTGAAACAAAAAGAGGAGAAACAATTGCATTTGTTGGTCCGTCAGGTTCAGGGAAAACTACGCTGGTAAAATTATTGGTCGGTTTATACAAACCAAAGTCAGGCAAAATACTTTACAATAAATTTTCAGGCGACGAAATAAATTTCGACCAGCTTAGAGAAAAAATCGGATTTGTTACGCAGGATACTCAATTATTTTCTGGGACAATTAAAGAAAATCTGTTATTTGTCAGGCCTGATGCCACAGACGATGATTGTATGGAAGTATTGCGTAAAGCGGCCTGTGATAATTTACTGGCAAGGGCAGACAATGGTCTGTACACAATGATAGGTGAAGGAGGTGTAAAAGTTTCGGGTGGAGAAAAGCAGAGACTTTCAATTGCTCGTGCATTACTCAGAAGACCTAACTTATTAATTTTTGACGAAGCCACCTCTGCTTTGGATTCACTAACTGAAGAAGAGATAACTGAGACAATTAGAGAAATTTCCGTGCGTGAAGACCTGATAACTATTTTAATTGCTCACCGTCTTTCTACAGTTCTTCATGCAGACAAAATTTATGTTTTGGAGAAAGGGAATATTATAGAGTCTGGCGGGCATCAGGAATTGCTGGATTTGAAGGGGCTTTATTACGCCATGTGGCGACAACAAATAGGAGAAGGGGAAATGAAAATTACCCATGCTTCCTTTAAAGGGCTTCAGGAAATAACAAAAAACTAAAGATTCGCCTGCATTCTGCAACTCCTTAAATTTTAACTAATTACAAAATTATTTTATTTCCTGACTACCGTTCATCCTTATTTTGAACAATACCTTCATAATCAGAAATTTTTGCTTTAGAAAAGTTAAACCAAATACATATGTTTGGCTGTCAAATTTGAACTTTTAAGAAAGTTTTAAATATAAAAAGGAATTAAAATGAAAAGCAGGAACATAGCTAGTTTGATAGTAATTTACTTGATTCTCTTAGCCGGAAATATTTTAGCTCAAGGAATGCAAAGGGGACAACAAATGCAGGCCGCAAGAATGGATACTTTGAAAAGCAGGCTCAATTTAACGGACGAACAGTTTAGCCAAATACAGGGCATTTTTGCTAAATCACGTGAAGATATGGCACAAGTCCGCGAAAATAATAAGGGCGATCGTGATGCAATGAGGCAGGCAATGAAAGATAATACTGATAAAACATACAGCCAGATTGAAAAGATTTTATCACCAGATCAGCTAAAAAAATTCCAGGTAATAAAGGAAGATTGGAAAAAGCAGTCAGAAGAAAGAATGAAATCCATGCGTAAAAGAAATATTAACAATTAATATATTTAAGGGAATCAGGTAAAAGTAAAAATGGAAAATTTTTTAAAATCAAAATTAGTAATTATTGGCATTGGAGCTATTATTTTACTTTCGGCGGGTTATTGGTATTATTCATCTTCTTCCGTAAGTACAGATTCGCAATTTAGATTTACAACCATAGACAAAGGAAATCTTGAATCAATTGTGACAAGCACCGGTACATTGAACCCTGTGACTACAGTTCAGGTTGGTGCACAGGTTTCAGGAATTATTACGCAGATCAATGTCGATTTTAATTCTCAAGTAAAAAAAGGACAACTTATTGCACTAATTGACACAACGATTCTTGTACAGAATGTCCTAAATGCTAAATCAGTATTGCTAAAAGCGCAGGCTCAGCTTGAATATTCAACTAATGATTTTGCAAGAATGAAAGCTTTGTATGAAAAGAATCTCGCCGCCCAATCTGATTATGACCTTTCCAAACAAAATTATGAACTTGCCAAAGCCGGAGTAACATCAGCAAAATTAAATCTTGACCAGACACAAGCAAATCTTGCTTATGCATATATTAAAGCTCCGATTAATGGTACTGTAATTGCGAGAAACGTTGACCCGGGGCAGACTGTTGCTTCAAGTTTTTCTGCGCCAACTTTATTCTTAATTGCAAATGACCTGTCTAAAATGCAGATACTTGCAAATGTTGATGAAAGTGATATTGGACAAATTAAAGTTGGTCAAAAGGCAAGATTTACCGTACAGGCATATCCTTATAAAAAATTTGATGGTGTAGTTTACCAGATCAGGCTTTCACCAACAACAATATCAAACGTTGTAGATTATACTGTTGTAGTTAATGTTGATAATAAAGATGGCTTACTTTTACCCGGTATGACAGCAACAATTGACTTTCTGATTCAGAGCGCCGATAGCGTTTATAAAGTTTCCAATTCAGCTCTTAGATTTAAACCAACCCAGGCAATGATAGATCAGATAAAACAACAATTTCAGGATATGTCTAAAAATCTTCCTGATTCTGTTAAAAATAAATTTAAATTACGAATGGGCCAGGGCAACAGGCAGGGTGGTCAGGGAACTTTTGGGAGTAATGGTCAGCAGAGTGGTCCGCCAACATCAGGTATGCTTTGGTATCTGGATGATCAGGGCAAATTAAATATTATGCATGTTCGTCTTGGTATAACCGATGGCCAATCGACAGAAGTTATTTCGGATAAAATAAAGCCCGGTATGAAAGTTATTAATGGAATTTTAGTTTCTAGCGATAATACAAATTCAAACGCTTCTCCATTTCAACAAAACAATAATCAATCTCCGCAAACGAGAAGGGGATTTTAAAAGAAAAATTATGGCTGAAATTATAATTGAAACAAAAAATTTGACTAAAGAATATCACACCGGAGATATAACAGTTCAGGCATTAAAAGGTATAAACCTGGAAATTCATAAAGGTGAATTTGCAGCGATTATGGGAGCTTCAGGTTCAGGTAAATCTACTTTGATGAATATCCTGGGCTGTTTGGATGTTCCAACCAGTGGAGATTATATTCTTGATGGAGTTCACGTTAATAATTTATCCAAGAAGGAACTTGCTGATATTAGAAATCTGAAAATCGGATTTGTGTTCCAGGGATTTAATTTATTATCCAGAACCAGCGCTCTTGAAAATGTTGAAATGCCTTTGCTCTATAATAGATCTGTTCATTATCCTAACCCTGGTAAATTGGCGAAGGAAGCTCTGGAAAGAGTTGGGCTAGGCGACAGATTAGATCATAATCCTAATCAATTGTCCGGTGGTCAACAGCAGCGTGTTGCCATCGCCAGATCACTAATTAATAATCCTTCAGTAATTCTTGCAGATGAACCAACAGGTAATCTTGATACGAGAACTTCAATTGAAGTTCTCTCGATTTTTCAGGAATTAAATGATCAGGGAATTACAGTACTTCTAATTACACACGAACAGGATATTGCAAAATATGCAAAGAGAAATATTGTAGTCAGGGATGGTTTAATACAAAAGGATTATATGGTTGAAAACAGAATCAATGCTATTGAGGATCTGGAAAATTATAAAACTCAGGTAGTTGAAGAAATATGAAAATAAAAAATTTATTTAAAGCCGCCTTTATTTCTATAGCGAAAAATAAAATGCGCAGTCTGTTGACCATGCTTGGTATTATTATTGGAGTGGGAGCTGTTATTGTAATGGTGGCTATTGGTCAGGGAGCTCAGGCTAAGATTGAAAGTCAGATTAATAGCTTGGGAACTAATTTAATAATTATTTACCCGGGAAATGCCAATGCTTCCGGTGTAAGTCAGGGAGCTGGAACTTTATCAAGATTAACTCTCGATAATGTAACCTTTATCCAAAAAAATGCTTATAATATTAATGGTATATCCCCGATAATCAGAACAGGGGGACAGCTTGTTGGCGGAGTGGGAAACTGGTTTACCAGTGTTTATGGTGTTTCTCCGGATTATTTCACAATTAGAGATTGGCCATTACAGTCAGGTGATCCATTCACTGATACAGATGTGCGCACTCAGAATAAAGTTTGCGTGATTGGGGCTACTGTTGCAAGTAATCTTTTTCCCAGCCAGGATCCCGTAGGACAGCAATTAAGGATTAGAAACGTGCCTTGTAAAATTATTGGTGTACTAAGTAAAAAAGGACAGAATGCAAATGGGCAGGATCAGGATGATTGTGTACTTGCGCCTTATTCGACTGTTCAATACAGGCTCAATGGATTCAGATTTATTTCCCAGATTCTTTGCAGTGCAATTTCTCCGGAGATGATTCCTGCGGCAGAAAAAGAATTAGATGACTTAATGAGACAAGCGCACAAAATTTCCGATGGAATGCCTGATGACTTTACAATTATGAATCAGACTGATATTGCGCAAGCTCAACAAACTACAACAGCGGTATTGACAACGTTGTTAGCTTCAATTGCAGGAATTTCTTTAATAGTTGGCGGAATAGGTATTATGAATATTATGCTTGTCTCCGTAACAGAGAGAACAAGGGAAATAGGAATAAGAATGGCAATTGGCGCACGAGGTGGCGACATTTTAACGCAATTTCTAGTTGAAGCAACTTTGCTCAGCTTAGGAGGCGGTTTGATCGGAATTTTTATTGGAGTAATCGCAACAAAAGTTGTTAATGATTTTTATGGTTGGTATACAACCTTATCTCCCCTTACAATGATTATTTCGTTCGGTTTTTCAGGATTGGTTGGAATATTTTTCGGATTTTATCCGGCTAAAAAAGCTTCGGCATTAAATCCTATTGATGCTTTACATTTTGAATAAATAATTGGTCTCCTATGTTAATCCCTTCGCTCGAGAGCCATCGGGTGTAGGGATATTTTATTATAGTATTTATGGAGGTTACGATGAGAAAGATTGGGCATTACAATTTAACTTTTCTTTTAATCCTTTTAATTCTTCCAATGTTGATCACCGGTTGTGGTGATGAGGAGATAACAAGTCACTGGCTCAAAGGTGATATAAAGATAGACGGTAACCAGGAAGATTGGGGAAATACAATAATTTTTTTAAAAGACCAAAAGGTTGGGATTGGCATTCAAAATGATTCTACTAATTTGTATCTCTGTCTTGTAACTTCGGATAGAGGAAACATAATGCGTTCTTTGAGAAACGGATTTACACTTTGGATTGATCCACAAAATAGTAATAGAGTTTACGGAATTAAATTCCCTATTGGTATAAGCAATGATATGATGTTTAATTACGATGAAAAACAAAGCGGAAGCTATCAGGATATGGGATCAATGATGAAGAAATATGAAAGTTCAATGAATGAATTTGAATTGGTTAATCAGGATGGGGAATTACTTTCAGGAATTCCGGTTAAGAATGATTATGGAATAGAACTAAAAATAAATGTTAAAAGAGATCAAATGGTTTATGAATTAAAAATTCCTCTCAACCATTCAATTAACAATGGATTTTTTGTAAACACTACTCCCGGAAATGATATCAGGCTTGGCTTTGAAGAGGGCAAACCAGACAAATCGCAAATGGGTTCCGGCTCCAGAGGAAATGGTGAGGGCGAAGGACAAGGCGGCGGGGAAGGTTACGGTGGCGGACGAAGAGGAGGCGGATCAAAAGGCGGCTATGGTGGCGGTAGAATGGGTAGAGGAAATTCAGGCGGCAGTTCTGAACAAAAAACTGAACCACTGAACTTTTGGCTAAAAGTGGTTTTGGCTGGCAATAGCACTGATTTGAAATAATCAATTATTTTGGAAATGGAATGAATTTTTGAATTTCAATAATTTCTTAAAATTGAGAAAAGGTTCTTCTAATTTACCAATAATCAGAGAGAAAGGTCTGAAATTATTTATTTAGTACATATTTACGGAGCATTTTTAGTGGCATATTACTTGCTTTTTTCTAATTGTAGCCATGAAAACATCATATAATATATTAAAAATTTGTAGCCATTGTAGTTTAATTCTTTCACTTCTTAGTGTACTCTTTTTTTCTCTTTTCATGAGTTTTTCTGCTCCTTTGACGATTGAAAATTCATCTATTCAAAAAACAATTTCATGCAATAATGAGAATATTCACGAAACTAATAATATTGAATCTTCTAAAACTGCAAACTCAGATTTACCGGGTGGCGATACAAGGATTGACAATAATTATTTGCACTGTGTTACTTTAATGGACTTTGATGATAACTTTAGCAGACATAGTGAGCTGACAAACCAAGTGTGCGATAATTTCTCTATTAAATTTGATTCAAATAGACTAGTAAGCAAATATTTCATACAACAAATTATTTCAAAAGCAAAATTACCTACCGAAAAAGCACTCCGGTCAGATACACTTCTGATTTAATACTCCGAGAAAATTTTTAGACTAATTATTATTGGTCGTTTTAATAATTTTAACAAAAATTTAACCGGAGCTCAAAAATGAAAACTCAAAATGTAATTAAATCAGCTTATATAATACTGGCAACAGTATTAATGTTTGGTTTTACAATTGATGTTAGCAATTCGAATTCAATTTTAAATAATGAAAGTTCTCAATTATTGTTTCAACAATCAGGTAAAAAATGGGTAGCTCCACCAATGGCAGACAAACTTGAAAACCCGCTTAAGGGAAATACCGATGCAACTGAAAAAGGGAAAAGTTTATTTGAAATTAATTGCCAGACCTGCCATGGTGAAAAAGGTTTTGGAAATGGACCTGGTTCAGTTGGACTTAATCCAAAACCAGCGGATTTGGCATCCAAAGAAGTTCAGAAACAATCAGATGGCGCATTCTTCTGGAAGATTACTACAGGCTTTCCACCAACGGCTATGATTTCCTGGCGCTCAAACCTTTCAGATAAACAGCGTTGGGAATTAGTCAATTATATTCGTGTATTAGGAAAAAATAATAATAATTAAATTATGGAGGTTAATGATGTCGATTAATAAGTCGAAGTTCATTTTCGTATGGGGAATTACTTTTCTGGTTTTATTTATCAGTACTAATTCAAGTTGGGCAATTCCTAGTTTTGCCAGGCAAACAAATTTACCCTGCAGTTCCTGTCATACAATATTTCCCGAACTTACACCTTTTGGTCGATTATTTAAATTGAATGGCTACACAATGGTTGGAATTGCAACCGTACAGGTCAGAGATACCAGTGATGATGTTGAATTAAATTTGTTAAGTATTTCACCTCTATCTGCCATGATACAAGCTTCTTATACATATAAAACTAATGCAGAACCCGGAACACAAAATGATATAGTTTCACTTCCACAACAACTTAGTCTTTTCCTGGGTGGACAGATTGCTCCTAAAATAGGTGCGTTTGTTCAAATTACATATGATGATCAAGGTGCGACCTTTGGAATAGATAATATGGATTTAAGGTATGCTAACCAAACTATGATTGATGACAAAAGTTTGATTTACGGTGTAACCTTAAATAATAATCCAACTGTTCAGGATGTATGGAATAGCACACCAGCATGGGGATTTCCATATACATCTTCGGCAGTAACTCTATCACCAATAACTGCTACATTAATTGAAGATGGCCTGGGACAAAATGTTGCAGGACTCGGGGCATACGCATTCTGGAATAATCTAATTTACGCTGAAGCAAGTTTGTATAGATCGGCGCAACAGGGCGGACCTCATCCACCCGATAACACTTCGACAGGAATTATCAAAGCTTTAGCTCCATATTGGAGACTTGCATTACAAAGGCAATTTGAAGATCAATATGTTGAACTCGGAACTTTTGGTATGTCAACAGAAATGTATACTGACGGAGTAAGCGGGTTAACTGATAGATTTTCTGATCTTGGTTTTGATCTTAATTATGAAAGGCCATTTGGCAGTAATGATCTTACAGTTCATACCACTTATATAAATGAAAAAAGAAATCTTGATGGAACTTTTAATGCCGGTGGTTCTGCCAGCAGCAGTCTTAGTTTGAATTCATTTAAAATGGTTGGCAATTATTATTTGCATCAGCAAATCGGTTTTACTTTTGGCTATTTTGCAACATCAGGCGATGGCGATGCAATATTATATGCACCCGGAGCAGTGGAAGGAAGCGCTATGGGTTCTCCAAACAGTAATGGTTATATTGCTCAGTTTGAATATCTACCGTGGTATAATACAAAATTTGGAATCCAGTATATAGCCTATTCAAAATTCAATGGAACAGGTACAAATTATGATGGTGCCGGTAGAAATGCATCAGATAATAATTCAATTTATGTTTACAGCTGGATAGCCTTCTAACTAATTTAGAGTTAGAATGAAAAACACTTGCTTTAAATTAGCCGCCTGAAAAGTCAGGCGGTTTTTATTTTTGTTCCAGTTCTAAAAGATATTTTTTCCTCCAAATTCCACCACCGTAGCCTGTCAGGTTTCCGTCCTTGCCTATTACTCTGTGACAGGGAATTATTATTGATATTCTGTTATCACCATTTGCTTTTGCTACTGCTCTCACCGCCTTAGGCTTTCCAATTACTTTTGCCTGGTGTTCATATGAAACTGTTTTGCCGTATGGAATTTTAATTAATGCTTTCCATGCTGACACTTGAAATTCTGTGCCGTCAATTGCTAATGGTATCTCAAATTTTTTCCTTTTTCCCTCGAAGTAATCAGCTATCTGTGAGCTTAACTTTTCAAAATATTTACTTTTACCAGGGATTAATTCTGCTTTAAATATTTTTCTGATCCTGTTTAATTGAGTCTCGATCATCTTTCTATCAACAAATTCAAGCAAACAAATTCCTCTATCAGTTGCGCCGGCAAGCATTGGCCCCAACGGTGTAAGAATCCTGGTGAACTGGATAATATTTTTATTTCTGCTCGAGTTCGGAGTAAATCCTGTTGTCTTTTTAAAGATTGCATTGAACCCGCTCAACGAATCATATTCGGACGAATAAGCCGCTTCAATCACTTTATCGCCATCTTTAATTCTGCCAAAAGCATTGCTTATTCTTAAAGTTCTAAGGTATGATTGGAAAGTCATACCAAGATTTTCTTTGAACCATCTTCTAAGTTTATAGGGACTTATACCTTTTTGTAACAGATCATAATCCTTAATCCTTGTTGAAGGATTAGATTCAATTTCATTCATTAGTAATCTCATCCATTCCGGAAATTTGCCTTTAACTTCTAACGGGCGGCAGAGTTTGCATGGTCTGTATCCATACTGCATTGCTATTTTCGGTGAATTAAAAAACTCGACATTTTCAAACTTGGGTTTTTTAGCAGTACATGATGGTCTGCAAAAAATCCCGGTTGTTTTAACTCCAACATAAAAAATTCCTTCGAAAGAGGAATCTTTAGAAAGAAGAGCATTATACATTGTTTTACTGTCCGGTAAAGTATTTGTTGTTATCATAATAATTAAAATACCTTGTAAAATTTTACAATAAAAGTAGCTATTGTAATTAGCAATCTCTACCGTTTTTTTGACAGGTAATTTTATTTTTACAGGAGGAATGAGGTAGTTGTTGATGACAATTCATCAAATCATTTTTTTCGATCAATACTCCATATTCCTGATCCATAAGCCGCGATAAACAGGAGAACGAAGCAATAAAAGACGGCTTTTTCTCCACCGTTATCAATTGGCCAGAAGCCTTTAAAGGCATGTTGCTTGAAGTAAGCAACGGCCATTTCCCCGCTAGCTATAAAAGAGGCCCACTCGGTTTTCCAGCCGATAATTATTAATAAACCGCCCAAAGTTTCAATTATTGTGGCACCAGTTAGCCAGAAGTTATCTATTGGCATTGTACCGTTTGTTATGTTGGTTACTTTTTGTATACCATGACTAATAAACAATACTCCAATGACTATTCTCATTAATGCATATATCTGTTCTTTGTACTTTGAAAGAAATGAAAGATTATTCATGGTAAGTTCCTCTGTTTTCCATTTTTATTCGAAGTTAATTTAGTTGGTAACCAGATAACTGGCAATAACAAAGTTAATGGATAACTTATTTAATCCAGTAGAATTAAAACACCCCCTTTCTTCTTTTCGCGCAAATACAACGTGAAAAAAGGGGGTGAGTTTGGTATATGAGAAGTAGTCGTAAATCAAGTATCCATTTTTAATAAGGCTATGGCTACACCATTTGTCCATCCAAAGCCATCCTGAACCGGGTATTCTCCTCCACCGGCAAAAAGCGAAGTATCTTCAACATTATATTTTTCAAACATTCTTTTTGTCCTGTCGAACACATTTCTATTTAAATTAATCCAGCGTCTCTTAATTTCATTGGCAAGATTATTAAATCCGTAATTTCTCAATCCTTTTATTGCAATATATTGTAATGGAGCCCAGCCGTTTGGTGCATCCCACTGCTGCCCGGTATAATTCAAAGTTGTTATTAGACCTCCAGGTTTAAGAAAGTTTTTTTCAATAATATTTGCAACGGAGGTCGCTTTTTCTAAATCGGCTATTTCAAAAAACAAGGGATAACAAGATGCCAGGCTGTAAACATTTGTGTTTTTTTTGTTTTTGATATTATAATCAAAATAGAAATTTTTATTTTGGTCCCATAGAGTTCTATTTATTAAATCCCTCCTTTGAATTGACCTAATTAAATATTTATCACTTTGAGCTTTCAGGTTCTTCAAAGAATACATTTCGGATAATTTCTTTTCATAAAAATAAAGCAGGCAATTCAGGTCAACAGGTATAATATCCGAAGTAATGCATTTGGAAAGAGAAATCTCATCTTCGAACCACCTGCTTGAAAAATCCCAGCCTGATTCTGCGGCAATCCTTATATTTCTGTAAAGTTTTTCTCTTTTGCTTTTATCCAACTTGCCTGCTGTAGTTACATCCTCCGTGTATGACTCTTCACGAGGGACAGTTTCAGGATCAAAGTACCTGTTTAAAACTTTATTGTCTTCCATTCCGACTATTTTATTAGATGTTTCACCAACTTTTAATTTTTTCTTTTCTCCTTTCATCCAGTAGTTATATTCTTTTTCAATAGGATCTAGATATTTTAACTGCCAATGCTTATCCCTTTTATTCTCTGAAACTGAATTTACCATTGCAGCAAAAAAGGGAGGTTGTGATCTGGATATATAGTAAATTCTGTTTCCGTTGGGAATATGACCGAGCAAATCGATCAAATAAACAAAATTATTAAGCATGTTTTCCGTTATTTTAATCTTACCGCATGCGAGAAGTCCCTGCATTGTAAAGAATGTATCCCAATAATATATCTCTCTGAATCTGCCCCCGGGAATAATGTATGGATTTGGTAAAGGTATAAGAGTTGAGTAATCATTTTTATTTTTACCGGCGGGTCGCTCAAGATATTTCCACAACAACTCAATATGTTCTTCCATATCTCGTTTGGGAGGCAAATCCAGAATTATTTCTTCTTCTTCAGGAATTCTGAAATTTTCTAATATAAAATCCTTTGGATTAAATCCTTTATTTTTTATTAACTTATTAAATTCTTTTTTTACTTCGGCTGGTTTTTTCCTGGGTATTGAATCTACAAATGTTTTTGAATCTTTAAATATTTTACCTGCCTGAATAGTTTCAAATAGATCGCCGGAAGCTTGAATATAATCTTCTTTTAGTAGTTTCATTTCTAAAACTCCTCAAAGCGGAATGTGCTCCTTACTTTTTGATAGAAAAATAGTATTATAAATAAAATTCCCATTGGAACTAGCGAGAAATAAAATGCTGTCTGGCCACTGAAATGTCCAAAAATATAGCCGGTTAGTAGCGAGCCGGTTGTGCCTCCAAGAGCAGAAAAAATAACAATCAGTCCGCTCATTGCGCTCTGTCTGTGTTTGGGAAGTACACTTAAAATCGTGGAATTTAAAGCCGGATAGATCGGCCCCAGAAACATCCCTATAAGAGGTAAAATGAAACCGGCTGGTGGAACTTCCGTCCAGCTGTTTATTGAGCCAGCCTTTATGCCACTGGTAAGAGGTAATACCAGGATAACCAACAGCATGGCCAATATTATGCAGGTAGTAAGAACTTTCATCCAGGAAAATTTCTTAATAAAATAACCACTTGCAATTCTTCCGAAAGCGATAGCTCCTGCAAAAATGCTTACGATCTGAACACTAATTGCGTTAGGCATTTGAAGAATACTCTTATTAAAAGTTGGAAGCCATGTTTGAATACTTTGCTCAATCAAAACATATACAAAAGCGCTGAGTATAAATATCAAAACCAGCTGGAATCGAATAAGCGCAAGCATTTCCAAAAACTCATGTGTAATTGAAAATTTTTTTTCTGCTTTCTGAACTTCGCTTTCATCCAATTTTGTAGAGAATAAATTCAGAAAAGCAAAAATACATAAACCGGCTAGCACCCAGTATGTATTTAACCAGCTCTTTGAAGTCGGATCTGAGTCTCCAATAAAAAATCCGAAAATCCAGTAACCCGAAAGAACACCAACCTGAAAAATTCCCTCAAGTATACTCATTACGCTTGCGTGCTCATCGGAATTTTCGGTAATAAGACCAACCGTGGAATATGCCGAAACTTTAATGAGTCCAAAACTAAATCCAGTAGCAGCAAAAAGCACTTTTGACATAAAAAAACTATCAAAGAACCGCATTCCGAGAGAGGCTGCGGTTACAACAGCTAATGCAGCAAGCATTGATTTTTTGTAGCCAAACTTCGGAATAAAGGAAGCGAGTAAAAATGAAAACGCAGCTATTGAAAGATCTTTAAAAGCTTCCAAGACGCTGGCTCCGCTTTCACTAACATTGTAATGAATTATTACCTGCAAAATTACAATGCCGACGCTGTTAAGCATTAATCCAATTACGAAATAATTAATATAAAGTGAAAGCTTGGTTCTTAATTTGGACATTTATTTCTCGCAAGAAAATTTTATTAGAATGTAATTTTATGTAGTCAAAAATTAGACCAGCTTATTTTGATCTGTTTTAGAGTGAATTAAATTAATTGAAGTTTTTCCCCTATCACTTAGTTATTAAAATGATAATTACGTCTGTTATTAGTTTAATAAGTAACAATCATTTTAAACCTAGTTCCTTGCACATCCTGTGAAAATTTGGAGGAGCCAACCCTAATTTTTTGGCTGCATCAGCATCCGATTCTGAATAATCTCTAACATAATTAAAATATTTTTCTCTGAATTTTCTCTCCATTTCTTTAAGGGGCAAAATATTTCCGTTACTTAAAAAATAAGTGTTATCAAAATTGTCAATTTTTCTAACATCCCTCGTAATTAGCGAATTTCTGACGTCAGATTCGTCAATATCTCCGGAACTGTTAAGGATTAACCGTTGAATTACATTCTTTAATTCTCTTACATTGCCTGGCCATTCATAAATAGACAATAATTTCATGGCTGCTGGTTTTATGGTTGATTTCTTTCTGCTCATATCCTGGCAATAAAAATTTAGGAAATGATCTACTAACGCTGGAATATCAGCTTTTCGCATATTTAAAGGAAGAATATAAATCGGTACAACATTTAGTCTATAATAGAGATCTTCTCTAAACCTGCCTTCCCGAACAGCGGATTCAAGATCTTTATTAGTTGCAGCAATAATTCGTACACTAACTTTGATACTTCCGGTTCTTCCAATTTTTTCTATTTCTCCGTTTTGAATTACTCTTAGTAGTTTTACCTGTGCTGAAAGCGGGAGTTCAGAAACTTCGTCAAGAAAAATTGTGCCATTGTTTGCAATTTCAAATAATCCTGATTTTTTTGATGTCGCGCCAGTGAACGCCCCTTTTTCGTAACCAAATAATTCGCTTTCTACCAAATCATGTGGCAAACTTCCACAATTGATCGGTACAAAATTTTCCAGGCTTCTTTTGCTTTTGTAGTGGATATTATATGCTACTAGTTCCTTCCCTGTTCCGGAAGGACCATTAATTAATATATTAACATCACTATCAGAATATTTCTCAATCTGCTGAAGTAAATGTTTTGTGGGCTCTGATTCCCCAATCATTCTTTTTTGAAACAATATTTCATTAACCTTCTGTGAAAGTTTATTGTTTGATCGGTTAGATAATTTTTCAAGTTGTTTTTTCTCATAAGCATTAAAA
This sequence comes from uncultured Bacteroidota bacterium, assembly GCA_963745465.1. Lineage (GTDB taxonomy): Bacteria > Bacteroidota > Ignavibacteria > Ignavibacteriales > Ignavibacteriaceae > JAKAGZ01. Next base: position 172,032 of record CAVUXT010000018.1, on the reverse strand, counting down.
ACGCTCATTAAAAAATCGGTTGGTTGATAAATATAATCTTCAATATCACCGGGATATTTAGTGCAATACCAGAAAGCACCGGCCCTCATTAAATTGTTTGCAAATTCAAAATCAGTAATGTTTATCGTCATCTTTGTTATAACAATTATTTGAAGCGATGAATCAATCTCTTTAATGGATTTTATCAACTCCTCTCCCCGCAGTCCCCCAGCAATCTGGAAATCCATAATTACAATATCATATTCGTCCGCTTTCTTTTTAAGTAAGTCTATGGCGGAATTGCCGTTAGATACTACATTTTTAAGTAATATTTTGTCCTTTGAAAATCTAATTGTATTTTCTACGCGACGGACATCAAAATCTTCGTCTTCAATTAAGAGTATATTAATCTTTCCCATTTTTTCCTCTTATATTTAATTGGGGATTTTTATGGTAAAGCGGCAGCCGCCTTCGGGTATATTTTCAGCATCAATACTCCACCCACATCTTTTTCTAGCAATTTGATATGCGATAAAACATCCGTAGCCTCTGTTTGCACTATCTTTATTCTTTGTAGTAATATTTTCGAGAAATATTTTCTTAATTCCCTGTTCATTATTTTCTAATAATTTGCTGCTGATTCCCTCACCATTATCTGATATAATAACTTCTGAATATTTTCTTTCCCGGAAATATTTTGTGGCAATAGTAATAATTATTTTTGATTTCCCGGCATGATCTATGCTGTTTTGTATTAGCGGCTCAAATAGTTCCCAAACTACAAATTCATTTATGTTTACATGAGGCAGATTTTCGTCAAGCTCTAATTTAAATTCAAACATATCCGTTTTGCTTGAAATCCTAAGAAAAATATCTTTTACAATGAAATCAATTAATTCATTCAGGTTAGTGTTAAACATTGAATTTCTGATCGTATTTACAGGCGGATCGAACCACTTCATATCATAAATTACTCTTGAAATAAAATTGGCATATTTTGTAACCCTCTTTTTAATTTTCTCAATATTATTTTCTGAGAGAATTCTTAAATCTTCTTTTATAAACCCCATCACTTTTTCTGCTTTATGATGAGTGTGATAGATTCTTTTTGTAAACTGAGATTCCTTTTCGTGAATAATTTGTTCTTTCATATGCCTGTGACTTTCTTCAAAAAGAAGCTGCTGCGTTTTATTCCTTTCCCTCACGGTATATGAAGAAATATAATACATAGCCAATAATCCAATTAGAATCAGAGCCGAATATATAATTGAAGCTTCATCATAGCTTGTAATAATTTCCTTTGTAATTGATGAAAAATCAGGTGTTACTTTCATATACAGAACCCCGAGAAACTCCCCTTGTGGAACAAACGGGACTAAAATATGAAAGGTCTGTTCACCCTCCAGTTTGCTGTAAATTCTTTCATTTGATTTGACCCAACTTATATTTTTGTTATAAAATTCAATAGCCTGTTGATGGTTAAGATTGTTATTTTGCAGGGTATCCAGTTTGTTGGCAAGAAAATTATAAAGGTTCTTCCCGTCATCAATAGCTACAACTCCTTTGTCTTTAGGGAAAAGCAGGCAAATCTCCTGCACATTTTGCTGTAAAAGCTGCTGACTTAAAATAATATTAAATGATTGAATGATTCTCTTTTCCTCATTTTCGGTCAGAGGTTCCTTTGCAATTATATTTTCGAGAAGAAGTTCAAGAGATGTAGTTGTCAAATTTGCTATTCGTTCAGCCGAATCCTGTTGGTACCATTTCTGTGTTTTATTCAGAAAATTATGCAAGGATGATTTCTGAATAAATGAAAGTAAGAGCTGGAAAAAAATTAAAGCAATAAGCAATACCGTAACATGACGGAATTCAAACCGATATTCTTTTAATTTATTTATAAAACTTTTCCTTTTCATGGCTCATTATTTAATTAATATCTTATTAGATTTTATCATAACAGATATTTCGTTCAATGCGCTATTTACATTGATTTCTTTTTTTATTGCTTTGTTTGCATAATATGATATAATATCGGATATCCGCGTGTAGTCTTCCAGGAATGGACGGTGAACCCCTGTATCCAGCAATTTCTTTTTGAATATCAAGTCCGGATACTTTTTGAGATAAACTGAATCAGAATAAAAAATATTTAGTATCGGCAGGTATGCCCCGGTAACATACAACATTTCCTGAGCTTTTTTACTGATAATAAACTTTAGAAATTCGGAAATTTCATTTTTCTTCTTCGAATATTTTGAAACCATTATATTCCATCCGCCGAAAATGGTCGTGGGGGGCGAGTTTGCGAAATGAGGCAAAGCTGCCTTTTCAAGCAATCGATCCTTATAGGTTGATTTATAAAGGTTTTTATTATCCTTCTCGTAGCTTGGCCATCCCCACAAAAAGACGCCATTATTCTCAATAAAATATTTGTAGCTGGAAGCTTCATTAAAATTTGCCACCGATTCTGGAGAAACATGATATAAGTTAACAAAATCAACCAGTAATTTGAGAGTCCTTTTTGCAATTGGCGTATTAAAATTAAAGCCATTATTCTTAAAATAATTTCTATCTTGTGATAAAATCAGATCCATAAAACTGACTACCAAACCTTCATAGTCGTCAGCAGGGAAAATATAAAACGGATTTGTCCGGGTATTAAATCTTTTTGAGAGATTTAAAAATTCATTCCAAGTTATTGAATTTAGTAGTTTTGTTTTTAGAGTATCATATCCCGGAACTTTTTCCAAAAGGTCCCGTCTGTAATACATCATATTTACATCTATGTTGAGCGGGACGGCAAGTAATTTATTATCATAATAACATGTCGCTAATGCATAATTTAAGAAATCACCTTTTTCAAACTGCGGCAAAAAATTAGTAATTGGAGCTGACCATTTGGCAAACCGGGGGACCCAGATCTGGTCTACCGCAAATACATCTATCCGGTCGCTATTACTTCTGAGCGTTCTTGCCAGAAGTTCTTTTCTTTCATTAGTGCTGAATTTTTTAAACGGAAGGTCAATAGTAACTACTTTTATTTTGCCTTCATGTTGTTTGTTAAATTCATCAATTACTTCTTGGTGTGCGTTAGAAATATCGGCGGCAAAATAAATTTTAATAGGTTCATTTTCTGATTCGTTCCTGGCGTGTTCATTTAAATAAATATAGATAGCCAGAAGAGCCATTGCAAATAAAACAGTCCACAGAGGGAAATTAGAAATACTGAAAATTTTTTTTAATCTCAAATCCAAAAATCACCTTAAATTGGACAAATTCTAAGCTTTGTAACAGCATTATTAAAATAATAATTTTTATTATTATTTATATAATAATACTAAAACTTATCCTGCCTTATAATTATATAAAATTAAAAAACTTGCGTTTTCCCTCAATGGTCTGATATTTGAATCTAACAAATAATGTGCTACAAACTATGAATGTTTGGCTATAATAATTTTAAATTTTATAATTATTTTTTATCCGATATCTAAATAAACCTTATATACTATAGGTATACTTTACTAATAATATCACTAATTAAAAGGAGAGTAATATGCTAAAATTAAATTACTTGAAATGGAGCCGTTTTATTATTGTTATCACAGCGATTGCATTAATACCGGCTTTTTCTGTTTTTGCACAAAATGGTACCATTAAGGGTAAAGTATCTGATACTAAAGGCGCCGCAATTCCTTATGCTAACGTAGTTGTTATGGGTACAACTATGGGTGCTGCCGCAGATGTCAATGGCGGTTACCTGATATCGAATGTTCCGGCTGGGAATTATACTTTGCGAGTTACAGTAATCGGCTATAAACAAAGTAGCGCAAATGTATCGGTTACATCCGGTGGAACTACAACTCAGGACTTCACTTTAACACAGGATGTTTTGAATATGGAAAGTGTAGTAATAACTGGTACACCTGGCGGAGTCGGGGTTAAAAAGAAAGATGCAAGTTTTGCAATTACAACTATATCAGGCAAAGATTTGGATCTTTTGTCTCCACCCAGTACTGCCGCAGCATTAGATTTGGTTCCTGGTGTTTGGTCTGAGAGTTCCGGTGGCGTAGCTGGAGCAAATATTTTCGTAAGAGGTTTGCCATCTTCAGGTGATGCGCCTTTCGTAACTATGTCAATTAATGGTGCGCCTATTTATGGAACTGAAACACTATCCTTCTTGGAGCAAAGCAGTATATTCCGCATAGATGAAACAATATCGTCAACAGAAGCTTTGCGTGGTGGTCCAAGCTCAGTATATAATAATGGCGAGTCTGGCTTAACTGTAAACTTTAATCTAAAACAAGGGACAGAACAAACAAAGGGAAGAGTTAAATACACCACATCGGATTATAGCGAACAAAGATTTGATGCTGTGTTAAGCGGCCCTATTTCAGATAAGTTGTATTATATGGTTGGCGGTTATGCAAGAACTTCTCCAGGAATAAGAAATACTCAATTTAATTCCGAACAAGGCGGGCAATTTACTGCTGAACTAACCAGAGTTTTTGATAAAGGCGTAGTAAATGCGTTTGCACGTTTTACAAATGATCATGGCCAATGGATTCTGCCTATGGCTTTGGGAACAGGTAATGATCAGGGTACATTTGCTCAGCTTGGAAATGCAACGCGATATAGATCTCTGGTAACTAATGCAGCCGGCGATAGTACTGAATATGATTTTGCAGATGGCCGCGGGTGGAAAGGGCTTGTAAGCGGATTGAATTTTAATTATGACCTAGGTTCAAGCTGGACTGTTCGCGATAATCTTTCTTACACTAATGGTGATGCTAATACTTTAGGATTTGTACCGGACGGCAGTCCGTTTACTGCAGCTAGTTTAATGTCATCGCTTAGTGTATCAGCTTTGCACACAAATGATGGTCAAACAGTAACTTCAGGTTGGTTACAGAATTATGGTTACTGGGTAGTTTTAAAACAAATTGAATCAATTACTAATGATATCAGTTTAACAAATAATGTTGACAATCATAAAATTACAGTTGGCGCTTATCAGGCATACTGGACCTCAAAAGATTTCTGGAACCTTGGTAATGATGTAACTGTTCTGAATGTTGCCAACGGCGGTATTATTAATGAGGCGCCTGTAGGTGCACCTGGTTATGTTCTTAATGAAGCTGGTGATTCAAGAATGTCTGCAATCTATGCCGGAGATTCATGGCAGGTATCAGATAAAGTTAGATTAGATTATGGCCTCCGTTATGATTTCTTTAATCTTAATTACACTTTAGATGGTGGTGGAACATTACCTAATGGAAAAGCAGATCTTACTGCTAATCTTGATGGAAATGATTGGGCTGGTACTTTTGCTGTTAATTATGCTATAGATAATAATTTAGGACTATTCGCCCGCGGTTCAAAAGGTTCCCTATTTACAAATTTCGACGATGTTAGAAGCAATGTTTATAATTTAAAAAGTGGAACCGTAAATAAAGACGTTAATGGTAATATAGTAAATGTTACTGGAACTGTAGATCCTAATTTATTCAATCAGTATGAAGCTGGAGTAAAAATTGATCAGGGAGTTTATAGTTTATTTATTACAGGTTTCTTAAATACTGTCCAACAATTTGATGGGGACGTATTATCTACAAGAGCTAATGCTCTTTTAAAAACGCGAACATATGGAGTTGAATTCGACGGAGGATTCAGAGTAGAGGGATTCCAGTTAAGCGGCGATGCTACTTTTCTAAGCGGAGAAATAACGGATGCTCCTCTTGCCCCAACTACGGTAGGAAACAAGATCTGGCGTCAACCTGATTTTCAATTCAGATTAGCTCCAAGTTATGATTTTGCACTTAGTAATGATGTTTCAGCTTCAATTTATGGAGCATTCAGATATGTTGGAAAACGATGGAACGACAGAACAAATGCGTACCAACTGGATTCATTTACTAAAATAGATCTTGGAGTTGTTGTAGCTACGACAAGTGGAATTACGTTTAATGTTAGCGGCGATAACTTAGGTAACTCGCACGGTCTAACAGAAGGTGATCCACGTAGTTCTACTTCAGCTAATGGTCGTCCAATTCTTGGCCGATCGGTTAAGTTCTCAGTTGCTGTTGACTTCTAAGTAGATTCCTAATCAGTTCATTAAAAAACCCGGTATTTATATACCGGGTTTTTTTCCTAATTATATAACATTTAATATTAAATATTAAAAGGTAGCTCCGCTATAATCCTCTGCAGAATAATCCTCACTTATTTCTTAACTACCGGGATTAGATTTTTACTTATTTAAAATGTAATCCGAAATTATGCCAAGCGTTTTTACATCAACAGTATCATATGACGGCATAATATATTGAATGTACTGATCGTGATATTTAGCAAGTCTGGATGAATCAAGGAATGCAGCAGGATTTTGCAAATATCTGACGAGATTTTCTTTCGACCAGTACTTTTTCATTTCAAGAATGGAAGGACCTTTATCACTCCCAGCCAGATCTACTCCGTGGCAGGTTGTGCAACCCAATGCCTCAACAATTTTCTCAGGAGTTTTTGAATTTTTTGAAGAAAAATCAATGATGCGTGTAAGAATTAGAATGATAAGTACAAGAAGTAGTAATAAAGAGCCCCAGATTTTGTAATTTTTCATAACATCCCCGGGATATTTTACTTTATTAAATATAGTTCATTTATCTGAAAAAGGATATAATGGATTAATAATAATTGAAAACTGGCGTTACCTTATTCAATGGATTTTCATTTTGAATTCCGAAATATATCTGGTCATAAAATTCTACATACCTATAACTTTGCAGATTTTGGATAAATAAGGGGATTGTTGTTTAAACGTTTAACCAACAAAAGTAAGCCTATTTAATTAAATTAACTTGTAAAGTAATTATTCCTAACGTTTAGAGATCAAGAAACTTGAGTAATTTATTCATTTATTGATATTCTGAGCAATCGGAATATTTTCCCCAACCTGGAAAAACCTCTTGACATAGTTTGAAATATAGGCTATATTAAAATTAGTTAAACGCTTAACTAAATAAAAAATGAAAACTACTATTAAAGAAGTTGCTGAAAACGCAGGTGTTTCTATAGCCACAGTTTCACTGGTAGTTAACAATAGTGAGCGAATCTCTCCCGAAACAAAAAGAAAAGTTCTTCGGTCAGTTAAGAATTTAAATTATATCCCCACAAAATCTGCACGGGATTTAGCTTCACAAAAAACTGGTAATATTGGATTTATACTTACTTACGATCATTTTCTGAGAACAGAACCTTTCTATACTAGAATATTTCTAGGTTCTGAATTCGAAGCACGTGAAGGGGAATATTATATTCTTCTCACAACAGTTAAATCTGATTATAGCGAAGAAGACCCATTGCCTCGTTTTGTCCGTGATAAAAGCGTAGATGGAATTATCGTTGCAGGAAAAATTCCGGCAGCGCTTACAAATAAACTTCACAGATCAAATATTCCCTTGGTTTTTGTAGATTTCGTTCCGCCAATTGGCAATCATCCGCTTATATTAATAGATAATATATCTGGTGGAATGAAAGCCACAGAACATTTGTTGGAATTGGGTCACAGGGAAATTGGATTTATTGCGGGCGATATTGACCACCCGAGCATTAAGGATAGGTTAAATGGTTATAAAGCTGCTTTAGAAAAAGCAGGAATTAATTTTAAGAGTGAATTTGTAATTTCTGAATCGCCATATCCAGACAGGCAAAACGGCTACCAATCAGCACAAAAACTTTTTAATCGAAGTAAAGAAGTGACAGCCATATTTGCTTGTAATGACGCTATGGCAATTGGTGCAATGCAATTTCTTAAAGATCACGGTTATAAAATTCCTCAAGATGTTTCAATTGTTGGTTTCGATGATGTCGAAGCCGATCTTATGATCGATCCCCCGCTTACAACTATAAGAGTTCCAAAGATAGAACTTGGTGCCGAATCATTAAGAATAATGGTTCAAATTCTTAAACAAAAAAAATCCGTTAATAAAAAAATTCTTATTCCTGTTGAATTAATAATTAGAAAATCTACTCAAGTAAACTAGAGAAGATAAAACTATGCGGGCAGCAATCTTTCAGGGACCGTTCAGCCTTAAAATGGATGATTATTCATTATCCAAATTAGGTGAAAATGATCTTCTTATTAAGGTGGAAGTTTGCGGATTATGTGGAACTGATTTTCATATTTATAAAGGGGAGTCGTTTTCAACACCACCAGTAATACCAGGGCATGAGTTTGTAGGAACGATTGTCGAAAAAGGTACCGATGTTAAACACTTAAATTTGGATGATAAAGTGGCAATTGATCCTAATATTTATTGCGGCAAATGTAAGTATTGCCAGCTAGGTGAAATCAATTACTGCGAAAATTTAAAAGCTCTTGGGGTAAGTTTGAATGGCGGTTTTGCTGAGTATTCGATTGTTCCTTCTTCACAGGCTTATCTTTTACCAAATAATTTTTCTTTTAATTCAGCGGCTTTCGCCGAGCCTCTCTCCTGCTGTTTAAGAGGAATGGATCAGGCTGCGATTAAGCATGGAGAAAATGTAGTGATCATAGGCAGTGGAACAATAGGATTGCTAATGCTTCAACTTGTGAAAATTTCTGGTGCAGCTAAAATTATTGTCATTGAGCCAATTGCTGAAAAACGTTCAGCTGCAATTCAACTTGGTGCTGATTACGTCATTGACCCGGATTCAATTGAAGTGCTGGATCATATTACCAGTTTAACTTCCGGAGGTCCTGATGTTATCATTGAGTGCGTTGGAAAAAGTAGTACAGCTGATCTTGCCGTTAGGCTTGCACGGAAAGGCGGCAGAGTTGTTATTTTCGGTTTATCTGAAAAAAAAGATTTGTTGAATATTAATCTGCAGGATTTCTTTTTGAAAGAATTAACCGTTAAAGGTTCATTGTTAAATCCGTTTACTTTCTCGCGTGCTGTAAATCTTTTAATAAACAATAAAATCCGGATGGAAAAACTAAAACCGGTTCTTTCTAATCTTGAAAATTTAGAAAATATATTATCACGTCCCAGAGACTTAACTGTAATCAAATATCAAATCACACCAAACTAAAAGGAGCTATCTATGAACAAAACAAGACTATCTGTATCTTTATTGGTGACGGTCTTCATATTGGGTATTTACATAAGCCCAATTCAGGCCCAGAACCAGTTAGATCAGATCGGAACCTTTGAGGGGAATTTGCCTGCATTTTGGAACGTTGGAAATCAACCATCAGGCAGTACACTCACGTGGGCAACGGATCAATTCGTATCGATGGGGCATTCTTTAAAAATTGATAAATCCGCTACCAGCGATTCAGCAGCATTTGTATCCAGTAATATGTGCGACATATGGTCACCAAGTATTCCTGCAAATGTTGATATACTTTTCGGTGCCTGGATTAAAACCGAAAATGTAAATACCAATCCATCTTCAGATGATCAAAAATGGTATATCGCATATTCATTTTATGATACAACAGGTGCACTTATAGGTACAACAAAGCTACCAATTGATCAAACAGTAGCAACAAGTAGTGGTTGGGTCGGAGATACAACTGCTGTTGGCCAGGTATCATTACCAGTGGATGCATATAAAATGATCATTAGTTTTGTCGGCGGAGCAAACGCAACAGGAACAGTATGGGCTGATAATTTCATCTTTACCGGAAGAAATGGTAACTGGGCGGGACAGGATTGGAATACCGGGGTTGGAGCTCCAACCGGATATTATTATTGGCTTCCACCGATTGGCGGCAATGATGGAGTACTTAATAGCGGATTTGAAAACACAGTAGTAACAACTGAAGCTGCTCATTCAGGAACACATTCGTTAAAATTTGATATGCCTGCAGGAAGGCAAGCTCACGATGGATTTGTTGGTAGCATTCGAATGCCGTTTAGCCAAATTGATCCATCAATTAAACCAGGGGATGTTGTAAGGATAGCAGTTTGGGTTCAGGCTAATAGTTTAGAGCCAGATTCTGCTGCTAAATATCCAGGAACGTGGTCAGTGGGATTAACCCCTCTTTTCTTTTCCACAACTGGAAATAATGATGGTTATAATCCCTTTGGTTCAAATGATTATACTTTTACTTTCCCGAATGCCACATCATTTAATTGGACTCAATTTTATGTTGATGTCAAAGTGCCTACTGATACATCTACACATGCACTGGAAGTTAGATTGCATGTATATTCAACATTTACCGGTGTAGTTTATTTTGATGATCTTACAGTGACAAAACTTGAAGTCCCTGCATTATCAGATGTTGGCAGTTTTGAACAAACTACTCCTTCGTATTGGACTGTAGGTAATCAACCATCAGGTAGTTCAGTTACATGGGCTACTGATCAGTTTGTTTCGATGGGCCATTCATTAAAGATTGATAAGTCGGCAACAAGTGATTCTGCATCTTGGGTATCTACTAATATGTGTGATATTTGGTCACCAAGTATTCCTGCAAATGTTGATATACTTTTTGGTGCCTGGATTAAAACTGAAAATGTAAATACCAATCCATCTTCAGATGATCAAAAATGGTATGTCGCATATTCATTTTACGATACTACCGGTGCACTTATAGGTACAACAAAGCTACCAATTGACCAAACAGTAGCAACAAGTAGTGGTTGGGTCGGAGATACAACTGCTGTTGGTCAGGTATCATTACCAGTAACTGCCTATAAAATGATAATCAGTTTTGTAGGAGGTGCGAACGCAACAGGAACAGTATGGGCTGATAATTTCATCTTTACCGGAAGAAATGGTAACTGGGCGGGACAGGATTGGAATACATCAGTTGGAGTACCTGAAGGTTGGTATTATTGGTTTCCACCGATAGGTGGCAACGATGGAGTACTAAGTAATGGATTTGAAAACACAGTAGTAACAACAGAAGCCGCACATTCAGGAACACATTCGTTAGAATTTAATATGCCTGCTGCTAGAGAAGTACATGACGGATTTGTTGGTTCTAAAAGATACTTGCTTGATGGAAGCGATTTTGTTATGTCGAAAGTTTCAAAGACCAGTGGACAAATGGATATTGCTCATTTATCAAATGTATTACCCGGCGATTCTATTAGGATTAGTGTATGGATTAAGGCTGACAGTCTGGTTCCGGATTCTGCGGCTAAATATCCGGGAACATGGTCTGTGGGAATTACTCCGTTATATTTTTCGGGCACAGGGAATAATTATGGTTACAATCCATTTGGAGCTAATGATTATACATTTACTTTCCCGAGCGTCACATCATTTGATTGGACACAATTTAACCTAGATGTTCAAGTTCCAACTGATACTACTACCAAAGCTATGGAGGCGAGGTTACACGTCTATTCGCAGTTTGTCGGGAAGGTATATTTTGATGATTTAACTATTCAGAAAATTTCAGGCCTTACTGCAGTTAATGGTATGAATGGTTTAGTGCCTGCAACTTTCATGTTGTATCAAAATTATCCTAATCCGTTTAATCCATCAACAAGGATTTCTTATTTCTTACCAAATGCTACTAATGTAAAAGTTCTTATTTATGATATCCTTGGTAGGGAAGTAAAATCGTTGGTTAATGATTATCAGGCTTCCGGAACTCATAATGTAGTCTGGAATGGTGATAATAATTTTGGTGGAAAAGTAGCTAGCGGTGTTTATATTTATAGAGTTGTAGCAGGTAATAATATCGCTACTAAAAAAATGGTTCTTTTAAAGTAATTTATTGCTAAGGGTTGGGGCGTTTGAAAAATAACGCCCCAATAATTTTAATTTAATATTCGGTTACGTTTTTTTTTAAGATTAACATCTTGCTAAAATCTTTAATTAATAAGCAAGGCAGTATAGTATGATTATTTGTTACAGAAATTTTAAATATCTGTTTCTAATTGCTTTAGTTGCCTCATTGATTCCTTTCAATCTATTTGCCGGAACCACTGGGAAAATTGCAGGAAAGGTGATTGACGCAAAAACCAAAGAACCATTAATTGGTGTGAACATTATTTTGATTGGCACCACTATGGGTGCGACTACCGATTTGGAAGGTAATTATTTTATAATAAATATTCCTCCCGGTACATATGAAGTAAGAGCATCTGAGATCGGGTTTGCAACCGTTTCAGTTCAGGATGTCCGAGTTTCGGCTGATCAAACTACAAGACTTGATTTCGAAATGAGTACCCAGGCTGTTGAACTTAAGGGTGTTGTAATTACAGCGGTCAGGCCGTTGGTGCAAAAGGACTTAACCTCAACGCAATCAAATATTAGCGGAAAAAGTATTTCGATGTTGCCAGTTGAAGATGTTCAGTCTGTAATTAATTTGCAGGCAGGCGTTGTTAACGGTCACTTTAGAGGCGGCAGATCGGGTGAAGTAAAATATCTTGTTGACGGGGTTTCCGTTAATGATGTTTATTCCGGAGAAGCAACACTTGAAGCATCTACTAATAGTATCCAGGAACTTCAGGTTATAACAGGAACTTTTAATGCTGAGTATGGACAAGCAATGTCCGGCGTTGTTAATCAGATAACAAAAATTCCAGAGGATCATCTTACCGGAAGTTATTCCGATTATATAGGTGATTATGTTACTTCAAGAACGGATCTTTTTCAATACATGGGAGGTTTCGATCCTATAAGGACTCGAAATATCCAGGGAAGTTTAGGCGGCCCTGTTCCGGGGACAGATGGATTTGTAAGATTCTTTTCATCCGCCAGATATTTATATGATGATGGATATTTATACGGGAAAAGAATTTTTACACCGCAAGATTCTTCAGATTTTTCTTCCGGCAACCCTGCAAATTGGAAAATCAATGCAACCGGAGATGGCAGTAATGTTCCGATGAATTATTCCCATCAGTTGACACTTCAACAGAAAATTGTTTTTAAAGTTGGCCAGGGAAAAGGAATTGTTTTACAAGCACTTTACCAAAAGCACGATTATGCAAATTATGATCATATGTTTATTTATGATCCTGACGGTAATTACACTAATCATGATTACAGCTTTTTAGGGAGTTTGAGCTATACCCACGTATTTAGTAATTCAGCTTACCTTGATTTACTAGCTTCTACTTTTACGAGCGATTCTAAACAGTATGTATTTGAAAATCCACTGGATCCGGGTTATGTTTCTCAGGATAGATTTGCTCAGGTTTCGGGAAATGCATTATATACTGGCGGAACACAAAATTGGAATTTTTCGCATAACTCTAAAACATATACTTTTAAAGCAGATTATACCGATCAAATAACAGATATACACCAAATAAAATTTGGTGTCGAAGCAGATTTAAATACTCTTGCGTATAAAGATTTCCAAATTCTGGTTGATGCTTCTACCAATTTTATGCCTGCTTTACCAAAGCCGGGCGATTTTGATTACAATGTTTACACAAATCATCCTTACCAATTAGATGCATACCTTCAGGATAAAATTGAACTCAGTTATTTAATTGTTAATGTTGGAGTAAGGTTTGATTATTTTCAGCCTGACGGAGAAGTACTAATTAATCCTGATAATATTTCACAACTTGATTCACTAACTCCGCCTTACCCTGCCGGCGCTTTTAATAAGGCTTCAGCTAAATACCAGGTAAGTCCGAGACTCGGAATCTCGTATCCTTTGGGTGAAAATGGGGCAGTTCATATTTCTTATGGACATTTTTTCCAGGTACCGCCTTTTCAATATTTATATAACAATCCGAACTTTAGAATTCCTTTGACAGGAAATTACCCTGAATTTGTAGGCAGTACAATCGGAAATGCTGACCTTAAACCACAGGAAACTGTAATGTACGAAATTGGTTTGCAACAGCAACTTACTTCTGAACTTGGAGCTAATGTTACTGTTTATTACAAAGACATAAGAAATCTTTTAGGAGTTGCTCTGCACGTGAAAAATAATTTTAAAACATTTGCTGAATACATTAATACTGATTATGGCTCTGTAACCGGGTTTACAATATCGCTGGAAAAAAGATTTGTTGGCGGAATTGGAGCTACTTTAGATTATACTTATCAGGTTGCTACAGGGGATGCATCAGATCCCAATCAAGCGTATAATCTTTCTCAGGCAACTCCTCCGATTCAACCAAACAAGCAATTAGTTCCTCTGGATTGGGACAGAAGACACTCATTAAATTTAACTGTTACTACCGGAGTTCCTGGCGATTTTATAGTTAGTACTGTTTGTCAACTCAGTTCCGGGCTTCCTTATACTCCATCCTATCAAAATCAACGAACAGGTTTGGAGAACAGCGCCAACAAACCAACTTTTTTTAATGTTGATTTAAATATTGTTAAATATTTTAAACTAGCTGGCTTGGACCTATCAGCATTCGTAAAGGTTTACAATTTATTTGATACAGCTAATCAGTTAAATGTATTTACAGATACCGGAAGTGCAGGTTATACATTGCAGGAGACTATACCACAGGCACCGCCTCATGGTATTAATACAATTCAGGAATTTTTTACAAGACCTGATTTTTATTCAGCTCCAAGACAAATTTTAATTGGTGCATCGCTTGATTTTTAAATGAATTTTTAAGGTAATTTATCGTGAAAAATAATTGTCTAATAAAATACCGTTATGTTATTCCAATGTTAATATTAACATTAGGTTCAGTTAATATTTTTGCCCAGCAACTTGTAGATAAAAACAAAGGTAATTACCAGAATACCAAATCTGGTTTAATGGATGGTAACTTAGTGCAAACAGTTTTTTATAACTATGGAGAAATAGCTGATTGGCAAAATAAACCGACATTAAGCGGCGTTTGGCCTAAAGGAACAAATCACACATATGTAGATGGTGTTGCAGTTATCGTCCAGGCTGAAGTAAATCAAAATGGAAATGTTTTCCACCCGCTTGAGACTAATTATTATGAATATACAAGATATAACCCGGCTACCGCTATAACATATGGCTGGTGGCCTTTGCCCGGCTACGCTAACCCTAATCAGTCTGGAGTTGCGAGAAGTGATGATCCAACTACCTGGCCAAGCACCTGGCCCGACAGACCTTTAGATTGGAATGGACAATGGAATGGTTTTTTTGGAAGAGGTGTTTTGAATGCTGATCTTGAAACCTACTTTGTATTTGATGATAATATGGATCGTGACTACATAAATAGATATGGTTTTTATCCAGATGCTCAGGACAATACAAGAGGCGGATTAGGGATGCAGGTGCATGGAAGAGGTTTTCAATGGTCACAGGTTCTTGCGGAAGATGTAATTTTCTGGTACTATGAAATAACCGATATGGGTACTACTGATTATCCTAAAACTTTATTCGCTCAATATGTCGATTGGGGAATTGGTGGACACGACAATTCTTCAAATAATGCAGGTGATTATAACCAGCTCTTAAATATTTCTTATGCCTGGTCAACCGTTGCATATGGAAGTCCAGGGAACTGGAGCCCGGTTGGTTATGCTGGTTATGCATTCCTAGAAAGCCCCGGTCTTGATTATGATAATATTGACAATGATCATGATGGTATGATCGATGAAAACAGAGATGACCCCGCTGAAACATGGCCTCACTATCCGCAGTTGCATGGCCCAATTTACGAAGCCACTTCACCTTATGCTGCCAGGCTTCAACAGCTTTATGGAGTACTTCCTGTTGCGCCGGGTGGGGTTAAAACCGCTTTCATTGCAACACATGATACGTCTGCATTTTTAACATTTTTTAATTATCCCACTCTTGATGATGTTCCGGCAATTAAATCTAAACTTTGGTGGCCGGGTGATGAAAATGGAAACTGGGATCCTCAATTTGATGATGTAGGTAGCGATGGTCTTGGACCAACAAGCGCTAATTATCCGGGGCCTGATCCCGATGGAACTGAAGGTAATTTAAAACCTGATCAGGGAGAGCCAAATTTTGGAAATCTCGATAAGGATGAATCCGATCAATTAGGATTAACAGGTTTTGCCATTTTTGCGGTACACACTTATGATTTAAATAATGATGAGAGAAATTGGACTGCACTTTCTGCATTACCAGCTCCTCATGCACAATCTCTGGTTGGTGTTAATCTTGCTAATTTTTTCTCAAGTTATTTATTTCATATGGATGGTAGAAATACATATTCCACGCAGCAGGGAAAAATGGAAGAGTCTGGTTCAACTCAGAGATTCTCAATGGCACTAATTTTTGGACTTAATACAAGCGATTTATTCAGGAGAAAAAACACAGTACAATCGATTTATAATGCATCGTATAATTTTGCAAAACCACCCGATAAGGCATATGTCAAAGCTATTGCAGGAGATCATAAAGTTACTCTGTATTGGGACGATAGATCAGAGCATACATTTGATGCTTTCTATCAAAAAATTAATTTTGAAGGTTACAGAATTTACAGGTCAACCGAACCAAACTTTATTGAAGATAAAATTATAACGGATGCTTATGGCACTCCAACTTTCAGACAGCCAATCGCACAGTTTGATCTGAAGGATGGTATAACTGGTTTGTTCCCAATTTCTGTAAACGGAGCTCTGTTCTATTTAGGCGATGATTCGGGGCTTCAACATTCATTTATAGATACGACTGTTGTCAATGGACAAACATATTATTACGCTGTTTGCGCTTATGACCAGGGTTTTTTAACTACTAATATTGAGGGGCAGCAGGAGGGAATTCCCCCTTCTGAAACTACATCCATAATAAAAGTTGATGTAAATGGAAAAGTTACAACCGATATTAATACAGCAGTTGTAACTCCAACTGCTCCTAGTGCCGGTTATATTGCTCCTGAAATTAGTTCATTTAATGCAAGTGGCCCTGGATCTGGAAATGCTTCAATAAGCGTCCTTGACCCTGACTCAATAAAAAATTTAAATACTTATCGAGTGGTATTTCAGGAAAACACACCTTTTCATACATCTACAAACCCATATTATTCATTAATAGATTATTCAGCTAATGATACTCTTATAAAAAATACTTTGTTTAATAATGATCATATCCAAACTCCTGTTATAGATGGATTAAGCATAGCATTAACAAATGATACCGTTATATCAATAGATACAAGCAATACTGGCTGGGAGAAAGGTAACAGCAATTATAAGGTAGTAATTGGATTTGATCTAAGATATGCGGGGGCATACCAGGGACAAAGAGTAAATTTTCCAGCAGATTTTGAAATTCAGTTTACCCAGCCCGGTCAGGGTGATACTTCCTATCCATCAGGATCATTTACACAACCAATAATTAGTAACATAATAGTTAGGAATCTGACTGATAATATTCCGCACATGCAATTTATGTTTAAAGATTCAACCAAAAATGGATTATTTGATGAGTGGGATGCAATATTTATTATCGCTGGTGATTCTATGGGGGGGAAAGTAACCAGTTTTGCAAACAGACATGTTGGTTGGTCAATAACTTTGTTACCCGATACAAATATAGCTCCAAACCAGCGAATAGCTCCACAGCCTGGTGATATATATAAAATTGTTACTAAAAAGCCATTTAGAAAAGGTGAATATTTTCAGTTTACTTCTAATTCGGCATCTTTTGATAAATCCAAATTCCAGCAGGATTTAAATGATGTCGCTGTTGTTCCAAATCCATATGTAGGCGCGGCATCCTGGGAACCAGCATCGCAGGTGGTTGGAAGAGGGGAGAGGAGAATCTACTTTATACACTTACCTGCAAATTGCACAATTCGTATTTATACTATAAGCGGAAATCTGGTGCAAACAATTTATCACAATAGTTCGCTTTCAAATGGTCAGGAGCCATGGAATCTTGTTTCAAAAGACGGAATGGATATTGCCTTCGGAGTATACATCTTTCATATTGATGCTGGTTCGCTTGGACAAAAAATTGGCAGATTCGCGATTATTAAATAACAATTGCGGAAAAAAGTGGTTATGAGGAAACTATGAAGAATAAAATTTTACTAAATTTAATTTTTACAGCTACTATATCTTTTACATCCG
The DNA here is from genome assembly GCA_963745465.1 of uncultured Bacteroidota bacterium. GTDB lineage: Bacteria > Bacteroidota > Ignavibacteria > Ignavibacteriales > Ignavibacteriaceae > JAKAGZ01. Next base: position 154,089 of record CAVUXT010000018.1, on the reverse strand, counting down.
TGCTCGCACAAAACACAGGTACGGATGTTTCTAAAGTAGGAACATCGTCTGCTACCTTCCTGGAAATTAGCGTTGGTGCAGTTGCGACGGGTATGGGAGGTGCTTATGTTAGCAGAGGGAACGATGCTACAGCGTTATATTGGAATCCTGCAGGTGTTACAAATTTAACTAATTATGAAGTAGACGTAGTGCATACTGATTGGTTGGCTGATACGAGATTGGATTTTGCCGCGCTTGTATTACCTCTTGGTGACTTTGGAACACTTGGATTTAGTTATACATCTTTAAATATGCCTGATATGAAAGTCACTACAGTTGATCATCCTGAAGGTACAGGTGAGTATTTCAGTGCAGGTGACTTAGCATTTGGAATAAGTTACTCGAGAAATTTAAGCGATCGTTTTGCAATTGGATTTACAGGAAAATATATTCAGGAATCCATATATCATATGTCAAGTGTAGCATTTGCGATGGATATTGGTACGGTATTCAGAACAGACCTATTTGGTGGAATGGTAATCGGCGCATCCATCTCAAATTTTGGAACACCAATGAAATTGCAGGGCATCGATACCAGAACTTATAGTAGCGTAGATCCTGCTCAATTGGGTACAAACAATCAGATTCCCTACAACATTGAATTGGATTCGTGGAGCTTGCCGTTATTATTCCGAATTGGGCTTTCGACAAATGCGGTCAAGACAGATGATTACAGATGGACAGTTGCCGTAGATGCATTGCATCCAAGTGATAATTATGAAAGCCTCAATGTCGGAACTGAGTTTTCTTACAAGGAACTTCTATTCCTGCGGGGTGGATTTCAATCGCTTTTTTTGAAAGACAGAGAAGGCGGTTTATCGTTTGGAGTTGGCTTACAATTTAAAATGCTTTTTAGTGATAATATTGTAAGGGTTGATTATGGTTATCGGGACTTCGGACGGTTGACAGGTATAAATGTTTTTTCAGTTGGTGTTAATTTTTAAAAAATCGTAAATGAAATTTGAAAAATTCAAAATTAAAAAGATCGTTTTAGCCTTTGTTCTTTTATTTCTCGTTATTTACACATCAGTTTTTGCAGCAGAAAAAAAAGATACAACCTCAATTATTGATTTTGATAAAGCTTTTAATTCGCAGATCGGTAATACTGTATTAGCCCGGGTTGGGGATAAACAAATTACCGTGAGAGAATTTTTATCAAGTTATGAATTTGGCCCTGCTTTTTTAAAGCGAAAAAAGGATTCTAAAAAGCTGTATTTGAAATATATGATAAATGAAAAACTTCTTGCTCTTGATGGTTACAAAAGGGGTCTTGCAGATTCATCCAGAGTTAAGGACTTGCTATCAGCAATAAATGGGGACCTGGCGTCAACTGAATTATTTAAAGAAGACATCTTTAATAAAATAAAAGTATCTAAATCCGAGCTTGATAAGGCAGTAAAGGAAAAACAATATACATGGCAGGTAAAATGGTTATTTGCTCCTCAAAAGGACAGCTTGAATTTTTATTCGAAACAATTAAGCAAAGGAGTTTCGTTTGATTCATTATTTAAAATGCAGTTGAGAGATTCTGTGTATGCTGATCAAAGATCGATGGAGATTGATAAATTTAAATTAAGAATGCAAAACCTTAAGATGTTTAAAGCAGTGGACTCATTAAAAGCCGGGGAAATCTCTAAACCTGTTCAGGGACCTGACGGCTGGTACATAATTGAGCTTGTAAATGTTTGGAAAAATGCAATTGTAACTCAGACAGAACTTAATAAAGAAATGATAGATGCAACTAGCGCATTGAAATTAAATAAATCAGATCAGGCTTCAGATACATATGTTAGAACCATTATGCTTGAACACAATCCCGTAATACAGGCAAGGGCGTTTGATGTTTTAAGATCATACCTGGGGAAGTTTGTGCTGGATAAGGATAAATTTCAATCCTGGAAACTTGATGAGAGAATGCAGAAAGAACTCGATCATTTTGACACATTAAAGGAGAAGCAATTTGGTGTTTTGCCTCTCGTGGCATTGTCAGACGGAAATCTTACATTGGATGATTTTCTAAATTGGTACAAAATGCGGGATGGTTCTCTAAAATTTGATGAAACCGATTTCAACTCATTTTCTGCTTCTCTGGAGCAATTAATTTGGCAAATGGTGCGGGATCATTTACTGATTCAGCGGGCTTATGCGTTAGGATTTCAAAATAAGGAAATAGTGAAACAGCAATCAAATTGGTGGGAAGATAAAATTATATATGCGGTTGTTAGAGATGAAATGGCAAATTCGATTGGTCTTAATATTGAAGATCCATCCTCGCTTAAGAGCAATAATGATAATAAAAAACAGGACTTAATTGAAAAGACTTTCAGGAAACTTCAGCAGCTTCGGAAAGAATATAAGGTCACGATTAATGAAAATGTTCTCGAGGATATAAAAGTTCAGGATAGCAATAATCCGAGAACTATAGATACTTATATTGTTAAAAAAGGAGGAACCTTTCCACATCCGGCCTTCCCTTCAATAGACTATTCGTGGCAAGTGTTAGAATAGATGGCTTTAAGATGTCGTTAGTTTAAAATCATTTTCTAGAGTATCCAAGTTTATCTAGCGGGAATAAGTATCCGATAATTAATAATGATGAAAAATTGGTTAAATATTATAGTATTGTTTGCATTGTCGTTATTTCAAATCGGATGCAGTTCTAAGAATGACCGTGATCCAAATCATTTGATTTATTGGTCAAGTAACAACACGCAGGAGATCGAGTTTGCAAAATTTGTCGTTTACGAATGGAATAAGGAAAATCCTTCAAAGCAAGTATCATTTCAGCCTGTGCCTGAGGGCCAATCAAGTGAAGAGATAATATTAGCTGCGGTTGTAGGAAAAACAACACCGGATATTTATTCCAATATGTGGCAGGGTGATGTTGAGGATTATGCCCGTTCCGGTGTTCTTGTTGCACTGGATACATTAAAAGGTTTCACTGATTTTATTTATACAAGATGCGATAGTGATGTAATTAAAGAAGTTACAAGTCCCGATGGTCATATTTATCAAATCCCCTGGAAGATAAATCCTATAATGTTAATGTATAATAAAAATATTATTGATCATTTGGGCTTAGATAACCCGCCTCAAACATATAGTCAATTTGATTCAGCATCTGAAAAATTTAAAGAAGAAAACATCGACAAAAATGGTTATGTAGAGAAATGGTTTGGCTATGCTGAAGTGCTGGTTACATGGTGGCAAAGATTTTTTGATTTTTATCCATTATACCTTGCAGCTTCGGGCGGAGCCCCATTGGTGAAAGATAATAAAGCTGCTTTCGATAATAAGTATGCGATTGAAGTTTTTTCATTTCTCCAAAATCTTTATTCACACAACTATTTTGCTAAAGAAAGACTTTCCGCAAGACAGGATGTATTTCTTGGAGGAATAATTGCTACGAGATTTACAGGACCATGGGAAATTTCACATGCTAATAAATTTAAACCAAAAGGATTGGAATTTAGCTTTACCCATATGCCGGTCCCGGATAATCATGTCGGACCGGTTTACACATATGGTGATCCCAAAAATATTGTGATTTTCAAAACCTGTCCAAATGCTCAGCTTGCCTGGGATTTTATCAAATTTACTATAAGTAAAAAAAATGATTTTAAATTGCTGGAAATGACAAATCAGTTTCCCCGGAGAAAGAACCTTGAGTCGGATTCTCTTTTTATGGACTATTATAAAGATAATCCCAAAATGATGGAATTTGCCAGGCAGTCTAAATACGTAAAAGGCACTGATCCTTATCCCCATTTGACGGAGGTTTTTGATATTATCTCACAGGAATATGAAGCATGTGTAATTTACGGAACCAAAACTCCTGAACAGGCAATAAAAGAAGCAGCAGAAGCTGTTAATCAATTATATCTTAAATAAATTTTATTATGGCCACCAAGAAAAAACTTTTACCATATTTACTTGTTTCGCCTTACTTAATTCATTTTATGATTTTTGTGGCTTTCCCTGTAACTTTTTCTATCGTGCTGACTTTCAATAGCTGGAATATAATTTCTCCTATGAAGTTTGTTGGTCTTCATAATTATATAAGACTATTTCATGATTTTATATTTCTGAAATCTCTTACCAATACATTGCTGTTCCTGGCTATTCATATTCCGTTACAAATAATTATTGCATTATTCTTAGCTGAAATATTAAATCAAAACATAAAATTCAGAGGATTTTTCAGGGGCGCATTTTTTATGCCTGTGATCGTATCGGGAGTAGTAGTTACAATTTTATGGCAGCAATTATACGGTTATGATACGGGATTGCTTAACAGGTTTTTAGTTTTGATAGGTTTGGGCAAAGTCGGATGGATAAATGATCCATCCATAGCGATGCCATCAATAGCAATTATGGCGACATGGAAAAATTTAGGACTGTATGTTGTTTTGTTTTTGGTAGGATTGCAAACGGTTCCTTCACATTATTATGAAGCTGCAGACCTTGAAGGAGCTAATAGATGGCAGAAATTTTTCAAAATTACTTTGCCAATGATAAACCCTACTATTTTTATGGTTTTTGTCCTTTCCACTATTGGAGGCTTCTCACTTTTTATTGAGCCATATATTATGACAGGAGGCGGTCCCCTGAATAGCACGATGTCTGCAATGCTCTATATTTATAAACAAGGATTCTTTTACTACAACATGGGATATGCTGCAACACTCGGATTGTTTTTTGCTTTAATTGTTATGGGTGTCGTAGTTATTCAAAAGAAATTTATTGAGAGAGAAGTTTGAAAGGATTAAAGAAAATACCTTTTTATACAGCGCTAACAGTATCGGCTTTATTGTTTATTTATCCTTTTATCTGGATGCTTATGGCTTCGCTGTCTCCGGAAAATGAAATTGGCAAGTTGTCACTTTTCCCTTCATCATTTACGTTAAGCAGTTATATTCAAATGATGGGAAAGATTCCGATAGGCAGAGCTTTCGTGAATAGTCTTCTTGTTGCTTCGACTATTACTCTTGGAGTATTGGTTTTTGGTTCTATGATCGGATATGCGTTATCAAGATTAGAATTTAAAGGCAGGAATCTGATTTTTTATATTATCATTTTCACGATGACGCTTCCTTTTCAGATCACTCTAATTCCGCAATATATAATAATGGTTAAGTTCGGGTGGATTGACACTTATCTCGCTTTGATTACACCTTACTTAATAAATGCATTGGGGATAATTATGTTCAGGCAGTATTTCAAAACAATTCCGCAAAGTCTTATTGATGCGGCAAGGTTAGATGGCTGCAATGAACTGAGGATCATTTTCAGAATCCTCTGGCCGAATTCAATTCCAGCCATTGTAACAATCGGAATAATCACATTTATGAGTTCGTGGAATGAAGTATTGTGGCCGCTAATTGTTATTCGTGATCAAAACCTGATGACAATGCCGCAGCTTGTGACATTGTTTGCCGTTGGAGGCAGCGCTGAATCTCAGCTTGGAGTTAAACTGGCGTCTGCGGTAATGCTTGCATTACCCATTGCATTAGCTTATTTGTTTTTTCAAAAATATTTTATACAAAGCATGGCTTCAACTGGTATAAAAGAATAAACGCAAAACTAATATGGTTGAAAGATTATCTATACAATTCAAAGCAGATACAAAGAAAGTAGTATTACAGCCTTTATCTATGTCTGAAAAGCGAAACAACAATGTTATTCAAAGAGTTACTACATTAAGTGAAAAAAATGTTAAGGCACTTTTAAATGAGGTTTACAGAAAATTTTCTAAAAGACATAAAAATTTTGAAAAAATAATCCAGTCAAATTATTCTTTAATAGAAACTTATATTGAGAATCCCACTTCATTAAGCAAAAACAGGAAATTACTCCTGGGTGCATATTTTTCGAAAGAATATTCTATTGAAGCTGCCTCATTATTTAATCCCTCTATTGTCGAACATCCTGACCAGTCGGGGATTGGGGATGGTTCAAAAAGAATAATAATGAGCTTAAGGGCTACAGGTGAAGGACATATTTCATCAATAGAATTCAGAGACTTAATATTAAATAAAAATTCAAATGTAAAATTAATAAATGTTTCCCGTTTCTCTGTTTTGCCGGAGATTATTAATCATTCAACTGATTTTATTCTAAAGAAGAAAGGTTTGACATTGCCAGAAATTAACAGCGAAAATGATTTATCAAATTCAAATTATAGCTGTTCATTTTCAAAAGATACGCTTATTAGCGAAAGAGTAATTTTTCCGTATTCAAATAGCGAATCTGTTGGAATGGAAGATGTCAGGTTCGTAAAATTTATTGAGGATAATAAAGCAATTTATTACGGAACGTATACTGCATATAATGGCAAATCATTCAGGACTCAATTAATTTCAACGAAAGACTTTTTGAAATTCGATGTTGAAACTCTTCACGGGCCCGCGGTAATTGATAAGGGGCTTGCACTATTTCCGGAAAAAATAAATAATAAATATGCAATGATCGGAAGAATAGATGGTGAAAATTTATACTTGATGTTCTCAGAAAATTTATATAGATGGGATGATTCAGCTATTATTCGTCAGCCTGTGGAACCGTGGGAGTATATTCAGATCGGCAATTGTGGATCACCGATAAAAACAGAAGCCGGATGGATTCTTATTACACACGCTGTTGGTCCATTCAGGAGATATGTAATCAGCGCATTGTTACTGGATTTGCAAAACCCATCGAAAATAATTGGATCATTAAAGGAACCATTGCTTGAGCCAAACGAAAAGGAAAGAGAGGGATATGTCCCTAATGTCTTATATTCTTGCGGATCAATAATTCATAATGATTATATCATTGTTCCATATGCAATGTCAGATGCGTATTGCGGATTTGCAAGAGTTAATGCAAAAAAGCTATTAAGAAAATTTAAATAATTCTATTTGCTCAGTTAAAAATGGTGGAATAAAATGTCAATTAAGAGATACAATAAAAATCCAATATTGACAAAAGATGATGTCCCTTTTAGCGTGAATAGTATCTTTAATCCTGGTGTTACAAAATTTAATGGTAAGTATTTATTGTTATGCAGGGTTGAAATGCCTACGGGAAGATCCTCTTTTGTTATAGCAGAAAGTAAAAATGGATATTCATTTAAAGTTCATGATAAGCCTGTGCTAACTCCGGAGGACCATAAAGAATATTATGAATATGTTGAGTGGGGAATTGAGGATGCAAGAATAACTCAAATTGGCGATACATACTACCTAACTTATACTGGTTATTCTAAACATATGCCGCTTGTAATTTTAAGTGAAACAAAAGATTTCAAATCGTTTAAAATTCATGGACCTATTTCCGAACCTTCAAACAAGGATTGTGCATTGTTCCCGGAAAAAATTAATGGACATTATTGGAAAATTGATCGGCCTTCATACAATGAAATCAATGCTATCTGGTTAAGTAAAAGCCCGGATTTGATTCATTGGGGCGGATACAAAATGTTGATGGCTCCCGAACAGGGATCGTGGGAAGCAAATAAAATTGGATCTTCAAGCTGCCCTGTTAAAACAAAAAAAGGCTGGTTAATGCTTTACCATGGAGTGCGCGGTTTTGGCATAACTTCAATTTATAAGCTGGGGGTTGTTCTGCTTGACCTGGAAAAACCCTGGAAGGTTATTGGCAAATCAAAAGAACCAATTCTGTCGCCTGAAGAAGATTATGAAAGAATAGGAGATGTTGGGAATGTTATCTTTTCAAATGGCCTTATAGTTGAAGACAATGGAAAAGTAAAGATATACTATTCTGGTGCTGACATGAATATTTGTTTAGCAGAAACAACTATAAATCATTTAATCGAAAACTGTAAATAGAATATAATTTTATGAAATTATTCTCAAAGATATTTCTTCTTGGTTTTATTACCCTTAATGTTTGTTATGCCGGGAGTCCTGCCGATTCATTATCGTTTAAAGTAAACAAGACACATTTGGATTACTTGTACGAAGAAATAAATATTGGCGACAATCAAATGGGAATAATTCACATATACTGCGATGCTCCTTCATATAATTTTGTCGATGCAAAGGGGGAGGGTTACGCTTGTGTAGATGATGCAGCGCGTGCCGGATTATTTTATTTAGATTATTTCAAAACATATAATGATTCAGCGAGTTTGCATAAATTTATCATGCTTGTCAATTTCATTTTGCATATGCAGGCAAAAAATGGATTCTTCTATAATTTTTTACTGAATGATAATTCGATAAATAAAACATATAGAACCAGTGTGGCCGAACCAAACTGGTGGTCGTGGAGGGCTTTATGGTTGTTGACCGAAGCCTATGATAATTATAAAAAAACAGACTTAGAACAATCAACTAAAACTTTGAATAGTATTAATAGTTGTGTTGATGCAATCAAGCAAATAATTCCTGAACAACGCAATAAAAACGTAGTTGAAGGAATAAATTTACCAGGTTGGCTGCCTGAAGGTTCCGGCGCTGATCAATCTGCCTTACTACTAATTACATTATCTAATTATTTCAAAATTAGCGGGGACAAATCAATTTTAAATTATATAAAAATTCTATCCAAAGGAATCATAATGATGCAGATCCATGATTCGAATTTACCCTTGAACGGAGCGTTCCTAAGCTGGGAAAATACATGGCATGCATGGGGTAATTCGCAAGCATATGCTTTATTAAAAGCTTCTGAAGTCATTAAGGATAATAATATGAAATCAAGCGCATTGAAGGAATTAGATACCTTTTATCCTTATTTATTAAAAAATAAATTTCTGGCTTCCTTCAAAGTGAGAAAATCCGGAAATACGTATAAAGTAATAGAAGAAAATAAATATTCACAAATAGCCTATGACATTAGGCCGATGGTTTTTGCCTTGCTTGAGGCATATAAAATAACTGGTAAAATAAAATATGCTGAAGAAGCCGGAAAGATTTCAAAATGGTTTACAGGAAATAATCCGGCAAATGTTGCAATGTATAATGTTCAAAATGGTTTAGTTTTTGACGGAATCCCTGATCAAAAGACCTTAAATAAAAATTCAGGGGCAGAGTCAACAGTTGAAGCTTTATGGACTTTATTAAAAGTATCTAAGAATACAATTGCGCTGAAATATTTCCTTGAAAATAACAAAACTAATTAAATGCGATTTTATTAATAAATTATCATTTATACTAAGTATATGAATTTAATAACAAATAATAGATTGGAATTAAACGATATCTGGAAATTTTCAATTTCGGAAAAAACATACAAAGAAGAATTGGTTCCAAACAAAAATATAAAACCGGGAAACTGGTTTGCTGCTAAAGTTCCCGGAACTATTCACACTGACTTATTAAGTAATAAATTAATTGATGATCCATATTATTCTGATAATGAATTAAAATTAGGCTGGATTGCTGAACAAGACTGGATTTACCAGGCTGAGTTTAAATATATTGAAGATTCAAAAGATGTATCATTTCTGGTATTTGAAGGATTAGACACAATAGCCGATATCTATATTAATAAAATTAAACTTGGAACATCAGATAATATGTTCCTTAGCTATAGATTCAATCTTGCGGGCAAATTAAAGGATGGGGATAATATAATCAAGATTGTATTTCATTCTCCACTAAAGTACGCCAGGGGACAGGAAAATAAATATGGAGAATTGCCAGCTGGACCAAATTCAGAGCGTGTTTATATAAGAAAAGCTCAATATTCTTTTGGTTGGGATTGGGGCCCATCTTTTCCAACTTCAGGTATCTGGAAAAAAGTTTACATCGAAAAATCGCCGGTAGGCAAAATTAAAAATTTTAGTTTTAATACAATAAATATTAAAAATAAAACTGCGTTAATTGAGATAAGTACAAATGTAGAAATAAACAGCAAGAAAGGATGTAATCTGGAGTTTAACCTTAATAATCCTAACGATTCCTACAAGAAAAAAATAAAAATAAATTCAAGCGGAAAATTTACAGCCAGGTTTAATGTAAATAAGCCGGATTTATGGTGGCCGAACGGATACGGGAAACAATCACTTTATAATCTTGAAATAATTTTAACAGATTTTGACCAAAATGTTATTGATAGTCTTAATAAAAAAGCAGGCATTAGAAAAGTTCAACTTGTAGAAAGAGAAAACGGAAAAGCCAATTTTAAATTCAGAATAAATGATAAAGAAGTTTTTTGCAAAGGTGCTGATTGGATTCCATCCGATTCGTTCATTCCGCGAATTTCTGATGAAAAATATTCCCTATTGCTTGAATTAGCTAAAGACGCGAATATGAATATCATAAGAGTTTGGGGCGGAGGATTTTACGAAAATGATATTTTTTATGAATTATGTGATGAACTCGGCCTCCTTGTCTGGCAGGATTTCATGTTTGCCTGCGGATCATATCCCGAACACGAATCATTTATTAAAAATATTAAGGATGAAGTAAAGGAGAATGTTATAAGACTTCAATACCATCCTTCAATAATAATTTGGTGTGGAAATAATGAGAATGAATGGATATGGTATCGTGAGCAAAACTTATCTTATAAAAAAATGCCGGGATATAAAATATATCATTCAGTCATTCCCTCAATTTTAAAAACATTAGATCCCCAAAGGCCATATTGGCCTAGCTCTCCATTTGGCTATGAAAAAGATCCGGATTCAGTTGAAAGCGGGAATACACATCAATGGGATATCTGGAGTAAGTGGGTTGATTATACTCAGGTTGTTAATGACACGAGTTTGTTCATAACTGAATTTGGATTCCAGGGGCCTGCCAACAAAGAAACCTTTGAAAATAATCTGCCAATTGAAAATAGAAATATTAATGACAGAATATTTGAGCATCATAATAAACAAATTGAAGGACCGGAGCGTATTGTAAAATTTTTAAGCAATCATTTGCCATTAAGAACAAATTGGGACGATTATCTTTATTTGACTCAGCTAAACCAGGGATTTGCATTAAAAACATGTCTTGAACATTGGGCAACCAACGGCAGAACAAATGGAAGTCTAATCTGGCAGCTTAATGATTCGTGGCCAGTAACAAGCTGGGCACTTATTGATTATGACTTAAGGCCAAAACTTTCATATTACTTTGTAAAAAACATTTTTGCTCTTCAATTGATTAAGTTCAGTAATGATCGGAAAATTTCCTGTTCACTATTTAATAAGTCCGATAATTTTTTTGAAGGTTATGTAAAAACCTTTTTATATGATTTGAATTCCGGTGAGACTAATCAGGAGTTTACGAATGAAATTAAAGTTAAAGGCAATAAATCAAAATTAATCCGCTCATTCGAATTTCAGAATAAAAAAACTGATCAGTTATTATTTATTGCATCTGTTTATGATGCTGAGGGATTGTTGCAACATAGAAATTATTATTTGAATAATAAATGGAAGTATATAAATCTTCCCCAAAGGAATTTAAGTATTTCTTTGGTAAATGAACCTGAAAAGAAAATAAGACTTAACTCGAAATCATTAAATATGTTTGTTGATCCTTATGGTTATGGTATTACTTTCCGAAACAGGGGATTTATACTTCTCCCCGGCGAAGAAATAGATATTGAGATTAAAGAGTCAAAAGGAATACTAAAAAATATTAATGAAATAAAATGTTTTACCTTAAATGACTACTTAGGTAACAAAACTTAATGGCCGTGAGAAATATTACTAATATCTTTTGAAAATATGAGTTGATAGGGCAGTTTATTATGGCACCAATTCGAATTTATTTTAAGTCGTTCTTTAGATCAGTAATCAGCATTATTTTGCTTGGAGCAGTATTTAGCCTAATTATGATTACAAATAATTATTCACAGCAAATTAGTATTTCAAAAATTGACCAAATGCCAAATTTGCCTTCGCCTTATCTTATGAGAGATTGGAAGCAGGTTACTGAAGGATATGATTCACTTGCCTTTGATTTGAATTTGTCCGGAACATATCTCCCTCTCGTCTGGGAAGATAATAATGCAATTAATTATTCTGGTAAAAGATTTGGATTACATACTGTTGTCGGAACAGCTGCACCGACTTCAGCTGAAGCTATAAACTGTATTCCCGCCGTCGTCGGTGCCACTCTTTCAGGAATCGATAAAAGCAATCAGAATGGTTTTAACTGGGTGCTTATGTGCCAGGAGTGGTTTAATAAAAAAAACGGTTTGATGGTTTATAAAAATAATTCCGATGACCAAACCAGTGATGATTGGTGGTATGAGACAATGCCAAATGTATTTTTCTATCAATTAAATTATTTATATCCAAACACCGGTGATTTTTATAATCAATTTATCAGCGTAGCTGATCAATTTTTAAAATCAGTTTATATAATGGGTGGAAGCACAACTCCCTGGAAATTACCAAATATGAATTACCAGGGATTTGATTTTTCCACAATGACTCCTTCTACTCTTCATTCACATAATGAACCGGAAGCCGCTGGTACAACTGCGTGGATTTTATACAATGCCTATAAGGTAACAGGAAATTCCAAATATAGAATCGGTGCAGAACTTGCAATGGAATATTTAAATAATTTGACTGCAAACCCTTCATATGAACTTCAACTTTATTACGGTGTTTATCTGGCCGCCAGAATGAATGCTGAACTCGGGACAAATTATAACGTGAATAAATTGTTGAATTGGTGTTTTACAAGCGATAATATTAGAAACTGGGGAGTAATGAATGGTACCTGGGGTGGATATGACGTTGATGGTCTGATAGGCGAAATAAATTCAAGTTTAAGTTATGGAGGCGACTATCCTTTTACTATGAATACGTTTGAACAGATTGGCGCCCTTGTTCCAATGGTTCGTTATGATTCAAGATATGCAAGGGCAATCGGCAAGCTGGTTCTTAATGCTGCTAATGCAGCAAGATTATTTTATCCTCAATTCCTTCCTTCTGCAAATCAGGATCCTGTAAGCAAACAATGGGCAGATCAATATGACACCAGTTCATTTATTGCGCATGAATCAATGCATCAATATAATCCGTCGAATAGTTTAATTAGTCCTTATGCAACAGGAGATGCAGAAAACGGGGGGTGGGGACTTACTAATCTGGCTCTTTACGGTTCATCGCACGTAGGTATTTTAGGTGGAATAATCGATACAACTAATGTGGAAGGAATTCTAAAATTAGATGTACTTAAAACGGATTACTATCACGATAATGCTTTTCCTACTTATTTATATTTTAATCCTTACGATACGGCTCAAACTGTAAGTATAAATGTAGGAAATTCAGCCAGCGATATTTATGATGTTGTTAGCAAAACTTTTTTGCAGCAAGGTGTAAGTGGTTCTACGACGATTACTATTCCGGCTAATTCATCAGTACTTGCAGTGATTGCTCCTTCAGGCGGAACACAAAGTTATAACCTTGATAAATTTTTGATCAATAATGTTGTCGTTGATTTTCATTCCGGAAAATTTGCCGGCAATTATCCTCCAAGAATAAAAAGCCTCACAGCTGATCAAACTGAAATTTTAAAAGGTGACAACGTAAAAATTTACTGTACAGCAGTGGACCAGGATAATGATATAATCAATTATTCCTGGAATTCAGCTACAGGAGTAATACAAGGAAGCGGAAGCCAGATCTTGTGGATTGCGCCATCCGACACTGGTAATAATATCATCAATGTTATTATTGATGATGGCAAAGGAGGAAGCGATTCAGCATCTGTAAAAATTAAAGTTGTTAATTCAATAAATTCTCCTCCGGAAATTATTAAGTTTACTGCCTTGCCGGGAAAATTAAAACTTGGCGAAACGTCAAACATAATTTGTTTTGCCGCTGACAGTAATAATGATGCACTTACTTATACCTGGTCTTCTTCTGCAGGATTAATTACAGGAAGTGATTCGTCAATTGCCTGGACCTCACCAAATACGCAAGGAACATATTATGTAGTTTGCAATGTCTCTGATGGCCATGGCGGAGTTGCTGTAGATAGTGTTGGTTTGGAGGTCAGGGATCTTTCCAATTATCCAACCGGCAGTTTAATATGTTATTACCCTTTCAGTGGTAACGCAAATGATGCGAGCGGAAACAATAATAATGGTATTGTAAATGGCGCAATGCTAACAACTGACAGACATGGAAATTTAAACAGCGCCTATTTTTTTAACGGTACTACCAGCTCAATTGATGTTGCAAATAATAGCACTTTGAATTTTCAGAATTATATTACAATAAATTTCTGGATGAAGACAAACCAATTTTTTAGCCGGGAGCAATATCCAATTTCACACGGCAGCTGGCAAAACAGGTGGAAAGTATCAATATCAAATGGAAAACTTAGATGGACAATAAATACAAGTAAAGGTATAACGGATCTTGATTCTAATACGCCGCTGAGTTTAAATACACTTTATAATTTTACCGTTTTATATGATGGTTCTTACATGGAAATTTATTTTAACGGAAATCTTGATTCATTTAAACAGTGGACTGGTAATTTAGCTCAAACTACTTATGCATTAACAATTGGACAAGATCTGCCATCTGATAACGCGTATGATTTTTCCGGCGTTTTGGATGATATTAGAATATTCGATTATCCTTTGCTGCCGGATAGTATAAAACAATATTATGACATCACAACCGGGACCAAGGACAATCAGGGAACGACCTTACCAACCACGAATCTTATCTATCAAAATTATCCCAACCCGTTTAACGGGCAGACAAATATTAAATTTCAGATAAATGCAGCTTCTCACGTAACGCTTGAAATTTTTAACATATTAGGACAAAGAGTAGCAGTATTGGTTGATGAGAATAAACAACCGGGATATTACACTCTTCATTGGGAAGCAAAAACTGATAATGGAAATAAGTTAAGTTCAGGAGTTTATTTTATCAGACTTGAAGTAGGCAATTATACAGATACTCGTAAAATGGTACTGCTCAATTAATAATTATAGGAAACTAATGAAAATCATATCAAAGATATCTTCCCTGATTTTATTATTGCTATTTATTTTACAATCTTCATTGCAGGCTCAGAATAAAAATTCACTTCATATAATAAGTAAAAAAGAGATCGGACAAATCGAAGTTGGTAACCCATACGTCGGGATTGAAATTCATAAAAGTTTCCCAATGCTGAATAGAATAAGTTTTTACTATCCTGTTGCCAACAGCATTGATATCAGTGAAGATTATTGGAAAAGAGCTAATTACAGAATTATGGCTGTTGGAATTAAGATCGGAAATTCACCTAAGAAATTATTAGATAACGAAGTCTATCAGGTAGATCAAACTCCTTATTCTGTTTCATTTTTAAAAGTTAAAGATGAAAGCAAAATTGAAATCAGTTATCAGTTTTGTAAAGATGAGCCTGCTATGGTTGTAACTTACAAATTTACAAATCAATCAAATGTTGCAAAAGATTACGAGGTGTACACAAGATTTGCTGCAGTTTTAAGAACAAGCCATACTTATCAGACTTTTGATAGTGCTAACTCGGCATACAATTCCCAAAATAATACTTTGAGTATAAATTATGATGATATAGAAACTGCCAGAGCAAAAGTATTTTTTTCAAATACTGGAGCTACTCCCGAAAGTTATACTAGTGCTTATCCTGCTGATTATTCTTCAGTTGATCAATGGTGGCTTGATCATAATTCTCCACTTCCTGGGAAAACACTTCCGGTTGGGAAAGAAGATAAAGTTTGTGCGGCATTTGTTTATAAAAGAAAGTTAAAATCTGGCGAATCATTAGTTATAAAGCAGGTTATTGGAAGTATAAAAATTTCAGATGGTGAAAAGAAAATTGATGAAATATTATCTAATTATCAATCGGAAATAAAAAAGTATGAAAATTATGTGTTGGATAAATCAGTATTAAAAAATCAATTTATAACAGGAGATAATGATTTAGATTTTACTTCTGAATGGGCAAAAGCAATTCTGGCAGTAGACAGACATTATATAAATGGAAGTATAGAACCAATGCCTTGTCCTGCTGAATATAATTTCTTTTTCACACACGATGTGCTTCTTACTGATCTGGCTGCGGTTAATTTTAATCTTAATAGAGTTAAAAGCGATCTTAAATTTATTATTTCGCACGCGGATAAAGATAAAGTTATTCCTCACGCTTATTACTGGAAGGATACGAAATTTGTAACAGAATTAGCCGGATCAGAAAACTGGAACCATTTTTGGTTTATAATAGTTTGTGCAAGATATTTAAGACACTCTAACGATGTAAAACTTCTTAGTGAGCTTTATCCTTACATTTCAAAGAGTGTAGAAACTGCTTTGAAGAATGAAGGTAAGGATACACTTATGTGGTCAATGCGACCAGATTGGTGGGATATTGGAAATAATTCCGGTCCGCGAGCTTACATGACAATTTTAGCAATCAGAGCTTTAAAAGAATTTACCTTTATAAATAGTGTCTTAAATAAGAGCCTATCTGAGATCAAAAAATATGACCAGCTCTCAAATAAATTAAATCAAAGTATGGTTGATAAACTATGGGATAGTAATCTTAAATATCTTATAAGTTACTATCAGGATGGATCTGAAGATCAACATATTTATATGGGATCCCTGCTTGCGTTGCATTTTAACCAGTTAGATAAAACAAAGGATATGGAATTATTAAATACGGCGAAGAAATTCCTGCTCGATGAAAAATTAGGTATTTATGATATATACCCGATGGATTTTAATAAACTCATAGATTATCTGCACTTTGCAGGAAATGAAGCTGGAGAACCCTATTACTATGCAAATGGTGGAATCTGGCCGCACGGAAACTCATGGTATGCATTAGCACTGATTAAAAATGGGTATAATGATTCCGCTTTCACTTTTATAAAAAGAACAATGACCATAAACGGAATTAACAATAGTCCGAATGGACAACCGGCAATGTATGAATACAGGATCAGTGATAAAAACAGCCCGGAAGTTTACGGTAAAATTGATAAGCCTCAGTTTTTATGGGCAGGGGGCTGGTATCTTTATACTATTTATAATCTGTTCGGGTTGAGAGAAAACGATTGGAATATTTCTTTTTCCCCATATGTTCCCAAAGGAATGAATACTGTTTCGTTTCCTCTAACTTTTAACAATAAAAATTGCTCGGTGAGAATTACAGGAAAGAATAAAGAAATACAGTCAGTCTCTTTTGATGGTAAAGTGTTGCCCACAGCAATAATACCTTGTGATCTTAATAACCTGAGTAAAATTCACATTAAAATGGGCAGTACGAAAACACCCTATCTTATGTCAGCTAATGGTAAATTATTCTCACCTGAATTTGATGAGAAAAAAGGAACATTAAAATTTGCACTGCAATCATTCAGCAATAACGAAACTGAATTTGAAATTGTTTCTCCATATAAAGCTTTGAGAGTTTTATCTAATAATAATAGCCTGACAAGTGGAATTAGCCAAGAGAAACAAGGTGAACTTTATATTATAAAAGTAAAGCATCTATCACCGGATGCAAAAATTAATTACAAAATAGATTTTAAATGAAATAAGTGAAATAAAAATGGCTTTAGTAATATTAAAAAATGTTTCAAAATCGTATGATGGAAAAACAAAAACTGTAAAGGATGTTAACCTTACAATTCAGGATAAGGAATTTGTTGTGCTGGTAGGTCCATCTGGTTGCGGAAAATCTACTACACTAAGAATGGTTGCGGGTCTAGAGGAAATAACAGATGGTGAAATAATGATTGATGGTAAAGTAATAAACGATGTTGCGCCAAAAGATCGTGATATAGCAATGGTATTTCAGAATTATGCATTATATCCCCATATGACTGTTTATGAAAATATGGCTTTTGGTTTAAAATTGAGAAAGTTTAGTAAGGAAGATATAAAATCCCGTGTTGAAGAAGCGGCAAGAGTTCTTGATTTAACCGAATTTCTTGACAGAAAGCCCAAAACATTGTCCGGTGGACAAAGGCAAAGAGTAGCAGTTGGAAGAGCAATTGTAAGAAAACCAAAGGTATTTTTATTTGATGAACCTCTGAGTAATCTTGATGCCAAACTTAGAGTTCAGATGAGAACTGAAATATCAAAATTGCATAAAAGGCTGGATGCGACGATTATTTATGTAACTCACGATCAAGTTGAAGCAATGACAATGGGAACTAAAATAGTTGTTATGAAAGATGGTTTGATTCAGCAGGTAGGTAGTCCCTTGGAATTATATAATAGGCCGGTAAATAAATTTGTTGCTGGCTTTATAGGAAGCCCGGCTATGAATTTTATTGAAGTTGAGATTCAGGAATCCGGGAGAGTAAAATTAAGTAATACAGAAATAATTTTAAATACTACAGATTTATATAAAGATAAACTTAAAGAATTTATTGGTAAACAAATAATAATGGGAATACGACCGGAACAGATCAAATTAATATCAGAAGGTATTAATGATTTGGCGGTAAATGTAAAACTTGAACTAATTGAACCGATGGGGTATGAATCGTTTATTTATTTTATTATTGGAGGGATTCAATTTACAGGTCGAGTAAATTCAAACAATATTACTAAAGATGACAATGTAAGAGTTTTATATTTTAACAGTGAAAAGCTCACTTTTTTTAATAAAGAAAATCTAAATGCAATCTAATGCTGCATTCTATTGTCTTACCTAAATGATACAATCAAAGAAATTATTTATTCTTTAGAGTCAATTATTAAATATTACGAAACTTTTAAACAGATAAATTCGTTATTATTTATTAATAGGGCAAAATAATGATAGAATCACTATGTTTTAAGAGAGGGAAATTTTTCTATATTAAATCTGAATCTTAGGATGTAATTATTTAAGGACAAATTTCAAGATTAATTTTATGGAGATGTGAATATTATGAAATCAAATATAGGTATGGTGGGAATCGGGGTTATGGGCGAAAATCTGGTATTAAACATGGAAAACAAAGGTTATTCAGTTTCAGTTTTCGATCTTGATAAAGGGAAAATTGATAATTTTATAAATGGCAGAGCCAGGGGAAAAAAAATAACGGGGTGTTATTCAAAAGAAGATCTTGTTGAATCTCTTGAAAAACCCCGCAAAATTATGATGATGGTTCCGGCTGGGAATGCAGTCGATGGATTAATTGAATCACTGCTTCCACATTTGGCAAAAGGCGACATTTTAATAGATGGCGGAAATTCGCACTTTCCTGATACTACAAGAAGGACAAAATATCTGGAGAGTAAGGGGATGCTTTTCGTGGGAGCCGGAGTTTCAGGAGGTGAAGAAGGTGCTCTGAATGGGCCTTCAATTATGCCTGGAGGCTCAAATGAAGCCTGGCCGGCAGTAAAGGCAATCTTGCAATCTATTGCGGCTAAAGTAGATAATGGTGTTCCTTGCTGCGATTGGATTGGCGAAGATGGTGCAGGTCATTTTGTTAAAATGGTCCATAATGGAATTGAATATGGTGATATGCAATTAATTTGCGAGGCATACCAGGTTATGAAAGATCTTCTGGGAATGAGTAATGAAGAGATGCACAATGTCTTTAAAGAATGGAACGAAGGAGAATTAAACAGTTATCTTATTGAGATTACAAGTGACATTCTTGCATTTAAGGATGAAGATGGAAACTATCTTGTTGATAAAATTCTGGATAAAGCAGGACAAAAGGGGACTGGCAAATGGACTGTCATTTCTTCACTTGATTCAGCTGTACCATTAACACTTATTACCGAATCAGTTTTTGCCAGGATTTTATCATCTATTAAAAGTGAAAGAGTAAATGCTTCGAAAATATTAAATGGGCCAGTTTTGAAATTTAGAGGCGATAAAATAAATTTTATAGAGCATTTAAAAAAGGCTCTATATGCCGCAAAAATTATCTCATACACACAGGGATATGAATTAATGAGGGCAGCAGCCAACGAATATAAATGGAATTTAAACTATGGAGGAATTGCCTTAATGTGGCGTGGAGGATGCATTATCCGTTCAATTTTTTTAGCAAAAATTAAAGAGGCTTTCGATAAAAATCCAAAGCTTACTAACCTTCTTCTGGCTCCATTTTTTAAAGAAAAGATTGTAAGTTCACAAGAATCATTTAGAAAAATAGTCAGCGAGGCTGTATTAAACGGAATACCTGTTCCTGCAATGTCATCAGCCCTGGCTTATTATGATGGTTACAGAAGTGCAAAGCTTCCTGCCAACCTTTGCAGGCCCAAAGAGATTATTTTGGAGCGCACCAATACGAAAGAGTTGATAAACCGGAAGGAGAATATTTCCATACAAACTGGACAGGCCATGGTGGAAAAACGGCCTCGTCTGTTTATTCAGTTTAAGGTGGAAAATAATTGTATATTGCGATTTATTTTATTGGTAGATTTTATTTTTTGGAAAAAATTACTATTCGTAAATTCCTGGGATATGTTAGTCTTTATTTTTCATTTTCGAATCTATAATTTTGATAAAGAAATTCTTTAAAAAATAAAATGCGAAAACAATTAATTTTCGCATCATCAGTGCACCCAACCGGGCTCGAACCGGTGACCTGCTGATTAAGAGTCAGATGCTCTACCAACTGAGCTATGGGTGCGGGACAAAATTACGGATTTTCATTTCTCTTTCAAAACATTCTTACCTCTACTGGAATTAATTCTTAATATTTCCTGATAATTCTTGCGTATTTTAGGATTGATTTTTTTTCCATTTACAATTCAGGTAAATAAGATTTGGATAATATAGTGGGTTTTATAGCGGCTTTTTGTACAACTGCATCATTTATTCCACAGGCTATTAAGGTTTATAGGACTAAAAGAACCAGCGATATATCTTTAGGAATGTTTGTACTCATGTCCTTAGGGGTTGCATTTTGGGATGCTTATGGGTTTTTAATCAATTCATTACCGGTTATAGTAGCCAACACTGTGACGCTTCTACTATCAGCCTATATACTGTTAATGAAATTAAAACTAGAAAGGAAAAAGTTAGTCAATAATTAATTTTTTTATAATTTCCACTGAAGAAATGCCTTCAGCTTCAGCATTAAAATTAGTAATAATCCTATGTCTTAAAACCGGAACCATTGCAAATTTTGCATCATCTATGTTGGGTGTAAATCTACCATTAATTATTGCGCGTGTTTTCGCAGCAAGTATTAAATATTGAGATGCTCTCGGTCCTGCTCCCCAACTTATCCAGTGTTTAATGAAATCTGGTGATTTTTCATTGGTAGGTCTTGTTCTGTTTGCAATTTCAACTGCAAATTTAATTACATTTTCGGAAACGGGTACTTTTCTTACAAGGTCCTGAAAATTAATTATTTCTTTTGCATTAATAATTTTTTTCAATTTAGGTGCATATTCGCTTGTAGTGGTCTCTACGATTTTCATTTCTTCATCGAACGAAGGATAATCAAGCCAGAGATTAAACATAAACCTGTCAAGCTGAGCTTCCGGAAGGGGATAGGTGCCTTCTTGTTCAATCGGGTTTTGAGTTGCTAAAACGAAAAATGGTTCAGCTAAAGTTGAAGTTACTCCCGCAGTTGTAACCCGATGTTCCTGCATAGCTTCAAGCAAAGCAGATTGCGTCTTCGGAGGAGTTCTGTTTATTTCATCAGCGAGAATTACATTTGCAAAAATTGGTCCGGGAATAAATCTGAAATTTCTTTTTTTACTAACTGGATCTTCCTCTACAAGCTCAGTACCTGTAATATCACTCGGCATCAGATCGGGAGTAAATTGTATCCTGCTGAACTTAAGATCCATTACTTCTGCAAGTGTCCTGATTAATAAAGTTTTAGCAAGTCCGGGAACTCCTACCAGCAAACAATGCCCTCGTGCAAGTAACGAAATCAGAAGCTGATCGATTATTTCATCCTGTCCGATGATTACTTTTGCAATTTCATTTTTGATATTTTTAACTGTATCATTAAGCTGTTCAACCAGCTTAACGTCACTTTTCAAATTTTCATCAGCTTTCAAATTTTCATCCTGAGTTAAATTACTATAAACGAACGTCCCAATATATTTTCTTTTTCAATTCTTTGATCCACTCCTGATATTTTTCCTGCTTCTTATTTTGATCAGCTAGTTTCTGAAGTTCGTTAAAATCTTCTTTAAGATTGGCCTGGTGCTGTGGTATCCTTTTTTCAAGGTAAACAATATGGTATCCATAGTTACCGCCACCAAGGTCAATTCTTTTGGGATAACTGATTTCCCCTTCCTTCATTTTAGAAATCGTATCGGTTATAGTTTTATCAAGTTGACTAATATAAAATGTTCCTAATTCACCACCAAAAGGCTGCGTATCTTTGTCCTCACTATATTTTTTAGCATAATATTCAAAAGTTCCTAAATTACGAACAATGCTGTCGCGAACATCAGTCAGGAATTCAATAGCCTTTAGATCGGCTTCTTCACTTTTCTTTATTTTTATTAGAATATGTCTTGTGTGAATAGACTCTCCTCTTTTTTCCAGCAACTGAATGATATGGAATCCCACTGGAGTTTCAATTACTTCAGATAATTGGCCGGGCTGCAATGCAAAAGCTGCAGATTCGAACTCGGGATAGAAAACACCTCGTTTTACAAATCCAAGATCACCACCTTCCTTTGCGCTTCCCGGGTCTTCGGAATATCTTTTGGCCATAGTTGCAAAATCAGCACCCGCTTTTATCGAATCAAGAATAGTCTGTGCAAATGCTTTGTATTTTGCTTTAGTTACCGCAGAAGCCTCGGGTATTCTTAAGATATGAGCAATTTGCACTTTTTCGGGAATAATACCCAGACTGTCTTTGTAGGTATTGAAAAAATCCTCAACTTCTCTTCTGCTGGCTTCAACATCTCCGAATTTTTTTTCTTGTAACTTTTGGATCATTAGATTTTTTCGAATTTGATCTCTTAATTCTCTCTTAATCTTTTCAAGGCTCATCCCATAGACCTGTTCAAGGCGCTCTTTTGATCCATATTGCTGAATAAAATAATTCACCTGGTAATCAACTCTTTGCGAAACCTCGTCATCAGTAACATCAATAGAATCAAGAGTTGCCTGGGCATACACAAGTTTATCTTCGATCATGGTATTAAGAATTTGTTCCTTAAGTCCTGGAGTATTGGGATCAATTTTCTTTTGTGCAGCGTAAGTCTGTGTTTGAAAATCAAGTTCGCTTTGAAGAATGATCTCATTGTCTACTACAGCTACGATTTTATCCAGAACTTGCTGCGAATATAAATTACAAATACCGAATATTAAGAATACAAGAATTTTAAATTTCATATTAGTCCTAATTTTTAACCTCTATATCATTTTTAGAATAAAGTGCTTTTATATAATTTCTTATTAGTTCATCTTTTTTGTTGGCAACTAACCTGTTCTCAACATCATCTCTAACATATTCCAGAGGCAGGAGAGAATCCTGTGGGATTTTTTGGACAAGCTGAACGATTGAATAATCATTTTCTCCATTAGCAAATATAATGCTTATTTCATTTTGATTAAGTTCTTTTACAATTCTGCTTAGTGAAGCTGGCTGAAGTTCATACTCGTAGTACAATTTGCTTTTAACCAAGTTTAAAATAGATGAATCGCTTTTAAAAACATTAATTGCCCTGTTCCAGTCAGTTTCCAGTAAAGTTGAACGGAATTTAATAGCTTTATCTTCATTGCTAAAGCCAATCAAATTAATTACATAAGCATTATAAAATGACTTAAAATCGTCTTTATTTTGCTCGTAAAATTCTTCTATTTGATTGTTATCGATTTTCTCTTTTTCTTCAGAATATATTTTATTAAGCAACAATGTGACAGCCAGCTCTTTTTTGGAATTCTCCATTAGTTGAACATAATCACTATCGTTAGTTATTCCTTCTTTTATGGCTTTCTGATATAAAAGTTCTTTATTAATCCAGTTCCTGATTATTTCATCTCTATAAAAGTTCTTGTTTTCTTTAGCCAATAGCATATTGTTGAGCTCTTCCTGCGTAAGATAATCATCATTAACTCTTGCGACGTATTCTTTTTTTTCAGGTTCTTTTGAGCATCCTGCTAAAAAGAACAAACTAAAAAGGATCAAAAAAAAATAGTTATTTGTTTGTGAAAATGTTTTCAAATTTTTGATAATCAATTACGGGATTGAATTTTTTATTTAATTTATCTGTATACTCCTGCTGCAGTTGTTTTGTTCGCATTTCCTGGTAATCAGAACTAACCTCCGCTTTTGCTTCTTCATAGGTTTTAGTCCTTGCCGGTTCCTTGACATCAAGCCTTATTATTGAATACCCCCCAAAATTTTTATAAATATCCGAAAATTGTCCGACAGTATCCATTGACCATGCTTTTTGATAAAGATCATTATGATTTATATTGTCCAGTTTCCAGTGCCCTCCCGGTACTTTTGAGGTCCTTCGCTCAGTAAATTTTGCACAAAGTGAATCGAAATTTTCTCCACTCTTTATAAGATCCTGGTAATGATGAATAAGTGAATCTTTCAACGTAAAAAGTTCAGTGAATTGTACCCTGTCAGGCCATTGGAATTTGCTAATGTTTTTAGTGTAATAATTATAAAGCGCAACTGAGTCTGGATTGATCTTGTTCCATACTTCGTCCTGCTGTAATCTGAATATTATCACGCCATTTTTGTAGTCTTTCATTAAGGCAATAAATGAAGAGTCATTTTTAAAATCTTTTTTTGCATCTTCTATCATTAAGTATTCACCTGCAATTCTTTTCATACCAGTTTTAAAGGGCACACCTTTTATTTTAGGAGTTTCCTCAGTGTTTTGATTTAATACCATTTGAATAAAATCTTTCACTGTGACCTTCTTTCCGGGAAGCGTAAATAAAAGCGAACTTTTAATTGAATCTGGTAAATTTTGGATATCAAATCCACCCTTTGAAGTATCCGCTATTGTGGCGACATAATTTACAATAGGTTCATTTACTTTTAATTTATACTTGACGATTAAGCTGTCCACAAGTTTGTCATATTCATCAAAGTACTGCCTTGCTTTAAAAATTTTTATTAATTCATCTTTATCTTCATCGAAGCTTGGGTAAGCAGTTTGACCGGTAAGTTTTATTATATGGAAACCAAATGGAGATTCTACAATTCCGGAAATATCTCCAACCTTTTTAAGTTTGAAGGCAGCTTCATCAAATGGTCTTACCATTTGGTTCCTGGCAAAAAATCCCACATCACCATTATTTGCTACCGATCCCTGATCCATTGAATATTGATGGACGAGTTTATCAAAATCAGCTCCATTTTTTAGTTTCTGATAAACAGTGTCTATGATTGCCCTTGCTTTCGAAGTATCAACTTTTCCATCAATGTTAAATCTCACAAGGATATGGCTTACTCTAATCTGAGGCACCCTCTCCTGTTTTTCTGTCACTTTGATAATATGATATCCAAAATTTGATCTCAGAACTTTGGGATAAATTTTACCGACCGGAGTTGAAATGATTGCATTCTCAATATTCAAAGGAAGCTGACCGGCTGTAAAATAGTATAGATCGCCACCTTTGTTTTTTGAATAAATATCATTTGAATATTTTGCTGCCATTTCAGAAAAGTCGGCCCCATTCTTCAAACTATCCAATATTGAGTTAGCCAATTTAAGTGCACTTGCCGTATCAGCATTTACAGGCCTAAACATAATATGACTTGCTCTATATTCCCATTTTCTTCGTTCATAAAGATCCTTTATGTTTGGATCAATTAAATATTTTTGAGTATAAAGAGTATATGCAATCTGATCTTTGTAATTATTCATTTCCTTAATTATATCCGGATCATTTTCCAAACCTCTTTCTTTACCGTCCTCAAGCTTCATTCTATAATCAACATAAAGGTCTAGAAAATTCCTAAGCTGTGCTAAGCTATCTTTTTCCACATTACCTGAGCCGATTCCGCTTTTTGCATAAGCGTTTTCAAAATCTTTCAGGGTAATTTTTTGCCCATCGAAATGAGCAATTACCGGGTTGTCATTTTTGATTTGCGACAGCGAGGATCCGATTAATACAAATAATATAAGTGATAAAATCGAAGTGAGTCTGGGCAGCATGCGTTATGTCTCCTTAATAGTCGTTTTAATTTTAAATAATAATTTTAATTATACAAAGATGTAATTACAAGGTAAATTAGATTGATATAATCACATCTACCGGGCGACATTGTATACCATTTTTATTTAGCCCTTGTTCCGTTTTTTACTGATTTATCCACTGTAAGTACGTTTAGTTTACCTGATTCATCTTCAACGGCAAGTACCATACCCTGCGATTCAAGGCCCATTAATCTTGCAGTTTTTAAATTTGCTACAATAATTACTTTCTTATTCAGAAGATCTTCCGGTGAATAATGTTTCGCGACTCCGGCAATTATCTGCCGTTCTTCATTACCCAATTGTACCTGCAATTTCATAAGCTTCTCGCTCTTTTCCACTTTTTCAGCAGCTATGATTTCAGCTACTTTTAATTGAACTTTGAAAAAATCATCAATTGTGATTGAAGCGTCTTTCTTCGTTTCTTGTGGCTGTGATTCACCATTTAATTTTGCAGTCTGCTCTTCTATCATTTCGTCCTCAATTTTTGAAAATATTATTTCTGATTTGTTCAACTGATGTCCTTCTGTTAAATTCTCCCTGCCAGATTCATCCCATCCTGATGGTTTTGTATTCAGCATCTTAAAAATTTTATCAGATGAAAAAGGTATAATAGGACTAAAAACTTCAGCTAAAGTAAAAATTGCCTGCAAACATATGTTAATGGTTGTGCCGCATTTTTCTTTA
Source organism: uncultured Bacteroidota bacterium (assembly GCA_963745465.1). Taxonomy (GTDB): domain Bacteria; phylum Bacteroidota; class Ignavibacteria; order Ignavibacteriales; family Ignavibacteriaceae; genus JAKAGZ01. The sequence goes on along the minus strand of CAVUXT010000018.1, from coordinate 127,307 downwards.
TCAGATTTTATTGTCTTCCATGGTTCAGAATCATTAAAATACTTATTGCAATTTCTTGCAATATTCATTGCTTCAAAAACGCCATCTTTAATTTTATATTTTTCAAATAATGCTGATATTTTGGATGGAGAATCTTCAAGCATATTCAGCATTTCTTTATCAATTTTTTCTAATTTCCCTTTTGAGGGTACTTTATTATCAAAGTGTTTTTGAACAAAGGTAAATGTTCGATTAATAAAATTGCCGAGAATATCAGCAAGTTCACTGTTGTTTCTCAGTTGAAATTCCTTCCAGTAAAAATCAGTATCGCGTGTTTCTGGCAGGTTTGCCGCCAGAGTGTAGCGCAAAGGATCAGCAGGAAAAATTTTCAAGAAGTCAATTACATCAATTCCCCAATTCCTGCTTTTCGAAAATTTTTTCCCTTCAAAATTTAAAAATTCATTTGCAGGAACATTTTGCGGTAAAATATATTTGTCTTCATTTCCTTCGTTCCACGCCATTAACATAGCAGGGAAAACTATACAATGAAATACAACATTATCTTTACCGATAAAAGCTATGTACTTTGTATTCGGATCCTGCCAGTATTTTTTCCAGAGATCTTTTTTGCCAAGCTTTTGGGAAAGCTCTTTAGTTGCCGAAATGTAGCCTAGTACTGCATCGAACCAAACATAAATTACCTTTCCCTCTGCATTTTCAACGGGAACTTTCACACCCCAATCAAGATCTCTTGTAACAGCCCGATCTTTTAACCCGTCCTTGAACCAACCGCGGGTATATTGAAGGACATTTTCTTTCCAGCCGTACTTCCGGTTCATCTCATCTACATATTTCTCAAGCTTAGGTTGATAATCCCCAAGTGGAAAAAACCAATGGGAAGTTTCTTTCAAAACCGGGGTCTCTCCCGTAATTTTACTTTTAGGGTTTTTTAATTCACTGGGGTCATAAAGCGCACCGCAATTTTCACATTCATCACTTCTGGCTTCTTCGTTTCCGCAATTCGGACAGGTTCCTTCGACATAGCGGTCGGGCAAAAACATTTTTGCTTTTTCATCATAGAATTGCATAGATTTTTTTTCTTTAAGAATTCCGCGGTTATAAAAATCAAGAAAAAATTCTTTAGCCGTTTCATGATGAAGCGGAAGACTTGTACGAGAATAAATATCGAAGCTCATCCCAAATTTTTCGAAAGCCTCTTTGTTTATTTTATGATACCTGTCTATAATTTCCTTTGGTTTTACATCTTCCTTATCTGCAGAAATGGTTATAGGTACCCCATGCTCATCGGAGCCGCAAACGTAAAGAATATCGCTGCCCCTTAATCTTTTATATCTAACATAAATATCAGCCGGAAGGTAAGCTCCGCTCAGATGTCCTAAATGAATTGGTCCATTTACGTAGGGAAGGGCTGATGTAACTAATATTTTCTCTTTGCTCAAATTATTTCCGTAGTTTGAAAATAGTGAATTCAAATATAAGCAGTTTTAACAGCAAATTGAAGACAATACACTTCTAAAAGAACAGGAAAACCCGTATTTCTGACTGAATTCAAAAGTTTTGGGGATGTAAAGTTTAATTCCCGGTTCTTTTTATAAAGTCAACAATAATTGAGTCTTGCGAGCTCAGCATTTCAGCGGGTGTACCGTAAAAATGAATTTTGCCTTCATGCATCATTGCAACTTTTGCGGCGACATTTTTTACACTGTACATATCGTGGGTTACTACAACAGTAGTTACTTTGATTTTTTCGCTCAATTCTTTAATCAGTTTATCGATCGAATCTGACATTATCGGATCCAATCCGGTAGTTGGTTCGTCGTAAAGAATGTATTCTGGATTTGTAACAAGAGCTCTTGCCAGCCCCACTCTTTTTTTCATACCTCCGGATAATTCAGCTGGTTTAATATCCAGCACATTTTTTAATCCGACAAGCTCCAGTTTTTCCAAAACAATTTTTCTGATTTCATTTTTTGAGAATCCATTTTTTGATTCAACCAGAGGCAGGGAAACGTTCTCTTCAACTGTCATTGAATCAAAAAGTGCAGCGCCCTGGAAAAGAAAACCGAATTTTTTTCTTATTTCATAGAGCTCTTTCGTACTCAGTTCATTTATAATTTTATCTTTTAGCTTAACATAGCCTTCGTCAGGAATGAGAAGTCCGACAATGAGCTTAAGCAAAACACTTTTTCCGCAGCCACTTCTTCCGATAATCACAAGAGTTTCACCTGGATGGATGTTAAGATTAACTCCCTGTAATACTTTATTGGTTCCGAAGCCTTTATGTAGATTTTTTATTTCAATCATTTAAAATATTTTTTACTCATAATAAAGATAAACAAATTTATATTTTTATTTGATTGATTTATTTGTACGCATAGATTCAAACCAATCCCCACTGGCGATGTAATGCAAATCAAGACTTATTATCCGAAAGTTTCATTATAAATGGTATTGAGAATATGGATAATATGGTGGCTGCTATATATGTGTTTTCCATTCCAATAAAATCGCTCATAACACCAATTAAAAACGTTGCAATAGAAGAGATTATAAAATTTAAAGTCATAAAAATCCCGTTCAAAAACGACAACCTGTCTGATTCTATGGCCAGTAATTCAGCAAGTAAAACAGGATTTGTAGCAAAAAGAAATAATCCAATTATGATAAGAATAGGAATTACAAAAATTCCTGATAACAATAGAAATCCAACCATCAGGATTGGAACAGCAATTGCCATTATCATCATAGTTGTTTTTCTGCCAATCCTGTCTGAAATCGTACCTGATAAAAATGTTCCGGCTCCACCCGCAAATTGTAAAATAGAAAGTGAGGCCCCGGCCATCCAGAGACTATCTCCTTTTAGCGAAAGATATGTAGGAAGAAAGGCTGTAAGTGCACTTTTTAAAATCAAAGTGAAAAACAAAATTCCTGACATTATTACAAACACCCGGGAATTAAGTTTAAAGGTTTTTAGTATTCCCGAATCTTTAGTCCGGCTTTTAAGTTCATCTGAAATTCTTATTCTTTTAAATTTGAAATAAAGAAATACAGAAGCTATTAATCCAAACGGTATTAATCTATAAGTTCCCTCAAGACCCCAAAGAGAAATTCCGGCAAGAATAACCAACGGACCGATTCCTCTTGCAGCTTCTCCTCCCAGCATAAAAAGGCTCATACCTTTTCCTATTCTGTTTCCCGCTATATGTTTTACCATTACCGGAGCGGGTACGTGAAACATAGAAGCACTGATACCCATAATAAATAGTAAAATAGCCAGCACAGTATAACTTGGTGCTGCGCCAAGAAAACTCATTGTAATAGCTGTAATTAAAGGAGCAACAATCAGTAAATATCTTACGCTAACTTTATCTGCAATTACTCCAACCAATGGATTTAGCAACGAAGGTAAATTTTGAATTACAGTCAGCAAGCCAGCCAGAGTGTAAGACAGTTTAAATTTTTGAATCAGCAATGGAAGAACTGGTGCCAGAAATGAAGAATACATATCATGTACAAGGTGGGCAGTCGCTATCAGAAGTATATTTCCTGTCTGAAATTTCTTTGCTTCATTCATTAAGTTTCTATCTACTATTAAATATGTAATGCTTGCTCATAAAGATAGGAAGGGGAGGGTTATGAACGAAATTTCATATTAAATTTATTTGAAGGATGTGCTAACGGTGACTAATCAAATTATTTTTTTAATTAATTAAACTTGTAAGTTTTCTCGACCCAATAAACAACATGACTATTATTTATCTTAACAGCTTCCCACTTTGATTTATATGCAGCTTTGAGAACGCTTTGCAAAATATCATTTGAGCCCGTAGTATTATCAATAATTTTATGTTCCAGCACATGTCCATCAGTTCCTATTTTTAATGCAAGATCAATAAAACCTTTAGCATTTTTATCTACATTTTGAGGAAGTACTTCAAGTATCTGCCTTGGTACAAAAGGAAGTTCGGGCGCATTTAATGCTATTCCACTTCCCGAATTATTTGAGGTTCCCTGCCCGCTTCCTGATTCTTCTGATTTTGTTTTTGAAACAATTTCTGCATCTGGAAGTATTTCCGGCTCGTCAATAACATCGGGAACTAAAATTTTCGGTTCCGGTGGTTTTGGATTCCTGATATTTTCCTGGGCAGTGTTAGGTGCAAGGTCGTTTATAGTAAAAAGCAGTGATTGATATTCCACCGGCGGCGGGGGAGCAATGTGAGGAAAATATAAGAACATCAGAATGCAGAATAAAAGACTTATAATAAGACTAAGCTTATAAACTATCCTATATTCTTTTTTTAATATTTTGAACCGTTCAATCATATTAACGGGAATATTATTTCCAGGTAAGTTCAGTACTTTGTCCAGTTTCTTTACCTGAAATATTATCTTTTATTTTAACAGATAAAATATAATTTCCCAGGTCATACCCACTCATATCAAGCTGTAAATAAACTTGTGCATTTTTATTATGGAACTGGTATTGTGAGGTCAACGTAACCTGCTGATCTTCATTGCCTAAACTAAAAATATTCAGAGCGGAGTTAAGTACTTTGCTTATTCCTGAGCGTTCATCTTTCTTCCTGATTGTAAGTTGCTGTTCGACATTGTAAATCCCCTTCGAATCAGGAGTTAAATTATAAATTTCATAATAGATGAAAATTTTGTTTCTGTCTGAAAAAGTTGAAAACGGGATAGGTAATAAGCTGATATTTTCCCTGGTTAAACTATAGTGATTTGCATTGGACTCATCAATATCATCAGCCAGAATGATATCGCTCATATCGAGATTAGTATTGCTAAAATGTCTTACGACAAGTTTAAAATGATTTGATGAAACTCCTTTGTCTTTATTCCTTTCGATTTCAAAAGCAAAGCGGCCGGAATCTGCAGGAGCTTTCATTAACAAACTGTTTACCACAAAACTCGTTGTATCATCAATCTCAATTTTGTTTGTAAGAGGAAGCGAAGGGATAGAATCTCTTCTCTCTGAAATCAATTGAAACATTTCACTGAATAAAAATAACCCTGCAATGTGATGTTCCACAAATTTATTTCTTCTGGATAATGAATCTGCAAATCTTAAACCGTAGTTTACATAGATATCGGTTTTGTTTTCATTCGGATCTTTAAATTGAACTATTTCATAAGGCACATTGAATTTAGGTCCCTCAAATTTAGGATTATATGTTTCGTTCCTAATCTTTTTTACATTATTAAAATATGAAAATGAATCCCTTGCATATTGCGATGCCAACCTGCTTTCACTACCTGCCTGCTGTGAAAATTCAAAATTCCCGTTGAAGAATTCATCTGAAAAACCAAACACCATATCGGTGTAATACCAGACATCAGTTTTTGTCATTATTGTGATGTGACTACCACCGACACCCAATTGTGGTCGAAAGCGAATCCTATTAATTGGTTCGCCATATCTTAGTACAACTTCACCTCTGTCGGTTTTCCATCCTGGTTCATCACTTTTCCCCCAGGTAAAATGAAGATCAGCATATGCAACGCGCGAATAGTGTTCAAGAAGTCTTTCATTATATTTACTTAGATATAAAGGATTTCTGACCTTCCAATACAAATCGATCAATTCTTCAAGTTCAGGTTCTGTAAAATTATCAAAATCATCTCCAAATAGTGGTTTTATTAATTCTTTTACGGAATAATAAGTAAAATCTCTTCTCTCTCTTTCGTTCATAAGTATCAGAGCGTTTTTATAAGCATAATATGCACTATCCAATTGGGAAGTTTCATAGTACATCAAACCTAAATACAGATATGCATTTTTACTGTCGGGATTTATTTTTGTCAGCCTGACAAGATATGGAATTGCATTTTTAGGCTCGCCCGCAGATTCATATAGAGCACTTAAATGCAATATAGCCTGTGAATTTGTTGAATCTATCTCAAGCAATTTTTTAAAATAATTTTCAGATTCTTTAAAACGATCCATAGCATAATCATCGAGGCTTAATATGGGCTGGGAAGGATCATCCTGTGTTACTGATTTATTATAATCGTCAAAAACTTCTTCTTTAATTCTTCCCATCTGAAATAAGGCAGTAACATTTGAGCTGTCAATTTCCAAAATATCTTCATATTCTTTAAATGCCAGTCCGCTACTAAAATATTCCATTAAAGCAGCCATCAATAATCTGTATTCAATATTAGTTGGTTCCTTATAAATAGCATTTTGCAAAAGCTCCCTGGCTGCCGCTCTACCCCTGATTGTTTTTTTGTTAATCAGGATTTTGGATAATTCGAAAAGAGCAGGTGCCGTTTTATCTTCGTCAATAGATTTTTTAAAATAATATTCAGCTTTGGCGGTATCTTTTTCTAAAAGAGCAGAATTGCCTGAATTGTAATAATCAGTCGCCAAAGTATCCTGTGCATAAATTATATTATAATTGTAAAATATTAGAGTCGTAAAATATAATATTAGGCAGAAGAATTTCATTTTTTAGTTTTCTACTTCAAATAAAACATATAAAATACGATTGGATGGCAAGCGAATCAACGTAATACGTACGTATATTGATATGGACAATCGTTTCAAGGCAAATTATCAAAAATTATTTTTAATTGCGGAATAAAAATCACAAACCATGCAGGATGTTAATGGCGTTTTAGAATTTTTCATTCGCCAAGTATAAATTCTGGAGCCTAAATATTGACCGGCAAAAAACCCGCCGACAAGTACAGGGTATGTGATAAGCTGAAACCCCAACCCGGATAAAAATCTCAATGCCACAACAAATGGAACCGGCAGATGAATAGCCAGTATCCATTTTAGTGAGAATTTTTTAACGCTGATTCGCCAGTACCCGAATGGTATGTTAAAAATAAATACGATAAGTGAAATGTAGAAGAGTTTCATTCTTTATGAAATCTAAATTCTTTATTATGTTTTTGTAAATATTTTGCTTTCTGATTAAGAATATCTATTGCAAAATCAATTGTTGAGAGATGGGTCCTGAATGCAAGCAGTGCAAGCCTAAAAGTGAATTTTCCATTGATAATTGTTGATGTTAAAAAAACTCTGCCGTCTTTGTGAATTTCTTTGAGTAGCAATTCGTTAAATTTATTGGGATTCCCATTGATTGGTACATATCTAAAAGTTACTACTGACAATTCCGGTTCAGGGCCTGCTTCAAATCCTTTAGCCGCTTTGATTTTCTCATAAAAATAATTTGCAAGCAGAAGTTTCTCTTCAAGTGCAGCACGGAACGGTTTTAAACCGTGGATTTTTAAAGGTAACCATAAACGCAATCCACGGAAATGCTTGGTAAGTTCAGCAGAAAGGTCGGCAGGGGAGAGCTCATCATTTGCTGATAAAGCATCCTGCATATAGTTTGCCTGGTAGTAATGTGATTCAGCAAGGTATTTTACTTTTTTTACCAATACAACTCCGAGTCCATATGGAAGAAATAATCCTTTATGCGGATCAATGACAAGAGAATCGGAAAGTTCCATGCCGATTAATTTTTTCTTTCCAGTAGTTGATAGAATGAAAAATCCTCCGTAAGCAGCATCGATGTGATACCACAAATTATTTCTCTTTGCAATCTTCCTATTTCAATCAGCGGATCAATCGCTCCAACGTCTGTTGTTCCTGCAGAACCAATTACTAGCCATGGGATGAGCCCCTTTTTCATATCTTTTTTAATGGCAGATTCAATTTCTATTGGAATCATTCTAAAATTTTTATCGAGAGGAATATATCTTTTAACACAATCTTTTAATCCGGCAATTCGTAGCGCTTTGTCTATGCAATGGTGAGTATGCCTGGAAAGATAAACGACGGCTTTATGATAATTTTGCGATCTTAATTTTTTAGCATCCCTTGCAGTTGTTATGGCAATTAGGTTTGCAACACTTCCCCCTGAAGCCAGGTTTCCTCCAGCTGATTTAGGATAACCAACAAGGTCGCACATCCATCTGATCAGCATATTTTCCATTCTTACAGCACCGGGACTTGCAAAAAATATTCCGGCAAATCTGTTTGTAATGTCTACCATATAATCGGCAAGGGAGGAGACGTAAATTCCTCCGCCCGGGATGTATCCAAGATGTCCGCCTGAAGCTGGATTTAGATTCGGTGTATCAACATTTTTTTTAATTAATTTTAGAGCTTTATCAATGTTAATTGGTTTGTCTGATATTGGTGAGCTGTAAATACCCGCGCCCTTATTTCTGGAAATATTGAAAGCCTTTGTTTTATAAATGTTTTCTAAAAAATTTTCCGTATAAGCTATTACTTTTTCCCTGATATTTTCTCTTTCCTTTGGAGATGGCTCAAGTTTCCGCGATTCCTTTTCCAGTTGTCTTATTTTTTTTAACATTGAACGGAAGAAATTATAATTATCAAAAAGTAAAATTAAGCAAAATTTTCTTAATCAAATTTTCTTTTATTATAAACAAATAACCCCCGAAGGAAATTCAGGGGCTAATAAATTGGATATAATTAATCAAATAATTATTGCTTAATATCCAGCCATTTGTTATAAATCATTTTTTGTTTATCTGTAGGATTATCAATCTCAATAAGTTTGTACTTGTATCGATGATATCCCTTTAATGGAATAATCAAATCTTGAAGTATTCCATCTCTCGAAATTGTAACTTTAATAGTATCGCCGATGTTATATTGAGAAAAAATTTTATCAAAATTATCACTATCAACTCTGTAATTATTAATGGCAAGAATTTCATCGTTAGCATTTATCCCACCACTATAAGCCGAAGTTCCTTCAACTACTGAACGAACAACTTCATTTTTATCAGTTCTAATTCCAAAATAATCATCTTTATTACCCTTATCAATTAATTTAAGACCCGCATAATTAAAATATTTATTATAATCTATTGAATCTGTGGAATAAACATAATCCCTGAAAAAATCATTAAGCTGTTTCCCCGCAACCTTTTCAACAATTTGCTGATATTCCTTTTTAGTAAACCCGCGTTTTAAATTTTTATAATAATCATTGTATAAATATTTTAGTACATTATCGTAATTCTTCTCTCCATTTGTAGCATTCATAATTTCCAGATCCAGCAGCATTCCGATTATCGCACCTTTGGAGTAATATGAAATTGTTGTATTATAGCTATTTTCATTCGGTTGATAGGCTTTTATCCAGGCATCAAAACTTGCTTCGGAAGCAGACTGCACTTTGCTGCCAGGCTGATTTTCAACATAGCTTATTCCAGCTGAAATATTATCAAGGAAATTTTCCGGAGTAATTATGTCCGTCCTTCTAAGTATTACATTGGAATAATAGCTTGTTACACCCTCCATCTCCCATAAAAGAGTTGTGTAATTTTCAGACTGATAATTGAATGGCCCAAGAGCTATAGGACGTATCCTTTTAACGTTCCATAAATGAAAATGTTCATGCGCAACAAGGCTTAAAAATCTGTTTAGGCTACTTTTGGGATTATATATCCACCTGTTTACTTCAAGTGTCGTGGAATTTAAATGCTCAAGACCTCCGCTGCCGTTTGCAAGATTATGTACAATAAATAAATAATGCTTATTGGGATTTTCGCCAACCACTTTTGTTTCAGCTTCAATTATCTTTGACATATATTTTTTTAGTGTGTCTGCGTTAAAATTTCCACTTCCATACATTGCAACACTGTAATCTACTCCGGCGGCATTAAAATTAATTACTTCCTGGTTTCCTATTTCAATTGGAGAATCAGCAAGAATATCATAATCAGGTGAACTGTAAGTAAATATTTCTCCCGTAACCGGGTCAAGAGCTGTACTCACTGTCTTCCAATCCTTATAAGGGATTATTTTTAATGTTGAGGGAAGATTTTTCATATTTTTGATATACATAAAAACACTTGTCCCGTTTAGATATCCGTGTGATTCATCAAGAAAACTTGTGCGAACAGAGGCTTCAAATGCATAAACTTTGTATGATATATTAACTTCCATTTTATTATTAGTATAAACCCTCCAGGTGTATTTATTAATTTTTTCAAATTTTAATTTATTTCCGGATGCGTCTGATGCATTAAAAAATTCTACATTCTTAGAAAAGTCTCTAACTAAATAAGAGCCAGGAGCCCAAACAGGCATTAAAAGATCAATATATTCCTTTTTCAGCCCGGTAACCTTTATTTCCACTTCAAAATAATGTGTATATGGTTCGGTCATCGAAAGTTTATATTCCAAGTTGATTTGTGCATAGTTCATTGAACCAGCAAATACTAAAAAAGCCAGGGTCAAAGAAAGTAAGCAATGGTGAATAAATTTTTGCATCATTATAACCTTAGTAATTTATAAGTTATAAAACACTTTGAATATTCATAGATAGGAAATACAAATGAAGTTAAATTTATTAACTCATAAATTCAATCATATTTGGATAAAAGGAGAGGGAATAAATAAAAAAAACCGCCTGATAATATCAAGCGGTTTCAAAAATAGTCCTTTAATATAGCTTTCATTCGTCTCTGAACATCTTTATGAATTATCTTAACTTTCTCATAAAATCATGGACTATTTTTTTATAATACCACTAACCTAGAAGAGCAAGCCACCACTATTTCTTCTAATATTAGTTTTACAAATCATATGCCGGAATTGTTCCGGCATATATTTATTATTTTAGTTCCTATTGCTTGGACATTAGAAAAATTAAAAAGGTTTCATCGAATTATATTCATTCGACACGAAATTATTTCAGTGTAGGATTTTACTTACAGAGGGGCCTAAAAAATGTTAAATGGCTCATAGAGAACTACCAAAAGTTGTACTGCTTATTTATGCAATGGATAATATATTTTTGTTAAAATTCCTTACAGAGATTATCATCATAAAAAGACCGATTCCCAGCAAAACTGCCACCCTTATTAAAACATCGTTAATGGGCAAATGCCGCCAAAAAATGTCATAAAAGCCCTGAATACCCCAATAATTTACAGAAACGACGGCAATTTTCTGCATAATTTCGGGCATTATAAAAATTGGCACCATGCTTCCACCGATCGCTGACATAATAAGTATGACTAATGTAGAAAAACTTTCGACCTGCTTTCGTGTTTTAGCAATTGATGCAATAAAAATTCCAAAACTTGCGCAAGCAAATGCTGTTGAAAGAATCATTATCATGAGCGATGGGATATCAATAAAAATATTTAATCCAAAAGCTATCCAGGCAAATAGGAACATCACAGTTAATTGAATAATTGATACTATTATTGTTGATGTCATTTTCCCAAATAAAATAGTTGAAGGGTTAATAGGAGAGTATAGCAATTTTTTTAAGGTTCCTTCTTCCTTTTCAGTGAGTAAACCACTGCCCATTCCGGTTACAGAAAAAAGAAGCATCATTATTGCTGTTCCTGCAACTGCTTGAATTAGTCCTAAATTATTCTCAGATTTTGCAAACATTGGGGTTGTCTTAATCCCCATTGTATTATTCACGGGATTTTTATCACTGCTTTCAAACTTTGTAATTTGTTCATCAACTTTTGAATGTATTTCTTTAAGATCTTTATTGCTCAATCCGGGATTATTTTCATCAATCATTTTGTAGATGCTGTTTTTCATTCCGCTTGGGCCAACAATGCTCATAATATTAGAAAATAAAACCTGCTGCAAAAGCCCTGCTTCGATCTGTCTTGACTGATCATAAAATAATTCCATGGGATATCCTTTCCCATTTTCGACAGAATCGCTAAATCCTTTATATAAAGCAAGTACAGCAACTCTGCTGCCTTTTTTTACTTCAGCTTTCGCCTCTTCAAGAGGGAGGATCTTAATATCAAGGGATTTTAATGAATCAAATTTTGCAACGACCTTTTGGGAAATTTCAGTATTATCCTGGTCTGAAATAAAAATACTTATAGGATTCGTGTCGTTTGATTTTCCTGCACCACCAAATGCAAATGCAAAAAGTGATATTAAAGCAATGGGCACGAGCAGCGTAAGAATAACTGCTCTTTTATCGTGGATAATTAATTTTAGATCTTTGATTGCAAGTTTTAACATTTTCTAATCCCGTAATTTTCTTCCCGTTAAATTTAAAAAGATTGTCTCAAGATTAACTTTATTTATTTCAACTTGTTTTATTTCAAGCCCAGCCTGGTTTATCTTCAGCAGAATCTGCGGTAGCTCTTTCCCGCTGTTCTTACTTGATAATGACAAAGAGTTTTCTGAAATATTCAAAATATTTTTAAAGTTCTTTTTTAGTTCCCCGGATTTGTTTCCGATTGAATCTTCAAAATGAATTATTATAGATTCATCAGCATTTGTAGAGTTTCTTAGTTCATCGAGCGTACCCTGCGCTATAATTTCACCGTGGTCTATAATTCCGATCCTGTCACAAAGTCTTTCCGCTTCTTCCATATAATGAGTTGTGTAAACAATTGTTATCCCATTTTTGTGCAGCTCTTCCAGAACCTCAAAAATTAAATTTCTGCTTTGGGGATCAATTCCTACAGTCGGTTCATCCATAAAAAGAATCTTTGGTGAGTGAAGTAATGCTGATGCAATATTTATTCTTCTTTTCATTCCCCCTGAATAAGTTTTGATTCTATCATTTTTCCTTTCGGTTAAGCCCATTAATTCAAGAGATTCATCTATTCTCGTTTTTAATAAGACTGCAGGTAGTTTATAGAGTCCTCCCCAGAACAATAAATTTTCGTACGCTGAAAGTTCATTGTAAAGTGCAATTTCCTGCGGCACAACGCCGATCATTTTTTTGCATTCAATAGGATTTGTCTTTAAATCAAAACCACTAATTTTTACATAGCCGAGATCGGGTTGGAGAATTGTGCTTATAATATTAATTGTTGTAGTTTTCCCTGCGCCATTCGGTCCGAGTAAACCAAAGAATTCATTTTCGTTAATTGTAAAATTGATACCTTTCAGAGCCTGAATATTATTGTAATTCTTTGTAAGATTGGAAACTTCAAGTATAGTATTCATTTAAGGATTGGGCAGTATTATTAGTTATTGAATTAATGGAAAATAATGAATTAATGGGTTTGTTTGCAAATAATTTTTTAGACGGTTAAAAAGAATGATCAGTGATAGATTCTTGTGTCTATAAATCAAAACTTTTTTGCGACTACAATAGCAGTCTTCATCTTATCAGTAAACCCATTGTTCTGATTTATCGCCTCTATTAAAGCAATATAAATTCCAATCCTTAATGGATTACTTGTTATCGTCTAGGCCATTAAAAATTATGGAGCCTTCTGATCCGCTGGCTGCGTTATTTTCAAGTGTCCGGACAAGTCTTCCTTTACTATCAAATATCTCTTACTCTAACCTGTGCAATTTTTTGGGGAAGATTATAATGAATTATTGTAAAATCCTCATATCCATCGTTGTCAGGAGAAAATGGATTTGGAGTTACGGAAACCTGTGACTCATTATTCGTAGAAATTGTATAGATGCTATTTTGTTCTCCAGGTGTTGCTCCACCTGGATTGGCCGAAGTACTCCAATTGCTCGATTCGTTTGCCGGCAAAAAAGGATTTATTCTTTCCAGCGATCTTCCCTGTGTTGTAAGAAAGTTCGGATTGTGCCAGCTATCAAAGTAGTGCAATGAATCAATCACCCGGTTTAGCGAATCTAGAATAATGATTTTATCATCATAGTTATTTAAGGTCGGCAAGTTGGCGGATGTAAAACCTGAATTAAAATTATAAAAATTTCTAATGGAGCTGTCGGCTGATATTACAAAAAATTCGCCCGGGTGAAAAAGTAAGGAATCATTTATTACTGAAACGGTATCAAAATTGTCTGAAATTTTATAACCTGCTAAATTTATGTTTTTGTTACTTTTATTATAAATTTCAACCCATTCCGGTTCTGGTGAATCCGGTGCATACATAATTTCATTAATTACAATGTCATTTCTTACCTCATTAATATTTATTCCTCTGAACTTATATCTTGCAATATTATTAGTCAGATTTTCATCTGCTGAAGTTTCAATTTTAGCAACAAATAAATTATCACCCGGATAGAAATCGCTTGTTGTAAATCGGTATGAAAGAGAATCGCCTGGTTGAAGTGGACCATTTTGATATTCTGTAATAATTTCAGAATTATCAGCGATTGAATCTCGGTTTATGTCTAAGAAAACATTTAATTGAAAATCATATGAATTTAAGATTCCTGTGTTTTTAATGACAACTTCAATCTGAGCAATATTGCCTACAATTTCATAATCTTTATTGCTAGTAAAATTTGTTATAACTAAATCATAATTTAGCGGCGTTACTGAATTTTGCGATCCCGGCGTCCCATAAAGTGTTTTTGAATTAGACCAGTTCGAAGCTGAATTTTCATTTGTCAAAAATATTTTTTCATCCGAATATCCATTTTGATTATCTGCAGAATATGTATACGAGTCTACTGTATCACCTTTTTGATTGAATAAAATTAAAGTTCTGTCTGATGAATTTGACATTCCCGTTGAACCGAAAGCATTATCTGCAATTTTAAGAATTAATGCATTTTGTGGGACCAGATTTTTATAGACACCGTTATTTATGTCATAATCGTTTTCAAAGATTACAGCAAAGGAATGTGAATTAAGCCTTAAACCATTTCCTGTCCCAATAATATCATCATTGCTTGCTGTATAATATTTGAACTGGTAACCGGTAAGGTCAATGGAAGAATCACCGAGGTTATAAATTTCGATAAACTCACTTGTTCCTGATTCAGGAGCAAACATAATCTCGCTAAAAGTTAGCTCCGATTGAGCCTGAATTAAGTTGGAAAGAATAAATTGTAAACAAAAAATTAAAAATAGTCTCTTCACTATGACCCCTCATATAGTTTTGGAATATTCTAAATTTAAAATTTATTGCCTGCTTTTGATCAAATTTGCTTATTTATGATTAGTAGTTATCATATCAAAAACCGGACTAGGTAAAATTCGTAATAGTTTTGCTCCTAAAACTGTCTGCCACGGAAATTGAATTAATACCTTTTCTTTTTTAATACCCTTTAAGATTATCCTAGCAGCCTTTTCCGCATCCATCAGAAATGGCATATAAAATTTATTTTTATCCGTCATCGGAGTTTTCACAAAACCAGGTTTTACGGTTAATACTTTTATATTATATGTTTTAAGTTCAATTCTTTGACTTTCCAAAAATAAAGTTACTGCTGCTTTACTGGCGCAGTACAAACCGCTTTGAGGATAACCCCTTCCGTCTGCGAGACTTGATATTCCAACAAACATCCCGCCATAGGTCTTGAATCCTGGTAAAAGTTCTTCAAAAAAATAAGTTATTCCAATTACGTTGACATCAAAAATTTCTTCAGCAGCAATGGCATCAAATCCACCAATTTTTGTTTTAGCATTTATTGCAGCGTTTAAAATTGCAATATCTATTTTGCCAAACGAATTTAATGCAGCCTTTACTGCATCTTTAACATTTTGACGGCGACTTACATCGCATTTAATTGCAATGACGTTTTTGTTGAATTCCTTAAATTCTCTTTCAATTCGGTTTAATACTTCTGCTCTTCGTGCTAACAAGACCAATTTGCATTCGTATTTTGTCAACTGTCTGGCGAGTTCATACCCTATTCCACTGGAGGCACCGGTAATAAGTATAACCTTGTCTTGGAAATTCATGATTTTCCCCTTTTTGTGATTATTCAAATTGTATGAATTCTGCCTTTCTGTATATCATTCTAATCATTTTTCTCTGACACATTTTCCCTATAATAAGATTTTACTTTTTTTTAAGCAATAGCAATTACAACTTATTCTGTCAAGCATATTAAATTCTGGGTTTGCCTTATTAAAATACCAATTTACGTCGTCTACAATAACTTGAGAATCAGTGAATCCCCATTCTTCAAATCGTAATAAAAAATTAAATAATATGAAAAATAGTTCCTTAAGGAATTATGCGATTTGGGGTTAATTTGGAAAGTTTTTTTCGGGGATGATTTCAAGGCTGACTATTTAAACTTTTGTATTAGAGTACAAATTGTTATCTTTTCATCAAAAATTATTCCAATGTTTTTGAATAATCTGGTTACAGTTGATAATGTTCTAATAAGTAAAGAAATCGCAGATTCTAATTTCGTTTGCGACTTAAACTCATGCAAAGGAGCCTGTTGTACTCTGGAGAGTGACTATGGGGCCCCACTCTTGCAGGAAGAAGTTGACAAAATAGAGGAAATTCTGCCAGTTGTTAAAAAGTACCTTTCAGCTGAACATATGCTGGAAATTGAGAAAAAAGGATTTTTTGATAGGATAGATGATGAAATAATGACAAGAAGTGTTGGAAGAAAAGCCTGCGTTTTTGTCTATTATGAAAATGGAATTGCAAAATGCAGTATTGAGAAAGCTTACATAAATAAAGAAACTGATTTCAAAAAGCCAATATCCTGTCACTTATTCCCGATCAGGATTTCTAAATTTGGCGGGGATGTTTTGAAGTATGAAAAATTTAGCGAATGTAAACCTGCAATTTTAAGGGGGAAGGAAAAAGGAATAAAACTTATAGATTTTTGCAGCGAACCGCTGCAGAGAAATTTTGGGAAAAAATGGTATCAAAAATTAAAGAAAATATTCGAACTGGAAAATGTTAACTCTTAATCAAAGATTATCGCAGCAACAAAGGCTTTCGCCACAGCAAATTCAATATCAGAAGCTTCTTCAGCTGAATACTCTTGCCTTGGAACAGAGAATTAAAAATGAATTGGAAATTAATCCAATTCTTGAAGAAGAAATGGATTTATCAATAGATCAGGAAAAGGAAAAAGATAGAGAAGATTCAGAAGAAGTCGAAGATTATGACAAAGAAGAGTTTGATATTGAAGATTTTATGAATGATGAAGTTGATGGAGCGGACCGCATAAACAGAAGTAATGATGACGAGGTTTATCAACCATTGGCAGAAGCGAAAGAAAGTTTAACTGAGCATCTTACTGAACAGCTTAGAATGCTAAATATGAACGAAGATCTTTTTGCGCTTGGTGAGGAGATTATTGGTAATCTGGATGCAGACGGCTATCTTAAAAGGGGACTAAGCGATATTCTAAATGAACTGGAAATGTTTGATGAAATAAAAATTTCTTCTGAAGAAGCAGAGAATCTCTTAAAAAAAATTCAAACATTCGATCCCGTCGGTATAGCTGCAAGAAATCTTCAGGAATGCCTGCTTATTCAAACTAGAAATTCCAGTTACGACCCATATTATAAATATTTGTCCGAACAGCTATTAACAAATCATTTTGACGACTTTACAAAAAAGCGCTATGATTCCATAAAACAAAAAATGGAGCTTACTGACGAAAGCTTAAAGGGAACAATTGAGTTTATCCAAAACCTAAATCCAAAGCCGGGGGAAGGGAATGTAGAACTTGCCCAGATGAATCAAATTACTCCTGATTTCATTATTGAAAAGGATGAGGATAATTTTATTATAACCTTGAATGATAGAAGTGTTCCTTCAGTAACATTAAGTAAAAATTATCTGGAGATGCTTGATTCAAATAAACGCGGCAAAAAATCTAGAAGAGAAAAAGAGACCTATAAATTTTTACGCGAAAAATTTGAATCTGCAAAATGGTTTATAGCCTGCATCCAGCAAAGAAGAGAAACATTAATGAAGATTATGCAGGCCATTTTAGAAAAGCAATATGAATTTTTTGATAAAGGTTCCAAATTTCTGAAACCAATGATATATAAAGACATTGCAGATGAAATTCAGATGGATATTTCAACGATAAGCAGAGTTGTAAATGGTAAATACGTTCAAAGCCCGCAAGGGATACACGAATTAAAATATTTTTTCAGTGAAGGTTTAAGCACAGATTCAGGTGAGGATATTTCTAATAAGCATATAAAGGAAATATTGAAAGATATTATAGATAGCGAAGATAAAAAGGCTCCGCATAGCGATGACAAACTGGCGGAAATGTTGAATGAAAAGGGAATTCATATTGCTCGTAGAACGGTAGCAAAATACCGCGAACAGCTGAGATTACCGGTAGCGAGGTTGAGAAAAGAATTATAAATGACACAGTTTTCTCTTTAGTATAAAAATCCTAACTGTTTTACCATATCTAATCCCTCTGTCCTTTTTGCAATTGAAATGACTGGACACTTTTGAATTTAAAGGAGTAATTTAATGGAAATGAAAATTGAGGCAACAACTATACTTGGGGTTGTTCATAAAGGATCAGCTGCATTAGGTGGAGATGGTCAGGTAACTCTTGGCAATACAGTTATGAAACATAATGCGATTAAAATTAGAAAAATTGCCAATGGAAAAGTTCTCTGCGGATTTGCCGGAGCTTCTGCTGATGCATTTACTCTAATGGAAAGATTTGAAGATAAACTTGAGCAATATCGTGGAAATGTAAATCGTGCTGCAGTTGAACTTGCAAAGGATTGGAGAACAGATAAGTACCTTCGAAAACTTGAAGCAATGCTTGCTGTCATTACAGAAGATAAAGCTCTAATTGTTTCGGGTAATGGCGATGTAATTGAACCCGATGATCAAATAGTAGCTATTGGTTCAGGCGGAATGTATGCTCTTGCAGCAGCTAAAATGCTTAAAAAATACAGCAACCTTTCCGCAAAAGAAATTGTTGAGCAGGCTTTGAAAACTGCATCAGAAATTTGCATTTACACGAATGATAAAATCAATGTTGAAGAAATAAAGTAATTATATAAATCAGGAATATTATGACGATTAATAGAAAGGAATTTACACCGATAGGTATTGTTAACGAATTAGATAATTATATTATTGGTCAGACTGAAGCAAAACGTGCGGTTGCAATTGCTCTAAGAAACAGATGGAGAAGACAGCAGGTTCAGGGTGTGTTAAAAGATGAAATTATGCCTAACAATATAATTTTAATTGGACCGACAGGTGTTGGAAAAACTGAAATTGCGCGAAGACTTGCAAGACTTGCAAATGCTCCGTTTGTAAAAGTAGAAGCTTCAAAATTTACAGAAGTTGGATATGTTGGACGAGATGTTGAATCAATGGTTCGAGATCTTGCTGATTATGCAGTTAATATGGTTAAAACAGAAAAGACAGAAGAAGTTCAATCAAAAGCAATGTCGCTTGCTGAAGAAAAAATTCTTGATATTCTAATTCCGCCGGTCAAAAAGACACAACCGCAAAGCCAGGATGGGAATGAAGATGAGGTTAATAATGAAGCATATCAGAATCAAAAAACACGCGAATGGATGAAAGTAAAATTAAAAAACGGTGAACTGGATGACAAAATGATAGAGTTTGATTCCTCAGGCCAAAATGCTATTGGAATGCAAGTTCTTGGTCCATTTGGACTGGATGATATGGGAATTAATTTCCAGGAAATTATGGGCAATATTATGCCAAAGAAAAAGAAAAAAAGAAAAACCACAGTTGCTGACGCAAGACAAATAATTGCGCAGGAAGAAGCACAAAAATTAATTGATATGGATGCAGTTCAGCGAGAAGCAATTGAAAGAGTTGAGAACAGTGGTATTGTTGTGATCGATGAAATTGATAAAGTCGCAGGTGGCGGAAAGGGTCAGGGACCTGATGTTTCGCGTGAAGGTGTTCAGAGAGATCTGCTTCCAATTGTTGAAGGCACGAATGTAAATACAAAATACGGGGTCGTGAGAACTGATCACGTTTTATTTATTGCTTCAGGTGCTTTTCATGTATCAAAACCATCTGATTTAATTCCCGAACTGCAGGGAAGATTTCCAATTCGAGTTGAATTAAAAAGTTTAACGGAATATGATTTTGTTCAAATACTAACTACACCTCAGAACGCATTACTAAAACAATATAGCGCTTTACTGGAGACAGAAGGTGTTAGCTTGGATTTTACTAAAGATGGGATAAAGGAAATTGCTCGAATTGCAACTGAAGTAAACTCTCAGGTTGAAAATATTGGTGCAAGAAGACTTCATACAATTCTAACAACCCTGCTTGATGAAATTTTATTTGATGCCCCTGATACGATACCAGCTAAAAAAGTAAAAATTAATGCAAAAGTTGTAAAAGATAAACTGGATGTGATTGTAAAAGACAGGGATTTGAGTAAGTATATTTTGTAATTAGTTGGCTTCAATATTTGCAGCGGAGGGTTTTAAAATATTCCCTATATATTATAATAATTTCATTCCACTTGCGGACAATATTTGCACCAACCACTGTAATAAACTTCCAGGATTAAATATTTATTATTTTTTTATTTAGAAGAAAAGAAATAATACCTATTTCAACAAATAATATTGCCATTTATGCTGCCAGAAACGCCGTTTATAAAATGAGAAGTGATTATTTCCTAATACACCAATAAATTTCAGGTAATCTTAATGTATTAGAGGCGGATTCTTGGTAATCACAAAATATAAATTCTGTTAACCTAAAATCGGGTTTCCATTTAGCTCAGGAGGGATTATGTACTCAAATAAAATACTTATTATATTATTTTTATTTATTTCTGCGACAACTTGTGTTTTTTCGCAGAATGAAGAAGATTCTACCCGGACTAAATCAAAACACCATTGGTCAGAATGGAAAAAGGAATTTGATTTTATTCGTGACACATTTCACGGCAAGCCAACAACTAGTCTGCAATACGGATTATCAAAAATGAATTTAAAAGACGCCCAAAGAAATTTTGCTAATCCGGCCCTACTTGAATTGAAAATTGGCTATACGAAAGAAAAACCTACCGAAGAAAACGATAAAATAATTAATTACAAATACAGTTATTTGCAGTTGAGTTATTTCTCAACTGAATTAGCCAACGCATCAATTACTCCGGATGTTCAATCAAAAATGTGGAGAGTTGGTTTTGGCAAAGCAACAGGATACGGATACACTTTTGGTTCTTCAACTTTTATACCTTACTATTCATCGGGATTTATGTGGTCAAGAGTGGAAATTCTCCCCGACAAAGTTCAAACATTTTTTCCATTGCCTCCCAGCGGACTTGAGGATTATGATCAAACGTTCAGGTTTGGAACTTCGGCTGAAGGTGGTTTAAGGTTCAAGTTTGCAAATCATTATGTCCTGGAAGCCGGGTATGAAAGATCTATTATTTTCAGAAGACATTTGTTCGGGAAATGGATTATGAGTGGAATTATAGAATCTATTGCTCAATCTGCCGTGGATAAATTCGTTGATGAAGTTTTGGATTCCTCTCCTAAAGCGGCTCCTGTCGTGAATTTCTTTTTAAAGAATGCACTTTCATATGGAATTTATGAACTTAGGCAATCAAAAATGAACTGGCCGTTTAATACTGAGCCGCCACTTTCTTATGATCAGTTTAAGTTTGGAGTTACTTTTGTTTTTTAATTAATAATTAAGTCGATTTAACAAATCGTCACCTATATTATTGAAATTTTATTTTAATATTAACAATCTCAGCATCACTTGCCAACTTAACGGGAGGACCCCATGAGCCAACTCCCGAAGAAACATAAAATTGGGTGTTATCTTTTTTCAAATAGCCCCAGCTTTTTTCGTAAATCATTTTTGTGACAAAATTTAATGGGAACATTTGTCCGTTATGTGTATGTCCTGAAAGCTGTAGGTCAATCTTATTATCGCCAGCTTCATTTAATCTTACCGGTGTATGATCTAGCAGAATCAAAGGTAGATTATCCTTTATTCCTGCGACAATATCTTTTAATTGGGCTCTTTTTCCTCTAGTAAAATTAGGCTTGCTGACATCATCCCGGCCGATAACGCAGAACATATTTTCAATATTTATAAACTTATCCCGCAAAACAATTATGCCTGATTCTTCTATAAATTTTACACATTGATCAACGCCATTTATAAATTCGTGATTACCCGTTGAAGCAAAAACTCCATATCTCGCTTTTAGGTCTTTGAGTGATTCCCCGATTCTGTTTCGCTCAAGTATCTCAGATTTTTCGTCAACAAAATCTCCCGGAATTAAAATTAAATCAGGATTTAATGCGGTAATTATTGTAATAATTTTTTTTAAGAATTTTTCATTGTTTATGGGAGATAGGTGAATATCGGAAACGGTTACAACATTTAGCTCTGATAAATTACTTCCCTTTTTAGGAAGATCGATTTCAAGTTTTTTTATTTTAAAATTTGTTCTGTTTATAAATCCCGATAGAACTGTAATGATAACGATTGCTATAACCATTAAAGCTAATATTATCTTGGTCGATTGATAAGGGAATCTCAATGTTGTTGGAAGAAAATTAAATATAATATTTAATAGCCTGGTAAGATCAATCAGAAAAAGTATAATTACAAAATAAAGAAGCATCGCAAACCAGAAAGAACCCATCCACAAAAGTATATCGTGAATAATTGCAGGAAGTTTAAGAGAGAAAATTTTAATAGATATATAAGAGAGTGAAAAAAGAAGAAAAATGATCAGGTAAATAATTCTTAAAAAAGGATAAGGAGACAAAACTTCCCATCCTCTTATAAAAACATAAAAATTAATTATTGAGTAAAGCGAAAAGAAAATTGTGAAGAAGAGTGACATAATCAGTTATATTCATCCCAGCTTTTTACGGCAATATTATCCTCATTGTATTTACCCATTGCTTTAACAAATCTTTTTGCAACCTGAAGATTAGTTATTAAATTTATATTAAGATCAATAGCTTTTCGCCTGATTAAATAATCATTATCCAGCTCAAATTTTTCTTCGCTTTTGGGAATATTAATAACAAGATCTATTTTCCCGTCATTCAGATAAGTTATAATATTCGGCTCTTGCTTTTCAAGGGGCCAGTATAATATCTCAGCTTTCATTCCATACTTTTTAAGAAAATCAGCCGTTCCTTTTGTAGCATAAAACTTCAAACCTAATTTGTAAAGTCTTCTGGTTTCATCCAGGAATTCAGCTTTGTCTTTCGGCGTTCCGGTAGAAAGCATAACTCCTTTCTGCGGAATTTTATATCCGGTTGAGATAAAACTTTTCAGGAACGCTTCATTGAAATCATCTCCAAGACAAGCTACTTCACCTGTTGAAGCCATTTCAACTCCGAGTACGGGATCAGAGCCTTTCAATCTCGTAAATGAAAACTGGGGTGCTTTAACTCCAACATAATCAACATCGAACGATGATTTATCGATTTTCGGGACCTTTTCTCCCAGCATTAATCTTGTTGCGATATCAATGAAGTTTATTTTCAAAACTTTTGAAACAAACGGAAAACTTCTTGATGCCCTGAGATTGCATTCAATTACTTTCACATCATTATCTTTGGCAATGAATTGAATGTTGAATGGTCCTGTAATATTTAGTGCCTGTGCAATTTCTTTAGTTACAATTTTAACCCGGCGCATTGTTTCGAGATAAGTTCGCTGGGGCGGAAGAACTATTGTAGCATCACCAGAGTGAACACCGGCATTTTCAACGTGTTCGGAAATAGCATAACAGAAAAGATTTCCATTTTCAGCGACAGCATCAACTTCAATTTCTCTCGCGTCCGTAATGAATTTGCTCATTACAACCGGATATTCCTTGCTGATCGCCGCAGCTTTTTGCAGAAGGAGCTTCAATTCAGAATCATTAAGCACAATACTCATTGCGGCGCCGCTTAAAACGTAACTTGGCCTGATAAGTACAGGGTAATTAACTTTGTGTGCAAATTCTTTTGCTTTTGCAAAGCTTGTTAATTCTTTCCATTCAGGCTGGTCAACTTCAATTCTATCAAGAATCTGTGAAAACTTATGCCTGTTCTCCGCATTGTCAATTTGATCAGGAGATGTTCCTAAAATTTTAATTCCTGCACCATGCAATTTGGTTGCAAGATTGTTGGGAGTTTGTCCTCCCATCGATATTATCACTCCTTCAGGGTTTTCTTTATCGTAAATATCCAGAACTCTTTCAAAAGTAAGCTGCTCAAAATAAAGTTTATCACAGATGTCGTAATCCGTACTGACAGTTTCAGGATTACAGTTTATCATTATAGTTCTGTAGTTCATTTTATTGATGGACATCACTGCATTCACGCAGCACCAGTCAAATTCAACTGAAGAACCAATTCTATAAGCGCCGCTGCCGAGGACTACAATTTGATTTTTTTCTCCTGTCTCTATATCATCTTCTTTACCGTGATAAGTTAAATATAGGTAGTTTGTCTGTGCCGGATATTCCGCAGCAAGCGTATCGATTTGTTTTACGACCGGAATCACTTTTAATGATTTTCTTACCTTCCTTACTTCAAATTCATTTGAGTCTGTAAGCTTAGCAATCTGCAAATCTGAGAACCCTTTTTCTTTTGCTTCGCGCATCAGGGGTTCATTTATTTTATTCAGTTTAATTCCGCTAAGCTTTTTCTCTGTTTCAATTATGTTTTTCATTTTATAAATGAACCACGAGGTGATCTTTGAAAGCTCGTGAATCTTTTTAACTGAATAACCCTTTCTCAAAGCAAGAGCGATCGCATACATCCTTTTGTCAGTTGGTTTGGATATTTCTTCATCGAGATTTTTAAATTTCAAATCGTTTTCCGAAAAACCTTTGTAACCGAGATCAAGCATTCTAATCGCTTTTTGCAATACTTCTTCAAAACTTCTGCCTAGAGACATTACTTCACCAACTGATTTCATTTCGGAACCAAGCTGCGTGTTTACCTGCCTGAATTTTTGAAGATCCCATCGTGGGAATTTTAGTGCAACATAATCTAGTGCAGGCTCAAAACAAGCTGATGTTTGCTGGGTGATAATATTTAAAACTTCATTAAGTGCGTAGCCGAGAGCAAGTTTTGTTGCAATAAAAGCAAGGGGATAACCTGTTGCTTTTGATGCAAGCGCGGAACTTCTGCTTAGTCTTGCATTCACTTCAATAATCCTGTAATCACCGGTTTGGGGATCAAGTGCATATTGAATATTGCATTCGCCCACAACACCAAGATGCCGGATCAATTTTATTCCGTGCGATCTGAGCATAAAATTTTCTTTTGCTGAAAGTGTCTGTACAGGTGCAATTACAATGCTATCGCCGGTGTGAATTCCCATAGGATCGATATTTTCCATCGAACAAATGGTAATGCAATTGTTGAATTTATCTCTTACGATTTCATACTCTACCTCTTTCCATCCGTAGAGAGATTCCTCAATTAATATCTGACTTGTAAAAGAGAAAGCCCTTCGTGCTTTTTCAAGAAGTTCAGTCTTGTTTTCAACAATTCCGGAACCAAGCCCTCCAAGTGCGTAAGCTATTCTTACCATTACAGGATAACCAATTTTATCTGCTGCATCGAGAGCTTCCTGAACATTTTTTGCAGTTCTGCTTACAGCGACTTTCAATCCGCATTCTTTTACACGATTTGCAAAAAGAAGCCTGTCTTCTGTATCCTGAATTGCTTCAACAGGAGTGCCGAGAACTTTTACTTTATATTTTTTTAAGATTCCCTTTTCATAAAGTTCAACTCCGACATTCAAAGCGGTCTGTCCACCGAACTGAAGTAAAATACAATCAGGCTCTTCCTTTTTAATTACTCTTTCTACAAAGTTTGCTTTGATCGGAACGAAATAAACTTTGTCCGCAAAATTTTCCGAAGTTTGAATTGTTGCAATATTTGGATTGATAAGAACAGTTGTTATTCCATCTTCCTTTAAGTGCTTTTATTGCCTGGCTACCTGAATAATCAAATTCGCCAGCCTGGCCTATCTGTAATGCTCCAGATCCTAGTATTAAAACTTTCTTTGGTTTACCGCGTTTTATCATTTTAAAGCCCTCAAAAACAAATCAAAAATAAACTCACTGTCATCCGGACCGGGTGAAGCTTCGGGGTGAAATTGTGAAGCAAAAAAAGGTTTTGAAATATGAATTATACCTTCGTTCGTTCCGTCGTTATCATTTACGAACCATTCTCTCCAGTCCTGTGGCAGAGTCTCAGCATCAACTGCATAACCATGATTTTGTGAAGTAATATAAGTTCGTTTTGTTCCTGTTTCATTACAGGGTTGGTTGTGTCCGCGATGGCCATATTTTAGTTTATAAGTATTCGCACCTGCTGCCAGTGCCATTATCTGACTGCCGAGACAAACACCAAGCATTGGTGTGTTTTTCTCCATAGTTTTTTTTAAATGCCTGATTGTTTTTTTGCACATTTTCGGATCGCCAGGGCCGTTTGAAATTAAAATTCCGTTTGCTTCTATTTTTGTAAAATCAAAATCGTAGGGAACCCTGATAACTGAAATATTTCTTTCAAGAAAAGCTCTTATAATATTATTTTTTGTTCCGCAGTCAACGAGAACAATTTTCTTCTTTCCTTTTTTATATTCAACAGGTTCTTTAACGCAAACTTCACCAACAAGATCGAGCTTGTTTATATCCTGGAAATTTACTTTGTGTTTTTCATTTACGACTATTTTCCCCAGCATTGTTCCTTTGTCCCTAAGCTTTCGTGTTAGCATTCGTGTATCGATCCCGGTAATGCCCGGAATTTTCTGTTCATTCATCCAGTCGGAAAGCGATCGTTTAGCGTTCCAGTGAGAATAATCTTCAGAATAATTCGTTACTATTAGCGCTCGGCAATGAATTGCTTCAGACTCAAAATGTTTGTAGAGGCCGTTTTCTCCTTCATCGCCTGGGACACCGTAATTTCCAATTAAAGGAAAAGTGCATACTAGTATCTGACCACGGTAGGATGGATCCGTCATAGTTTCAGGATAACCTACCATCCCGGTGTTGAAAACAACTTCACCGTTTGTATTTCCGTGAAAGCCGAATGAAAATCCTTCAAGTTCCGATCCATCTTCAAGTATCAGCTTAGCTTTAAGGGAGCTTTTTTTCTGTATCTTTTGCATAGATTTGCTGTAATATTATTAGGCAAAAAAATTCCGCCAGAGGCGGAATCAATAAATAATCGCTTTTTCGAATTCTATTTCTAAGAAAAATCTTTTCTTTCTGCCGGTCAATTATCTACCTTTTTGGTTTTTCAAATATATAGGAATGAATATTCAGATTCAATTTAAATGGGTAACTTTTTAAAATAAAAGTCCGTTATTCAACGGACTTTCATAAATTTAAATTTGAAATATCAATTACTCATATTTTAATGAATTGGCAGGATTTGCCATCGCGGCCTTAAATGTTAATGTACTGACTGTTAACAAAGCCACAAATAATACAACTATTCCTGCGAGGGGAAACAGCCAGAATGAAATATCTACTCTGTAAGCAAAATCCTTAAGCCAGTCGTTCATAAAATAATATGCGATGGGCCATGCAATTATGTTGGCTATCAAAACCCATTTTGAAAACTCTTTTGATAACAGAAAAACGATTTCGCCGATAGATGCCCCCATAACTTTTCTGATACCGATTTCTTTTGTTCTGCGTTCAGTAATAAATGCAACCAATCCGAACAAACCCATAGAAGCAATTATTATTGCAAGAACTGAAAAAGATGTAAATATTTCATCAGTTCTCTGTTCTGACCTGTATAGTTTTGAAAATTCCTGATCAAAGAAATTATATTCGAAAGCCTGTGCACCTGCAAGTCCATGCCATTTATCGGCCATGAAATTCAGTGTGCTTTTAATATTATTTGGTGTAATTCTTACTGCTGTATATCTTCCGAAAGCAAATCGCTGCGGATTAAAAAGAGTAATTGCAAGCGGTCTTATCCTTGAATGTAGTGATTCAAAATTGAAATTTTTAGTGACTCCAATTATTGTAAAAGTTTGGGAATTGTTTGGATTATTACCAACAGCAATTAACTTTTTACCAATAGGATCTTTTATGCCAAAAATTTTAACAGTTTCTTCATTAACCACAATTGCATTTAGCGTATCGGAAGGATGTTCTTTCGAAAAATATCTTCCTTCAAGCATTGGTATCTGATAAGTTTCAGCAAAATTATAATCGGCCGTCATTTGCATAACGAGCTGCGATTTGTCCCCGCTTTCACCACCTGCAGTGAATGCGTTGCTTCCAAAATTTCCACCAGGATAAGTACTTGAATTACTAACAGAAATTATAGATGGATTTCCCAGTAGATATCCTTTTTAAACGTATCAATTTGTTTTCCAATATCGTCCGTCTTTTTTACAAGTACAATTTGATCTTTATTAAAGCCGAGTTTTTTGTTTTGTATATAATTAAGCTGATCTTTTACAATAAAGGTACCAATGATCAACATTATAGAAACAGCAAATTGTGAAATTACAAGAGTGCTTCGAAGCCAGGAATTTTTTCCCCCTTTAAAGTATTACCTTTCAAAACTGTGACCGGATCAAATGCCGATAGAAAAAATGCCGGGTAACTTCCCGCAAGAGATCCTATAAAAATTGCGAACAAAATAAAAACAGGAATAAAAGAGAGATTATCATTCAATCCAAAAGATATTGTTTTACCTGTAATGTCATTAAATAACGGAAGTAATAATTCTGCAAGAAAAGCTGCTAGAATTACAGCTATCATGCTCATTAAAATAGATTCAAAAATAAACTGTGATATTAATTGTGTCTTTTTTGAACCGAGTGTTTTTCTTATGCCGACTTCTTTTGCCCGCATTGCAGAACGTGCCGTTGCGAGGTTCATAAAATTAATACAGGCGATCAATAAAATTCCCAGCGCTATCAGTGCGAAAATATAAACATATTGTATGTCGCTGTTCGGTTCTATTTCATTATCAAGATGCGAATAAAGATGAATATCAGTCAAAGGTTGTAATGTATAATGATATATAGCCCCGCTTTGCTTTAACTGCTCAAGTGAAACACCAAGTGCGAGTTTTACCTGAGGCGCTACGTATTTTACGACAACATCTTCCATTTTATTTTTTATCTTATCGTAGTTTACACCCTTTCTTAAAAGAAGATATGTAAACTCATTGTTGCTCAGCCATTGTTGGTTCTGCATAATTGCCGGATAGGAAGTAAGTGATCCCAGCATTTCAAAATGAAAATGAGAATTTTTTGGAACATCTTTTATAACGCCTGTTACAAGATAATCCACCCGATTATCTGAACTTAATATCTTACCCATAGGATCTTCATTACCAAAATATTTTTTTGCAGCCGATTCTGTAATTACCACAGAATGAGGTTTTACAAGCGCTGTTTGAGGATTACCTTTTATAAAAGGCAGGGTAAACACGTCAAAAAAAGTTGAATCTGCCCACATGAATCCGTCTTCACTGAATACTTTATCTTTATATCTTATTACGGGAATTCCGGCATTAAATAGTCGGGTGAAATCTTCAACTTCGGGCAATTCATTTTTTAAAGTCGGCCCAATTGGTGCGCAGGAAACGGCAAGGTTAAAATTGGAGTCACTTATTCTGCCATGTAAAATTACGCGGTATATCCTGTCAGCATTATCATTGTATTTATCGTAACTTATTTCATCCCTGATAAAAAGCAGGATCAGGAAACAGCAGGCCAACCCGACAGTGAGTCCAATAATATTAATAATAGAAAAACCACGATGTCTGAATAAATTTCTTACGGCAATGCGTATGTAATTCTTTAACATGGCAGGACTCCTGTTTATATTTTCGTACGAACTAAATATAAGACGATAACTTTAGTGGAATGGTTACAAATTATATCCAAATGGATATAAAACAAACCAATACTTACCGAGTGGCAGAATCAAATGATAAGTGGAAGATTACGATTGTAAGAACAGCTTAATTTTCTGTCGGCTGCCTCGTTCCAAAACCCGGGCCAAGTAACATGCTGTTAATTAACATCCTCTCAGTTTCATAAAAATATGAACGCCAGGTGGGTTCGCCTGCAAAAAGTATTATTTGTCCGTTACCTGAAGCTTCACGCGTTGCATAAGCCGTGTTAGCCCATCTTTGCCTGGCTTCAGGCCAGAGAAGTCCCGAAAGCCTGATTTTTGTGGTGTCGCTAAATCTTGCAGAAACCTGAACTGGTTCTTTTGCGAGTAAAGCGTAACTGGTATAAATGATCGTGGGAATTTTATCTGTGAGACCGAAAGTCATCCAGTTTTCGTTATTCAAATCCAATCTTAAAATTGCACCTTCAGGTTTGAATAATCTTGCTCTTTCATCTTCTCTTGTTAGAACACTAAAATCCGGTGTTTTCACTTTTTCTTTTTTATCATTAATAATGTTTTTACCCGCCCAGAAAGCGAGGCTGTCTATTTCATATTTACCGATATTTTTTTCTTCATCCAGCGCCAGTACAAATTTGTCCAGCTCTTTAAGTGCTTGTCTTTCTAACTTTACCTTACTGAATTTTGTAGTGGAATCTGCAAGGAAGTCTGCGGCATCTTCAATACCTATCAGTGTTCCACCGTTTGAAACCCAGTCTTTTAATTTTGAAATATCACCTTTTGAGAAAATGTTTTTATAAGATCCTGACGGAAGGACAAGCACATCATATTTTCTTAAATCAGTTCTGTTGATATAAGCAGCGTTAAGGATTGTGTAAGGATATTTTAATTCCTGATCCATCATAAACCAGATTGAACCAAAGTCTGTGAGATCAATTGATTGGCCCGTGAGAATTGCAATTTTAGGAGTAGAAAGAAGCTTGAATTCATTTCCACCGAGATCTGGTCCGTCCTGGGCAAGCGCTGTGTTTATTCCATAAACATTTATATGAAACTTTTCAGCAATAAATTTAATTTCATTAGACAGGCTGTCGGGGTTTTCATTTAATCTTAATAAAAAGCTTCCTGCGGGAAAAGAATGACCTTCTACTTTAAAAGGTTTTTCAGAAACAGCCACTTTATAATTTTTATTTAGTAAATCTGCAAGAGCGTTTACTGAATTATCATCTGCATATTTAATTACAAACCCATAAGCAGGATTTGGATTTGTTACTTCGCCCACGTTTAATTCAACAATTTCAATCTTATCCATTTTTACGGAAGGCAATTCCGGAGATGTATAAGCATCCACACCATATGCAAGCATCATTGACCAGGCACTTGCGTCATAAAACCGCGTGCCTTTACCTTTTTCAAGCGATTCTCTTTCGGATTTTAAAAACTCAGTTGTCATTCTTGGATCAAACTCGAGGATGACATTTAGTAAAGGACTAAGAGGCTGTGATGTAGAAATAATATAAGAACCTTTCGGGATCGTTTTTGAAACATGCTTTACGCTCCAATAGCTTTCCAGGTTCTCGGCTTTAAATTCGTTTTCATTAGTTTGTACTTCGATGCCAAGCATTAACAATTTACTTATCAATTTTTCTGCACGTGACGGATTTTTTGATGGATCAATAATGTAAGCCCCAACTCCATTTACCTTATTCAATAAAGCTTCTTTCTTCATTGAATAATAATCACCGAGTACTTCTTTCTTATGTTCGGCAAGCGTTTCTAAGTTTGCAATTGTGCTCACGTATTGATGCTGAACAGATTCTTTATATGTTAATATGTTCCCGTTTGATTTTTTCAAAGTATAGCCGTCAGTTCTCGCCTGTTCGTATAAAATTCCAACCGAAGATAAATAATAGGGAAGCCCGTTCCCGTAACCTGGATACCAATCCTCATAATTTTCTCTTGTAAAATAGTTCCACCCGAATTTATCGAACGCTTTTGCCTGATCAGAAGCGAAGACTTTCCACCATTTTTTAATGTCTTTGTTTACAATTGGATTTATAGGTTCTCTCGGTGGATTAAAGAAATAAGAACTGTTTCCTCCTTGTTCGTGAACATCAACAACAAGCTGCGGATTCCATTCAAGTAGTGTGTGAACCCTCGCTCTCGTTTCCGGCTGAGAAAGTATAAACCAGTCGCGGTTCATATCGAAGAAATAGTGGTTTGTTCTGCCCCACGGCCACGATCCTGTATGTTGAATGTTTTGCTGATCGTAGTTCGGAACCGATGTTTCCCAGCTGAATTGTTGTGATAAATATCTCTCTCTTCCGTCAGGGTTTTGTGATGGGTCTATTCCTATAATAAGATTATTCAAAATGTTGGTTGTTTCATCGTCTGTTCCTGCAATAAGTCTATATGCTGAAGCAATAGCTGCATCTACACCGGACAGTTCATCGCCATGAACGCTGTACATCATCCAGGCAACAGCCGGGATTGAATTTATTATTTTATCAGCTTCTGACTGTGAATTTATTTTACGCGGATCAGCTAACAGTGAAAGTTCGTTTTTAAATTTGTCTATGTTTTTTAAATTTTCTTCAGATGAGATCAGCAGGTAATAAAGTTTTCTGCCTTCAAAAGTTTTTCCGATTTCTACAAGCTTTGCGCGCGAAGATTTTTCTGACAAAATTTTGAAGTACTCTATTACCTTTTCGTACCTTGTTGGTTTTTCACCGAGAGGTAAGCCCAGCACTTCTTCAGGTGTCGGTATATTTTTATTCATAGAATCTGTAGAATAAAAAGCTGCCTTATTTTCCTGTGGGAATGAAAAATTCTGAAATAAAAAAAATGAAAATAAGATTATGATTATAAAAGAATTGCAGTAAGAAGAAATTCTGTAAGACATTTAAGAATCCTGTTAAATATTAGTAAATTTGCTCAGGTAATATTTATTGAATAATACTGTTTAATAAGATAATCTTTTTCGGAATTATTATCAGTATTTTTGTGATGAAATGTAACACATCAAGATTATGAATTTATTTAATAGCTAAAGCAAAAAAGAGAGTGGTATGTGCTTATTACTAATTGCAAACCTTATACATCCTGATTATAAATTAATAATCGCGGCAAACCGTGATGAATTTTATTCGAGGCCTGCATTGCCCGCAGATTTTTGGGATGACCACCCTGAGTTATTAGCCGGCAAAGATATTGAAGCGGGTGGCACGTGGCTGGGGATTACAAAATCCGGACGATTTTCGGCAATTACTAACTTTAGAGATTTTCATAATCCGGTTAAAGAAAATGCTCCTTCAAGAGGAAAGCTTACGTCTGATTTCCTACTAACCTTAGATGATCCGATTTCTTATACTAAAAAGATTCAGCAAAATTCCTTTGATTACAATGGCTATAATTTAGTTTATGGAATAAAAAACGAACTCTATTATTTTTCAAATCAAACTAATCTGGAAATAAAATTGGAAACGGGGATATATGGACTCAGCAACGCTCTACTTGATACTCCGTGGCCTAAAATAAAAAAAGGCAAAAAAAGATTTGAGGAAGTTATTAATGAAGATAAGCTTAGTTTAGAGAATCTATTTAGCATACTGAATGATACAGAAAAAGCCGACGATAAATTACTTCCTGATACAGGAATCGAATTGGAGAGAGAAAAAGCTTTATCATCAATTTTCATTAAAACTCCATCTTACGGAACGCGATGTTCAACAGTATTACTAATTGATAATGATGATAATGTTAATTTTATTGAAATGACATATCATCCTGAGGGGGATAATTTCTCCGGCGTCAAATATGAATTTTTAATTAATGGATAAATAGTAAATACATTTTTTTGGGGGAAAACCTAAGTGGAAAGCAAAGTCAGGCACGATAAAGAGAACCAGCAATTTATTGTTACAATTGAAGGTAAGGAAGTTTATCTTCGTTATTCAATTTTAGATAGCGATAAAATTTCCTTCAATTATACCTACACGCCGCCTGAATTAAGAGGAAGGGGATTCGCTGCAGTAGTTGTAAAGGAAGGTTTTAAATATGCTGAAGAAAATAACCTGAAAGTAATTCCTGCCTGCCCTTATATTTATACATTCCTGGAAAGATATCCGGAATTTAATAAATTTATTAGTTAATGTACGAAATGAATTAAGGATTAGAGGGGTATCGGTTTTTTGCTATAGATTTAAATCATACTTATTTACCTTTCATTTTGATAACATTCTCTTAATTTGCATTAATTATTTTAAATGATTAATCTATTAATCCATCTTAGCCTGAGTTATCAGATTTAAATAAAAAACTGGGAATTATTATGAAAGCATCAAATGAAATATTAATGCCTGGAAGAGAAAAGACTACTTTTATTGATAGAAAAAAAATCATAGAAAGATACATTGCCGTTCGTAGTTTCACACACGAATTATGCAACCCGCTTGTTACAGAAGATTACGTTGTACAGACAATGCCAGATGTCAGCCCTGCTAAATGGCATCTTGCACATGTGACCTGGTTCTTTGAAACTTTTGTGTTGAAAGAAGGAAAGAAAGATTACAAAGAACTGAACCATATTTATAATTTTATTTTCAATTCATATTATGTGCAGGTTGGACCTAGGCACACCCGCGCTCACCGGGGGTATTTAACTCGTCCTACAGTTAAGGATGTTTATGACTACAGAGAATATGTTGATAATGAAATGATTAATTTTTTGAATAACTGTGATGAAAATGTTTTGCAAAAATTTGCACCGGTAATCGAGATTGGATTAAACCACGAACAGCAGCACCAGGAATTATTTGTGACGGATATTAAACACGTATTTTCGGTTAACCCGCTTTTCCCGGTTTATTCTGAAAAAGAATTTCCGGTCGTGAATAAAATTCCTGAAATGAAATGGATTAAATTTGAAGAAGGTCTTTATGAGATAGGGCACGAAGGAGATAATTTTTGCTACGATAATGAAACTCCGAAGCACAGGGAATTTTTAGAAAGCTTCGAATTGGGCTCGAGATTGGTAACGAACGGGGAGTACTTACAATTTATTGAGGATGGCGGTTATAAAAATACTCCATTGTGGCTATCAGATGGTTGGGCAACTAGTTGAGAGAGAGCATTGGGAAGCTCCGATGTACTGGGAAAAGAAAGACGGCGAATGGTGGAACTTTAAGCTGACGGGTTTTCAAAAAGTAAATTTAAGCGAGCCGGTTTGTCATATCAGCTATTATGAAGCAGATGCTTATGCCCGCTGGGCAGGATTCAGATTGCCGACTGAAGGCAGAGTGGGAAGTAGCTGCTGTCAAACTTCCGGTAAAAGGAAATTTTGTCGAAGAGAAAAATTTTCATCCAGTTGCATTGAATGACGATTCGAATGGACTACAGCAAATTTACGGAGACGTTTGGGAATGGACACAAAGTGCTTACCTGCCTTACCCGGTATATAAAACCTTACCCGGTGCACTTGGGGAATACAACGGAAAATTTATGTCGGGACAAATGGTACTTCGCGGCGGAAGCTGTGCAACTTCAGTTACGCATATAAGAAATACTTACAGAAATTTTTTTTATCCAATTCAAGATGGCAATTTATGGGTATTAGATTGGCAAAGGATGTATAACTTGTATAAAAACTTAAAAATGAAAATAACTACCGACAGAGAGTCACACCAGCAAGATATACTTACAGAGGTGATTGAAGGACTAAATAAATTTCCGAAACAACTTCCTAGCAAACTTTTTTACGACGAAAAAGGCTCACAGGCTATTTGATGAAATTTGCGAACTCGATGAATATTATCCTACCCGCACAGAATTAAAAATAATGGAAGATAATATTGAAGAAATGAGTGCACTGCTTGGTGAAGGAACTTTGTTGATTGAACTCGGAAGTGGCAGCAGTATTAAGATAAGATTTTATTAAATAATATTCCCGGTCTTGCTGGTTACATTCCTGTTGATATTTCCGAACAGCATCTAATAAATGCGGCAGAGATTTTGAAGAAAGACTATCCGCACATAGATATTTATCCGCTCGTTGCAGATTACACAAAAATGTTTGAAATCCCCGCAATCAAAAACCATTACGATCATAAAGCAGTTTATTATCCCGGTTCCACAATTGGAAATTTTACAAGAACAGAAGCTAAAGAATTTCTGGGAAGGATCGCAAAGATTATTGGAAAGAACGGCGGACTCGTAATCGGTGTTGACCTTAAAAAAGATATTGAAATTCTTGAAGCTGCATACAATGATAAAAAAGGAATAACTGCCGAATTCAATCTGAATATTTTATCTCATATAAATAACGAATTAAATGCAAACTTCGATCCTAATAAATTTCGGCATTTGCCTTTTTTAACGATGAGTTTGGTAGAATAGAAATGCACCTTGTAAGCAGGACTGAGCAAATTGTAAAGCTTAACGGTTTAACGATTTGTTTTGAACAGAGGGGAGCATATCATAACTGAATATTCCAACAAGTATACTCTTGAAGAATTTGCAGAACTTGCTTCAAATTACTTTACTGTAAATAAAGTCTGGACAGATGAAAATAATTTATTTAGTATTCAGTATTTGAGAGTGAAAGACTGATTTTCTAAATGTAGCCTGAAAACAACTTTATTTCAAATGTTTCATCTTGGGGCATTTTTACCATGCTTTCAAACTTAAGTCCGAGTTTTTCAAGCACACGAATTGATGCTGCATTTACAGGATTAACAATTCCCAGTATGCTGTTTTAATCCAATAGTCTCCTTTGCAAATTTTAATACGGCTGAAGCAGATTCAAAAGCATAACCTTTTCCTCCAGTATTTGGGAAGGAAAGCAAAACCGATGTCGGCATCGCTGCAGATTATCTCTTTTAATTAATCCGCACATTCCGATTGGTACAGATTTATCTTTCAGTTCAACCATAAATAAACCGAAGCCGTTCTTATCATAGCTTTCTATCGGTCCGTTTAATATATATTTTCTTGCATCATCTTCCGTTTTAACATTCCTGTCTCCTATATTCTGGATAAAAGAAGGTTCGTTCAATAGTTCAAGAATGAAGGCAGTATCATCCGTTGTAAGATGACGAAGGATGAGGCGGTCTGTTTCGAGAATTTTCAATATGCATGATTTTATTTTTTCATATATGAAGTACTATTAATTGACTTTTAATCCGGCCTGACGCATCAGAACAGTAATTTGTGCCCTGTGATGTATCTGATGATGTACAAGAGAGTTCAGTACATCTTTCTTTCCAGGGTTGGCCGTACATATTTACTTCGTCATTAAGTTCAGAATCTTTCCATTGGTCTTTTAGTGCGGCCGCCATTGCACGTGATACTTTTAAATACCGATTTTTTATTTCATCTGCTTTTGTTGGAACAAGTGCATCTTCATCCGGTGCGTCAAATTTTAGTCCGGCTTTGTGACACATTTCCCCTATTGTTATCACTAAATGCCAGGCCAGCCTTCCGATTGATCTTCCATTTTCGCTCACCTTTTGATTCAGTGAATTATCTGTAAGGAATGAAAATACTTTTATTGTGGCTTACAGATTCATAAGCCCAATCATTTTCAAAATCTTTAATTGATGTATACATAGGTTTGTTCTTTAAGTTAGTTGACGGTTACGCCGTATTTCGACATGAAAAATATTACTTTCCACCTGCAATCTCAATAAACTAACCGGTTGTATAGGAAGCTTCATCAGATAAAAGCCACAGAATTGCATTTGCTACTTCTTCCGGGTAACCGCCTCGTTTCATAGGAACGAATTGCTTTACTCTTTCAACTCTTTCCGGTTCACCGCCGCTTGCGTGGATGTCTGTATAAATAAAACCCGGCCTTACAGCATTGACCCTTATTTTTTCTTCTGCTACTTCTTTAGCGAGTCCAATTGTCATTGTGTCGATTGCGCCTTTTGCGGCAGCGTAATCAATATACTCTCCTGGTGAGCCGACACGAGATGCGACAGAAGAAACGTTAACAATAGATCCACCGGAACCACCGTATTTTATGGACATTCTTTTTACGGCTTCCCGGGAACACAAAAAATAACCGGTAATATTTGTTTTGAAAATTCTTTCCAGCCTTTCAAAATTCATTTCATCCAATCGCATTTGCTTCTCAAGTATTCCTGCATTGTTTAAGCCCGTTTACATATCCAAGTTTTTCAAAAGTAATGTCAAACATTTCTTTTACGTCTTTTTCAGAAGCAATGTCTGCTCGAACTGAAATAGCTTTTTTCCCAAGTTTGCTAATTTGATTGACTACTTTTTCTGCTGCCTCTTTATTGTTAAAATAATTAACGCAAACGTCATAGCCTTTTTTTGCTGCAAGTATTGCAGATGCTGCACCGATTCCCCGGCTTGCGCCTTTATTAATATTACTTATCATAATTATTGCTTGGAAAAATAAAGTTTTAATTTTTGGGAATGTGAAAAATTAACTCAAATCCTGCAAAATTGCTTTCAGCTTTTTAATGTTCTCCTGCCAGTCTTTTTGTTTTGTCTTCTCTTTTTCTACAACTTCAGGAGAAGCATTTTGAAGAAATTTTTCATTTGATAATTTTTTATTTATTCCTGCGAGGGAACCTTCAAATCTTGATATCTCTTTTTGAACTCTCTCTTTTTCCTTATTTATGTCTATCAGTCCTTCCATCGGTATATAAATTTCACAATCTTTCAATACTGCGGATATACTTCCTTTTGGTTTTGTTAATTTATTATCTACTGTCAAATTATCAACTTTGGCTAATTTCTTAATGTACTCAATCTGGTGTTTTGCTACTTCGGAAGATTTGATAAATACTTTAACCATCTTTGAGGGAGGAATATTCATCTCACCACGGATGTTTCTTATCGCTGTTATTATATTTTGAACAAATTCCATTTCATCTTCAGCTTTTTTGCTTATTAGGTTTTTGTTAGCTACAGGGTATTCAGAAGTTGAAATGCTTTCATTGTTTTCTCGGTCTTCAATCAAATGCCACAATTCTTCCGTTATGAATGGCATAAACGGATGAACAATCTTGAGAAGGTTTTCAAAAATATTTAGTTCACGCGTTAACACTGCTGATTTAATTTCTTCATTATCTGAGTACAACCTGTTCTTTGAAAGCTCAATGTACCAGTCGCAGAAATCATTCCACACAAAAGAATAAATAATTTTGGTTGCATTATTTATTTCAAATTTTTCCATAGCATTATTTAACTCATTGAGAGTGTGATGCAATCGTGATTTTATCCATTCATCCGAAAAGTCTAGGTGTTTGTCAATCAAATTTTTATTTACCGGAATGTTTTGTGTGTTCATTAGCAGAAACCTGCCGGCATTCCAGATTTTATTAGCAAAGTTTCTTCCGATTTCACATTTATCCGTACTGAAAAGTACATCCTGTCCGAGAGGTGCGAGGTAAATCACCGTAAATCGAAGAGCATCAGCTCCGTATTCTTTAATTACATCAAGCGGATCGGGAGAATTACCAAGCGACTTGCTCATTTTTCTTCCCTGAACATCACGAATAATGCTGGTGAAATAAACATTCTGAAAAGGAATATCTTTTTTAAAATGAAGTCCAGCCATAATCATTCGTGCAACCCAGAAGAAAATAATATCAGGTCCTGTAATGAGTGTGTCGGTCGGATAATAATATTTTTGTTCCTCTTCAGTTTTAAAAACATCATAAGCCCAAAACCAGCTTGAAGACCAGGTATCAAGTACATCTTCATCCTGCTTTAAATTTGTAGAGCCACAATGCGGACATTTCTCCGGCTGGTCAACTGAAACTATTGGCTCTTTGCATTCAAGTTTACAATGATCGTCACCAACGCAATACCAGACAGGAATTCTATGTCCCCACCAAAGTTGACGTGAAATGCACCAGTCGTTAATATTACTCATCCAGTGATTATAAGTTTTAACCCAATGTTCAGGATAAAATCTTACTTTTTCATTTTGGACAACTTCAATTGCGGGTGTCGCAAGTTCATCCATTTTCATAAACCATTGTTCTGATAAATATGGCTCTATCGGAACGCCGCCTCTTTCAGAATAACCTACATTATTCTGATAATCTTCTACTTTTTCAAGTAAACGAAATTCTTCAAATCGTGCAACAACTTTTTTTCGTGCTTCAAATCTATCAAGTCCCTGGAATTCTTCCGGGACATTGTGGTTGAGAGAAGCATCATCATTTAAAATATTAATTACCTGTAGCTTGTGTCTTTCTCCCATTTCATAATCATTAATATCGTGTGCAGGAGTTACTTTTACTGCGCCTGTTCCGAAAGTCATATCAACATAATCATCTGCAAAGATCGGGATTTCTCTTTCAACAATTGGCAACAAAACCTTTTTGCCAATTAATTTTTTATATCGTTCATCTTTTGGATTTACTGCAACTCCTGTATCGCCGAGCATTGTTTCAGGTCGTGTGGTTGCAACAACTATATGAATGTTTTCTCCAACGACAGGATATTTCAAATACCAGATCTTTCCATTTACGGTTCTGTAAATTACTTCTTCATCAGAGATTGCAGATTTGGAGGCTGGGTCCCAATTAACCATCCTGTAACCGCGATAAATTTTTCCTTCATTATATAGAGCAACAAAAGTTTCAATTACTTTTTTGTAATAATCATCGTCCATTGTAAAGCGTTCACGTTCCCAGTCGCAGCTAACACCGAGTTTTTTTAATTGCTGAATAATTATTCCGCCATATTTTTCAGTCCATTCCCAGCAATGCTTTAAAAACTCTTCCCGTCCTATTTTATTTTTTTCAATTCCTTTTTCTTTTAAGAAGTTAACCACTTTGGTTTCGGTTGCGATAGATGCGTGATCGGTTCCGGGAACCCAGCAGGCATTGTAACCCTGCATTCTTTTCATACGGATGATTATATCCTGCAAAGTGTTATTTAGGATATGTCCCATCGTAAGCATTCCGGTAACATTCGGCGGAGGGATAACGATGGTATACGGCTTTTTATTTTTGTCTACTTCAGAATGAAATATTTTCTGGTCGAGCCAGTACTTGTACCATTTATCCTCCGTTAATGAAGGATCGTATGCTTTGGGAATATCATTAATACTTTCGGACATTTGTTTAATCGTTTAAAATTATAATTAATAAATATAATGAAAATCTTTGAGAGGATTTTTAGAGAAAGGTGAAAAATGAGACGTGAAAGGGCGGGTTCATAAGTTCATTAAATACACTTTTGTAATTTGACGTTTCACTTCATAAAATATTGGTAATTCGGAATTTTAACCTGTATGCCGTGATAAGGGCCATCTAAATCGCTCCATTGATCACCAAGTGTTCCTTCAATCTTATATCCTTTTGCAACTAATTGGGCTCGTTTTTCGGGTTTATAAATCGAGGCGATTGATTCGTAAATAGATTTATCCTTAACTATTAGTGTATCAAATTTTGTAAAGCCAACATCCTTTAGATTTTTTATTGTAACATCGTACTGAAAATCCTTCCGACCCGTAATAAAGATAATTTTAAATCCACGGCCAATTAAGTAATTATAGAAATTCAAAACTCCGGGAACGGCTGTAGCATTAGCGCTATCAATCCACGCGTCATAATCTTTAGCGATATAACCAAAATCCCATTCTTTATTAAACGAGTAATCAGAAAGAGCGGTTGCATCGACATCAAAAATCACAACTGAATTTTCAGAGGGAGTTATTTTGTCAAACTCCTTTTTGGCTTTTTCAACTGCTTCTGATACATCTTCATCAAATTGACCGCTTTCATGATAATTTATTATAGCATTTTTTACGAAACTAAGGTTTACTAGGTAGTTTGTTTCACCTGCACAACCATAAAAAAATATTCCAATAACCAAAAAGAAAAATATATTTATATATGTGGTTCGATTAAAATTCATCATTGTGCTTTATATTTCTAATTATTAAAAATCGGACATGAATAAAAACAAATTATCGGTTTAAATGCAAATTTATATTAAAAAATATGTATGTTATGGATGAAGTGGTACAGAAAGGGAAATGATTTCTAAAATTATTCTATTGTCAAAAAAATATTTGCACCTGCATGTAAACCGAATTCTGATAATACCAGTATTCGGTGAATTTTTTCCCATAAGTAATTAAACCACCAAACAATAGGCTTGAATTTCCAGATGTTGAATAAGAACAGGACAAATTCACAAACCCGCTTCCATCATTTATATCCGTATTATTAGAAAGTGTTCCAGTTATGAGGGGAGTCAAAAGATAGTTCGTACTCATAAATATATAATTTCTATTAAGATTTATAATTGTTCCGTTGGCTAATTCTGCTAGATCGTAAGAATATTTATCTGTAACACCTTCACCGTTGTACTGGTATTCGATTAACGCATAAAGCTTTGATGTGAACTGGTTGTCGATTCCGAAGACAAGTTTGGTATAATTGTTACTTAAGTCATTCTTATCCATCGAGAAGATACCTTCTCCACGTATCCCTGCCACCCATAGGTTTCCGGCAAAATCAAAACCGGCAACATATCTCCTGTCAAAATAACCGCCTATCATCGCAAGATCATAAGTATCATAATTAGTTCTGAATCTGAATGCAGCATTGTTTGTGTTGAATTTATCCTGTGGATTATAAACCACGTTCAGATCAGTGAAATTTCCAAATGAATATGTTACTGAAACCGCATCAGCGCCGTCTTTTTCTATTTTACTGAAATTTGCTGGATTTATAGGATTAAAAAGAT
The DNA here is from genome assembly GCA_963745465.1 of uncultured Bacteroidota bacterium. GTDB lineage: Bacteria > Bacteroidota > Ignavibacteria > Ignavibacteriales > Ignavibacteriaceae > JAKAGZ01. The sequence goes on along the minus strand of CAVUXT010000018.1, from coordinate 85,048 downwards.
CCGTCGGGTTCCAGATTCTTCCGGTTCCCCAACTAATGCGCTGCCTACCAATTATAATATTTCCCCAATCAAATCCCTGCCTGAAATAAAGCCTGTCTATATAATGGCTTATGAGATATTTACTTCCTGATGATATATCCCATTTCATATTTATGAGCTGACGATTTTGAGCAACCTGGTTGAGCTCGCTGTTATTTACATTGTCAGCAAGCAGTGCGTCCATTTCATATTCGATATTGATTCTAGCATCAGTCCATAAAAAGATCTGAGGTTTAATCCTGAATCTTGTGAGATTTAATAACTGGTTTTCCCGTGGAAAGAAAGAGGGTGTTTTATCTGAACTGAAAGAATAGGCAGGCATATCAACAACATAACCTGAAAATGAAAAATCGTATTGAGCGAATGTATTTGAGAATACTGCAGCAAACACAAATAAAAATAAAAAGCTGATTATAATTTTTATCATAGTAATATCAGTTGCTTTCTATTCTACCGTCTTTCAGAATTAATAATCTCTTTGCGCGATCCATTACCTGTTTATCATGGGAAGAAAAAATAAAAGTGATGTTTTTTTCTCTGTTCATTTTTTCCATCAGGTCCAGCAGATGGCCCGCTGTTACCGAATCAAGATTTGCCGTAGGCTCATCAGCAAGTACAACAGCAGGATTATTTACGATTGCTCTTGCCACTGCTACTCTTTGTTGTTGCCCACCGCTCATTTCATTCGGCCTTTTGTGTGCGAGTTCTTTTATTCCCAGTTCATCCATCAGCGCCATGGCTTTGCTTTCTCTTTCGTTTTCGGGAATTCCAAGCAGCATCATACTGAACTCAATATTTTCAAGCGCCGATAAAACAGGAATTAAATTATATGCCTGGAAAATAAACCCGAGTTTGTGAAGTCTTATAGAAGAAAGCTGGTTTTTATCTTTCTGAGTTAGGTCTTCATTTTCAAAAAATACTTTTCCGCTTGTAGGTTTATCAAGTGCACCAAGCAAATTTAGCAGGGTGGTTTTTCCTGAACCAGACGGGCCTGCTATTACAAGGAACTCTCCTTTTTTTATTTGAAGATCAATTCCTTTTATCGCGTGAACAGGAACACCATTGTCCTGATAGATTTTCTCAAGTTTTTCTGTTCTTAGAATTTCCATTTTCAATTCCGTTTGAATTTTTATACATAATAAATCGCATAAATTGGTTCAAGTTTAATTGCTTTATATGCAGGATAAAGCGCACCAAGTATTGCAACAAAAGGCATAAACAAGGATGACATAATAATGTTTGCTGCTGAAAGAACCGGATAAATTACTGATCCTATACCGAGCCCCTCAAGACCTGTTGAGAAAAAGCTGAGATTAATACCTGTGTGAGCAAGAGGAATCTCAAGCAACAGTCCGAATATTACTCCAGCAATAGTTCCCACAACTCCGATTATGAACGCTTCAGTCATTATCATCAGGTATATTCTTGAATTTTTCATACCAATCGACATTAATACACCAAATTCTCTTATCCTTTCGAAAACAGACATCAACATTGAATTGATGATTCCGAAAATTAATGCCAGGCCTATTATTACGTTTAGTATCCACATAGTTTCTTTATAGATTTCTATCTGGTAAATCAACATTGGCAGTAAATCTTTATAGCTTAATACTTCATAATCACTGCCAAGGTTTGCTTCGAGATTTTGCTGAACTTGTTCGACGTTTTCATAATCTTTAGTGATTATAGCATATTCATAATATTTATTCCCAATATTCAGCATATTTTGTTCTGCTGCAGCTGGGATATAAATTGCCATTTTATCAAATTCCGAACTTGCGGTTTTGAAAATTCCTACAATTCTGAAGACCTCAGATCCAATATCTCCTTTTAGAGTATTTGCCATGGCAACCACTTTATCGCCTACTTCCACTTCCAGTTTTTCTGCAAGTTTTTTTCCAATTATTATATCGTGTTTATTATTGGTCAGATATTTTCCTTCTATCATCGAGTTTTTAATAATCGAAACTTTTGCTTCCTGCTCCGGATCGATCCCATAAATCATTGCCCCGGATGAATTATTTGCACTGCTTAAAATCCCGGTAACAAAAACCCTCTTACTGTACGCTTTTACAGATGGATCATTTTTCAAAACATTATCAATTTTTTGATAATCAGGAATATAATTTTTAACAACTTTATTATTGTTAAATCCATTTTTGTGAATCTGTATATGTGATATATTCAGATTAATCTGATTAAACAGCATCTGTCCGATCGTTCCGTTTGTCAGGCCGTCGCTGATAATTATTGCTACAAGGCCAACAATAACCGAAGTGAGAACAATCAATGATCTCCTTCGGTTTCTCCAGATATTTCTCCAGGCTAATTTTAACAACATCATTTTAAGTCTGCCTTATACCTTTCAGTGGTTCAAGTTTGTAAACTTTATATGCGGGGTACAAACAGGATAAAATTGAAATCCCAATTATCGATAACGATACATAAACAAAAATTGAAAGCTGCAAGGAAGATCTTAATTCCGGTAGGAAATGATAGAGTTCATATAGTTTTTTCAACTCTCCGCCAAAGACGATCGGGTGAAGTAGAAAATAATAATTAACAAAATATCCCAGCAGGTTTCCAAACAAAAGTCCGATAGCCGCAATGAACATTGTTTCGATATAAACAAGGTAAGTCAGCTTTTTCTGTTGCATTCCTATCGATAAAATAACACCGAATTCTCTGAATCTTTCTGTTACCGACATTAGTACCGTATTCAAAATCCCAAATGCTACAATTACAATTAGTATACCAAGGAATAGTATTCCACTCACGTTATCCAGCTGAATTGCCTGCTGTAGTTCAGGGTTAACTTTATTCCAGGGCAGAACTGTTAAATTTTCATTTTTAATTTTTGATGAAAGATTTTTCTGTATTTCGGAAAGATTACTTAAATCATTGGCTTTGATTGCAATTACATTCACATTATTGTTCATAGCAAGTAAAGATTGCGCTGATTTTAATCCCATAAAAACAACTGTAGATTCAAGTTCCTGCACACCCAGTCTTACTGTACCTACAATTTTATATTTCTGGTTTCCAAGAGATCCGTCATAACCCTGAGCAAGTAGCACTATCTCATCACCAATTTTTGCGTTAAGGTTTTTCAGTAACTGCGATCCGATGACTATATTGTTCGTAGAATCTGAAGAAAAGAAATTACCTTTATCGATATTTTTTACAAAAGTTGTTACATCTTTTTCTTTTTCAGGTTCAATTCCGAAAATCGCAACGCCTCTTGAATTATCTTTAAAGCTTATCAAACCATCAGCATAAATTCTGGATGAAAAACTTTCTATTCCCTTGGTGTTTTTCAGAGCTAATTTAAGATTTTCATCTTCCTTAAAGCACAGTGAAAGTTTCGGTGTGTCATTATATCCTTTCGCCTGGATTTGCATATAGCTGGAAAATAGTTCTACAGCAGATTTAATATTAAGAGCGTAGGTACCTAATTGTATTCCTCTCATTCCTATAGCCATAAGAACGGCGAAAGTTACCGCGGCAAGAGTGAGTATTGATCTCCTTTTATTGCGCCAGATATTTCTCCAGGCGAGCTTTATAAGAAGTTTCACTTTTAATTTCCTCGCTCAAGTTCCTGGAATGAAAAAATTCTGTCGGGAATATTTATGTTAAATTCAATATCACTAACAATTATTGTTGTAGTGTGTCCTTCCTTTTTATTGTTATGCATAACCCATTTAGAGGGAACATCCCTTCCATGAAAATTTTTCACTTCTGAATAAACAAGATAACGCACCATATTTCCTTTTTCATCAAAATACTGAACTACAGAAGGAAGATAATTTTTCTTTATTACCCAGTAGTAAATCTTTCCCCAGACAACCGGAGCATCGGGTTTGGGAATCAACTGAATTTTCCAAGTATCTTGTCCGGTAATTTTTTCTTCGCCTATTATTTTCTGATCATAGTCTTTACTTAGGTTTGATTCCCTTACCAGATCATCGTTGGTAAAATCTGAGCCGTTCCACGATTGCAGCATCATAGAAGGAGGTATTTTTATTGTGGTTTCTGTATTCTTTAAATATTCCCACATTTCGTTCCCGATTTTTAATGTTTTATTTCCCTTTTCTTTTACTGGAGCCTGCGTTACAATTAATGCTTTTTCATTACCAACCCACCAGCTTTCCATTTTAAGGTCTCTTGAATAGTCGGTTGTTTTTATTATCATCTCTATCTCTGCATGTGACGTTTTACCTTTAACCGCATCTTCGGCTTTTTTAATTATTTCTTCAGCACTTTGTGCAAACAAAAGTTTTCCTGTAACAAGGAGCAAGACAAGCAAGTACAATTTTTTCATATTCATTCCATATATATTGACTAAACGTTCAAGCAAGAATATTTAGATAAATCGTTTTTGTCAAGCTATTCTTCAAAAAATAGCTTCTCGAATAAGATAAATATAAAGGTTAATTCTAATAAGCGATATAAGGATTATTGAGTTATACAGTTAAAAGGTTAGCAGTTAAAATAAAAAATTCTATGATTTCTTAATTCCAAACATAAATACTAGAGGTCGTTCGAGTCTTTCAGCCCACGCTGCTTCATTGTGTTCTGCGCCGGGTGCGTAAAAATAATCTATATCTGTTCCGATCACATATCCTTTTTCTGTTAGTTCGGCAAACATTTTTTGTCCACGTGGTAATCCGTCTTCACCGTGATCAATGTAAATTTTAAATTCTTTTTCGGTCCCTCGTAATCTTTAACCATTTTGATTACTTTTCATCATCATAATAAAAAGAACTGGACATACACGCAGCCTTCGAAAACACATCTTCATATTTCCATGTAATCAAGAAAGAGATAAGTCCACCCATTGATGAACCCATCACGGCAGAGTTTTTCGGTATCCGTTAAAGTGCTATAGCTTTTGATCAATAAATGGTTTAAGTTCGTTCACAATAAATTGAATGTATTTATTCCCTTTTTCTGAATCACTATATTCTTCAAGTCGGTCCGGTGTATTATAAATTCCAACGACAATTATTTCAGGGAATTTTCTTTGCTTTAATAAGTGTCGTAACTGTTTCATCAACCTGCCAGTCTATACCGGCAAAAGAAGTTGCAGGATCCATAATATTTTGTCCGTCGTGCATGTAAAGGACGGGATAACTCAGGTCATTTTTTTTATGGTAGGACGGTGGAAGCCAAACAATAATATCTCTTTCGTTATTAAGAAATTTTGAATAAAAATTTCTGTGGTAAATTACTTTCCCGATTATCTTTTTTTGACTTTTTATTTTCTTAGCTGGCATTATATATAGATTATTATATTTTGGAAGCATTAAAGATATAGATTGTAACTAAATTTGTAAAACATTACCAGTAACTAAATTATCGAACAAATTAAGTTGGAATGATTGGTATTTATTCAAATAATTTGCTCCCAAAATGGATTATTGCTCAAATTTTACGGATTTTAAAGGACTGTTTTTCAAAAAAAATGGAGATTTTTATCATTATGGCAATTATCAGACCTTTCCGAGCACTAAGACCAAATAAAGAAAAAGCCCATCTCGTATCAAGCGTTCCATATGATGTTGTTGACCGCGAAGAAGCCAGACAGTTAGCTGGGAAAAATAATCTTAGTTTTCTAAAGGTTACAAGATCCGAAATAGATCTTGCTGATAATATTACGCCATATTCAAAAGAAGTTTATCAAAAGGCAAAAAAAAATCTTGAGATCTTAACTAAAGAAGCTCCTCTGATTACTGATACAAAAGATTGCTTTTATTTATACAGACTTGAAATGGATGAGAAAGCACAGGTTGGCATCGGCGCTACTTTTTCAGTTGATGATTATGATAATAATATAATTCTGAAACACGAAAAAACCAGGAAAGAAAAAGAGGATGACAGGACTAATCATATTATAACTACTGGCGCACAGACAGGAGTTGTCTTTTTAACTTACCGGGGGGTGAAATCAATTAATGATGTTGTCGATATAGCAATGTCTGAAGAAAAACCAATTTACGATTTCACATCTGCTGATGGAATAAAACATACAGTCTGGATACTTCCTGAGAAATTCAACAAATTAATAGTAGATGAAATTTCTAAAACAAAAAACCTCTACATAGCAGACGGTCATCATCGAGCAGCAAGTGCAGCAAGGGCAAGAGCGGAAATGAAAAGTAAAAATTCATCTCACTCTGGCAAAGAAGAATATAATTATTTCATCGCTGTTTTGTTTCCAGCTGAACAATTGAGAATTCTTCCTTACAATAGGATAGTAAAAGATTTGAACGGAAAAAGCGAAGAAGAATTTTTAAGCGAAGCATCTGAAAAATTCACGATTGAAAAAACTGACAGGAAAGAACCTTATGCAAAAAGAAACTACGGAATGTATCCTTGATGGTGAATGGTATTCATTAAAACCAAAAGACAGCATAGGAGCAAGTTTATCTTTATCGAAATCTATTGGAGATACATTGGATGTCAGCATTTTACAGGATTTCCTATTAAATCCTGTGCTTGGAATTGATGATCCACGAACAAACAAGAGAATTGATTTTGTTGGCGGAATTCGCGGAACAAAAGAACTTGAAAGACTGGTTGATTCGGGAAAAGCTGCAGTTGCATTTTCATTGTATCCGGTTTCGCTCTATGATCTGATGAGAATCTCAGATGCAGGTGAAATTATGCCTCCAAAATCGACCTGGTTTGAACCAAAACTAAGAGATGGGCTACTTGTTCATTTAATTTAACTTTAATGTAGATTTAGAATGTCGCTTTAAATTTGAAAATTATATAATGAGGGAAATAATATGGAAAAAAGAATTTATAACTTTAGTGCCGGTCCGGCAATTTTACCTGAAGAAGTTTTATTAGAAGCACAGAAAGATTTATTTGCTTTGCCCGGCGTGGGAATGTCTGTAATGGAGATAAGCCACCGTTCAAAAACTTTTGATAAAATTTTTGCTGATGCAGTTTCAGGGTTGAGAACGCTTTTGAACATAAGCGATAAATATGAAATATTATTTTTGCAGGGAGGCGCAAGTCTTCAATTTTCGATGGTGCCGATGAACTTAATGCCACCCAAAAATAAAGCCGACTACATTGTTACAGGAAGCTGGTCTAAAAAGGCTGTAAAAGAAGCGAAAAGAGTAGGTACTGTTAATATTGCCGCTTCTACTGAAAATGATAAATTTAACAGAATACCTAAACAAGGAAGAGATAAAACTGGATGCCGATTCATCTTATGTTCATTTTACATCTAACAATACTATTTATGGAACGGAATGGCATACAGAACCTAATGTCGGCAACCTTCCGCTAGTTTGTGATGCATCTTCAGATATTCTTCACAAAAAGATAGATATAAATAAGTATGCGATGGTTTATGCAGGAGCTCAGAAGAATATGGGCCCAAGTGGCGTTACAGTTGTAATAATTAGAAAGGATATGGTTGAACGCAGCCAGGATTCATTGCATACAATGCTTAACTATAAAACTCACGTTGATGCCGGCTCTCTTTATAACACTCCGAGTGTATTCGGAATTTATATTATTGCATTAATAACAAAATGGTTGACGAATATGGGCGGACTTGATGCAATGTATAAAACAAACAAGGAAAAAGCGGGATTGCTTTATGATTGCATAGATTCGAGCAACGGTTATTACAAGGGACATGCTGTAAAGGATAGTCGTTCATTGATGAATATTACTTTTAATTTGCGAAATGAAGAACTTGAGAAGAAATTTATTGCTGAAGCAACTGCAGCAAATTTTAGCGGACTGAAAGGACATCGTTCGGTAGGCGGCATACGTGCATCTATATATAATGCTTTTCCAAAGAAAGGTGTTGAAGACCTGGTTAGCTTTATGCAAGCCTTTCAAAAAAATAATGGATGAATTATATTGCAGATGTTCAAAACTGAACATCTGCAAATAAAATTTAAATGAGCCAAAAATGCCTAAATACATTTCATTCTTACTATTAGTATTACATTTCCTCTATTGGGTGTTCGAAAAAGATTGAAGTGAAATTGTCAACTTCTGGCAATAATGCATATGCTATGGATACAGGCCAGGGCTGGGATGTTCAGGCGTTGACCGAAATACATGGCTTTAGTCAAAATGAAAAGGATGGTAAATACATAGCTTCAATTTTTTATTCGGTTGATGTTATAACTACCGATAATAAAATTTTGAAGTCACTTTTTACTAAACAAATTGACAAAAAAGAATCTGATAAAATAAATGGAATTAACCTTGAAGCTGAATTTATATTAGATGAAAGTTATCCTGCCGGAAATTATAAAGTTATATTTAATATAAAAGATTTGCTTTCAAATATTTCATTGAAAGATACAACGGAGTTGAAATTGGAGAAGTAGTTTATTCCTTAAAATACTTATCAGGAATTAATTTTCTTCCTACAAATCCTGCCTCAATTTCATGGTAGTAAATTATTTCTTCTTCATCACTTTTCCAGCAAAGCAAAACTTCTTTGTTTTCGATTATTGCCGGAAAATCAACCAGGCCTATGGCAAAATTCCAGTCTTTATAATAACAACCTATTTCTTCAAGCTCTCCCATATAGTTATTTACTTGTTCCACCATTTTTCTAACTGCCTGATTATCTTCTATCTTACCATTTAGATCATCAGCTATCAGCCGGATTTCCCTGGTGGTGTTGAGAATATCATTTACTATTTTTCTTACAAGCGGGAGAGTTTTTCTTGCTTCTATTGGCGTAAAATATTTCGTTTCAGTTATCATCAAAAATGAGATTTTTTAAAAGAGTAATAATTATAATTGTTAATATACATTGAATCGTTGATAAAAATGTTACATCAAACTAATACAATTAAAGATTTAATTAAGACTTATTCAACATATAATTATATTTGTTAAACAATTATGGTGACAAATATTTGTAAAGTAAGGAGATACTGATGGAACTTAATTCTTTTATAGATGAAATTTTTAATAAGGGTGTTGCTTATGATGATTATCAAAAATTGGTCAGGGAGGAAATTGATGGTACTGATCCCGAAAAACTGAATGCAAAGGACAAAGAGTTATTTGCTTTCAAGAGGCTAAATTTACAGAGATGTAGTAGGATTAATAAACTATATTCAGTTACAGATGAACTTAAGACAGAAGTTGAAAAGATTACCGTAATCCAATACTGGATTGTTATAACTGAAAAGTGGTGTGGTGACTCGGCACAAAATTTACCTTATATTGCCAAGGCTGCTGCCCTGAATTCCAAAATTAAACTGAAAATCATTCTCAGGGATTCACATCCTGAAATAATGGATAATTATTTAACCAACGGCACAAGAAGCATCCCTATACTTGTTACGTTTGACATATCAGGTAATGAAAAATTCAGGTGGGGACCCAGGCCGAAAGAAGTACAGTATCTTTTTAAGCAATGGCAATCTGAAGGAATTGTAAAACCAGAACTGTATGAAAAGTTACACTTATGGTATGCAAGAAACAGGGGAAAAAATATTCAGGAAGAAATTTTGCAATTAGTTAAAAATACTAATTTGGAATTGGTATGAAAATAGAAACTCTTTCAGTACATCCGGAAGAAGTGTTGATCCTGGTACCAAGTCAGTTACTCCACCGATTTATCTTTCCACTACATATGAGAGCGAAATAGACGGAGATTATCCGAAGGGATATAATTACAGCAGGAACAACAATCCGAACAGAGAATCCCTTGAAAAATGTCTCGCTTTTCTCGAAGGTGGAGCTGAAGGGATTGCTTTTTCATCCGGGTCGGCTGCTGCGATGAGTATTTTTCAAAATCTTTCTCCCGGCGATCATGTTATTGCAACGGATGATATTTATCACGGTACAAGAAGACTTTTAATAAGTTTTGAAAAATGGAGTATCGTCTCTACGTTTGTTGATATGACAAAAACGAGGAGGTAGAAAAAGCGATTTCAAAAAAAACAAAACTTATTCTGGATTGAGTCGCCTACAAATCCATTATTAAAAATAATTGATATTGAAAACTGATATCTGATATTGCACATAAGAATAATTCAATAGTTGTTTGCGATAACACGTGGGGAACTCCAATTCTACAAAATCCATTTGAATTTGGTGCCGATCTGATAGTTCATGCGACAACAAAGTATATCGGCGGGCACAGCGACATTCTGGGTGGAATTGTGATATCAAAAAATGATAGATGATCTTTATCAAAAATCAGGGAAACACAAAAGTCCGGCGGTGCTGTTCCATCTCCATTCGAATGCTGGCTGGTTTTCGGGGCATTCAAACTTTGCCATTGCGTGTGAGAGCACAGTCAGAATCAGCAATGAATATCGCACAATTTTTATCAAAGCATAAAAAAGTCGAAGCAGTTCATTATCCAGGCTTAGTTACTCATCCCGGTCACGCATTAGCAACAAGACAAATGAAAATGTACGGAGGAATGATTTCTATTCAGGTGAAAGGTGGGGAAGGGGAAGCTATGAAAGTAGCTTCGAAAGTTAAAATTTTTACTCGGGCTACAAGCCTGGGCGGACCCGAAAGTTTGATTGAACACCGCGCTTCAATAGAAGGACCGGAGAGCAATACACCGAAAAATTTATTGAGATTGTCTATTGGACTGGAGCACTATGAGGATCTGATAGATGATCTAAAAAAGGCACTGAGTTAATTTATTATAAATTATTTAAATAGTGGAATAATAAATTGTGATATTTCGTAAGTGCAGTAAGCAAAAATGCCGGATAGTGGTATTGTTAAAACCCACGCCCATAAAATATTTCTTGCAACTCCCCACCTGACCGCTGAAAAACTTTTCATAGTTCCCACACCGATTATTGAACCTGTAATTGTGTGAGTAGTACTTACAGGAATTCCAAAAATTGATGCGATTGAAATTGTAATTCCGGCAGAGGTTTCTGCGCTGAACCCACCGAAAGGAGTTAATTTAGTTACGCGCATACCCAGAGTCTTAATTACTTTCCATCCACCAATTGCAGTACCAAGGGCAATAACAGTGTAACTCATAAAAATTACCCAGTCCGGGATATAAAAAGTTTTTCCCAAATAACCGTTGGTAAATAGTACTACAGCTATAATTCCAATTGTCTTTTGTGCGTCATTTGATCCGTGGCTTAGACTAAAAAGTGCTGATGAAATAAGTTGTAATTTTCTAAAATATTTATCAACCTTTCCGGGTGATTTGTCTTTTACTATCCAGGTTGTTAAAACAGAAAAAAATAAAGCAATTACAAAACCCATTATTGGCGCTACAAAAATAAAAATTACAACAGTTGAAAAACCGCTCGCAACCAGTGCACCAAATCCAGCTTTTGCAATTCCTGCTCCACCGTACCCGCCAATAATTGCGTGAGAAATACTTATAGGCATTCCAAGATGTGTTGCAGTTGCTGAAAGTATTATCGCACCCACCAGGCCGGAAAAGATGACTGTATTATTTACAATTGAAACATCAACAATTCCTTTACCTATAGTATTCGCAACACTCACGCCAAAAATAAAAACAGCGGCAAAATTAAAAAATGCTGCCCAAATTACAGCCTGGGTTGGAGTTAAAACTCTTGTGGATACTACTGTAGCAATGGAATTTGCGGCATCATTCATTCCGTTGTAGAAATCGAAGATTAGCGCCATTCCGATAATTATTAGAGCAAATGTCATAATAGGCTAAGCGTTTTTTATAAATATAGAGAGAATTACATTAGCTGCTGACTGGGATTTATCGGAAGCTTCTTCAAGGATACTTAGTATATCTTTTGTCCTGATTACGTTAAGCGGATCTTTTTCATTACTGGAATAATTCTTTCATTGCCTGCTGAAATACTTTATCCGCCTCTGTTTCAAGAACAGCAACTGCCTTACATTCATTAGTGTGCTTGACTCTTAAATCATTTAGCGCAATACCTAATTCTTTAATTTGTTGTAGAACTATTGCGGCGAGTTTATCAGCATGGTCGATCTTCTTAGTAACATTAAAAATATCTATCCTTATAGATGCAGCAAGCAGCATATCGCCGATGTCATCAAGTTTTTTTATTAAATTGAAAATATCTTCTCGGTCGAAAGGTGTTATGAAAGTTTTGTTTAATCTTTTAATTACTTTATTAGATACCTCATCGCACCTATGTTCGAGCGGTCTGATTTTAAGTAACAAATCCTCTGTCCGGATCTCTGATACGGAAAAAACTGATGTGTCAGAACGGCCATTTCCTCAATATGAGTATCATTTCTTTAAAATCTTCGAAATATTTTTCTTCTTTTGGTAGGAGTCTTTTAAGCATTTGTGTACCTAATATTAATTGAATCTTTTGGCAAATTTAAATATAACTTTTATTGAAATTATTAAAAGAATAAACTAATCTTTATTTGGAATATCATCTTTATTGAACAAATTACCAAATGGCAGAATTCTAAAAGATTTTGGGGTATATCCTTTAGGCAAATAATCTTCAGGAATAGCTGTTGAATTGCCATCCCTTACCGCTGAATAATGTGGCGACATAATTTCCACGCCGGCTTCATTAAATTTATCCTGAATGTTCTGATGTAACTCAGAATAAATCTTTGCCATTATTCCTGGTTTTTCAGTGTAAACATTCAATTCATAGCTGACGTACGAGTCATCAAGACTTGTTTGTAAAATGAAGGGTGCAGGTTCCGTAAGAATATTTTCCGTTTGTTTTGCTGCCGATATTAAAAGCTCATGCACTTTTTTCCACTGTACGTCATACCCTATTGTAACTGATGTATGTAAAATCAATCCTTTATCTTTTGCGGACGAGCTGAAATTAATAATATGACTCCCCAAAACCATAGCATTAGGAATTGAAACATCAACATTTTTTATTGTTCTTATCCTTGTGACGAGAAGGGTCTTTTCTATTATGTCACCCATTGTATCTGCTATCTTTACTCTATCGCCAATTTTAAAAGGCCTCATATAAGTTAATACAACACCTGCCACTATATTAGCTATTGCTGATGATGAACCGATTGAAAACATTATTCCCAGAAATACAGTAACTCCCTTAAAAGCATCTGAATTTGATCCTGGTAAATATGGGAAAATTACTATAGCAGCAAATGCAAACAATAAAAACCGAACTATTTTGTATGTCGGTTCTGCCCATTCTGACGGAAATTTTGGAAAAAAAATTGTCCCTCTTTCAATTTCGTTGAATAGAAATTTTATGAATTTTAAAACATACCTGGTTACAAAAACAATAACTATGATTGTGAAGAGGTTGGGAAGAAATCCTACGAAAGAATCTAACACACTTTTTAACGGAGTAATAATATAACTGACCAATGTAGAAGCCCAGTTTTGTGAAAAACTGAAAAAGCTGAATAAAATTGTAAAGAAGAAATAGGCAATAATTATAGAAATAAAGAACTTAAATATTTTAATGCCAAAGCGAAATTGTTCTAATATTCTTTCTTCTGAAATTACTTCAAGGTTTTTAACTTTTACTGGTTTTATTAACGTTCCTTTCCAGTCTTCAATTTTGTTATTAAGGACATTTAAAAAAGCAAAAACAGACTTAATTATTACATAAGTGATTATCAGAAGCGCAATAGATGCAAAAACTCCACTAAGAAAAGGTCTAATGTCAATTCCTTTTGTCCAGGGAAAGAGGCCTAATGTGTATGTTAAAAAATAATAAAACAGCAGTAAAGTCAGAGCAAGCCGTATGCCCTTAAGCAAAAATATAAAAAATGAAGAAATATTTTCTGCAGTAATTATCTCTTGTGTTCGAAAGCGAACCGGCTTGAAAATCTTACCTTCAAGTTTTTCTATAAAATTATAGCCATATTGAAAAATTTTTCTAAATAGCCATAGCAAGGCAACCAGAAACAATAATAATCCAAGCGTAATTCCACCATCAAGAAATAATCTTTTACTGCTGTGCTGTTCAATTTCTAATTTTGTTTTATCACGGATAATTGAAATAAGTTCTTTAGTTAGATCGGAACGATTATTACCGGAGTATTCCGCGTCGGCATCTGTAACGGACATTAAAACACGGTTATTAATAATTAAGTTAGTGTATCCGGAATATTCTTCGGTTTTTATTGAATCTGGATTTTCTTCATTTTTAATGATTGTATTCAGTTTAGAAGTTAATTCACTAACGCGTTGCTTTGCTGTAAATGGTCCAATACTGGTCTTTATGTAAAAAAGAGTGTCGTTCGATATAACTACAGGAACGTTGCTTTGTTGCGCAAGGGTATTGCTTACAATTAGTAATAACCATATTGCAGTAAATTTCATTGAGAAAGAAGAAATTTTCATTTGGGTATAATATATATTTTAATACTGGTGGAAAATACAAAAATCTAAATCAAAGATGTAAAAAATCTTGTAATACTGATTAATGATTCACGCTGAAACTAAAATTTTTGCAAATGAAAGCATCTCTCCCTAATTTCAATATATATATCAAATAAATTTAAAGTTAATAAAAGAGTGGAAAATGAAGAAAGAAAGAATACTTGCTTTCAGTGATGGTGTATTGGCAATTATCATTACGATTATGGTTTTAGAATTGAAAATTCCACATGGAGATCGGCTTGAGGATTTAACGCCACTTATTCCAGTTTTAGTTTGTTACATTCTCAGCTTTATTCACATTGGGATTTATTGGAATAACCATCATCATATGATGTATGCTGTTGATAAAGTGAACGGTGCAATTCTTTGGGCAAACTTGCATTTATTGTTCTGGCTTTCATTGCTTCCGTTCGGTACAGGCTGGATGGGGGAGAATTATTTTACTTCGGTTCCCGTGGCTCTTTATGGGATTGATCTTTTAATGTCTTCAATTGCGTACTATATACTTTCGCGCTCGCTTATAAAATTCCACGGAAAAAAATCAACGCTTGCAATTGCAGTTGGAGACGATTTTAAAGGGAAAATATCAACAGCATTGTATATAGTTGCAATAATTGTTTCGTTTTTAAATGCCTGGGTAAGTCTCGGAATTTATAGTGCTGTTGCGCTAATCTGGCTGGTTCCTGATAGAAGAATTGAAAAAATTATTTCAGAATAAGAAAAGGTAGCTCAGACAAATAGCCTGAGCTACCTGCAATATTAATTATTTAGCACTCATAAATGGATATCTCCAATCTTTCGGTGGATCGAAAGTTTCTTTAATTGATCTCGCCGTCATCCATCGCAGAATATTCATTGCACTTCCGGCTTTATCATTTGTGCCTGAAGCTCTTCCACCTCCGAATGGCTGTTGCCCAACAACAGCAGCAGTTGGTTTATCATTTAATAAAAATTACCTGCTGCGTTTCTTAATTTGTTTGACATTTTAACAAGCACTTCTCTGTCCTGTGACCAGATACAACCTGTAAATGCGTAAGGAGAAGTTGTATCGCAGAGTTCGAGCGTTTCATCAAATTTATTATCATCATAAACATAAATTGTCATTACCGGACCGAAGATTTCTTCCTCCATAGTTTTAAATTTCGGATCAGTTGTTACAATTGTTGTCGGTTCGATAAAATATCCTTTTGAATTATTATATTTACCGCCAGTGATAATTTCAGCGTCTTTTGATTTTTTAGCATAGTCGATGTATTCAGTTATACTCTTAAATGCATTTTTATCAATCACAGCAGACATAAAGTTTGTGAAGTCTTCCGGATCACCCATTTTAATTTTTTTAACTTCAGCAACATATTTTTTCTTGAATTCTGGCCAGATTGATTTTGGAATATACATTCTTGAAGCAGCCGAACATTTTTGTCCCTGGTATTCAAAAGCACCGCGTATAACTGCCACAACGAGTGCATCAACATCAGCTGTGTTATGAGCAAAGATAAAGTCTTTTCCGCCGGTCTCACCAACAATTCTCGGATAATATTTCATCTTGTGAATGTTATCTCCAATTCTTTTCCACATTCCCTGGAACACTGTTGTTGAGCCTGTGAAATGAATGCCTGCAAGATTAGGACTATCCATAACAGGATCACCCACCTGGCTGCCTGAGCCGGGAATAAAATTAATTACTCCTGCCGGAACTCCGGCTTCGATTAATAATTTCATTAAAAAGTATGCTGAATAAACTGCTGTTGAAGCAGGTTTCCATAAAGAAACGTTTCCAACCATTGCAGGTGCAGTCGGAAGATTTCCGCCAATTGACGTAAAATTAAAAGGAGAAACAGCGAAAACAAATCCTTCAAGCGGACGGTATTCTGAGCGATTCCACATTCCTCTTGGAGAATAAGGTTGTTCACTCATTAGTTGAGTCATATAATAAACATTGAATCTCCAGAAATCTATGAGTTCACAAGCGGCATCAATTTCTGATTGATAAGCTGTCTTTGACTGACCAAGCATAGTTGCTGCATTTATAGTCGATCTCCAAGGGCCCGCTAAAAGATCAGCTGCTTTTAAAAAAATTGCTGCCCTGTGTTCCCACGGCATTTCAGACCATTTTTTCCTTGCTTCAAGAGAAGCGTCAATTGCCATTTTAACTTCTTTAGTCCCTGCCTTATGATAGGAGCCTAAAACTTTTTTGTGATTGTGCGGAACTCTAATGTCTTCTTTATTTCCGGTTTTGATTTCTTTTCCGCCGATAATTAGTGGTATTTCAATTTTTTTAGATTGTAATTCTTTTAATTTTTTTTTGAGTTCGGTTCTTTCCGCACTATTGGGTGCATATGAAAGCACTGGTTCATTTATTGGGAATGGAACTTTAAAATTAGCGTTAGACATTTTTTCTACCTCCGTTTTTTCAATCTCTATTCTAATGTTCTATAATAAAATTATAATTCAGTTGTTTAAAATCGGTATTTAATGATGCTTAATCAAATTTAAAGAGTGCCTAAAATCAAAAATAATTTCATAATGCTTAAATAAGATTATTGCAGATGTCCTATATTTGATATAAATTCTTGCATCAATCATTCTAGATTTGACCTATAATTGAGGAATTAATGAAAAAATTTGATACTGAAGTCCGTCTCAGTCGCGAAATGACTCTAATGGATGCAACGTTGATTGGCGTTGGCGCAATGATAGGTGCAGGAATTTTTGTTCTGATCGGTATTGCAGCCGGAGTTGCCGGACCAGCCCTGCTGTTTACTTTTTTGTTAAACGGCTTCGTTGCCACGTTTACTGCAATGTCATATGCTGAACTTGGATCTTGTTATCATGACGCAGGCGGCGGATACTTATGGGTAAAAGAGGGGCTTCCCAAATGGAATGGTTTTCTTTCCGGATGGATGAGTTGGTTTGCTCACGCGGTTGCATGTGCCCTTTATGCACTTGGGTTTGGTGCATATTTTGAACACGTTTTTACTGAGTTGGGAATCGCAATACCTCATTGGGCATTTTTATCGCCGCAAAAATTACTTGCGGCCGGGGCAGCCCTGCTTTTTGGATATATAAATTTCAGAGGGGCCTCTGAAACAGGAAAGATTGGTAATCTTGTAACAATAGCAAAAATTGTCATCTTATTAATTTTCATCGGCTTTGGGCTAGAATTAATTTTAAGAAAAGGGGACTGGATGACGACGTTCAGTCCATTTATGCCCCACGGCTGGGGGGGAGTCTTCAAAGCTATGGGATTAACTTTTATTGCATTTCAGGGATTTGAAGTTATTGCACAAAGTTCTGAAGAAATAAAAAATCCAAAGAAAAATATTCCGCGTGCTGTATTTCTTTCATTAATTATTGTTGTTCCTATTTATTTGCTGGTGGCAATAACAGCAATTGGTTCTGTTAATTCGGGTAGCATGACACCCTGGGATTATCTTGCCTCTCAAAAGGAAATAGCCCTGGTTGATGTTGCCAGACATTTTTTTGTTGGCGGCGGAATTATGATTCTTGTCGGCGGATTAATTTCCACTATGTCTGCCTTGAATGCAACCATATACTCTTCGTCCAGGGTTGCATTTGCGATGGGACGTGATCGAAACTTTCCTACTTTTTTCAGTAAAGTTCACCCTAAAAATTTTACTCCTCATTGGGGAATAGTGGGTGCACTTGTAATAGTAGTTGGAATGGCAGTCTCACTTCCAATTGAAGATGTTGCAAGCGCTGCGGATATAATGTTCCTTCTATTATTCCTGCAGGTGAATTTAGCAATGATAAAATTGCGAAAGAAAAGGCCTGATCTGGACAGGGGATTTTTCGTTCCGTTTTTTCCCTATCTCTCGATAGTTGGAATAGCTATGCTTCTCTTTTTGTCCTTTTACATGCTAGAATACAGCCTGACAGCCTGGATTGTTACAATAATCTGGGTAACTCTGGGTCTTATTGTTTACAAAACTTATGCAGCAAGTAGAGAAGTAGAACATATCAGAAAAATAAAAGCTCTTGAAAGAATTGAAAAGAAAGAATACAGCATACTTGTATGCCTTTCCAACAAAGAGACTGTAAAGAGTTTGACAAATATTGCAATGGCAGTTGCAAAAAAGCACAATGGAGAGATAATATTTCTAAATGTTGTGGAAGTTGGGGAAGGACAAAAATTGCTGTCTGCAATGGAATCAAATGATGATTACACCAGGCTGATTCAAAAGGCGGAAGAATTTACTGCCAAAAGCGAAATAAAAACAAGATCAATTTTAAAATTCTCCCACAGGATCTCGCAAGGGATAGTTGATACTGCAATTGAAGAAAATTGTAATTTTATTGTAGCCGGCAGACAAAAAAATCCCGACTTCCTGCAAAGGGTATTTTCATCATTGATAGATACTGTATTGCAAAAAGCTCCAAGCGAAGTTGCAATTTTACATGGTGATCTAAAAGACACTAAGGTAAAAAAGATATTAATTCCTTTTGCATCTGATGCACATACAAGACTGGCCACTGAAATAGCTCCGGCATTTATGGAATTTTATAAAGCAAGATTGGAAATTTTGATTGTATTTGATACTGAATCAACTGAATTTGAAAGGGCAAAACGTCTTGATGAAATAAATGAAGTAATACAAGAGGATTCGCTTAAAGCAAAGGTTAGCTCAGTAGTAAGTAAGGATATTTTAAGTGGAATTATAAGGGGTTCACGCGGTGCCGATCTTATTTTGATGGGCGGCAGGTCGGGAGATTTTCTGGAATTAATGTTTAAAAAGTCTCTTGCACAGGAAATTACTGAAGAGGTTAAATGTCCTGTGCTTTGGGTAAAAGAATATGAAGAACGACCATCATTTTGGTCAACGCTTTTAAAACCTTATAAAAAGGAAGGTGAATAATGGGAGATAAGTTTCAGGAACTCTTTGGCGGGGTTGGACAAAATATAATAAATTATATGCCAAATTTATTAGCAGGAATTGTCCTGGTTTTGGTTGGTTGGCTTATAGGCTGGTTTGTGAAGAGAGTAATAATTCAGTTAGCCGTAATTTTAAGACTGGAAAAATTCTTAACGGGTTTCCGGTGGGGGAAAGCATTTGAAAAAGCAGACATCCGGTACGGATTCTATAGTTATCTTGGGAACGTTTTTTTCTTCATTATTTTTATAATCTTTTTTAATGATGCTCTCAATGCCTGGAAGCTTGTTATATTTTCACGGGTACTCGAGGGCGCGATATTTTATCTTCCAAGAATTGTAATCTCTCTTGGAATTACATTAATTGGCTGGCTGATAGCCAGCTGGACTGCCAATTCGATTGAAAAATCATTGTCAAGAGAAAGGATTCCGCGTTCCGCCTTGATAGCTAAATTTACAAAAGCCGTAATCTTATTATTCTTTTCAGCTATGGCACTGGTTGAGTTGGAAATCGCTCAGGAAATAGTTGTGATTGGATTTGCAACTGTTTTTATTACACTGGGATTAGTTACCGTTGTAATATTTTTTGTTGGCGGAAAGGAATTTATAAAGAAGCTTGAATTGCCTATGAAAGAATAGACTAATGTTAGCTATACATTTAGCATCACTGATTTTTATACTGTGATTTATTTAGCCCAAAGAAGTGCCGCTCAATGGAATTCATTAGGGAAAATTTTTGCTGCAATTATCGCAATTGCCACAAGGGTTCTCATCAAAAAATCCAAAGTATTCAGAAATGTAAACTCTTCTACATTCTTCTCCTCTAAAATATTGAACTACTGAAAGAAGCTTCTTATTATCGCTCAATAGCTTTTCTTTAATATAATTTTCATCTTGAAGTATTTCGGGTAAATCATTAATAACCAATAAATTTTTATTTTCGATAGATCCTTCAGTTACGCTGTATCTATCGAGCATTCCGAGAGCAGTTTCTACACGGAAATCATTTTTATCCTTGAAACTTAATTCTTCTCTGAGGTAGTCAATACCGTAGGAATTTACCTGTTCTGTTTTACTTTTAATAATATCAAAAATTCGTGAATAAAAATTTGCATCCGGGTTCGACCATTTAATAAATTCCATTTGAGTATAAAGATCATCCTGATTGTAAAACAATTGGCAGAGAGAATCCTTACCATCCCTTCCCGCTCTGCCAATTTCCTGGTAATATGATTCTATGGAAGAAGGAACCTCAGCGTGCAAAATAAAACGAATGTCGGCTTTATCGATTCCCATTCCGAATGCATTGGTTGCAAGAATTAGATTTTCTTCTCCTTTCAAAAAGCTTCGCTGCATTTGCTTTCTTATGGCGGGCTTTAGTTTGCCGTGATAAACTCCATGCTTGTATCCTTTATCCCCCAATTTTTGCGAGAATATTTCGAGCGTTTTTATCAACGAAAAATAAATTATCCCTGAACTCTGGTATTTATCCAGCACTTTTAATATTGCTTCAAATTTTTCTTTTTCATCAAATACGTCAACTGCTTCCAGCCGCAGGTTTGGTCTTTCTATCCCATAATGGAGGATTTTTACTTCAGAAGGATCGAGGTGTAGCTTTTCAATAATATCTTTTTGAACATCCTGTGTAGCGGTAGCAGTTAAGGCTAGCGTTAAAGGGTTCCCAATTAATTTCCTGAACTCCCCAAGCCGGGAGTAATCTGGTCGGAAATCGTGACCCCACTCTGATACACAATGCGCCTCATCCACAGCCAGAAGAGAAATTTTAACCCTTTTAATTTTTTCAACAAATTCAGATTTTCTAAATCTTTCAGGAGTCACATAAAGTAGTTTAAATTTACCTTCAATAAAATTTTCGAGCCTTGCTTCCCGCTCTTTTTTTGAAACTGTCGAATTAATAAAGTTCGCATCAATCCCTTTTTTTCGCAGCGCGTCAACCTGGTCCTGCATCAAGGCAATAAGCGGGCTGATAACAATAGTTCCGCCTTCCAGGATTTGTGAGGGTATTTGGTAACATACTGATTTTCCCCCGCCTGTCGGCATAAGCAAGAGGGAATGTCTCTTTTCAATTAAAATTGTATTTAATACTTCTATCTGATTTTCTCTAAAGGAATCATGCTTAAAATATTTACGAAGTATTTCTTCAGCCTTGTCCAGGTTTTTATTCATAAAACAAATATTAAAATAAATAGATTTTAAAGATAGGTAAAATGAAACAGGAAATTTATTAAGGTGTAATCACTCTTGGTATCTTTGTAGGTAAGCGTGTCAGCAATTCGTAATTAAGCTGGTTACTCAGTTCGCTGAATGACGCAACAGAAATCGATAAATCCTGTTGTTTGCCTATAAGTACCACTTCATCACCCTTCTTGGTTTCGGAAATGTCCGTTACATCAACAGTCATTAAATTCATATTTACAATTCCAACAACGCCCACTCTTTTCCCATTGATTAAAACACGTCCCTGGTTACTTAAAGAACGACTGAACCCGTGCGAATATCCAACCGGTATAGTTGCTATTTTCATTTTTTTATGGGCAAGATAAGTTGTTCCGTAGCCGATGAATTCACCTGTGTTCACTTCTTTAATGCTCATAACTTTACTTTTCCAGCTTATAACTCTCTCAAGGGGATCAATCTTTTCCTCCTTTTTGCTTAGATAATTAATTAATGTTTCATCGCTTGGCCAGAAGCCGTACTGCATAATTCCAATTCTCACCATGTTCATCCTAGTTTTGGGGTATCGCATGGCAGCCGCTGAACATGCTGTGTGACAGGAAGCCGGGGTTAATCCTTGTTCTCTGAACCATTTATAATATTTGTTGTAAGATTTTATCTGCTCTTTAATTCTGAGGTAATTTGCTATACTTTCTGCTCCCGCATAATGAGTACAAAGTCCTTCAAATGAAATTAAATCTGAATTATTTTTAATATCATTAACAATGGTATTTAGCTGTTTCTGATTGAATCCGGTTCTGTTCATTCCGGTTTCAACTTCGATATGAATTTTAGCTGGTTTACCAATTTTTCTAGCAGCAGAAATTGTTGCATTAAATCTGTCTGGTTCAAAAACAAAAAACTCAACGTTGTTTTGAATCGCCCATTCTAGTTCATCATTTTCTATCATTCCCATAATCATTATTTTCGGGCCGTTACTTGAAATGTTTTTTACTCTTAATGCCTCATCAGCGCTATACACAGAAAAATGTTCCTGACCGCATTCCTCCGCTATTGGTACGAATGATTCAATTCCATGGCCATAGGCATTTCCTTTAATTACTGAAGATATAATTACATCATTGCCAAAAATTTCACGGAGAAATTTCAGGTTTTTTTGCAAAGCGGATTTACTTATTTCGATAATTGAAGTACTAAACATTTTTAATTTAGGATTTGATTTATTATTGAGTAAAATACTTTAACTCCGGGCACAATAATTTCATCCGGGAAATCGTAATCAGAATTATGTAAGGATGGATGACTTTTCCCAGACCCCAGGCCAAATAAAGCGCCTTTAAATTTATTTGTAAAATGTCCGAAATCCTCAGACCATCTGAAAGGTTTTGTTAATGATCCGATTTTCAAATTATTCTCTATTGATGCTTTTTTGATTAATTCAATACATCTTTTATCGTTAACAGTAGCCGGAAACTCTTCAGTAAACTCTATTGTGCATTTTAATTTATTTCTACCGCTAATATTATAAACCCTTTTAATTGCCTGCCTGGTTAGCAGTTTCATATCTTCATTTTTAAATGTTCGCAGAGTTAACATAAGTTCTGCATAACCGGGTGAAGTCCCAAATGCACGTTCACCAATTATTGAATGAATAATAGTGACAAGCGAATAGTCTTTTATCCCCTTTATCCTTTGTGGAAGAGAATTTAATGAGCTGATTAATTCTGATATAGCTAAAGCAGGGTTCCTGCCGTTTTCCGGTTCAGCTGCATGAGAAGTCTTTCCATAAAGTTTAATTATCATTCCTTTTGAAGCAGCTGCGAACTCATTTTCGCGGAGCATTATTTTTCCTTTTTCAAATCCCGGAATATTATGAAGTGCAAATACAAAGTCCGGATTAATAGAATTAAATTTAGTATCATTTACAACTTTTTCAGCCCCTTCGCCCGTTTCCTCGGCAGGCTGATATAAAAGTGCAACTTTTCCTTTTTTAATTTTTCTTTTGGAAAGAAGTGGAATCAAGCCTGAAACTATTGCCATATGCCCATCGTGTCCGCATTTGTGCGATACATTAGTTTTTGTTGATCTGTGTTTAAATTTATTTGTTTCAGATATCGGAAGTGCATCAAGCTCGCAACGGATCAATACGGTCGGTCCTTTTTCTTTACCATAAAAAATTACTGCTATTCCTTTTCCGCCTATATTTTGAATTATTCTATTAGGATGAAAACTTTTCGCAAATGAAATTATTCTCTTGGCAGTATTATTTTCTTTCCCGGAAAGTTCTGGATTTTTATGAATCTCTTTTCTGAGCTTAGTTAATTCTTTTATCGGGACATTAATCGCATTTTCCATAAATTATAATTATTCTGTTGCTTCTGCAGTTGTTAAGAATTCTTCATTTGGAAATAAGTAAGTTAAAAAGACAAAAATTAATGCAGAGGCAGTGATTCCAAAAATATTGGGATCAAGTCCGAATGGTAATTTTGTGTTTATTATAATTAAAGTTATAGTTGTGCCACCCCCAATGATCATTGCCCACATTGCTGCCATAGAACTGCTTCGTTTCCAGTAAAATGCTCCGATGACTGGTACGAAAAGTCCCGATACCATAAATGCATATGAATAAAGCATAAGCTGAAGAACATTCTGCATGCTGCTTGCAAGCCACAAAGAGAAAATGCCGAGAATTAATGTAAGCAACTGCGACAATTTCAAAAATTTCTTTTCATTTGAACTGATAGAAAAAAATCTGTCAAGTATATCCGTTGCAACATTCCCTGAAGCCGCCATCAGGCAGCTGTCAGCAGTTGACATTATTGCAGAGAAATATGCCGACATCATTAATCCCATTAATCCAACCGGCATTACTGTCCTGAGTAAAAGCGGTAATCCTTTTTCAGGATCAAGTCCGCTCATAGTTGGAAATCCAAGATAAGCAAACATTCCCTGATCAGCAGCAACTCTTCCAAACAGTCCCAGTAGAACACCCATCATTGCCATCACCGGCCATTCAAATAATCCAGCAATAAACCATGCTTTTTTTGCTGTTTTCTCATCTTTGCAGGAATAAATTCTCTGGTAGAGTGTCATGCCAACAAACCAAATCGGAATTATTGTTACACCCCAGTTAACCAGAGTTTGCCAGTCAACATTTGTAAATGATAACAGATCTTTTGATACTTCCTGTTGCAGCGCGCTCCATCCGCCAATCGCTGAATATCCAAGCGGGAGTCCAATGAAAACAAGCCCTGCCATTAATACAATCCACTGAACTGTGTCAGTGTAAATAACTGCTTTTATTCCACCGAGTGAAGTATATATAATTACTATTGCCCCCATTATTAACAAAGCCGTTTCCATATCAAGATCTACGAAAGAGGCTGATGCTAATTTTGCTCCTGCGAGAATCTGCGAGCTTGTAAATCCAATGTAACCAATCGCGGAAATTACACCGGCTATTAAAGCTACTTTTCCATTATAAAATTCCTCGAAGATCTGAGGGAAGGTGTAGAGACTCTTAAAACTTTTCATTTTGCTTACACGAGGTATTAAAAGCACTGCACTGACCCACGCACCTATTAGTCCTGTAAAAAGCATCCAGGATCCTGACAATCCCATCACAAAACCAAGTCCGCCGAGGCCAATTGAAAATCCTCCACCGACGTCTGTCGCAACAACAGATAAACCAACGTGCAGACTGCCCATGCTTCTGCCGCCCACAAAATAATCCTCAGCATCTTTATTTTTTTTAAGGAAAAAAAATCCAATGCCAAGCATAACTGACATGTAAATAAAAAACTCGAATAGATCTATAAAATGCATAACATTATTTTTTATCTTTTATTTTTTAATTGAACCAATTAATAAATTTTTTTTGACATATAACGCGAATTCATTAACCTCGCTATTGAAGTATAATTCGGCATAAAATGAACCTGACCTCCGACTTTATACTTGCCTTTTTCACGTCCCAGATCATAAACGGTCATATCTGATGTTGTCCCCACAAACTGGAGTTTTTCATCTTTTGGACGGAGATCATTTGCATCAACATCCAGTTGCCCGAAATCAACAATGGTCCTATAAGTTTCCTTTACGCTTTTATCGAATTCGAGATTCGCAGTATGACCAATATTTCCCTCGCCGATAATTCCATCCGGTTTAATTTCTTTTTTATCGAGTTCGAGAATTTCCGCAGAGAACTCAATGGTTGAAGTGGAAAGATTACGAAATTTTTTATTATTTAATGGGGAAACTCCCAAAAGAGCAGCTTCGCCAATTCTGAAATGATTTACACCTTTGGGAATTTTTCCTTTAGAGATAAGTGGCAATGTAATTGAACTTCCACCCGAGATTAACTCAAGTTTTTTATTAAACCGTGCTTCGATTAAATGGGTGTACAAACTCAATTGAATTAATTTATCATAGGTTGGTTCAACACCGTACATACAGCCGAGATTCGTTCCAAGTCCTATGGTTTCAATATTTTTTAGTTTAAAAATTTTTTCATAAAAATTAAGAATTTCATCCCTTACAACTCCTTCTCTCAATTCTCCCATTTCAATCATTACTATAACTCTATGTTTTTTGCCCTGGTTTTTAGCTTCCCTGTCAAGAGCTTCAATTGTTTTGAAAGATGAGTTTAGCGAAATATCAGCATATTTAATTATATTCTTAACCTGGTTCAAAGCAGGCGGCTTGATGTACATAGTTACTATTTCAGGTTTTATCTCTTTAATTGTTTTCAAGTTTGAAATTCTGGAATCGCCGACAGAATGAATGTTTTTAATACAATTATTCGGAATAATTTTTTCCAGCGCGCCTTTGTGTCCGCACAGCATTTTTGTTACAAGAGACCATTGAATATTGTTTTCAGAAAGGTAACTATTCAACTTTTCAATATTTTCAATGATTGATTCAGTATTTATTGTAAGAGTTGCCATTTCACCCCTTCTTCTTATATCTCATTTCTGCATACTTTGTTGTGAACCCAATCCTTTCGTATAATCTTTTTGCCGGGTTTTCATATTCGACGTGAAGCTTTACGTCCCCATTTGCTTCCTCTATCGCTTTTTGGACAATCTTTTTCCCTATACCTTTATTCCTGAATTTATTATTTACAGCAATATATACTAGAATATTTTCAGGGATATATTCACTCATCCCGGTTTTGTTTATAACTAATTCTCCGCAGAGCTCACCATCATAATATGCGCTTAAAAGAAAACCTCCTGGTTTTCCGTCCTTTCCAAAAGCATAATCAATACTTTTTGAAATTGCAGATTTAGTATCACCAAATTTGTCCAGGTGCTCATATAGAAAATCAACAAATTTTTCTCTGGACATTTCATTATTAAGCTCTTTTTCATCGATAATTTTATTAATCTTTAACATTATTTCTCCATAATTTATATCTTAGTAGTATTATCATATCCGGGTAGCTACATCTAAAATCATTAAAATAATTTTGCGTTTTTTAGGAATACTTGCAATTATTAAAGCCTGATAATTCTTGATGAGTTTTCAGTTTTGCATTTTTCTATGCGGATGAAAGCAATTAATAATTTTAGAAGAACTTTTCACAATTGTGACTATCTTTACAAAATAACATAAATTGCGAAAATTGCAAGTTTTTGATGGTTTTATTGAATCTTAAAGCTAAGTTTTTCGGGTTAATGCTGATTTTCACAATTTGGCTTAGTATAAAGAAACTATTTTGATATTTGTTCGTGAAAATTTCAATTATAATTTTTATTATTATGTCATTACTGACTATTTTGAACTTTATGCCTGATATATTGTTTTATGTATTAACATTGTTTTGTCCATTCCCAAATATTAAAAAGTATAGTAGAATAAAAGGCTGTATTAAAAATTATAATGGTCCTCAAATATCAATTTTACGGACGCGCAGTTAAAAAGGAGAATTCATGAATGGTGCAGAAAATCATATTATTGTAATATTCGGCGCTCAGGGAGATCTAACCAAAAGAAAATTAATTCCTGCAATCTTTCAGCTAAAGAAACATGGTTTGTTGCCTGAAAAATTTGCGATTATAGGAACCGGAAGAAAGGAAACTTCCCACGAAAATTTCAGAGCAAAGATGCACGAAGCATTAAATGAATATTCTGAAGATAAAAATCTGGATAAAACAATGGTAAAGGAATTCATCAGCGCCCTTTATTTTGCAGTGATGGATTTTACAAAAGATGAAAATTATATAGGACTTAAGAAAAAACTTCTTGAAGTCCAGAAAGAAAAGGGTATAGGTGGAAATGTTATTTTTTATCTGGCTACTCCTCCCAGTTTATATGGAATTATTCCTGTTGATCTTGCAAAACATGGAATGAATGATCAATCCGATGGATGGAAAAAAATAATTGTTGAAAAACCATTCGGTTATGATCTTCAATCCGCTAAGGATTTAAATGCAAAGTTATTAGAGCATTATAAAGAAGAACAAATTTATCGAATTGATCACTACCTTGGCAAGGAGACAGTTCAAAATGTTATGGTAACTAGATTTTCAAATGGAATATTTGAACCATTGTGGAACAGGAATTTTATTCATCACGTTGAAATTACATCAGCCGAAAGTATTGGTGTGGAAAATCGTGGTGGCTATTATGAAGGGTCGGGTGCATTGCGTGACATGATTCAAAATCATCTTTTACAGTTAACGGGTGTAATTGCCATGGAACCACCCGCTTCCTTTGAATCAAATGCAATCAGGAATGAAACCTTAAAAGTATTTCAATCACTAAGAAAAATGACACCGGAGGAAGTAGCAAAGAATGTCATTAAGGGTCAATATGGAGCTGCAACAGTTCGGGGTGAAAAATTGCTCGGTTACAGGGAAGAAAATGGGGTTGATAAAAATTCCCGTACAGAGACTTATATTGCTATTAAGATGTTCATTGATAACTGGAGGTGGGGTGGTGTGCCTTTTTATATACGTACCGGCAAAAGATTACCTACAAGAGTTACTGAAGTTGTAATTCATTTTAAGCCGACACCACACCAGATTTTTGGAAAAAGAGAAACAGTAAACGATTCCTGCAATCAACTGGTTATAAGAATCCAGCCTGACGAGGGAATTTTATTAAAGATAGGAATGAAAACTCCCGGTTCAGGTTATCAGGTTCAAACCGTAAATATGGATTTCCATTATTCCGATTTAAAAAACGAACCAATTCCGTCTGCATATCAAAGGCTGATTCATGATTGTATGATAGGCGATTCAACTCTTTTTGCAAGAGCAGATGCCGTTGAAGCCTGCTGGACATTTGTTCAGCCTATAATTGATACCTGGAATCAAAATAAAAAACTAAAAGTTTATGGCTATCCAGCCGGCACCTGGGGGCCTGAACATTCTGATACTTTAATTGATGAACCCGGAATTACCTGGAGATATCCCTGCAGGAATTTATCGGATGATGGTCTCTATTGTGAATTATAGATTGATTTATGAATTTAAATATTAAAAAATATAAATCCCCATTAGATGTTGCGTATAAAATAGCTGAGAAAATATATTCCTTAGCTTCACAGAAAAAATCTGAAAATGAAGAAACCTTTATAGCAGTATCGGGCGGAAGTACACCTAAAAGTTTATTTAATACTCTAGCTGATGAATATTCTGAGAAAATAAATTGGGAAAACATTCATTTTTTTTGGGTCGATGAAAGGTGTGTCCCACCGGAAGATCAGGATAGCAATTATGGAATGACGAAAAAATTTCTTTTTGATAAAATCGAAATTCCACAGGAAAATATTCATAGAATAAGAGGAGAAAATATTCCTGAAAAAGAAGTAGTCAGGTATACTGCTGAAATTGATGAGTTCTTAAAATTTGAAAATACTTTACCAAGATTTGACCTGATAATTCTTGGCATAGGCACAGATGGGCACACAGCATCTATATTTCCTAATCAGATTGGTTTGATTGATTCAGAGAATGTTTGTTCAGTTACTGTACATCCGGTAACTGAACAAAAAAGAATAACTTTAACAGGCAAAGTACTTAATAACGCAGCTCACATTATATTTATGGTAACTGGTGAAGATAAATCAAAAATAGTTGCCGAAATCCTAAAAAAGAAATCTGGCTATGAAAAATATCCTTCAGCTCACATAAATCCTTTAGATGGTGTTAATGAATGGTATCTTGATTCCGAGGCAGCTAAATTATTATGATAAAGCGTGAAAAATAATTAGGAGGAAAAGCAAATGCAGAGCTCGAATTTTATTTTGAAGACAAATAAATATGAAGAAATTTTTTCAAAAATACTGGAAGAAATAAAAAAACAAAAAATAGTTGAACGAATCTGGGAAAAAGATTTTTCAATAT
Organism: uncultured Bacteroidota bacterium; assembly: GCA_963745465.1. GTDB lineage: Bacteria > Bacteroidota > Ignavibacteria > Ignavibacteriales > Ignavibacteriaceae > JAKAGZ01. The sequence continues at coordinate 55,227 of CAVUXT010000018.1, read as the reverse complement.
GGAGCAATAAACCTGATGAAATAGCAAACAGGCTGGGATGGCTGCATAGTCCGGAAGTTACCAGGGTTGCTTTAAAAGAAATATCTGATTTTGTCGATGGAGTTAGAAAAGATGGCCTGACAAATGCAATTGTACTTGGAATGGGCGGCTCCAGTATGGCGCCTGAAGTTTTCAGTTTGATGTTCGGAAAAAAAGAAGGCTACCTTGATCTGCACATACTCGATAGCACTGATCCTGGTGCTATAATTGCATTTGATAAAATACTTGATCCATCCAAAACTCTTTACATTGTTTCCACTAAATCAGGCAGTACAGTTGAAACATTTTCTTACATGAAACATTTCTATAATTCTACGCTGAAAAAAGTGGGCAAAGATAATGTTGGTAAACATTTTATCGCAATCACAGATCCAAAGAGTGGGTTGATTGACACGGCTGAAGAATTAAAATTCAGAAAAATCTTCAGGAATGATCCAAATATCGGAGGTAGATATTCTGCTCTTTCATTTTTCGGAATGGTGCCTGCTGCTTTGGCAGGAGTTGATCTGCAAAAAATTCTAGAAAAGTCTGATAAAATAATCAATGAAACTAAATCCAAAAATATAAGTGAAGATACAAGTGCACAACTTGGAACTATTCTTGGATTACTTGCTAATAAGGGTGTTGATAAAGTTACATTTATTACTCCGGGCAAAATTTCATCTTTCGGTGCATGGGTGGAGCAACTAATTGCTGAAAGTACCGGGAAGGATGGGAAAGGAATTCTTCCTGTCGATGGCGAATCGGTTGTATCTCCAGATTACTATTCGCAGGATCGTCTCTTTGTTTATATTCATTTAAAAAATGATAACACCGATTCTGAAAAGGTTAAAGCTATAGAAAATGCGGGACATCCCGTTGTTGAAATATTATGGGACGATCTGTATGATCTCGGCAGCGAATATTTCAGATGGGAGTTTGCAATTCCGATTGCAGGGTGGATCATTGGTATTCAGCCGTTTGATCAACCAAATGTTGAAGCTGCAAAGGTTCTTGCTAAAAAGATGGTGAAGGAATATCAGGAAAAAGGAAAACTGCCAGAACTAAAACCCGCACTGGAGGAAAACGGAATCAAGGTATACGGCGACATCAAAGCTGCAAATCTGGAAGACGCTTTAAAAAACTTTCTTGATAAGTTTGACGCGGGAAAAGAGAATTTTAATGGTAGAAGTTATGTTACAATACAGGCTTATATTAAACCTGAACATGATACTACAAAAGCTTTGGAAAAATTCAGAACTGTAATTCAGAAAAAATACAAATTAGCTACTACCTTGGGCTATGGTCCGAGATTTCTTCACTCAACCGGTCAATTACATAAGGGTGATGCCGGACATGGCCTGTTTATACAATTCGTTTCGGAAATAGAGAAAGATTTACCAGTTCCTGATAAAGCCGGCGAAGACAAATCTTCAATTTCATTCGGCACTTTAAAAAATGCTCAGGCTTTGGGAGACAGGCAGGCTTTACTCGACAACAATAGAAGAGTTATTCAAATCAATCTGGGAAAGGATGTTAACAAAGGATTGGAATTATTAGCAAAAGTTCTAAACTAAAATGATAAAAGCCTTTGTCTTTGACCTTGATGGAACACTTGTGCAGACTGAAATCCTGAAAGCTCACTCATATGCAAAAGCGGTTGAAAAGCTAAAGCCCGGGAAATTTAAAATGCACGATATAATTGATGCATATAAAGAGCTAGTTGGCCGATCGCGGGAAGAAGTTGCCGAATCATTTCTGCAAAAGTTTAATCTTCAAAAAGAATCAGAAAATCTTGCTAATAAACTTAATTTAAATCAGCCTTGGCAAGCTTTTATTAAAATAAGGCTTGATTTCTATTTTGAATTTCTGAAGATACCAAGAATTTTAAAAACTGTTATTTGTCCCTACAGCACAGAGCTGCTTAAAAAAGTGAGAACATTAAATTATAAAACGGCATTAGCCACTACTTCACATCTTGATGAGGCTTCAAAAGTTTTGGAAACTCTTAACCTAAAAAACTTTTTTGATTTTATAGCTACCAGGGATTTGATTTTAAAAAGTAAACCTGATCCTGAAATATATAATCTTGTACTATCTAGATTAAAAATTAGGCCTGAGGAATGTATCGCAATTGAGGATTCTATAGCCGGGATAAAATCTGCTATTGCTGCACGAATACATTGCATTGCTGCAACTAATGATTATACGAGAGACTTAGTAAATGACAGTAAATTGATTGATAGTAAATGGATTGTAAATGATCTTAATAAGTTAGATAGCGTCGCTGAAGACATGTTAAGGACTTATTCTTAATGGAGAATTTATGGGAACAGAATTAGATAGACTACTGGAGTCCAAATCACAAAAAAAGAACTGGAAAAAATGGGGACCATACATATCTGAAAGAGAATGGGGAACGGTACGGGAAGATTATAGTCCAAATGGTGACGCCTGGAATTATTTATCACACGAACAGGCGCTTAGCAAAGCCTACAGATGGGGTGAAGATGGGATTGGAGGTATTTGTGATGAGAAGCAGCTGCTTTGCTTCGGATTCGCTTTCTGGAATGGGAAAGATTCTTATCTAAAGGAAAGATTTTTCGGCCTTTCAAATCCACAAGGTAACCATGGCGAGGATATAAAGGAATATCATTACTATCTCGATAATGTTCCAACCCACTCTTATATGAAAATGCTTTATAAATACCCTCAAACAGAATTTCCATATAACCTGTTATTAAATGAAAATTTAAACAGAGGAAGAGACAAATCAGAATATGAATTAATTGATACTGGAATATTTAATGAAGACAAGTACTTTGATATTTTTATAGAATATGCTAAGGCAGATGAAGAAGACATTTTAATTAAAGCAACAATTTTTAATAGGTTTAAAGATGATGCTGATTTGCAGGTAATTCCTCAAATGTGGTTTCGAAATACCTGGTCCTGGGGAATTGATGATTATAAACCCGCTATTAGAAATTCAACTAGAAATTTTTTAAACATTGAACATAGAGAAATGGATGGATTAAGACTTTACTATGAGGGAAATCCAAATATATTATTTTGTGAAAATGAAACAAATTTTGAAAAACTTTACGGTGTTTCTAATAATTCAAATTACTGCAAAGATGGAATAAATAATTATTTAATTGATAAAAAAGAAAATGCCGTTAATTCAAAAGCGGGTACAAAATCAGGATTAATTTATAATTTAAATATAAAAGCAGGTGAATCCAAAGTTGTTAAATTAAGACTGAACAACAACACAAGTTCTGATCAATTTAAGGATTTTGAAACTGTATTTGAGGAAAATACTATAGGGGCAAATGATTTTTATGCCAGCATACAAAATAATATCGCCGTTAAAGAATTAAAAAATATTCAGAGACAGGCTTTTGCTGGAATGCTCTGGAATAAACAATTTTATTATTATGACATTCCCGAATGGCTGGATGGAGATCCTTCCCAACCGACACCACCACCCGAAAGAAAACACGGTAGAAATTCTGATTGGGTGCATCTTGAATAATTTTGATATTATTTCAATGCCCGATAAATGGGAATATCCATGGTACGCTTCCTGGGACCTTGCTTTTCACTGCATAACTTTAGCTTTAATAGATGCAGATTTTGCTAAGCACCAGTTGATACATCTTACCCGCGAATGGTATATGCATCCCAATGGACAATTGCCGGCTTACGAGTGGAACTTTAGTGATGTTAATCCGCCAGTTCACGCATATGCTGCATGGAGAGTCTACAAAATCGATCAAAAAAATAACAATGGTGATGGCGATACTAAATTTCTGGAATCAGTTTTTCATAAACTTCTTTTAAATTTTACCTGGTGGGTTAACAGGAAAGATGCGGATAATCACAACATTTTTCAGGGGGGATTTTTAGGTCTGGACAACATTGGAGTTTTTGATCGAAGTTCAAACTTTGCAGAAGGGCATATGGAGCAGGCCGACGGTACGTCTTGGATGGCAATGTATTGTTTGAATATGATGCGGATTTCGCTTGAACTTTCAAAAAATAATTCCGTCTACCAGGATTTGGCTACGAAGTTTTTTGAACATTTTTTGTACATAGCCAACGCGATGTATAAAATAGGCACGGATGGTATTAATATGTGGGATGATGAAGATGAATTTTATTATGATGTTCTTCACACTTCGGATAATAATCATGAAAAATTAAAAGTTCGTTCTATGGTTGGGCTAATTCCATTATTTGCAGTTGAAGTGTTGGAACCTGAAATAATGAAGGATTGTCCTGAATTTGCTGCCAGGCTGGAATGGTTTTTGAATTACAGGAAAGATCTTGCAGGACTGGTCTCTCACTGGGAAATAAAAGGGAAAGGAGAAAGCCGGCTACTTTCGCTACTTCGTGGCCACAGGATGAAATGCTTATTGAAAAGAATGCTAAACGAAGATGAATTTTTATCGGAATACGGAGTCCGGGCTTTATCAAAATATCACCTTAATAATCCTTATATATTCAATTCAGGTGAGCAGGAATTTATAGTAAAATATATACCCGGGGAATCTGATTCAGGATTGTTTGGCGGAAACTCAAATTGGAGGGGACCAGTTTGGTTTCCTGTAAATTTTTTGATTATTGAATCACTTCAACGCTTTTACCATTATTATGGTGATGATTTCAAAGTCGAGTATCCAACAAATTCGGGTATGTTTTTAACATTAAAAGAAATTGCTGATAAATTATCAGAAAGGCTCATATTGATATTCTTACCTGATAAAAAAGGAAATCGCCCGCTTAACGGAGGAGTTAAAAAATTTAATGAAGACAAAAACTTCAAAAATTATATTTTGTTTCACGAATATTTTCATGGAGAAAATGGCTCAGGATTGGGCGCATCTCATCAAACAGGTTGGACTGGTTTAATCGCAAAACTTTTGCAGCCTGAAAGAAAATAATTAAAAATCGACCGGGAAAGCAATGGTTCCGGACAAATATTCAACTCCCGGATTTGGATCACCAAGATTAGCATTTGACATATGCCCTACGCTGGCTCCAATTCTGGCTCCATTTGTAAACCTGTACGCAATTTCGATTTGTGTTCTGAATTCAAGATCATAATACAATTCTTTACCATTCCCTTTATCGAAATATCCAGGGGCAAAACTTGGAGTTATTACAAAATGCTCGCCAATAAAAAAATTAAAAAGCCCGCCGGCAAAAATGTAATATGTGCCGTCTGTTGTAAGCATAACACCGGCAAATGGTCTGATTACCCACCATCCTTTATCGTAGCGATATTCAATCCTTCCCTCCAAAGCCGTATTAACCCTTTTATTAAAGTCGTAATAAGAACCTGATACAGCTATTAATTGCGGATCACTAATTTGAGCTGATGTAAAAGATGATAAAAATATTATAAATAATAAAAGAAGGGAAAAATTCCGTAATGCTGGATTCAAATTGCCTCTTTAAAAATTAATTAGTAAGGATCGTTAAATATAGTAAAAAAATAATTCATCACAATAATCTAAAGAATGTCTAATACAAATATTTTTATTAGAAACAGAAAGAGTTAAATTAAACTATTAAAATTCAGGATAATTTATGGTAAAAAACAATAAAGTATTTAAATCAAAATTAGACATTGCAAAAGACTGGCTGCCGAGGTACACTGGCACTAAAATAGATGATTTTGGAGATTATTTACTCCTCACAAATTTTCAAAATTATGTTGATCGTTTTTCAGAAAAATTTGATTGTGAAATTAAGGGAATTGGGAAGCCGATGCAGACGGCGACTAACGATAACGGACTTTCAATTATAAATTTTGGAATTGGCTCTGCTAATGCAGCAACAATAATGGACCTGTTGGTTGCAAGAAGGCCTAAAGGCGTCTTATTCCTGGGGAAATGCGGAGGTTTAAAGCGATCAACAGAAATTGGACATTTTATTCTACCCACCGCGGCTATAAGAGGGGAAGGTACTACGGATGATTATTTAGCGAAGGAAGTACCAGCACTACCATCATTTAAATTACACAAATTCGTTTCCGAAAAAATTGTGCAGAGAAAGTTGGAGTATCGAACTGGGGTTATTTATACTACGAACAGAAGGGTCTGGGAGTGGGACGAACATTTCAAAAATTATTTGAAAAAACTTTATACAATTGGAATAGATATGGAAACGGCTACGATATTTATAGTCGGGCTCGTTAATGAAATCCCTCGGGGCGCATTACTTCTTGTGTCTGACAGACCGCTAATACCTGAGGGAGTTAAAACTGAAGAGTCTGATAAAATTGTAACAAACCGATTTTCTGATATTCACCTTGAACTGGGGATAGAGGCTATGACTGACATAGGAAAGAAGGGTGAGCACATAAAACATTTCAAATATTAAATGGCCTTCCTGCATTGAATGCAGGAAGCCCTCTTTGCTACAATTATTTTTTATCTGCTTTCTTCTCTTTCTTAATTATTATCTCCTTAACGACGTCACTATCTTCTCCCTCGTCTATTGTTTTTAATTTTATATCGTTCTTCTTCAAATATTCTTCAGCTCCTTTGCCTTTATAAGTTTCTGTTTTTTCATTTCCATCTTTATCAGTAGTTGTGACCGTAACAATTTTACTGCCGTTTTCGTCGCTCACTTTAATTATCTTTTTAGGGCCATTTACTTCGTTATCCATAAAGAAGCACATTCCTTTTGTACTATCATTACTGCTCCAGACTGAAATATCTGAATCTTCATCCGAGCTATCTTTATCATTCTTACGAATGAAGTAAACGTTCCCGTTACCGCTATTTTTATCAGACCAGCTAAATGTCTTGAAATTTTTGGGTTCATGTTTTTCAAGATATTTGTCAGCTTCCTTTCCTTTGTAAGTTTCTGTCTTCTCTTTTCCATCTTTATCAGTTATTGTAACTGTAACAACTTTTTCACCATCTTTGTTCACAACTTTTATTTTTTCTCTTTTTCCATCTTTCATATCCTCACTGAAAAACTTAAAATGATTTCTCATATTATCGGGACTGAACATTCTGATGCGGGAAATTTTGGCGGAAGTTTTTAACCTGTCAAACAACGCCTGCGCTTCACCACCTTCGTATGTCACAATCCCTTCATCAGTTTGTATTGTGATTTTTTGAACATTGCCTTTAACCTTATCAAGAGCGTCATCTTTTTTATTCTGACCAAATGTGATTGATGCAAAAATGGAAAAAATTGCAACTGCAAAAAATAATTTTAAAACAGTCTTTGAATTATCGATCTTAATCATTTCACCACTCCTTAAAAATAATTTAATTTCTTATTAGAATAATATAAACAACTCCATTTTAAATTTATATCAATTGGATATTAATAATTTATAAAAAATGTTAAATGGGTATATTTATGAAGGAGTTAAATAAAATGTGCATTATGAAAATTAGCTAGGGTGTTACAGTATTTATTCATGATCGGCTATGCTATATTACTATGGCAGTATGAAGAGAATGGCTGTAAAATCAAACTCTTAAGAAATAATGAATTATTAACATGCAATTAATAAAGCAGACTTGTAATCAATTATAAATTTATTAATATTTGCAGAGTACATATATCGGAAATTAATGAAGACCAAATCTGCCCGCAAACAACTCAAGTCAAAAAAAACTAAAACTTTCATACTCGATACAAACGTTATTCTACACGACGCAAGTTGTATTCATCAATTCAAGGAAAATGATATAGTAATTCCTTTAACAGTAATTGAAGAACTGGATTCCTTCAAAAGAGGCAGCCAGGTGATTAACCTGAATGCACGTGAATTTGCAAGAACGCTTGACACTATGACCGGGGATGCGCTATTCAATGGAGGCATCTCAATGGGTAAAGGAAAGGGAAAATTGCGAATAGCTATTTCGCGAGGACTTAATAGTGAAATTAGAGATGTCTTTAAGGAGGATAATCCTGACCACCGGATTTTGGGAGCTGCACTTGAGTGGAATAAAAAGCTTGAAGGCAAGTCCTTGGTTATCCTTGTTACAAAAGATGTAAATTTAAGAATGAAAGCGAAAGCTCTTGGAATTCTTGCAGAAGACTATACTACCGACAGAATTTTAAGTGTCGAAGAGTTGTACAGCGGCAAGGAAATAGTTGAAGATTTTAACGATGAGGTAATAGTAAAACTTTTTCAATCTCCGTTTGAAGTTCCTGCTAAGTCACTTATAAAAAATCTAAATGGAGAATCATACCCTAACAAATACTATATCTTTAAAAATTCCAGTAGATCAGTGTTAGCAAACCTTGATCAGGAAAAAGAAAATTTTAAGAAGATTGACAAGATTGTAACCTATGGTATTAAACCACGGAATGCAGAGCAAACTTTTGCACTTGACGCACTGACAACCACTGATATTCAATTAGTCTCGCTTACAGGAAAAGCTGGAACAGGGAAAACACTTCTTGCTCTCGCAGCTGCACTACATGTTAAAAAAAATTACAGACAAATTTTTATTGCCCGACCGATTGTTCCATTGAGTAATAAGGATATAGGTTACCTGCCGGGAGATATTCAAAGTAAGATTGAACCCTATATGCAGCCTTTGTGGGATAACCTCCGTGTGATTCAGGACCAGTTCCCTGAAGGGGACAAGCAGAGTATAGCTATAAATAATATGATTAAGGAAGAAAAGCTGGTAATTGAACCGCTCACTTTTATAAGAGGAAGAAGTCTGCAAAGAATATTTTTTATTGTTGACGAAGCCCAGAACCTCACACCACATGAAATAAAGACAATCATTACACGAGCAGGTGAAGGTTCAAAAGTTGTATTTACCGGCGATATTTACCAGATCGATCATCCCTACCTGGACTCCCAATCGAACGGACTATCCTACTTAATAGATAGATTCAAAGGTCAGAAATTGTATGCCCACGTTACACTGGAGAAAGGAGAAAGATCTGTTCTGGCTGAACTCGCAAGTAACCTACTTTAAACTGAATAAAATTATCCCGGAAATCTGGAATAAATATTTATTATCTTTAGATTAACTCTTGTAGCTAAATTATATTTTTGAAATGCAAACATTTATTTATCCGACTATATTAAAATTTTTTTACAGATACGGTAATATACCGGTTACTATTCTCTTATCGGTTTATGCAGTAAGCCTTGCCGTCAACTTAGACAGGGGCATAGTTTATATTATTCCTTTTGTGGTAACATTCCTGGTCATATATTTTCTCAACAGGCATTATCTGATGCTTTATAAAATTCTTCCTTATAAAATAGAAGTTGATAACGAAAAGATGATCTGCAGTGATTTCCTGTTTTACAAAGATTCAATAACTATTTTATATAAAGACATTAGTTCTCTGGAAGGCGGTATATTTCATGGAAGGTTGAACGGTGTAATGAAAATAAAAGATAGCGCGCATAACAGGACTATCGGATTTTACGATAAATTAAAAGATGCAAGAAAGCTTGAGACTTTAATTCTTAGTAAAGTTGATAAGAAAATTTATGACGAAGTTGTTGATAAGCTGGGAATGAAGAAAAATAATATTATAGATAAGCCTTCCAAATAAAATCACATTGTCCCGCGCTTTTAGCATAAAACTTATCTAACCTTTCATTATTTTAAAAATCTCTTAATTTTTACATTATGAAAATAGCAGTATTGTTATCAGGTGGAGTTGATAGTTCAGTAGCTCTCAGACTTTTACAAAACGAGGGCCACGAACTTGACAGCTTTTTATTTGAAGATTTGGCTTCAGGATGAATTTTCATTTCTTGGCGAATGTCCCTGGGAAGAAGATCTTGAATTTGTACGCGGAGTTTGCAAGCAAGCTAATGTTCCGCTTGAAGTTCTTTCTTTACAAACTGAGTATTGGGAAACAGTTGTTACCTATACTATTTCTGAAATTAAAGAAGGCAGAACTCCAAACCCTGATATGTTCTGCAACAGCCTCATAAAGTTCGGCCAGTTTTACGAAAAGATAGATGACTCATTTGAAAAAGTTGCAAGCGGACATTATGCAACTGTTGAAAAGGTAAACGGACTTTATCAGTTAAAAAGATCACCAGATCCTGTAAAAGATCAAACATATTTTCTAGCATATCTTACACAGCAGCAATTATCGCGCGCATTATTTCCACTTGGAATATATATGAAAAAAGAAGTGCGCCAGTTTGCTGATCAGTTTGATTTACCAAACAGAAACAGGAAAGACAGCCAGGGAATTTGTTTCCTTGGACAAATAAAGTTCGATGAATTTATTAAGCATCATCTAGGAGCTATAAAGGGTGATATCGTTGAAATTGAAACAGGCGAGAAAAAAGGCGAACATGATGGATATTATTATTACACCATTGGACAGCGTTCCGGTCTTGGACTTTCACACGGCCCCTGGTACGTGGTTAAAAAGGATGTTGAAAAAAATATCGTTTACATTTCAAAAGAAAATAAAGCAGGAAGAAGCCGCGTCACTTTTGAAGTCGGCAAGTTCAACTGGATTTCTGAAAACAAACCGGATGAAAAAGAACTTCAGGTAAAGATTCGTCACGGTGCAAATTTTTATAATTGCAAAGTCAAATTTATTACTGAAGAAACCGCAAGCGTAAAACTTGAAACCCCTGACCAGGGAATTGCTCCGGGACAGTTTGCTGTTTTTTATAAGGGTCAACAATGCCTTGGTGGGGGAGTAATTTTATGATTCGATCCGTGTAAATTCGCCTAATCTGTGTTATCCGCGTGCTATTCTTTAAAACTTCTTTAATTTACCGTTATTAAAATTTTATTGGGATAATTGTTTAAATATCTTTAATATTACCAAATCAATTAACCTACACCACTAAACAAATTGCGAGTAAAATATGAAAGCTGTTCTGAGATTATCTTTATTCACGCTGGCAATATTATTAATTGAAGCCGGAGTCTCTTTCGCACAAGTGAATTCATCCCAAAGCGAAATTGAGAAAAAATTTGATTCATATTTGAATCCTGCTGATTTAAAAGCAAGACTTGAAATATTGAGCGCGCGTCCGCATCACGTTGGTTCGCCTTATGACAAACAAAATGCTGAGTTTATTCTTTCACAATATAAAAAATGGGGATGGGATGCACACATTGAAACATTTTATGTTTTATTTCCAACTCCTAAAACTCGTGTGCTGGAAATGTTATCTCCTGAAAAATTCACTCCGGTTTTAATGGAGCCGCCGTTAAAAGAAGACAGAACTTCAGATCAGGTTGATGAACAATTACCAACTTATAATGCTTATTCAATAGATGGTGATGTAACTGGCGAACTTGTTTATGTTAATTATGGAATTCCTTTGGATTATGATCAGCTTGACAGAATGGGAATTAGCGTAAAAGGGAAAATTGTAATTGCCCGATATGGAGGCGCTTGGAGAGGGATAAAACCAAAAGTTGCCGCAGAGCACGGAGCTATCGGATGCATTATATATTCCGATCCAAAGAATGACGGATACTATGTCGGTGATGTTTATCCTAAAGGCGCCTGGAGAAATGAATACGGAGTGCAGCGCGGTTCAGTTGTGGATATGCCTGTTTATACGGGCGATCCTTCAACACCGTTTGTCGGCTCAACCAAAGATGTAAATCGTCTGGCAGTGAAGGACATTAAAATTCTTACAAAAATTCCGGTGCTGCCGATTTCATATCACGATGCTCTTCCATTATTAAAATCATTAGTTGGTCCGGTTGTCCCTGATAACTGGAAAGGCGCACTTCCTATTACATATCACGTTGGTCCCGGTTTGACAAAAGTTCATTTAAAAGTAGAATCTAACTGGGACATTAAACCAATAAACGATGTAATTGCAATGATAAAAGGAAGTGAGTTTCCCGATCAATGGGTAATAAGAGGAAATCATCACGATGGCTGGGTTAACGGCGCCGAAGATCCTTTGAGCGGACAGGTTGCTGAGATGGAAGAAGCAAAAGCAATAGGCGAATTATTAAAAACCGGATGGAAACCCAAAAGAACTTTAGTCTATTGTGCATGGGATGGCGAAGAACCGGGTTTGCTTGGTTCAACCGAGTGGTGCGAAACTCACGCAGATGAATTGAAACAAAAAGCAGTCGCTTATATTAATTCCGATACCAATGACAGGGGATTTTTATTTATGGAAGGCTCCCACTCGTTGGAAACTTTTATAAATAATGTTGCAAAAGATGTTACCGATCCTGAAAAGGGAATAAGCGTTTGGGAAAGAGCGAAAGACAGAGAAATTATTAATACCTTTTCACCTGAAAGAAAAAGAGAGCTTGAAGCTGCCAATAATCTTGAGATCGGTGCAATGGGAAGCGGATCAGACTACACACCTTTTTTGCAGCATCTTGGGATTGCTAGTTTGAATCTCGGATTTGGCGGCGAAGGAGAAGGTGGAGTTTATCACTCGGTGTACGATTCGTATGATCATTACATAAGATTTGGAGATCCTACTTTTGAGTACGGAGTTGCACTTTCGAAGACAGCGGGCAGGGCTGTTCTTCGTCTTGCTGATGCTAACCTGCTTCCATTTAATTTTGATGACTTTTCCGGCAGAGTTACCACTTATTTAGATGAGATTGAAAAGCTTACAAAAGATATGCGCGAGGAGACAATTCAATTAAACAAGGAAGTTAAAGATAGTTTATTCACAAATGTTTCTGATCCGACAGAAACATATATTCCGCCAAAGCCGGAAGATCCGGTTCCTTTTTTAAATTTTGCTCCTCTTGAAAATGCTGTAAATAATTTACAGAAAAGTGCCGACGAGTATCAGAAAGCGAAGAGTGAATTAATGAAAAGCGGAAAAACTCTTACCGAAGAACAAAGCAAAAATCTTGATCAGATAATTTATCAATCTGAAAGATTCCTGACCAGTAAAGAGGGTTTAACAGGCAGGCCCTGGTATGTTCATGAAATTTATGCGCCGGGCTTTTATACAGGCTATGGAGTCAAAACTTTACCTGCTGTTCGTGAAGCGGTTGAATCAAGAAATTGGGACGAGGCAAATAAGCAAGCTGTTGTTGTTGCAAATACATTGGATAATTATTCGATGGAAATAGATAAAGCAACTGAAATGATAAAAGACGCGATAAAATAATTTTATGTATGGGCGATTCTTAGAGTCGCCCTTTGTATATATATTTTTAAATTATGCTCTCCATCTTTCCAGTTTCGGGATATTTTTAGTAAACATACCTGCAAGAAAACCTGGTAAGCCGAACTCTTTTATTTTCTCTTTCACAAGCTGTTGCATTTGTTCAACTGTAATATCCGGGCGGGTGAATTTTCCGTTTTCATAACAACGTGAACAGTACATTGAATTCTTGGAACCATCAGCATTTGTACCTCCGCCTTTTTCATCTTTCTTTAAAGGCATCCCGCAGCTCTGGCAGTTTTTATAAACTTTGTCCATGATGTAACGTCTTTGTTAATTTAAGAATTAAAAACCTTTTGCAATTTCATATTCTTATTTCTCAAATCAATTCCGCCTTCCAGAATTGATTTTAAGTTTGCAAGATAAAAAGTCCAGCCTGTCTGGCAGCCAAGATGAAAATTTACTTTTGCTTTATTATTCGTCGGAATGTTTCCCTGTTTTAGTTCTAAAATATTTTCACCTTTCCCTTTTTTTACCTTAATAGTTACAATGCAATTGCCGGCAAATGTAAATTGCAGTAAATCTTTTCCGTTCGCTTTCAGAATCTTACCACACTCTGTTACTTTATCGCTGTAGCCGTGCCACCGCCAGCGATAAGAGTCGCCTTTTTCAATTTTGCTATTTTTTTTCTAATTGTACCATTTGATTTTGTAAATTCAGCAAGACGTAAAAACCACCCTTCAAGATTTTCCTGTGTTGCCCAGCTATTATAAATTTTTTGCGATGAGGATTTAATGTTTATCTTTAAAAAAAATTTACTCCAGTCGTAATTATAACTTTTCATAGGATATTTTAAGGATTATTTTTCTTTAAAGAAAAATAAAGCTTAATACTTGAAATTAACATTCCAATAGCTACACCACATGCTAATAATGTAACTATATGGATTGCCCTAAGATTTTCAATACCCGAAAGTCTTGTAAATGCAGCACCCAAAAGAATTATGACAACTGCATACATTCTCATGCTATGCTTGATTTTAATTATATCCATAGTTTTGAGATCCTTATGTTAAAAAAATTTTTATTACTGATATTTTACTAAAGTCACTTAACTTTACCAAATCACATCTTATAAATTATTAAAGAAATAATTCGAAATTTTTGTAAACAAATGCCACTGCGTGACACCGCCGCTTATCCTGTGGTTTTTATTCGGATAAAACATTACATCAAATTGTTTGTTTGCATCAATTAATTTCTGCATAAACTGAATTGTGTTTTGATAATGTACGTTATCATCACCTGTTCCGTGGACTATCATTAATTTACCTTTAAGTCTGCCTGCGTAAGTCAAAACACTTGCATCATCGTAGCCTTTTATATTTGCAATTGGTGAACCCATATATCTTTCTGTCCAGATTGCGTCGTAGAGATGAAAGTCAGTTACAGGCGCAACGGCAACTCCTGTTTTAAAATAATCTGCGCCTTTTGTCAGCATCATACAGGTTAGATATCCGCCGCCGCTCCAACCCCAGAAACCGAGACGTGATGAATCTACGTAGGGAAGCGTAGCTAAATATTTTGCACCTTCGATCTGGTCGTGAACAGACCACTTGCCTAAATCAAGATATGAAAGATCTTTAAAAGCTTTTCCTCGTCCGCCGGTTCCGCGGTTATCCACGCAAAAAACTATGTATCCGTGTTCAGTCATATACTGATGCCAGATTGTTCTCGTGCTGCCCCAGCGATCAACTACCATTTGGGAACCTGGACCACCATAACCATAAACAATAACGGGATATTTTTTTGAGGGATCAAAATCAGCCGGCTTCATCATATAAGCATTTAGTTCTGTACCGTCAGTCGTTTTGAAAGTTAAAAATTCAGGATAAACCATATTGTAATTTGCTAATGCTGGAATTTTACCGTCTTCCAAAACTCTTACCAGCGAACCGTCAGCATTTCTTAAAGTAGTCTCAGTTGGAGTTGAAGCGTTGGAATAAAATTCTATAAAATGTTTGTAGTCGGGAGAGTAATTAGCGCTATACCAACCGTGTTCACCGGAAATTTTTTGAAAGTCAGTTCCATCCAGTTTTACGCGGTAAAGATTTTGTTGAATTGGCGAATCTTTTTTCCCAGACAAATAAACCCAGCCTGTGTCTTCATCAATTCCATCAATTAAACTAACTTCCCAATCTCCTTTCGTAATCTGGTTAATTAATTTTCCGTTGTAATCATAGAGATACGCATGGTTAAATCCGCTTTCCTCAGAAGGCCAGAGAATGCGGTCGGATTTTTTCAAGAATAGAATATCATTCCGAACATCAACCCACGTTTTGTTTGAATCAGTGATAACTGTTTTTGATTTGCCGGTGTTTGCATAGGCCATCAGCATTTCGAGTTTATTCTGCATCCTGTTTAATCTGATTATAGCCAACAGGTTGGAGGAGTTGGTCCAAAAAATTCTTGGAATATAAATGTCATCGTTTGTGCCTATATCCATCCAGGTAGTTTTGTGAGAAGAAAGATCAGCAACGCCGATTTTTACGATAGCATTTTGTTCGCCCACTTTCGGATATTTCAGGTTAAATACAGTATTGTATTCTCCCATTTCATCAACTAAGTGGTAAATTTTTTCTCTTGTCTGATTGAGTTGCCAGAAAGCAATTTTTTTACCATCTGGCGACCAGCGCCATGCATCAGCAAGTTCAAACTCTTCTTCATAAACCCAATCAAACTCTCCATTCAGAATATTATCTGTACCGTCGGTTGTGATTGCTGTTTCTTTTCCTGATTTAAGATCAACAACATAGATATTATGATTTCGCACAAATCCCACTTTCTTTCCATCGGGTGAAAGTTTAACATTTCTCAGGTGAATATTTCCGTTTGATAAAGCATTAATGTTTTTTGTCGAGACATCGTAAAGATAAAATGGTGCTTGTGTGGAATGCCTCCAGATAGATTTTACAGGTCCTTCGATCAGCAAAAATTTACCATCGTCCGTCCATTGGTAATGACTCATCATAATTTGTTTATTGTCGTATTTTAGGTTTGTTCCATTTACAAGTAAAGACTTTTTACCGGTTGAAACATCGTGCAGATAGATGTCTTCAACTTTTGTTTCCGGATTTAATTCTGTAAAACTAAAAGCGTAGCCGTCAGGTTTCCATTGAATGTTCTCAACAGTTTTCCCAAATAATTTATTTGAGTAATAAATGTCTTCAAGCGTCAGCTTTTGTTTTTGTTGTGCAGATAAATGAAAGATAAATAATAAAGCGAAGAAGAAAACGAATTGTTTTTTCATTTTGCACCTTAATTGAATGATAAAAAGTTCTTAATATTCTAACCCACCCCTTTCATCTCCTCCCGGGAGGGGACGCTAATCTATGGGCCACAATTTTTTAATCTCATCTTTGAGCCCGAGATATTCCCATCTTTGTATTGAGATAGGAACATTGCCGTTGACCATCATATAATCGTGGTAATCTTTGAGATTAAATTTATCACCGAATTTTATTTTAGCATCTGAAATTAGTTTAAGAATTTGAATTTTGCCAACCTGATATGTAAATGCCTGTCCCGGTGTAGAAGCAAAAAAGCCGGCCTCGCCAATTGCAGATTGTTTATCCATCGGAACTGTTGAAGCAAGATAATCTGCCGCATCTTTTATCGAGTAATTTCCCAAAGCAAGATTAACATCAACATTAACTCTGAGAGCTCGAAGTCTCATAAAACTGTAAATAATTTCTTTGGAATGAGGACTAATGTCAAATAAGCCAAGCTGCAGCATAAGTTCTTCAACATAAAAACCTATCCCTTCATTCGAGTTGGAATCAAAGTAATGTCTGCGTATTTCATCCGGGTTTTTCCAAGATTGTACCAGTTGGAAATAATGTCCTGGAATGCCTTCGTGAATCATTATCGGTCTCGGATCTTTTGCAGTTGCAAGACTAAAATATGAAAGACTAAGGGATGGTTTTGGAATATAACGCACACAATTTTCATCCAGCCTGGTTGGTGAAGTAAAGTCATCATCTTCTCCGTAATTAGCCATAGGTTTTAGGTAATCAGGCATTGGCCTGTTTGTATAATGCTGAATCCAACCGGGTACGAACATTACGTTTTTATCGGCCAAGAATTTTCTAATTTCTTCTTCATCAAGTTTATTTTGTTTTATCTGTTCGTAGATTGAAGAAAATATTTTCATCGGTGGTACATCTTTGTTTTTGAGTTTTTCAATCGTATCAAAAGCAACAGCCCTGTCCCATTCGGTTTTACTCATTAATAAAATTTCTTCAGGTGAATATGGTACCATTGCAATATTTTTCAGAAAATATTCATAGTTATTTCTTCCAATGTTAAATTTTTTAGTCATCCTGTCTCTGCGGGCTTTTAACCATTCTGAATAATTATAAAGCGATTGAATTGCGAGAGTAACATCTTTATCGATACTGTCCGGGAAAAACGCAGGATAATCTTTTTCCAATGCTTCAAAACATTTTCTTAAATTGAAATCGATACCGTTGAGCATTTCAATTGCAATATCAGCAAAAGCCTGCACGGGTTTATTAAGATTTTCTTCAGCGTTTTTAATTGTTGCAGGAATCTTTCTTAATCTTATTAAAATATTATCAGCTCTTTTTTGTGTCATCGGGCTGCCGATTACTAGTAAGTCGTGAATTGTGCCGGCTGTCTGAAATACATAAAACTCAGGATGTGCGTAGGGAAGTTTTAATATATTCAGTTCCCAGTTGACTCTTTCAATTGCAGAGTGGAGTAAAAGAAAATCTGCGCTGTCGGCGGTTGTCCAGTCTATCTTTGGAATTTCCTTCAGTTTTTTGCTGAATTCGGCATACTTGTCCTCGTAATTTTTAATAGAAGCCGAAGAATATTCAGGAGTCCATCCGTCAGGCCTTTCAATACGCGGAATATCATCTCCATTTACCGGTTGTGTAATAGTGCGCCAATCAAAAAAATCTTTTGCTAATCTTTGTAAAGATTTATTTGTTTGCGGAAATATGCTGATGGTAAAAATGAGGAAACATAGTAAACGAAATTTCATATTTCTTCCTATAGCGCTTAAGAATTAATGAATTTATTAATAAAAATAAGTAAAAAATATGTTGAATAATTAATATAAAATTATTAACAATAGTAACTTTTTTAATTTTACAACGTCTAATAGTCTAAATTAATCTTTATGCTGAAACTCAAATCCGGAAACATATATGAATAAGTATTTACTGCTGGCTATTTTAGTCTTATCAACAACCTTATTTATACAAGCACAAACAAAGAAACTCCTTTTAAAAAAAACCAACGTAGAAATTAAGCTCGATGGCGTCATTGATCCTGTCTGGAGCACTGCAGATTCAGCAACTAATTTCTTTCAACTTTCCCCGTTTTATAATCAAACACCTGATGTTAAAACAGTAGCCAAAGTTCTTACCACTGACGATGCGCTTTATGCATTGATGATTTGTTACGATAATGAAAATGATATTACGGCTTTTACAGGTATGCAGGATGATTTTGCAGGAGATATAGTTTCAATTATGCTTGATACTTTTGGAGATAACAAAACTGCCTATAAACTTGCTGTTAATGCTTCAGGTGTTCGTGCTGACTCGAGACTACTTGACGATGCACGCAACAGGGATTACAGCTGGGACGGTATCTGGTTTTCTGCAACTAAAATTTATTCGTGGGGATATGTTGTCGAATGGAAGATTCCATATAAATCTATTCAGTATGACGATAAACTAACAGAGTGGGGACTTGACTTTGACAGGTGGAGAGCGAAAAACTCTGAAGATATGTACTGGAATAAATATAATCAGAATGAAGGACAAAGAATTTCTAAATTCGGAAAACTTGTTTTTCAAGATTTTCATCCGACAGTTCACGGGTTAAATTTGGAAGTTTATCCGGTTGCATTAACAAAAGCGACTTATATAAATGATGGGAAATATAAAATTGATCCCGAAGCCGGGTTGGATCTTTTATACAACCCATCTCCAAAACTAAAATTTCAGTTAACTGCAAATCCTGACTTTGCCCAGATTGAAGCGGATCCATATAATTTTAATATTTCTCGTTATGAAACTTTCTTTGATGAAAGAAGACCATTTTTTACTGAAGGAAGTGAAATATTTACAGCTTCAGGGAAAGAAAGAGGCACCGGGTTCTATCAACCTTTAAATATTTTTTATTCAAGAAGAATAGGAAAAGTTTTGCCAGATGGTTCAACTGTTCCGCTAATAGCTGGTGCAAAGGCATTCGGCAGGCTTGATGACTGGGAATACGGAGGCTTTGCAGCAATAACTGGGGAAGAGCAATACATAGATAACAACGGAGCAAAACAAACAGAAGACCGTGCTTATTTTACCTCCGGTAGAATTAAAAAAACTATATTAGACAATTCTACTGTAGGATTACTTTATGTTGGAAAACAAAGTGGTTCAAATACTTATGGAGTTGTTGATATTGATGGAGCTTTCCGTACTTCCGGATGGCAGTTATCTTATCAGCTTGCAAGATCAATTAATAATTCGCAGGGAGATTATGCCGCTTCTGCAGGATTTATTCAGAATGGCGATAACTTTGCCAACTATGCTAGAGTCAGATTTGTAGGAAAAGATTTTGATATTAGTCAGGTTGGATATGTTCCCTGGACAGGCACAACGCAAATTACTACTTTGCACGGACCTATCTGGAGGCCAAAATCAGGGCCAATTGGTCAGATTTTCCCTTATGCCGGCATAGCCTTGTACAACAAGACTTATGAAAATTATACTGATCACGGTTTCCTGCTGGGATACAATATGAATTTTAAAAGTAACTGGGGGTTTGAATTTGATTATTCATTTTTAAAGACAAAAGATGTCGGTTACATTTATGATTCTTATGAACTTGATTTCAGTTCATGGTATAATATTAATCCTAACTGGAATGCAAATCTTTATGGTGGATATTCAAAGACATATAATTTTGCGCGCGGATATGTTGGCCCTTATAATTGGGCAGGCCTAAGCATTTCGTGGAAAGCATTTAATGAATTAGAAGTAGGAACTTCATACAATATGTATATCGAACAAAAACCTGATCGTAGCCTTCAGGCAATTACTTATAACTCGCGACCATATTTTTCTTTTACTCCTGTTAACAATATGAATTTCAGAGTTTATTTTGATAACCTTTATTCAACAGAAACACAGCATCTTGAAAGAGTTTTGCTTGGGGTACTGTTCTCGTATAATTTTTCGCCAAAGAGCTGGATCTACTTTGCATTCAACCAGCTTAATGACAGAAGCCCACAGTTTGATCAGTATGGTGCGCAGCTTCCCGAACGCATGCACCTGACTGCGCAAGCAGGCGTTTTGAAAATTAAGTATTTGTATTACTTTTAATTATTAAACTTTCGTAAGGCGGGTCTCAGACCCGCCACTACAAGAAAAAAGTTTTTTTAAAATTCCAGAT
This sequence comes from uncultured Bacteroidota bacterium, assembly GCA_963745465.1. GTDB lineage: Bacteria > Bacteroidota > Ignavibacteria > Ignavibacteriales > Ignavibacteriaceae > JAKAGZ01. Next base: position 34,629 of record CAVUXT010000018.1, on the reverse strand, counting down.
CCAATTGGTCAGAGATAATCTGCGGGTTTTCGTGATTCAAATTTGATATCCCAACACCAAGTAATCTCACCGGCTTAAAAGGTTTTTCAGGCTTGTAGAGTAATTCTTTTATCAAATCAAATATCTCTTTCTTGTTGTCTACAAAAGTTTTTAAAGTTTTGCTTCGTGTGGTTAGCTGAAAATCGTGATACTTTATTTTTAGAGTAACAGTTTTACCAAGTGTTTTCGTTTTCTTCATACTTCTTTCGAGACTTTCAGTAAGTCTTTCAAGTTCTTCCAGCATAATATTTTCGTCATCAACATCATCATTAAAAGTATTTTCAACACTGATTGATTTTCTGATTCTGTCCGGTACAACAGGGCTGTTGTAATCACATCGTACAAGGTGATAATAGTAAGAACCTGTTTTACCAAATCTTTTTACAAGCTCTTCCAGCTCAAGCTTTTTAATATCGGCGCCGTTTTTAATTCCGAATTTACTCATTTTTTCCGAAGTCACTTTTCCAATTCCGGGAATTTTTTCGATCGGCAAAGTTTCTATAAATGCTTCTGCTTTTTCAGGTGTTATTACTGTAAGTCCGTCAGGCTTTTTTATATCCGATGCAACTTTTGCAAGGAACTTATTAATTGAAACTCCGGCAGAAGCAGTTAAATGCAACTCATCTTTTATTCTTTGTTTAATTTCTTTTGCAATAAGTGTTGCTGAAGGGTTTCCAACTTTATTTTCGGTTACATCAAGATAAGCTTCGTCGAGTGAAAGTGGTTCAACAAGTTCGGTATAACTTTTGAAAATCTCTCTTATTTGTTTTGAGACTTTACTGTACACTTCGAAATGTGGCCTCACAAAAATAATGTGAGGACATTTTTCGAAAGCCATGCGCGAGGGCATTGCAGAGCGCACACCAAATTTTCGTGCTTCGTAGCTTGCAGTCATAACCACTCCGCGTTTATCTGATCCGCCAACGGCAATGGCTTTACCTTTTAATTCCGGATTATCGCGTTGTTCTACAGATGCATAAAACGCATCCATATCAACGTGAATTATTTTTCTTATTTTTTCAGCCAATTTTTAAAAATGTTTTATGTAAAGTAATTAATTAAGTATAAAAAAGAATCATATATTATCCCATTCATCAAAAAAATTTCGTTTCTGAAAATAAATTTCTGTAATTTCATACCTTATAAAAACTGATGAGGTTATATATGAAAAAGTTTGCTTTTGTTTTAATAATTCTATACTTCTCTGGCATTCTCTTCGCAAAGCAGGAAGCGAGATTTGTGAGGTTTCCTGATATATATAAAAACAAAATTGTTTTCACTTACGAGGGTGATCTCTGGCTTGCAAATACTGATGGAACCGATGCAAAAAGAATTACTAATTTTCCCGGGGATGAATTATCTGCTAAATTTTCTCCTGATGGGAAATGGATTGCATTTACGGGCCAATACGATGGCGGATATAATGTTTACGTAATGCCTGCTGACGGAGGTACGCCCGAAAGAATTACCTACACGCCGGATTTTGCTCAGTCTGTTGGCTGGACACCGGACGGAAGCAAAGTTATCTTTAGATCTTATTGGGAAAATGTGAACGGACGCGATCCCAACCTTTACTTTGTAGATAAAGATGGATCGGCTCCTGAAAGATTTCCGATTGACCGCGGTAGGCTTTGCAGTTTTTCCCCTGATGGTAAAAAAATGGTTTACCAGAGAAAAGGCGATGAGGAATACCAGAGAAAAAGATATCATGGCGGACAATATCCCGATATCTGGATGTATAATTTTTCCAATAATCAGTTCACTCCAATTTCAGATTACGTCGGAAAAAATGCTTACCCAATGTGGATTGGAACAAACACAATGTATTTTGTTTCTGACAGGACAAACGGAGTTTCAAATCTTTATAAAGAAGATCTAACAACTAAGTCTATAACTGAGGTGACAAACTACAGTGATGTTGATGTAATGATGCCGGAAACAGACGGACAACAAATAATTTTTATGCACGATGGATATATTAACATTCTAGATTTAAATTCAGGCAAAATTACAAAGTTAACAGTTGATGTTGATTCGGATCGTTGGGCTTTGCGGGATAGGTACATTAACCCAAAGGATTATATTCATCACATGGATTTCTCTAACGACGGAAAAACTGTCGTATTTGGAGCCAGAGGTGATGTCTTTACTGTGCCGACTGACGATGGACAAACAAAAAACCTTTCATGGACGCCAGGTACAAGAGAACTTTATCCTGCCATCTCTCCCGATAGTAAATGGGTTGCTTTCTTTTCTGATAAAACGGGAGAATATGAGTTGTATATTCAACAGACATCAGGCGGTGAATGGACGCAACTTACGACTGATCTGAAACATTTTATTTATCACCCAGTATGGTCGCCGGATGGAAAGAAAATATTATTCGGCAATAAAGATTTTAAAATCTTTTACATAGATGTAGCGACAAAAAAACTAGTTCAGGTTGATGAATCGAACCAATTGAAGAATGATGAATTTTACTGGGAAGAAAGCGATTACAACTGGTCACCTGACAGTAAATGGATTTGCTACAGTTTTACACAATACAACAAGAATAACCAGATTTTCATATATAATATAGATGAAAATAAAAAGTACGCTGTAACTGATGATTTCTTCGATAATATTAATCCAACATTCGATGCAAACGGAAAATATCTTTATTATTTATCCAGCAGAAATTTTGATCTCCATATGGATTTTTATGAAGATAATCATATTGAAGCAACTCCGCAGCAGGTTATGGTTGTACAACTTCAGGATGGATTAACTCCGCCGTTTTCAGAACCAGTTACAGGTGATATGAAGAAAGCTGATAATAATTTCAGGATCGATACAAAAGATCTAATAAAGCGTACATATCCTCTTTCAATAGATCCCGGAAATTATTTCTTTCTGAAAGCAGGAAACGGAAAAGTTGCCTGGGCGTCTGTCCCTGCTTTTACAGAAGATGAATATGAAGAAATTTTTAAACCCGGCGGAAGAACAAAATGGGATCTTCACATTTTCGATATGAATTCAAAAAAGGAAGTCGTACTTAATGAAAAGATCAAAGATTTTAAAGTTTCATCCAACGGTGAAAATCTTTTGATCAGCCGGAATAAAGATTATTATGCAACTACTTTCAGCGATGCCTTCAAATCAAAATCTTTAGGAAATAAAGTAAATCTGGATGGGATGAACTACAAAGTTGATTCTCAGAAAGAGTGGACTCAAATATTTAACGATACCTGGAGATGGTACCGCGATTTCTTTTATGATTCAAGCATGGATGGCCAGGACTGGAAAGCCCTTGGAGAAAAATACCGTGCTTATATTCCTTACATCTCTTCACGCGGTGATCTGAACTGGGTAATGCAGCAGCTTGTCGGTGAGCTTGCAACTTCTCACACTTATATCGGCGGCGGAGATTACGGACCGCAGGAAGCTCCGAAATCAGATGTTTACACAGGCTGGCTCGGTGCAGATCTCGTTGCTGATAATAATGCAGGTTATTATAAGTTCGATAAAATTTATGGTCCGACTGAATATAATCTCGATCTTAATGCTCCTCTTTCGCGCCCTGATATCAACGTAAAAGAAGGCGATTATTTAATTGCCATAAACGGAAAAGAAATAAAAGTGCCTGAAGATTATTTCAAAGAGCTGCAGGTGATCAAAGGGCAGAAAGTTTCTGTGACTGTAAACAGCAAGCCTTCGATGGAAGGTGCAAAAACCTACGAAGTTGAGCCAATCAGAAATTCCAGAACACTGCGTTATTTCAGATGGATTACAGATAACATTCACAAGGTACTTAAAGAAACCGGTGGCAAGGTTGGTTATATGCACATTACTGCAATGGGTTCCGGCGGAATCGGTGAATTCGATAAATACTGGAGAGCATTCCGTTACAAAGATGGATTGATCATAGACGTGAGAAGAAACTCCGGAGGCTGGACTGAATATTTTATGATTGACAAACTTGAAAGAAAAATGACTGCTTATAATGTGCTTACAGGAATGGTTCCGTTCAGGTACCCGGGAAGCACTTCAAATGCACACTACGTTGCTGTTACTAATGAAGATGACGGTTCGGACGGCGAGGCATTTCTTGAGGACTGGAAAGCACGCGGATTTGGAAAAATTGTCGGAGTTCCAACCTGGGGCGGTCTGGTAGGAATTGTAAATGCACAGACCACTATCGATAATGGAAGCGTTAATCAGTCGAATAATGCTTTTTATAATGACCAGGGTAAATGGCTGGTTGAAAATCACGGTGTCGATCCTGATATAGTTGTAGATAACGATCCGGCGTCTGTTATGGCCGGTAAGGACCCTCAGCTTGAAGCCGCGATTAAAGAAGTGCTGAAAGAGATAAAAGAGCAACCATTTAAGTTTGCTCCGCAGCCTCCTTATCAGAAAAGATAATTATTAAACAAAAAAGCCGGGTCAATTTGATCCGGCTTTTTTATTATAAACCGCCTATTTTAAATAGCTAATTACTGCAAACTTAAAGGCATATAAAAATTAATAACTTAATAAAATTTTCTTTCATTGAAAGATCATTAGCAATTATCAGGATAACCGCACTGTGGGCTTTCAGTGAATCAGTGTTCGGCGGAATATTGCACGTATTCAGGGTTCCGTTAAGTGGTGCATTGCTTAGCGGATTTGCAGCAATACTGATTTCATTGCTTTCATTATTTTCTGTCTCGCGGGGGGAAATATTAAAAGCCGCAATTATAGTCATTGTTATAAAAGCCAGCATTAGTCCGTATACACCTTTAACTGCTTATTTTGCAGTATTCTTGCAGGGATGTCTCGGCGAACTATTCTTTTATTCAAGAAAGTTTTTTGAGATATCTTCATTTCTTTTTGCGATTGCGATTGTATTATTAGCAGGGGCACAAAGAATCTTGATTTTAACAATTTTATTCGGAAATTCTTTTTGGAACTCTATTGATGTTTATTCAAAAATATTAGTCTCACAGTTCTTCAGTAATGCTCAATCAAATAATATGGTAAGCGTAAGCATGATTATTATTTCAGCATATATGTTCCTACATTTAATTATTGGCGTTACAATTGGAATTATTTCCGGGAGGTTACCAGAGTGGATCGATAAAAATATCTCGGATATTGAACGTTTGAAACCAGTTTTATCTTCTATTAAAAAAGAAGTCCCTGATATTAAAAAAAATAAGAAAAGATGGTGGAATAAAACATCAGGTAAGATATTTTTAATTGTTGTATTAATTCTTGTGATTTATTCTTATTTACATCCCGAACTGGGAAAAGATTACGCATTGGACTTAATAATCATGCTTCTCAGATCATTTTTAATTCTGTTTCTCTGGTTTACTTTGCTTTCACCCCTGCTTTACAAAGTTTTCCAAAAATTCATTAGTAAAAAACAAAACTCTTACCTGGTAGAAACAAACAAAATTATTTCGTCTTTCCCAGAATTAAAAAAAATCGCTTTCTTGAGCTGGACGGAATCAAATAATTTTAAGGGAATTAAACGACTGAAATGTTTTTTAACATCGATTGCACTTTTGGCTCTGCTTATAAGGTCAGACAAACTCGCTTAAAATAATAACTTTATAAATTGAATTTCATATTTACTTTTATGACTTAAAAATCTAAATTTTAAATAGAATAAATAAGGGGCAGGATTTATGATTGATAAAATAATTTTCTACGTTCTCATTGTCTTAGGTTTATTACTCATCATTTACGGATTAACAGAATTCAGCTTTTCTTCAATGGTCAGCATACTTTCATTAAGTGTTGGAATAGCTTTTGTCGGAATTGCTGCTATGGTGCTTTACAGCTCGGAGAAATGAGTCTCTCTTTTTAAGCTATCTGGATTTTCGGGTATTTTCATTTTCCCAAATCTGAAAATAATCTGCTTAAATATTGCAAAAATGAAATAAATAGTTCCATTTTTGTAGAATAATTCACTAAAATTCAGCAAATCCCATCAAAAATAATGGCTCTCTTTTTGATTATAATCAGGAATTCCTGTTTATGCCGAAAACGAAAACAATTTATAACTATAAGAATTACCAATATGTATAAAATAATTTCAGCAAAGTTCTTAGCCTCAAACATTAAGAGATTTGAGATCGAAGCACCAAAAATTGCCAAAAAGAGAAAAGCCGGGCAGTTTGTAATTATCAGGATAAAGGAAGGCGGAGAAAGAATACCATTAACAATTGCCGATTCCGATATTGAAAAAGGTACGATAACGATTATAGTTCAGGGAATCGGGAAAACAACAATGGAATTAAATTCCTTGAATACCGGTGATTCGATTCAGGATGTTGTTGGACCATTAGGCAAAGCATCCCACATTGAAAATTTCGGAACTGCGGTATCAATCGGCGGCGGTGTTGGAACAGCAATTGCCTATCCAACTGCGGTTGCATTAAAGCAGGCAGGCAACCACACGATTTCAATTATCGGCGGAAGAACAAAGGAGTTTGTAATTCTTGAAGATGAAATGAAGAAAGTCTGTGATGAAGTTTATCCAACGACCGACGATGGAAGTTACGGTTATCATGGCTTCGTAACTCAGAAATTAAAAGACCTGATTGATTCAGGAAAGAAAATAGATTTTGTTCTTGCGATAGGACCTATTCCGATGATGAAAGCTGTAGCTGATGTAACTCGACCATTAGGAATTCACACAGTGGTAAGTCTAAATCCAGTGATGGTTGACGGAACAGGAATGTGCGGAGGATGCAGAGCAACTGTTGATAACAAAACGGTTTTTGTTTGCGTTGATGGACCTGAATTTGATGCCCACAAAGTTGATTTCGAAACTCTTGCCAGAAGAAACAGAACATATGGAATTTTTGAAAAAGAAGCAGTTGATCATCTGTGTAATATAGATAAGGAATTTCAAAACGGTTTGAATAAAAATAAAGCGGCTATAGCCGGATAAAAAGCGGAGAATCTGAATGGGAAAGTTGTCAAATAAAGAAAGAATGAAAATACCAAGACAGGAAATGCCTGAACAGAATAGTGAGGCAAGAAGTCACAACTTTGAAGAAGTTAATCTTGGGCTTTACCGAAGAACTTGCCGTTCTTGAAGCCGAACGATGTATTCAATGTCCTAAGCCAACTTGTGTTGAAGGATGCCCAGTCGGTGTTAAGATAAGTGAATTTATTTCGCTTGTTACTGAAAGAAAATTTGTTGAGGCTGCTGCAAAAATAAAGGAAGATAATATGCTTCCGGCAATATGCGGAAGAGTATGCCCACAGGAAGAACAGTGCGAAGTTAAATGTGTTGTTGGCAAAAAGAATGAACCTGTCGCAATCGGTCGACTAGAAAGATTCGTTGCAGATTATGAAAGAGAAAAACTCGGACTTAGAAAACCAGAACTTAAACCGAAATCCGGAAAGAAAGTTGCAATCGTCGGAAGTGGTCCGGCCGGATTAAGTTGCTCGGCAGATTTAATTCAAATGGGACACGATGTAACTGTTTTCGAAGCATTACACGAGCTCGGTGGAGTGCTGGTATATGGAATTCCACAATTTCGTTTGCCAAAGGAAATTGTTAAAACAGAAATTGATGTTCTTAAAGAACTCGGTGTTAAATTTAAACCAAATTCAGTAATCGGTTTTACAGATACACTTGATGAATTACTTCAGAATGGATATGACGCAGCATTTATAGCAGTTGGTGCAGGACTTCCGTACTTCTTAAAAATAGATGGTGAAAACCTGAACGGAGTTTATTCTTCGAATGAATTTTTAACAAGAGTTAATTTGATGAAGGCGTACAAATTTCCCGACTATGATACCCCTGTATTTAATGTTAAAGATAAAAACGTTGCGGTGTTTGGCGGCGGTAATACAGCAATGGATGCTATCAGAACTTCAAAGAGACTGGGCGCTAAAAATGCTTATATAATTTATCGAAGGTCAGAAGTAGAAATGCCTGCCAGAAAAGAAGAAGTGCATCACGCAAAACAAGAGGGAATTGAGTTTATTCTGTTATCTAATCCGACTAAGTTTATCGGGGACAAAGACGGCTGGTTAAGGGGAGTTGAGCTACAGAAAATGGAACTTGGTGAACCTGATGCTTCCGGAAGAAGAAGACCTGTTCCTGTCAAAGGTTCAGAATATGTTCTGGATATTGATATGGCTGTTATAGCAATCGGAAACGGATCAAACCCTATTATTCAAAAAACAACTCCTGATCTTGAATTTAATAAATGGGGAAATATTAAGGTTAATGAAGAGACTATGGAAACATCAAAGCAAGGTGTTTTTGCAGGTGGTGATATAGTTACCGGGGGAGCAACTGTAATTCTTGCAATGGGCGCGGGGCGGAAAGCTGCAAAAGCTATAGATGAATATTTGAAGGGGAATGTAAATTAGGGGGAGATATGCCGCTGTTAAAATTTCTTCAGAGTGATAAAATTGAAATTATCAATGAAGCCCTGTCTGACCTTGAGAGATCCAGGTTAAAACATTATACTGAATCCACAAAAGAATCCAACGAAGAGCGACTTCGAAATCTTTTTGATATCATGATCAAGTGTGTGAACTCAAAAAGTCTGGTTGAAATATGCGATTATTGTGAGGAACTCGCTGAGAAAAGATTTAATTCAGGTTTTGATCTTTACGAAGTTCAGTCAACGATAAATGTCCTGGAAGAAATTATTTGGGAAAAGATAATCAAATATTTACCTGCCTCAGAATATGAAAAGGCGCTTGGCATGATCACTACCGTTCTTGGCGCGGGAAAAGATTCTCTGGCCTGTAAATATGTTTCACTTGCCAGTCAGTGCAAAAAGCCCACCTTGGATCTTTCAGAATTATTTAAAAGTAAAGAATTGTCGTAATTTTTTATTTTATTATTCCTGCCGTTTCTTACTACAATTTAATTCAGGCAAATTAATTTATTATTCCTTAGTTTAATTTACCGGTTCGTTTTAAATTGGTTATTGCGTAAAGTAATAATTGATTTTTTTTCATAATTGCTGTTAATTCTGAAAGTAATTCACAATTACAGGCTCGGTTTATGAACAGTACTGGAATAAATTTTCTCCTGCCAGATTATTTTCTTAAAATTTATTCTGGTTATTATATGAAGGATTTCTCATCTTACTAAAGCGGAGTTCGAAATGGCAATAATAATTAAGTATAATTTGTCGAAACTAATTCGAGGATAAACATGCACGCTATCGGACTTTCCTTTGCTGATTGGCTTATAATAGCAATCTATTTCGGTTTTATTATAGGCATAGGTTTTTACCTTCGCAAGTACACAAAAAGCCAGGAAGATTTCTTTCTTGCAGGTAGAAAAAACAGTTCCTGGGTAGCCGGCCTCGCTTTCCTTTCAGCAAATCTTGGCGCACTTGAACTGCTCGGAATGACCGGCAACACTTACAAATATGGAATGTTTGTTGCACACTTTTACTGGATCGGTGCAATTCCCGCAATGCTTTTCCTTGGAATATATATGATGCCGTTCTATTACAGCAGCAAAATTAAATCTGTGCCCGGTTATTTAAAATTGCGCTTCGATGAGAAAACGAGAGTGTTGAACGGAATTGCATTTGCAATTATGACATTGCTTGTTTCGGGAATTAATCTTTATGCAATGGCGCTCGTGCTGCATACTTTCCTTGGTTGGAACTGGGATTTGAGTATGTGGATTTCCGCAATTACTGTTGGTATTTATGTAACGATGAGCGGTTTGCTATCAGCAATTTTCACTGAGATAATTCAATTTTTTTTAATATGGTTTGGATTATTTCTGGTTTCGATTCTTGGTATTGTAGAGATTGGAAGCATTCACCAGATTTTTGCCCGGGTGCCCGAAGCATTTAATACTTTGTGGTCTACTTCAGGTGATCCATCACAAAACGGAATGATGATTACCTGGGGAGGAATTGTACTAGGACTCGGCTTTGTCCTTTCATTCGGATATTGGACAACTGACTTTCTGGTTGTTCAACGCGCCTTCTCTGCAAAAGATCTTCGGTCAGCCCGAATGACTCCAATACTTGCTTCATTTTTTAAAATGGCTGTTCCGTTTATTGTTATTCTTGCAGGGCTTATTGCGTTGGTTCTTGCAAATGATCCTCACAGTGGTTTTTCTTTATTAAAAGATAACGGACAAATAAATTATGATTCCGCTTTGCCTCTATTAATTGCGAGATATTATCCGAGTGGTTTGGTAGGGCTTGGTGTAACTGCTCTGCTTGCTGGTTTTATGGCTGGACAGGCCGGGAATGTTAGCGCATTTAATACAGTCTGGACATACGACATTTACAAATCTGTGATCAATAAAAAAGCCAGCGATGAACATCTGTTGTGGATGGGAAGGGTTGCAACTGTTGTTGGTGTTGCACTTAGTCTTGGAACTGCATATTGGGCAAAAAGTTTTCCAAGTATAATGGATTATATGCAGGCAATTTTTTCTTGGGTGAATGCTCCGCTGTTTGCTACAATGTTGCTTGGAATGTTTGTAGTCTGGATAACTCCTGCAGGTGCGTTCTGGGGATTGATTGCGGGGATGGGTTCTTCATTCACTTTATACCTAGCAGTAAAATTTGAATGGGTCAGCCGAAGTTATGTTACACTTTCAAGTCCGGCTAGTGATATGGCAGCAAATTTTTGGAGAGCCTGGTGGGCATGGCTTATCTGCTTTACGGTAACAATTGTTATTAGTTTCTTTACCAAGAAGAAACCGAAAGTAGAACTTGTCGGGCTTGTGAAAGGGTTGACACCAGAAACAGTAAATAAAGGTATTCCTTTTGTAAAACGCCCGGAGTTTTATGCAATTATTTCACTAATAGTATTGGTAATTTTAAACGTCATTTTCTGGTGAAAGGAGAATTGTTATGAAACCTATATGGTATTTTGTGGGATTGATTTTATCATCTATGGGATTGGTCCTTTTTATAAACGGTGTATATTATTTATTTCAGGGGGACGGTAATCAAACTGCTCTAAAATCTTTACACCCGGATGTATGGTGGGGTGGCCTTATGATAATAGTGGGATTGATTTATATCATTAAAAACAGAAAAGTAAAAATTGATTAGTAAATGACTGATCCTGAAATAATCCGGAAAAAATTCAAAGAATATTATAATGAAGAACCTCAGATTTTTCGCTCTCCCGGGAGAGTAAATTTGATTGGCGAACATACAGATTATAACGAGGGGTTCGTTCTTCCTGCCGCAATAGATAAGAATATACTTTTCGGAATAACACCACGGAATGATAATAAAGTTTCAATCTTTTCTATCGATTTTAATGAAGAAGTAAAATTAAACATAAATAAAATTCAGAAGTCTGAAAAAGCCTGGGCAAATTATTTGATAGGTGTTATTGATCAGTTAAATAAAGCAGGTAAAAGAATTAAAGGATTTAATTGTGTATTCGGGGGAGATATTCCAATCGGTTCCGGTCTTTCATCATCGGCTGCGATTGAAACCGGGCTTACATTTGCTTTGAATCATATTTATAATCTAAATTTTGATAAACTGGAGATTGTCAATCTTGCACAAAGATCCGAAAATGTATTTGTGGGTGTTAAGTGCGGAATAATGGATCAGTTTATTAATATCTTTGGGAAAGAAAACCACGTTTTAAAACTAGATTGCCGTTCACTCGAATTTGAAAATTTCCATTTTAACTCGGAAACATATAAAATTGCTTTATTTGATACACACGTTAAACATTTATTAGGCTCAACTGAATATAATTTACGAAGAAGACAATGTGAAGAAGGTGTAAAAATATTGCAGCATCACATTCCGGGAATTAAAAGTCTGAGGGATGCAAAAAAAGAGCAGTTGTTTAAACATCAGAGAGAATTTAATAGTAAAGTGTTTGAACGCTGTTTATATGTAATTGAAGAAAACGAACGTGTTGAAAAAGCGTGTGAGGATTTGAGCAAAAATAATTTTGAGGATTTTGGTTTGCAGATGCTGTTTTCTCACGAAGGACTCAGGGATAAATATGAAGTAAGCTGCAGAGAGCTTGATTATCTGGTGGAAGTTTCTTCTGTTCAGAAAGGTATATTAGGCTCAAGAATGATGGGCGGCGGGTTCGGCGGGTGTACAATAAATTTAATAAAGAATGATTATGTTCAGGAAATAAGTAAAATAATTTCTGATGAATACAGAATCACCTTCGGTAAAATACCAGGAATTTACGTTTGTAAAATTGTTGATGGAACAAAAATAATAAGCTAAATTTAAAGCATGTCGCTAAATTTATAGGAGAATTATGAAAAGCAAAATATTCCTTACCACAATTACAATATTAATATCCTTAACATTTATTTCATGCAACAAAAGCAATAATCAGGTCGGGACTAAAACAATCGGTGTTAGTCTGCTTACACGCGGGCATATCTTTTACCGTGATCTTGAAGATGGCCTAAGAACCCAAGCTGAAAAAGATGGTTACCAGGTTATAATTGCTTCAGCAGATTTTGATCTTAATAAGCAAATCTCACAGGTGGAGGATTTTATTTCAAGAAAAGTCGATGCTATTGTAGTTTGCCCGGTTGATTCAAAAGGTGTAGGCCCTGCAATTGATGAAGCAAACAAAGCAGGTATTCCTGTTTTCACAGCTGACATTGCCGCCGAGCAGGGAAATGTTGTTTCACATATTGCATCAGACAACGTTGCTGGTGGCAGGCTTGCCGGGGAATTTCTAGCTAAAGTCTTGAACGGGAAAGGAAATGTTGCAATTATTAATCAGCCGGCTATTACTTCGGTTCTAGATCGCGTGCAAGGATTTAAAGAGGCAATTTCAAAATATCCCGGAATTAAAATTGTAGCCGACGTAAATGGTCAGGGAGTTCGTGACCGTTCACTTCAGGCTGCTGCCGATGTTTTGCAATCTCATCCGGATTTAAACGGAATATTTGGAATAAATGATGATTCAGCTCTTGGCGCGCTTGATGCTGTAAAACAATTTAATAGAAAAGGTATTTCAATCGTTGGTTATGATGCAACTCCGCCTGCGAGAAAAGAAATACTGGAAGGCTCTGCATTGAAGGCTGATGTAATCCAGGATCCCAAACTTATAGGTAAAACTACAGTGGATGAAATCAAATTGCATTTCGAGGGGAGAACAAACCCTAAGATCGTGCCTGTTGCGGTTGGAATTGTAGATAAAGACGCACTGGAAAAAGAGAGTAAATAATTAAATTAATACTTTATAATTGATTGCTTAGCTTTGCTTGAAATGACACTTAGGTCTGTAATTGAGAGGAGTGAAACGACGAAGCAATCTGATAATAATCATAGAAATATAATTAAATGTCTTCTCTTCTACGAATGGAAAATATTTCGAAACGTTATCCGGGCGTACTCGCTCTTGAAGATGTTTCATTTGAAGTAGCAAAGGGGGAAGTGCATTGCCTGCTAGGTGAGAACGGTGCTGGTAAATCAACATTGATGAAAATTTTATCGGGGGCTCTTAGAAAAGATATTGGGAAAATTTTTATTGAAGACAAAGAGGCAAACTACAACACTCCTTCAGAAGCTCAAAAACTTGGAATTGGAATTATCTACCAGGATTTCAAACTCATACCCGAACTTACAGCTGCAGATAACATTTTTTTAGGAAGTGAACTGATGAAAAATTCATTTTCTTTTCTTGATAAAAAGAAGATGAATGAACTGGCACAAAAAGCCCTTAAGGAATTGGGGGAAGAAATCCGGGCTGATATCCCTGTAAATAAGTTAAGCATCGCACAAAGGCAGATGATTGAAATTGCGAAAGCTACACATCGTAACATTCGCATTTTGGCTATGGATGAACCAACCGCATCTCTTACAAATTCTGAAATAGAAAGCCTTTTTAAAGTAATAAGAAAATTGAAATCAGAATGTGTGGGAATAATCTATATTTCGCACAGACTTGAGGAAATCTTTGAAATTGGTGATCGCGTTACTGTAATGCGTGATGGAAAAAAGATAGCTACTACAGATATAAAAAATACAAATATTAAAAACCTTATAAGGCAGATGGTTGGCAGAGAATTGGGCGAAGAATTTCCAAAACACACTGCAAATAACGGCGAAGAAATTTTAAGACTTGAGAATATTAATAATGATAAACTAAAAAACATAAATTTAAAGCTCCGCAAAGGAGAAGTACTTGGACTAGCAGGGTTGGTCGGGGCCGGTAGAAGTGAAGTTGCCAGAGTGATTTTCGGTGCAGATAAAATTGAAAGAGGTAAAATTATTTTTGAAGGCAAAGAACAAAAATTTAAATCTCCAAAAGATGCAATTAATGCCGGGATTGCCCTGCTTACTGAAGACAGGAATCTTTATGGATTATTTACGGAAAGGAGTATCAGGGAAAATGTTTCTATATCAAACCTGCCTTGCCGGCAGGCAGGCCTTTCTCAATTTATGAAAGGAATGTTTATTGATAAAACAGCAGAAAAAAAAATAGTTGGAAGTTACTTTGATCAATTGCAGATAAAGGCCCCTACTCAGGAAACGAAAGTCGAAAACTTAAGCGGCGGTAACAGGCAAAAAGTGGTACTTGCAAGATGGCTGCACACAAATTCCAAAATTATAATTTTTGATGAACCAACTGCAGGAATTGATGTCGGAGTGAAATTTGAAATTTATAATCTTATCAATAGGCTTGTAGAAAAGGGAATCGGGGTGATAGTTATTTCATCTGAACTACCTGAATTAATTGGAATTTCCGATAGGATAATTGTTATGTGTGAAGGAAGGATAACAGGAGAATTACTGAAAAAAGATTTTTCGCAGGAAAGGATTCTGAATTTGGCAACTCAAACTATGGAAAAATCTTATGCTTTCTAAAATCCGCAATTCAAGTTATTTTGAAAAAATTTCTGAATTCAGCCTGGCAATAGTCTTCCTTTTTGAAGTATTGATTTTTTCACAGTTATCTCCGTTCTTCTTCTCAGCTGAAAACCTTTTAAATGTTACTCTACAGGCTTCTATTACTGCAATAATTGCAGCGGGAATGACGTTTGTAATTCTTACAGCCGGAATTGATCTTTCCGTTGGATCACTCGTTGCTTTTGCAGGTGTGCTGACAACAAGCATGTTAAAAATCAGTTTGCCACTTTATCTCGTTTTCCCAATTGCATTGCTCGGTGGAATTTTATTTGGTGTCGTTTCAGGTGGAATCGCCGGAGTATTTGTTACAAAATTCAGGATTACTCCTTTTATTGTAACACTAGCTTTAATGACGATCTGGCGGGGTGCTTCATTTGTTTATACTGGGGGTCGACCTATCTGGGAACTTCCGGATGCTTTCAGTTTTCTTGGCGCAGGAAGAATTCTTGGGATTCCATTTCCAACAATTATTATGGTTATTGTTTTTGTCATCTCTCACATTGTATTGACGAAAACTAAATTCGGCAGGTATGTTTATGCGGTCGGCGGAAATCTTGAAGCCGCAAGGCTTGCCGGAATAAATACGAATTTTATTCTAACTTCTGTTTATGTCATTTCAGGTGTACTTTCCGCAATAAGCGGAATCCTTTTGGCTTCACGTGTAAATTCAGGGCAGCCAAATGCAGGTTTAATGTACGAACTTGATGTAATAGCCGCGGTTGTTGTAGGCGGTACAAGTTTGTTCGGAGGGCGTGGTACTATTATCGGGACATTTATTGGCGCGATGTTAATTGCCGTTCTTAAAAATGGACTGAATCTTTTAAATGTCGGTTCTTATGTCCAGCAAATAGTGGTTGGTGTAGTTATCTTGCTTGCCGTTCTTTTGGATCAATTGAGACAAAGATAAATTTAATTGCTGTTTTTATCCATATTAGTTTGTGTTTTCGACCAGGTTATTTTATCTCCCACTTTTAGCCCATACTTTTTTGAAAAGCCCAGGTTTACTTCGATTACATATTTAGCTGGTTTAATTGAAGAGTATGTTTGATCAGACAATGTTTTATCAGCATTTTGTATCGTTATTATTTTATTCTTTGCATTAACGAATATCATATCCAGTGGAATATATGTATTGTGCATCCAAAAATTTTGAATATCTTCCTTTGGAAATATAAACAACATACCCCTATTTTCTTGCATGCTTTTTCTGAACATAAGACCAAGTTCACGATCATAATCATTATCCGCAATTTGAATATCTATTTTTGTTTTAACTACTCCCAGGGAATCTATAAAAGTCAACACGCCTTCTTTTTTAAAAGTATATTCCGTATTAGTATTTTTATTACTAATCAAACTTTGGAAAAATAAAAAATATATAATTACTGCAATTATGACTGTAAGAATAGCTATTTCATAAGTTTTTATATTTTTTCCATCGGACTTTACTTTTGATTTCTGTACTTTAGGTTTAGTTCTTTTTGTCATATCGTTATTTGTTTAAATTATTCAATATTATTTTTTAAAAAGTATTATTTAAGTTATCTACAAACAAGGAAAGTATCTATAATAACCTTCATTAAATTATTAACATTTATCTTTCCTGACAATTTTGTAATTTTGATAAAAGCATAAAACTACACACAGAGGTACCCAAAATGAAATCGCTAAAGTATCTGCTCATCATTTCTTTGTTCCCACTAGTTTTGTTTCCTCAAAATAATAACAATAATCAAAACGAAAGCAATGTAGATAAGGTTGCTAAAAAATTGACTTTTCTCAGCACTTATTCATACGATGACTGGAAGAAAAGTCCAAATCTTTCAGGAGGAACAGTAATTGAGGGTGATCCTACATCGGTGAATTTTGATGATTCGAAATGGGGAACTTTAAGGCTTGATGAACACGCGACAGATGATTCATGCTGGCTTCGAAAAACAATTGTTCTTCCCAAACAGTTTTTGGGAGTACCTTTAAAGGGCAAAATTAAACTTTTGCTTACAGTGGATGATTATGGTTACCTCTGGATAAATGGGGAAAATAAAGGATACTTTCCATGGGATGGTGACTTCGTTTTGACTGATGATGCAAAACCGGGCGATAAATTTGTAATCGCAATTAAAGCTATAAATACAGGTGGTCCGCTAAGATTTAATAAGAGCAGAACTTGATATGGGAATTACAAACCCAATCAAACAGGATATTCAGGACCTTTCATTAAGCCTAAGAGTTGGACAAAAATTATTGAGCTTTGATACTTATCAAACAAACGCACGCGTTAGAACCGATCCCGGGATTGATAAATCAACAATCGATAAAAATGAAAAAATAAAATTAAATAAATTACTTCAGGAAGAAGCTTTAAAGATAGATGTAAGTGCATTAGAACAGGGCGATCTGGATAAATACAGGGAGTCTGTTCTAGAAGTTAAGAAAGAACTTGAACCTGTTGCTAAGTTTGCAAAAAAGTTCACTCTCTTTTTTGACTCGAACGCACATATAGATGCCGCATGGCTCTGGCGCGATCTTGAAACTGTAATGATCTGTAGAAATACTTTCGCATCAGTACTTCATATAATGGATGAAAAGCCTGATTTTACTTATACTCAAAGTGCAGCTCAATATTTCAAATGGATGCAGGATAAATTTCCTGATGTATTTAAGGGAATTATGGAAAGAGTTAAAGATGGACGGTGGGAACTTGTCGGTGGAATGTGGATAGAACCGGATTGCAATTTGCCTAGCGGAGTTTCCTGGGACAGACAATTGCTTTATGCTAAAAAATATTTCCAGAATCAGATGAGAACCGATATAAAAATTGGTTGGAACCCTGATTCATTTGGTTACACGTGGAATATGCCAATGTTTTATCAGAATGCAGGTATAGATGCATTCATTACTCAAAAGCTTGGGTGGAACGATACTAATGTTTTTCCTTACAGAGTTTTCTGGTGGGAATCTCCTGATGGTTCAAGAATTCTTTCTTACTTCCCATTCGATTATGTGAATTCGATTACACAATCTTTTGATTAGTTGATTGGCTCAGGCAGTTTGAGGCGAATACCGGGTTCAAAAATTTTATGGTTCTTTTTGGAGTTGGTGATCACGGAGGTGGACCATCAATTGATATGATCGACAGAATTGAACACTTGAAAACAGTTTTTATTTATCCTTCTATAGAATATGGAACAGCAGGCAAAATATATCGGCTGGCTTAAGAAACAAGACCTTTCAAAACTACCCGTATGGGATAATGAACTCTATCTTGAATACCATCGCGGCACATACACTTCTCATGGAAAAATAAAGAAATACAATCGTGAACTGGAGAACCTACTCGCTGAAACTGAAAAGTTCTCTGCCATATCTACAGATTTTAGCAATAAATATCCGCAGGAAGATTTACAGGATGCCTGGGAAAAAGTAATGTTCAATCAATTCCACGATGTTCTCCCAGGGTCAAGGTATTAGAGAGAATTATATTGATGCTGATGAGAAATATAAAAAAGCAGAAGAGATTGGGAACTTCACACTCAATAAAGCTCTTGGTTCAATTGATAAGGACATAAACACTTCTGAAGTAAAAGACGGAACACCAATAACAGTTTATAATCCACTGAACTGGGAAAGAACTAGACATAGTAAAACTAAATCTGCCGGAGGTGACGAAAACGATTATTCCATTTTTGAAACTACCGGCAAAGAAATTCAATCACAAATGGAAAAAATTGATCGTTATCATAATCAGATAATGTTCATTGCTGAAAGTGTTCCATCAATAGGCTATAAAACTTACGTTTTGAAAAAAAGCAAATCATCTTTGACGAATTCCTCTCTATCTGCAACTGATACAAAGATGGAAAATCAATATTTTACTGTTACGATAGATACATCAACAGGCTGGGTCAAAAATATTACAGATAAAAGAAACGGGAAGGAGTTATTTAAAGATGAAGGAAATAAGTTGGAATTGCTTGAAGATAAACCAAACGCAATGGGATGCCTGGAATATAGGATTAACAGGAGTAGAATATCCTTCACATTTCAGAAAAGCTGAAGTTGTTGAAAGCAGGTCCGGTAAGAACTGTAGTAAGATTGTACCGCGATTATTTGAAACCGGGAATTGTGAAAGATTATCCGACTCCTAATTTTCCATCTTCATTCTTCACGCAGGATGTTATACTCTATAATAGTCTGGACAGAATTGATTTTCAAACAAAGGTTGACTGGTGGGAAGAACATACAATGCTGAAAGTGGCTTTTCCGTTTTCGTTCAGCGATACGGTTGCAACTTATGAAATTCCTTACGGTTCTATAGAAAGATCAACACAAAGAAAAACTGATTGGCAAAAGGCCAGCTTTGAAGTTGCCGCTGAGAAATGGGCAGATATGACTTCCGGCGATTACGGTGTAAGTTTATTAAATAATTCAAAATATGGATACGATACAAAAGACAATGTGATGAGATTATCTCTGCTTCGTTCTCCCAAATGGCCCGACCCAACACAGGATATGGGAAAACACACAATAGATTATGCGTTGTATCCTCACAAGGGTGATTGGAAATCTGCTAATACAGTACAACAAGGATGGGATTATAATGAACCTTTAATTGCTGAGATAAATTCAGTTCATTCCGGACATTTGCCTTTGAGCGACTCTTTCGTAAAACTTAATGAAGATAATCTAATATTGACTACTGTCAAAAAAGCTGAAGATTCCAATGCCTGGATTCTTCAGTGGTATGATGCTGAAGGCATGGAAACTGAAGCTACCGTCACCTTACCGGCGGTTCCAAAGAAAGTTCTTCATTCTAATTTTATGGAAGTTGATGGGAAACCGATTCAGTTTAACGGAAGAGTTATAAAAGTTAAAACAAAGAAAAATTCCGTAGAAACGATTAAGGTTTATTTTTAATAAAATGATAGGACATGCCTTTGACGGCAGGCACTTAATAACACGAGTTTTTAGGATGTGCGGTGATGCGCGAAAATCTGCTTGTTCTGCGTCATCCGCGTTTTATTTGTTTTTATTTTTCCAGTAGTAATAAACAGGCAATCCAAGTACAAGCATTATTATTCCTGCAACCGCCTGTTCAGGTTTTTCAATTAAAGTATTAATTACGAACCATGCTGCTACTCCAGTAAAAATAAGCGGTGTTAAAGGATAACCAAGGGTTTTGTAATCTCTTTTCGCATCTGGTAATTTTTTTCTGAAAATGAAAACGCTTGCGGCAGTGAGTCCGAAAAATATCCAATCTGTGAATACTACATAAGAAATCAAATTTTCAAATGTGCCCCAAAATAAAATTAAGACTACAGCCCACGTCGACTGAATAATTATTGCATTGTAAGGCGTGCTGTATTTAGGGTGAATTTTGGCGATCTGTGGAAAGAATATCCCATCGTTTGCCATCGCAAAGTAAATTCTTGGTGCCGTTAATGTATAGATACCTGCGGTACCAAATGTTGAAATAAAAATTGCAAGAGCAATTATTCCTCCGCCAATAGGTCCCAAAACTGTTTTTACTGCGTCTGCTGCCACACTTGGTGAAGTCGCAATTGTGCTAACAGGAAGCAAAAACATATATGCAATATTAATTAATACGTAGATTGCGGTTACCGAAAGGGCGGCTATTATCATAGCAATTGGTACATCTTTCTTAGCATTCTTTGCTTCGCCTGCAGTATAAGGTGCATGCTGCCAACCTCCATAAGACCATAAAACTCCAACCATTGCAACTGCCAGTCCGTCACTAATTCCTGAAGGAGTATTGAATGAGAAATTTGTAACAGAGCTGCTTCCCCAAACAAATCCTGCTGCAATAACACCGAATATTCCGATTAATTTCAAAACAGTAAAAAGATCGCTGAAAATGCCCCCTGTTTTTACACCCAGTACATTTATGATTGTAAGGATAAAAATCCCGCTAACAGCTACAAGCTTAAGTGCAAGCGGACTCATTGGGAAAAAATATGCCAGGTATGTTGAAAACGCTACAGACAATGCAGCAATGCCGCCAGTATTTACCACGAGAAAGTAAGCCCATCCATAAAGGAATCCAACCGGCTTACCGTAACCTTCTGAAAGAAAAACATAAACTCCCCCTGCTTTCGGCATTAAGGCGCCGAGCTCTGCAAATGTTAAAGCACCACATAAAATCAAAATTCCGCCTGCAAACCAGATAATTAAAATATAAATTGGAGAATGAATCGCATTTGCAATAATTGCAGGCGTAAGAAAAATACCGGATCCAATTGTTGATCCGATGGCAATCATTATAAGATCGAAACGAGAAAGGGCCTTTTTCAGTTCTGCCAAATGATTACACTTAAATTGTTTATTTAATATATTAAAATTTCAGATGATGTTTTAAATTAATATTATAAAAATTGTCTTGACTTATAGGGAAATTCTAACGAACGTAAGCTTAAAGATAAAATTTTCTGGAGGATGCTATGCTCCATTTAGAAATGGATATGACGCTTGAAGAAAAACGGGTCTTAACTTCAACTCTTGAGAAATACCTTTCTGAGCTTAGGATGGAAATAGCTGATACAGATGCTGAAGAATACCGTGATAAACTCAGAGAAGAAAAAAGGATTATCTATAGGTTTTTAGAAAAACTTGAAGAATATAATTAGCTGATTTTTTAAAAGTTATTTCCAAACAGTAAATAATATACCGTTCAAAATATAAGCTACCAAATAATACCCACTGTTTATCATCCACAGTTTTTGAGTTCTTCCCTCAAACATATTTTGAGAGTAGCTTGTTGCTCCGGTGAATCCTATCCAGCATAATATTGCCACTTCAATTCCCTCAAGAACTGAATTTATACCTAAAAATATGATTATATGAGCCAGTATATATGAAGTCATCAAACCTAGAATAAAAGAAAAAAAGTAATTTATCGGGCGACTTATTTTTTTTAATTCGTCTTCTGATTTTCCTATTTCTGACATCCAAAGTTTTCCAAAGAGTTTAGAATACCAGATCCCGCCTAACAGAAAGGAAATTATTCCACCAACAAATACGGCTAAGTAATTAACTTGCATGAGTTATCTCCGAAATTATTTATGAAATTATAATGAGAAATTAGAAAAGCTTGAGATGTATGTCAATTAAAATTTCTTTTATATTGAGAATTTTTATAGCTGACGAATTTAGTTTTTTAAGGTAAAACCAAATTAACTGCGTGATTGTTAGACGCCATGGTAGGAAACAAGACTTTGCATCGCATACAGATTGATAAGACTAAAGATTCAATTACTCAATGAAATAGTTCTTTAAACTCTTTCCTGTTTCGTATAGTCTTTCGAATTATCAGAAATAATTTTATGAGTATACCCAATAAAACTAATAGTACACCAATTGTTAAAAACATATTTGCCCTCTATTTATTACCTAAGGACAATTTGCATACCAATAAAATTGATTCGTTTTTTTGTCGTTTTTGAGCAGATTATATTATCTTTTTCAAGGGTTGTCTTAAAAAAGAGACGAACTTCGGGAATTAAAACTATTGCAGATAGCTCCTATTATAGTCAGGTAATATTTAGGATTAGTAATCTTGTATTCAATTTATTTTTTTTTCGTTAAAAATAATTGGACAAACAAATTTAAAATTCTATCGAAAGTCGATCTTGCTTTACAAAGTAGATTTGCTGGTTTGCAAATGTGTAATTAACTTCAATTATAATAATCTAATTTTTCATCTAACACTAAATATTTATAAATTTAGTTTTAATAATATTTAAATAATGATTTAAGTAATAAAAAAATTATCAAAATTGTGGATTTCATAATGAAAAAAATTCTGGTTTTAGGTGCAGGAATGGTTGGAAGGGCCATAATTAAAGATATGGCAATAGATCACTACGTAAAAGTGTTGGATATAAGCAAAGAAAATATAGCCAAATTAAAGAATCTTGATAAAGTTAAAGCAATTAAGGCTGATGCCACGGATCTTAAGACGTTAAAAAAACATAGCAAGGATGTTGATCTTATAATTTCTGCTGTGCCAGGATTTTTAGGATTTGAAACACTCAAAAAAATAATTAATTGCAAAAAAAATGTTGTTGATATTTCTTTCTTCGATAAAGATGCTTTCGAACTTGATAAATTGGCCAGGAAAAATAAAATAACAGCTGTTGTTGATTGTGGTGTAGCACCTGGTTTAAGCAATATGATTCTTGGCTATCACAATTCAAAAATGCAAATAGATTCGTTTGAATGTATGGTTGGGGGCCTACCTAAGAAACGCGAATGGCCATATCAATATAAAGCTCCATTTTCGCCGATTGATGTAATTGAGGAATATATCCGTCCATCGAGAATTGTAAAAGATGGCAAAGTTTTGGTTAAGGAAGCATTATCGGATATTGAACTTGTTAATATTGAGCCGGTAGGCGAGCTGGAGGCCTTTAATACGGATGGACTTCGTTCGTTATTAAAGACAATGAAAATATCGAATATGACTGAGAAAACATTAAGATACCCAGGGCATACTGAATTGATGAAGGTGCTTCGGGAATCCGGATTTTTTAATAATAAAAAGTTATCTGTTAACGGAAAAAAAATTTCACCAATTGAAATTACTTCCAAGCTATTATTTCCTATGTGGAAACTTGGTGATGAAGAGGAAGAGTTTACAGTTTTAGAATTAAATATTTCCGGCTTAGATAAAAATAAAAGAACTGATTTTCATTACAGTCTTTATGATAAATATGATGTTCAAACCAGGGTTTCATCTATGGCAAGAACAACTGGATATACCTGCACCGCAGCGGCAAGATTGGTTCTGGATGGCAGTTTTACAAGAAAAGGAATTTGTCCACCAGAATATATTGGTGAAGAGCCAGGCTGTTTTGAGTTAATACTTAATGCACTTGAAAAAAGAGGAATCAGCCTCGTTAAAAAAATGACCCAAAATTGAAATAATCCCAAAATGGGATTTGCATCAGGTGCAAAAATTAGCTTTATTTTAACCAAACAGCAAAATTTCAGGATAATCACATGGTATGTTTATTGACTCTTAACGTAAAACGTAAAGAGTCACATGGATTTTATAAATGACATAGTGTTTTCAGATTTGAAAGACAAGGAGCTAAACGAGTATAAAGTTCTAAATTTCCTTAAAAATTGCAGGGCTAACTTTAATAAAAATTGTCTTTATCCCGATCTTACTGAACTGAGAATAATTTCCACCAAATTAAAATCCATACTTAACCAAAAGTCCCTTCACAACCATTCGAAATACTATCTACTAAAAAAAAATAATGGTAGTGATTCTTGTATAAGTTTAGAGAATAAGGATTATGAAAACCTGACGGAAATTGTAAAATCATATCTCTCCTATCTAAATGAAGTAATAGAAGAAGGCTTCATTATTCACGATTTTGTTTTTAACAATATTGAAGTTAACATGATTGGCGGTCTTCCCGAATATATTGACGAGGGTTATTTACTAATACCTGATGCAAAGAAAAATAAACATTCTGTATATCAGTATGTTAGTTCATTAAATTTGACTTCCCCGATTCCACTTCGTTCAATAAATACGAGATATTTAAAATCAATCCCAAATTGTGAAGTATCATTAACTTCAAAGAAATTCAGGCGTGAATTAGTTTTACAACTCGATTCATATATTGATCCAGCAATCTTCGTATGTATGACAAACCTCAGTTTTGACATTCCCCATACTATTCTTCCCATAGCTAAAAAGAAGCTTTTAGATCTAATTTATTAATAAAATTTGAAGACAGTGCTTGACATTTCATTATTTTGAAATTAGATTAACATCTAAATTATGAACCGAATTACTGAGACATATAAAAATCAAAATTCTTTTAATACCATTGGCGAATGGTGGTGGAGTAATACGATTTTTACATGACCCAGTTATCTTGAGAAAATAAATTTCACCAAATAAAAACCCCTCTCAAAAACTGAGAGGGGTTTTTTAGTTTATAAGGATATATGAAGTTCGAAGAATTTAAAATATTATCTAAATCATTTAATATGATTCCAGTGTATGAAAAGATCACAGCTGATCTGCTTACGCCTGTTTTGGCTTATCTGAAAATAAGAGAAAAGGATAAACTCAGTTTTCTTCTTGAATCTGTTGAGGGATCAGCAAATATGGCAAGGTATTCATTTATAGGCTGCGATCCGCATAAAATTATTACTAATAAAGGGAAAAGCATTTCGATTATTTCAAAGAATAAAGTAGATATTTTTGAAAAATCTATTTTTGAAAATATCAGGAAGGAATTAAAAAATTATAATCAACCCGAAATTGATGATTTACCTGATTTCAAAGGAGGGCTGGTAGGATATTTAGGGTATGAAAATATTTCCCTTATAGAGAAGGTAATAAGTTTTAACAACAAAGATTCCCGATATCCTGACTCAATATTCGGACTTTACAATACAGTAATCGCTTTTGATCATTACAAGCACAGGATAATAATTATAAATAATGTAAAAATTGATAATAATATTTCTTTGGAACAACAATTTGAAAAAGCCGAATCTGAAATTTCTATTTTACGAAACAAACTGAAAACAGCCCCAGTTTATCCTGAAGCATTTAGGGTCAATAAAAAGCTAGACGATTTTATTAATGAAACAGATTTTTATGAACAAGTAAATAAAGCAAAGAAAGAAATTGAAGAAGGAGAAATATTCCAGCTTGTGTTGTCCAAAAGATATGGCGCTGAATATGAGGGTGATCCAATTAATGTATATCGTGCTTTAAGAATTATTAACCCTTCGCCTTACATGTACTATCTTGAACTTTCTGCAACAGAATTGACTCCGGGAAATAATTTTAGAATTATTGGCACATCGCCGGAAGATCTTTTGAAGATAAAAAATCGAAAAGCCCAGGTTCTGCCTATTGCGGGTACCCGCAAGCGTGGAATAAACCCCGGAGAAGAAAAAAAATTAGAAACAGAACTATTAAATGATCCTAAAGAACTTGCTGAACATACGATGCTTGTTGATCTTGGAAGAAATGACCTCGGTAGAGTTTGCAAATATGGAACTGTAAGTGTTACAGAAAAAATGAAAATTCAGAAATATTCCCACGTAATTCATCTGGTTTCAAAGGTTGAAGGAGAGTTAGCTGATAATAAGGATTCTATTGAAGCGCTAATGAGTTGCTTTCCGGCCGGTACTGTTACAGGGGCGCCAAAGATAAGGGCTATGCAGTTAATAAATGAAAGTGAGAAAATCAGAAGAAATGTTTATGCAGGTGCTATTGGTTATTTTGATTTTTCCGGAAATCTCGATATGTGTATTGCAATCAGAACTTTATTCACATATGAAAACAAAATTTACTGGCAGGCAGGTGCAGGTATTGTAGCTGACAGCAATCCTGAACTTGAGGCTAAAGAAATTAGAAATAAATCGGCAGCCATGGAAAGTGCTTTAAAATATGCTGAGGAAATAAATGAAAATTCTGGTAATTGATAACTACGATTCTTTTACCTATAACCTGGTCCAACTTCTGGGCAGGTACAAAAATGAAATTGTTATAAAGCGAAACGATGAAATTAATTCAAATGAGATCGCGGAATTAAATCCCGCAAAGATTCTAATTTCACCAGGACCTGGAAGACCGGAAGATTCCGGGGTTTCATTAAATGTGATTAGAGATTTTGGAAAAAAAATTCCTGTTTTGGGAGTTTGCCTTGGACATCAAGCTATAGGAATTATTTATGGAGGAAAAGTAGTGAAAGCCCCTGTGCTGATGCATGGAAAAGTTTCTGAAATTTCTCACGATGGTAAAACTGTATTCAAAAATATTCCTCAAAAGTTTATAGCAACCAGATATCATTCTTTAATAGTTGAGAGAAATACAATACCTGAGGTACTTGATATCTCCGCAGAAACAAATGATGGAATTATAATGGGAATCAGACATAAAGAATATCCCGTGGAAGGAATTCAATTTCACCCGGAATCAATCCTGACATCTGAAGGAGAAGCAATAATTAATAACTGGTTAAAATTATGAATATGGCAATCAAACATATTCTCGAAAAATTAGTGGAAAAAAATGATCTGACTTTTGGGGAATCATATGAATTGATGCAGGGCATAATGGAAGGTCAGATAAGTGATCCAATAATTTCCGCTTTAATAATTTCTCTAAAGTCAAAAGGGGAAACAGAAAAAGAGATTGCCGGATTCGCAATGGCTATGAGAGACTTGGGTATTAAAATCAACTGTGACACACAAAACACAATTGATGTATGTGGTACGGGCGGAGATAATTCAGGAACTTTTAATATTTCAACTGCCACTGCTTTTACTGTAGCCGGAGCTGGAGTAAATGTTGCTAAACACGGTAACCGTTCAATTTCCAGTAAATGCGGAAGCGCCGATGTTCTTCAGGAATTTGGGATTAATATTAATCTTACACCCGAACAGTCGGAAAAAGCATTGTCGGATATTGGTATTGCCTTCCTATTTGCGCCGATTTATCATCCTGCAATGAAACAAGCAGCTAATGTCAGAAAAGAGTTGGGCATAAAAACCATATTTAATATCCTTGGTCCGTTAACAAATCCTGCCGGAGTCAAAAAGCAGATAATTGGTACATATAGTAAAAAGACCGCAGGACAAATGGCAGGTGCCGCCGATTATCTGGACTTTGAAAATGTATGTTTTCTCTGCAGCGATGATAGATATGATGAAATTTATCCGGGCAATACAACTGATATCTATGAATATAAAAAAGGGACAGAAATAAAAAATTATACTATAACTGGGGAAACATTTCAATTTCCGGAGATGGTTCCGGATGAAATAAAAGGCAGCACTCCAGCAGATAATGCAAAAATTATTGAAGACGTTTTTTCAGGTCGATAGAAAGAGCGCAGCTTTAAATACTATAGTTGCAAATTCTGCTATGGCTTTATATTGTGCAGGATATTCCGAAGACCTGATGACTTGCAAAGACGCTGCA
The DNA here is from genome assembly GCA_963745465.1 of uncultured Bacteroidota bacterium. Taxonomy (GTDB): domain Bacteria; phylum Bacteroidota; class Ignavibacteria; order Ignavibacteriales; family Ignavibacteriaceae; genus JAKAGZ01. Next base: position 6,756 of record CAVUXT010000018.1, on the reverse strand, counting down.
GAAGAATCGATAAATAGCGGAGCTGCTTTAAAAAAAATTAAATTATAAGAGATTATAGTATAAACTGCAGTTATAATTTAAAATCAAAATGAATATCCTAAATAAAATAATTGACTCAAAAAAAGAAGAAGTTGAGAACCTTAAAAAAAGATTTTCCATTTCTTCATTTGCAGGGATGGAATTTTACAAAAAAGTAACAATGAGTTTTATTGATATAATTTATAAAAATAATCATCTATCTCTTATTTGTGAAATTAAAAAGGCAAGCCCATCTAGAGGAATTATAAGAAGTAACTTTAACCACTTAGAAATAGATAATTATTACATTGGAAATAATGTAGACGCAGTTTCAATTCTAACAGACAAGGATTTTTTTAAAGGAGAGGTCGGCTTTCTTAGAGATATTGCTAAATACAAAACAGTTCCGCTATTAAGAAAGGACTTTATAATAGATGAAATTCAGATACACGAATCCAAAGCAAATGGCGCGGATTTAATACTATTAATTAGTGAGATCCTGTCAAAATCACAAATTGCCGAATTTACTTCACTTGCAAATGAAATCGGTCTTGAAGTTTTGTTGGAAATTCATTCCGAAGATCAACTTGATAAAATTGATTTTGATAATAATAAACTAATAGGAATAAATAATAGGGACCTGTCTGATTTTTCAGTCTCATTGGAAACTACGACAAAGCTAAAGGAACTATTTCCAAAAGACATTTTGGTTGTTTCAGAAAGCGGGATCTCAAAAAGGGAAGATGTTTCTTTTTTGAAAAAATCGGGGGTAAATGCATTGCTTGTCGGAGAATCAATAATGAAAGAGGAAAACATAGAGGCAAAAATCAAGGAATTTATTCAATGGTGCAAAAATGAAGGTTAAGGTTTGCGGTATCACAAATTTATATGACGCATTGGTTTGTGAAAAAGAAGGGGCAAACGCTCTTGGGTTTATATTTTATTGTAAAAGTAAAAGAAATATAAACCCTGAAGAAGCTGCTCTAATTATTGAAAAGTTATCTCCATTTACTGCAAAAGTTGGAGTCTTTGTGAATGAAAAATCGGAAATTATAAATGAAATTGTGAATAAAACAAGAATCAATATTATTCAACTTCACGGAGATGAAGATGAAAATTTTTGCGCTGAAATGAAATTGCCTGTAATTAAAAGTTTCCGAATAAAAGATGATTTTGACTTTGAACAGGTTAATAAATATAAAAATGTTAATTATTTATTTGACGCGTATTCTGAAAATAGTTTTGGAGGGACAGGAAAAAACTTCAACTGGGATATGATTCCCATAAAGTTAAAATCTCAGAATAATTCTTTCTGGAGGAATAAATGAAATAATATAGAAACATATTTTATGGATTTCGCCGGCTGCAATTGACCTTTTATCTTCATTGGAAAGTGAACCCGGTAAAAAAGATGAGAATAAAGTAAGATCATTTTTCAGAAAACTTAACAGTCTGAGGCAATTATGCTGATTATGATGAAATTAAACTCACCAAGAGAGGATGTTGAAAAAGTGAAAGAAAAAATTATATCAAAAAAATGTACACCACACGAAATTCCCGGAGATTCAAAACTTGCCATTGGAATTACAGGACCTTCTGCTGACCTGGTCGAGGAAGATTTTCTGCTTATGGAATCAGTTGAAGATGTAGTTCGTGTTTCAAAACAGTATAAACTGGTCAGCCGTGAAATGAAACCGGATGATACAATAATAGCAATCGGAGAAGAAAAGATCGGAGGGGGAGAGTTAACAATCATTGCAGGGCCATGTTCAGTAGAAAGCAGAGAACAACTTTTCGATATTGCCGGAGAACTTAGGTTTGTGGTACTTACCCACGTAGTCGTATTCGCCAGAGCGGTAGTTGCCGTAGCCGTAGGTCGATTGAGCTTTTCCATCGACGCCGTTGACGATGACAGCCATCGGAGTGATACCAAGGTCAGTCAGGATCTTTCCGGCGCGTTCGACAGGTCGACGACCGTTCTTGCAAACTCGCACGGTCAACAGCACGCCATCGACGAGCGGTGCGACGATGGCCGGATCAGCGACCGCGGCTAGTACTGGCGGTGCGTCGATCAAAATTAAGTCGTAAGATTGACGGACCGTTTGAAGTAACAAATTCATTCGATTCGATTGCAATAGCTCGGCCGGCTCTGACGTGTCTGTTCCATGTGTGAGAATCGAAAGATTTTTGATATCTGATTTTTGCACGCATTTGGCAAAAGTGGCGTGGTACCCAGCAGCACATCGGACAGACCCGGTGAATTCTCTATTCCGAACAGGCCTGCCACGACGGGTCGACGCAAATCGGAGTCGATTAGCAGGACTTGTTTGCCGGTATGTGCTAAAGACACGGCGAGATTGGCTAAGGTGGTCGATTTTCCGTCGCCCGGGTGCGGGCTAGACATCATCACCACCTTCCCATTGATCTCACTAAATTTAATCATTAGCGATGTGCGTGCGACTCGGTAAACTTCCGCCTCGGACGAACGAGGACAGTGGGCGGCGAGCAGCGAGGGAGCCAACTTTGTTTCGTTAGGCGAAGGGATGGTGAGCTCGTCGAGCTTGAAACGTGGCACATGTGCGATCGCTGACGCTCCCAGCGTACGCTCCAGGTCCTCGACATCCCGGAAGGTCGTGTCGAATAACTCGGCGGTTAACCCCGTCGCTCCACCCAGTAAAGAAACCAAGAAGTAAGCCCAAGGCGAGAACGATCGGCAGTTTTGGCCATGCAGGACGGTTTTCGACTTCTGGGCTTGCCAAAAGGTCCGTTGAAAAGCCTGCATAGGAGCCGGCGATCTTTAATTCCTGCAGTCGTCGGATGACTTCGTCATATCGAGCTTGGGCGAACTAATTTTGCCTTTTTAGAATTACCTTCGAGGAATGCGTTCTCAATCTCCTTAGCAAGCTCCAGCTCATTCGCGCTTTGTTCAATGAGAACTTTCTCGCGAATTTCAAAGTCGACCACGTCGTTTTGCAACAATCGAATGAATGTCGAGAGCATCGCTTTGCCATCGAGTTTCGCAGTTTTCTCCGGAGCGTCCGTCGGAGCATTCTGAGAAATGAATTGTTGGATTACCTCGATTTCTTGGCGCGTTGATTGAATGAGCGGATGACTTTCACCGTACACTTCGACCAGCGTGCGTTCTTTTTGAAATAGTTCGAGAAGTCGGTTGTATTGGGTGTGCGTAGTCCTCGGCACGAATGGGCAGGTCCGCTTGAAAAGCTTCCGATTGCGACCCGCCTCGTCGCACGTCCAAGAACAGCTTCAATCGCTCAACATCTTCTTTTTGGCTCAACAACGCCAGATTGTCTAAATCAGCTACCGGATTATCACCCTGAGAGTTTTCGTATTGTCGAATGACATCGAGACGCGATTTTGCTTCGGCGAGTGACGTGCGAACGGTGTTAAGTTCGATCTCGAGTTTTTCCAACCGGGTCTTGTGGACGTCTTTGACTTGATCGCCTTCGAGCAACACGGGGACCGTTTGGATGAATGAACGGTAGTCGGCGTCAGCTGCGACAAGTTCGTTTTCGTTCTCAACGCGAGCCGCTTCGATCAATTCAGCCGCGTCTTCACTCGTACTTTGTGAGTGCGTTTCGACGTATGATTGATATGCTTGATATACGGCTGCCAAAATTCTTGCTGCACCTTCGGCACTGCTATTTCGGCACGAGACCGAAAGAACCATCGCGTTTTTAGCAGTACCCTTTCCGCCTCTTTCGACTTCAAGGTTTTTGAGCAGATGATCGACGGGGTTTTTACCGACAGCTACCGCATCTCGGAATGATTCAATTTCCAGGAGCCGACCAGTTTCTATCGCGTCACCCAAAATGCGTCGGCTCGCGATTAACTGCATATGGGTTGCAAGCAAGTCCTCGTGAATCACATCGCCAGTCGCCTGTGCGGAACTGTCCGCTATTGGTCAACTCGCTGCTTCGTTGCCCCACGAGGATCTCGATCTTCGATTCATACATCGGCGTCGTCGCGTACTGGTAAAGCACTGCCAATGCTAATCCGAGGAGGCATCCAAAAACGAGGTGGTGCCAACGGCGTCGAAACAGCCCAACGAAGTCGAGTTCGGTGAGGTTACCGACAAGTGATGAATCTGGAGTCGAACGCATTTCAAGCTCAGTGGAGAGGGTCTCGGACTCATGAAGGTGGGCCGTGACTGAACAAGCTCGTCGTCATGACGGAAGGCAACGCGACACGTTGCTATCATTCGGCGACGGCAGGGGGGTGTGCGTGAGCTACGCAAGCGAGAGTGGGCTTATAATATTGTGCGATTGAGCTGATTACTCGAATCGACCCAGTTCTCTACGAGCAGCCTCGATGACTCGTTGAAATCGGTCGTCTTCGGGATGCAGCGTGTAGCCAAGAATTGCTCGACGATACGGCGGATCGAACGTCGCCAGCGCGAAGTAGGGTGTTAGCGTAGGATAAACGGTAGCTAACACTCTTTGGTTCCAGCGAAACCGCCTTTTCCCAGTGCTCAGCAGCTAAATTGGGATCGTCGAGAATCAAGTAGAGCTCGGCAATCGCCGCCTCACGCATCACTTCGCTCGACGATGTCGAGTTTTGGCACTGCACTGATCAGCGCATTGACTAATTCGACATTGGGAGGTGAATTCCGATACGCAAGTTGCACCAAGAGATTGGGAGAATTTGTTGGGTATTCCGTGTGACTCTCGAAGGTCGATGCGTTGTTTCTCGCCATATCGACGATCTCATCGATAAATCGCTCGTCGACCGCTAGCTCGACTGACGCCATTGGTCGATCATCCTTGCCTCGTCGCGAATTGCAAACGCGGTAAGACCGTTGCGGAAGAGTCGACCACTATCGTTGTTGGAAAGCTTGGCGGATCGATCTAGCCATTGGACAGTGGAAAAACCAGCGATCGTTGCCAGGACGGTGCCTTCCGTATGAACGTAGGGACGTAGAGGGTTCAACCGAAGAATGCGTTTATAATCCGCGACTATGTCGATTAGCGGTTGTCTCAACAATGGCGAAGACACAAAGTCGGCTGTGATGGCGGGACGAAACTCGTCGGGTGCGAAGTGAATTACATTCAATATGCTAACGGGCTCCGTCGCGTGCCAATGAGACTTCTCCACGTCGGTCCGCTTCATCCATGATTTCACAGCGATACCTCATCACATTCCAAACAACTCGACGTTCATATAGCAAGCAGCTATAAGGGTTTTGCGCAATCGCTCGGTCTAAAGTTCTCGGTACGATCGCCGGGGCGTCGTCGGCACGCGAATCCCTTTCGAAAGCTGTGACAAGCGTACTTTCCAGCGATTCACGTTCGATAAGTTGACCTCGTACGATTACGAAAGAACACGTGAGTGCCACAACGACAATCGCTGACCAAAAAAGGCTTTCGAAAGCTTCGGTGCGACTCGTGATTTTTGCCTTCCATCCGCATCGAGTGAAAACAAGGCTGACCAAGATGGCGTAGAGAAACATATTGGAGGGAATGGCGATCACGAAATCTGCAACACTCTGGACGGCAGCAAGAACAAGCAAGGTGATCCCGAATATCGCGTAGTGTTTCGAACGGTCATAAGTTGAGCGTTTCATCGTTTTAACGCACCTACTTAAAAACAAACCGATTAGTCCGACAAGCAGTAAAATTCCCACGCACCCCGACTCCACTGCGATTTCGAGGTACTGGTTGTGGGCTTCGCGAAACCATCCGGCACGAGTGTTGGATTGAAACGGTAAGACAGCATATCCATAGGTTCCTAGACCTGAGCCACCTGGGAAGTTGGCAATCGCGGCCTTCAAACCGTCTTTCCATTGATCCCAACGTTGGTCACCAGCAATGGCGTCGGGCGACAACTCGGCAATGCGAGCCTGTACCGATGTTGAAATCTGACCTGCAATAACGGATACGATAATGATGCCAGCAAGGATGCTCGTTACTATTCCGATCAATTGGTAACTTCGCCAATTGCGATTAACAGCTATCGCCGCCATGAGTGCCGCTGCGACCGCAGCAACCCACGCGCCACGGGATAATGATACCAATACTCCAATTCCAATCACGACAATGCAAATGAGCAAAGTTAACTGATAGGGCTCAGTGTAAGGGTTGCGGGAATGATAGGCCCGACTTTTCGTTGACTTCGTTTGATGGAGACGATGAGTAAGATCGCAGCAGCGGCTCCTGGCAAAATTGCGGCAGCACCTGCGTTCTTATATATAAAGCTGGAGAAGGGAATTCCGGGAAAACGATCGGGAACTCCCGGTAACATTTCGACGCTGCCACCAGCCCGTTGAAGGATGCCCCACGAGGCCAGGGCGGTCGAGTGGATAACCAAGCACCAAAGCAGCAACCCACGGGAGTGGCCGTCAGAGAACAGCCGCCAGGTCAAAAACACGTAGGCGAGACTCATCAAAAACGGTACGATGCCAACAGTGTCTCGTCGAATGCGATCGTCGCTCGCGGTAAACTCGCTTCGATGTAATTGCCGCCAAGTTTTTTGTTGCCTGTCCTAAGTCGGCAATCGGCTCATTCGCGAAACCTGCCTGGACATTGGCGACTCCAGGAAAAAATGGAGCGGCAAAGGATTCCAGTGGCATCAACTGAATTCCAGCGTAGACAACCCAGAGCAATCCCAACGACAACAACGGTGTAGGTAGCGGTTGGTCAGTTTGTCCGCCGAGAGTTGAGACGAGGGCAATTGTCACCGCAACAAGCATGCAATGAGCAATACGTAACGGCGCCGAAGCAT
>CAVUXT010000017.1:0-5392 GCA_963745465.1 uncultured Bacteroidota bacterium | reverse complement strand
CCCTTCCCCGCCCTATATTAAGGTAAATAAGAAAAGGGGCTTGGGGCCGGACAACTATCTCCGGTTGACTCATACAAAATTGCAGTCAAAAGACCATGGAATTTTCATGTCATTCTGGACGGACCGCCGCGGAGTGAAGAATCTCGGCCGCTTAAAAAGAGAGATTCTTCGCTGCACCCAGAATGGCAAAAAATTGTCGTTTGATTGCTCTTTGGGATCAGAGCGCCGGGTTTCCTCTCCCGGTTTCTGGCCCAGGGAAAGGAGTTAGGCATGAGCGTCGATTATCAAGGTTTGGCCGCGAAGGGATTCAAGGGACTCAAGAGCGCCGGGTGTTTCGCCATGACCCTGGCCCTCAATATGCTGCGCCGGGGCCTGATCCTGGGCCGCTACACTCTGGCCTGCTGGCAGAAGCAGAAAGTCAATAAGGCCATGCGCCGCTTGGGAGAACAGTTTTTCCAGGCCCTGGAACGGGGTGAAACCAACCCCCTGGTGGTAAGCGAAGTGAGCGATGCGGTCACCCGGGCGAAGGAGGTAAAAGAGATCAAGGACAGGAATTATCAGGCCGTGGCCGCCATGCGGGAGAAGATCCGGGCTGCCTGGGCCAAAGAGCCTCCGCCGGTGCCCCCCGCGGCAACGCCGCCCCCGGCTGCCGAGCCCGCCGGCGAACCTGCGGAAGCTGAGAAGCCTGAGGAACCATAGGCTTCCCAGATTCTTCCGGCGGAAGGGGGGAGGGGCTTTTTCCTAACCCGGATTATTCACGAAAAGTGCTTAAAAAAGGAAAGGGTATCTGCTAAGATGCTGTTGTCGCTAAACAAACAGCTTCTCAGCAAGGATACCCTATGGAAACAGTCTGCCATAAACAGCTCATCTTTGAAAGCCTTTTCTCCAAGGAAGTCATTGCCGATTTTGCCGGGGGCCGGATCACCTCCGATGCCGGCGGCCTGCTGCTCCGGGAGTTGGACCAGCGCTACCGCCTCGCCGAAAACGCCGCCCGCTGCCTCCATGATCCTCGGGATTCTCACAAGGTTAAACATGATCTCCTGACCCTGGTGCGGCAACGCCTGTTCGCCATTGCCCAGGGCTACGAAGACAACAACGACGCCGCCACCCTGGCCAAGGACCCGGCCTTCAAGATCATGGCCGGCAAGGCCCCGGAGAGTGCCGGCGACCTGGCCTCCCAGCCCACTCTGTCCCGGTTTGAGAACCGGGTCACCGCCAAGGACCTGCGCCGCCTCTCCGATCGGCTGCTGGAGCTGTACCTCAAGACCCATCCCGGCCCCCGGAAGGTCATCGTCCTGGACATGGACGCCACCGACGACCCCACCCACGGGAAGCAGCAACTCAGCTTCTTCCACGGCTATTACGAAGAGCACATGTATCATCCGCTCCTGGTCTTTGACGGCCGCGACGGCTTTCCCCTGGCCGCGGTGCTGCGCCCCGGCAACACCCACTCCTCCCAGGGGGCGCTGGCGGTGCTCAAGCGGTTGATCAAGAAGCTGAAGCAGGCCTATCCCAAGGCCCTGATCCTCTTTCGGGCCGATGCCGGTTTTGCCGTGCCCGCCCTCTATGGCTATCTGGAAGAGCAGCCCGAGACCCGCTACGTTATCGGTTTCATCACCAACAACCGGCTCTTGGCAAAGACCGCGCCGCTCCTGGCAAAGGCGCAACGCCAGTACCAGGAGACGGGGGAGAAACAACGGCTCTTCACCTCCTTCAGCTACCAGGCGGAATCCTGGGACCAGCCCCGCCGGATCATCGCCAAGGTGGAATATACCCATCTGGGCGCCAATCAGCGCTTCGTGGTCACCAACCTGAGCCGCAACCCCCAGTTTGTCTATGACGACATCTACGTGCTCCGGGGCGACGTGGAAAACCGCATCAAGGAACTGAAGCTGGAGATCAAGGCCGATCGCCTGAGTTGCCATCGCTTCCTGGCCAATCAGTTCCGGCTGCTGCTCCACACCGCGGCCTACTGCCTGTTTTGGCTGCTGCGCCACCACCTCCAGGGCACGGAACTGGCCACGGCTCAGGTCAACACCTTGCGGCTCAAGCTCTTGAAGATCGGGGCCCGCATCCGGGAGACCAGCCGCCGCATCTGGGTGCACCTGGCCTCGGGTTATCCTTACCGCGACCTCTTGGCCGGGCTGTTGCAAAACCTGCGGGCCAGCCCCGGTTAATCCCGCTTCCCCCAGCCGTTGTGCTTAACCCTGGGGATAGGTGCGTCCAAAATCAGCCCTGAGGCCGTCTCTGGCAGCATTCTTATCGAAAAATGACCCTTCGAGGCTCCTTCCGCCTTCTCTCAGCCCCCTCGTTGCCTTCTTCGCCCCCAAAACAAAGCCTGGAAAGGCGCCCCTCATCCCCTTCATGAATAAAGCGGGCTAAGTGGCTCTCCTTCCACCCTCAGCCCCCTAAAAAGAATGGTAGGGGTGGGTTTAAAACCCGCCCTACGTTTGGCCAAGCCAGAGACCCGCCATTCCCTCCTCTTACAGGGGGATGGGAAAGGAGTTTAAAGGGAGGGGGGGATCTAGCTGAGAGAAAATCCCCCACCCTTCCCTGGAATAACTGTCAGGTATTCTTTACTCCGCCCCGCACTCCGCCGGGCTGCCCCCGGAGTTTTTCCAGGGCGTGGGGCAGGGCTGCGGCCACCGCCGCCAGGTTTTCCCGGGCCCCCTTGGGGCTGCCGGGAAGGTTGATGATCAGGGTGCGGCCCCTAATCACCGCCACCCCCGGGAAAGCATGGCGTGGGGGGTGATGGCCAGACCGCGGCCCGCATGGCCTCGGCTATCCCCGGTACCAGGCGTTGGGCCACGGCCAGGGTGGCTTCCGGCGTCGTATCCCGGGGACTCAGGCCCGTCCCCGGTGGTCAGGATCAGGTCCAGGCCGTCATCGTCGCTCCAGGCCGTAAGGATCGCCGCAATGGCCTCCGGCTCGTCGGGCACGATTGCCCCGGCGGCTACCCTGAAAGCAGCGGGTGTCCAGCAGCCGTCCCAGTTCGGCCCGGCGGTGTCGTCCCGCTCCCCGGCGTGCCCCCGGTCACTGACCGTCAGGATGCCCACCGGAACATAAACCACCTCGATTACATCGCCGGGCTTCACCACGCCCTCTTTCAGCACCCGGGCAAAAATACCTTCTCTGGGCATGACGCAGTCGCCCACCAACTCCCGGATGGCGCAGCCGGCGTGACAGGTCTTGCCGATCTGGGTGACTTCCAGTTCCACCGCTTCGCCCACCCTGAGCCGGGTCTCCACCGGCAGGTGCATCACGTCGAGACCCTCAACCGTGAGGTTCTCGGCAAAATCACCGGCCTTGACCCTGGCTCCCGCGGCCACCATCTTGTAGATGCTCGACTGGGCCAGGAGGCTCACCTGGCGGATGCCGCCTTCGGCGTGGGCGTCTCCGGCCAGGCCGTGGTCCACCACCAACCGCGCCTGGTCCACGTTGTGCTTGACCTCGCCCTTGCGCTCGGAGACGGAGACCGCGGCGATGCGGCCTTTGTTTTTTGTTTCTTTCATTTGTTCCTTTATTAACAATAAATTATGTTAGGAAAAGATCTTTAAAAAGCCTTTTGGGTTTGAGAAAATAATAAAATAGACTTGTATTTTCTATATCTTGTTTTATCGATACTTGTAGAATTTCAATTTCTTGTAGTGAAGGCTTTTGATCATCCTTAAATTCAGATTTAATCTTTATAGAAAGCGCATTTTTTATAAAGTTTAAGCTAATCCATGCGTGATTTAACGATTCTCCCGTATTGTCTATTTTTTTATCTAATAAATCTGTAATAAGACAATGATATCTACATTTATTATCTTTCCAGTTAATTATTACATCTTTTCTGTTATTACCGGCAATTAATGATCCAAATGTATACGCCATAACGAAGGTTAATATAAGCCATCTTGCTAAATTAATTTCATAATTAACTGATGATATAAATAAAATTAAGTAACCAGAACACATTATTAATAAACCCAAAACGACTTGATTTTTAATTCTAATAAATTCTTGAATTTTTTCAGGATAATATATTGCTACTATCATCCCTGGGCCACCATTGCCTAAAATACTATTATTAATTATATCTATAGGATTTTTAAATAATATTCCAACAATAAGAATAATCGACCCAATTAAAATCAATAATTGAGCAAATTTATGAATTGAAATAGTATAATAATATAAGAAAATTGCTGTATTAATTGCATAGTCTAGACAAATAGTGAGAAAGTTGATGAATTTTTTAATACGCTTATTGCCTTTGCTCCAATGATTATGGTATAATTAATTTAAATAATTAGCTAAATGGAGCAAGGCGATGCAGCAAACCCCACTCAGTCTGATGCAATTTCAGAAAAAGTTTGGCACTGAGAAAGCCTGTCAGAAACATTTATTTCGCCTGCGTTGGCCGGAGGGATTTCGCTGTCCCCGCTGCCAACATGGTGAGGCTTATTTTCATCGCACCCGCCACTTATACCATTGTAAGGCCTGCGGTTATCAAGCCTCTTTGACCGCAGGGACCGTGTTTCATAAGACCAGGACCCCTTTGCACAAATGGTTCTGGATGATCTGGCTGATGGGGCGCCAGAAGAGTGGCATTTCTATGTTGTCCTTGCAGCGGATGCTGGAAATCAAAACCTACAAAACTGTGTGGACCATGGGCCACAAGATTCGCCAAGCCCTGGCGGCACCGGGATGCCAACTATAAACTCGCCGGCCTGATCGAGATGGATGACACCTACTTCGGTGCTCCGAAACCCGGCAAACGTGGACGTGGCGCCGCTGGCAAGGCCAAGGTGGTGGTCGCCGTGGAAACCCCGACCGCAAAAAAGCCCAGGTTTGCGGCCATGCGGATGGTGCCCCGGGTCAGCAGCGCTGAGATTCAACCCTTGGTTCGGGAGCGCCTGGCGACCGAGGCGGTGATCAAGACCGATGGCTGGCAAGGCTATAGCTTCCTGGATGCTGCTCCCGGTGTCCGTCATGAGTGGCTGGTGCCCGGTTCGGGGAAGGAGGCCCCGAAGGTCTTGCCCTGGGTCCATACCTTGATCGCCAATATTAAAGGTAACATCCGGGGCATCCACCATGGCGTCAGCCCCAAGCATTTGCCCCGCTACCTGGCGGAATTTTGCTACCGTTTTAACCGTCGCTTTTGGGAACCGCAAATGTTTAACCGGATGCTTCATGCTTGTCTCAACTCAACTACCATCACTTTCTCGGAGCTAAGGACATAAGCGTTTTTTTATATATTAGAGATGTTGTTTTTAGTATGAAGTTCATTAGATTATTTTTTAAATAGGCAATGCTTTTGGCTTCGCATATGGGGGTTGGGGGAGGGAGTTTGAGGGAGGGGGCCGGGGCCGTCGGTCCCGAGCCCCCTCTCCCAAGATATTTCGCT
>CAVUXT010000016.1:0-19007 GCA_963745465.1 uncultured Bacteroidota bacterium | reverse complement strand
GATGTCCGGGACCTCGGGAGCCTCGCATCCTTGATGGGTGACGTTAGTTCCTTCACCATGACCTCAGTTGTGACGTCCGGGGAAGTCGCTTCTAATCCCCCCACCCCCTTTTGATAAAAGGGGAGCAAGAGGATGTCGGCGTTCCTCCCCCTTCGGAAAAGGGGGCCGGGGGGGATTTCGTTCCCCAAGATGGTGCAACCCGCCACACCGGCTATTTACGAAATAATCAACTACTCTTCGTAATCAGTTTTCAAGAAACATGCCATCCGGCCGGTGCCGACAGCGGCACCGAACGATAGTCGGAAACACTTGTGTAATGAGCCTTTGCACGGAATGCCGTCGATCGCCGTTCGGTACATGAACTGTATGTATGTCACCTGTCAGGTGACATACATGGGTATTGCTTATTTCAGTACCTCCCAGTTGCCGCGATGGATCTCGATGGCCTTTTTCAAGGCGCCCAACCGGCCGGGGTTGTCTGCCGCGACCTTTTGCAGGGTTTCGAGGTTCGACGGCGAGGGGCGGCAGAGGGATTGGAGCACCCTGAGGCCGCACTCGCGAATACCCTCGGCGCTGTAGCCGCCCTCCATGACAAATGCGATCCGGCCGCCGCAGACCTCGGCGGCGATGTCCGCCAGCAACGCGGTCATCAGTCCGTAGCCTTCGGCCGAGACCCGCATTTCGGCCAGCCGGTCGTGCAGCCAGAGGTCGAACCCGCAGGGCACCAGGATGATTTCGGGTTGATAGGCCCTGGCAAGAGGCCGGACCAGGAAGTGCAGGATGCACAAAAAATCCCCGTCGCCGTGCCCTTTGCGCAGCGGGACATTCACCGTGTAGCCCTCGCCTTTTCCGCGTCCCACTTCGCCCAGCTTGCCCGTGCCCGGGAACCCCGGGAACTGGTGGATGGAGACGCAGAGCACCTCGTCCGTGTCGTAGAAGGCCGCCTGGGTGCCGTTGCCGTGGTGGGCGTCGATGTCCACCACCATGATGCGCTTCAGGCCGTGGCGCCGCTGGAGGTAGCGCGCACCGAGGGCCGTGTTGTTGAACAGGCAGAAGCCCATGCCGCGGTCCGGCTCGGCGTGGTGGCCCGGCGGCCGGACGGCGGCAAACCCCCGCTGGATGCGGCCGGACCATATCTCCTCCACCAGGTTGAACACCGCCCCCGCTGCCAGGCAGGCCGTTTCGTAGGATCTCTCCGTGGTCTGGGTGTCGAGGTCGAAGGAGGTGAGCGGACGGCCCGCCGTTTCCGCCACGCGTGCGATGTACGCGGGTGTGTGCACCCAAGCAAGCTCCTCGGGGGTCGCCGGGCGCGGGGCGATCCGCGTCAGCTTGCCGGAAAGCGAGGGGTCTTCCAGCACGGAGCGGATCGCCTCGTAGCGCTTGGCGTTTTCCAGATGGAAGATGTGTTCGAGGTGTTGCGTGAACCGGTCGTCGCAGACCACGCCGACGGCGGGGGCTGCCCCCGGGATGAACGCCTTGCGGACCGCGGGGTTCTGTGAAGCGACGGTGAGCAGGTGCTCGAGCTCGGAGAGGCTCCGGCGGCAGCGCAGCAGCCCCCGGGTGGCGGCGGTGGCGATGGCCGGATACGTGCACGAGGAGAGCGCCGTCTGCGCCATGGCCTCCACCTGCGCGTGCAGCGCGCGGTCGCGATCGTTTCGGCCGCGCCGGCGCAGCAGCTTGATGCGTTGCATGACGAGATCGCCGAGCTCGAGTGCCACCTTGGGCGGCAGGCCGGGGCAGTTTTCGGCCATCATCAGAATCGTCCGCAGCAGGTCGGGGCTGGGATTGGAGAGCACATACCGGTGGGGTCCCTTGGACACAAACCCGTGGTGTTCGTAAAACCGGCGGGCGCCGGTTTCGGAATCCAGGACGATCTCCCGGGCCTTGCCGTAGGCGGTTTTCCACAGCAGCCAGGTCCCTGCCACCAGAAAACGTCCGACCCCCCGGGGGGGCGGCTCCTCATCGTCGCTGCGCCGGCCCCGCAGGGTGGCGATGTACTTGATTTCCAGCCCGGAATAGAAAAGGGCGGTTTTCAATGCGAGGAAAAGCATCCCGACGATCCGGCCGTCCACTATGCAGGCGAAGAGGCGCTGCTCCTGGCCGCGCATGAGGCAGGCGAGCAGGAACCGGACGTGAAAGAATTCCAGGTTGATGTCCGCCACCTGCATCAGGGCGTCCATGCAGAAGGGGAAGGGGATGAAGAGGGCCTGCCGGCCGTCCTCCACGGCGCCGCTGAAGATCACCCGGTCGTCCCGGGCGGAGGCCGGGATCCCCCGTGCCGGGTTTTCCGATTTCAGGCCGCTCAGCACGGCGATCCGGCTGTCGGCGCCGCCGGGGGCGTCGGCGTCCGAGGCGTTGTGCACCCGTTCGATGGCCGCGTCGATCTCGTGCGCGACCATCAGCCGCAGCCCGGCGGCCCGGACCTCGCGTGCGGCCCGCAGGAAATCCCGCTCCCGCCGGCCTTCGATCAACTCGCGTTTGCGGAGAAGCTCCCCGTACTTGATGAGCAGCCCGCGCTCGATGGGCGCGGTGCCCTCGTTGATGAAGATGAACTTCTTGACCCGGACTTTTTCCTTGTCGAAAAAGAAATGGAAATCGGTGTCGGTGGCGGAGTCCTCGGGTTGGGCAGCGGTCCCGATGCGGCCCACCCCGAGCAGCTCGTCCAGTGCGCGGCCGATGTCGGGGGCCCGCCCGGAAATGGCGTCGATCGCCTGTTTTATGTGCTCGCGCTTGATCACGGCAAGGTACAAGGGGTCAAGGCGTCCAGGGGTCAAGGGGAGAAGCACGTCCGGGCACTTTCTTTTCACTCGAAACCTCGACCCCTTGGACCCTTGAACCCTTATCCTGCGGCAGGATACCACTCCCACCAATAGCCCCAACACTATTATCCGCCGCATTCATTTGAGGGGCAACTCCACGGTAAAGGCTGCCCCGCGGCCGGGCACGTTGCCGGCCGCAAGCGTCCCGCCCAGCCGCTCGACGATCGTCCGGCTGATGGTCAGCCCCAGGCCCAGCCCTCCGGGCTTGGTGGTGTAAAGCGGCTCGAAGATTTTCTTGAAGTCTTTTGCGGGGATGCCGGGGCCGCTGTCGATGACCGTCAGGCGCAGCCGACCGCCCTCAGTGCGGGAGCCGACCTCGATCTCCCCGCCGTCGGCCGTCGCGGCAACGGCGTTGCTGATGAGGTTCTGCAGCACCTGCCGCAGGCCGTCCGGGTCGCTGCAGACCGTGGCGGCCGGGTCGGGTGAATCCCGCTTGACGCGGATGCGCTTGAAATGCAGCTCGCGCCGCATGAGGTCCAGAAGCTCGCCGATGAGCTCGTGCACGTTCAGGTCGATGCACACCGGGCCGGCCGACGGCCGGGCCAGGTCCAGGCCGCGCTTGACGGCTTTCTCGCTGCGATGGATCTCGGCGTCGATCTGTTCAAGGGTGCCCGAAATCTCATCGGGATCGGGCTCCGCCTGGGGGCGTTGCCCCCACAGCTCCCGCAGCCACTGGGAGGCGCTGTGGATGTTGGCCAGGCTGTCCGTGATGTCCTCGAGGGCCCCCTGTGCCAGTTGGCCGGAGGAGGCCATTCGGCTGGCGTGCTGCAGCTGCTGGTCGAGGAAGCGCAGGTCCTTGCGCTTGGACTCCAGCCGCCGCACGAGGTTGTTGGTGGTGAGCAGCACGGTGGGGACGATCACCAGCGCTCCCAGGATAAACGTGAAGAGGCAGATCCAGCGAACGCGGTTGAGGTCGGCGAAAATGTCCGCCCGGTTCATTTCAACGATGCTCACCCAGGGTACGGTTTTCTGCCAGGCCATGGCAAAGATGCGCTCGCCGCGCTCTTCGATGCGGATGCCGTCGAAGGGGGCGATCTGCGGAAACGGCGACTTTTCCATGGGCGCCCCGGCGGATCGCGGGCGGGTCTGGTAGACGCCCTCGCGGTTGACCAGGAAGGCCTCGGCCTTGAAGTCGCCTGCGCTCGCGGCAACGAAGCGCTCGAAGAAATCGGCATCCACGGTGGCGCGCAGGATCCAGAGCCCGTCCGCATCCTGCTGCGTGACGGCGATGATGAAGTGCGGGACCTGACGATATCCCAGGTAGACGTCGCTGATGAAGACGCCTTTCTCCACCGTGGGCGGGAACCAGAAGTGATCCCGGTAGTTGCGCGCCATCAGGTCGTAGGGGCCGACGTAGGCCCGGTGGTTGCCGTCGGAATCGATGACTCCCAGGTCGCTGAAACAGGAAAGCTCCTGCTGCAGGGAGCGGTAGGCGCGTCCGAGCCCGCCGGCGTCCGTGAGCTGCGCAAAACCGACGTTGGCTGCGAGCAGCCTGAGGTCCGAGGCCCGTTCGGATAAAAACTGGTCGATGATCGCGCGGTGGCCCTGGACCTGGAGGCGCAGGGTCTCGATGGCGTTCTCTTTCAGGGCGCCGGTCGTGTAGACATAGATGACGCTTCCCAGGAGCAGCAAAGGCAGGAAGGCCGCGGCGAGGAGCAAGACCACCACGAGGTTCCACAGGCTGCGGAAATAGGGGAAATCCCCGCTTTGAGAGGAGCCCTTTGCGATACCGTTCGCGGACATGGCTGAATGCCTCCTGCGATAGAGGTATTTTAGCGCTTCAGTCAAAAGGAACTAAACGACCGTCTCAGCGCGACAGATGTTGCAGCACGTCGTTCAGCCGGACGATGCCGGTGACCCGGCCGTCTTCGATGACCGGCATGCAGCGCACGTTGGTGTCCAGCATACGGCGGGCGACCTCCGCCAGGTTGGCTTCCGGGTCTGTCGCCACCGGATGCCCCGGGCGCATGATGCTGCGCAGGGGCTCTGCCGGGAGCCACTCCGGGTGGCCGGTCAAATCGGCCCATTCGATGGAGCGCTCGGGTCCGTGTTGCCGGGCGGCCTCCAGCAGGTCGCGGCGGGCGACCACCCCCTGGAACCGGTTTTCCGCGTCCAGGATGTAGAGCTCGTCCCTGACGCTCATGCCCAGCTCCCGCATGAAAACACCGAGGGCCTTTTCCAACGAGTCTTCGATATCCAAGCGGATAAAGGACGGCCAGGTGATTTCCTTCACCACGTGACGGGGCCACAGCACGGGGTGACGCCGGATGTCCTCGATCTCGTGGGCCTCGGTGATTTTGGCCACCAGGTCCTCGATGTCGCAGGGCTTCATGAGGTAGTCGAGCGCGCCCTCGCGCATGGCCGCAATGCCGGTCTCGACGTTGGCGTGCCCCGTGAGCATGACGACCTCGGTCTCGGGGGAGATCTCCTTGATCTTCCGCAGCGTCTCGATGCCGTCCATGCCCGGCATCTTGACATCGAGCAATACGACATCGAAGCCTTCGCTTTTTTCGACGGCGGCCACCCCGGCTGCGCCGTCGAAGGCGGTTGCCACCTCGAAGCCGCGGCCGCGCAGGAGCTTGGCCAGGTTCTGAACGAAGCGCTCCTCGTCGTCGACCAGCAGCACGCGGATGGGGTTGCCCATGGCGCCTCCAGCTTCGATGGCTTCGTAAAAAACCCAATTTCGGCGTTGCGCTTCATCCCGCTGTCGCTGCGGCGTACTGCAAGTACGCCTCGCTCCACGGGACTCGCGCGCCTTGAACTTGGGCTTTTTTCAAAGCCATCGCGTTTGATGGCTTTGTACGAGTCTATTGCACCGTTGGCGGGTGCGGAATAAAAACCCCGGCCCATGGTGAATTTACCATGCGGCCGGGGTGGACGCAAACCCGAAGAGGGCTTCGGGGGAATAAGATCAGTCGATGCCGTCCGCCGTCAGGCGAAGTGGAACATCAGGGCGGCGGCCAGGCTCGCCATCAGGAGCGAGTTGGCTATCTTGCCCTTGCGGATCGGGTGGAAATTGGCATCCTTCCGGCAATGGCCATGGGGGCAGGTGTAAGTCCATCCCTGGCCGGAGGGATCCCGGTCGCGCTGCACCAGTTCAGCGCAGAAGCCCTCCTGCGGGCTGCCCTTGGTGCAGGTCAGGCGCTGCCCGGTCAGGTGGGCGATGAGGTTGAGGACCCAGTTCCAGGTCAGCGCGATGACGAAGAGGACTACGAGCATCGCCTGGAAACTTACCACCGTGAACCCGATGTCGGCCAGCGCCCGGCCGATGTTCGGCATGGCGAGCGGGCCTTCCACGCCGCCGAAAAAGCCGAGGTAGTACAGGGCGAAACTTACGGCCATCACGATCATGTTCAGCCCGAAACCGGCTTTAAATCGCTGGGCAGGACTGCGTCTTTGAGTCTGATCCATCGGTCGGTCCTCTTTTTTCTTTGTCTTCATTTGGGTTGGAGGCAGGGACCCCGTTTCCGGGGTCCCTTTCGCAAGGAGGTCAGCAGGCAGCGAACGGGGGTTCCTCCTTGTGAAGCCGTTGTTCATGAGACGCCGAGCGCCTTCTTGATGTCCGGCCAGGATCTATAGGTGCTGTAGAAGGCCAGGATCAAGCTGTAGGCCGGCACCACGAACTGCCAGATTCTCTCCGGGAAGACCCGCGTCGCCCAGGGGGCCACGACCGCGGAGAGGATGGTTGCGATCATCATCGAGGGCAGCAGCAGGTAGTCGATGATAACGCCGCCGGAGAGCATCAGCAGCCAGATGATGATCGAGTAGGTGCTGACGGTGCCCTCGGAGATCGCGGTGACCGCCATCATGCTTTTCGCCGGAACCCCGGAGAGCAGCCCGCCGATGGTCACCACCGGGCCGTAGCCGCCGCCGCCGACGCCCTTGTTGAAGCCCGCCAGGAAGGCCCAGAACCCCATCATCTTGGGCCGGTACTTGCGATTGCCCTTGTCGGACATTCCCTGGTAAAGGGAAATCACGCCCATGCCGAGCAGCAGCGCGCAGACGTAGAGGTTGATCCAGACCTTGGCCACCTTGAAGATGGCGTAGACCGAGGTCACCGAGATCGTGACGGCCAGGATGCCGGGGATGGCGATGTAGAGCCAGAGCTTGATGGTCTCCGACATCGGCTTGAACTTCCACTCCACGTTCTCGTACTCGGCGTGCAGGAAGGTGCCGACGATGCCGGCGACACCCTGCTGGATCATGACCACGGGGACGATCTGCTTGGGGTCGAAGCCCATGAGCATCAGCAGCGGGGTGATGGCGGTGCCGAAGCCCATGCCGGCGGTAGCGTCCATGAACTCGAAGGCCATGGCGATCCAGACGACGCTCCAGATGATGGCCCATTCGTTGGTGCCCATCCAGCCCATTTCCTTGACGTAGGTGGATGCGATGCGCTGGGTGGCTTGAAACGGGTTGCCGGCGAGCCAGCAGCCGATCAGGAACACGACGAACAGGACGCCACAGCCGTAGAGCGCCGCCATGATCTGGCCCTTGTCGGGCGCCATCCGTTCCCACATGGTCTTTTCTCTGTCGAGCTTCTGCGCGATTTCAAAACCTGTTTTTTTCACTTGTTCTTCTGCCATACTGCATCCTCCTGTCCGTTTTGCATTCGGGTTTAGAATGAGCGGGCGGGCCCACCGCTCCGCTTCATGCCGATACGTGCCGGACAGATCCTAAATCAAGATGCGTGCCAAAATCCCGGAGCCGTCCAAACGGCTCCGGGATTTTGTTTTAAGGGATTAATTTTATATGAGATACATGCTGGATGAATTGTGCCTGCGAAGTTCGAGAGGCTGCGGACGACGCCGGGAGTGTAAACTCATGAGGGACAGGTTTCTTTTCGGATGAACTCGCTGGGAGACACGGGCGGGGGGGTGTGTCGCTGGTGTGGAGGACCTGGTGCGGCGGAGACGCTGCGGCGCGGGGGGGCTCCGAGTCAAGCAGGGTATCGGTTTGCGCCATCGGAGGCGGCGGAGGCGCCTGCTGCGGCCGTTTATTGGCATATCCCTTGCTAGTTCTTATTCCTGACAGCCAGGCAATATGCCGTTGGAAGCTGAAAGTTCGAAGCTGGAAGCTGAAAGGTGAGCGGATGGTGTCTTTCCCTTTGAGCCCTGACCTTAGCTTTGATCTCATCGTGCCTTGGCTGACGGCCTCATGCTTGTTTTTCAAACCCTGTCAAGCCGGAGCAGGATCCGACAGGAGCGCAGCAACGATGACTTCACGCAACATTGACCCCATCATCCGGCCCTGCACCGAGAGAGCTGCCGCTTGAACCCAGCGTCGGCATCGGCGAGAAGATCACCCGCGCCATCGAGCTGATGGTCAGCCACAATCTAAACCGCATCGCGGTGGTCCGGAACCGGCGCGCCGTCGGGATGATCCGGCTGGAGGACGCCTTTCAAGAGATCGGACTGGAAATGCCGGCAAAATAAAATTCCCGCATGCCTTATTGAGGCATGCGGGAATTCTATTTTCGATAAAGTTGAGACTCTGTCATTTGGACAACAGTCAGCCTCCTGCGCGCACGTCACTAGCGTCGCGAACATTGCCGACGGGCATCTGGGCGCTCGGCTTCGTCTCGCTGCTCATGGACATCTCCTCCGAGCTGATCCACAGCCTGCTGCCCGTGTTCATGGCCACTGTGCTCGGGCGTCGAGTGGCCACCATCGGTCTTCTCGAAGGCGTGGCCGAAGGCACCGCCGCCATCGCGAAGGTGTTTTCGGGCGCGCTCAGCGACTACCTGGGGAAGCGCAAGCTGCTCGCCGTGATCGGCTACGGGCTCGGGGCCGTCACCAAGCCGCTCTTCCCGCTGGCGTCCTCCATCGGCTGGGTGTTTGCCGCGCGCTTCATCGACCGGGTCGGCAAAGGCATCCGCGGCGCGCCGCGCGACGCGCTGCGTGGCGGACATCGCGCCGCCCGAGCTGCGCGGCGCGGCCTACGGGCTGCGCCAGTCGCTGGATTCCATCGGCGCGTTCCTTGGCCCGCTGCTGGCCGTGGCGTTCATGGCGTTGCTCGCGAACGACATCCGGACCGTGCTCTGGGTGGCGGTCGCCCCGGCCTTCCTCGCCGTCGCGCTGCTCCTCGTTGGCGTGCGCGAGCCCGAGCGCGCGGAAGCCCGCAGCGCCGTGCGCCGGCCGCTCCTCCTGGCCGACGTCCAGCGGCTGCCGCTTCGGTATTGGCTCATCGTGCTGCTCGGCGCGGTGTTCACCCTGGCCCGCTTCAGCGAGGCCTTTCTGGTGCTCCGTGCCCGGGAGGTCGGGCTCGCCCTGGGTTACGTGCCGATGGTGCTGATCGCCATGAACGTCGTGTATGCGGCGGTCGCCTACCCGGCGGGGATCGCCGCCGACAGGTTCAACCGACGGACGCTGCTTATCGTGGGGCTCGCGATGCTGGTGGCGGCCGACATCGTGTTGGCCGCCGCCGCGTCGCCCGTGGCAGTGTTCATCGGCGCGGCCCTCTGGGGGCTGCACATGGGGCTCACGCAAGGCCTGTTCGCGAAACTCGTGGCCGACACGGCGCCGGACGAGCTGCGCGGCACCGCCTTCGGCATCTTCAACGTTGCCGGCGGCTGCGCGCTCCTGCTGGCGAGCGTCATTGCGGGCATCCTGTGGAGCGCCTTCGGTGCACCTGCCACGTTTCTGGCCGGGGCGGCCTTCGCCATACTGGCCCTGCTTGGACTGCTCGCCTGTGGAATGAAGCAGCTGCCGGGGCCTGATCGCCGCCGGCCTCAATCGTCAATGCGGGAAGATGGCGAGAACTAAAGCGCCTCCCCGCGTTGATGGCCTGCACCCTGAACACCGTTGCCTGAGTCGTTACCAACAAAAGGCTACCAGATATTTCTGCCCAGCCCTTCGTGTCCCCCTGAAGGTTACATCTTCCCGGGGCCGATCCTTCACCTCCGCCTCGCAACGGGAGATGAATTTGGATGCATTCATAATAAAATTGAACTATTAAAACCTGGAGCCTGGAGCAACGATTCGGGCTGGCAATTGGCACGTATTTTGATTGCAGAAGCAGCGGATATTTACATTTGAACACCACCTCTTTTATGAATAGATACGGATAACAACTCAAATTAAAGGGAGAGAGGGGCAATGATCGATCTGGGTTGGCTCGGACAGATCGAATTCTCGTGGAAGTTTTTCCTGGCCGTCGGGAGCATCGTGCTGATCGACCTGGTGCTGGCCGGCGACAACGCCGTGGTGATCGCCATGGCGGTCAAGAACCTGCACGGCGAAAAAGCGCCTGCTGGGGATCATGCTCGGGCGCCGGCGGCGCGGTCGTCATCCGGGTGGCCTGCACCTTCCGGTGGCCCAGCTTCTGATCATGCCGTACGTCAAGCTGGTCGGCGGGGCGGTCATCATCTGGATCGCGGTCAAGCTGCTGACCGACACCGCCGACGAGGAGTGCCATGGCAAGGAGGCCGCAAGACATCTGGCAGGCGCTCTGGATCATCATCGTGGCCGACATGAGCATGGGCATCGACAACATGCTCGCCGTGGGCGCCGCCAGCCACGGCAACCTGTTCCTGCTCCTCTTCGGCCTGATCCTGTCCATCCCGTTCGTGGTCTTCATGAGCACCATGCTCGCCAAGCTGATGGACCGCTACCCGATCATCCTGTGGATCGGGGCGGCGCTGCTCGGCAAGGTCGGCGGCGAGATGATGGCCACCGACCCGTTTGTCGTCGAACTTCTGCAATCCGCCCCATTGGGTGGAGTATGCATCGATGGCCTTCTTCGTGGCCTTCGTCTGCGGGCTGAGCAAGTGGATCCTCTACCGGAAGAAGGTGAAAAGCGAAACGGAGCCCGCCCGCGGCGGCGATGTGGCCGTGGCGGTTGAAGGCGGTCGCTCCGGAGGCGGCAAGTGATTTGGAAGCTACCCAAAAATGCATCTGCCAACCGATGGCGGCGTTGTACGCCTCTGAACGGTTCCTCTCCTGAACCCTCGCGGCCTGGGCAGTTACGAAGCTGGATTTTAAAAGGCTGGAAGGCTGCGCCCAAAGCTCGGATTCAAGGCGCGCGAATCTCGCGGCGCGAGGCGTACAAGTGGTACGACGCAGCGATCGCGGGGTGAAGCGCAACGCCGAAGCCGGGCTTTCGGCGCAGCCTTCACTCCTTCGACTTGAAGTCCGTGGCCTCGACCCCGGCCTCCTTCATCAGCCGGTGCAGGTACTGGCGCTGGATCCCGGCGGCCTCGGCCGCCCGGCTGATGTTGCCGCCGTGCTGCTCGAGCAGCCGGCGGATGTACTGGTGGTGGAAGTGCTGGATGGCGCGGTCCTTGGCCTCCCGGAAGGGGATCTCGGAAACGTCCTCCGCCGATCATTCAAGGCCGCGGCCGCCGGATGGCGCGTCGAGCTGCAGGTCGGCGAGCGTGAGGCTGCGGTCGCGGCAGAAGATGACCCCCCGCTCGATGATGTTTTCCAGCTCGCGCACGTTGCCCGGGAAATCGTAGGCGAGCAGCGCCTGCATGGCCTCCGGTGAAATGTCCGTGACGGGCTTGCGGTTGACGGCGGCGTACTTGGTCAGGAAATGCCGCGCCAGCAGGACGATGTCCTCCTTGCGCTCCCGCAGCGGCGGCAGCTCGAACTGGATGACGTTCAGCCGGTAGTAGAGGTCTTCGCGGAAGCGCTTCTCGCGGATGCCTGCTTTCAGGTCGTGGTTGGTGGCGGCGATGAAGCGCAGGTCGGCCTTCTTGGTGACGACGCTGCCGACGGGCTTGTACTCGCCCTTCCTGCAGCAGCCGCAGCAGCTTGGTCTGCAGGTGCGGGCGCAGGTCGCCGATCTCGTCGAGAAAGAGCGATGCCCTCGTGGGCCTCCTCGACCAGGCCCTTCTTCTCCTTCCAGGCGCCGGTGAAGGCGCCCTTCACGTGGCCGAAGAGCTCGCTTTCCAGGACCTCCTGGGGGATGGCGGTGCAGTTCACGGTGACCATTTTCTTCTGGCTGCGCAGGCTGTGCTGGTGAACGGCGCGCGCGACCAGCTCCTTGCCCGTCCCGCTGGGCCCGGTGATCAGCACCGTTCCCGTGGTGGGCGCGACCTGGCGGATGCGCTCGAAGATGTCGCGCATGACCGGGGAGGCGCCCACCAGCGAGGCGAATCCCTCCTTTTCCGCCAAGGCCTGCCGCAGGGCCAGGTTCTCGCGCACCATCTCCTGCCATTGCATGGCCTTGTCCACGGTGAGCAGGATGCGCTCCTGGCGAAACGGCTTGGTGATGTAGTCGAAGGCCCCCTTCTGCGTGGCCTCGACCGCCGTCTCGATGGTGGCGAAGGCGGTGAGCACGATGACGGCCGTTTTGGGCTGGAGCTTCTTGACCGGCTTCGAGCAGGCGCGATGCCGTCCATGCCGGGCATCTTGAGGTCGGTCATGACGCACTCCACGGGCTGGGCCCGGAAGCGCTCAAGGGCCCGTTTCGGGTCGTTCTCGGTGATGACCTCGTAGTCCCGGTCTTCGGATATCATGCGCCGCAGCAAAGCGAGCATGTCTTTTTCGTCATCGACGATCAATATGCGGCCGGGCATCGTTCCTCCTCTATCACGGTTTTGAAGAGTTGGTTAAAGACAAATCCCCCCTCGGCCCCCTTTTTAAAGGGGGAGCAATAAGACCCTCGGCCTATCCCCCCCTTTGAAAAAGGGGGTCCGGGGGATTTGAGTGCCGGCGTTGCCGCGACTTTGCTGGAAGTCCGTGAGCGCGTTGTATCATCCGATCCTCATGCTTTTGCCGAGTCCTCTTTCGAGCCGGTGGGCAACTTGACGGTGAAGGTGGTCCCCGGCTGTTTGCCGAGGGCCGTGGCCGGGGTGCTGGCGCACTCGATGGTCCCGCCGTAGCTCGTGACGATGCCGTAGCTCACGAACAGCCCCAGGCCGGTGCCCTGGCCCTCGGGCTTGGTGGTGAAAAAGGGCTCGAAAATGTGGTCGATGTGATCCGGCGGGATGCCCAGGCCGGTATCCTGAAATTGGGCCACGGCGCGTCGGGGTGGCGCGTTCCAGGAAGCTGCGGATGGTCAGGGTTCCACCGTTTTCCATGGCGGCCATGGCGTTGGTGATCAGGTTGAGAAACACCTGCTGCAGCTGGCGGGCATCCCCCTTGACCGGCGGCAGGCTCTCTCCGAGGTCCAGCACGAGGGTGATGCCGTTTTTCTCGATAAGGTGGCGCACGATCTTGGCGATCTCCTCGATGCCGGCGTTGAGATCCGAGTATTCCCGTGGCTGCTTTTCCGCCCGGGCAAAGGAGAGTAGATTCTCCACGGTCTCCTTGCAGAGCAGCCCCTGGCGCTCGATGGTCTTGAGATCCTCGTACTGCTGGGTGCCGTTTTCGGCCTTGCGCAGCAGCAGTTCACAGAACCCGAGGATCACCCCCAGGGGGTTGTTGATCTCGTGGGCGACCCCGGCGGCGAGGGTTCCCAGGCTGGCGAGTTTTTCGGCGTTCACCAGCTGCCGCTGCAGGTTCTTGGTCTCGGTGATGTCGCGGGCGATGCACAGGATGGCCCCGACACCTCCCGTTTCGGTTTTGACGGGCATGAAATTGGCGCTGATCCAGGCGGAGCGCTCCCCCAACGGCAGCTCGAACTCCTCGCGGATGCTCTTGCCGGAGAGGTGCACCTGCGCGATGAGCTTGACTTGGTTTGCGGCGCTCGGCTCCGGAAAGGCGCTGGACAGGTGCTGCCCGACGAAGGCCTCCGGGGCGCCGCCGAAAAACTTGGCCGTGAAGGTGTTCAGCGACTGGAAGCGACCTTCGCGATCCACGGTAAAGATAAGGTCCTCGGCGCTTTCCACGAGCGAGCGGTATTTTTCCTCGGATTTGGCCAGGGCATCCGTTTTCGCGAGCACTTTGGCTTCCAGGACGCTCGACCAGCGGTTTTCCAACCAGATGATGGCGGCAGCACCGAGGATCACCGCGATGACCACCAGGCCCTGCAGCAGCAGCAGTCGGAAAGAGCCCCGGCTCAGGGCCTCCTCCACCTCAGACTGCGGCGCCACCACGGCCACCGACCAGGAAGCGGAGAGGGCTGTCGGCGATCTGAATCGGGCAATAGGCGATCAGTTTTTTGGTCGGCCCGGTGTAGCCGCGGTGCCAGGCCGAGTAATACCAGCCGGTTCCCTGCTCGCCCTTGAGCATCTTTTCCTTCTGGATGAAGTGGATGCGTTCGTTGGAAATGTCGGGAAATTTTTCTTCGCGGACCGCAAATGCGTCGCGGCCGAAGAAGTCCGGGTTCGGGTGGTAAATGAATCGGCCCCCCGGGTCGATGACCCACGCATAGCCGGTCTTGCCGGATTGAATGGTCTTGACGATGGAGGAGAGCAGCGCCGACACGTTGAGGTGGAACACCAGACAGCCGCTCGGCATCCGGCGTCAGGCGGGCGGCGATCATCATCTCCTCGCCGGCCGCGTCGGCCAGTACCGGAGAGACCCAAAAGGCGGGCTCCTCGCGGGAGGCGAAACGCACCGCGTCGTAGAGGCTGGTCCCCGCCAGGCTGCGTTCGGACCAGCTGCCGTGCAGGCCGGCCGTGAAGACTCGGCGGGTCGTCCGGTCGACGACTTCTACTCTGCGTACCCCGCTTTCCGACAGCCGCACCAGGCTTTGCTGCAGGGCGTCGGCGAGTTCCCGGGTGCCTGCGGTTTTTTCTCGGAGGGCCTGCGCCAGGAAGAAAGCTCGTGCTTGACTTCCCCGATTTCGCGCTCAATGCGGGCCTTGGCCGTCTGAGCGATGACCATCTGCTGTGCGTTGAACTGGTCCGTCACGACGGCGTTCATCTCCCGGGCGGTCCACACCCCGAGGAGAATTCCGGCGGCCAGCAGCGCGATGACGGCGACGTAAACGATGGCCACGATGGTGCGGCCGGCTAACGTGTCCTTGGAAATCTGCATGTGATCCTGAATATGGAAGACCTTGTGTCACCCTCTCTTACCCGGCCATCATAGCCGTTTTTCGGAAAAGCGCAAGGCAACAGGGGCGCCGGTGGTCCCTGAAACTGGTCCGGTTTTTGCAAGTTTTTTCGTCAAATTTGGGCGGTTGAGTTGAGTTGGACCTGAGTTGAGCGATTCTAATTTTGGTTCTTGCGGAATGGCCCGATGGGGTCTGCCGTCCGCATGGGCCGCCGCAAAAGACACCCAGGCTTCGCCGACGCCCCCGGGATGTTCGAGAACCTCCTCACCGGCAGCGTCGGCCGTCTCTGTCGTAGACACCGTTCTCCAGGGCTTTCCGGCGACTATCTGAGCGGCCCTGCTGCCGTTGCGACGGCCGGCGAGAGATTGCGGCGGCCCATGCGGACGGCAGACCCCATCGGGACTCGATGCGAATCGACACAATCGCTCAATGTGGGTTGGAGATGGTTCGGGTGATCGAATCGAAACATCAAGGGGAAACCCCAGCCATACGGCGGGGATAAATCACATGATGGAAAGGAGTCGAGCATGACGAAGAAAGAGATGCACCTGAGAGGAGTAGCCGTCGCCCTGACTGCGATGCTGATGGTGGTGGGCATCACCGTCCCGGGGTCCGCACAGAAGATCACGGATTATACGGCCGACCAGGTCGTGATCGGAGCTAAGGGGAAAGTCGAGCAGGAGAGCAAGCTGTCGGTGGCCGGCGACAGGATCCGCATCGATAAAGTGGTGCCCGCCGACGCGAAGATGAGCTTCATCTACCGCAAGGACCTCAAGCAGGCCGTGACGATCAACCCGGGCAAGAAGACCTACTTCGAAGGGCCCCTTGATGAGAAGGCGTTTTCGGCGGCACTGGGACTGCCTGCCGCACTCTACGGCCGAAAGGGCCGCGGGCGAAGAGGCGGTCAGCGGGTTTGCCTGCGCCAAGAAGGAGCTCGATATGGAGATCGACTTCAAAAAGGCCAAGAAAACGGTCACCAACACGGTTTGGGTCTCCGACAAGCTGGGTATCCCCCTGCGGGTGAAGACCTACGAGGGGCGCGTCACCGAGCTGCGCAACATCAAGGAGGGCAAGCCCGACCCCGCCCTTTTCGAGTCCCCCAAAGACTTCAAAAAGGCGGCCACGCTGAAGGATGTGCTGCCCAGCGACCCCTTTCTGGACGACGATGACTGATAACGTTGATGGCTGCGTAAAAAAAGCCCAATTTCGGCGTTGCGCTTCATCCCGCTGTCGCTGCGGCGTACTGCACGTACGCCTCACTCTGCGGGATTCGCGCGCCTTGAACTTCGGGCTTTTTACGAAGCCATCGGTTATGATGGCTTTTTACAACTCCATAATCGTTGCGGTCCTCCACGTGGAGCTATTCAGCTTCGATCAAGAATTTTTTCCGGAAGCAGCGTGCAACCAGGTCCGCCGCCAGCCGCGGGTCGCCGAGATGGTCGAAGTTGACGACCAGGTCGAACTCGGAGGCCGGCGCATCCTTTCTGCCGAAGGCTTTCTTGAAGAAGGCTTTCTGCTCCCGGTCGATTTTGGTGAGCGTCCTGCCGGCCTCCTCGGCGTCGATCTTCAGCAGCGATGCCAGTCGTTCGGTTCGGAAGTTGTCCGAACAGATGAGCCGCACGGCCAGGACGCGGTCGCGGGGGAGGATTAGATGGGTCCCCCGGCCGACGAAGATCGTCGAGCCGACGGCGGCTATGGAGTAAACAGCGTTCACCAGGTTGCGGAGATAGTCGTCCATCTGGAAGGACTTTTTCCCGAACAGAAGGGCGGAGAGCTCGACCGTTTTCCCCGGGTAGAGTTCGTCGTAGAATTTTACGGTTTCTTTGTCCAGGCGGGTCTCGCCGCTCATGTGCTCCAGAATCTCGCGGTCGGCGACACGCATGTGGAGCTTGCGGGCCAGGATGTCCGCCACTTCCATGGCCCCGACGCCGACCTTGCGTGAAAAGCAGATGCAGGGCGGGAATTTCAGTCGATGCCGGTCTCTTCTGGGAAAGCTTCTGGCGGCGGGCCTCCCACTCCTGCACGTACTGGGCGGCCACCTTCCCGGCCTCCGGCCGCTTCTTGGCGTAAGTTCCGGGGACATATGGCGTGGTTGGGTTCATCATCATGGCATGCCTCCCTTGTGGTAGAGTTTGCTCACAGGTGCCCTGCCGGTCGCGGAACGAGTCCGGCTTGAATTTCAAGGAGGAAAACCGGCCGGTGGGCCCGATTTGTAAACTCGGAGATTACAGCTATCCTTTGGCAATTGACAGCGGGGCTGGATGCTTGCACCGGTCAGGCGCCAGACCATTGCGGCTGCCTGTTCCACGAGGCCGGCTGCTGCCGGCGAAAGCCCTCGGCCGGGCTCGAAGCACTGCCCCCGCAGGGACACCAGAAAACTTTCGGGCGCCCGGCCGGTGACCACCTGCACCAGCCAGAGGAACCCCTCCACCGGCAGCGCGTGGCTGAGCGTTGAAGACAGCCGCGCTTCGGGCTGGACGGCAACGCACACGATCGCCCGGGGCTCCGCCGCGACATGGGCGTCGACGAAGACCAGCCGCTCGCAGTCGCCGACATCCAGCGCCAGCTCCGGCACCAGCTGCCGGACGAAGACGGCGCCGGTCTCCCCGCCGCGGTCGTCCAGGCCGGTTTCATCGGCATCGAGCGGCTTCACTCCCAGCTGCCGGCGCAGCAGATTGACGACGTCAAAGGCAACCCCGTCATCCCCACGGTCCAGGTTGCCGAAGCCGATCACTAAAGTTTGCGGCATGGGTTGCTCCGGAGAGAATCCGAGATTCGAATATCGAACTCCGATCTCCGAATCGTCCGAACCCGTTTTTACTTTGTAACCCGGGCGAGCAGACGTCCGTCCGCATCCACTATCGTCACTTCCAACGGCATTTTCCCCACCGCGTGGGTCGAGCACGAGAAGCACGGGTCGTAGCAGCGCACGGCGGCCTCCACCCGGTTCAGCATGCCCTCCGGCACCTCGGGACCGTGCACGAAGGCCTTGGCGACGCTTTCCACCGCCTGGTTCATGGCCCAGTTGTTGTGGCCCGTGGCGACGATCAGGTTGGCCCGGGTGAGCAGTCCGTTGGCATCGACCCTGTAGTCGTGGAACAGGGTGCCCGCGCGGCGCCTCGATGACGCCGACGCCCGTCCGGACTGGGTTTCGCCGGGCCGTAGGTGCGGATGTCCGTGGAAAGGATATCCGGCTCCGCGAGCAGCTGCTCGATGCGCTCGAGGGCGTAGATCAGCTCGATCAGCCGCGCGTAGTGATAGAAGAGCGAGCCCTCCACCGGCCGGCCGTTGCCGAGGGCCTGAAACGCTTGAACTCCTCCTGCGCCAGAGGGCGTGGCGATCTTGTCGACCACGTTCAGCCGCCCCAGCGGGCCCACGCGGTAGGCGCCCTGCGGGCCAGCCCTGCTTGCGGTAGTAGGGGAACTTCAGGAACGACCAGGACTCGACGTGCTCGGCCACGATGGCAAGGTAGTCCTCGCGGCGTGGAACTGCTCGAGTCGTTTGCCGGCGTGGTCGCAGATCCGGATCTTGCCGTCGTAGAGCTGCGAGCCCGCCCTCGGCGTCGACCATGCCCATGTAGTTCGAGGGGAAAGACGCGAAACTCAGGGCGAGGTCCTGGTTGTTCTCCACCCAGCCGGCGAGCAGCGCCAGCCCCTCGATGGCCACCCCGACCTGCGCATCGAGCTCGGCCGCGATGGCGTCGCGGTCCGCGCCGCTGAGCGGGGCGTTTACCCCGCCGGGCACGGCGAAGTTCGGGTGCACGCGCTTGCCCCCCAGCCGCTCGATGATCTGCTGGCCGAAGCGGCGCAGGCCGACCGCCTTGAGGGCGAGCTGCGGGTTGGCGGCGATGATGCCGACGACGTTGCGGATGGCCGGGTCGGCGTCGAAGCCCAGCAGCAGGTCGGGGCCGGCCAGCTCGAAGAAGTGCATGCCGTGGCGACTGGATGATCTGGCCCATGTGCATCAGCTCGCGCAGCAGGATGGCCGGGCGCGGCGATTCCACCCAGATGATGTCGTCGCCGGCCTTGGCCGAGGCCAGGTGATGGCTGACCGGGCAGATCCCGCAGATGCGCGGGGTGATCTGGGGCATCTCGAAGAAGAGGCGGCCCTCGCAGAACTTCTCGAGCCCGCGGAACTCGTTGACGTGCAGGTAGGCGTCTCGACCTTGCCCGCGTCGTTCAGGTGGATGGTGACCTTGGCGTGGCCTTCGATCCGGGTGACGGGTTCAATCGTAATTTTCCGGGCGGTCATATATTCCTCCTCTGTAACTGCTCAGGGTTCGGGGTTCGGGGTTCAGGGTTC
>CAVUXT010000015.1:0-3538 GCA_963745465.1 uncultured Bacteroidota bacterium | reverse complement strand
CGTACCGGAGAATTTCAGCCCCTACGAACAGGTCAAGACGGTCGAGGGCGCTGCGCAAGCCATTGCTCAGGGCCCGACAGCTTCGCAGGAGGTTATCAAGGAACTCGGCACCAACGGCGGTGGATTTTTCAATGCCAATAGCGCTCATCCGTTTGAGAATCCCACTCCGCTCACTAATTTTGTCGAGCTCGTTCTAATTTTTGCCATTGGGTCCGCGTTGACTTACACGCTTGGGCAAATGACAGGTTCGCCGCGGCACGGCTGGGCTGTGTGGTGCGCCATGGCCATTTTATTCCTGATCGGAGTCACGGCGGCGTATGCGGCGGAAGCGCATGGGAACCCATTACTGCAAGGTTCCAATCCGGCAACAAGCCGTTTGCAGCCTGCCGGCAACATGGAGGGCAAAGAAGTTCGCTTTGGCCTCGCCGGCTCCGCGCTCTGGGCGACGGTCACGACCGACACCTCCTGCGGCGCGGTGAATTCGATGCACGACTCGCTACACGCCGCTGGGCGGATTGGTGCCGCTCGTCAACATGCAGATCGGCGAATGGTGTTTGGTGGTGTCGGTTCCGGGCTCTACGGAATGCTCGTCATGGTCATGCTGTCCGTATTCATCGCGGGGCTGATGGTGGGCCGCACGCCGGAATACCTGGGCAAGAAGATCGAGGGCCGTGAGATGAAGCTTTCGATGCTGTTCATTCTCATTTTCCCCGCGGTAATTCTACTTCCTGTCGGCGTGGCGGTCGTCACGAAAGTGGGACTCGCTGGGATCACAATCCTGGCCCGCACGGCTTATCACAGATTCTGTACGCGTTTACCGAAGCGTCGGCCAACAACGGCTCGGCGTTCGCCGGGCTCAGTGCCAACGCGCCCTTCTACAACATAACGATGGGGTTCGTGATGCTGTTTGGGCGGTTTCTGATGAAGGTTCCGGTGCTGGCGCTGGCAGGTTCGCTGGTCGGTAAGAAAGTGATTCCGCCCAGTGCGGGCACCTTCCCAACCAACGGTGCGATTTTCGTCGTGCTACTGATCGGCGTGATTATCATCGTTGCCGCCTTAACGTTCTTTCCCGCCGATGCGCTCGGTCCAATTGTTGAGGAACTAGCGATGCGTGTGGGCAAGCTCTACTGAGGAAGGGAATTTACTTCGATGGCTGATCGAAAAGCGACTCCGCTCTGGGAAGCCAAGATCGTTACGGGCGCGTCTGGTTGATTCCCTCGGGAAGTTTGACCCTCGCATCCAGGCCCGTAACCCGGTCATGTTCGTAGTTGAAGTGACCGCGTTGGCTGTCACGCTGATTCTCCTACGCGACTTCTTCTTGGGTCGGAGCAACCTCGCCTTGTTCGAACTGCAGATCGCAGTTTGGCTCTGGTTCACTGTCGGCTTCGCGAACTTCGCAGAGGCGATGGCGGAAGGTCGCGGCAAGGCGCAGGCCGACAACCTGCGCAAGACCCGCACTGAAACCCCGGCGACATGCTCAAGGAAGGTCACGAAGAAGGTCCCGGCGCTCCACTTGCGGCGTGGCGACGTTGTCATCGTACGAGCCGGTGAAGTCATCCCTGGCGATGGCGAGGTCATCGAAGGTGTGGCGGCCGTCAACGAAGCGGCGATCACCGGCGAATCGGCTCCGGTCATTCGCGAGAGTGGCGGCGACCGCAGCGCCGTCACCGGCGGAACTACAGTCATCTCCGACTGGATCAAAGTTCGCATTACTGCCAATCCGGGTGAGACTTTCCTCGACCGGATGATCGCACTGGTCGAGGGCGCGCAGCGCCAGAAGACTCCGAACGAGATCGCACTGAGTATCCTTCTGGCGGGACTGACTATTATATTCATGTTGGTCTGCGTGAGCCTTTACCCTTCGCGCTTTATCGGAGGAACTGTACTTTCACTGCCTGTGCTCGTGGCGCTTCTCGTCTGCCTGATTCCCACCACCATCGGGGGGTTGCTCTCCGCCATCGGCATCGCCGGGATGGATCGGCTTGTTCAGCACAATGTGCTGGCGATGTCGGGCCGCGCGGTGGAGGCGGCCGGCGACGTCGACACTCTTCTTTTGGACAAGACGGGCACTATAACCCTGGGCGACCGAATGGCTTCCGAGTTCATCCCGGTGGAGTGACCGCAACGGATCTAGCCGATGCTGCCCAGCTGGCATCGCTGGCCGACGAAACACCCGAGGGCCGGTCGATCGTAGTGCTGGCCAAACGCGAGTACAAGCTGCGTGGCCGCGAACTGGCCGAAACGGAGGCCCACTTCATCGCGTTTTCCGCCCAAACTCGCATGAGCGGCGTCGACATTACGGGCAGGAGATACGCAAGGGGGCAGGAGACCAAATTGTAAAGTTCGTGCGGGAAAATGGCGGACGGCGCCTGAACTGGCTCCTATCGTCGAACGGATCGCCAAGGGCGGAGGAACCCCGCTGGTAGTCGCCGAAGGTGCGCCGTGCTTGGGGTAATTCATCTCAAGGACGTGATCAAGGAAGGTATCAGGGAACGCTTCGCGCGGCTGCGGGCCATGGGTATGCGCACGGTGATGATCACCGGCGACAACCCACTCACGGCCGCGGCCATTGCGGCACGAGTCCGGGGTCGACGATTTCCGCGCTGAGGCGACCCCGGAAACCAAGCTCAAGCTGATTCGCGACGAGCAGGCGCAAGGAAAGCTGGTGGCAATGATTGGCGATGGCACCAATGACGCGCCGGCGCTGGCTCAGGCCGACGTCGGAATCGCGATGAACGCCGGCACGCAGGCGGCGCGTGAAGCGGGCAACATGATCGATCTCGACTCGAATCCGACAAAGATCATGGAGGTGGTCGAGATCGGGAAGCAGCTGCTGATCACACGTGGCGCGCTCACCACCTTTTCGATTGCGAACGACGTTGCCAAATACTTTGCGATCATTCCGGCGATGTTCGTCCTCGGTTACCCGCAGCTCCAGACGCTCGACATTATGCGTCTGGCGACACCGCAGAGCGCGATCTTGTCCGCCGTGATCTTCAATGCATTGATTATTGTCGCGCTCATTCCTCTCGCGTTGCGCGGCGTGCAGTATCGCCCGATCGGTGCGGCCGCAATTCTCACGCGCAACCTGCTGATTTACGGGCTGGGCGGAGTGATCGTTCCATTCATCGGTATTAAGGCGAATCGATCTGTTGGTTGCCGCACTGCATTTGGCGTAGGAGGGCGAGGCTTATGCGTTTGTGGGTTGCAATCAAAATGACGATCGTACTCACCTTGCTGACCGGCATCGCATACCCCGTAGCGATGGTCGCCCTCACGCATCTGCTTTTCCCGAGGCAAGCGGAAGGCAGTCTCATCGTTCGCGACGGGCAAGTCGTCGGCGCGGCGCGGATCGGACAGAACTTCTCTTCGCCGCGATATTTCCACGGCCGGCCGTCTGCCGCGGGAGACAAGGGCTATGATGCGACCAGTTCCGGTGGCTCGAACCTCGGGCCGACCAATCGCAAACTGATTGATGCGACCAAGGCCGCGCTGCACAAGGTGCTCGAGGAAAACCCCGGCGCCTTGCCGGCGCAGG
>CAVUXT010000014.1:0-25900 GCA_963745465.1 uncultured Bacteroidota bacterium | reverse complement strand
CAAAGTGCGCAAATGACAAAGTACGCAAAGTCAAAACACAACAAAATAAGTTCTTTGCGACCTTTGCGGTTAATGGGTTTCAGTTAGCTTATAAATTTGAAACTATTTCAGATCACTTTGGGTTTTTTTGCAAGTTTCAGTTTTGTATTCAGTTTTTCGATAAGGTTTTTTGTAAGAATTGGTTTAATAATGTAATCATTGAATCCTGAATTGAGGATTTTCTCTTTATCGCCCAGGAGACCATAGGCAGTTTGTGCAATAATAATAATATTTTCCCTGAACTCTCTGATCTTTTTCATGGCAGCATATCCATCCATTATCGGGATCTGGATATCCATCAATATAACATCTATATCCGGATTGTTAAAAGCCACATCAACAAGCTTTTCCTGCCCATCGCCTGCATTCAGCAGAATAGCATTGGTTTTTTCGAGGATCTTATTCAGATAAAGTTTACTTGAATAGTCATCTTCAACTATCAATATCTTCTTTCCGGAGAGCAGATCATTTTCCATAATTAGTGGTTGTATTATTCAAAAAGTCCATCATCCCTGAGTAAAAGCAAAACTGCAGAATGGGGAACAATAACATATTTTTCTTTATAGAATTCGATTTCGATTGCACTGTTCTGAAGATAAACAGCCTGATCCCCTTCTTTCGGCTGAAGCGGTACATCTGGTTCATCTGAGCTGTTTTTCCAGGGTTCATCATTGTCATTAACTGAAGGTATCGGATAACCAGGACCTACTTTTACTACATACCCTATCTGAACTTTCTCATTTTCATTTACCCCTGGTGGAAGCAATAAACCGCTTTTTGTTTTAGCCTGAGGTATCTTTGGTTTAACGAGAATTCTGTCACCGATAACTATCAGTTTTCGCAGGTCCTTCTCATCTAATAATACACTCATACGCTATATCTAGTACTGCAAAAATATCATTTTTTTGTTCTGTTTCCCGCTGATCTCGCAGATTTTCGCAGATATTAAGGCTTACAAGCCCAATTAATGTGTAGCCTCACTCTTGCAAATCGGATAAATCACAGTAATATTTATTTTTTTGATAATAGTATTTAATTTTCTTTTATTACCCAAGTAAGCAAACCTTCCTTTGGGGAATATGCTACCCTTTATACACAGCTTCTACGATCCTTTATTATACTGCATATGAGAAACTCACCTCCTTCCCCAAAACCGTCAACCTAAGCTTTGGGGATGAATGAGAAACTGCATAACAAAGTCCCCTCCTTCTACATCTACAGGATTTCTGAGAAAGAGAAGGGGATCCTTCATTTCACTGGTACTCCGCAAGCTACGTACCAGCGAAATTCAGGATGGCAATGTAATTTGGGGTTTGTAGGGGAAGGAAGCGGCGCCTTTTGAATCAAATTTTAGAAATTGCAAAAGGCACCGCTTCCTTCCCCATTATTATCCCAGAACAACCTGTCATCCTGAATCTTTCGCAAAATACATATATGGAGTAAATGACAATTTTTACCTTGCGGAAGACGAAGGATCTCCCGGGGACTACCTGAATTTTAATAAATGCGATGTAAGACAAACCTCCAAAAAAAGGGGAAATGTATCTGATTTAATTTCAATACTTTAAACTTTATTCAACTCCTTAGGTTGACGGCTAAGGGAAGCGGGTGAGTCTACGTAAGGCCAAAACGAAGAGAGCTCGGCCAAGCCAAATTCCCGATAAAAAAGATGTGAATAAAGGGTTGGGGAAAATGAAAGGGGGTTCTTAAAAAGAAGACAGTCATTCTTTCCCAGAATTCAGAAATAACATTCTTCTAACGCCATGTCTTGAATTATTACATTTATTTATAATAAAAATATTAATTTTCAGCGATGAATTCTGATACATATAAAACAATTACCGGAACCTCGCAGGAATATACAAGGAGAAAGGAAGCAGATTTATTTCTGCTGGCAATACCAGTAACTGATCAGGAGCAAATAAAACCCATTATTGATAAAATAAGAAAAGAACATCATGATGCAAGACATCATTGCTATGCCTATATGCTTGGGATATGACAGACATAATCTGGAGGGTGAATGATGACGGCGAACCATCAGGAACAGCAGGGAAGGCCTATACTCGGACAGATTAATTCGTATGGGACTGACAAATATACTAATTGTTGTAAGCAGATATTTCGGAGGAACTTTGCTTGGAGTAAGCGGATTGATAAATGCCTACAGAACTGCAGCTGCCGCATTGCGATTGAAAATGCAGAAATAGTTGAGAGAACAATACATGAATACTATGAGATCACTTTTCCGTTTTCTTCCTTGAATGATGTGATGAAAATCCTTAAAGAAGAAAACCTCGGACAGTCTGCAGCAGGTATTTGATCTTGAATGCCAGTACTGAATTGAATTTCAGAGTTTCAGTCAGGGAAAAAGTACTAACCGGCTTATCCACGGATTGAAGGTTTGAATATACAGATTATCTTGAAACCAGATAGATGTCACTCTGTATAAAAGTTTTTAATTAATTATTAACATTTAATCGATGTTGAGACAATTCTTGACTAAATTTGATACATCGGATATAATCACTGGCATTTAGCATGCCATACTAATGAAAAACAGAAGTTTAGTATCAATTGATGATTTTTCAACAGAAGAGATCCTGAGGATTCTTGATCTGACTGAAGAATTCGAAAAAGAACCGACCCAGAAGATTGCTTGAAGGAAAAGTAATCGCGACACTATTTTTTGAACCTTCGACCCGTACAAGATTAAGTTTTGAAAGCGCAATAAACAGGCTGGGCGGCAAAATAGTTGGATTTTCAGATGCATCAAATTCAAGTGTATCAAAAGGTGAAACACTGAATGATACAATACGTACTGTTAACAAATTATTGCGATCTTATTGTAATGAGGCATCCCATTGAGGGAAGCGCAAGATTTGCGAGTGAAATAGCTTCAGTACCTGTTATAAATGCAGGTGACGGAGCCAATCAGCACCCGACTCAGACATTGCTCGATCTGTATTCAATCCGCAAAACCCAGGGAGGACTCGATAATCTTAATATATTTCCTGGTTGGCGACCTTAAATATGGAAGGACTGTTCATTCGCTTATGATGGCAATGTCGAGATGGAATGCAACATTCAATTTCATTGCTCCGGAAGAGCTCAAGATGCCTGATGAGTTTAAGTTATATCTTGACAATCTTGGTCTTAAATATTATGAGCATAATGATTTTACCGATATAATTTCAAAAGCCGATATAATTTATATGACCCGCGTTCAAAAGGAAAGATTTTCTGATCCGATTGAATATGAGAAGGTTAAGAATGTATATGTTCTCAGGAATTCGATGCTTAAAAACACAAAGCCGAATATGAGAATACTGCATCCTCTTCCGAGGGTAAATGAGATCCACCAGGATGTTGATACCAATTCAAAAGCCTACTATTTTGAACAGGCTCTAAACGGGGTTTATACACGTCAGGCAATTGTATGTTCACTTTTAGGAATTAAATAAGGAATAAACAGCGATGAAGGAACCTAAACAAATGAGCGTAAGCGCTATACAGAATGGAACTGTAATTGATCATGTACCTGCAAGAAACCTTTTCAAGGTAATCCAGATCCTGGGGCTCGATAATATTGACAACCAGATAACTTTCGGAACAAACCTTGAAAGTAAAAAGCTTGGAAGAAAAGCAATTATAAAGATCTCGGGTGTCTTTTTCGAGGATGAAGATATAAACAGGATTGCTCTTGTGGCACCTGATGCCAAACTGAATATTATCAGGGATTATGAGGTGGTTGAAAAAAAAGTTGTTGAAGTGCCTGATACAATTGTAGGAATAGCCAAATGCATGAATCCAAAATGCATAACCAACTTTGAAGCAGTTACAACCCGGTTCAGGGTAGTCTCAAAAAAGAATGTATCGCTGAAATGTCATTACTGCGAGAAGATCACCAACCAGGAGAACATGCAGATAATCTAAGAGAAGTTAAGGTTTTTGACCCGCTGCCCTATAAAACTAATCTTTATACATATCTTTTTAACCGTAGAGATCCCTCACTCATCCACCTTAATTCCCATAGCTTACAATAAGTTTCGAAGGTGGATTCGTTCGGGATGACAGGTTTTTGGGGTCTATTGGGGGAAGGAAGCAGCGGCGATTCATTACTCATCCGCCAGTCGGCGGAACAATTTTCGAGTGAATCGCTCGCTGCTTCCTTCCCCCTTTCTCCCTTAAATTCATTGTCATCCCGAGCGAATCCACCTGTCTCATTTACAATAACTTAAGGATATATGGTGGATAAGCAGAGGGATCTCCCAGAATTATACTGAATTCCTGTTGTTTAGATTTTCCGATTTCCCGCAAAGTGGCAGGGGGTTATCTCAATCTATCATACGATTTTACAAGCTGATCATCTTTCCTAATTCCGCGGTATGCTAAAATCGAAAAGATCAACATCAACACAGGTAAAACCATTTTAAATCCGGGGACAAACTGTGCTTCGAATTTCCCGATTACACTCAATGAAATATGAAAATAAGCTACAAGCAGTGTTGCTGTCAGTATGATCAGCACTAAAGTCAGCCGTAACTGAATTTTTCTGTTTTTATACAGGAAAATAGTTATAAGAGAAATTACCGGAATTGAAAGAATCAAAATACCGAATGGTAAAAGCTTTTCAATCACTTCAATTCCTTGTCCGCCAGTAGATTTAATAACTTCAATAAAAGTTACTTTTATTTCTGTCCCTGTTTTGCTGACGAAGTTAAGGACACTCCCGTTCACTAAAAATCCTGAAAGCGCTGCAATCAGAAATAAATATAACGACTGAATTCTCTGAATCATCTTTTAGAAATTTAAGACAGACAAATTTAATTCCTTTTAATCAAAATAGGAATATCATAAACAAGAAGGGTGCTTTTATGAATATTTAACATTATTTTAGATTTGATGCCTGTATTGAAATTTTTAATTTACATACATTTGTGCGATTGTTTGAATCAAAATGACACAATATATAATATTGCTCATTAAATCAATGTTTTAAACCAATACAATACATTACTTCAGAAACGCTTTAACTATCTCACTATTGATAAAAATGAATAAGAAACTACGTCTGATCATAACCTCTCTTCTGGTAATTTTCATTATTGGAATTGTACTCTATCCAAAATACAAGCCCTTGCTGGCAAAAAAAATCAAAGGCAATGGGATTTCAGGAGCACCCCTGAGGCAGACTCAGCAGAAATTAAATGCGATTGGCTATGTTATAGTGCCAACACATTTAAGCGAACTGATCAATTCAAATGGTACTCTAAAACCAGATGAAGAAGTTGATCTCGCTTTCGAAACATCAGGTAAGATTGTTGGGATTAATTTCACAGAAGGAACCCGCGTAAAAAAAGGTGACCTGCTGGCAAAAATTAATGATCTGCCTCTTCAGGCCCAGCTTGAAAAGCTTGTGGCCCAGTTAAAAATGGCCGAAGCTAAAGAATTCCGTCAAAGGAGTTTGCTGGATAAGGATGCTATAAGTCAGGAAAGTTACGACCAGGTTCAAACTGACGTCCAAAGTCTGAAAGCCGATATAAATCTTGTAAAATCGCGCATTCTTGAAACAGAATTGAGAGCTCCTTTTGATGGAAACATCGGGCTTAGATACCTTAGTGAAGGATCATACACTACATCATCGACAAAAATTGCAAAGCTCATCAAAATAAGACCTCTGAAAATTGAATTTTCAATACCCGAAAAGTATGCTTCTGAAATTAGAATCGGATATCCTATCACTTTTGTGATTGATGGAAGCACCCAGATATTCAAAGCTTCGGTATATGCAGTCGATCCAAAAATTGATGTTGATACCAGAACAATCACTCTGCGTGCACTTTATCCGAATAAAGATGAAGAGCTAAAATCAGGAAGATATGCCGGTATAACACTACAGCTTTCACAGATTGACAATGCGATTGCAATTCCTACGGAAGCTCTTGATCCCTCAAATGGATGGTGAGCAGGTTTTTGTTTATAAAGGAGGAAAAGCCAAATCAGTAAAGGTAAATACGGGTCTAAGAACAGCATCACAGATTCAGATAGTGGACGGGCTGAAACTTCGGAGATACATTGATCACTTCGGGGATTATGCAGTTAAGACAAAATCTTCCGGTAGTGCTCGACACAGTGATTCTAAACAAATAACCGGGAATATTAATATGAGTTTATCATCAGTAAGTATTAACAGGCCCGTTTTAGCAACAGTATTTGCTATTGTCATTTTGCTCTTCGGAGTAGTGGGCCTCACGTTTTTGGGTATCAGAGAATTCCCAAGTGTTGACCCTCCTATTATTTCAGTCAGCACGTCGTATCCCGGCGCCAATTCAGATGTCATTGAAACACAGATAACTGAACCTCTCGAACAATCAATAAACGGGATCCAGGGGATCCGTTCGCTTA
Source organism: uncultured Bacteroidota bacterium (assembly GCA_963745465.1). Taxonomy (GTDB): domain Bacteria; phylum Bacteroidota; class Ignavibacteria; order Ignavibacteriales; family Ignavibacteriaceae; genus JAKAGZ01. The sequence goes on along the minus strand of CAVUXT010000014.1, from coordinate 19,453 downwards.
CAAGCGTCAGCCGTCAGGGACAAAGTGATATAACTGTTGAATTTGAGCTTTCAGTCGATATGGAGACTGCCGCCAATGATACCCGCGACAAGGTATCACAGGCTCTCAGGATGCTTCCGCGTGATTGTGATCCGCCTGTAGTGGCAAAAGCAGATGCTGATGCAAACCCTATCCTTCAGCTCACAGTTCGAGAGTGATAAAAGATCCCTTCTTGAACTATCTGAAATTGCAGAACTTACATTAAAGGAACAACTGCAGACCATATCAGGAGTAAGTGCAGTTGGTATCTGGGGACAGAAGCGATATGCAATGAGACTATATCTCGATCCTGTCAAACTTGCCGGATATCAGATGACACCGCTCGATGTAAGAAATGCCGTACTGAGGGAGAATGTTGAACTTCCGTCAGGAAGCATTGAAGGTAATACCACCCAGCTAACTATCAGAACACTGGGACTCATGTCAACCCCGAAAGAGTTCAATGATCTTATAATCAAACAGACAGGAGATCAGATTGTACGTTTTCAAGGATATAGGAAGGGCAGAACTGGGTCCTGAAGATATACGAGGAATACTTAAACAGGACGGAGTGCCAATGGTTAGTGATGTAATTATTCCGCAGCCCGGTTCAAATCAGATTGATATTGTAGATGAAGTATACAAGCGTCTGGAATATATAAAGAAAGATCTACCTGAGGATGTAACAGTTAAAGTTGCCTTCGACAATACCCAGTATATAAGGAATTCAATAAAAGAAGTAAAGGATACAATTTATATAGCATTTGCTCTCGTAGTTATAATTATCTATTTCTTTTTAAGAAGCTGGAGAGCTACTCTGATTCCGATTCTGGTCATACCGGTATCACTTATCGGTGCATTCTTCATAATGTACCTGGCAGGCTACTCGATAAATGTTCTCACTCTGCTGGCAATAGTTCTCGCAATCGGAATTGTTGTTGACGATGCCATTGTTGTAATGGAGAATATATATGTAAAGGTGGAAAATGGATTGCCTCCTGTGCAGGCCGGGCTGGAAGGATCCAAAGAAATATATTTTGCAATTATTGCTACTACTATCACACTTATTGCAGTTTTCTTCCCGATAGTTTTCCTTCAGGGAATAACCGGAAGACTCTTTCGTGAATTTGCAATAGTGATGGCCGGAGCTGTAGGTATATCAGCATTTCTTGCACTTTCATTAACGCCGATGGTCTCAACAAAAATGCTGCGTCATGAAACAAAACACAGCTGGTTTTACAGGAAAACAGACAAGTTTTTTAACAATCTGAATGACTGGTATAAAGGAGCGCTTGCATCATTCCTTAATCACAGGAATGTAACATTCCTGATATTGATTGCAGCTTTTGGTCTGATTATCTTTCTCTGGAAAAATATTCCGGCCGAAATGGCACCTCTTGAAGACAGATCGCAGATTTCAGTAAACACTATTGCTCAGGAAGGATCAACCTATGAGTTTAATCTTGATTATATTGATGATATAGCCAAAACGATCACAGATCTGGTTCCTGAAAAAGATGGGATTCATGTCTATGGTAAGAGGCGGTGGTGGATTTGTAAGAGTAACTCTTGGTAAATCCAAAGGACCGGAACGGACCCAGCAACAAATTGCTGATGTAACTGGGAGTTGCATTGCGGACAAAGACCAAGGCAAGATCTATGGTCATGCAGCAGTCTACTTTTGGAGGAAGACGTGCCGGAATGCCTATTCAGTATGTTCTACAGGCTACTTCAATCGATAAACTGAGAAAAGTACTTCCGGCATACATGGCAAAAGTAATGGAAGATCCGATGTTTCAGATGGCTGATGTTAACCTTAAATTCACCAAACCTGAGCTCAGAATACATATTGACAGGGAAAAAGCCAGTAACCTTGGAGTATCAACTACAAATATCGGTCAGACACTGCAGCTTGCTCTCAGCGGTCAGAGATTCGGCTACTTCTTTATGAATGGCAAACAGTATCAGATACTTGGTGACCTTGCCAGAGGTGACCGTAATAAACCATTGGATCTTAAATCATTATATGTAAGGAATAATTACGGGAACATGATCCAGTTCGATAACCTGGTTACTCTCACTGAAGAGACTGCTCCTCCACAACTTAACAGGTATAACAGGTTTGTTTCAGCCACGATTTCAGCAGGTCTGGCTAAAGGAAAAACGATAAGTCAGGGTCTCGACGAAATGGATAAAATTTCGAAAGAGGTACTTGATGATACTTTCAGAACTGCACTCGCAGGTGATTCAAAAGATTTTAAGGAAAGTTCATCAAGTCTTATGTTTGCTTTTATGCTGGCACTTGTACTCATATTCCTTGTTCTTGCCGCCCAGTTTGAAAGTTTTAAGGATCCGTTGATTGTGATGATGACAGTACCGCTCGCTCTTACGGGAGCCCTCCTGTTCATGTGGTATTTCAATATTACAATGAATATATTCAGCCAGATAGGTATTATAATGCTCATCGGACTGGTAACAAAAAACGGAATCCTGATAGTTGAATTTGCCAACCAGAGAAAACAAAGCGGAATGTCTAAAATTGATGCAATCAAATATGCAGCTGCATCCCGATTCAGGCCGATCCTGATGACAAGTCTTGCAACCATACTGGGGATCATGCCACTTGCCCTTGGATTAGGAGAAGGTGCGCAGAGCCGGGTTTCGATGGGGATTGCAGTTGTCGGGGGTATGGTCTTTTCAACCTTCCTGACACTCTTTGTTGTACCTGCAATCTATACTTTTATCTCAAGCGAAACAAAAAAAATCGAAAATGAAGTTCCCCTTTCTTAGTTTGTTTTTTCTAATATTTCTGTCAGTTGCGACGGTCCATGGGCAAAAAGCTTACGGGCTTAAAGATTGTATTTCAATAGGGTTGGAAAGAAATTTTTCGATACTGATTGCAAAAAACGATGAAACAATTTCTAATAACAATTATACCCTTGGAAATGCAGGTTTTCTGCCCACACTAGATCTGATCGGAAATCATTCCGGGGTCATTGAACAATTCAACTCTGAATAATACAGATGGCACCAAAAATGTTTCAAATGGTGTTTTTAACACAACCTCCTATGGACGGCTAAATTAGGACTGACAATATTCAATGGATTTAAAGCAGTTACCAGTTATAAAAAACTTGGGGAGCTAAACCAGATCGGAGAACTTAATACTCAGCTTACCGTCGAAAACTTTATTTCAGATATAGTATTTGGATATTATAAATAGTATTGCAGGTGCAGCTGATTAAGAATCTTAAATATGCATTAACTCTTTCAAGAGAAAGGCTCAGAATTGACGAAGACCGTTATCTGCTTGGATCAGGTTCAAAGCTGGAAGTGCTGCAGTCACGTGTCTATGTGAATTCCGACAGTTCAAACCTTTCGAGACAGTTCGAAGTAGTAAGATCAGCTCAGATCAGGCTAAATCAAATGATGGCTATTGGAGAATTTAAGCAATGGATTCTATCTGTAGACACCACAATGATGTAAATCCCTGTCTGATTTATGAGAAGCTGTTTGAAGCAACAATGGCAAACAACACAAATCTGCAGATTGCTGCCAAAAACAAAACCATCTCAGAATACGACTATAAACTGGTGAAATCCAGATCATATCCATACCTGAATTTTAACGGAGGATACGAGTATACATTTAACACATTTGAACAGAGAACAGCAAAAATCAGATCATAAACGGGGTGAATTATGGCCTGACACTTGGTGTAAATCTGTTTGACGGCATTAATCAGAGAAGAAGTATACATAATTCCGTGATTGAAAAAGAAAGCAAGGATCTAAGTATCCGTGAAGTTGAACAGGGTGTCAGAGCTGATCTGTAACCATTTACAGTGATTACAGCAATAATCTCAGGCTCATTTCTCTTGAAGAACAAAACCTTCAGACTGCAGCTGAAAACCTTGAAATAGCTCTGGAAAGATATAAACTTGGGAACCTTTCAGGAATTGACCTACGGGAAGTTCAGAAAAGTCATCTGGATGCAAAGGAAAGGTTGTTGCTGCCATTCATCACAAAGCTGGCGGAAGTATCCCTCAGCTCATTTCGGGAAAAATAATGGAATACTATAAATAACGGCTGAGGGGTGCGGCTTGCGGCGTGCGGTATAAATGTTGATTCCGGGCCGGGATTGATTGTCAGGAAAAACTAAGTTCTTCATTTTTTTGTCGAGTTTTCATAGATATTGGCATTTTTTTTATATTCAGATTATATTAAATTTGAACCTAAAATTTTCCTATGCAAAAGAAAACCGAACTCATAACAAATAAAGACGGAAGTATATTTCACCTTAATCTCCTGCCGGGCGATATTTCGAAAAGATCATAATTGTTGGCGATCCGGGCAGAGTTGATATGCTTGCCTCTATAATGACCGATATAAGAGTAAGAAAAGAAAACAGGGAATTCCGCACAGTAACCGGAACATTTGAAAACAGTGAAATAACGGTTATCTCCTCAGGAATTGGACCCGATAACATTGATATCGTGATCAACGAACTTGATGCCCTGGCAAATATTGATTTAAACACCGGAATTTGCAAGGAAGAGCCTGTCTCTCTAACATTTGTGAGGATTGGCACTTCAGGCGGATTAAGGGAAGATGTCCCTGCCGGATCATGTGTACTTACTGAAACGGCAATAGGTTTTGACGGACTGTTGCATTTCTATGAAGGATATGACTGGATTCTGGACACCGGATTAGCTGATTCTCTCGTAGGAATATCTTGAATGGCCTGATACACTCTCCTATCCATACGCAGTAAATGCAAATAAAGAGCTCGTGGAATTATTTCAACACGAGAGAATTTCAAAAAAGGCATAACCATTTCCGCACCGGGATTCTATGCTCCTCAGGGCAGAAGGCTCCGCCTTGACACATTTGATAATGAGATCAACAGCAAGCTAGCAGAATTTTCTTACATGGGACGGACGATCAGCAATTATGAAATGGAAAGTTCCGCAATCTATGGATTATCTGCACTGCTGGGACACAAAGCCTTAACCATATGCCTGGTGATCGGAAACAGAGTAACCGGTGAATTTGTCCAGGATTATAAACCTCTTATGAAAGACCTTGCATTGAAAGTGTTTCAGATTCTGTAAATCGGCGGAATGGTTTTTGTTTCATTTTAATTTGAATATATTTGTAAAACCTAACTGTTCAAAAAATAGAATATGTCTGATAATACGACTAATAATAAAAACGTCAGGGACGACGAGATAAATCTGCTTGATCTTTTCAGAAGGATGGGCAGAACAATAACCCGGTGGGCAAATGCTTTAGGCACTGCATTCCTCATTTCTGTTGTGTTTATTATAAGAAGATGGTTGCCCTTGTTATTAAGCGTTTTAGTTGGTTTTGGGATTTCCTACCTGATGAAAAAATCATCGAATTCGTTTTATTCTTCGGATATTGTATTCAGGAATAACCTTGCTCAGGTTGATGGTAAAAAACACCGTGATGTTTCAGGAACGACTTTTGAACTAATCTCCAAAATAAATAAACTCCATTCTTTTTGTTCAGAAACAAATAAGGAATTGTTCTCCAAGGCACTATCGGTTAAGCCTGAAGCATTAAAGAATATATCTGATATCAGCGCATTCTGGATTATTGATCGTAATAAAGACGGAATTCCAGATAATGTCGATTATTTAGGGAATCACAATATTTATGATACAATTAACATCAGGATGCCTGAGATCTTTGATGTCAAGTAAGATTTCATTTCTGATGTCGACATGAATAAAATTCAGGATGGTATCCTGAATTTTATTGCAAGTGATTCATTAAATCAATTGAGAAACAAATTGCGTTTAGGGCAGAACCTCGAAATGCAACAAAGAATTCTTAATGACATCCGACAACTCGATAGTTTGCAGAAAATAAAGAGTCCTGAAGAAACAAAAAATATTAAATCCGTGAAGGAAGGTCAGATTATCTTTATGCAGGATCAGAAAACACAATTATTGTATGGTGAAATCCAAAACCTTTATTCGAGGAAGCAAGCTCTGGAAACAGAACATGATTTATATAAAAATGTAGTTACAGTGTTGAATGATTTTTCGGTACCTGTTCTGCAGAATAGTGGTACAAAGTATTATGGCAAAATAATTATTCCATTATTTTTCCTGACGACGTTATTGGTACTCATAATATCTGGCTAACAAGAAAAAAATACAAGAAATTTATAAGAAATACTAAAGATAAGAACAGTTAAAAAATAATATATAGCTGTAAGTATCCCTAAAAATCCTACAAGTTAAAATTGGACAAAAGTGTCTAACTTTAAACTTGTATATGAAAAAGACGAGATTTACCAAGAGCCAGATAACCGGAGCCCTGAAGGAGCATGAGGCTGGCAAGAATGTTCTTGATATTTGTCGGGAACTTAAAATTAATCGTGCCACTTTTTATAACTGGAAGAAGAAGTATTCAGGAATGGATTCTGAGCTTTTGCGCAGGTATAAAGAGCTTGAGAGGGAGAACTCTGAACTCAAGCGGATGTATGCTGATTTAAGTCTGGATCACAGGATATTAAAGAATGTTATAGAAAAAAAGCTTTAACGCCCTGTCAAAAGAATGGCCTGGTGAAAGAGATAAAAGAGGAAGAAGGTATTTCCGTTGCCAGGGCGTGTAAGTTAATAATGTTGGTAAGGAGCAGGTACTATTATGAGTCAGTAAAGGATGATTCAGAAGTAGAAGCTAAGCTCAATTGGTATGGAGAGAAGCTTCCTCCCAGAGGCTTTCCGGAGTATTTTAAACGGATCAGGGGCGAGTGACTTATCTGGAACCACAAAAGAGTAAGGCGAGTTTATATAAGCCTTGGAATGCCGCATAGGAGAAAGATAAAAAGAAGGATACCAAATCCAGAGAAGAAGACTCTCTTACAACCAACCAGGCCGAACCTGACTTGGAGTATTGACTTTATGGAAGATGGGCTAAAGTGATTAATCCGGACCAAACTGAGCCACTCATTCCTGAGTAAACTGAGCCACTTATTCCTGAGCAAACTGAGCCACCTGTTCCTGAGGAAAGTGAGCCACTTTGTTAGAGGATAATCCGGACTGACATTCCGGCATAAACTGAGCCACCCGCTGACGGCGGATTTGTAACGAAAAGCTGTGTTATTTTGGCTGCAAAATCAAATAACATGGCCAATAAAACAAAAAGTATGTTACAAGTACGTCGGATATTACAGTTATTATCAGATGGTCACAGCAAGCGGGAGGTCAGTCGTCAGATCGGGGCCAGCCGTAATACCATCGATTCTTATGAAACACGTTTTAATCTCTCGGGCAAGAGTTACGATGAGTTACGACAACTCTCCGATACTGATCTTGCGGCGGTTGTTTACCCGCAGAAGACTGTCAAAGAGCCCGATTCTAAGACGAAAATATATTGATGAGCACCTCGATTATTTTTCAAATGAGTTGAAACAGAACCGGTGTAACCAGGGAGCTGTTGTGGGATGAGTACCGGCAAACAGTACCTGAAAGCTACGGCTACTCACAGTTTTGTGATACTTCTTTCAAAGCACAGAGGTAAAAAGAATCCTGTATACCATAATACATATACTCCCGGAGAGTTGACCGAGTTCGACTTTGCGGGTAAAAAGATGAGCTATGTTGACCGTGCAACCGGCGAGATAGTAGAATGTCCTGTTCTTGTATGTACACTACCATATAGTTCCTTTAGTTATATAGAGCCGCTCGCTTCATCCAGGCTGGAGCATCTGGTTCCCGCCATGAACCGTGCAGTTGAGTATTTTGGCGGAACGACTAAAGTGACCCTCACAGATAATATGAAGCAGATAGTGAGCCAAACAAACCGTTATGAACCGTCATTTACACTGCTGGCTGAGCAATGGTCGGTTCACTACAATACCGCTCTGAAAGCCGCCAGGCCTGCAAAACCAAAAGATAAACCATCTGTGGAAAAAAGCGTGCATCTCTCATATCAGAGGATATACGCACGAATGCGCAATGAGACGTTCTACAGCCTCGCAGAACTCAGGGCGAGAGTCCGGGAGCTTCTGGAAGAGTTTAATGATCGTGAGATGTTTAAACAAGGTGTAAGCCGTAGAGAAAAGTTTATAAGTGAAGAAAAGCATTTGCTCAAAGGAGCTACCTGCTGAGCCATTTATGCTTAAGTCCCTCACCAAAGCAAAGGTCAAACCAAATTACCATGTTATCCTTGGAGAAGACTGGCACCAGTACAGTGTGCCGCATCAATACCTTGGACAGAAAGTTACTATTGTTTACGATGAGCAGGTTGTCGAGGTGTTTATCGATAATATGAAGCGCATAGCGGTCCATAAAAGAGACTGCCGACGTAACGGATACACAACCCTACCTGAACATATGCCGGAGTCGCACCTTAAATACAAACAGCAGAAAGGATGGAACGAAGATGACTTCATTTACAAAGCTGAACGAATCGGAGAACAAACCAAGATCGCAATTAATAAGCTACTGGGGGCAAAAGCATTTATCGAACAGACATATGATGGATGCCTTGGAGTCCTCAGGCTTGCCGACAAATATGGAAATGACAGACTTGAAGCTGCCTGCAGGCGTGCAAATACAGGCAGCAGGATCAACTATAAAATACTCCATAACATACTTAAAAATAATCTTGACAAAATACAGATAGAAGAAAATGAATTAACCCTTTTTATCCCTGAGCATGAAAATATCAGGGGAGCAGAAGCATACAATTAAACCAATAAAACCAAAATATTTATGAATGTTCAGACAACAGTCGACCAATTACGAAGATTAAAGCTGCATGGCATGGTCAGAGCCTACGAGGCGGCACTAACGGTTCCGGTGCATGAGCAGATCTCTGCTGATATGCTTGTTGCCCGATTGGCAGAATCGGAACTGCAACACAGAGTTAATCAGAAGACTCAACTTTATCTTAAACAAAGTAAGCTACGGTACAATGCTATCCTCGAGCAGGTTTACTGTAATCCGGCCCGTAACATAACATCTGATCAGCTTATGAAGCTTGCTGATGGACTGTTCATTGACCGCGCCGAAAATATACTTATAACCGGAGCTACAGGTTGTGGGAAGAGCTACCTGGCTTGTGCTATTGGGAGACAGGTCATGTTCTCTTGGTTACCGGGTCATTTACTTTGGAATGAATCGCTTCCTTGAGAAAGTATCTCAATCCAAACTTGACGGAACCTTTATTAAAATGCTTAATCAGATCGAAAAAACACATTTACTGATACTTGATGACTTCGGATTAACGCCTCTTGACAATATATCAAGGCTGGCTTTACTGCAAATACTCGAAGACAGGTATGGTAAAAAATCAATCATAATAACTTCACAGCTTCCGGTGGTTAAATGGTATGATTTTATCGCAGAACCAACACTGGCTGATGCAATAATGGACAGATTGGCAGGAAATGCACACAGAATAGAATTAAAAGGAGAATCATTAAGAAAGAAAAAGTCAGAAAAAAAAGAATAAATTTACGAATCAAATCCACCGTCAAACCGGGTGGCTCACTTTGAGCCGGAACGGTGGCTCACTTTGTCCGGAATAATCAGATAAGACTACAGGAAAGATATCTGCCGATATATCAGCCACCAAAGACCCTATGCTTAAAAGAAGCTCTGAAAACTTCGAAAAGCATGTGAAGAATATTTACAGGACACTTCTAACGAGAGGAATGAAAGGGTGTTATGTGTATTTTACCGACAAAGAGACTGAGGAATATTTCAGAGAGAGAATGGAGCTTGATTGAATTCTCTTGTTAGTTTCTATATTATTCCAATTCATTCAACCGGCACCTTCATCTTAAATCCTGCTTTCAATAAAGTCAATAAATGCCTTTGAGCATTCGCTCTATGAAATGCATTTAATGGTTTAAGCTCATATGCTAAGTCTGCCAAATATGATCTTTCACCTTGTGTCAAAATCTTCATCCGGGAATCCCATTCAACCATATATTTTAGAATGGTAGGGTTAATAGTTTGAAGTGAGTTGACTGGTCCTTCATCTGCACTTATTTTAGTTATTTCCACATTGAAGTAATTGGATGCAAGTTGCACATCTTTAATAGAAGGAGCAATCCCTTTCGTAAGTTTATCTGCAATAGTATTAAAGATTGAAACATACTGGATTTTTTCTTTAGCATCTTTTCTGATTAGTGTTTTAAAATAATCTTGTAAACCAATACCATTCTCACTAGCCTGATTACATTTTAAAACTAAACTTCAAAGTGCTTTCAAGAAGATAGTTATTCGTTATTTCAATCTGGTCAAATACTTAGGACCATTTTTTCTAATCTCAGCCATTAAATTGCTTTCAAATCTTAATATGTCTTCATTTAGATCCTCTAACTTAATTATTGAAGAAATAATAATATCTAATTTAGTTCCCTGCAATTTTGAAAGGCAATCGTACTTATTCCTAATTTCATTGTAAAACTCTATTCCTTTAGAGAGAATTTCAATATTCATTTGTATTCTTTGAAAGTCAACTTCCTTTTCTTCTGAACTTTTTTTCTCTTTAATTTGAATTACATATTTACCCAGAATATCCTGAGCAGCTTTTCGAATTCATGAATAGTTTAATCTCACTAGAACCTGAAATATCATCCCACAACTTTTTGTTTTTCGCATATTCTCCAAAATCATCACTTTCAGAATACTTTTTAATAAGCTCATTCATTAATACCATTAACTCTCTGAAGAACGATCCTAAATCATCTTCAAGCTTTTCCTTTTTCCAAATTTTCAAAAGGTCAAACTGTTTTCCATCTTTTGCACCATTTGTATAAATGTATAGCACAGAAATTGAATATGGAATAGTTGCTCATCGTATTTGACCAATAGCATGTTTTCCTTGACCATAAATTCTTTCTAGCTCATTAAATAAAATTATTTTGGAAATTAATTCCTCATAAAACTCTCTGTTCACAAGAACAGCTTTCTTACCCTTCGTGTCTCCTGATATTTCCTCTAAAAAGTATCTAAAAACCTTCTCTCCACCTTTTTTAACTACGTATGGTTGTTCACCCCATGAGGTAAAATACTTACCTAATTGCTCTTTGCTAAATCGATAATTCTTAGGATATCTTTCTCAATCCTAGCTTTATTTGAACCAGCAATCCTTAACTTTGTGTTAAATTCACCACGTGATTTTTCAAAAAACCATTTTCTTCCGGAAGGTGTTACAACACTATCGGAAAGAGCTTTAAGCTTAGTTAACTGAGGACTTCTTGAACTTAAATCAACATTAGAAACTTTAGTTTGGGAGTTTGAATATCTGCTTATATCTGAGATAAGAGTGTCCAATCCCTCTTCCGTGACATCCAAGGCAACATTAATTTTAGCCATTATTTTTACCTTGTCAATTGGATATCCATCTTTTTGTGTAAAATAAATACTTGCTGTTGTCTGTCCTCCATTAACGATTGAAATCCAGTTAATGACTTAATAAAAATTTTACCGTTTATCATGTCAAGTTCCTTCGCAATTGAAGTAATAGTAATCCCATTATTAAATGCGATAAATTTTTCAGGGCTAACTCTTATTGTTTCTCTTATTCCCTTATTTACACCTTTGAATTGCGAGAAATGACCTAACATTCTTTTCAAGTAATCTTGAGCTATATCTTTTGTAAAGCTCAGAAAGAATACTTGCTGGTAAAACACATAGGTAGGATTCGAACCTCTCTTCTTCCGCTGCTTTTATAACTTCAATTTTATAATTGAATAACTTCTCAAAATCTATAAATAGAGCCTCTCTGTTACCCTGAGAGATCATAACATCATATAAAAAATTAAGGTCTATCAGTTTCCTAATGATGAGTAGTTCTTTTTTACGTCTTTCCCGATTCTTTGCATAAGATATTGGGATGATTTCATCCTCAAACTCAAGCCTCTTAGGCTGTGGCATTACCCCCCGAGTCTCGATGGTAGCCGTGGTACTGATTAGAAAGATTTCTATTACATCAAACTGCTCTGCACCAAGTGATGATGAAAGCTGAGATACTAAGGGTCTTATTGGGTTCTGCATCCTGAACTTCATCATTTAGATATCCCTTAATTGCTTTATTTACAAATCTTGTTACCCGTTTGAACTGGCTATCATAATGACTTTTATTAGAAACCTGTAAATCTTTCTCAGAAGCATTAATTCCAATACTTTCTTCATCTACAATAAATAGTTGAAGTCTTTCAGAGGATTCATTAATTGTATAACCATTAAGCTTTAAATTCTCAGTTTGATTTAAAAAGTACGCAGTCACTCCAATCTTCGGAATCAAGTAATTTAGCATCAACCATCAATGGGAGTATTTGACTTAGTAACTGTGTTTGTTGCACAAACCCGTCTTCGTCTTTCGAATTATCGATTAACTCTCTCCTGTAATTCAGGAATTCTTGAATACGCATATTAAAAATCCATTTGTTCAATAATAAAATTCGTTAAAAGATTCGTTCTTAAGTTGTAATTGAGTGTATTAATCTCATCAGGGATATTTGACTTGGTTAGTTTTGGAAAATCATCAGATGAGCAGTTATAAGTGATGCGATTTACAGGGTTGAACCTATATTTATCATACTGACTTACATTTTTTGATGTGATATTCTTCTGGCTTAAAGCTTTCCATAATATTGAATTCTCACCCGAAAATTCCTGAACAAGTTTCTTTACTTCAAAAATTAAATCCCCAATACTAATCCCAACAGTAAAGTCGCTTAACAAGGAAATAACAATCAGTTCAAGCCCTTTTCCTGTGGATACCTCCAACTGAAATTCACTTGATATTTTCACATCAATACCGGATGGAGTCTTTGTTTTCACCTCTAAATTTTTTGTCTCCAATTCAAAATCGTTCCCTTTATCATAGGGCCCTTTCCAAGCATTCAAGATATAATTTATTTCTGCTCTATTGTGGTCAGTTATTAATGATTTTAGAACCAATAACTCTCCAATAAGACCTTTGATAGAATCCTCTGAAAGTGATTCTGATTTTTTGTCTTCAAAGAATTCGCTCCACCTATAAAAAACCTCAATAAAGTGATTTGAATATTCATCAACTTGAATTATGTCTTTTATACCATGATACAATGACAGTATTAAGTCGTCAAAGAGGTCGTAGTAATCTTTATCAATTAGCTGAAGTACAATCAAGTTTTTATCCACGAAGTATTCGATGTTTAGATTTTCTTTTTGAATTCCCCTGAAGTTTAAGTGTTTGTTTGCTGGTAGTGCAAGAATTAAACATTGTTTATTTTCCTTACTAACTCCAATGAAGAGTTCACAAATACAATCAGCTGTTACTCTCAGGGACCTGAAACCACTTGTAATTGTATTGTCTGAAAGCCCTGACCATTTTTGCTTAAGTTCTGTATTTGTCATATTTATAATTCATTTGCATCAGATGGTAATTCTGAATCTGTTTCATTAAATTCCAATTCCTCTTCTTCATCTTCAAATCCATAATTTCCATGGACATAAACTCCTCCCGGGTCTGGTTCAATTGGTGGGAACCCTATTGCATAACCAATCAGTGGAATGTTTAAATCAATGCTTTCCTTTTCAATAATCTCTTTTAGTTCTGAATCCTTTTCCTTACCTTCTTCTTGGAAGAAACACATAACAAGAATCTAAAATGTAAATTACCAAGAGTCCCTCTTGGTCTGACATTTTCTCTCGGTAAACTCTTTCTGGAATGTTTACTTCCTCTGCTTTTTTATTGACCTGTTCTTTGGTCCAGGCTGGAAATTTTCCATGATAATAATTTCTTCTGCTCTCAATAAACTCTTTTTCTGCCTGCTCAATCTGCTCATTACTTAACAGTATTGACAAATCTAAACCAGCAGAAATAAGATTTGCAGACCTTCCAGATGCACTAAAAATTTTCCGGTGAATAAATTGCTCTCTAGAATGTTTCATACCCTCGTCTTTAGAGGGACCTCTTCTAACGGTCATTGTAATATCAATGGGCAAATTTGATTCTTCCTTTTTTAAGATTCCTTTGCCTTCATTCTCCTTTGCTCTACCTGTGGTCTTAATTGCAATTGTCCAATTAGTCAGCTTATTCACTTCTTGGCATCTCGCAATGAATTTTATTATGCTGTCGCACGTTTCATTTCCAAAATTGTTATCCTGTTTAAGAATTCCTAACACCCCAGAAATATCTGTTTTTGCAACAAGAAACCCTGCTTCACTTCCATCTTCATTCTTTTTATTTTCAAACTTGAACTTGCCTACAATGCCTGCTTTTAAACTGTGCCCAAACATCCTCTATCTTTTTCTTTCGTATATCGAAGTTAGTTGATTGTTCTAAAGAATCTTGGTAAGACCAATTCACTTCTACAGTATCTCTCAAAATAGATGGTCTGGTAATTTTAAGAGCACCAGGATGCTTTTTTACCACGAAGAATGAAATCAGATGGTCGTCCTATTTTTCTCTTCCATTTTCCTAAACTCAATTTCGAGTTCTTCAATAGTTCTGGTAACCAAATCGTATTTTTCCATTGAATCACTGGTAATGAAAGAGTTTACAGCAATCTAAATAACCAGGACGGTAACCAAACCATCTTCCCATTTGCAGAAGAGCATCTGAATAATCAGTAGAACGAACAAAATAATTTATACTTAATCCTTCAAGCGTAAATCCGCGGGACAATCTGTTCCCTCCAATTGCTATATATTTTTTTGGAGTAATTTCTCGGGTAAACAAGCTTATCTCCTCTTTGGCTGTTAATTGCTTTAACCTCTATGTCCTTTATTGCATCGGTTAGAAAATTATTTTTGATTGTTTCAAAACTGATTGGTTTAAGAAACTCGTCATCATATCCTTTCGGTAAGTAGTCAGAGACATGCTCAATAATATTCGAATAGTATTTGTACCAGATTTTTTCAAAAGTTGAAAAGACCGAAGTCGGATTACTTGGATCGTCAAGTTGCAAACTACTTTGCAAGTCTCTCAAATAAACATCTATTAAACCCGTTGAGCCGGTTTTGCCACAAATGTGTATCTTGAAATGTGAATCAACATTGAATTATGCGGATTAAACATTGTAGAATTAATCATTGCCGGTTTCCGGCTTTCCCTAATTGCAATCGAAAGAATAAAACAGTGGATACTTTCCTTTATTGATTCAGGTAAGTGTATCGGAAAATTATCTCCGGTCTTGATGACCCTTGTTTGTCTTCTGTACTCCTTGTAATCTGCAAAATCCAAATAAGAACCGAACTGCCCAAATCTCTTCATTCCCATTCATTTTGGTCTTCTGATTTTGACAATCCCAACTAATTCTCCGTTGTTTTGTCCGTAAACTCGGTCTGGAAAATTTTCGATGTTGTCATTTACAATCTCAACCAAAGGAATTTTTAATTGCAATCTGTTATCTATTGGCTTAATTGTTTCAAAGATTTGTTTGGCTCCCACATAATTTGTTGGTGGATTAAGCAACACAATAAAATCATCAGGAAAAAGATTGGGTACTTGTGGGAGGGATTTTTCTTCCGGCTGACCTCTAAGTTTATATTTTACAATCCAATTATTTTCAGGTGCTTCATTTCTATCAGCAAGTATGTTCGCGAATGGCGTTGCAGTGTAACCTAAATATGTTTTTCGTTTAAATAATTCAAGTAAAGCTCTTATGTGCCCATTTGTTTTAGAGGCATACTCCCTTCCTCTTTTTCCTTCGTTGTTCAAAGATGCGTTGTCAGCCTCATCATCAAGAACTAATAATGGAATATCATGTTGGTCTTTGTTTACTTCTAGATAATCATGCAACCAAACAATCAAATTGCGAAGCACACTTACATTGTTTTTACATACCAAAATGTTGGTTTGATTAAGAGAGAAATCTGCGTCAAGTAACGATTTTTTAAAATCAGATTTAGCGGACGTAATTGAAATTACCTGAGGGACAGTGCTGTCTCCTAAGTTGCCAAATCTTCTTATAGTTCCAACACCTTTCTTTACCAAATTATTGGTGTCAATATCAAGACCTTCGCCTACCACATCAGCTTCAATTCTTAACTGAGTTTGATTTCTCAAATCTTCCATTAAACCTGCAAGAACAATTATTAATACGTAGCCGGAATCTATTGCTCGGTTGATTACTGCATTAAAATTTTGTGTCTTGCCAGCTTGTACACTGCCAACTACTAACCCTTTAATATAGAATGCTTCCTTCGATTTTGGGTCTCCTATTTTTTCCAATATCTCAAGACTTGTATTTTGTGTTTCTTCGATGACCTTTTCAGAACGACCTGCCTTTTCAAGAAGTGTGAAATACCTGTCGCTGTAATTCCATGAGCTTTTCATTTGCTCTTTTCTATCAGCAGTTAACCATGTCCTGAAATCTTTTTTAGTTAATGAATTGCTTGGGTCAATGTCAATTGGATTAATAGATAAATATTGATTCTTTGCAGTTTCATAGTAATTTTTCAAAGTCAAATCATCAATTAAGGGATATCCAAATAAGTTTATTCCTGCTTGAATTGAATCTTTTATCTCGGGTAACAGATTCAGAAATATAGACTGGCGAAAGAGAGTTGTTCAATGAATATTCTTTAGCCTTTCTTGCAATGATTTTGATTATTATGTCTAAGTATTTATTCTCCATAAAGTTTACTTTAGTAGTTGCAATATTTCAGTTGGAATTGAGCCCTCTGTATAACCAAGATTTGGAAGTATGTCACTTTTTATATGTTCAGATGAAAGACCACTTTCCTTCAACTCGTTTATACAAATTATAAAATCTTTCAATGTAAATCCATCCTGCTCTTCAATTCCAGCAAAAGGTTTCTCCTCATGTGTTTGTCTGATATGATTGATCCTATTGTTAATCATCCGAATGACCAAGTTCAACTTTGTGCGTTGTTCCTTTTTTAATCCTTCCCTCAATGTTCTGAGCAATGGAAAATTAATGTTTAATTCAAGTATTGTTCCTTTGTTGGATGCCTTTCTTTCAAATAGTTGCACAATATCCTCATTACGATTGTTAGAAAACTTGCGAATGCCTTTATTGAAGAACTCTCTCTCCGCTTCAATTTTCAATTCTTCAATATACTTTTCGAATGCCGTTGTCAAATCGTGTGGAATTACTACTTGAGATTTTGCTACATTTAAATGCAATAAATGATCAACACTATTACCCACTTCGACGCGAAGTCGGGCTAACTGAAGTCTTGGAGCTTTTTTAATTAATCCATTCCAGCCACCAAAATGAATTAACCTGTCTGCTCTATAAATATAAATTCCCTCCATGTCCATCAAACTTCTGTTCTTAGTTGTCCATATTGAAATTCCACTTTGGCTCTCATCTATACTTCTGGAAGGTAACACGAATCCTTCTATTTTTATAGTGTCAGTGCTGAATTTTTTCTGTTTGAACTCTATAGGTCGGAAGTCATTAACAGACGGGAAAGGATTAAAGGGGAGAATTCGATTATTGTTGATTCTAATGTTTAACGGATTAATCTTGCGCTCCATAAACCGATGAAACACCAAAGACAGGTAATCAGAAGTAACTTCACTTATCTGTTTCTTAAGCGCATTTTGTCTGTTTGCTTCTTCCAGATAATTCTCAAACTTGTAAAGTCCTTTCCAAACAATAATTGTATTTGGTTCAAAATATTCAAATTGGTTTATATGCGCTCGACTTAATGAAAAGTATTGTTCAGATAATAATTGAATCTCTTCTTCTGTGTTAATAAGCAATCGCCATTTGCCTATGTGCTTTAAATAATTGACATCCCATGTCCTGCCGGAATAATATTTTGTTCCCCTTTTTCTCGACAATACTGTAAAGCATCTTGTCTGAGAGAAGGATGCCGTTTTCATACCTAGGCCAAACCTACCGAGGTCAGAGGCACTGCCTTTTATCTTCCAGTGATTTGCTAGGAAACAGCATGCTAGCTTTAAGGATTTTTTCACTCATTCCATCACCATTGTCAGCAATGAATAAAGTGAATGGCTCTTGTTCCATTTTTATTAGAACCTCAATCTTATCAGCATTTGCTGAAATTGAGTTATCCATTAAGTCGGCCAATGAAGATTCCAGACTATAAACCTTGTTCTGCTATTGACTTTATCAGGTATTCAGGATTTGGTTCTGCTACTTCAGATGTTTTGTCTATATCTTCACACATTCGCTGTAGTCGAGTTACTTCAGCTAGCTGTGATTGTGTAACACTCCAGCCAATCTGATTTGAAGTTGTAATATTTCTTTTGGGAGTCATAAAAGCAGCAATTTCATTGCTTATGAGTCTTTCACCAATTGTTTTGGTTATACTTGCTCGAGGCTTTAAGATTAATGTATCTTTTTGTTTTGATGTAACTAACACTAAAAAAGCAATTTAAATTCATTAGCTAAAATATTAGCCATTAAAGGAGGCACGGCATTTCCTATTTGTTTAAACGCAGCTGTCCTATTTGCACTTTCTTTTACACCTTCAAAATAGTAGTCATCAGGGAAAGATTGCAGTCTAGCTGCTTCACGTACAGAAATTGATCGATTTTGTTTAATGTCAGGATGAATATAATAATGACCATCTTTTGCTATATGTGCAACAACTGTCTGTGAATATTGATAGATCAGATGCAACAACTTTAAACCGATCAAAAAAGGAATGCCTGTTTTTATGAGTTTTTAAAATTCAGGTAGGTCATTATAATCAAGTCGTTGTTTTTTATTATTCCATTTATTTACAGCTATACGATAAATCTTTTTATCCTGTTCTGTATGTGGTCTAGCAACATGCTGAGTTAATACATCTATCCCGTTTCTGATAGATTTCTGTTCAAGATATTGATTTATTTCAGCTTGATACGTATCGCATTTATCAACACCTTTCCCAGCTTGAATTGGTGGCAAGATCATTAAAATATGCTTTCCACTTTAAAGTCTGAAGGACATTCGTATAGTCTCTAAATCAGGTAAATTCGAAAGTAATATCCTTTTGCCATCCAAAAATTATAATTCTCTTTCGATTTTGTAAAACTCCAAAATTATTTGCAGCAAGAGTATATAATTTCATTTTGTAGCCTTTCTTTAAAAAAAGTTTCTCAATATTCTTCAAGGTATGTACCTTTTTTTGCAGACTTTAAACCAATAACATTTTCAAATACAAAATATTTTGGATTATATTTTTCAAGATATTCTGCATATTCAACATATAGATGATTGCGAGAATCATGCCTCATCCCATCTGCTGATCGAGCTCTTCCAACCAGAGAATAAGCCTGACATGGTGGACCTCCGATAATAATATCAACTTTATTATTCCCTAATAATTTATCTATTTCTTCAAAAATATACTGGTTATCTGCACCAATCGTTCTATTGATAACTGATGAAAGAATTTCTTTCGGAATTTTTGAATATAATTCTTCTCTATTTATATTCCCCTTCAAATATTCCAAGTAAGAGGTCA
>CAVUXT010000013.1:0-9990 GCA_963745465.1 uncultured Bacteroidota bacterium | reverse complement strand
TAATGGCGGTCAAGCCGCACGGCCGATTAGTACCGGTTAGCTCCACGCCTTGCAGCGCTTCCACACCCGGCCTATCAACGTTGTAGTCTCCAACGGGCCTTTAGGAGGCTTGCGCCTCGGGATTCCTGATCTGGAGGTTAGCTTCCCGCTTAGATGCTTTCAGCGGTTATCTATTCCGGACATAGCTACCCAACGATGCCATTGGCATGACAATTGGAACACCAGCGGTCCGTCCACCCGGGTCCTCTCGTACTACGGGCAGGGCCTCGCAAGAATCCTGCGCCCACGGCAGATAGGGACCGAACTGTCTCACGACGTTCTGAACCCAGCTCGCGTACCGCTTTAATTGGCGAACAGCCAAACCCTTGGGACCTACTTCAGCCCCAGGATGCGATGAGCCGACATCGAGGTGCCAAACCACGCCGTCGATGTGAACTCTTGGGCGTGATCAGCCTGTTATCCCCAGAGTACCTTTTATCCGATGAGCGACGGCCCTTCCATACAGAACCGCCGGATCACTATGACCTGCTTTCGCATCTGCTCGACTTGTTTGTCTCGCAGTTAAGCTCCCTTGTGCCATTACACTCAACGGCTGGTTTCCAATCAGCCTGAGGGAACCTTCGCGCGCCTCCGTTACTTTTTTGGAGGCGACCGCCCCAGTCAAACTGCCCACCAGGCATTGTCCCCCACCCGGATAACGGGTGTAGGTTAGATTTCCAGAATCAACAGGGTGGTATTTCACCGTTGGCTCCCCGGAGCCCAAAAGCCCCGGATCAAAGCCTCCCACCTATCCTACGCAGTTAAGCCCGAAAATCAGTGCCAAGCTACAGTAAAGGTTCATGGGGTCTTTCCGTCTTGCCGCAGGTAAAGGGTATCTTCACCCCTAGTGCTACTTCACTGAGTCCCATCCCGAGACAGTGGGGAAGTCGTTATGCCATTCGTGCAGGTCGGAACTTACCCGACAAGGAATTTCGCTACCTTAGGACCGTTATAGTTACGGCCGCCGTTTACCGGGGCTTCGATTCGGTGCTTCGCCTTGCGGTTGACACCTCCACTTAACCTTCCGGCACCGGGCAGGCATCAGACCCTATACGTCGTCTTGCGACTTAGCAGAGTCCTGTGTTTTTGGTAAACAGTCGCTACCCCCAATTCTCTGCAACCAATGTCCGCTCAGAGGCGTGCGCCCTTCACGGCCACCGGCCTACCTTCTCCCGAAGTTACGGTAGAATATTGCCGAGTTCCTTAGGATGGGTTCTCTCAAGCGCCTTGGAATATTCTTCCCGCCCACCTGAGTCGGTTTGCGGTACGGACGCCATAGCGGTTAACTTCACCGGAGCTTTTCTTGGAAGCCTGGGATTACTCAGTTCGTGGACGCAAAGCATCCTCCTCGTTACCTCTCGGGGTAATGTCCCTACGTTTGTCCCTTTCGAGTCCTATAGGAACCCCCTACGGGTTTGAACCCCACAATCCAATCTGGGGATGAGCTACCCTTCTCCGTCCCTCCTGTGAAAACCATCCATGACGGTGCAGGAATATTAACCTGCTTGCCATCAGCTACGCCTTTCGGCCTCGCCTTAGGATCCGACTAACCCTGGGAAGATTAACTTTACCCAGGAACCCTTGGGCTTACGGCGAACGAGTTTTTCACTCGTTTTATCGCTACTCAAGCCTGCATTATCTCTTCCAAGCGCTCCACCGGTCCTTACAGTCCGGCTTCACAGCCCTTGGAATGCTCGCCTACCGCTCTCGCAGTCCGAAGATTGCTTGAACCCGTGGCTTCGGTGCCATGCTTAAGCCCCGTTACATTTTTGGCGCAGGTTCGCTTGACCAGTGAGCTATTACGCTTTCTTTAAAGGATTGCTGCTTCTAAGCAAACCTCCTGGTTGTCAAAGCGCTCCCACATCCTTTGCCACTTAGCATGGACTTAGGGACCTTAGCCGACGATCTGGGCTCTTTCCCTCTCGGCAATGGAACTTAGCTCCCACTGCCTGGCTCCCAGGATAAATGTATCGGTATTCGGAGTTTCGTTGGGTTTGGCAGTCTGGTAGGACCCCTAGCCCATCTAGTGCTCTACCTCCGATACAGAGTTCCCTGAGGACCTACCTAAATAGGTTTCGGCGAGAACCAGCTATCACCTAGTTTGATTAGCCTTTCACTCCTATCCGCACCTCATCCCCTACATTTTCAACTGTAGTGAGTTCGGACCTCCAGGAGGTGTTACCCTCCCTTCATTCTGGACACGGATAGATCACCAGGTTTCGGGTCTATGTCCGGCAACTAAACGCCCATTTCGGACTCGCTTTCGCTACGGCTACGCCTAACGGCTTAACCTGGCCACCGACCATAACTCGCAGGCCCATTATGCAAAAGGTACGCTGTCGCACATTCCCCGAAGGGCATAGTGCTTCAACGGCTTGTAGACACACGATTTCAGGGTCTTTTCACTCCCCTAGCCGGGGTTCTTTTCGCCTTTCCCTCATGGTACTTGTTCACTATCGGTCGTCAGGTTGTATTTAGCCTTGGAAGATGGTCCTCCCAGGTTCCCACGGGGTTCCTCGAGCCCCGTGGTACTCAGGAACCGCTCAGAAGTCCTGTCCCTTTCGCTTAAAGGACTATCACCTGCTGTGGTCCGACTTTCCAGACGGTTCAGCTAGGGACAGGTTTGGTAACTTCTCGGGAGCACTGCCGTGCTCCCTAAGCGGTCCTACAACACCGAATGCACAACGCCGGCAGGCTTGCATGCATTCGGTTTGGGCTATTCCCCGTTCGCTCGCCACTACTTGGGGAATCTCGGTTGATTTCTTTTCCTAGGGGTACTTAGATGTTTCAGTTCCCCCCGTTGGCTCTGCCTGGTCTATGAATTCAGCCAAGCCGTGACGGGATATGACTCCCGTCGGGTTTTCCCATTCGGAGATCTCCGGATCGAAGCCTGTTTGCGACTCCCCGGAGCTTTTCGCAGCTAACCACGTCCTTCATCGCCTCCTGACGCCAAGGCATTCATCGTGTGCCCTTAGTAGCTTGACCACCAACTTGTTGTGCGGAACCCTGAGAGGGTTCCGCGCCTCCCGCGATGAGCTTCGCCTGGCAAAGCCAGGCTGCGCTCACGCGATATGTGAACCCTGGGAGCTCCGTGCCTTCGCGGGCATTCCACGAAAATGTTGGATGGTCGTTGCCACCATCAATTATCGCGACACGCCGTCTCAGATTGTTACCCATTGCTGGGTTACAATCCCCGCACCTAGCTCGACCGTGATCTGGCCTACGGATGCGGTTCAAGGTCGAGATCGAAGCTCGTCTAACGAACCTCGATCTCTGGATTCCATTCGACGCTCGTTTTCATCTCTCAAGACACGCTTTCGCGTCGTCGTCTTTATTCGGTTTTCAAAGAACTTCAGGGGTCTTTCGACCCTCGACGAAATCGATCCTCGAGAAGCAAGTCGCGTCAGCGTTCGAGATCTAACTAGTCTTCGATTCGGTGGAGCGTAAGGGGTTCGAACCCTTGACCCCCGGCTTGCAAAGCCGGTGCTCTCCCAGCTGAGCTAACGCCCCAGAAGGTCTCCTGGGGCTCCCCGGTCACACCGCCCGATGCGGTGGGCCTGGAAAGATTTGAACTTTCGACCCCACGCTTATCAAGCGTGTGCTCTAACCAACTGAGCTACAGGCCCAGGCTCATGATTTACTGCCAGACGCTCACGGCCGAATTGCCATGGCGCTCGTCAGTCCCTCAAAGCTGAACAGCAATATCGAGAAGAACGAATCCTTGAGAATGACCTGAACTAGAGAGAGCTCCGAAGAGTCTCCCGATGTCTCCAGAAAGGAGGTGATCCAGCCGCAGGTTCCCCTACGGCTACCTTGTTACGACTTCACCCCAGTCACCAGTCACTCCTTAAGGACCTGCCTCCCTTGCGGGTTAGCACGGCCACTTCTGGAGCAACTGACTCCCATGGTGTGACGGGCGGTGTGTACAAGGCCCGGGAACGTATTCACCCCTGCCTGCTGATCAGGGATTACTAGCGATTCCAACTTCATGCAGTCGAGTTGCAGACTGCAATCTGAACTGAGGCCGGTTTTTTGCGATTGGCTCCCCCTCGCGGGTTAGCGACGCTTTGTACCGACCATTGTAGCACGTGTGTAGCCCTGGGCATAAGGGCCATGAGGACTTGACGTCATCCCCACCTTCCTCCGGTTTAACACCGGCAGTCTCGTTAGAGTGCTCAGCCGAACTGTTAGCAACTAACGACAAGGGTTGCGCTCGTTGCGGGACTTAACCCAACATCTCACGACACGAGCTGACGACAGCCATGCAGCACCTGGACATCCAGTTCTCTTGCGAGCACATCCACATCTCTGCGGACTTCTGGAGGGTTCCAACCCAGGTAAGGTTCTTCGCGTTGCGTCGAATTGAACCACATGCTCCACCGCTTGTGCGGGCCCCCGTCAATTCCTTTGAGTTTTAGCCTTGCGGCCGTACTCCCCAGGCGGGGTGCTTAACGCGTTAGCTACGACGCCTCCGGGGTCAATACCAGAAACATCTAGCATCCATCGTTTACGGCGTGGACTACCAGGGTATCTAATCCTGTTTGCTCCCCACGCTTTCGCGCCTCAGCGTCAGTCTCGAACCAGGTCGCCGCCTTCGCCGCCGGTGTTCCTCCCGATATCTACGAATTTCACCTCTACACCGGGAATTCCGCGACCCTCTTTCGTACTCTAGCTACTCAGTCTCGGATGCACTTCCTCAGTTAAGCCAAGGGCTTTCACATCCGACTTAAGTAACCGCCTACGCGCGCTTTACGCCCAATAATTCCGAGCAACGTTTGCACCCCATGTATTACCGCGGCTGCTGGCACATGGTTAGCCGGTGCTTGCTAAGGAGGTACCGTCAGGGCACGCATGTATTTGGTCCGCGCTTGTTCGTCCCTCCCCACAGAGCTTTACGACCCGAAGGCCTTCATCACTCACGCGGCGTGGCTGGGTCAGGCTTTCGCCCATTGCCCAATATTCCCCACTGCTGCCTCCCGTAGGAGTCTGGGCCGTGTCGCAGTCCCAGTGTGGCTGATCATCCTCTCAGACCAGCTACCCGTCTTAGGCTTGGTGAGCCATTACCTCACCAACTAGCTGATGGGCCGCGGACTCATCTTCCGGTGACAGCTTCCAAGGATTGGCCATCTTTCTCGACAAGGGCCGGAGCCCTCGCCGACGTACGCGGTATTAGCAGTCCTTTCGAACTGTTGTCCCCCGCCGGAAGGTAGATTGTCCACGTGTTACGCACCCGTCCGCCACTTTACTAGAAGGATTGCTCCCTCATTCTCGTTCGACTTGCATGTGTTAAGCCCGCCGCTAACGTTCGCTCTGAGCCAGGATCAAACTCTCCAATTAAATTCTCACATAGAGCCGAGGCCTCTACGCTTTTTTCGATTTGATCCATCCAGGGGTGTTATCCCCTGGGCATTTACTAACAACTCAAGGATACGGTGCCGAGTCTTCCGCCTTCCGAAGAAGGCTTCAGATCTCGTCATTCTTCTCAATTTGCTATTCAGCTTTCAGAGACCGACTCTCCCTGCCCCGGGTTATCCGCCTTCGCGTTTTTCCCGGCAGCGGGGAGTGGGATAATAGGCATCTGCGACGATTTGTCAACAAACAAAAACGCCGCCGACACTCTTTTCTGTGCTGCCGGCTACGAAGCCTTCGAGAGCAGGTCAGCGGCCTCTTTGGCGTGATAAGTCACGATCAAATCGGCGCCCGCCCTACGCACAGACATTAAAGTTTCCATCATGGCACGGTCGTAGTCAAGGAAACCTTTCTCGGCCGCGGCTTTCAGCATCAGGTATTCGCCGGAAACGTTGTAGGCAGCGATGGGAACGTCGAATTCGCGCCTGATTTCCGCCACCACGTCGAGGTAGGGCAGGGCCGGCTTGACCATCACCATGTCCGCGCCTTCCTCGACGTCCAGCTCCACCTCGCGAATCGCCTCGCGCACGTTCGCCGGGTCCATCTGGTAGCCGCGTCGGTCACCGAAGGCGGGCGCCGAGTCGGCCGCCACGCGAAAGGGCCCGTAGTAGGCGGAGGCGTATTTTACCGCGTAGGACAGCAAGACCACGCTTTCGTGCCCGGCTTCGTCGAGCGCATCGCGCAGAAAGCCGATGGTTCCGTCCATCATGCCCGACGGCGCGACGATATCGGCGCCGGCGCCGGCCTGGGCCAGCGCCGCGCGGGCCAGGTTTTCCAGCGTGGCGTCGTTGTCCACGTTGCCGCTCTTCTTGTCGAGCAGGATTCCGCAGTGGCCGTGCGTGGTGTACTCGCACAGGCAGCAGTCCGCGGCGACCATGAGATCCGGCGTCGCCTTCTTGAGCGCCCGGATCGCGCGCTGGACGATGCCTTCCGCGTGCCACGCCTCGCTGCCCACGTCGTCCTTCTTCTCGGGCAAGCCGAACAGCATCACCGACGGGATCCCCAGCTTGGCGATGGCTTTCGGCCTCGCGGTCGAGCTCGTCGACCGAGAGGTGAAACTGGCCGGGCAGCGATGGGATCTCCTTGCGCACGCCCTTGCCCGGGCAAATGAAGAGCGGATACATCAGGTTACTCGCCGACAGCGTGGTTTCGCGGACCATGCGGCGCAGGGCTTCGGTGCGGCGGAGACGACGGGGACGATTCTCGGGAAACGACATCAGGTTCCTCCTTGATTCGGAGCGTGAGTTCGAGAAATGGCGAGAATGAGAGCATCCACGCCGGGTGTGTCGGCCACGACGGCGCGCAGCCCATGCTCTCGGCTTCCTTGGCCGTGGTCGGGCCGATGACGGCGACGGTTTTCCCCGCAAGAGCCGAGGTTCCGAGACGATCGATGAACGCCTTCAGCGCCGAGGGGCTGGCGAAAACGGCCACGTCGAACTCGGGCGGGCGGGGAAGATCTCGGCTTGGGCTCGGTTCGATAGACGGTCACGACGTCGACGGTGCAGCCGCTGCGCCCGCAAGACTTTCGCGCGAGCAAGGTGCGCCCGCCGGCCGCGAGCGGAAGAAGAACGCGCGTGCCCGCGGGCAAGTCGCGCAGCGCCTGGACCAGACCTTCCTGCCGGCTGTCCGCGGGTACGAGCGCCACCTTGCCGCCCTGGCGCTCGATGGACGCGGCCGGTGCCTCCGCCGACGGCCGCGATCTTGGCGCGCAAATCGGAGGGAAATCGTCCGGTTGGCAGGCGGCTCGCGAAGAAGCCGACCGCGGTCTGACTGGTGAAGACCATCCAGTCGTAGGCGTCGCAGTCGGCGATGGCCTCGTCCACCGGCCTGCCAGGATTCGGGCGGAACGATGGCCACGGTCGGATAGGCGATGGGCAATCGCACCTGCCGCCGCGAACGCGGCGGCCCACTCGTCCGCGCCCTCGCCCGCGGGGCGGGTGAGCAAGACGCGAAGGCCTGCAAGCGCTGGACGCGACATGGGTGGCGGCATCGTAGCAGGCGTAGCGATAGCCAGCACCGGCGACCAACAGCGCTACTCGACCAGCTCGGCGTTCCAGTACGACGCGTTGGGCAGGTCGAGGAAGGGCAGCCACTCGCGGTAGCGAATGCGATCCGAGCCAGCCCGGAAGGTGGGCGTCCAGCGCGGCCGGGTCGGCGTCTTGAGCAGTCGAAGGTCGGCCTGTTCGAGCGTGCGGGCGCCCTTGGCGATGTTGCAGTCCACGCAGCAGCAGACCACGTTGTCCCAGGTCGTGCGCCCGCCCCGCGAGCGCGGAATCACGTGATCCAGATTCAGCTCCGCGCGCGGCAGCTGGCGGCCGCAGTACTGGCAGGTGTTGTTGTCGCGCGTGTAGATGTTGTGGCGGGAGAAGCGCACCTTGGCGCGCGGGATGCGGTCGTAGATCTGCAGCAGGATCACGCGCGGCACGCGGATGGCGCGATTCACGGTGTGGACGACGTCGTCGCCCATCTCGGCCGAAAGCTCGGCCCAGCTGTCGAAATCGAAGGTGCGAAACTGGCGATCCACGGCCTGCGCGGCGCCCGCGTAGAGCAGCGCGAAGGCCCGCTTCACGTTGGTCACGTGGATGGGCTGGAAATGCCGGTTCAGCACCAGGACCGCTCCGTCGATCATGCGAGCTTCACCTCGCACGACGCCGGTCGGCGGTTCGCTTCGCGGCTCGCGGCATTCGGACTCCAGCGCTCCCCTACGCGACCCTTGGCCGCGACGTGAGGAAAGCCGCCGAAGCGGCCTATGCCGGTCGGCCGCACCCATGATTGCGGGCAGTATGCTAACAGACGGAGGCATGGTGGGCAAAGGCGCTACAATGGGAGCGGCCTTGAACACTCAGACGCTATCGGCCCTGGTCGCCGCCATCGTCGGGCTTGCCGTCGGTGGGGCGGTGCTCCTGCGCGACCCCCGGCGCAGCGTGCACGCCCTGTTCGCCACCTTCGCGTTCAACGTGGCGGTGCAGCGGCTGCTCATGTTCCTCGCCTCGTCGCAGGATTCGAATTCGCTTCTGCGCTGGGGCGGCCATGCTGGCCGCGGTGTCGCTGCCCGCCACCGCGCAGCGGTTCTTCCGCGCCTTCCTCGGCGACGAGGCCGGCCCGCCGCCCATGTCGCGCATCACCCTGGTCGGCGCGGCCGTGCTCTACCTGGCCCTGCTTTCCAGTCTCTTCCTGGCCACGCCGGTTCACACCTCCAAGTGGTTCCTGCTCGGCCTCCTCTCCTACGTCTTCCTCGGGCTCTACCTCTCGGTCTACTACCTGTACCGGCGCTACCGGCGCACGCCGTCGCGGGTGGAGAAGATCCGCCTGCTCTACCTGCTGGTGGGCGGCCTGGCCACCGTGACCGCGGCGATCCTGGACCTGGTTCCCTGGGCGCCCTCGGTGGGGAACATCTTCATCACCATCTACCTGTTCTTCCTGTCGCAGACGCTCGTCCGCTACCGCCTGCTCGACCTCAACGAGCTCCTCGGGCGCATGGTGGTGTTGGCGGCGCTGGCCAGCATCTCCACCGTCATCTACGGCCTGCTGCTCATCAAGCTGGTCGATCTGAACGAAATCGGGCTGCTCTTCCTCAACGCCCTCATCGCCTCCACCGCCATCATCATCGTGTTCGAGCCGCTGCGCTCCCTGCTCGAACGCGTGGTGAATCGCTGGATGTTCCAGGAAAAATACGAGCTCTTCCGCCGCATCGAGA
This sequence comes from uncultured Bacteroidota bacterium, assembly GCA_963745465.1. Lineage (GTDB taxonomy): Bacteria > Bacteroidota > Ignavibacteria > Ignavibacteriales > Ignavibacteriaceae > JAKAGZ01. The sequence continues at coordinate 845 of CAVUXT010000013.1, read as the reverse complement.
GCCTGCGCGCCGACCTGATGAACGTCATCGACGTGCGCGATCTGGTGCCGCGCGTGCTCTCCGCGCTGGAGGATTCGCGCCGCGTGACCCACGCCTCGATGTACATCGTCGACCCCGACGGCTCGGCCTACGACCTCATCGGGCACGTGGGGCCGCGGCCGGAAGGTCGCATCGATGCCGTCGCCCATCGCGGATTCCTCGAGCGCCTGCGCCGGGCCGGGGTGGTTTCCATCGAAGGACTGGAACGCGAGCTGCTGGCCCTGCGCAACAAGCAGGGCGAGGAGCGCGAGAGCCCTGCTGCTCATCGTGCGCGCGCTGGAGCAGCTCAACGGCTCGGTGGTGCTGGCCATCCTCGGCGAAGAGCAGCTGCTCGGCATGCTGGTCCTGCGCGACGAGCGCCTGCGCGAGGCCTATTCGTCGGAGGAGATCGAGCTCTTCCGCGGCGTGGCCGCTTCCATCGGCGTGACCTTGCAGAACTCGCAGATCTACGAGCGCATGAAGGAGCGCGATCGTCTGGCGGCGCTCGGCCAGATGGCGGCGGGCCTGGCGCACGAGATCCGCAATCCGCTCGGCTCGATCAAGGGCGCGGCCCAGTATCTGCAGCCGGTGGAAGGCCAGAAGCCCGACGCCAGCACGCGCGAGTTCCTCGACATCATCGTCGAGGAGGTCGACCGCCTGAACAAGATCGTCTCGCAGTTCCTCGACTACGCGCGGCCGTACCGCGGCGATCAGAGCCCGCTCGACGTCAACGACGTGGTTCGCAAGACCATCAACTGATCGAAAAAGAGCGCAGCGGCTCGCGCGTGGAAATCGTCATGAACCTGCTCGATGGCCTGCCGCCGGTG
>CAVUXT010000012.1:0-4561 GCA_963745465.1 uncultured Bacteroidota bacterium | reverse complement strand
CCCATTTTCCGCCTGGCAAGCCCTGGCTGGCCCAACATTTTCCGGGATCACGCGACTGAGCGAAGGGATGACGGCTGCTGGACTTGTCACAAAACCGAATCGATCCGGTGCGAGTTTTGCAGCAGGTTGCGGAACAAGGGGGCTTGCATGCCGGTTTAGTTGCGGCGCGCGCGTAGCCGGAGTACCTGCCGGGGCCGGTTTTGCCGAGGGATGGGATATTCGACGGAACCGCTCGTATTGGGGTGGCGCGAATGGGTTTCGATGCCGCAACTCGGCCTGCCGGCGATCAAGGCCAAGATCGACACCGGCGCCAGAACCTCCGCGCTTCACGCCTTTTCGATCGAAACCTTTGGCCCCGCCGAGCGCCGCCGAAGTCCGTTTCGGCGTTCACCCGGTCGAGGACACGGACGTCGAAATTTTGTGCACCGCCAAGGTCGTCGACCGCCGCCAGGTCATCAGCTCCAACGGGCAATCGGAGCTCCGCTATATCATCCAGACGCCGATCGAATCGGCGACCGGGAATGGCCGATCGAGGTGTCGCTCTCCAACCGCGAGACCATGGCGCATCGCATGCTGCTCGGCCGCGGCGCGCTCGAAGCGCAGGGCGTCACCGTCGGGCCGTGGCGCGAATATCAGCAGGCCCGGCTCAGCTTCGACGTCTATACGGACAAGGCGCGCCAGCCGCCCCTGAGCCGCCGCTGCGCATCGCGCTCCTGACGATGGAGCCCGACAATTACTCCAACCGCCGCTTTATCGAAGCGGCGGAGGCGCGCGATCACGTGATCGAGCCGATCGACACGGCGCGCTGCTACATGAACATCAATTCGCTGGCCAGTACGGTGCATTACGAGGGCGCGGCCCTCCCCTATTTCGACGCCGTCATTCCGCGCATCGGCTCCTCGATCACCGCCTATGGCACCGCCGTTGTCCGGCAATTCGAGATGACCGGCGCTTTTTTGAACTCCGCGACCGCGATCGTGCAATTCGCGCGACAAGCTCTTCGCCCATCAACTCATGGCGATGTACAGCCTGCCGATGCCGACACCGCGTTCGCCAGTTCGCCGCACGACACCGACGATCTCGTGGCGATGGTCGGCGGACCGCCTTTGGTGGTGAAGCTGCTGCGCAGCTCGCAGGGCAAGGGCGTGGTGCTGGCCGAGAACAAGAAATCTGCCGCTTCGGTGATCGATGCGCTGCGAAATGCCGAGGCGAATTTTCTGGTTCAGCAATTCATATCCGATGCGGCGGGCCAGGATATCCGTTGCATCGTTCTCGACGGCAAGGTGATCGCGCCATGATGCGCCGCCCACCTCCGATGATTTCCGCGCCAATCTGCATAAGGGCGGCACGGCGCATGAGGTGAAGATCACCTCCGAGGAGCGCAAGTTGGCGGTCAAGGCGGCGCGGGCATGGGCCTGAAATTCGCCGGCGTCGATATCTTGCGGTCGGAAAGGGCCGCTGCTACTCGAAGTCAATTCCTCTCCCGGCCTCGAAGGCATCGAGAAGACCACCGGCGTCGATATTGCCGGTCAGGTGATGGACTACATCGAGCACCGCACATTCCGTATCAAGCCCCGCCTGAAAAAGGCTGCTTGACGCTGGCTCGATTCCCCATCGCCGGCGAAGCTGTGCAACGATGCCGTTATCCGCAACCGCGCGTTTTGCGGGAGGGGCGTCGCAACTTTCTGCCACAGGTATAAAATGAGCGGCCACAGTCCTTGACTCGCCGGAGGAGCACCCGCGCATGGGGCGACACTTTGACCCCTTTGGAGCGCAGCAGCTAAAGCGCGCCAGAGTTCGGAGGGAAAAACACTGGCCCAGAGTGGATTGTCCGTCGCATGATTCACGCCATGGGCTTTCGCTACAGGCTTCACGGAAAATGCGCTACCCGGACGTCCAGATTCGGTTTTTCGCCCGCTGCGCAAGGTCATTTTTGTTCATGGTTGTTTTTGGCACCGTCACCCGGATCCAAACTGCAAGCTTGCACGCTTGCCCAAATCACGGATTAATTTCTGGGAAAAGAAGCTGGGGAGAATAACCGCGAACGAGATATCCGGAACGAGCAGGCACTTTCCACAGCCGGTTGGAAATCGAAACCGCTGTTTGGGAATGCGAATTGCGGCATAAGGAGCAATTGGAGAACAAGCTTAAGCATTTTTTGCGGGGAGGGGGCATGCGAGCCATTGCAGCTTTCGCCGGAGCTGGGGGCCTGCATCGGAGTAAGCAAGGCAGGCTTCAGCCACGCCAAAGTAGTGGAATGGGACCGCTGGTGCTGTGACACCATCCGTGAAAACCGCGCGCGCGGCACATCCGCAATAGCAAGTTGGCCAACCCCAACAGAATTGGATGTGCGAGGGATTAGCTTTCGGCAATACCAGGGGCGGTGGAACTCAATCGACGGGCGCGCTGGCCATGCCAGCCATTTTCACTAGGCGGCAAACATCAAGCTCTTCAACGATAACCGGGATATGTGGCCGGAAGCTGTGCGAGTGGTCCGCTAAGTTATGCCCAAGGTGATCTTGCTTCGAGAATGTGAAGGGACTAACTCGCGAAAGCCTCGCAAGCTATCTCGCAATACACCGTTCACCAACTCACCTACCCCGAAATTGTGCGCCGCCTTGATGAGGGTTGGAGCGATCACCTTGGGCGCCTTGAGCGTCATCACACCGGGCGCCGGCGGGCTGCCGATCTTACCTATCGCGTTGTCTATCGTGTCGAATGCCGCCAATTACGGAATCCCCCAACGCCTGCGAGCGTGTTGTGATCGTGGGATTTGAAGTGATCTCGGGGTTCAGTGGTCTTTCCCAGATGAAACCCATTCCTTTGGCCGACGCCTTGTTATGGAAGCAGGCGCGAACGGACCCAAACATCCTGATTGTCACAACGTTCCGAAGAAGGCGCGGGAACTCAGCGTTCGCTTTTGTCACCGCGGTTGGAAAACTTGCGGGTGGAACCAAAGCTGAAGCCATGGAAGACGGGGACGCCAATGATTTTGTGAAACTGCCAGACCCAGAAAGGAACCGTTGCCGGCTTCTGCATCCGAGAATCACAAATTATAACCGTGTGAGGTTAGGCGCAACACAATAGGCAGTCGGCTCGACGAAACCTGCGAAAACCCTGAAAGGCTGGGTTCATGGCGTTCCAGGCGGCGAAAATATGCTGACAAGTACCAGATGGAAGCTTTCGCTACTTCACGGTGCGGGAAAGCGCAAGGCTCCAAACGTTTCCCGACGATTTCGTTTTCCACGGCTCTTGGACGGAGCTCCATGCGCCAACTGGGCAAAGCGGAGTTGTCGAGTCGGCGGCAACATTGGTGCGAAAAATCCGGGTGCACCTCAATGCCGCCGAACCTACGGTTCGAATGCAATGACCAATGCTCCACGCCCATAATGCGTGAGCTGAAGCTTCGGCAGATTTTGGCGGAACTCGCCCGCAAGGGCACCAGGCATGTAGGTTACATCCCTTGTCCCAAACTGAATGCGGAAATCGCAACCGTTGCGAACGAACTCAAACAAACTTCGTTGCGGAACTTGATCCGCGTAAGCAGCCGTCCACTGTGTTCTACCCAGGGAACCCTCGCACGATAGGCTTTTTTGTTGCGCTCGCGCTCACCGCGAATTCCAAGGCGGCCGCTAAAGGCCGTGGAGGAGTTCTTTGGCTCTTGAGTTTACGCAGGATACCATAACTGGGATTACCAATTAAATAGCCCATTAAGCAAAGACGGAATCCCCGATTTACGTAGGCCAAGCCGCTCCAGGAAGCAGAAATGCCAGGACACCTACTGAACAAGGGCTAAGGCTTGCTGCAAGGCTAAATGAGCATCGAAAAAACATAGAGCGCGCGGATTCTTTGCGCATTGATGACTTTGAATGCCGGGTGTTAGTTGTGCAATCGGGCTGGGAAACCGGCGCCGAAAACTATCTCATTCAACTTTTTAATCCCATCTGGAATCGCGAAGTTAAGCTGGTGTATGGTCTTGGGAAGCACGGGGACAATGCCGATACGCGCGGCAATAGGCGGTCGCCATGGGATACTTTACATTCGGGGCGGGTTTGGGCGGCGGCACAAACCTTGGATGACGCAAAGACGCCAGATCAAATCGCGGAGGAGTTGCGGAGCCATTTTGCAACCTCAAAGGTTTACAGGACGACGGATGACGTTCTGACAGCGTTTGTTGATTCCCTCCGGCAGTAGTAAAGGAGAAACGTCTATTGGCCGTCCACTGCCCCAGTGAGGGGTGTTGCAAATTTCTCGGCTGCGGGGTCTTCACAGCTGCCAGCAAAACCGGAGCCCGTATCAGACAGCTCCTCTTTGGCCTTAACAGCCCGTATATTTCATGCACACGCCAGTTATGGTAAATGCAGCCTCGGTAAACGCGCGAATTGCGCGCTCAAATCGCGCGGATTCTGGCGCAAATCTGCTCGATTCGAGGCGATTTATGCTTCTCAAAAACCCCGTTAAATATAACTGAATATTTGTGATTAACCCTGAAAGGAGCCTGCCGTGAACGGCCTCCGGGAGTGTCGTGCAAAAATCTGTCGGCAATATTAATGCGTTATAG
>CAVUXT010000011.1:0-5474 GCA_963745465.1 uncultured Bacteroidota bacterium | reverse complement strand
AGGCAGACGCGCTTTCAATGCCGTTTGCTCGGGCCCGTTTTGGCTGCGCTGTGTGCCATTATTTCTTGCTGTGGGTCAAAGACCCACTGGCGGCCCTGGCCGAAATGCGCCGGGTGGTGCAGCCGGGTGGCTGGGTGGTGGCCCTGGCCGAGCCGGATTACGGCGGGCGGATTGATTACCCCGATGCGCTGGCGGCACTGGGCTGGAAACAGGCCGCCGCCCTGAGCGCCCAGGGCGCCGAAACCAACGCCGGCCGGAAACTGGCCGGCTGGCTGCACCGCAGCGGGCTGAAGGACATTCAGGTGGGTCTGCTGGGCGGGCAATGGGGCGCTTCGCCTCCTTCTGAAGCAGAGCTTGAATCCGAATACGAGATGATCCAGTCAGATTTGAGCGCTTCGGCCTCACCGATCGAGGTGGCCAAACTGATCAACCTGGACGCGGCTGCGTGGCGCAAAGGCGAGCGGATTTTATACGTGCCAACTTTTTACGGCTGGGGAAGAGTGTAGGAAATCACTTTTTTTATATACCAAAAACCTGCGGTTTTTGGTATATAAAAAAAGTGGATCATTCCAAATTTTGCTCGAAGCGTTTACAATATGCTCGAGGATAAAAACTCTTGACCAGAAAAGTCGTTTATCTTTGAGCTGTTGGTGTTTTTACTGTGCACTCAAGCCTGCGCAAGCAGTCTGGCGGCTAGATCAATCCAACCTTCGATTGAAATTACTGGGCAAAAGGCGCCTGTCGACAGACTGGCATGGTCTCCGGACGGAACATTATTGGCTTCCGCCAGCGTGGATTTCCAAACTTCGGATGGGGTTATCCGCCTCTGGCATGCGGATGGCAGCCTGGCCTATACATTGAAACGGCCATAGCGGGGCCGTCGCCGGGCTGGCCTGGTCGCCGGACGGGAAATTCCTGGCATCAGCTTCGCTGGATAAAACCATCCGCATATGGAGCGCGCAGGGCCAACCGCTCAAAATCCTCCAGCCCAACGCCGGGCAGGCCTTCGCCGTGGCCTGGTCGCCGGATGGCAAAACCCTGGCCTCCGGCTTCACTGGCCGGTTTTCTCAACCCGACCGTGCAATTATGGGCCACACAGGGTTGGACCATCCAGCAAACCCTCAAGACCTCTTTCAGCGGCGGAAAATTCTACAACCTGGCCTGGTCGCCGGACGGCCAATACCTGGTGGGTGGAGCGACCGATTATAAACTATGGCGAGCGGATGGCAGCCTGGTATACTGGCTGCAGAGCTGCGCCGCCTGTACCCCGGCCTGGGCCCTGACCTGGTCGCCGGACAGCCGCTTTTGGGCGGTGGGCGACGAAAGCGGCGACATCCAGATTTTTACTACATCAGGTGAAAAAGTGGCCACCGCTTATGACCAGAGCGACGTCTACAGCCTGGCCTGGTCGCCGGACGGCAAGCTTCTGGCCGGGTCAAAGACCCTGTGGCATGCCGACGGCACGGTTTTAAACTATTTCCGCGATCAGGCCGAGTTTGTTTTTAGCGTGGCCTGGTCGCCGGACGGTAAACTCCTGGCCAGCGGCGGAAGTGACAAAATCGTGCACCTGTGGGGGCCAGATGGAAAACCGTTGGCCGCGCTCAAGGGGCACAACGGCCAGGTGAACGTGGTAGCCTGGTCGCCGGATGGCAAAATCCTGGCCAGCGGGGCCGACGATGCCACCATCCGGCTGTGGGCTATCCGCTAGGGTTCTACCAGGCATAGCCTGTTTATCTTCCTCGACGGATGAAAGTGACGATCATGCCATCCCCGGTGACAAATCCGCCCTCCGGAGCCGGGCCCTGGTTTCCGGTAAGCCGGTGAAAATCATTCTGATAGTCGGCTGCATCCACAGGATTGTTTCGTCCGTGCGGAGATTGGGCCGTTTCAAGCAATGCAGGATCGCCAATCTGTTCCCGGAGGGCTCGAATTCGGTTAATGGCATGTTGATTGATCGAGTTAGCAATGGATAACTGCTGTTCGAGAGGGGCACGCACACGCGGGCTGGCCGCCCTTTCTATCCGGCCGGTAAGGTTTTCCACCTGTTCCAGTGAACGTTGAAAAAGGTTGTATTGCTCGACATACTCCAGGATTGCCTGGGCCTGCGGCCTGGAGAGGGCTGTATAAGACCGGCCGCCCATTCCGGATAGGGTTTGCGCTCTTCCTGACGGCGCCTGAGGCACCTCCTGCGTGGGTGCAAATGCTTCGGGTGGCTGACCGCCCTGGCTGGTTCCTGTCTCACTGGTTGGTCCCGTACTTACCCCACCCAGCGAAGGAGGCAGGGGTGGCGCAGCTTCATCAGGAGCCAGTAAATTCCCGCGTGGGGCATAAACGTGGATACTCCCATCCGGACCAACCCAGCCATGCGGCGGCGGCGTAACGCCATGCCCGGCAGCAAACTGATAATCAGACACGTAAGTCGCCCAATCTGCCGTAGGATGGACCCTTCCGGCAGAATATTCCCCGGGTTGAAATTCGCGTTGCCCACCCATGCGAGAGTAACGCATGGCCCCCTGAGCCTGTTCATAACTTAACTGGCGGGGCAGTTGAGAAGATCGAGGAGCAACCGGCACATTGCCAGGTGCGGGAAGATCCCCTTGCAGAGCAGGCTGGGATTCTCCTGGCAATCGAGGTCCGGCGGCGCCTGTATCACCCGCCGGCCTGGCAGATAGTGGGGGAGCTACCTGTCCAGGTCCCTCTAAGGCCGGCATGGCAGTTTGAGTCGCCCCCAGTGCATCTACGGGGGGCGAATTCGCTCCCCCACCCAGGGCGGTGGGCCGCGGAGGCTCAAGCAAGGCCCGCGGTCCGCCGGGAGGTGCAAGCTCGGGCGCCTGAATTTGGGGAGCCCGGACAGAGGATGACCGGGTTGGCATGCTATGCTGCAGGAAAGCAATCAGTGCGGCAGTGACGCCACCCTGCACCAGGGCGTGCCAGATCTGGCGCAAAAAGCCTTCTTCTTCGACCCGGCGAAGAGCTGCCATATCCTGTGCATTTCCGAGCAGGCGCGTGACCACATTCGATACCGCAGTTGAAATGGCCGTCGAGCCAATGAAACTGATAAATTCTGTCGACAGGCGCGCCAGGTTAGACGCAATAAATTCTGCCAGGCGCGGACCATTTTCACCAAGCGCGTTGGAAATGGTCAGGAGAATATTCGGGTTCTGCATAAAGCGGGAAATAATCCGGCCAAAGCCGGCTTTCAAGGCCCCCCCGGTGATGGCTCCAACAAACCCAACGATGGCTTCGCGGGCGCCCCGGCGCAGCATATCCATCACGTCAAAGGTCTGGCGTAAGCCGCTGTGAATTTCACTGCCCTGGCCGGCCGCATTTTGAGCCGCGGCATACACCCCGGCTGTGGTGGCCGCCACCGCCGCCGTCGCCAGAACCCCTTCGGCCAGCCCACCCGTGACCACCGTGGCAGCCACGGCCCCGGCTGCTTCGGTGTATTCCAGGTACACCTGCACCTGGGCCACCCCCTGGGCGGTATCCTCGCGGTACTGGGCCAGGCGACTGCTGGCGTTATTGGCCATGCGGGCGGCCTGGTGCATGGCCTGCAGGGCATCGCGGATATTGCCACGTTCCATATAGGTACGTGCATGCGTCATGCTGGTAAAAGGCGATTCCCAGATTGAATAGGGTGGGATTACATGTCCCCCGACCCAATCAGTGATGGTCGAGGTGATCCACATGTCGCTCTGGACGTGGATCAGGTAGGCATGACCTTCGCGGCCGGCGGCGATGAAATTGTCGATGCCTGCGGCGATATGGGTTAACAACTGCTGGGCTTCCTCGGCCGGGATGTTATGAACCGAGATGGCCTGCCCGCCGGGGGGTCGAAAATCGATTGAATAGCGGCGGTTCGCTTCCGCAAATTCCGGAGCGGCTGGAGCAGGATGCGCAGCCAGGGCAGGCTGGTTGGCTGGCTTGGGTGTGTTTCCGCCGGCACGCTGCACCACCGAGCGCATCACCGCCCGGTTGCCAATGGTCTGCTGCAATCTGACCATGCGGCGTTGAGCTAAAGACAATCTTCCCCCGGCATTTTCAGGGGAGGCGGTTTCCCCTTCTCCCTGCGACCCTTCGAGGCTGCTTGAAGGGCTGTTGTGTTCGTGGCCGGTTTGTTCAGGACTGTGCTCCGGGCTCATACAAATTGACCCAATCCTCCCATGCTGATGGATGTATCCGAAATTTCAGATTGTGATTCTTAGCTGATACGGAATCACACAAAGCGGCTAATGCCAAACACAAGCCGGCTCATACAAAAAGTAGCACTGATGCGTCTCCATTACGACTAAGCGGCGTCTTGCCTATAGCTGAAGGCCGTCTTTTTTGCTAAATCACGTAAGTTCGGGATAATTGAATTTTCACAAGAAGCATTGCAAAAAATATAGAATGCGGCTATAATAGCCAACGTTGTTCGGGGCGTGGCGCAGTCCGGCTAGCGCGCTTGCATGGGGTGCAAGAGGTCGGAGGTTCAAATCCTCTCGCCCCGACTGACGAAAATCCGGGTTTCTTATAGAAACCCGGATTTTTCATATCTCCGCAAGGTATCAGATTTCAAATGTGCTATTCCAGGCAGATAATCCAGGAGGAATCCTAGTGGCAGGTGCCGCTGCCGCTATCGGTAAAACTATTTCCAGGTTGAGCAATAAATTCCCAGTCGTAACTATTCGTTTTTAGCGTCAGCTTGATATACCCATACGCAGCGGCGCTACGCACTTCTTCATTCACTTCCATAGGTTTCGTGCTGGTATCCAGGCTGGCGCCGCCAGTACCTACCACAAACTCTCGGATGCCATTGGGGACGGGATTCTGGAAAGGATCCTGAAGAGCGAACCGCTCATAATTGTGGTTATGGCCGTTCAGGATAATATCGGCTCCTACCGCATACAGGTCCCTCCAAAACGTTTGCATGCCGGGCGTTTCGGATTGAGTGCCAGAAGTAAATAAAGGCTGGTGCCATATTGCCATGACACATGCCTGGGTATTGGCTGCCAGATCCTGCCTCAGCCATACTTCTTGTGGTGAGCCTTCACCGCACCCCTGATTGCCAACCCCGCATTCGGCATTCAGTACCACAATATGCCAGGTCCCTAAATTCAGGCTGTAATGGCCATAAACCCCTGTCATTCCGCTAAAATAAGCAAAATAAGGGCCAGCCTGGGGATCGGCGATTTGATCATGATTTCCCATTACCGGATAGGTACGACTCTTTACCCGCCCCCAGGTTGGCCCGTAGCAGTTTTCGTAATCCCCAACAGTGCCCGTATCGTTAGAGTTATCTCCCAGGCTGAAAAACGGGCCGGAGGCGTTCATTACCATATTGGAAGCAACCATCGCGCCACCGGTTGGGTTTGGCGTACCTGCCCCCACATTTCGTAAGATCTCCCGCTGCCAGGATGACCACAGGCGTTGGGTTGGAGGTTGGGGTACTGCTTCCAGTTGGCGTGTAAGTGGCTGTACTACGGGCTGTCGGG
>CAVUXT010000010.1:0-3662 GCA_963745465.1 uncultured Bacteroidota bacterium | reverse complement strand
CGGTTGAGGTCTTCATCGGGTCCCCTTCTTCTCGACCTGGTTGACATTGGACGCTTCAGGAGTCCTGCCAGGGGGCTTCCCGCCGATCGTGGGTAAACATCGGTCTACACTCGCTTCAGCAGTCGCGCGTTGATGGCCACGATCACCGTGCTCGCGGACATCAGCACCGCGCCCAGCGCGGGAGTGAGCAGCACGCCCCACGCGTAAAGCGCTCCGGCCGCCAGCGGAATGGCGACGACGTTGTAGCCCGTGGCCCAGAGAAGGTTCTGAATCATCTTCCGATACGTGGCGCGGGAAAGCTGCACGATGGCCACGACATCCAGCGGATTGCTCCGCACCAGAATCACGTCGGCGGTTTCCACCGCCACATCGGAACCGGCTCCAATGGCGATGCCCACATCCGCCTGCGCCAGCGCCGGGGCATCGTTCACGCCGTCGCCGGTCATGGCCACCAACACGCCCCGGGATTGGACCTCTTTCACTTTGGCGGCTTTGTCCTGGGGCAGGACTTCGGCGAAGTATTCATCCAGTCCGACCTGGTCCGAGACCCATTTGGCCGTCGCTTTGTTGTCGCCGGTGAGCATCATGCAGCGGATGTTCAACGCCTTGAGGGCATCGATGGCTTGCTTCGCCTCGGGTCGGACGATGTCGGCCAGGGCAATCGCTCCTTTCAACTTCCCGTCAACGAGGACAAACACGACCGTCTTGCCCTGGGCTTGCAGTGGCTCGACGCGCTTGTCGGTGAGCTCGATGTTCTGTTCGCGCAGGTAGCCGGGGCTGACCACCTTGACCTCTTTGCCCTCGACCCGGCCTTCGGCGCCTTTGCCCGGGATGCTTTTGAAGTTTTCGACGGGCAGCTTCTTTTCCGAAGAAGCGGCGATGGCCTTGGCGATGGGATGTTCGGAATTCGCGTCCACGGAGGCCGCGTACTTGCGCAGCGTTTCTTCGTCGATGTCCTGCGAAAGCACCAGTGTGTCGGTCACGCCAAAGCGGCCCTCGGTCAGCGTGCCGGTCTTGTCAAAAATGATGGCCTGCAGTTTTCGGGCGCCTTCGAACGCAACGCGATTACGAATGAGCAGGCCGTTGCTCGCGGCCAGGGCCGTGGAGACGGCCACGACCAGCGGCACGGCCAGACCGAGCGCGTGCGGACAGGTGATCACCATCACGGTCACGGCGCGTTCGATGGCGAAGGCAAAGTCCTGGCTCATGAAAACCAGCCAGATCACGAAGGTGATGCGCGCCGCTGCCGAGGGCGATGATGGTGAGCCACATCGCGGCGGTGTCGGCGAGGTTCTGGGTCTTCGATTTGCTTTCCTGGGCCTGCTTGACCAGGTCGATGACCTGCGACAGAAACGAATCCTTGCCGGTGCCTTTGACCTCGATGGTCAGCGAGCCTTCGCCGTTGATGGAGCCGCCGATGACCTTGCCGCCGGTCTTCTTGGTGACCGGGGTTGATTCCCCGGTGAGCATCGCCTCATTGACCGAGCTCTCGCCCTCCACGATGACACCGTCCGCGGGAATTTTCTCACCCGGTTTGATCAGGACCTTGTCATCCACCGCCAGCTCGCCGAGCGGCACGTCCTTCACGCTGCCGTCGGGCATGAGTTTGTGGGCGTCGGAGGGCATGAGTTTGGCCAGTTCCTCCAGGGCCTTTGAGGCGCCCATCACCGACTTCATCTCGATCCAGTGCCCCAGCAGCATGATGTCGACGAGGGTGGCCAGCTCCCAGAAGAACATCTTGCCGGTCAGGCCGAACACCACGGCGCTGCTGTAAAGATAGGCGGTGGTGATGGCGACGGCGACCAGCGTCATCATCCCGGGCTGGCGGGATTTGAGCTCCTTGAACAAGCCTTTGAGAAACGGCCAGCCGCCATACCAAAAGACCGCGGAGGCAAAGCCGAACAGGACGTAGAGGTCGCCGGAAAAACGAATGGCTTCGCGCAGGCCCACCAGCGTCTGGAGCATCGGCGAGAGGACGAGAATCGGCAGGGTCAGGACCAGCGAGATCCAGAACCGTTTCCGGAAATCCGCCGCCATGTGGGCATGATGGTCTGGGTGGTCATGGTGATCCGGATGGTCGGAGCCCGCGTGCTGCAATTGAGCTTCCGCCTCCAACCAATTCTGCTCGGCATGTCCTTGCGGACGACCTTCCTTCAGATAGATGGCGTACGCCTTCTTGGCCACCTCGTCTTGCGCTCCGGTGTGTTCCGGTTCATGTGTGGCTGCGTGGTCGTGTTCCTTCATAGAGGTCCTCGACCGCTCGTCGTGAACACACGAACTAGTTCCTGGACATCCTGCTGATCGCGACGACCAGCAGGACGACGAGCAGCACGCCGATCACTGTCCCAATCCACATCCCGCCGCCCATCCATCCGCCGCCCCATCCATCCGCCTATTTGGTTCATCATAAAGAGCCCCTCATTTGCGGCCACCAGCCGTGTCACGTGAACTGACCGACTTCTGCGCTGAAGACGGGCGTGTCGGGTCCCGCGCGCAGCCTACAGAACTCAGCATGTGCCGATCGATGACGAGCGTGTGTGCACTTGAGAACACCCGCGTCCACCGGGGGCCACTTCTTCGCCTCCGGCCGCCAATTCTGCAGCAGCGTGATTGGCACGGCGGCGCTTTCCAGTCCCGTAGCCACCAGCGGTATCATGAGGCGCCGCAGAACCCTGCCGCCGGCCGATGGGCCGCTCGCTCATACACCAGAAGGAATCGCCGTTCATGTGCTTTTCGGCCTCGGCCAGTTTCGTCGCCGGCACGTCCCTGTCCGCAATCGGAGTCGCGGCGCTCAAGAGGACCGAAACGAGAGCCGAGCAACCCCTCGCCATGGTGCCGCTGCTGTTCGGCGTGCAGCAGTTCACGGAAGGTGTGATCTGGCTGACCTTCACCAACGACGCGCCGGTCCTGCGACAGGTCATGACGTACGTGTATTCGGGATTCTCGCAGGTGCTGTGGCCGATGTACGTGCCGTTCGCGTTCGGCGTCCTCGAAGCCGTACGGTGGCGGAGGCGGACCCTCTTTGCGTTTGAAGCCGTCGGGATGGCGGTGGGGCTGTACCTGCTCTACTCCATCGTCGCCCGCCCCATCGTCGCCGAAGTCATCGGCCGGCACATCGTCTACCACTTCCCGCTGTTCTACTGGGCGCCGGTGATGGTGCTCTATCTGACCGCGACGTGCGTCAGCGGCTTCCTGTCGAGTCACCGATTCGTGCGGTTGTTTGGCGTGCTGTCGTTGTTGTCGTTCGTCGCGGCCTACGTGGTGACCGTGGGCGCCCTCGTCTCGGTCTGGTGCTTCTTTGCCGCGATCCTCAGCGTCCTCATCTACCTGCACCTCAGGTTCAGGACGCTCAGAGGGTTTCCCGTCGCGTCGGCCGGCGCCGCAGCATAACATCTCGAAACCGCCGAGGACTTGATGTTGCCGCGCCGGCGCACCCCGCAACCGAGGCCGCACCCCTCGCCCCGGGAGGCCCCCCAGACGGATAGATCTGCTCTTTGCGACTGCTTGTGACCTGAACGCCCCGCCAGAACAACCCGTTCCGCCAATGACGATCCTCCTCAACTGGACGGCCGCGCTGAAGAAGTAATCGCCATCGCCTGGGCGATCCGGTCGGGCACCGGACACAGCGGCCGACCATACGAGCACACTCGAGCGGATTTCGA
>CAVUXT010000009.1:0-14470 GCA_963745465.1 uncultured Bacteroidota bacterium | reverse complement strand
GCGCCTCCGCCAGACTTAGGCAGTCATCAAAATCGACCCTGGTCCCGCGCATCAGCTTGCTGGAGATAAGATCGTAGTCGTTCAAAATCCCGAGGTACAGATGAGAATATTCCTTGAGCGGACTGTTTCCATCTTTTTCCAGTGGAGACGTCAACAACTCTGTCGTGTGGATGAAATTCCCACGAAAAATATCGAATTGGAAAATCTCCCCGGCGCGCTTCCAGCCAAAACCGGTGACCGGTTCATACTCCAGCGCCCTGAGTTGCCTTGTCAGATACTGATGCTCCTGAATATTCGGGACCATGAAATCAACATCTTTGGTCGATGGCTTGACCCCTGACAAGGTCATGGCCGTCCCTCCACACGCGATCAGATGAACCTTGCGCTTGAGGAAGCGATTCCATTCTTCCAGGACGTCAAGTAAAATAATTTTTATCCAGCCTGTATTCCATACATACTCTTCAATTCAATAGCTTGTATCTAAGGATACATCTAATTGTACGTTTACATACAAAAATAGTATTTGTCAAGCATGCGCTTCAAAGTCACAGAGAATTCCGGGCTCACCATACATTAAATGAACAACCCCGCCGCAAGCAGCGGGGTATCTTGGATAATCATTTTCTCTCATCGTCGCAAGCGACGGGGAATTTACCCGAAGAGATTAAAATTACCCGTAAATATACCCGAATATACCCTTATGGTTGCCAGGGGGATTCCAGGGCTATATACATATGGTATACATATGGTGTCAAACCTACACTTTTTACAGCAAAGGTGGCCAATCGGCCGCCTTTGCTGTTTGCCAGTCATCCAGGTTTTCCCCTTCCAATCAGACCATCCTACCCCACTTCCGCATACTCCCGCTCGCGGAACTTCACGCCGAGGCTTTCCGCCAGCCGTCTTACCGCTTCGACGTCGAGTCCCGGCACGGTAACCGCACTGGCGGCTACATCCGGAATGTACCGGGGAGCTTCCCGGAGAAACTCGCAGACCCCCTGAAACCCCTCCCGGCCGAACGGGGTGTTGCAGAGCTGAGCGTAGGTCTCGGCATCGGCGGCATTGAGGCTCACCGAGAGGGAGTCCACCAGCCCCGCCAGTTCCGGCAGGATATTCCGGCCATGAACCAGATTGGCCTGGCCGTCGGTATTGATCCTGATGCGGCACCCCTGTTTCTTCAGCTCCGCGGCCACTTCCCGGATCAGGTCGAGCCGGAGCAGCGGTTCGCCGTAGCCGCAGAAGACCACTTCATCATACCCCGTCGGATCGCCGACGGCGGCAAGCACCTCCGCGCATCCGGTTCGTGGTCGAGCCGCAGATGGTGCCCCTTGACGGTGAAATCCTCGAACTTGGCGCAGAAGGAGCAGCGGTTGGAGCAGCGGTTGGTGATGTTCAGGTAGAGGGAGTTCCTGATCCGGTAGGCGATCCTGGCGTCCTGGTTCCCCAGAGCGATGCCGAAGAGCCGGTCGGCGTTGAGGGAGGTGATCCTCCCCACATCCTCCAGGGAGAGTCCCTTCAGTTCGGCCACCTTCTCCGCCGTGATCCGGACATAGGCCGGTTCGTTGCGTTTCCCCCGGAAGGGGACCGGCGACAGGTAGGGGCAATCGGTCTCCAGCAGCAGATGCTCGATCTTGACCCCCCGCACCACCTCCCGGAGCGGCTCATTGTTGGCATAGGTGACAGTGCCGGGGATGGAGATGTAGAAGCCCATGTCGACGCACTCCCGGGCCATCGCCAGATCGCCGGAGAAGCAGTGGAGCACCCCGCCGACGTCCTCGGCGCCTGTTCCTCCCGCAGAATCGCCATGACCCGGTCATGGGCGTCGCGGTCGTGGATGATGACCGGCAGGGAAAGTTCCCGCGCCAGGCGGATGAAACGGCGGAAGACCTGCTCCTGGTCGTCGCGGGGAGAACGGTCGCGGTAGAAGTCGAGGCCGATCTCGCCGATGGCGACGACTTTCCGGTTTTCCTGCGCGAGATTCTTTATGACTTCGTAGCATTTCTCCGTAACCCGCGCGGCGTCGTGGGGATGAATACCGACGGCGGCGAAAATTTGTTCATGCCCGGCGGCAAGTGCTGCGGCGGCAATGCTTGACTCCAGGTCGACGCCGACTGTCAGGATCCGGGTAAGTCCTGCTTCGCCGGCACGGTCCAGCATGGCACCGAAGTCGGGGAGAAAATCCCGGCCGTCTATATGGGCATGGGTATCGATAAGCTGTGGCTGCATGTAAGTTCCTCAGTCGCCGGTTACACGGTTGCGGCCGGCTGCCTTGCTTTGATAGAGAAGCGTATCCGCTCTTTTGATTATTGTTTCCGGCGTATCTCCCGGAGCCACCAAAGTTACTCCGGCGGAAATGGTGACCCGAATCAGACTTGTCTTAGTGGGCAGACTCGACTGTTCCACCAGCACCCGGTACCGTTCGGCACTGTTGCGGAGCTTGAGCGCCGTCACGTTGGTCAGCACGGCGATAAACTCCTCCCCTCCCCAGCGGCCGATTATGTCCGAAGACCTGGAACTGCCGAGCAGGGTCCTGGCCACCATTTTCAGCGTGTCGTCGCCGACGTCATGACCGTAGCTGTCGTTGACCACTTTGAAATTGTCGATATCCATCATGACGACACCGAATTTCCAGCCGTAGCGGTGCATCTCATCGAATCTGGCGGGAAGCGCCGCATCCATATATCGCCTGTTGGCCAGACCGGTCAGAGGGTCGAGAAAAACCTTCCGCTCCAGATCCTGAATAATCTCCAGGGAGTGAATTTTCTCGCTGTTATCACTGAAAATCTCAATTGCGCCGATTACCGTTCCCTCCCCGTCCCGCACCGGAGTCACCCTGACCTTTACCGGCAGTCGGTGGCCATCCTTATGGTGGAGGAAAATCTCGTCTTCGGCCGGAAGTCCGTTCTGCATGGATGCGTGAAGGGGGCAATCATGTTCGCATAACTGTAGCCCGTCATTATTCACATGCCTGAGCAGATGGTCCCAGCAGCGTGTGCCGATTACTTCCTCTTTCCGGTAACCGGTCAGCCGTTCGGCGCCCCTGTTCCAGAACAGAATGTTCCGCTCCGTATCGACGAAATAGACGCCGTCAGAGAGATTGTCAAGTAGTTCCCTGAACAGTGAGTCGTCAAGCTTCATCATCAGCCGCTCCGGAATGTTTCGGAAAGCACGGCAAGCCGTGTTGAATTATTGTGGCCGGCCATCAACAGCCATTGTTTTAATGAGGATTACATTGTATCAGGATAGGGGATAAAGATCAATTCAGGAAAGCGACATTATGCCTGACCGTTCCATCATGCCGGTAAAAAGAGCGCCATAGCACGGATACCGCTTATAAAAGAGGAGGGCGAGTAGACCGTTTTTCAAGAATTGTGTCCAGAAGTTTTTCCAGCTCAAGCGCCGCGGAAAGCTGCGGGTAACACGCACCGTCTGCACAGACGCGGGCGATGGTTCCGCCGCCGGTGGCAGTCGTCTGGTCATCCTCTTCGAAGCGAAGAACCAGGCCGGGAATGAACCGCCGGTGGATCTCCCGGAGCATGGCTTCGGTCTCGGTCGCCTCCCGGCTGCCGACGAGGGTAATTTCGGTCGGCAGGAGATTCAGATAATCGACCGCTGCCAGAAAATTGAGATACGCCGCGGGCTGTTTCGCCACTTTCCCCATGAAGGCATGCAGCAGTCGCTCCCCTTCCCTTACCATGCCTTCATCTCCTATTATCCGTCCGAGCTTGAGTAGGTTCATGGCCGCCAGGGAATTCCCGGAGGGGGTCACCCCGTCATCAATGCTTTTAGTACGGACCAGTACAGTTTCCGCGTCGGAGCCGGTATCATACAGTCCGCCGTTACTCTCCCCGAATAACCGGAGCATGTCGGCAGTAAGACGGAGAGCTTCCGCGAGATGTCCGGGATCGAGGGTTGCTTCGTAAATGGCTATCAGGCCATGAACGTATCCGGCGTAATCCTCCAGAAAGGCGGGGACACTCACCTGGCCATGACAATAGCTGCGCATCAGCCTCCCGTCCTGCCTCAGAAGCCTTTCACGGATGAAGCGGTTTGCACCATCCGCCGCCGCACGATATTTGTCCGTACCGGTAAGCGCGTACCCCTTGGCAAAAGCTGCCAGCATCAAGCCGTTCCATACGGTCACCACCTTTTCGTCCCGCAGCGGCCTGATCCGCTCCTGTCGGGAGGCGAGAAGCCGCTCCCGAACTCCTTCAAGAGTGGGCTGACACAGAATCGCCTCAAGCTCCGCACACCCCTCGGGAGAACCGGGCATGACCGGCAGGTGGAGAATATTCTTCCCCTCGAAATTTCCCTTCGCCGTTACGCCGAAGAGTGAGACGGCGAAAGCGGCCTCCGCCTCACCCAGAACCTCGCTGATCTCCGAAGGACTCCAGAGATAGAAGGTCCCCTCTTCGCCCTCGCTGTCGGCATCGAGAGCGGAGAAGAAGCCTCCTTCCGGAGCGGTGAGGTCACGGATGACAAATTCCAGAATTTCCTCCGCAATGCGCCCGTACAGGACTTCCCCGGTCGCCTGGCAGGCATCAAAAGCGGCGGCGGCAATCAGCGCCTGGTCGTAGAGCATTTTCTCGAAGTGGGGAACGAGCCACTGCCGGTCCACGCTGTACCGGTGGAACCCATGGCCGATCTGGTCACAGATCCCTCCCCTGCGCATCATCCGGAGAGTCCGGCCGACCATGTCGAGAGGAAGTCTATTCCCACACGTTTTCCCGTAGCGGACCAGGAAGCCGAGGTTACCCGGCATGGGAAATTTCGGTGCCTTGCCGAACCCGCCCCATTCGGGATCGTACAGCGCTTCCAGATGACGGAAAGCCGCCTCGTTGATGCCGGCCGCCGCCGTTTCGCCGGCTGATGCCGCCGCCAGCCGTTCCAATTCCGCCATGACGGCCATGCAGTTTTGATCAACGTGGTCCCGGCGGTTTTTCCAGAGTGCCGCGACATTTTCAAGGAACTCGATCACACCGGGCATTCCCATTTTCCGTGTGCGGGGTATATAGGTCGCGGTGAGAAATGGAATTCTGTCGGGTGTCAGAAACACATTCAGGGGCCACCCGCCGCTACCGGTCATGAGCCGGGAGACGGTCATATAGCGATCATCGATGTCGGGGCGCTCCTCCCGGTCAACTTTTATCGGCACGAACAGACGGTTCAGCACCGTCGCCACTTCCCGGTCTTCAAACGATTCGTGGGCCATGACATGGCACCAGTGACAGGTAGCATAGCCGATGGAAAGAAAGACCGGCTTGTTCTCCTTCCTAGCCAGGGCAAATGCCTCTTCCCCCCAGGGATACCAGTCCACGGGATTTTCCGCATGCTGAAGCAGATAGGGACTCGCGGCAAAAATCAGACGGTTGAAATGCTTACCGCCATTCGAAGGCAGGGCACTCTTGTCCAGCGCCATTAGACGCTGCAGCTCTGCGCCTGAATCACCATGTCTGCTGCCGTCTTTCGGGCCCTTACCCTTGTCGCTCATCCCGTCATCTCCGAAATTTGTTGCAGTCTGAATTTATGGTGCTACGATTGGACCATCACTACTGTCAGGATTAGTCATGAAAATTGTTGCTGCGCTCCTTTTCCTCATTTTCACTTCCTCGCTTTGTCCGGCAGCAGAAATTGTCGTCGGCTCCTTCAGCACCGGAAACCTTACCGGATGGGAGACAAAGCCTTTCAAGGGGAGAACCGTCTATACGCTCGTTCAGGATGGAGGCAAAACAGTGCTCATGGCCCACAGCCGCCATTCCGCATCGGGCCTCATCAGAAAAATCAGTCTGGACTCCCGGAAATATCCGCTCCTCCGCTGGTCCTGGAAAGTCTCACACTCGTTGAAAAATGAGGACGAAACGAAAAAATCAGGCGATGATTTCGCTGCCAGGGTCTACATAGTCTTTCCGCGCACCTTTTTCTGGCAGACACAGGGCAATCAACTATGTCTGGGCATCGAAAATGCCGAAGAACTCGTCCGCACCCAGTCCCTATACCGCCCATTCCATGGTCATAGCGGTGGAGTCGGGCGATGTAAAAACTGGCAACTGGGTAAAGGAGGAACGGAATATATACGAAGACTACAAACAACACTTCGGTGAGGAGCCGTCCAAGGTAGGCGCCGTGGCTGTGATGACCGATACCGACAATACCGGGGACGAAGTTACAGCCTGGTATGGTGATATTCTCCCTTGTGGAAGCGGGACCCGGGACAGCCCTCAGCCGACCAGCTTCATCAGTTTCGCCCGCTGTTTCTCCAGCCGCTCCTGCCCCTGCTCGATGACCTTGACGAGCTCTTTTTTCGCTTCGTAGCTCATGTCCCGCCCCTTATCGAGCAGATCTTCCGCTTTTTCCGATACCGTCTCCACCATATCGGATACGGTATCGGCGAATTCATCCACTACTTCTTCCGCCTTGCGTCGCGCTTTCCTGGTATAGCGGGCGATGTCTCTGCGGGTACGCTCACCCGACTGGGGCGCAAACAGCAACGCCACCCCTGCTCCGATGATTCCCCCGGCGACCAGCATGAGTGCACCGGCAATTGCCCTGTTATCGTTCTCGGCCATGGTTATCCTCCTCTTAATTTATTTATGTAAAGTCTACCATGAATAAATAAATTTTCCGGGTTTTGTTGCGGAACCGGTATTTCTGCTGCCATCAGAAATCCTGTTTTTCCTTTCGCAGTTTAATTACGCCATGTTATAATAAAAAAACATATCCCGGATGCCACATATCCGGAAATACCGGAGGTGCAGCAGATGAACACGATCCATGATGTCGTCATTGTCGGTGGTGGACCCGGAGGGGTCGCAGCCGCGTATCTTTGTCATAAGAGCGGCCTGGACTATCTATTGATTGAACAGGGAAAAACCATATTCCAGGGGATTGCCAACACCTATCCTGAAGGAAAAAACGTCTACCCCTCCCAACCGAAGGAGAACCCGGAACCGTTCATCGTGGAGGAACTACGCCCACCCGACAAGCCGGTTACGGTGGAGAAGTATATTCAGTACGTGCAGCATTTCGTTCAGCACGAAAATCTCAACATCAGGACCGAAGTCCAGTTCGAGGATATCCAGGACGAACGCGACTGTCTGAGCATTAAAACCCCCCAGGGACCTATCCGGGCACGCAAGGTGGTGCTCGCCTTCGGCAGCAGCATCCCCAAGGAACTCTCCGTCTACGGCGACGCCAAGATGGTCGCCAAAAACGTGGAAGATCCCAGGAATATACCTGGGGGTCCGGACCCTCGTCATCGGCGGCGGCAACACCGCAGCCGACGTGATCATCTCCATCCTCAAGACCAAACGTGAAGCGAACGACAACCAGCCGGTCTACTGGGCACACATCTCCGAGAAATTCGACGTCAACAAGGAGACCGCCCAGCGTCTCGGGGAGGAGATCCTGCTCGGCGGCAACATCCGGCTCCTTCCCGGGCGCCATGCCGCGAATCGGCGAGGTGGATGAGGAAGGTGTCGACCGGCTGGTAATCCGGATCAACGAATTCCATCAGCCGGACGGCATCGACATTTACAACGCCATGAGCTTTCCCATGAAGAATGTCATCGCCTGCATCGGCTCCCAGGGGCCGCTTGCCGATCTTCGACAAGGTCGGCATCCAGACCATCGCCTGCGCCGAAGGGGTCTGCAAGATCGCCAAGGAAGGAGATCGACTGATTCTGCTCACCTCCGAATTCGAATCCACCCGCAAGGGCGTCTATGTCATCGGCGGCGCCATATCCCCCTCCTTCATGAAGATCAGCAGCGGCTGCATCCAGGAGGAAAAACATCCGAACCTGATCTATACCGCCATCAACGATGCCGCCCATGTGGTCGAGTCGATACAAGAAGAAACTGGGGAAATAGCAACATATTGCACTACATCTCTATGACCTGCATTTGATCCGTTTCGGAAAGTATTGACACATCCTCACCAGTGTATTAAGTTGCAAGTTTAATTAGTTTCCATCCGGAAACTCCGGATGAGAAACTATTGGTTTCCGATTCGGAAAGCGGGGATTTTTTGTCCTGGCAAGGAAATCGAGGGATTGCGCGGAGGCGTACGACCGTACGCCGCACAAGCAAGCCCGAAGATTGACACCGCCAGGGCGGAAAAGCACCCTTTCCGGACGGAAACTAATTATCCACCCGCCCTTATCGGGAGAAAAGAGAGGACCATGATCAAAATTGATTTCAACAAGATGGGAGGGCTCATCCCTGCAGTGATCCAGGACTACGAAAATGGTGAAGTCCTTATGGTCGCATTCATGGACGAGAAGACCCTTAACCTTACCCTGGAATCGGGAAAAACCTGGTTTTTCAGCCGTACCCGGAACAAGTACTGGATGAAGGGGGAAGAGCCCTCCCATCTTGTTGAAATAAATTTGGATCGTGGTCCTCTCTTTTCTCCCGATAAGGGCGGGTGGATAATTAGTTTCCGTCCGGAAAGGGTGCTTTTTCGCCCTGGCGGTGTCAATCTGCGGGCTTGCTTGTGCGGCGTACAGTCGTACGCCTCCGCGCAATCCCTTGATTTCCTTGCCAGGACAAAAAATCCCCGCTTTCCGAATCGGAAACCGGTAGTTTCTCATCCGGAGTTTCCGGATGGAACTTGAATTAAACTCGCAACTTAATACACTGGTGAGGGAGTATGTCAATACTTTCCGAAACAGAAATTGGATCCATGTCATAGAGATGTAGTGCAATATGTTGCTATTTCCCCAGTTCTTCTTTATCGACTCAACCACATCGGCGGCATCGTTGATCGCGGGATGTTTTCCGCTGATCTTCATGTAGGAGGGGGATATCGCTCCGCCGATCACGTAGACCCCCTTGCGGGTCGATTCGAAGTCCGAGGTCAAGAGCAGACAGCCGGTCCCCTTCCTTGGCCACCTGGCAGACCCCCTCGGCGCAGGCGATGGTCTGCACGCCGATGGTGTCGAAGATGGAGAGCGGCCCCTGGCTGCCGATGCAGGCGATCACGTTCTTCATCGGAAAGCTCATGGCGTTGTAGCGCTCGATCCCGCCGGGGGACTTGTCCTCGCTTACCCGGATCACCAGCCGGTCCACCCCTTCGTCGTCCACCTCGCCGATCCGCGGCGTCGCCCCCGGCAAGGAGCCGGATGTTGCCCCCCAACAGGATCTCCTCGCCCAGCGCTGCGCGGTCTCCTTGTTGACGTCGAAGGTCTCTCGCCACGTGGCCCAGTAGATCGGCTCCTTGTCGTTGGCGGTCCGCTTCTCCTTGAGGATGGAGATGATCACGTCGGCCGCGGAGTTGCCGCCGCCGATCACCAGGGTGCGCACCCCCAGGTACTTCTTCGGGTCGTCCAGCCCTTGGCGACCATCTTGGCGTCGCCGTAGACGGAGAGCTCCTTCGGGATGTGCTGCCGAAGGCGAGCAGCACCTTGCGCGCCTGGAAGGTGCCCGGAGGTGGTGACCTTGGGTAGTCGCGCCCGTCCTCGATGCCCTCGAACTGGGTCTCGGTCTGCACGTTGAGCCCCTCGTGCTGGACGAAATGCTGCACGTACTGGATGTACTTCTCCACCGAGACCGGCTTGTCGGGCGGGCGCAACTCCTCCACCAGAAACGGCTCCGGGTTCTCCTTGGGCTTGGAGGGGTAGACGTTCTTCCCCTCGGGATAGGTATTGGCAATCCCCTGGAACACGGCCTTGCCCTATTCAATCAATAGGTAAGTCCAGGCCGCTCTTGTGACAGAGATAGGCCGCGGCGACACCGCCGGTCCACCTCCGACAATGACGACATCATGGATCGTGTTCATCTGCTGCACCTCCGGTATTTCCGGATATGTGGCATCCGGGATATGTTTTTTTATTATAACATGGCATTTAATTAATATCCGAAGGAAAAACAGGATTTCTGATGGCAGCAGAAATACGGTTCCCGCAACAAAACCCGGAAAATTTATTTATTCATGGTAGACTTTACATAAATAAATTAAGGAGGATCACCCGTGGCCAACGATAACGGGCAATTGCCGTGCCGCGTCCGTCAGGGGGATCATCGGAGCAGGGGTGGCGTTCTATTTTGCGCCCCATGAGGTGGCGTACCCGCAGAGACATCGCCCGCTATACCAGGAAAGCGCGACGCAAGGCGGAAGAAGTAGTGGATGAATTCGCCGATACCGTATCCGATATGGTGGAGACGGTACGGAAAAAGCGGAGGATCTTCTCGATAAGGGGCGGGACATGAGCTACGAAGCGAAAAAGAGCTCAGGTCATCGAGCAGGGGCAGGAGCGAAACAGCGGGGCGAAACTGATGAAGCTGGTCGGCTGAGGGCTGTCCCGGGTCCCGCTTCCACAAGGGAGATATCACCATACCAGGCTGTAACTTCATCCCCGGTATTGTCGGTATCGGTCATCACAGCCACGGCGCCTACTACCTTGGACGGCTCCTCGCCCAAATCCCTGTTGTTTGTAGTCTCAGTATATATTCCGTTCCTCCTTTTTACCCAGTTGCCAGTTTTACATAGCCGACTCCACCGCTATAGGACCATGGAATGGGCGGTATAGGGACTGGGTGCGGACGAGTTCTTCGGCATTTTCGATGCCAGACATAGTTGATTGCCCGTGTCTGCCAGAAAAAGGTGCGCGGAAAGACTATGTAGACCCTGGCAGTGTCAATGATCGCCTGATTTTTTCGTTTCGTCCTCATTTTTCAACGAGTGTGAGACTTTCCAGGACCAGCGGAGACGGATTCGGAGTGCGGGACTGATTTTTCTGATGAGGCCCCAATGCGGAATGGCGGCTGTGGCCATGAGCACTGTTTTGCCTCCATATTGAACGAGCGTATAGAGCATTTATCCCCTTGAAAGGCTTTGTCTCCATCCGGTAAGGTTTCCGGTGCTGAAGGAGCCAACAACAATACGGAGCAAAGCGAGATGAAAATGAGGAAAAGGAGCGCAGCAAACAAGTTTCATGACTAATCCTGACAGTAGTGATGGTCCTAGCGCGTAAATTCAGACTGCAACAAATTTCGGAGATGACGGGATGAACAAGGGTAAGGGCCCGAAAGACGGCGGCGGACATCAGGCGCAGAGCTGCAGCGTCTAATGGCGCTGGACAAGAGTGCCCTGCCTTCGAATGGCCGTAAGCAACCGTCTGGTTCCGCGTCCCTCCTGTGCATCGGGACCATCGTTCCCTGGGGGGAAGAGGCATTTGCCCTGGCTAAGAAGGAGAACAAGCAGGTCTTTCTTTCCATCGGCTATGCTACCTGTCCACTGGTGCCATGTGCATGGCCCACGAATCGTTTGAAGACCGGGAAGTGGCGACGGTGCTGAACCGTCTGTTCGTGCCGATAAAAGTTGACGGGAGGAGCGCCCCGACATCGATGATCGCTATATGACCGTCTCCCGGCTCATGACCGGTAGCAGCAGTGTTCTGGAATGTGTTTCTGACACCCGACAGAATTCCATTTCTCACCGCGACCCATATACCCCGCACACGGAAAATGGGAATGCCCGGTGTGATCGAGTTCCTTGAAAATGTCGCACACTCTGGAAAAACCGCCGGACCATCAAAACTGCATGGCCGTCATGGCGGAATTGGAACGGCTGGCGGCGGCATCAGCCGGCGAAACAGGCGGCGGCAGGAAGGCATCGACAAGGGCGGCTTTCATCTGGAAGCGCTGTACGATCCCGAATGGGGCGGGTTCGGCAAGGCACCGAAATTTCCCATGCCGGGTAACCTCGGCTTCCTGGTCCGCTACGGGAAAACATGTGGGAATAGACTTCCTCTCGACATGGTCGGCCCATGCGCAGGGGAGTCTGCTAGACCAGATCGGCCATGGGTTCCACCGGTACAGCGTGGACGGACATGGTCCTCCACTTCGAGAAAATGCTCAACAGGCGCCTTTTGATGCCTGCCAGGCGACCGGGGAAGTCCTGTACGGGCGCATTGCGGAGGAAATTCTGAATTTGTCATCCGTGACCTCACCGCTCCGGAAGAGAACTCTGTCCCCGCTCTCGATGCCGACACGAGCAAGGGGTACCTCTATCTCTCGGAGTCCCTCGGAGATCAGCGAGGTTCTGGGTGACCGGCGGAGGGCGCCACTTTCGCCGTCTCGCTCTTCGGCGTAACGGCGAAGGGACCCGAGGGGAAGAATATTCTCCACCTGCCGGTCATCCGGTTCTCCCGAGAGGGGTGTGCGGAGCTTGAGGCGATTCTGTGTCAGCCCACTCTGAAGGAGTTCGGGAGCGGCTTCTCGCCTCCCGACAGGAGCGGATCAGGCCGCTGCGGTCAAAAGGTGGTGACCGTATGGAACGGCTTGATGCTGGCAGCTTTTGCCAAGGGGTACGCGCTTACCGGTACGGACAAATATCGTGCGGCGGCGGTAGTTGCAACCACTTCATCCGTGAAAGGCTTCTGAGCAGGACGGAAGGATGATGCGCAGCTATTGTCATGGCCAGGTGAGTGTCCCCGCCTTTCTGGAGGTTGCACCAGGATGACGATGATTTTACGAAGCAACCCTCGATCCCGGACATCTCGCGGAAGCTCTCCGTCTTACTGCCGACATGCTCCCGTTTATCGGGGAGAGTAACAGCAGGAACTGTCCATGATACCGGCTCCCGAACACGGAATTTGTACTGGTCCGTACTAAAAGCATTGATGACGGGGTCACCCGGAATTCCCTGGCGGGCCGTGAACCTACTCAAGCTCGGACGGATAATAGGAGATGAAGGCATGGTAAGGGAAGGGGAGCGACTGCTGCATGTTTTCATGGGGAAAGTGGCGAAACAGCCCGCGGCGTATCTCAATTTTCTGGCAGCGGTCGATTATCTGAATCTCCTGCCGACCGAAATTACCCTCGTCGGCAGCCGGGAGGCGGAGACCGGCAGGACCGAAGCCATGCTCCGGAAATAGCCGCAGATTCGTCCCCGGCCTGGTTCTTCGCTTCGAAGAGGATGACCGGACGGAGCGGCGGAACCATCGCCCGCGTCTGCAGAACAGTGCGTGTTACCCGCAGCTTTCCGCGGCGCTTTGAGCTGGAAAAACTCTGGACACAATTCTTGAAAAACGGGTCTACTCGCCCTCCTCTTTTATAAGCGGCTGTCCCGTACTATGGCGCTCTTTTTACCGGCATGATGGAACAGTACGTAATGTCGCTTTTGCTGAATTGATCTTTATCCCCTATCCTGATACAATGTAATCCTCATTAAAACAATGGCTGCTGATGGCCGGCCACAATAATTCAACACGGCTTGCCGTGCTTTCCGAAACATTCCGGAGCGGCTGATGATGAAGCTTGACGACTCACTGCTCAGGGAACTGCTTGACAATCTCTCTGACGGCGTCTATTTCGTCGATACGGAGCGGAACATTCTGTTCTGGAACAGGGGCGCCGAACGGCTGACCGGTTACCGGAAAGAGGAAGTAATCGGCACACGCTGCTGGGACCATCTGCTCAGGCATGTGAATAATGACGGGCTACAGTTATGCGAACATGATTGCCCCCTTCACGCATCCATGCAGAACGGACTTCCCGGCCGAAGACGAGATTTTCCTCCACCATAAGGATGGCCACCGACTGCCGCGTCAGGGTGACTCCGGTGCGGGACGGGGAGGGAACGGTAATCGGCGCAATTGAGATTTTCAGTGATAAGGCGCAGAAATTCACTCCCTGGAGACTATTCAGGATCTGGAGCGAGGTTTTCTGAGCCGGTTCTAGCCAACGGCGATATTGGATGCGGCGCTTCCGCCAGATTCGATGAGATGCACCGCTACGGCTGGAAATTCGGTGTCGTCATGATGGATATCGACAATTTCAAAGTGGTCGACGACAGCTACGGTCATGACGTCGGCGATGACACGCTGAAAATGGTGGCCAGGACCCTGCTCGGCAGTTCCAGGTCTTCGGACATAATCGGCCGCTGGGGAGGGGGAGGAGTTTATCGCCGTGCTGACCAACGTGACGGCGCTCAAGCTCCGCAACACCGAGGCGTACCGGGTGCTGGTGGAACAGTCGAGTCTGCCCACTAAGACAAGTCTGATTCGGGTCGCCGTTTCCGCCGAGTAACTTTGGTGGCTCCGGGAGATACGCGGAAACAATAATCAAAAGAGCGGATACGCTTCTCTATCAAAGCAAGGCGGGCGAACCGTGTAACCGGCGACTGGGAGGCTCACATGCAGCCACAGCCTATCGATACCCATGCCCTAGACAGGCCGGGATTTTCTCCCCGACTTCGGTGCCATACTGGACATGCCGGCGAAGCAGGACTTACCCGGATGCCTGACAGTCGGCGTCGACCTGGAGTCAAGCATTGCCGCCGCAGCATTTGCACCGGGCATAAGAACAAATTTTCGCCGCCGCCCGGTATTCATCCCCACGACGCCGCGCGGGTTACGGAGAAATGCTACGAAGTCATAAAGAATCTGGCAAGGCGGAAAACCGGAAAGTCCGTCGGCGATCGGATGGACTTCTATCGCGACCGTTCTCCCCGCGATGCCCAGGAGCAGGT
>CAVUXT010000008.1:0-8966 GCA_963745465.1 uncultured Bacteroidota bacterium | reverse complement strand
GCTATCTGCCCGTAAAACCCATTTGTAACTTATTAAAAATAGAAGCTCAAAAATATAGATTTTTATAATAACCTCAAAAATTATCTTTAGTAAAAATCCTGCTCTTTGCTAAAAGGAACGGGATTTTATTTCTACCTAACCTTATATTTTTCAAATTCAATGCAGCCCTGAAACAAAAGATGTTTGAATAAGTTACATATTTCTTCCCATCCCGCTCAAAAGGCCAACTTCCATTTTCCGTCATCCATCAGATAATCCCCTTCTCTTTAAGAATCGTCTCACAGGTTATTGCACCAATCTCCTGAAGTTCGTAACGCACTCTCGTGCTCGGTTTATTTATCTTTAATATTCTGCGCAAGTCAATAGGCGTTCCGATAACCACAGAATCGCATTTGGTTTTGTTGATCGTAGCCTGCAGGTCTTTCATTTGTTTATCACCATAACCCATCGCCGGTAAAAGAGTGCCAATCTTTGGATATTTTTTAAAAGTCTCTGTAATTGAATTTACTGTGTAAGGCCTGGGATCTACTATTTCCGAAGCGCCATAATGTCCATGCCGCAACCATTCCGGCACCATACGCCATTTCACCATGCGTTAATGTCGGGCCATCTTCAATAACAAGAACTTTTTTCCCGCGGATTAATTCCGGCTTATCTACAAAAATAGGAGAAGCAGCTTCAATTATTTTTGCTTTTGGATTTATGCTGTGAATATTATTTCTCACCTCGCTGATCTTCTGCGGATCTGCAGAATCTATTTTATTTATAATAACAGCATCAGCTAATCTGACAGATGTATTTCCCGGGTAGTAATTCAATTCGTGCCCTGCTCTGTGAGGATCTGCTACCGCAAATGTTACATCAGATTGATAGAAGGACATATCATTATTTCCGCCATCCCAGATAATTACATCGGCTTCTTTCTCAGCCTCCCGCAAAATAGCTTCGTAATCAACGCCGGCATAAATAACGCTCCCCATAGCAATGTGTGGTTCATATTCCTCCATTTCTTCAATTGTACATTTTTGTTTTTTTAGATCAGAAATTGAAGCGAATCTTTGCACTTTTTGTTTAGCAAGATCGCCATAAGGCATCGGGTGTCTTATGGAAACAACTTTTTTACCTGCATCTCTCAACAACTTTACTATGCTACGCGATGTTTGAGATTTACCACTCCCGGTTCTTACTGCAACTATCGAAATTAAAGGTTTGCTGCTGCTTATCATTGTCTGATCAGAACCAAGAAGCCTGAATGAGGCTCCTGCTGCATTAACGATTGATGCTTTGGTCATAACATAGTCAAATTTCACATCTGAATATGAAAATACTACTTCATCAATTTTTAATTTTTTGATCAGTGATGTAAGTTCCTTTTCATCAAATATTTTTATCCCTTTGGGGTAAAGTTTACCGGCAAGACCGGCGGATAAATTCTTCCCTGGATATTCGGAATCTGAGTTGCAGTGAAAGCGGCGACATTGTATTGATCATTATTTCGATAGTAAACATTAAAATTATGGAAATCTCTTCCGGCTGCTCCCATAATCAATACGTTAGTTTTTGACATGATTCCCCCACATATTTTTTGATTTGTAGTTAGTTTAGTTTTATTCCACAGTTACGCTCTTGGCTAAATTTCTTGGTTGATCCACATTTAATCCTTTTTTAACTG
This sequence comes from uncultured Bacteroidota bacterium, assembly GCA_963745465.1. GTDB lineage: Bacteria > Bacteroidota > Ignavibacteria > Ignavibacteriales > Ignavibacteriaceae > JAKAGZ01. The sequence continues at coordinate 7,294 of CAVUXT010000008.1, read as the reverse complement.
CTATGTGATATGCTAACAGTTGAAGCGGAATAACAGTTAAGTATCGGCATTAACATTCTAATTGTATCAGGCACTTTAATAGAATAATCAACAAGATTATCAATGTTATCATCATTCTCACTTGCGATAGCTATAATTCTTCCCTTTCTGGCCTTGGTCTCCTCAATGTTGCTTATAATCTTATCATAAGTTGAATCCTTTGGTGCAATAAAAACCGCCGGCATATTATCATCTATTAGCGCAATAGGACCGTGTTTCATTTCGGCGGCAGGATATCCTTCAGCGTGAATGTATGATATCTCTTTTAATTTAAGAGCGCCTTCAAGAGCGACAGGGAAATTATAACCTCGTCCAAGATAAAGAAAATTTTTAGCATCCTTGAATTTATCAGCTATTAGTTCAATCTGTTTGTTTAGCTTTAAAATTGCAGATATTTTATCCGGCAACGATTCAAGTTCTTCTGCAATCTTTATCCCATCAACTTTGCTCATATCTCTTTTGCGAGCAATTAATAAAGTAATTAGTGCAAGGACTATTAATTGTGATGTAAATGCTTTGGTTGAAGCAACGCCGATTTCCGGTCCGGCATGACAGTAAACCCCGCCCTGGGTTTCGCGTGCAATTGAAGAACCTACAACATTGCAAATACCAAGGCTAAGAGCACCTCGGATTTTAGATTCGCGAAGCGCAGCAAGTGTATCTGCTGTTTCACCACTTTGTGAAATAAATATGATGCCGTCATCCTTATTAATAATTGGATTTCTATATCTGAATTCAGAAGCATATTCAACCTCAGTTGGTATTCGGGCAAATTGTTCGAGCATATATTCACCTACCAATCCTGAATGCCAGGAAGTACCGCAGGCTGAAATTATTATTCTTTTAGCATTAGCCAGTTGATCAGCCACTGAACTCAATCCCCCCAATCTTGAAGTACCCTCATCAAATAAAAGCCTTCCTCTTAAAGAATTCCTGCACTGACTCCGGCTGTTCCATAATTTCTTTAAGCATAAAATGCGGATATCCACCTTTGTCCAGTTCATCAATTGTCATACTTATTTCATGAACTTCTTTTTCTATTTCATCATCTAATGCAAGATCCTTTGTTATAAAATTATCCCTGGTGATTTCTACCACCTCTCCATCTTCAAGATATACAACCTGTTTCGTATGTGCTATAATCGCTGAAACATCGGACGCTACAAAGTTTTCTCCATCACCTATGCCAAGAACAAGTGGTGATCCTTTTCTTGCAACTATCAGTTTATCCGGTTCCTTCGAATAAACGATCGCAAGCCCGTAGGTCCCTTCAAGTTCATTAAGGGATGCACGAACAGCGTCAAACAAATCAAATCCCTTTTTAATAAAACTGTCAATCAAATGAGGAATGACTTCTGAATCTGTTTCTGTAACAAATTTATAACCGTATTTCTGCAATCCTTTTCTGAGAGTCTGATAGTTTTCAATAATTCCGTTGTGAATTACAAAAATAGTTTTGTCTTCATTGAAATGCGGGTGCGCATTAACTTCATTAGGTATTCCGTGCGTTGCCCATCTCGTATGTGCTATTCCGAGATTGGAATTTAAATTAAGTTTCTCAATATCCTTCTCGAGAACAGAAACCTTTCCAGGTCTTTTTAATTACATTTGATTTGCCATTATTAATAATTCCAATTCCGGCAGAATCATACCCGCGGTATTCAAGTCTCTTCAATCCATTAATAAGAATAGGTACACAATTTTTATTACCTATATATCCTACTATTCCGCACATATTTCCTCTTTAATTATTTAATTCCAAGTAACACAAAAACAATTTTATAATATTTTTTTAATTTTAACAAATTAGCACAAACAAATTCGACAAAAGGTTAAATCCCTACTTCCCCAGACTATTTTTGAAATAATCGATTGTAATTTTTAGTCCTTCTTCCCTGCCAACTTTGGGTGACCATCCGAGAATTTTATTTGCCCTTGTAATATCCGGCTGACGAACTTTCGGATCATCTTCAGGCAGCGGTTTGTGTGAAATTTTACTTTTTGTGCCGGTTAATTTAATTACCTCCTCCGCGAATTGTTTGATAGTGATCTCTTCAGGATTACCGATGTTCACTGGATTGATTTCGCTTGACATCAACAGCCTGTAAATTCCATCCACAAGATCAGAGACATAGCAAAAACTTCTGGTTTGTGAACCGTCACCGAAAACAGTGATTTCTTCACCACGCAGTGCCTGTCCAACAAAAGCCGGAAGCGCTCTGCCATCATCCAGCCTCATCCTGGGACCATAAGTGTTAAAAATTCTTACAATCCTTGTGTCAACATTGTGATAACGATGATAAGCCATAGTTAGAGCTTCTGCAAATCTCTTTGCTTCATCATAAACTCCGCGCGGACCTATCGGGTTAACGTTTCCCCAATAGCTTTCCTTTTGAGGATGCACATCAGGATCTCCATAAACTTCAGATGTAGATGCAAGCAACATCCTTGCATTTTTTTCTTTTGCAAGTCCCAGCACTTTGTGTGTACCGAGTGATCCAACTTTTAATGTTTGAATAGGAAGCTTTAAATAATCGATTGGACTTGCAGGGGATGCAAAATGAAGGATGAAATCAACTTTACCGGGAATAAAAATATAATTTGTAATATCGTGTTTTATAAAACTGAAATTTTCATTACCCGCAAGATGAGCAATATTTTCAGGGTTGCCTGTAAGCAAATTATCAATACAGATTACTTTAAATCCTTCAGCTATAAATTTATCACAAAGATGAGAACCGAGGAAACCGGCTCCCCCCGTAATTACAACATTTGATTTCGGCAAAAATCCACCTCTATTCTGTTAAACTTTGAGAGTAATTTTTCTCAATGATATTAAACTTACAAAAAATCCAAGAACCGGACCGAGCAAAATCATTCCTGCAAGAAAATATCTAAGCCGGAATTGAATAATTTTATGCATCTCAAAATAACTATTGAAATATTGCATAAAAAATAAAAATGCACCGAGAGATATCAGGCTGGCAAAAAAGCCGATTAGCACACCATTAAGAATGATAGGCATTTTAATCGTTGATAATTTAGCCCCCACAAGTTTCATTGTTTCAAGCTCTTCATACTTCGATGTAGTTATAAGTTTTACTGTGCTGTAAACCAGGTAAAGAGAAATAAAGAACAAAACAGCAGTTATTATAAAAATATATTTCTTAACTTCTGTTAAATATTGAAGCATTTTATAAATAAATTCCTGCTGAAAGGATACGTCATCGACTCCTTCGATTTTTGAAAAATCAGAAATAATTTTATTGAGCGTATCCTGCTGAACAAAATCACCTTTAATCGTTACAAGAAATGAAGCAGGGAGCGGATTGTAATCAAGCAATTTCGTGAAATCTTCTCCGGTTTCCTGTATAAAATTTTTAGCAGCTTGATCTTTGTCTATAAATGTTGCTGATTTAACAAATTTTTTATCCGCTATTTCTTTCCCAATTTTATCGGATTCGGAATTACCTATGCTATCCTTCAAGAAAACATTTATAGTAACGCTTTCTTTCAGATTATTCTGGAATGTATTTGAAAGCTGAATAATTATCACTGAAGCGGCTATCAGCAATACTGAAATGCTGGTAGAAATTAAGGAAAGGAAGAAAGAAGACTTCGCTCTTCCAATTAATTTTAGCGCTTCTTTTATCCAGAAAATTATCATATTATTTTTATTAGATTTTAGAAATTAGATTCATCACGCCAGCTGGTTATCTGCCATTTACCTGTTGAGGTATTCTTCCTGAAATTCAGGTTTACACTTCCATCAATTCTTTCTACGTCAGTAGGATTAAATGTAATCGTTAGATTAAAACCCCGGACAATATTAGCACTCAGCGAATCCTGAGCCGACAATATAATATTATTCCAGATCAAATCTAACCTTTGGGTGTTTCTGAACAAGCCGTATGTTGTTTTCATTTCATCATCCCTGCCCCAGGTCACATCAAATCCCTGGTCGTAATCCCTGTATGTAAAAGTAAAATCCTCACTCAGCAACTGACCATAAATAGTTGTATCCTGAAAGGTGTAAGCATATTGAAAATTCTGAAATACTCCATCAATTGTTGTCAGATCCGAAAGAGCGGAACCGGATGATGAATTACTTGTGTCTATAGTGGGAGCAAAAGGATTCTTACATCCTGTAAAAAGGATTAGTGAAATAAAAAAATATTTTATTACATTATTAATACAACCTCCCTTTCAATTCACTCCAGCTTGGCAAACTGCTGTTCTTCGTATCCTGCCAAAAATAAATTACCCAGACGGCCCGCGAATCACGCACCATGTTGAATTTTAACTCTCCTTGATAATTTGTTGGCAAATCAGTTGTTGTGGAAGGAACATTCAAAAAATATGAGGCAGTGTAAATCAAACTGTCTCCGAATGAACTTGAAGAAACATTAGACAATGTTAATGTTATTGGAGTATTCGGATCAACTTTTGTTTTCAAATTATTGAAGTATTGTTCTTCGTTTGAAATCCCCCAGTTATCCGTTAAAGCGGGAAATTGAGAGGCTGCAGAAGCCGATGCTGAAAACGTAAATTTTTGAGTTGTAAAAGTAGTGTTGGAAAAAGAGGCAATGTAGTTTTCTGTGCTTTGATCCTGCAACGAGTTTTGAAGATTTTCTATCAGAATATCGGGAGTTACCGCCAGCTGGTAATTTGATCTTGGCTGATTAGGTGATTGAGCATCTCTCACACTGAACAAATCGCAGCCTGATAAAAAGATGAAGCATAATATAACTGGAGCAAATTTCATTTTTGAGATACAATGATTATTCTTGGTGAATTCGTTTCATCGAATTTTTCTGCATTAAATCCCCCGAAGATGTTTTTAATCCTAAGACCCGCCATTTCAATGGCTGAGATCAACGCATTCTTATTGTACATTCTTACCGATTCCATATAATGATTTTTCGTGCCATTCTTGTTTACATAAATGTCTTTAATTACACGGTTATTTTCAATGCGTCTTTTCTGAACCAGAGTACAATTCTCAAAATGATCTTCTGAATCTTTTACAAGATTCCTAGTTATGTAGGTAGTATTAAAATAATCAAGGACAAAATATCCGGAAGGTTTTAAATATTTAGATGCTATTTCAAATAGCTTAAAGTTTTCTTTGTCTTCCTTAAAATAGCCAAAACTCGTAAAAAGATTAACTACCAGGTCAAATGGTTTATCTATTGTAAAATTTCTTATGTCTGATTTTATAAATTTTACTCTTACATTATTTTCTTCAGCCGATTTTTTGGCAACTTTTAAAAGATTTTCACTTAGGTCAACTGCAGTTACATTAAAGCCTTTTTCAGCGAGAAGGATTGAATGTCTTCCCGCTCCGCAGGCAAGATCAAGTACATCTGCATTTGAAGAAAGATTTACAAATCTTAATATAAGTTCTACCAGCACTTTTGCTTCGGCTTCGTTCCTGTGTTTATACACATCAAGATACTCAGCAGTATTAAACCAAACTTCAAACCATTCAGCCATTATAATTCAATTCTTCCTAAAACAGCTCTTCCTATTGTAGCCTCATCAGCAAATTCAAGATCTCCTCCAATTGGTATCCCCCTAGCTATTCTTGAAACTTTTATATTTAAAGGTTTTATTAGCCTGGCTAGGTAAAGCGAGGTGGTTTCTCCTTCTGTATCAGGATTGATTGCAAGAATAATTTCCTTAATTTCTTCAATCTCAAACCTTTTTAGCAGCTCTTTTATCTTTAATGAATCAGGGCCTATTCCGCTTAATGGAGAAAGTACTCCGCCTATTACATGGTAGAGACCGTTGTATTCGTGTGTTCTTTCAATTGCAATAACATCGCTGGCTTCCTCAACAATGCAGATAATATTTTTATCTCGCTTTTCGCTTTTACATATCTCGCACAATTCTTCCTCGGAAAGATTGTAACAGCGTGAACAAAATCTCAATCTTGTCTTTAATTCTTCTATAGCTTTAACGAGATTTGCGACTGAAGCGTTATCACTTTTTAAGATGTGTAAAGCCAACCGCTGAGCAGTTTTTCTGCCTATGCCCGGCAGCTTGCTCAATTCTTCTATCGCTGCGAGTAGTGGTTCGGCTATTTGCAAAGTTACATCCCCGGAATGTTTAATCCGGGAGGCAGCATTCCCTTTGTGACTTTCGTCATCTCTTCTTCTGCCATTTTTGAGGCACTCTGCAGGGCTTTATTTACTGCCGCGACAACAAGGTCTTCCAGAATTTCCTTTTCTTCAGCATTTATAACCTGTTTATCTATCTCAACTGAGACAATTTCCTTATTTCCATTAGCAGTTGCTTTTATCATTCCTCCGCCGGCTTCTTCCGATACAGTTTTTCCACCAAGTTCGTTTTGTACTCTTTGCATTTCTTCCTGCATTTTCTGTACCTGTTTCATCATTCCCTGCATTCCGCCTTTCATCCATTTCCTCCTGTTTTCAAAGTATTTTCAATTAAAAAGTGCATTTATTTTAATTTTTGTGCAAATATAATATATTCGATTGACTTTGTATAGCTAATTTTTATAATTTCAAGCCTAAATTTTATGTAAGGTAATTTTGATAAATAAATCTACTAATAATAATGGCAATATTCTGAAGAAAGAACTTCCGATGGATGACCAGAATTACTTGCTTTTAGAATACCCCGATTACCTTACAAACGGTGGGAATAAAAAGGTTAAGGTTAAAGATCTTGGTAGAAAATTTGCCTCTATTAATTCCTTCTTTATGGACTACCTGAAGGAATATCATATCCCCGCAGCATTTATTAAAACTCAGGACAAGAATTCACTTAAATTTATTAAACACGAAAGATTACAATTCATAGTAAAAATATTAAACCTGATCGATAAAAGAACAGCAAAGATTTTTTCAAAAAAAGAGGGCCGTCCACTTAATCTTCCGATTTTTGAATATCACAGCGGAACAGGTAAAGATACTCTTGTTTCAGAAAGCCATCTAATAACTTTTGACTTATGTTCGCTGGAAGATTTAAAACTTATTAACCGTATTTGTTCTAAAGTTAACGCAGTTCTAAAATCTTTTTTTGAGAGACGCGGAGAAACGCTTGCGGAAGTCAATTGCACTTTTGGAAAAAGTGAAAATAAGATTTACCTTGTTGATGACTTCACTCCTAAAAGCATTAAAATCTTTCCCAGAAATGGCGATAATAAATCGATCAGTCCTTATAAATTTGATACTCCTGCCACAATCCGGAAATATACTGATCATTTATTTAACCTGATGAGTTCATA
>CAVUXT010000007.1:0-34101 GCA_963745465.1 uncultured Bacteroidota bacterium | reverse complement strand
TGGAGCTGCGCTATGTTGCTGTCTCTTGCTTCATGTTGCCGTCTGCTGCGCTTAGTTGCTGTCTATTGCTTTCTATTGCTTTTTAAAGATGGATTTTCTAATCGCGAATATTATTGTCTGAACTTCTTCTTCTGATAAAAACCCGATCAACTGATCAAGCAGAAATGTAAAAAACTCCCAGTCTGAATACAGACTGGGAAAAAATATTTTCTGGTTTGTGGATTTTTAAAACCCTGAAAATGAACCGGGAATAAATCTTCTGGAATAAATATTTCCCAGTCTGTATTTGGACTGGGAAAAAGATAAAAAAGAACTGAACATATTTGTTCTGCCAATGAATCAGCAAGTAAAAATAAAATCCAGTTATGAAAACCATCCCGCCTGCGGCGGGATAACCCTGCCCCGCCATTGGCGGGGAGGGTTTTTAAACCAATTGTATGCAACCAATAAAAAATAAGAAACAGACTGATTTAAAAAAAACAGAACCGATACCCACAGATGAAATGTGGATCGACAAGCAGGATATTATCAGCCGGTTGCATATCAGTGACCGGACCCTGCAAACCTGGAGGACGAAGGGTATACTGCCTTATACCCGGATCAGAAGAAAAATCTATTACCGCGAATCAGACCTTAAAAAATTACTGGAAGGCAGGCGCAGTCCTTAATTATGTATTCATTCTTTTAAAAATAAAAATTCAACAAAATGAAAACCACAGAAAAAAAATCCATACCCATGGAAAATGAACAAAAAACCGAAGAAAACAATCAACCCGGGCCTACACTGGAAACAGGCACTTTAATGAAGCAACGCAAAGCACCCTGTGTGCCCTCGCGATACAAATTTCAACTGAAGACTATGTTAATGGCCAAATTCATGAAACCTCTCGAAGATTTCATAGATCAGTTAAATAGAGTCAGCTTCAAAAAAATTCTCAAACAAAACGTTCGCAATTGCTATGGCTGCGACTCTCCCAAACTGCAGATTGACTATAGCAAGCTTATCATCACCCAGGGCATCCTGCCACTTGCGCCAGGCATAACGGTATCATCACCCAAGGAAGGAAAACTACTCTTTAAATGGACTGACGATAGTGGAATCGGTAAAAGCAGGGCTGATGACCAGGTATTTGTAGCCATCTATAGTCGCAAGGCCAAGAAATGGATTTTTAACCCCAATGCCGGCCAGCGTTCGAGAGGTTACTGCAGGATTGATGTAAAGTGGTTCAACAATAAGCGGCTGCAAACCTATATCGGTTTTGTATCTGCCGATGGAATCTGGGTCTCCGATAGTTATTATGTGGGTGAGGTGAATGTGTTTTGAGGTCTACGGAAAAAAGGGCAGCTGAAGGGTGGCCCTTTTTAGGACTTGTAAAACTCAACATTTTCATCATAATCCTTATTCATTTTTTCCCTCAACTCATGCAAAGCTATAACTCCATCGTATGATTCATATATTAAATATAAAAAAACTAGAATACAAATTCCTACATAAGTACAAGTCCTACTCCAATCTATTTTTATGGGATAAAACATTCTTAATACTAAATGACCCAAAAGCATAATGCAAATAGAAATTGAAGTATGGAGTTCGAATTTTAACCGGAGTAAAAGCGATCTATAATACCTCATAATAGCAGTCTCTTTTGATTTGGGTATCTTTAATAGTAGATATTTGTACCATACTTCGTAATAAGCTTCATCTGTAATTTTTTCAAAATGTTGATATATTTCCTCTAGCCACAATTCAATTCTTGCACCAATATCTTCCACTAAAGTTCCAAAACCCATAGACAAAATGAAAAATACAATTGAAACATAAATTAGGTTGTTGTCCAATTTTGAATTTATATTAAAATCAAAGTATCTATAAATTATAATGGAATACGGCCAAAATGCGATTACACCTGGTAATAAATAATAAATTATATTTTTTTGAGACTCGGCTTTGAAATAATCAGAAATATCCATACCAATACTAATTTTTAAATTTCAATTCAGAAATTAACAAAATGGTAACTTCTCTTCCAGTATTAATATCTTTCATTAAATTTGAAATCATTTACACCTTACCATCGCTCCTCTGCATTGTGCGTTCAACTTTTAAATTTGAACCTAAGAATGCCCGCTCTATCGCCTCACTGTAGTAATAATTATATTCGTTTACACACTTAATTGCTTGATATATTTCTTCTCCTTCAGTATCCTTGGTTAAAAATGTACCGGCACCCAACTTCATCATTTTAATTATTACGTTTCGATCAGTGTGCATTGATAAAACAATAATTTTTATCTCAGGATATTTCTCTTTTATTTTGGAAAATGTTCCTATTCCATTCAAAATAGGCATTGTAATATTCAATATGATAATATCTGGAATAGTTTTGTCAAGTAGTTCCATTAATTCCTGTCCGTTTTCAGCACCACCAATAAGTTCAATGTCTTCTTTTTGAGACAGTGCTTTTCCAAGCCCCTGTCTGAAAAGGGGGTATTCATCACAATGAATCAAACGAATTTTCTGCCGTTTCACTTTACAGATTATTTTATAGTTACTTGTAGGTTAACATTCGAAATGGCATAAACATATAATGATCTTGTTTTAAAATTCAAATTGTATAAACTTTCCAAGTCCACACTTTTTTTCCCTGATTAAAGGTCTTTATTGCTATCGCTTTCAAACTAGCTCCATTAGAAAGTTTGTGTTTTTCAATTAGGGAAGGATGAACATAAGCGTCACCCAAAAATCCAAATTGCTTTCCTGGTTGAATTCGAATTTCTCCGTTTAGTTCCTTCAAAAAGCCTTTTTTGAAACCCTCGTCATTTTGCTTAATAGCAGAATATACCTGAAAAAGTCCCCCACAGGACCCACCCTGAAATCTAACCTTAATGGTATCCCCGATATTAATGTCTTTAATGAATCTGTCGTACTTAAAAAACCCATATTTCGATTCAGAGGCAATAAAATTGAGCATCTTCTTGTCACTATTGACAAACTCAACAATAACTATTTCCTCCGGAACATCGCTGAACAAAAGCGACTCCGCATCGGGAATATATCGGAAATATAATTTGTCGTTAGACTTATTGCTGGTTGAATTGTTGTACCAATCCTGCTCCATCCAAACAGAAACTTCTCTTGGTATTATAAATCCATTTTCCTTTCTTGACGCGATCAAGACTTCGATCTCGGTCTTTGCCTCATTATACAGGCTTTTGCTAACTAATAACCTTGCCATTCGCTGCCGCAATCCAACCAACATCTCCTCCGGACTTCTACAACTTAGTGCCTTGCAATAACATGCAAAAACTTTATCGTTGTCGTTCGGAAATGCTTCCGATAAAATATCCCAAACCCAAAAGTCATTTCTCTTTTTCTTCGCGAATGGTAACAGCACAGAAAGTATATCTTTTTTATCGCCTAGTGCCAAAAGCAGCTTTGCATGGAAATAAGCAGGGTACTGAAAATCGGGATGCTCTTCAGTTATTTTAATCAAATCAGGTAAAAACTCTTCAACTTTTTCCCTGTTAAAAACTGCCTCCCCTGACATGTCACGATTAGGAAGCAAATGTTTTGCGTATGAGATATAAGCCTGTTCAACAATCGACATCATGTCTTTGCCGTTTGGCAACGTTCCCTTATGATAATCTTCAGCCATGAAATTTTGAAATCCCCACCAGTCCGCAAACCCAATATATATGTCAGCATCCTTTAAAGCTTTATGAAAAGATTTGAATATGAAGCTATAACTCTCAGAAGGTCCGGAGAACGGAAAAGCTCGAATACTATTAAATAATAGAATACGCTTTTGAATATCATTAGGATCCTGTTTCACTAGTCCAAATGCAAGCTTGCCGATCTGCCACCCTAATTGATCATATAACATTTTTTCTTCAACAGGTAGTCGCAAATTCTGGATTTCTTGAATCCAACTGATGAACTCATTGAAATGCTCGGGCGTTGAATTCAGTTTTATATAATCGTAGTATACCCAACTAATATTCCGTTTTGTCCAAATATTATCTGGCTCTGCTTGTAATTCAGACTTTGCCAAATCTAGAGCCTCCGACAATTTTCCAGAAGAACGAAGTTCTTTAATTTCCTTGGCTGGCACGTTCTTCTTGTTTAAAGGTTTGCAACTTTGACTTAATATCCGAAATTAGCGACTGACTATTCGTTTTTTTTTGGATAGGTATAATTCTACCAAAGAATCCATTCATATTATATTCAAAATCCAAGACCGCCGATTCCTGGTTTCGTTGAAAAGAATAGCGCTCTTTAAATTGTTGGTGATCAATAGCTTCAATCTTAATGTCAGTTTTATCCAATATTGAACTAATGTCATCAAATAAATTTCTGATAAATGGTAAACGTTCTTCCAGCTCTAAATCAAATTCTATTTTGTCGCTAATCGTTTCAGTAGTATTTCTTTTAATATACACATTTGGCAAATGCTTCAATACGTCAGCAATTGAATTGTTAAACTGAGTATTAGGAGATAATGACGGAACAGCTGTTAAAGCATTTCTAAATTCTTCTTGACCATTCACAAACGTTTTAAAAACAGCCTTCGCTTGCTCCCTCATAAATGAATATCGAATCTCGTATGCTATTTTTTGCCAGCCAACAATTTCGATATATAGTTTTCTAACTGCATGTCGAACTTTGATGAAATGGTCCTGTAATGGCACCGGTTGTTCTAATAAATGGAGATGCGTTAACTGATGCAGCATTTCATAATCCAGGCTAATTTCTTCTGGCTGGATTTGAGTGCCGGTTAATTCATTTAACGCACTTTGAACAGCTATTTCCAGGAATGCCATGTCTGAATACGAATTGAAATACGGTGGATTTAATGCATACAACGTTTTTGAAGCCCTGGTAATAGCTGTATATGCCCAACGATAAAAATCCTGATTTGTTTTACCTGCTCTCCGCTGTTTATCAATAAAACAATCAAATTCTTCTGCATTGTCATTATCCCAAATTGTAAATACGTTATCCCACTCACCACCCTGGGCTTTATGGCATGTAACAGCGTAGCCATATTTTATTAGCAAACAATTGAAGTATTCATCCTGCATAATGGCTACTTTAAATTCCTCCGTTCTTGGTTTTAATCCTTTGTGCCGGGAGGTGAAATCTACATACAAAGCCTGCGTTTCTTCGGGCTTTAGAAAATTATCTCCATAAAGGAAGTTTTCAAGAATCTTACCCTTTACAATCTTATTATTGCTTTCTGTATCCGGAAAAACCAACTCCACGTCACGCCAATGGAGGGTTACTGGACTCTTCCCTTTTAATGATATAGTTCTTTGAGTAACGATATCACTAACCTCATTTATAACAGCAAATTCTCCATTGAACACCCCCTTACGGTAATTATTGCCACCTATAATGACTATATCACTTTTCTGAACGGGCATATCTGCATTAGCAAATCTTCTTTCTCTTATTTGCAAATTTAGATCAAGGCAGGTTGTATTTTTGCTGGCAATAATAATTTTCGGACTTGCTGTCACTTGCCAGATATCGAGAAAAGATTCATAGGAGGGATTGAAAATATCCTTTGCATTTGAGCGTAAATTAAAATCATTGTAAAACCCGGCTGAAATACTCTTCCGAATCTTAGCTGAAGCTTTTAAGATACCGCTTTCGCCGCCATGACGTTTTACCTCTTTAATTTCTATTTCTTCCGAAGTCAAGCTAAATTTATCTTTCAAGTATACCGCATCAAAAGCTTTTGAGCTATTGTCTCCAACCGGAGGTAACTGGCATGGGTCACCGACAAAGATGATTTTAGAATTTACATTTGCGTGTGCGATTCTTGTATATTCTATTAAATCTGTAAGTAAATGGCCTGATCCAAAACGAAAAAATTCCCCTTCGCTCATAGCATCAGAAAGCATGGACGCCTCGTCTACAATAAATATCTTGCCGGCCACATCGATATTGTTTCGAAGTTTATAGTAATAGCAGAAAGAATCCCCTTCTTCAAATTCTACCATATCCTCATAACTGTAAATGGTCTTATGAATAGTATAAGCTTCCTGGCAAGTTCTTTCCCTTATTACCTTAGCCGCCCTTCCAGTGGGAGCCATTAAGACAAATTCTTTTTCTTCAGCTCTAAGAAACTCTGTTAATCCTTTCAGAATGGTCGTTTTGCCACTACCGGCATATCCCTTCAGTATAAACACCTGCACCCGATTATTCACAAAAGCTTCGAGCTTTGTTAGAGCTGACTCCTGATCGGTACTTAGGTTTAAATGCTTGAAATGATTAAATATGCTCATAATTTCACATCTAAATTGAAAAATAACTGTGCATCCAATCTGCACAGAAAATTAAATCTAAGAGGCAGTTTTCCATGAAATTTATTATAACCTAGCTGCCCCAAATGATGAATGCTCCATTTAAAATGCCTTTTACTTCAGCATTCTCAAAATATAAAACAAAGTCCCAACTGCAGCGCGAGACTCCTCGAGTTTCGTTGAAAGACTAATAAAATGTCTTTCAGAAAACTATAATATAAGATGGTTCATCCGTTAATAAGTAAGCTACCAAATCAAACAAGTCCTTTATGTCTTGTTGCGGTGTAATAGTAGAGTTTATGCGTTTTGCCCTTTCTGTTTGAGTGAAAAAATTTATATCAAAACTATCCCCATGAGTCAAATACATTGAATTACGAATTTCATTCAACTTAAATAAATTCACCAAATGTATATTAGTATGGGATACTCTATTCAAAAGTATATACCCTATTTGGGCATGTAATGATTTAGTAACGTAATCATTATTCGAGAATTGTCCATTTGTATCTATCGAATAGTAAGGAACATTCCGGTTGTCATATTTTAAATCGGATGTGGCCGTATCAAATTGCAAGTCAAACTTTCCAGGTCTCTTTAATCTTGGAGTACCATCGGGTTCGCTTCCTGAAAATGCTACTATGTTATCAATAAATAGTTTCCCAGTACTTTTTAGTACCCACTTTTGTTTTTTTGATAATGGCGTATTGTGTCGATTAGGATGATGATTATATGTGATTCCATTTGAATGAACAATTGAAATATTGGTTTTGTCAAAATAAGCTTCCTGAATTTCATTCAGAACACTCCATAATGTCATAAATGCAATTTCATAGTCTGAGTAAAAAAAAGTTTGTTTGTCATAATCCCATTGCTCAAATCCCTTTTTCAATAGGCCATAAAACATTCTAAGTCTTTCTTCAATTCTGTCTCTAAGTTTGCGCGGAAAATTTTCAATATTCTTAAAAGACGTGTGGGATATTATCTTCCTTATTTGAACCCAATATGGTCTTAATATTTTATATTTTTCATAAACATATTTTATCGTATCAGTAAAATCCTTATAATTCCTCAAAGAATATTCATCATTACGGTAATAGAGTGGTGATTCTTTAATATACATGGCATCAGCACCCTTCTCAAGTATTTCATCCAAGTTCCATGCTTTATCAGAAGCAGTAAATATTACTACTGGAATATGGGGGTATTTGTCTTTGATAAACTTTAAAACAGAGAGTGCATTCGAACTACTGGTGTTTCCCTTTTCAAGATATAGATCCAAATAAATCAAGTCATACTGATCAAATTTTTCAGGTGTAATGTTTTGCCAGGCTAAAACTTCCGCAGAGGATACTCTTTTATCGACCGAACATTTATGTATATTCTCTAGTAATTCTACCCACCCACAATTTGCATTATCGTCAACTAACAATATCTTGCTGAACAAACTATTTAGGCTATTATCCTGTGGTACTGGATTTTTTTTAATAAATCTTGACAAATACTTAAAGTAAAGATGTTTTGGATAGGTAAATTTTATAAGTTCGAAAATGCCAAAATTTGAGGCTAACCGCATTGCGCCCCATTCATTAGTAGTCTGGTGTCTGTCGTCATATGAACTGCTAATAGTCACACTTTCAATTTCAACAGGCTTTAACTTCTTAATTTCCCCATCTATTGCATAATTCAAGAGACCTGTTATTTTGTCAGTTTTGACTGAAAATACCGCTTCATATTTTCTAAAATAGAAGCCTTCAGTTTGAAAGAAATTATTAAATACTGCGTTTTTTAATGACGGATCTTCCAAATCCAAATCAACCCAATCTGTCAATATTATGGGAAGCCTATTAATCGTACATCTTAAATAATTAGTACAAGTTATGTGACTCGCTAATCGTATCGCCCTATACCAACCTGAACCGCCTAATCTCTTATCAATTATTATTGCCTTCGCTTCGATATATGCAGACGTATCCAATGACTCAGATACAGCGTTTAGAAAAAACTCTTCCTGATTGCTTTTAAATAAATAATCATCTTCATTTTTTAAGGAATAAATAGCAGATATATCTATCTGACTAAATGTGTCGGTCAAATCGATTGAAAAAGGACCATTTGAATTATGGATAAGTATATACATGCTTTCCTTGTTTTATGTATTTTCAATTAAGTCCTCTAACCTTTCAATTATTTCGTCATCAGTCATTTTTGAAAACCTTTCAGAAATTTTGAAGCTTTCTTCATACCCATACAAGGAAATCAAATCATTAAATGAATTAGACTCAATTGCACATTGCACTGATTCTTCTAACTTAGTTTTTATGATTTGCAATAATATATATGCCTTGTCTTTTGTAGGGCTGATATAAGGATTATATAGATATTTGATTTTAAATTCTCCTATGACAAAATAGCTATTAATAAAGTTCTTTAAATTGTTAAAGTATTGTCGCCTTAATATTTCATAACACGAAGTATGTTTTGATATTTGTTCATCATAAATCCTTTCAACTGGAACCTCGCTTTCGCTTCTGCTTCCCGAAAACAGTACAACTTTGGATGTTTTAGAAAGCTTTTCAAATAGGACCGGCTTAAGTCCATCTCGAAGCAACGAATTTTCAAAACTGTCATGAATAAAAATAAATGGATAGTTTGAAAAATCTGTCAACAATTCTATGTCATCATTGTCACTACTTTCCGCCCATAGTGATTCAGTATTTTCATAATTATCAATAAGGCTTCTCTCTCTATGCGATAATTTAGATAAGGCTTGTGAAGTGCTGAAGTCATCTCCAGATGCCTTATCGTCTAAAATCAATATCTTAACTTGCATCATAAAATCTTAGAATATGCTTGAAGCCATCAATAACAGAAGGCAAAACTTCTATTTCCTGTAATGATTGAGAATTTTCAGGCGCAGTTAATAGATTTATCCTCTTAGATGATTCCTCAAGAAAATCGCATTCAACAATCCAATCACAAAGATTTCTAAACTCAAACTTGTATGGCGAAGAGCCTTGAAAAAAATGAAAAAGTGTTTTACTATCAATTTTTGCGACACTTTTACAATCAAATATCCTAAGCTCAACATAGGATATGGATTCACTTTGCATTCTTTCAACTTCAACAAGTACATTTTTTTCCGTAGGATTAAATGGGCGCACTCCGTCAATATTAGAATGGTCACATATGCCCTGTACAATATATCTAATACCATTATATATCGAAGGTTGCCAGGTAAAGAAAGAAGACCTAATATTAAACTTTCGTTCATCTGGCATAAATGACAATGAGCTTACTGGTACCCGCTGGTCGTTGAAAATATTTATGATATCAGATTGCAATTTGCTGTATTCGCTGCCACTACCATACCTGTATTTTTTCTTAAACTGCCTAGCATAATTTGTATACTCACTATCATTATTAAAAGGGTGCTTATGGCTATTTTTATAAAATGGAAGACCTTCCTTTTCAAAAAGATCAATCAATTTTATAACTTCCTTCTGGATTGATACATTTAAAAAAGATACATCAGAAATCCATTCCTTTTTATAGTGATAAATAAAGTTCGGATGACATTTAACTTTATTAATTATATCATGTATGGTTTCATCAGTTAAAATGACATCATGTACTAATTCTTTAAACCCACTACCATCACCGATCTTAAATTTTTTCAAAAATGATATTGTATAACTGGGGTTATGAGGAAACAATTTCTTTGGCTTAGTATCTTCTTCCACCTCATCTTCTACAGTGGAATTTTGGATAATCAAGGTACTTGGAATATTTGTGTCTTTAGGAATGGTTACTGAATTATTCAATTTCTTGATCAAGTCGGGAGACCGATAAACTTCCAAAGAAATCCTTACCTCATTAGCGTCAGTTTCAGTTGCGATAGTATCGTCTAAATTGGCTTTAGGTTCAATATTAGTAATAGTAAGTGAATCGAATCTCCCTTTTAATTTCAAATACAATTCGTTGTCACTACCCTTTACCATTTTCAGGTAATCCAGCTTCCCATTAATAACACTAGCCATGTCCGATTTACCCTTTTTTACATGACCTTTATCAATTTTGTATTGTCGAATAAAGAAACTATAGGCTCTTTCATAACCATACCTTTCCCAGTAATACAACCACATGCGTAATTGCTTGATATATCGACTCTGCACATTAACTTTATCATTTACCAAAAGGCCTGTTACTTCTTTCCTATACCCATTTTTTTGCAAACGAGTTTTACTCTTATTGACATAAAATCCCTGATCTTCAATAATGCGATGCAATTCATTTAAAAACTCGCTGTTCGGTTGATAAACATTATGCATCGAACTGAACGTTATATCATCTGCGTAACGACTGTATTTCAAGCCAAATCTCTTCGCTACACCGGCTAGTCTATTGTCTAATTTTTGGCAAATTATATTTGTAAATATGGGTGAGGTGGGCGCTCCTTGAGGTAAAACATTGCGTTTTACTAGTTCCCATTCTCCAGCTTTGTTTTTTCGATCGACTTCCATTTCAGTGCAGCAAATAGTTGCAATAATATTTGCAAGTTTTAGCCTAGAATTAGAGGCGGAATATTTAGCTTCATTGGCTTTAATAAGTTTTCCTATTAAATAACTGAATAGATATTCAGCATCGTCATATTCTTCTCCTGCCGCCTTTTCAAATTTTTTATAGAATTGTTGAAACCCACCTTTGTATTTAAATACTATTATTTCACTGGCATTATTCTTAATTAAATACTCTATGATATCATTTGTATCTGTTACCAAAGTTTTGTATCCATTTTGATAATTGGCACCTGATACAATAAATCTAATATACTTAAATGTCTTAGGCAACGTCCTATGCCAAGTAAAGCTAATTTCACTATCTGATATTTTCTTGGTACTTACTTTGGGATTGCCATTTAGATTGAAGGGTTTCAGCTGAAAACACGCCCAAACCCTTGCCTGGTCAATACTGGGGAAAAAGTCTTTAAGGTCAATATTATAAACATACTTACTACCTGTATGTATCCTTGCATTGTCAACAATTGATTTGTTTCTTACAAATCCCATAGCTGCTTTATGGGGTTCAAAAACGCATTGCAGAATGAAACTCAATGTTTTTTGAATAGCTTTCAACCCTTTAACTGGAGCATGTATAGTACGTTCAGAACCAGATTTTTTCTTTATTTTAAATTCAACATAGCGTTTTATTTCATGTTTTGGGTTTGCATACCAGGTAAGTTGTTTCAATTCAAATGGTACCGCTCTTTCACCATATACCAGCGGTTTTGCCTGATTTAATAAATTCAGGAAGTCCTCCCTTGTGTTCATTTTCCCAAAGGCATCTCTTATCTGGGTTATATCAGCTTCTGTAACTAACATATTAAAATGCTCTTTGAAGCCTGCTGCATTATTCTTTGTTTATGACTATATAACATAAATAAATAAAAATAATGTTTCAAAAAGGTCAACAACCAAAGGTCATGGGAAGATCCCAGGAACGATAAGTCAACAATAACCAAGAAACATTCATCCCGAATTGCTCCGGGACACCAACCGATCTGAAACTACCTTGCGATAATTTCCAGTTGGCACTAATCAATAAGTTGCAGCAGGCTTTCAAAGAACAGCACAAACTAAACATGTTTCTGTGCAGTGTATCTGCACAAAATAAGTAATTTAGCCTGAAATTGAGGAATTTGAACGAAAATGGCCACTAACAAAAATGCATTAATCCGTTATAAGATTCTTGACAATTGTTTCCGAAACCCGGGTAAAAGGTATTTTATTAATGACCTAATTGATGAGTGTGAAAAAGTATTGCTGGAAATATCTCCAGGTTCAAACGGGATAAGCCGCAGGCAGATTTTTGAGGATATAGCCTTTATGGAACGTAAAGAGGGGTGGGGAATTGAGCTGTCTAAACTGCGAGATGGTAAGAAAGTATATTACAGGTATGCTGATCCATCTTTTTCAATTAATAACATGCCCTTGAATGAAGTGGAAATTGACCAATTGCAGTCGGCCGCTGATATTCTTTCCCAATTCAAAGGAATGCCACAGTTTGAATGGGTAAATGAGCTTATCCCAAAGTTAAAACAGGGAATGGCTTCCAAAGAAGCCTCGGCCACAATTCTTGAATTTGATAATAACCAATATCTAAAGGGAATTGAAAATTTAGGACCGCTTCATAATGCCATCTTCTACAAAAAGGTACTTGAAATAAGCTATCAACCATTTGAAAATGACAAACCTTACAACATTGTCATACACCCTTACTTTCTTAAACAGTACAACAATCGTTGGTTTCTTTTTGGATATAACCCTGAAAAAGAAAAGTCCGACTGGAATATGGCAATTGACAGAATTGTAAACATCAGCGAAGTAAAGTGTAAGTATCAAAAAAATACTTCAATAAATTGGCAGGAATATTTTGAAGATATGATTGGTGTAACGAAACCTGAAAAAGCTCAAATTGAAGATATAACTCTTCACTTCTTGGGAAAAACAGGCAAATATATGGAGTCGAAGCCACTGCACGGATCACAGAGATCAAAATGGATTTCTGATTCTATCCTCGAAGTAAAACTGCATTTAATCATTAACTATGAATTTGAGAGGTTGATTTTATCTTATGCTGATGCCGTGGTTGTTTTGAGCCCTCATTCATTCAAAGATGCTATTAAATCGAAACTTCGTGCAGGTGTAAATCAATATTAAAAATAGTCGATTTAATATCAGACTGAAGATTGCTGACTATATCGCCTTGAAGACATTAAAAAGAATGGATAGATAATTATGTAATGAGGAATGATAAAAAAGACTATCCCAAAATGTCTTTGATCTCAAGATAATCATTCAACAATTCATCAATTTCCGAAATGGTATTTTGATCGCTTAGAATTGGACGTACAGGATGCATAATTCGATTTCGCAAATTATTATAAACACCGTTAGATGCAAATTTGCGGCTGTAATTATTTAATTTTCTAAGTTCATCAGGCAATTTTTCATTAAATTTGTTAAGAACAATACTAATTGTTTGAAGATACATATGCTCGAATATTGTATTATCTGTTCCCATTTCCTCTGATTTTTTGAATTTTTGTACTACTTCATTTAAATGTTTATCCTGCGATTTCAAAAATACATCTACAATGTCTTTCTGTTCGATGTACTTTTTTAATAAATGGTTTATGCTCAATTCCAAGTCCGAGATGATTTGAAATAAGTAATTATAAACTGCCTGACAATTAAAATTAACAAACGAAACAAGTCCTAAAACTTCCCTGTAATTAGTAAGAAAATAGAAATGTCTTTTTTCCAACTTGAATTTCCGCACCAGATCTCCAAATCCGAGCCTGAAATAAACAGAATTAGCATGGTCTATCGTTTTTAAATTCAAGTTGTCATAATTATTCCAGGTCTCGGTGGAATAATATTTCATTATTTTACCATCTTCATTGTTGATAGGTAATACGTCAAATTTCTTTTGTTGCATGATTAATTTTGCCTCCGCCTCATTTTCACTTTGTATTGCACTCCAGTCCCATTTATTAATTCCTATTTGACATGCGGTTAAATCGAATGTTGGATTGTATAAAAAATATTTCTTCAATTCCATTTGGTTCTCAAATTATGATGTTAAAATCTGATCCTAACGAAAATAATAACCGCCACTTGAAGGTTTTGGTAGACAATTTGTCTATCACAAACTTTACTCCAATTCGCCCTAACCCATAGAGTACTTTCTATTGTCGAATGCTCCTTCTTAATGATGATTAAAGCCACGTTTTCAAAAGTGACTGCTTTCTTTCAATAGTATTAAGGACAACACTGCAACTTTCCCAATTGATATTTTCAATCTTATCATATTTCATTTCGAATGGATGCCGGGTTGGAACATTATTAATAATCTCTTTTGCCTTTTCCTGCTCACCAATTGCCAATTCCACCCATGCATCTTCTAAAACATCAGGAATTTGACCAAAAAGATCTTTAATATTTTCTAATCGTTGTGCTAACATTTGATGTACCCTATCTTCGACAGTATCACTGTACCTCATATTATAAATCAAAACCGTATCTCTAATTTGACCAATTCTTTGTATACGACCTTTACGCTGTTCTAATTTTGTTGGATTCCAAGGTAAATCAAGATTTATTAAAGTGCCTAAACGTTGCAAATTCAGACCTTCACTTGCTGAATCCGTCCCAAGGACTATCCTTAGTTCACCCGTTTTTACTTTCGTTTTTATTTCATCTTTTAGCATAGGCTTAAAAGTGCTGTTAATCATTATACCACTTTTAGTACCACCGGCATATATAGCAATTGGCTCCTTTGGTAAATCAATTGTAAGTTGATTTGCTACCCATTTTATTGTATCATAATACTGAGAAAAAACAATACAACCCATTTCAAGCCATCCCCTGTTTAGCAGGTAGCTCTTTAAAAATGAATATTTGGGATCTCTTTCTTTGTTGATTGATAATTGTTGGACGAATTGCTCCAATAACTGCTTCTCCTCAGTTGTTAATGTTTTGCCTTTTGAAAGTGTATTGTTATTACTAGGTTCGTCACTTATATCGTCCTCATCTTCTTCACCCTCGACTATATTAATATCCTGCCAAGAAATTAGCATTTTTTCAGCTGTTAACCTTCCTGCTTCAATTGAACTACCCAATCTTCTTAACAGTAAAGTTTTCAAAAATCCAGCACTTTGAACCCTGTGCGCAAGTACTCTAGAAAACTCTTCAGCAGTTTCATATGCATTGCGTAAATATCCAGGTAATACAATTGCCTCATCATCTCCTTCTCCAAACAATTCAACTTTTACTGGCTTAAGATAAGGTTCATTGGTAGCCGGATCCATTGTATTTTCCAAATATTGCCGTGTTCTGCGAATTATGTGTCGTATAAAGGGATTGTGTTTTTGAAAGAAATTAATAGTATTGTCCTTAATCTTCCGTTTTATTGCTGGACTGAGCTGTTGTATTTTATCGCCAGGTATAATAAAGTTATCATCCGTCATTTGAAGTTTCGTTCTTACCTGTTCAAAAAATACTTCATCTTTGTCAACTGGTGGAAATGGGTTTCGCATCCATTCCCATATTTCAACCTCATCTGAAGGAGCCTGTCCAATATTAAGCATCAATTCCATTGTCCGCCTTACATTCATCCATCGGCTCCATGGATTGCCTAAAACCTGCTCTGAACCATTCCCAAGCATATCAAGCATATCATAAGCTTCAATAGGATTAATTTGCACAGGCGTAGCAGTTACTAACAAAAGGCTCTTCGTTTTTGGCGATATGTTATAAATGAACTGCATCAAATTATTTTGATTTGTTCCAGTTGTCCGATCAAGTTCAGTAAATTTTCTACGTCTTGCACGGTGAGCTTCATCGACAATTACGCATTCAAATGCCATTGACAATAGAATAGAAGCGGCTTCTCCACCAGATGTTATGAGCCCTTGTGAAACTATCCCTACTTTTCGTGGACAATTAGCTAAATTCTTAATTCCATTAAGCGGATATTCAGCCTCATTTTCATCTACCCATTGCCGGCCGTTCCAAACAGCCGATGGCATATCCAGGAGGTTTTTCATTTCATCCTGCCATTGCCACATTAGAGTTTTTGGAACTAAAACTAATATTGGCTTGGTACCAAAAAGAGCCATCAATTGCGCAGCCATTGCTAATTGAATTGTTTTGCCTAGCCCTACCTGATCAGCTAATACGAAACGTGCACCGTATTTTTTATGTGCTTCAAAGACCTTTTCAACAAAATATTTCTGATGAGCCCACAAGCCATTTTCCTGCCTATAAACCGGGCTTTCTATAATTGTGCTTTCTGGCTTAGCTTCCTCTTTCCATTTATCAAGATTTATTTCTGTCCGAAAAGCAATCCGACCTACATCTGATATAACAGCTTCGGAAAGCTTTTGGGCTTCTGAATGACGCCATAAATAATCAAATTCGTCTTGAACCCAAGCAATAGCTTCCGGACTATCATCCTCCCAAACCAATTCATAATTCATTTTCCAGGCGGCGTATGTTTCATTACTACTGCCCATGAAAGATGTTTTACTTCCATTATATGCAGTTATAACACCCGCTTTGCCATGTACTAATCCAAAAACATGGGATGGTATAACCCTAACTTCCATTTTACCACTTACCAAAAGATCAAACAATTTTTTAAACCGGGGATGAGATGTATCAGGTAGCTTTTCAGGTTCACTATTGCACCATTCTTTACGGATAGCCATTTCAGCTGATTTTGCGGTCGCCACATCTCTTTCATCTAAATCAGAATTGCACACAATTCTGATTTTACCTGACATTGTATTAATTGCTTCACCAGCTACTTCTAATAAAGAGGAGCTGAAATAGCCAGCTATACGGTCATAATTAATAGCCCCTTTAAGCCTTTCGTTTAAGAAAGTTTGATCTAACCTATGTAGCCTTGATGAAAATCTATTTACCATTGGTTATAAATGATCGT
Organism: uncultured Bacteroidota bacterium; assembly: GCA_963745465.1. GTDB lineage: Bacteria > Bacteroidota > Ignavibacteria > Ignavibacteriales > Ignavibacteriaceae > JAKAGZ01. The sequence goes on along the minus strand of CAVUXT010000007.1, from coordinate 17,286 downwards.
TTTCTAAAGCTCCAGCTAGTAAATTAGCTGCTTTCTCATCTTCTTTCCTATGTTCAATACCGCCACTTAATTTTTGAATATACCTCGTTAAGGCAACCAGTTTTTGGCGATTTTGCCAATACTCATTTACTTCATCTTTTAGAAATCGTTTACCTACATTAGGATCCTCGTGGACATTAGTTTCATGAATAGCAAATAAGACTTTCCTTAAAATACTTGAGCCAAAACCCTCATCACTTAGATTCTTATTCTTAAACTCAAGAGCACTTCGCAAACGTGTTTCATTTGCATTATTTGAGCTAAGCATTATTTTATAATCTTTTACTCCAAACCCGCGTGCAAATTCCTGGTAAACACCACTACGGTATTCACCATGAGTCTCAACTTCTAACCCCTTTAAATAAAATTTTTCTTCTGCCCCAAGACCAATCCATAATTCCTTTTCCAATCCTTCTGGGATTAAGTAATTTGTTGCAATTATCACAGATTTATCTATTAGTTTTTCAACCTCATTCTTTTCTCCCTTTACTCGAGGTTTTGTCAATTCATACTGAACATTAATAGGGTGGATTTTTTTGTATTTAGTTAAGATTCTTAATGCTGCAGCGTACGCTGCCAATTGATAATCACTGTCGCTAAAATTAGGATCATCCTTATCATCCAACTCAGTCATAGTTTTAAGTTGATTAATAACTTCTTGTTCAATTTCCGGGTAAACATCATTTATAAATGTTTCTTCAATAGATGTCTGCTTGCGAAGTACCATACATACTGTGCCTTGCACATAGTTACCCGATTTAAGCCCGCTGTTTGTTTCCGTTGCAATAGTCCATGCAGCGCTAACCTGTAATCCACTACCCCATAATATTAAAGCTAAATCTGCCCAAACACTTGAATTTTGATGTGTAAACATTACTAATTGCGCCCCATTTGCCGGCATACATCTGTTTAGATTACTATATATAGAAACCATTCGAATTCTAAAGTCTTCCCCGGACCCTTTTACGGCTAAAGCCTTTTTACTATCTGTATACCACTCTGGAAAAGATATTTCGATTTGCTTTGAATACCAGCTAAGAAAATAATCCGCCAGTTCATGATAGTTTACTGCATCTGCATAGGGGGGATCTGTAATCCAAATGTCATTTGATTGATTGATTTGAGAAGCATCCCCTACCTCAATTGTTGTAGCAGATAAAATATTTGAAACAGCCGATATTTCGTAAAACCAAGAATTTGCAATTGCTTTCAATGGTCTACAACCCCATCGATATAATGGATTTAACGCTTGATTCAAAAACGTATTAGCAACTCTTTCATTTGCAGCACTTGTATCCCAAACACTTAATTTACTATTCCAGTCGGTAATCTTGCCCAAACCCAAAAGAAGAGCAACTCTAACAGTTTTATTCTTTTCTTTATAAAGCTCCCTTTGAAATAATCCGTTTGTCAAAAGTTGCCTTGGTGTGAATAAATGGTGCCAGTATGTCCATCCCCTTTCACGTTGAAGACGTGTTGTCTCTAAACCTCTTTCAATCTTACTTGAGGGTATATAACCCTCAATTTGCCATTCTCTAAAATTTTTCCTTAAAATCGATAAAACTCGCTTTTCATTTTCTAAGTCTTGAGCATTAGGTGCTCTATAATGTTTTCTAGTTTTTAATCTAATTGTACCATTGTCAATTAGCGTTTGATAGTTACCAATGGTTTCTAATTCAACTTTATCAATTATTTTCCATGCCTTTTTATTGCCTATTTTAACTTGCACTTCAAAAAAAGGCTCCAAATATCTAATGCAATAAAGCCTTTCCCGGAATACATCAGTTGGTAGAGGCTCCAAGTCTTCATTTTCCCACATTCTAGAACCAAACGTTGTTTCACCTCTAATTGTACGGTCTCCACGTAATACTTGAATTGAAGTGCGATCACCTGTGGTAGGGTTAATTATGTAACCATCTTTTACTGTGCCGCTGTTCTTCGCCAACAGCATTTCATCATCTGAAACGCCGCTATGTATTTCAACTTCATATTTCTTTTCGACGTCATTTATCACTAGACGAGCGATAGTTTTGGATTTTTCACCAATAACCCAATTTGGAGATAATGGAATTAAATACCCTGTAACAGGGCAGCGAGCCTCTACACAATATAGATACACATCTGCACGCCAACCTTTATTATGCTCAATACCCCATTCGGTTATTTGCTTATCTACATTTTCATACACTTCTTTTTGAGCTTGCCTAATTTTTGTGATAATTTCTTCGCCGCCACCAATAATATTTAAACCCGCCCATGTTAGGATTGCTGCAACCGGGTTTAAATCACTACCAAAAGCTTCGCATCCGATTCTTGCAGCTTCAAAAGGTATCGAACCTCCGCCACTAAATGCATCACCCACCTTTGGAATATGACCAAATTGCTTAAATCCTAATTGAACTATTAATTCCTTTAAATCAGTCGCTTTAGTATTTAAGTGTTCATTTATACTCTTCCAATCATGAGAAGAAAGGCTTGGTGCTTCTTCAGGACGGAGACAATATATTAAACGTTCATCATAACTTAACTGACTAAAAATTCTCTTTTGTAACCCCCTTTTCTCACTTTCATTTAAACCTTCTTTAAATTTCAATCCCTTATCTTCTTCAATATTTGCCCCAATTTCGAATAGCATTTCCCTAATTTGACTATTTGCCTTTTCATAATATTGAGAAATTGTGAGATCTTTTTCTTTGCGGCTCCAAAGACCGTCATCATCCATCGATAATATTTTTAAAAATATCGCTCTATCTTTTTTAGGGTCATTGGACGCAGGAATTAGCAAACCCAATATAACTGCTCTTACTAATATCAAAGGCTTTCTGCCCCACCACTTGCCCAAGCCTGTAAGAGTTTGACCGTTGTTTGCCATTCTCTCCTTATAGCTTTCTTTAGATATTTTAGAAACAGGAAATTGAGTCTCAATAAATGATTTTTTATAAGTCATACCTTTTTACCCTTTTTTTTATTTCCCGATTCTGCTGTTTTTGTAGGTGTACTAAATTTTATCTCTTCGGGTTCACTCACCGTAAAAAGTGAAGTGCCGTCTAGATTGTCCAAGAGTGTATTTTTTTGAATACCCGATACCGGATTTTCAGTAAGTGCATATCTAACGGCTTTGCGCCAACCAACATTTCGATCATATATAGCATGGCCCGTGGCTGCATTTGTCATAGTGTATAGCCACCACCGTTCTTCAGGTTTTAAACCCAACCAGTTTTGAATTGCAGTTGGTATTACTGCTGCTTCTACTTCTTCAACAGCCCAGCAAAGTAAAACAAGTTCCTTACCCAATAAACGGGTAACGTAATTGCGGTTTTTTACCCACTTGCCTAAAGACAGTTTATTTAACTTTAATCTTCTATTGAACTCCGCCTGTGTCTCCTCCGCAATGAGATCCCATTTTTTTCTATGGAGGATAACCCTTATTTCATTGTTCTGCCTACCAATTCTATAATTTAATTCTGCTAAGGATGCAGAAGGATCGTAAACAAATTGCTCAGCAATTACAACTTCATTTGATAATATATTTACTAGAAAGTGATGTTCACTTTCCTTCGGCAAAAATCCAAAACCGATACTTCCAATATTACTGCTCAATTTCATTAGGCTTTAATTCAGTTTTTAATTCATGCAGATAATCTTCAAATTTTTGACCAGTTGAAAATTGCATAGCTACAATTGCAGATGATATCTCACCTTCTCCATAAATATTTTCTCGCAATTTGCTGATAACTTCTTCAAGTTTTTCAGGAGATACACGTAAAAGGTCATCCATACTGAGTTCTACCCACTTTTCATCACCTTGTATGATTATAGAAGATAAATATAATTCTGCTTCAAACTTCTTTGCTTTTTCAAAAAATTCATATGATTGTTGTGTCGTAGAAAAGGAAAGTTTTCTTTTCCATTTTAATGGCAGATTTTTATCAATAACTATGATTGGAGTAGCTGCACCTTGCGGGATTTCAATCTTTAACTGATTTGAAATAATACCAGATTTTTCAGCTTCTGCTATAACATATCTGGTTGTTGCCAACAATGGGAAGGGATCATTATAAGTAGATCCATTAGTTGCGGGATTACTTCCATCAGTTGAATATCTAATTGGGGCACCTGGCGCTGATTTTAACTCCAACATTTTTTTCCCTGCTTGATCAAATAAATTCCATTTTAGGGTTATCTCGTTTTTCCAAGATTCAGCTTTACCTGTTTCATGCTCACCAGTTGAATCAACCGCTAAAAAAGAAACTAACAATTCTGTTGTTTTAAATTCTTTAAAATCTTCTACTCTTGCAGATGCTTCGGTTGCTGTGCCACCTATTTCATAATAAACTATATCACCATTTACAGGAGTTATCTTCAATGTAACTTCTCCTGTTTCTTCATTCCTATTAATGCGTTGAAAACGAACCTCTGTGCATGGAGGTGGGAAGGGTCCCTTTTCCAACCAATTACTTCCATCACTCCTCCACTGACCTTTAAAGATCATACTATCCTTTAATTGATCCAATGCATCAGGCTTATGCCACAACCATTTAATGTTAATAGCTGCGGTTTTTTTAACTTCATTCCAGGGCATTTTTTTCTGAGCAAAAAGCTTCATTTCACATTGAAGTCTAAACGAATCGTCTGTAACTCCTTCAGTAAACTTGTAAGAATTTTTTAGAAGATTACGAATTTGATCTTCCCCATCATAAGTATTATCAGTAAACAACATGGAAAAATTATCCATTTTCAACCCTGTTGAATGGGGATACCATAACTTAACAAATGTTTGTTGTAATGCACTGCCTAGGTTAAATTGAATACTTCCTTTAAGTCTTTCTGCATCTATATACTCCGTTGAGTTTGTTGGAACATTTGTAGCTAGTAAATCTGCTAAAATTTGGTTTATAGCCTTCCATTGGCTCGCATTTTCATTTACAGCTGCAAGGGTTTTGTTATCACCTGAAAGAAACATTAACCTGTTTTTGAAAGTCTGGTCATTATAAAATTTTTCTAATTCCGGGTTTATACCTCCTGAAAAATGTGGTGTGTAGATTATCAAGCTAATTTTATCCTGGCTTATTTCGATCTCATCTAACGACGGTAACACATATAGTGTTTGATAACAATCTTTAATTTTTGGTGCAAATATTTCCCTAATATAATTTACTAAATCTTTTCTTACTGTCACTTCATTATAATTCGCCGCATAGTCATTTAGTTGGGCGACAACATTTTTAACATCCTTAAAAAGTAAATTTCCACTGCGATCAGTATGTAAATACCAAGCTTCAGTAGTAAGCGGAATAATTACTTCATTTTTTACGTTTGATGGCACCCTGCCAGGTTTAATAATATTTTTAATTATATCGTTTTCGCCCAATCCTTTGAGACCACCTGACATACTTGAAAGGGATGAAAGTAATATCAGTTTTGAAGTATCAGAGGCAAGGGTATTAGCAAACTTTTTATCAAGTCTTTCCGCAGTTGCTGTTCCATTATTCGCAATGTCTTTTGAAATAGCATTTACCAATTCTCTATTTACATTTTGAATTTCCGTAAGGGTATCGTTATCATTCAAATCAAAATCAAATGGATGAATAAGATAAGATGCATCCGCCCACCCAGTCTCATCATCAAACATTTTTGCAAGGAATGTTCGCATCAAACGAATCATACCCCGAGTTTGCTGAAAGCCTGGATTTTCTTTAAACCTTGCAAATATATCTTTGATGCCTGGGTGGAATGGGTAAGAGGTAGTTATGTTGGCTCCAAAAGCTTCTGGACTTTCACTTGTGATACCTACTAACTTAGCCTCTTTCAAAGCTTCACTATAAGATATAGCTACACTTTTGATCTCACTAACATCAGCATCATTTAAAAATAATCGTTTGCGTAGAATGAGGTAAATCTCATCAGAATTAGGCTGAACTGGTGTAAAGTCTTTTGCAGATCGTCTTGTTTGATCCGATACATTTTTAAGAATATCATTAATTAAAGTCATACCTCCCTGCCAGTTTGCAGTAAGATCTGACATTATAAGACATACATTTTTTAATTCTTCTTTTCCTATTGCAACCATCAAATTTGTTAAAGCGATTGCAGTTTGGGTTGCCAAATCAGAGTTCCCTATCTGTTTTGCTTTTGCCCCTTCCAAATAAGGTGGTAATTCATCTATTAAAATAAGCAGGGGCTCACCTTTTAGCAATTCAATCCATGCAGTTTGGCCAGGTGCTTGTGCAAAGGTTCATAATAATCCTTAAAAGCCTCCTTCTTCCCAAGCTTCTCTGCTAAATAACCCCAGAGGCCATATTGCGGCGCCTCATAACCAGAAAATGCAATAACTCTAGCTTCTTTTCTAAAAGAAGTCTTATAAAATTTGCCCATTAAATTCTCTCTTAATTCTGGATGTCTAGCCAATAACCCCAGAGCTATCATATTATGAGTTTTACCTCCACCCATAGTCTGCTTTAACCGAAAAATTCCATCATCACTATGACCCTCAAATCTTTTAAAAACTGCTTCATAGAGAGCTTTCATTCCATCTGTTATATAATTTTCTTCAAAAAATACTTCTGGATTAATTTTGTCATCTAGCATTAAATCGCTTAGATCTAAAACTGTATCACGTTTTGATTTGTCAAAAACCGAAGGACGTGGTTTTAATAAATTTTTTAGAGACTTCATTAAGGCCTATTTTAATTAATTTTTTCTATTGCTTTCTAAAATTGATACAAATTATCTCAAATTTTGCACATTCACTCTTTAGTAGATGTCTGCAACATTGACTTCTTCACCTTCTGCCAATCTCAGAACAGCCTTCAAAATTAATTTCGCTCTTTTAGCAATGAATGCTTCGTAGTCTGATTTAATTTTCATTGCTTTATCCATATCATTGAGACCTATGTAATCGCCAGCTTTTAGCTCCTCAATTGGAATCAAATGGCTTTTAAGTCTTTGTTCAACAATTATCTCATTTGTCCAATCAAACCTTTCTTTCAAATATTTCAAAGGACTTTTTCTTCCGATAACTCTATTGGTTGTATTAGTAATTAATGCACAATTGAGCGCTATCGTACTATTTATCGTTCCCATTAAGGTTAAATTCGCCTCTTCAATGAGTGCATCCGGAAAAATATGATGATATTCCCTTTTTAAGACATTGTCAGAAGAAATTGTACTTCCATCTGCAAAATCATTTCCGCCAAAATAATTGGCAACAGCAAGAATCCCCCTTCCTCGAATGCTGGCATTCTTTGGCCAAATAACATTAATTAATTGTTCCTCAGTTGATACCGGGTATAAGGTTCTATTCAAAACTGGGACATCATCTTCCGTATATTTAGCACCGTTTGTTATTTTTACCTTTCCGGTTACAATTGCTAACAAGGACATGTAGTCCGCGTAAGCTCTAGAAGCAGCCGAATTTTCGTAACGATCGGTGAAAAAAGAAGACCAAAGGTATTTTTTAAGTAATACAAAAAACTGCCCAGCTTTGTCACCTGTCACTGGAATATATGTATAGAGTGCCGCGATAACAGCTAAAACGGCATTTGTGGGTAGTCTTTGTTGATCAAATATTTTATTTGATTCAAGAAATTTCGCCATTCTAGACAAACCGTTAACCATTAAATCCCAATTTTCGACGACCTTACTTTTATCCATATCCCAAATACCAAAGCGATTTGGAATTTTTTCTTGAATTAGTGCTGATGTATTTAATATGAGAAATGATAAATCAAAATATCGTTCTATAGAGGGATTTGATATATTAAGTTGTGCTTGTAAATCATGCAAAGACGTATCTTTAATTCCTTCAATCTCCGCTACAATAATGTCATATTGTGACAATGGTTTACTATTCGTATTCATATTAATGAACACGTTTAGAGCAACATCTTTTGGAGTATCAGACGCAAGTGAAAGAAATGGCAGGTTATAATGTTTGATCGTCTCGCGAAATCGATTAATAAGATTGATGAGTTTTTGCTTTTCATCAGAAAAGATTTCAAATTGTGATTCAAAGTCCACAGATCCATTCCTTGGTTTTTTATAGTCCATAGCCTCGACAATCCATTTACCAATTTCAGCCCCTATGTCTTCTGGCTTTAATAATTCAAAGGGAATAAGTCCACGTTTAAAACATTCCTCTGAACTATCAGCCCAAACGGGCATTCTTTTCCCACTTCTTTTGCTGTCCCAGCGACTTTGACAAATTACCGATATATTATCTTCCCATTGTTGATCATCATCATCAGATCTAGGATTTAAATCATACTCTCGTATATATAAGAAATATTTTTCCCATTCATAGTTGTTATGCACAACTCGCCAAATAGCAGTTAAGCGTTGTTGCCCATCCAATAAATGTTCAATTACGCGAGGATAAGGTGGTACCTTGATTTCAGCCGTCGCCAAATATCTTGAAATAAACTGCTCTTTATCAACCTCTAATAATAAGGTTATACCCAATGGAAGATTGTCTCGACCCCCTATAAACTGGACGGTTTTCTAAAGATAGTTGAGAAGTTTTTCATTTTCAAAAGGGATCGGATTATAATTTTTCCATACTTTATCTGGCGTCAGACCTTTCAATGACCCGTGTCTGCGTTTTTCGTTGTACCATATGAAGTATCGTTGGATAACGAGTTGAGCCTGATAGATGGATTCAAATTCAAACCGGTCAATGACTTCTCTTTGCAGGATGGAGTGCAATGCTTCGATATAGGCATTATCTTCCGGAGTAGCTACATGAGAGAACTCCTGATAAACTCCTTTTTCTTTCAGGTATTCTCTGACTGCTATGGCAATGAACTGGGATCCGTTATCATTTCTGAGCGTTATTCCTTCAGCCTTATACTCCAACAGCAATAGGGAAAGCATAACGAGAACATCTCCTTTTTTAATGTTGTGACGAAAGATATGAATCAACTCTTTGCGACTGTAAATATCTATCACGGTCAGAAGCAGCGCATTTTTTCCTGTTCCGTGTATATGTACATACTTAATATCCATGGACAGGTACTGCAACGGGCGCACTGGTTTCAAAGTCCTGAAACGGATAAAATTCCGTTTAAAAGGCTTGGGCCGTATCCGCGCACCGTAGAGCAGATTATTCTCCTTCATGAGCCTGTTCACTTTTTTATGATTTATAATCCAGCCCAGGTCCTTTAGTTCACCGGTCATGTTATGATAACCGTAACAACAAAATTCCTGAGCAAGTGTCTGTTCAATGTCCTTCACCACTACTGCATTTTCAAAGAGCTCGCCATTCTGATTAACACTGTGTGTAGTCGGTTTCCTGCCTTTACGAAGACCTGATTTCTTATAATAGTAACTACTGGGCTGCAACTCCGCCCAGGATAAAAGCTTTCGTACCGCTACCCCTTTGTGTGCAAATTCTTTTACGAACCCTTCAGTCTCCGTTCGTAAGCCTCGTTTTTTTTTAATAACTCAGTCTTGAACTCCAACTCCAATGCCTGGTTGCCGATGATCTTTTTTAACCGCGCATTTTCTTCCTGCAGTGACCTCAGTTCCGGATCTACCGTATGGTACTGTGGCTTGAGCGATTGAACACCTCCCTGATTAAACTGAGACTTCCATCTGAGATAAACAGTGTGTGATAAATTGTGCTTGCGAAGGGTCTGAGTTACCCCGTGTTGATCTGCTTCCTGGATGATTTGAAGCTTCTGTTCCACAGAAAAGCTTCTGCGTTGTTTTCCCATAACCTAAATTTAAGATGACTAAATTGATTTACTAATTTAGTCCAGCCATTTAGGGGTCTAAGACAAGATCGTGAACTATCATGTTAAGTAAACTGCAGATCCTGGCTTGGTCCCAAGCTTCAAATCGTTGAAATCTTGGTAGTTTAATCTCTCCATCTTTTATTCTTTTATACCATGTCTCTAGTTTTCTATCCCTCGCTTGTACACTCATAATTATTAAATTAATCTTAGATTTCAATTAATTACATATACTCACCAAAAATTCAACTCCCTTCCCCAATAATCCCAAATCATCACCATGGCCATCGTATCCAACTCGCAATATCGAAGTAATCCATCCCGATAGATCTGTCTTTGCCATTCAGATATGTCTGTAAACTGCAGATATGCGTAAGCTATCATGGCTGCGCCGCCGTCGCTCAATTCCATTAAACTGCCGTCTGTTATGTCAAAATGAACCTTGTCAACTTCTCCAAATAATTCCGGCAAGGTATTATACGGATTAAGACCTGTTTCCTGAGTTATCCAGATATGTGGAGCTTTAAAATTCAAGCTAGGCATAGTAGAGGTACCGTAGATGGGTTGACCATACTTCTTACGAATATAGTCGGAACTTTTAATTACTGCGGGTAAAATGTCCTTGATAGAATTGGATCCTTTCGCATACAATGAGTAGAAATGATTTAAAACCAGTTCATAGAGATCCTGCATATCATTAGTAGGTTGCCAACGATTGGGAGTATCTGATGTCGGGTGCGAGATCTCCTGTATGAAAGAAATGAGATCGGCTTTATCTGGAACATCTGCTAATGTTTCTTCCAAGAGCTGTTTGTAAATATGATTCAAATAGTTATTCTCATGCTGATGATACCTGAATATGGTTCCGGGCTTGCCGGAAAGATCTTTTTTTAGGGACCTTAAAAACTCATAGTTTGGGAAAAAACCTTTTTCGAAGGACAGGTATTGATTCTTATGAGAGATTCTTCCATTCTCATCCATCAGATGATAGGAATATTGAAATGCGACGGCTTCATAAGGCCTATGGTCCTTATGGAATGGAAGTGCTACCGTTGTTGTTTCGAAGTCAATAAAATGATAGGGAGGTTCCAGTGTCTCAAAAACCTGGGCTAAACCTTCGATATCCAGGTAAGGTGTAAAGTCTTTTGCTTTCGATTTTAAAATTTGGATATTTCTCCTTTGCGTTGGATCTAATGTTGTTCCGCCCGAGTTGACATAATTTTGGGAAACATACAGTGATTCTTCTGCGTGCTTTAAAAAATATATTTCTTTGGCTATCGCGTTCTTAACGATACTGATTTGTCCAGCCTTGCCGCACCAGAGTTCCAGGATCAAAGATTCCTTAACGGATTCATCCGTACATTTTGCCAGCTTCTTCCAACATTCATGAAAACCACTCTGCAAACCAATTGGGTAGTCAGTATTTATAAACTCACATCCTTTACATTTCATGCCCAAATAAGTCGTCCAAACTCTTTCATTGGCCATATACTTATCCGCCAAAAAATGGACTAAGTCTTCAAATTCCCAATCCCCATCCAGCTCGATGTCAACAGGATTCGAATAGATCCAGTCACACTCCCTGTCTACATTGATGACTTTCAAAGGAATCCTTCCTAAATCATCACGGGTAATACTCTCTTTTACTGAAATATCTATTCTGGAACCATTCCTTGCGATCTTGAACAATTGATTTAGTCCCTCTATGGTGCAGTCGACTGTTTTATCCACGAGCACTAAATGAGCTACAACATTTTTCTCTGGGTTTGCTTTGGCCACAACCCATTTCTGAAATGCGACGTCGTATAAATAAATGCTCCAATCCTTATCCAAATACTCTTTACCCTTTTTAGCTCCCTTCTTCCAGATTTTTAAAAACTCCACTTTATCGTCCCAGGACTTTGCTTTCACTTCATACAAATGAATCCTGTTCCCTTCCTCCACGATCAAATCGGTTCGAATAAAGAAATTCTCACATCGAAAAGCTGCTTCAGCGATAACAACCCTATCTCCTTTTAATCGTTTGGCTTCTGTTTGATTCAGGGAATTCTCATAATCGAGCTCCTCAATGGTAATGTCTTCTCGTACAGGATCATCGCAAAACATATACTTGGCTAATTCTCCTACTTGGTAGCCTCCTTCAGCCAGGGCCATTAAGAAGGGATCATCCAGGTTTTGATTGGCATATATTGTTTTATTGGCCCCATAGTAAACTTTTGTAGGGCATTCGAGTGCTGATCTGAAGCGGGATTTGGTGAAATAGCCCATAGCCTAATTATATTATAACCAGTCTGTTATCTCCAATAAGAAAATTAGATATCCATTCTTGCCAGACATAAACTCAATTCGGCTTCTGTTTTTATTTTTACATCCCTGGCAGTGGCTCCCATGTTTGGACCAACAATCCCAGCAGCCTCCAACTGATCCATAAGTCTACCTGCTCGATTATAGCCCAACTTCATTCGGCGCTGTATAAGAGAAGTAGATCCTATCTGGTTTTGTACTACGAGACGAGCAGCATCTTGAAAAAGGGGATCGCGCCTATTTGCATCGAATTCTGCTGCGTCCAATAACTTCTCTTTCTGTTGCCTAATTATGTCTGTATCCTCCATGATAATTTTGTTAAGAGTGGCAGACAAATCGTAATGCAATAAAACCGCACAATTACTGCAAATAGTTAGTAGTAGTTCAGAATCCAGGATTTGAACTTGTTTATTGTCATTTGATGCGGAGTCCATCGCCCTTTCAACATTTTTAGCTATGGCGACATAATTATCGCCATAGTATATTTCCCTATTACATTTGTCGCAGTTTGTAAAAACTTTGGTCATACTTCAATTTTGAGACAAAGAATTGATTTACTTTAATAAAATTTTATAATTTAATCTACCTTTTTATTTCTTTCCCAATTTTTAGGATATTTCTTATTATTAGAAGGATTTTCTTTAGAATTCTGGCGCAGGAGTTTGCCTGCATATTGAAGCAATAGAGGAGCAATCGGCTGCAATCGAATCCCCAACCATTTAATTTCTTTATTTAGATTACTTGATTCAAACGCCTTTATAGATTCATTCTTATTAATATCGTGAAAGCTGAATTGCAAATCCATTATTTTTATTATTGCTAATTCCCGTTCAATATAGATCTGAACGAAAGTCACCCGCCTATCAATCAAATCTGCAAGAACATTTGAAAGATGATTCTTAAAAGAATACATGTCACGAAAATTCTTTTCTTCTTTGACAGGCCTTTTTGGACCAAGTCTAACCCTGCTTAGATATGCGTTCACCAGATTGGCAGCAGCTAAGAATTGAAAAGTGTCAAACTCGTCAATTGGAATTATTTTTATAATCCCTAGGGCTTCAGATAAATCCGACTTTTTAATTTCATATTCGCCCAGTTTTGGGTTTTCAATCTCTTTTTTAAGATCATTTATTTCCCCAGCTTGTTCCAAGTAAAGATGGTTTTGCAAAAATCTTATTTGTTTTTCATATCTCATTCTCAATTCGGGACGAACCCATGCTGAAAATTCATATAGTGAAATAATGAAAGTATCCGGATACTGGCATCTTTGATGTTTGGTAAAAGTAGAATTGCAAAACACAACAATCAGCTTTTCGCATTGATTAGCCCATAAGAAGGCTATACGATGTGCCTTATCTTCATTGTATGCATAGCAAATCCAAATTTTTCTATCAATAGAGTAGAGGGGTGAATAGTCAAAATTTAATTTATTAAGAGTTTCATATTTTGGTACCTCCCTGACTCCATTCGGCAAATATTCGAAAACCTTCCTGTATTTGCCGCCTGGAAAATTCTCCTCAGAAATGACTAACAAAAGAGTTCTGAAAAGAAGTTCAGAAAGAGGAAGAGATCTTTTTTGAAAAAGGGTTTCCAAATTGCCGTTTAGAAAGTTTATTACATATTCCCTTGAAGGGTCAGTCTTTTTAGTAAAAACGGTCACAAACTGATAATTCGGCCGATATGCAATTTCAAACACATTATTCCAATCTCTATTTATCCAGCCACTAAAATTATTTGTCGGAATAGAAGTAAGTTCGAAAGTAGCCTTGTAAGTTCCTCTTTCTTGTAGCACAATCCTACGAATTATAGCGGTATATTCTATTCCATCAATTATTATATGTTGAGAAATATTGAGTTTATCATCAGCAAAATCTACTTGAGAAAATACCTGAAAGGGATATAATTCCCTACACCATTTGTCATCATGATCTTCAATATGAATTTTGCACCAGGTACTGAAATCAAGATTCTGTAATTTCATTCTTATCGGACTTTGTTTGATAATTGAATAGTAGGAATCGAAATATCTATTCTATTAAAATTAAATTATGGCTATGGGTTTATAATAATTTTCGGTGTCTTTCTAGATATTCATGATTATACCTGGAGAGGTTTTTAATCGACTCCTTTCCATCTACTCCCAGTTTCTGATAATCAGATTTCATAAGAATTTCGGATAGGATAATTTTTCCGTTATTCTCAAAGCTAATCAGATGTTTGTCGAACAAGGCATCATAATTCGGAGATAAGAGTATTCCGTTGTGAACATCCAAGCGTTCGTCATTATTAGCATCTTTCCAGGGAACGATATGAGATGCAATAAGTACTTCGTGTTTCTTATAATTCGTAACTGCACATCGATATTCCCATCTATAAAGAATACTGGATCGATAAGCACCCTGGCCAACACGCGAAGTCACTAATCCCTGTCGTTCTGTTATATTTGGTGTATTAATGTAGGTTCTTTGTATCGGATCAGCCAGCAGAGAAACAATGGGTTCTTCAATCTGATAACTTAATGGTATTCCTGCTCTTTTGAAGAAGAATTTTATGGCTACTCTTTCTTTTCCTTCTCTATCAGGACTTAGAAAATAATTACATTCCAATAATTCTAGTTCAGCTTCAAATACAACAAAGGCCTTTGCCTCTTGGGTGAAAAGAAATATCCGTCTGCTTGTTTTAAGGTGATCTCTAATTGCCAGATTACCTCTGCTGAAATCCATATCTCCTATCTGACCTTCGCCAGTATAAGAGAAAACGTTTTTGTTTTCCCACTGATCTTTATAACCATGTTGATGACCCGTCTTTCCCGAAAAAATAAAAATGAAAGGAAAGGAAGCAGATACTGAAATGCCGCCCTGGCGGCTGCCACCATATTCGTCATGAATAAGGCTTCGCCTGTAAATAAGGCCTGCTGTGAAAACAGAATCTTTCAAATTCTATTGTTTAGCTAAAGTCGCCTATTAATCAAATCCCTATGCTGCGGCGTCCCGACTCTCACCATTCTAAGTTAATCTTTTAATTATCAGTTTGTGCCTTAGAGTACGTCAAAACACCCTGCATCTAGGGTGATTTCACCCTTAGTTTGCGGCGAATTCTGCATTACTTTACAGTATGAAAGAAAATAATACAACGTCATTTCGCTTCGAAGAGGGTGAAATTTTTAATCATAATTACCGCAGCTGGAATATGCAGGACAGTTCAGGCATATACAGGATCGAAACGATCCTGAGACCTGTGATAGAAAAAAACAAACTCTCTGGTAAGATTGAATTGACCATATTAGAGAACCGCGCACGCATTAACTATGTGAATATTCAGCCACTGGAGTCCGTACCTGTACTTATGGAAATGATAAGGGCGGCCGACTAGTTATGTGTCTTAGGCTAAGTCAAACACCCTGCATTAGGGTGATTTCACCATTTTACCCCGTTGATGTTTGCGTCAAACGAATATCTTATTTAGACATATATTTAGTACACTAATTGCTCCCACTTTTTTAAAAGAATGAAAAAGATCACGGATGGTGACTATAGATTGCCGGAAATCTATGCATTGAGGTTTAATGAAAATTTTTCGCAAAGCGCCAATAAGCCAGTTCTCTTATCCGGTATTGATAAACTTTCTCATGAAAAAGGAGATTTCGTAGTAAAATTCAGGAATGCAGCAAGAATGTCCCCTGATGCATCAATGCGTGAGTTGGTAGCAAGTTTTATTGCTATGCAAATGGATATTCCGGTTGTGGAACCAGTGATTGTTGAAATTATTCCCTCTTTCGTTGATTTGCTGAAAGGAAATGATTCCTGGGCTGTTGCCAATCGAAGCCTGGGATATAACTATGGTTCCAGATATATAAGGGAACACACAACACTTCTGTTAAATAAAGGGTTAAATAACCATCAGTTGCCCTTCGCCCAGGATATTTTTGCGTTTGATATGTTTATTCAGAATCCAGATCGTACTAAAAACAAACCTAATCTCCTAATGGAAGGAAATAATATGATTATTCTTGATCATGAAATTGCTTTTGGCTTTGTTTTCGCTCCTTTTATTACAGCCAATTTATGGGAGATGAAGGTTGACGATAAGACCTGGATAAGACAACATTGCCTGTTCCCCCATATTAAAGGAAAGGAGTATAATTTTGAGGGTTTCTCAGCTAAATTAGATAACTTAACAAAGACCTTTTGGGATAAGGCGGCGCGACTATTACCTGAAGAATGGCGTTCTGATCAGTTTGCAACTATTAAAAATATCTTGTCTCGAATTTGTGCCGATCGAAAACATTTTATATCAGAACTTAAAAATATAATGTCATGAATACTTACCAGTACCAGGTATTACGATTCCTGCCTGATAGAGTTAGCGGCGAATTTGTAAATCTGGGAGTAGTCGTATTTGATCCAGGTAAAATGAAATTAGTCAGTCATTTTTATCCAAAAATAACCCGCACTTCTTCATTTTTCCCCACCATCAATAGTCGCTACCTGGCTTCGATGATTAAATATCTGCAAAAGGAATTTGAATCAATCAGCGCAAAATTTAATTCGGAGCTTCCATTTGAAAAAATTGATTCAGTCGACAGTATTACGAAAAGCATCTTACCTAAGGATGACAGCTCCTTATTTTTTACGCCTGAGAAAAAACTCCTTGAACTCTCTATCGACATCGCAGCAAGTGACTTATTCGAACAATTTGTTTTGAATTACGTGCAGGAGGAAGAACGTGAATATGTAACAGATAAGGAAGTCTGGAATAATGTATATAAGTCTTACTTCGATGAATTTAAAATAACCGAGCATTTGAAACCCCATAAGGTCACCACAGCGCTGGATACCTGGGAGTTTGAAAAAGCATGGAAAAATGGCGACTGGAATTGTTTTGAGACCATTTCTTTTGATCTCGTGAAAGAAGAATCAATAAAAGATAAAGCATATAAATGGTCGGGAAAACTGGAAGAACTAAAAACCTCAAAGGAACCTCTCCATGTGTATTTATTATCAAAATTGCCGGCCCATCATCCAGAGCTTAATAATTTTATAAAAAAGAAACTGGGCGATATGAAACTCGAAAATAAAGTGACGGTGGAATTGATTTCAGGGGATAATGCGGAGAAGTTTGCCAGAAAAATAAAAAAGGAAATCGATAAACATTATAAATAGAGTTCTTACTTCAGGTATTTTTCGACAATCGAGGCCGTTAAACATGTCCA
>CAVUXT010000006.1:0-8139 GCA_963745465.1 uncultured Bacteroidota bacterium | reverse complement strand
TTCACCTCGACGGAGGTGACTTTGATGCCCCAAGGCTCGGTCTGGCGGTCAATGATCTCCTGCAACTGGAGGTTGATGGCCTCCGCGCTGGGACAGCAGGTCATCCAGGGGGGCCTGGCCGAGAACACTGCGCAAGGTGGTCTGGGCGATGAGCGAGGTGGCCTTCCAGAAGTTCTCGACCTTAACCACGGCGGCGGTTGGGTCCACGACACGGAAATAGACAACGGCATCCACCGTGGCGGGGACGTTGTCACGAGTCATGACTTCCTGTTTGGACACGTCAATCGTGACGACGCGCAGGTCCATCCTGACCATGCGGTCGACGATGGGGATGAGGACAATCAGGCCGGGGCCTTTGGCGCCAATAAGCTTGCCGAGGCGGAAGACGACGCCGCGTTCGTATTCGCGCAGGATGCGGAGGGCCTGGGGCAGGACAATGGCGGCCAGGATGATTATCGGGACGATCCAGGCGGTCACGTTAAGCAGTCGGGCGACGAGTACATCCATATGGTTTCAGTTAGTTCTGTTTTGGTTTCACTTTCAACGTCAGGCCGGTAATGGAGGTGATTTCCACTGGCTGTCCCGGTTCGATGGGAACGTCGCTGATGGCATTCCAGTATTCACCCTCGACAAAGACCTTGCCGCCGGTCGCGTCAATGTGCGCCAGGGCGGGGGCGATTTTGCCGAGCATGGTTTCCTTGCCGGAGCGGACGGGGAGGAATTGGGCGCGCAGGCCTTTGCTGACGATCAAGCCAAAGAAGGTCGCGGTCACCAGCGTTGCCGGGATGATGTAAGCCAGCGAGAGGCGGAACGCAGCATCGGAGCGGTTAAAGAGCATGAGCGCGCCCAGGAAGAAGGCGATGATGCCGCCGAAGGTGAGCACGCCGTGGGTGGGCGCGAAGACGTCGCCGATGAACAAGGCAACCGCCAACCCCATCAACGCCAGGCCCGCGATGTTAATGGGCAGCACGGCGGACATGCAGAGCACCAGGATCAGGGCGATGGCACCCGCCACTCCGGGCAGGATCGCTCCGGGGCTGCTGAGCTCGCCGATGATGCCGTACATCACTACCAGCATGAGGATGAACATGACTTCCGGCCGCAGGACCAGTTCCAGGAAGTGCTCGCGGAAGGTCATGGGGATTTCCACCACCTCCGCTTTGGCCGTATGCAGGGCTTTCCCGTCCACCTCGCGCCCGTCTATCTTTTGGAGCAAGTCGGGGATGTTATCAGCGGTCAGGTCAATCACCTTGAGTTCGAGCGCCTTCTCGGCGGTGATGGAGACACTTTCCAGCACGGCGGACCGAGCCCACTCGACGTTGCGGTCGCGCTTCTCGGCGATGGATTCGGCGAAGGCGGCAGCGTCATTCTCCTCCTTCTTCTTCATGACGTCATCGCTCTTGGCGACTTCGCCGCCCACGCCAAGCTCGACTGGGTGGGCCGCGCCGATGTGGGTGTGTGGGGCCATCGCCAATACTGCCGCCATCGTGATGAACACGCCTGCGCTGGCGGCACGGGCGGGCGCCGGGGCGACATAGACAACAGTAGGGACTTTCGCCTGGTAGAACCGGGCCACGATGTCCTTGGTGGAGTCGAGCAGGCCGCCTGGGGTATCGAGCTCGATGATCAGGCAGGCGTCGTCGCGCGCGGTGGCCACATCAATGCCCCGGGCAATGTAGCTGGCGGTGGCGGGCGTAATCGCCCCGTTTACCTTTATCAGGCCCACATTGGCCGCCGAGAGGCTGGCCGCAGGTCCGCAGGTCAATCCCAGAATCAGCATGAGCGCCCATTGCCGCATAGCGTGCTCTCTCCTCGGAGCTTATATCAGCCAGGCGGCCTGGTGCAATCTCTATTACGGCACCAGCGGAGAGGGCCAGCGCGTATGCATGAGCCGGTCGGTGGTAGGGCGCGCCACTCCGTGCGCGCCGCAGGGCGTCCCGGCGCGCACGGAGTGACGCGCCCTATCCTTTCATGCATAGGCCCTTCCGGCAGGGGCGCCTCGGCGAGGGGTCCGTGCGCCGCCGGCGCGGCTTACTTCTCCAGGCGCGAGAACAGCTCCGCGCTGCTTACGGGACTAATCCCCTGCTTTTGCAGGGCCGCGATAGCGGTATCGGGATCATCGAAGCGGAAGGCCAGCAGGCCCTTGCCTTCGTTCTTCAGAGTGAACCCATACATGTATTCGAGGTTAATGCGCGCCTTCTCGACCGTGGCGAGGATGCCGGCCAGGCCCCCAGGCTTGTCCGCCACCTCGATGGCCACCATGTCTGTGACCTTCACCACAAAGCCGCTGTCCTCCAGGAGTTGCTTGGCCTTTTGCCAGTCATGCACCACGAAGCGCAGGATGCCGAACTGCTGGGTGTCCGCCAGGGTGAGGGTCAGGATGTTGAGCCTGGCTTTGGCGAACAGTTTGACGGGCCGGCTGAGTGCGCCCGGCTTGTTTTCCAGGAAGAGGGAGAGTTGCTTTATTTTCATAAGCTTGCGGTGGGGTTTACATCTTACGTTGATCAATGACTCGCCTTGGCCTTGCCCTCGCTGCGCGCGATGGTGCGCGGCTGGACCAGGCGCACATTCGCATGCACGCCCACGCTGGACTCGAGGGACTTCCCCAGCTTGACCTGGAGCTGTTCCAGAGCGCCGACCGTGTCGGCGAAGACCTCCGGGGTGACTTCGACCTGGACTTCCATGTCGTCCAGGTCTTTCTCGCGCGTGAGCACGATCTGGTAGTGCGGCAGAGCGCCTTCGACCTTCAACAGGGCCGTCTCGATCTGCGACGGATAGACGTTCACGCCGCGGATGATGAACATGTCGTCCGCGCGGCGGCCGATGCGCTTGATGCGGCGCAGGGTGCGGCCGCAGTCGCAGGTTTCGGAGGCCAGCGCGTGATGTCACGGGTGCGATAGCGAATCATAGGCATAGCCTGCTTGCCCAGGGTGGTCAGGACCAACTCGCCTTCCTCGCCATCGGCTGCAAGGCCGGCCGGTCTTCAGATTGATAATCTCGGGATAGAAGTAGTCCTCGAAGATGTGCGGGCCGGCCTGGCATTGGCATTCCATGGCGACGCCCGGACCGATGATTTCGGACAGGCCGTAAATGTCATAGGCCTTGATGCCGCTGTCGGCCTCGATGCGCTGGCGCATGGACTCGGTCCACGGCTCGGCGCCAAAGACGCCCGCGCGCAACGGGAGTTCCTTGATGTTGATGCCCAGTTCGGACGCCTGGTCAATCAGGTGGAGGAAGTAGCTGGGCGTGCAGCAGATCGCGGTCACGCCGAAGTCCTTCATCACCATCAATCTGGCGCTCGGTGTTGCCGCCGGAGATGGGGATGACGGTGGCGCCGAGCGCCTCGGCTGCCGTAATGGGCGCCCAGCCCGCCGGTGAACAGGCCGTAGCCGTAGGCATTCTGGATGATGTCGCCCTCGTGCAGGCCGCAGGCGGCGAGGCTGCGCAGCATGACATTGGTCCAGACCTGCGATGTCTTCCTGCGTGTAGGCGACGACGATGGGCTTGCCGGTGGTGCCGCTGGAAGCGTGCAGGCGCACGATCTCCTTCATCGGGCTGGCGAACAGGCCGAAGGGATAGGTGTCGCGCAGGTCGGTCTTTTCAGCAAAAGGCAGGTTGGCGAGGTCGTCCAGCGACTGCACGTCCTGCGGGGTCAGGCCACGTTCTTCCATCCGCTTGTGGAATAGGGCGACGCCATCGTAGGCACGCTGGACGATGCCCTTGAGGCGTTGTAGCTGGAGGTCCCGTAACTGCGGCAGCGGCAAGAAATCGGGTGCGCTCAGCGGGTGGAACTTACCGTTGGAATCCTTCGGGTTTTTGCTCATATACGTTGGCCTGCTTCCGATGCTGCTGGTCTTTTACCCGATTTGCCCGGCGGGGGTCAAATAAAAGGCGCCGCAGCCGGCCCCACGCAGCGCATCTCATTGCCGCCCGCGGGCAGTGTCGCTCGAGCGGCTCGCGATCTCAGCCGGCGGCGCCGCCTATTCCCTGGCGTTTCGCTGGCGAGTATCCGGTGTGTCTCCCATGTGGATCGCTCCCCATGGGAGACACGCCACAGACACTCCCCGGCGGGCAAATGGGATTCCCGGCGAAACGGCGTGTCTCCCATGGGGAGCGATCCACATGGGAGACACACCGGATACTCGCCAGCGGAACGCGCTGAGGGAGAGCGCGCTGCCGGCTGGAGATTTGGTGAGCCGCTTTTTATAGCGACACTGCCGGCGGGGCGGCAAACCCAGGCGCTGCGGGCGCGCCGGCCTCTATTTATCTCGCCGGGCAAATCGGGTAAAAGACCAGCAGCATCGGAAGCAGGCCAACGTTTATGAGCAAACACGCGAGAGTTCAAACGGAAGTTTCCACCCGGTCAGCGCGCCGGATTTTCTGCCGCTGCCGCAGTTGCGGGACCTGCAGTTGCAGCGGCTCAAGGCCATCGTGCAGCGCGCCTACGATCGCGTCGCCCTCTTCCGCCAGCGCATGGAGGAACGCGACCTCACGCCGCAGGACGTGCGGACGCTGGAGGACATCGTCGAGCTGCCGTTCACCGTGAAGACCGACCTGCGCGACACCTATCCCTTCGGCCTGTTCGCCAGCCCGATGAAGGACATCGTGCGCCTGCACGCCTCCAGCGGCACCACCGGCAAGCCCATCGTGGTGGCCTACACGCAGGAGGACATCGAGGTCTGGACGCAACGTCATGATGCGCAGCTTCGCGGCCTGCGGATTGCACGAGGGCGACGTCATCCAGAACGCCTACGGCTACGGCCTGTTCACCGGCGGGCTGGGCGCGCATTACGGCGCGGAGGCGCTGGGCGCGACGGTCATTCCCATTTCCGGCGGCAACACCAGCGGCAGTTGATGGTCATGAAGGATTTCGGCGTGACCGCGATCTGCTGCACGCCCAGCTATTTCCTGCACCTCATCGAACAGGCACCCGAACTGGGCGTGAACATCAAGGAACTGCCGCTTGCGCGCCGGCGTCTTTGGCGCCGAACCGTGGACCGAATCCATGCGCCGCGCATCGAGGCGGACAGCGGCATCAAGGCCTACGACATCTACGGCCTGTCGGAAATCATCGGCCCGGGCGTCGCCATGGAATGCCAGTGCCAGGCCGGCCCGCACATTTTCGAGGACTGTTTTTATCCCGAGATCATCGACCTGAAGACCGGCAAGCCGTGCTGCCGGACGGCGAGGAAGGCGAACTGGTGCTGACCACGCTCGGCAAGCAGGCCATGCCGATGATCCGCTACCGCACGCGCGACATCACCGCGCTGACCTCCGAGACGTGCGAATGCGGCCGCACGCTGCGCCGCATCAAACGCATCGGCCGCCGCAGCGACGACATGTTCATCATCCGCGGCGTGAACGTCTTTCCGTCGCAGATCGAAACCGCGCTGCTGAAGGTCGAAGGCACGCTGCCGCATTACCAGATCATCCTCACCCGCGAAGAAGGGCTGGACGAGATGGAAGTGCAGGTGGAAGTCACCGCCGGAGGTGTTCGGCGACACCGTCGGCGCGCTCGAACAGCTCCAGGGCAAGCTGGCGCAAGTCCATCGAAAGCATCATCGGCCTGCGGGCCAACGTGCGGCTGGTCGCAGCCGCGCACCATCCAGCGCAGCGAAGGCAAGGCCAAGCGCGTCATTGACCAGCGGAAAATGTAAACCGACAGGAACTCTATGAAACTGAAACAACTCTCCCTGTTTCTGGAAAACAAACCCGGCGCGCTCAGCCGTCCCGTCGGCTGCTGGCCAAGGCCAAGTTCAACATCCTCACCCTCTCCATCGCCGACACCCAGCAGTTCGGCATCCTGCGCCTCATCGTGCGCGACTGGGAAAAGGCCAAGGAACTGCTGGAGAAGGACGGCTTCGTGGTGAAAGTCACCGACATGGTGGCCGTCGAGGTGGCCGATCAGCCCGGCGGCCTGGCGGACATCCTCGACGTGCTGGAAAAGGCGGGCATCAACGTGGAATTCATGTACGCGTTCACCGAAAAACGAAGGCAGGGCCGTGCTGGTTTTCCGCTTCGACGACCCGGACGCGCCATCGCGTCCTGCAAAAAAAGGGCATCAACCCGGTCAAGAGCGTGGAGCTGTTCTCGCGCCTGGAGAAGTAAGCCGCGCCGGCGGCGCACGGACCCCTCGCCGAGGCGCCCCTGCCGGAAGGGCCTATGCATGAAAGGATAGGGCGCGTCACTCCGTGCGCGCCGGGACGCCCTGCGGCGCGCACGGAGTGGCGCGCCCTACCACCGACCGGCTTCATGCATACGCGCTGGCCCTCTCCGCTGGTGCCGTAATAGAGATTGCACCAGGCCGCCTGGCTGATATAAGCTCCGAGGAGAGAGCACGCTATGCGGCAATGGGCGCTCATGCTGATTCTGGGATTGACCTGCGGACCTGCGGCCAGCCTCTCGGCGGCCAATGTGGGCCTGATAAAGGTAAACGGGGCGATTACGCCCGCCACCGCCAGCTACATTGCCCGGGGCATTGATGTGGCCACCGCGCGCGACGACGCCTGCCTGATCATCGAGCTCGATACCCAGGCGGCCTGCTCGACTCCACCAAGGACATCGTGGCCCGGTTCTACCAGGCGAAAGTCCCTACTGTTGTCTATGTCGCCCCGGCGCCCGCCCGTGCCGCCAGCGCAGGCGTGTTCATCACGATGGCGGCAGATATTGCCGCGATGGCCCCACACACCCACATCGGCGCGGCCCACCCAGTCGAGCTTGGCGTGGGCGGCGAAGTCGCCAAGAGCGATGACGTCATGAAGAAGAAGGAGGAGAATCACGCTGCCGCCTTCGCCGAATCCATCGCCGAGAAGCGCGACCGCAACGTCGAGTGGGCTCGGTCCGCCGTGCTGGAAAGTGTCTCCATCACCGCCGAGAAGGCGCTCGAACTCAAGGTGATTGACCTGACCGCTGATAACATCCCCGACTTGCTCCAAAAGATAGACGGGCGCGAGGTGGACGGGAAAGCCCTGCATACGGCCAAAGCGGAGGTGGTGGAAATCCCCATGACCTTCCGCGAGCACTTCCTGGAACTGGTCCTGCGGCCGGAAGTCATGTTCATCCTCATGCTGGTAGTGATGTACGGCATCATCGGCGAGCTCAGCAGCCCCGGCATCCTGCCCGGAGTGGCGGGTGCCATCGCCCTGATCCTGGTGCTCTGCATGTCCGCCGTGCTGCCCATTAACATCGCGGGCCTGGCGTTGATGGGGTTGGCGGTTGCCTTGTTCATCGGCGACGTCTTCGCGCCCACCCACGGCGTGCTCACCTTCGGCGGCATCATCGCCTTCTTCCTGGGCGCGCTCATGCTCTTTAACCGCTCCGATGCTGCGTTCCGCCTCTCGCTGGCTTACATCATCCCGGCAACGCTGGTGACCGCGACCTTCTTTGGCTTGATCGTCAGCAAAGGCCTGCGCGCCCAATTCCTCCCCGTCCGCTCCGGCAAGGAAACCATGCTCGGCAAAATCGCCCCGCCCTGGCGCACATTGACGCGACCGGCGGCAAGGTCTTTGTCGAGGGTGAATACTGGAATGCCATCAGCGACGTTCCCATCGAACCGGGACAGCCAGTGGAAATCACCTCCATTACCGGCCTGACGTTGAAAGTGAAACCAAAACAGAACTAACTGAAACCATATGGATGTACCGTCGCCCGACTGCTTAACGTGACCGCCTGGATTGTCCCGATAATCATCCTGGCCGCCATTGTCCTGCCCCAGGCCCTCCGCATCCTGCGCGAATACGAACGCGGCGTCGTCTTCCGCCTCGGCAAGCTTATTGGCGCCAAAGGCCCCGGCCTGATTGTCCTCATCCCCATCGTGGACCGCATGGTCAGGATGGACCTGCGCGTCGTCACGATTGACGTGTCCAAACAGGAAGTCATGACTCGTGACAACGTCCCCGCCACGGTGGATGCCGTTGTCTATTTCCGTGTCGTGGACCCAACCGCCGCCGGTGGGTCAAGGTCGAGAACTTCTGGAAGGCCACCTCGCTCATCGCCCGTACTACCTTGCGCAGTGTTCTGGCCAGGCCCCCCTGGATGACCTGCTGTCCCAGCGCGAGGCCATCAACCTCCAGTTGCAGGAGATCATTGACCGCCAGACCGAGCCTTGGGGCATCAAAGTCACCTCCGTCGAGGTGAAAG
>CAVUXT010000005.1:0-145371 GCA_963745465.1 uncultured Bacteroidota bacterium | reverse complement strand
GTTTCTGGGCGACCATCTGGGATTACTTCGGTGTGCTCGGCGACCGCGGGCCGGGGCCGGTGCTGGATGGTGGCCCCATGCCTAGCGTGCACTGGTTCGGCGGCACGACGATCAATTACGCGCGTAACGCGTCGGGCCCCGCCCCAGACCCCGATCCCCGGCCGCGTCGCGCTGATCTACCGCACCGACACGGGACGAGGGCGGGACCCTCACCTACGGTCAGCTCGCCGCCGAAGGTGGCCCGGGTGGGCCACCGGCCTGCGTGAGCTGGGGGTGGAGACGGGGAGACCGGGTAGCGGGGCTGCGTGCCGAACGGCCCGGATGCGATCATCGCGCTGCTGGCCACGGCCAGCATCGGGGGCCATCTGGTCCTCGGTGCTCGCCGGACTTCGGCGCCGCCAGCGTCATCGACCGGTTCGCGCAGATCGAGCCCACCGTGTGCTCATCGCGGTGGAGGGCTATTCCTATGGCGGCAAGGAGTACCGCCGTGACGACGTGGTCCCGGCAGATCGCCGGCCTGAGCTGCCCGGCCTGGCCGCCGTGGTGCTGGCCGGCGGCGCGGGGCAGAGGCGACGGCGCGGGGCAGGCGGCGTTCCGCGTGCCCTGGCCTGGGGACCGCCTGGGGGAGGGGGAGACCCGCACCGAGCCGGACTACGAGGAGGTGCCGTTCGATCATCCCCTGTGGGTGCTCTACTCCTCGGGCACCACCGGCCTGCCCAAGCCGATCATGCACGGGCACGGCGGCGTCGTCCTCGAGCACCTCAAGGTCCTGTCCTTCCCACCAGGACCTGGGGCCCGGCGACGTGTTCTCTTCTGGTACACCACGACCGGCTGGATGATGCGCGGGAATTCCTGGCCTGCGGCCTGTTGGTGGGCGCGACGCTGGTGGCCTACGACGGCAGCGCTACGTATCCGGGCACCGACGCCCTGTGGCAGATCACCCAGCGCCGAGCGGGTCAGCTACTTCGGCGTCGGGCGCGCCCCTACCTGCTGGCCTGCGCCCGAAGGCGGGCCTGTCCACCCGGGCGCGACCTGCGACATCCTCGGCACTGCGTGGGCGTGGGCTCGACCGGAATCGCCGCTGCCGCCCGAGGGCTTCCAGCTGGGTCTACGAGCAGGTCAAGAGCGACCTGCTGGCTGGGCCCTCCCTCCGGCGGCACCGACGTCTGCACCGGGTTCGTCGGCCCGGCCCGCTGCTGCCGATCCGATCCGATGTGATCGCGGTGCCGCGCGCTCGGCGCGAAGGTGGAGGCGTACAGCGCCGGACGGCCAGCCGGTTATCGGCGAAGTCGGCGAACTGGTGATCACCGAGCCGATGCCCTCGATGCCGGTCGCTCTCTGGAACGACCCGGACGCGGTACCCGCTACGCCGCCAGCTACTATCGACGACTTCCCCGGCGTGTGGCGGCACGGCGACTGGATCACGATCCTGCCCGACGGCTGGGGCGTCATCGACGGCCGCTCGGACGCCACGCTGAACCGCGACGGAGTGCGTATGGGGACCAGCGATTTCTACCGCGTCGTCGAGGCGCTCCCCGAAGTGGCGGACAGCCTGGTGGTCGACACCGGGCAGCTCGGCCAGGACGGGCGGCTCGTGCTCTACATCACCCTGGCCGAGGGCCAGGAACTGACCGGCGACCTGACCGGCCGACTCCGCAGCGAGCTGCGCGCCAAGCTGTCGCCGCGGCACGTGCCGGACGATATTTACGAGGTTCCCGGCATACCTCGCACGCTTTCCGGTAAGAAGCTGGAGGCGCCCGTGCGCAAGATTCTGCAGGGGATGCCGGTCGCCGAGGCGGCCGACCCCGATGCGCTGGTCAACCCCGAGGTGCTGCCGCACTTCGCGCCCGGCGGGGCCCGGTAGCCCTGGACCGCGGATAGCCTGGATGGCTGGCTGGCAGCGGGCCGGACCGGGCCAGCGACCCGCACACCCGACAGCGGACGGTTACATAGAGAAACGTATATGTAACTTTCCGGCGCTACCGTGCTCGCCGGGGTGGCCGCGGGCGGCCCCGCCCCGCACCCCCTGCTTGGCGGCCGGTTCCGCAAGAGGTACGAAAGTTACAGATGCGGCTGCATGCAGGGGCGGGCCCCGCGGCCTGCCGGGCCCGCGGGGCACGTCGGCAGCCGGGAACCCGCGGCCACGCACGGGCCGCGGTGTATGAACACGTAGGGACAGACAGCGATGTCGGACAATGCGGACGAGGAAAAGTACGCTGTGCTGGATCAGGCCGCACAGTTGATGGCCGGGCGGGAGGCCCGCCCGGTGAGCGCGGGGCCGCGGCCCCGCCTGCCGCGCCCGGCCCGCTGCGCGAGGCCGTCGGCGATCTGACCGGTTTCTTGCACGCCTACTACCGGCACCTCGCCGCCGAGGACGTGGCCGCGTACGGTGCCGAACAGCTCGCCGCGGTCGCGGCCCAGCACGCGGCCCTGGCCGCCGAGCGCCCGCAGGGGCTGCTCGCTGGTCCGGGTCGCCGGTGAGCTGCCCTGGCCCGCCCGGCCACAACGATCGCCGACGTTCCGGCCCGGGACGCGCCGCTCGTCGACGTCGTCACGGACGACATGCCGTTCCTGGTCGATTCGGTGACCATGGAACTGGAACCGGCACCAGGCCGACATCAACCTGATCGTGCATCCCCGGCTGGTCGTGCGCCGGGACGTCACGGGCGCGCTGCACGGTGTGTCCGGCAGCGTGCACGGCACCCAGCCGGCGCGGTGAGATCGCCGAGTCGTGGATCCACGTTGAGATCGCCGGCCTGGGTGACCGCGTGCCGCTGCCCGGGCTGGAGGCGGCGCTCCGCCAGGTCCTGGACGACGTACGGGTCACCGTAGAGGACCAGCCGAAGATGACCGCGGCCGCCGCCTCCCTGGCCGTCAGCGTAAATTCCTTTCTGTTTTCGTATTTAAATGTTTCGCGACAGTCAGAAGTGGCGACCAGGACATAATTTTTGTGAGGGAAGCTATTATTTCTTAGATAACTTTTGCAATTGTCGAAATTTGGAATCCCCGTAACTTCTAATTTCTCAGCTTTTGCGCCTTTCTTAATAAAAAAATTTTTATAACCTTCTGATGCGACGCAGAACTTTAAATATGCGTCCGATAAACCTGTAGTTGAAGTTCCTGCAATCCAGCCAGGCAAATTTAATTTTTTAACAAGGTGAAAAAGAATGTTTTCCGGATCGGTCATTCCTTCCTGAATAAGCACAATTTTTTTTCCAATAATATTTTTCTGAATTATAAGGTCACTACAGGTAAAGACGAGGTCATAATCATTGTCTTTGCCCTCAATATCAGTATTTAGATTACTGGTTTCCAAATACTCTAGAGTTTTTTGTCTGAATGGGCCACCGAGGACTGTGTTGTCTAAAATTTCATTTTCAGCACAATATTTTATTAAGCCAATCTCCATAGTAAGGAGTGAAATAGGCATTGTCTTCCCGGAAAGCATTCCGAAATTTTATGCAGCATTGTTGTCTGGTTAACAGAGCCGCATATAAAAAGAATATTGTTTGCTGTCATTTCCAAAAAAATAATTTTTCCAGTTTTCGGAATAAACATATCCTTTCAATGTTAAGCGATTATTAACTAAATATTATTGAAATGTTAAGAATTGATAGGTATTAAAAGACCAAGACTTAACAATTTAGTCATATTTTGTTCACAATTTCTTAATACGAATGTCTTAAGTTTCACTATGAAAATTAAAAGCTATAATTCATTAAAGTTGTTAAGCAAAAAACCATAATAAAATCAGGTTGATATAAATGAGAATTGCACACATTTCCGATCTTCATTTGAATACATTCTTTAAATCCTCCAACTTGAGGCAGATAAAAACTCTTGTTAAATATGCGCTTGAGCAGGAGTTTGATCATATGGTTGTAACCGGAGATCTTGTTGACAATGCCTCAGCCAGAGATCTCGAAATATTGAGGAATCTTTTTAGAAAGAACAATTTGCTTGATGCAGACAGGCTATCTGTTATTACAGGAAATCACGATATCTTCGGTAGCCCACAGACACCCGAAGAAATATTTAATTTCACAGAAAAATGCAGAAACGTTGATTATGATAAAAAAGTTAGTGAATTCGTGGAATTTTTCTCAGAGACTTACAACGGAAGCATTTACACGAATAAAACAACGATGTTTCCTTTTGCAAAAATTATAGATGATGTGCTGATAGCTGGGGCAAATTCAATTCCAAAATATTCAAAAATCAAAAACCCATTTGCATCAAATGGATCTATTGGAACCGGCCAGTTAGAGGAAATTTCAAATATCTTCACAGAATATGGATGTTTTTGTAAGTATAAACTGCTTTTGATTCATCATCATTTTAACAAGATAAAAATTAATGAAAATTCTCCAAGTAGCCTTTGGCAAATGGTTGAAATGCAGACTATGAAGCTTAGAAAAAAGAAAAGATTGTTCGAAATGTTAAAAGGACATAAAGTTGATCTTGTATTGCATGGACATCTGCACGAACAGAAGGAATACAACCGGAAGGGAATTCGCTTCCTTAATTCTGGGGCAAGTATAAATAACAGCACACGAAGGAAATTGTTCTTAAATATTATTGATATGCAATATCCGGACATTAAATTGGATATTCATTCCATCGATTCTCATTTATCAGGAAAAATTTCAGAGATAATCATTCCGCAGCTTGAAGTAGCTTAATAAATAATATTAATGGGTGAAACAATGGAACAAAAAATAGAAGGTATTTTTGTATTATTACTACTTGGGGCCATCCTGCTCACACGAACATTTAATATTGAACTTCTCATTGTATCGGTTTTACTTTCTTTATTTATTTTTTTGCAGTTTGCAAGCGATTAATTGACCTGCCTTATATAAGTTACAAACAATTTTGCCCCTTTGGCCTCGTCGCATAATTTGTGATAAGTTCTTGCTACTTATTAAAAAAGCCGGAGATTATCCGGCTTAAAAGATTTATTTTAAATATTTTTTATTTCATCAGAACTAATTTCTTCTTATGCGCAAAACTTTGTCCTGCCTGCATTCTATAGGTGCAAACACTTTCACAAGGGCAGTAATATTTTTTACAAAGTCTGCATACCTAACTTTTTTATTATTTTATGCAGATGCGGATTATTGGCAACCTTGTTCTTTTAGAATCACCTAATAATAGCAAATTTACCTGTAGAAGTATTATTTCCTGTTTTGACTACATAAATATATACACCGGTAGAGAGTTCCTTATTCCCTGCATTTTTGCCATTCCATTTTATGACCTTTTGACCATTAAAATAAATTGCAATTTGATTTGAAGCATAAACCAGGCTCATATCTATTGTGTAAACATTAAATTGAACGTAAGCATTATCCTGAGAAGTGACCGGTATATATATATAGGAATTTTTCTCATAGACAAAAGGAGATGGGAAAGGGCTGGCTATTTGTTGAGCAAGGCTATGACCGGATTGAATAACACTATTATTTAGGATTTCAGATGTTGTCCGAAAATCCACTGTTAGCGGCAGAAAAATTTATATAATAAGTATTATTAATATTAATGGCACCACTAACGGAATGATTGTATATACTAAATGAAAATGGATACGATGAATTAGTATTATCTATTGCATTTTGAACGTCTGAATTTGTTATAATTGTAACTTAATGTGTCAGATGAAGTGGGATTTACAATAGTTATATAACTATTTGACGCTGGTTCAGTTCCTAATTGAAGATTTACAGTCAGAACTAAAATTTAATGTCGATAATGGCCTGACAAGAGGATATAAAGCTGGCATCCTCAAAATATTGTCCGTTGATTGCTCTATAATTTGTAAAATACATCCATACAGCAAAGTTACTTAACTCAGTGCCTAAGGATGACCCAAATTTCTGGATTGCATTATTTATAGCATCCATTGCCCTCATCTGAGGCATTAGCTCCCACTCGTATTTTATTATATCAAACCCAAAACGATCCTTCTGGTATATATTCCAGATTCCCAATGCAAATTCTTCTATCGTGCTATTTGTCGCAATGCTGCTAGGTGTATCATTAAAATAAGTTGGTAGATATTGCAGATAATCCTTTATGGAATTAAAAACAAAATGCTCCATTGCAGTGGCTGATAATTCATAGAAAAATTCATCCCCTGAAAAATAACGATTGATATAATTCCCTATATTAATTGCGTGGTCAAATTCATGTGCAGCCGTAACTCTCGCTGCATTTATTCCGGTAGTATAGAAACCGGTAAAATCATTATTAATCACTGTATAGGCTGTATATGTGCTTGATCCTGTGGTAATTTCAGTCTCAGGTACTGTATAACCGTAGACATCCCCGATATTTGACACATAAATATCGTATTTATCGTCTCCTCCAATTCCATTGTCAGATGGAGGAGGAGGAAAACCAATAAATTTCACTTCATAATTATAAACTGAGTCCAAAGCTTCGGCAAACAATTGCATACTATATGTCGGAGAAATTCCCGCTGCCGTATCATAATGTATTCTGAAAAAACCACCGGGAGAAACAAAACTCGTATCTGTAACAGGCCTGTCGAGAAGACTCTGCAATACGCTTCTTTGTTGTTTAGGAAATTGATCCAGGTTCATTTTTACAGCAATAAATAGGCCTGTTGCGCTTTTTATGTGTGAAGTGTCTATCGCAGATTTTTGAAATTCGTTTTTTAATAAATCTGGTCTCCTTATCCTAAGGATAGAATAGTACAAAGAATCGAGTTGATTGCTGTCTAATTGTTGGGCACCAATAAATGATTGGAATACTATTAGAACTAAAAAGGATACTGCTAACAATTTAGGCATTAGATTAGACCGGAATAAAATTAATTTTATTATTTATAGATTATTTAATTTATGAAAATTAAAAATAAGGACTTTGGTAATCAATAATTAAAAAATTATTTGGAGGGCTTCTAATTTATGATTTTTTAAATTGTTCTAAATTATCAGCAGTTAATTTTTTTTTTAACATTTGCATTGACCTGTACCTTTAAGAACTATATATTGGGGGGAAATAATGTTACTTATAGGAAATAAATATAAAACAAAAGTCGGGATATTATTCTTAGGAATATACCTGTCTTTCTTTTTTCTTGGAACCCTCCATTATCATAAGTATGATTTGGATGTTAAAAGCTCTTACTCAGATACTCCAATGTCAGATGCTTACAATGACTTAACATCCGATTTCTTAAGCATTTGTAGCCTCCATCAGTTCGCACAAACAATTGATGATTTTCACTATTGTTCATCAGACATAATTCAATCGCTTTCAGAGTTAAACACAAATCTTTCTCAGATCCAGATCAATAATTTTTCAGCGGATGAATATTCTCAATCTACGCCACGTGCCCCTCCTTTTTCCCCGTGAATCAATAATAATGAACTTCAACTCGGCCTAAGCAAGAATCTATGAATAAGACATTTGTTATGCATTGCTAGACATTCTTATAGCTGTAATAATGTTTAATAAATATTTTATGAAATAATCATTTTTTTTGATAGTAATTATTATTGATTCCTTTCAGACAATAATCAATCAATTTTAAAAAATTTATTTGAAAGGAAATAAAATGAGAACACTTAATCCTTTTTATAACATAAAAATAAATCTCTCGTATCTTAAAATGAATGCATCAATACTCCTGGCATTGTTTTCGTTAGTTTTTTACTCAAATGCATTTGGATATGATAAAAAGCCAGATAAACGAAACGCCGAAACAATACACTTTACAGTAACAGTACTTGATAAGAATACTTCTCAACCTCTTGACCTTGTAAATGTAATGCTCGAAAAAGATAATGCCATTGTTTATGGGGCAGCGACAAACCCCGCTGGTAAAGCATTCTTTTCTGATGTGGAAGTCGGAACTTATAATATTGTTACACATTATCTTGGATATCAAAATTATTCTGATACCATTACAATTGACCGTCAACACGGAAATTATAGTATAGAGATTTCTGAAAAATCAATAGAACTTAATGCTGTTGTAATTCAAGGTAATAAAAATTCCAACATATCAACTTCAATTGAAACCGTTACAGGGAGACAGGTTTTTGAAGGTGAAACTTATCACGCTGCTCCCTCAACTCAAATGACGACATTAATTCAGGAAAATCTCGCTGGCGCTGTTAGAGCTCCTACAGGTGAAGTGCATATTAGAGGCCAGCACGGAGAATATTCATTTATGCTTGATGGTGTGCCTGTTCCTCTTGGAGTGTTCGGCGGCTTAAATGAAATTGTAGATCCTAAGATTATATCGCGTGCTACATTTTACACCGGTGGGTTTCCCGCTGAATATGGTGGTCAGATTTCTAGTTTAATAGATATGCAGACACACGTTCCTGCAGGAAGATTTCATCTTAATCTTTCATCCTTTATTGGCAGTTATTTAACCATCGAATGATGGCTCAGCAGGAGACAAAGTCGGACAATTTAAAGCTTTAAACTCAAATGGCCAGAGTCTTTCTTTTAGTAATCATTCCGGAAATCTTGGATACTTTTTTTCCGCTTCAAGACAGGAAACAGACAGGAGAATTGATCAGCCTGTAGAAAATCTATTTCACGATCATGGTTTGATTATTTCCTTTTTGGAAAAATCGATTACCTGATAAATCAAAATGATTATATTACAAGCAATTTGAACTTTAGCAAAACGCAAACACAGGTACCT
Source organism: uncultured Bacteroidota bacterium (assembly GCA_963745465.1). Taxonomy (GTDB): domain Bacteria; phylum Bacteroidota; class Ignavibacteria; order Ignavibacteriales; family Ignavibacteriaceae; genus JAKAGZ01. The sequence goes on along the minus strand of CAVUXT010000005.1, from coordinate 136,682 downwards.
TTGATTCGCTGAAGGATATACTCCAGACGATCAGAACACATATAATGCGTTTCAAACTTTTTCATATTATCATACTATTTCCATCAGAAACAGATCACGAATCTTCACTTTTTGTCGGGGCCTTGGCAAGAGAAGGGGGATTAAGATATATACCCAATGTGAACGATGACAACGCAACTTTTTATGGAACTGATACAACTACTGCTTATCAGATCGATCAAAAAAGGACCTTTACTACGCTCGGTATAAGGACAAAATATGATAACAGGCTTTCCCATCACTTTGAATATGCTGTTGGTTTTGATTACAGCCATACAAGTGGAAACGAAAATTTCAGATTCTTCAATACATCGGGTGATGGTCCTATGGCAGCGTCTGATTTCACAGGATATAATTTCGGAGTTTTTGCTCAAAGTGAAATACATCCGACCGAGTGGACTAAATTTAATCTTGGCTTCAGATATGACATAAACAACGCACCGGCTACATCAAACCAAAGTCAGTTAAGCCCAAGATTTAAAGCGAGTTTTTTAATAGACGAATTTAATACCATCTCAATCAGCTACGATAGAATATTTATGCCGACAAATATTGAAAACCTCGGTGCAGTTGCATCAGATCTTGGTAACAGTGCATTACCAACATTTGCTGAAAAGGATAACCTATATGAAATAGATTTTATCAGGAACTGGAAAAACGGATTTAATTCAAAGCTCTCAGGTTTTTATAAAGAATCGAGTCCAGGTTTGGATGATCAAACTCTTGGATCAAGTACAATTAAGGTAAATGTAAATATCAATACAGTTAAAATAACAGGAATAGAACTGGCCCTAACTTACAATGACCTGAACAGTCCTTTTTCTGCTTACCTAAACTCATCATTAATTCACGCTTATGGAACAGGACCTGTAGAAGGAGGATTTCTGCCGCCCGATCCAAGTACTGATCCTTTTGATCTTGATCACGACCAGAGACTTTCAGCAGTCATAGGTTTGAATTATCAGCCGGAAAACTGGTTCCTTAATTTGACAGGTATTTATGGCTCGGGGTTAGCAAACGGAAACCCTGATAATGTTCCTTATAAAACGGGCCTATTTGATTTCAATCAGGCAGCTCATACAACTCCATCCTGGATATTTAATATATCGGGAGGTTACACTTTCCACATTACTGATGATCATACACTTGAACCTTCACTATATATCACAAATCTTCTGGATCACAATCATTTGATCAAAGGAGCATTCTTTAGCGGTGCAAGTTTTGAAGAAAGAAGAAATGTTGTACTTAAATTGACATATCATATATAAGAAATTATTTAATGACCCCGGTAATCTCCGGGGTCATTTTGCGAATCAGTTGTAGTCTTTTCGCCAATTGGGCTGGTAAGTTATCACTGTTTACCCGCCTCCCTGCCTGGCTTCGTTTCAATTCGCAGCTTTTTGATACTTGTCCCGTTTGGACCGCGTAGCGGTGCCTATGCGGGATAAAAAATAATTGCTTTTTTCTTCAATCGGCCTATGCGCTCGTTTCGCATTTCAAAAAATTTAGCTTCACTCGCTCATTATGGTCAATTCATCAAACCTGCCTACCGGCAGGCAGGTCCGCCCCGAATAACAAAGCCGAACTGAAAAGCTACAACCAATAATTTTTAATAATCTTATTTAATAGAGCAACTTTACAAGCAATGCTAAACTTTTTTTTACCAACCCGATAATTTTAGAAATGCCGTTTTGAAAATCCGGTCGGGTGGAAAAGCTGGTTAGGCAATTTATAACTTTGTAAAAAAACTTTTGTAATATTTATTCGATATTCAATGTATTTTTCTAAAAATTCAACTTTACTATTTTGAAAATCTATTGGTTAACTTGCCTATCTCTAAAGATTTAAAATTCATATACCGGATACCTTAAAGCACAACGCAAAAATCTCAATGACAAATGCACTCAAAGCAATTTTAGTACGGATAGAATCAACCTTTTCCCAAGGTGCCCATAGTTCTTTCAAATCCGGGGGAGGAGTAACAGCATCCCAAGTCATAAGTTTACGGTTTAACGGTATATTTACAGTTCGAGTCATTATAGCAACAGAAAGAATCGCGCAAGTGGAGACAGCGATGAGCCAGAATTCAATATCTTGCAAATGTAATCCTATCATAAAGATCCAGCCAAGCGCCCCAAGTACGGCTCCAATAACTAAGGGAGGCATCATTCTCACATAGGTTTTATGTACCGTCTGCTGATACTTTATGAAGCTGGAGGCATCTAGCTTCATACGAGCAGCTGCACTTGCCCGATCAGCAAGATAAATTCCAGCAAGCAAACCTATAAACAAAACTGAAATCATCTGAATTATCATTAAGACAAACATACGATCCTCCGTATAAATATTAATATTGATTAGCTTAATTCTTTTTTTGCTGCCTAACGGCGTGTTAGGCGAATTATTATTTATTATTAACTGCATCTTTAATAAATCTATTAAAAAATATTCCAATGCCAAACCCTATTGAAACTATAACGAAAGTGAAAATGGCCAATTTAATAATAGATCCATAAGTGTTCGGATTTATAGTATCAGGTAGATTTAATAAATGTTTAACTAGATGAATTAATGGTATACATACCCATGCAGGAACTGAGGCTAAACAGCCTTTTCGACCAAAGATTGCACCAAAAGTTGCAGAGGTAAAAAACAACAATGCCACAATTACAATTGGGCTAACTTCACCTTCGAATGCATAATTGTCAACTCCCGCAATCGCAAGTCCAGCAATGAAACCAATGCCAATGAGTAACGCCGACCTTGTTCTAATATTTTCTATGTTCATACTATTATAATCCTTTCTTATAAATCTATTTTTTTTGAATACTTTTATAAAGATGCCAAGAAATAAGAAAAAAAACTAAGGCTAATATTGGGAATGCTACTGCACCAATATACGTTCCTTTTCCTCCTACTCGAATATTGCTCAATCCTTGCGTTATATAAAATAAACGAGCAGTATAAAAAACAAAAAATGCTCCTATAAATCCGCATACTCCAACTAAACAATAGAGTATGATTAATTTGAAATTTATTTTTGATTTCATAGATATTTCCTTTCAACCTTTTAGTGTTCGCCTAACGGCATTGTGCATAAGCCGCAGCCCAGAACAATAATTTAGCTTAGAACACAATAGCCGATAATTTTAAAATAATTTTTTTAGTAGAACAACCTTGAACAAGATAGTCGAAACAGCCTGCCCCGCCAACGGCGGGGGAACTACTACCTCTAAAATCTCTAAAATGCCGAGTGCGAAAACGCTGTCGCCTTGATGCACTTGTTAGGGCACTTTTTTATACAAGTGTTAAAACCTTTATATTGTTCTTTGTTTCTTAATTTGTCCTTTTATTTTTCTTCCTTATATTTTTCTAACTCTTTGTATAATTCCAAAGCTTTCATTAAAGATTTCCCGCCTGAACCGGCTATTAAAATTTTAAACCATTTTTTGTCTGCATTCTCAATAGTTTGGTTTTTATAAAGCCAATAAGCCAGGTAAATAAACAAAATAGTGAATGCAATCTGGAAAAAGACATAACCCCATCCTACTGTCTGCGGAAACCATTTATTACTAAGGTAAAATGTTGTCCAAAAAGGAAGCTGTAGAGTTATAATGCGGCTGTGCGCAAATATAGATAGCTTTAACTTTACTAATTTTGATTGTGTTTCCATTACATCCCCGTTATAATCAATATCTTTTATCCATATTAGGTGTTTTATATAATCGTACAATGCCTTTAAATTAATTATGAATATCGCACCTATCGATACGATAAAATAATTTACAGCAGACGAATAATGAATAATTGCAAAGGACAATGTTAATCCAAGGATTACCAGATATATAATCGCTGCTATAATTCCTCTTGCCTTAAACCGGCCAAGCGACCGCAGTGCAGACTGAGCTTTCTGACTTAAAATCTCACGTAATAATTTTTTATTAAGTTCAAGCGACTGCTCAATTTTAGCTTCATTGCTTTTCCAAATTTTTATAATTTCTTGTTCTTCCATAATAATTACTCTTTGTTAATTTGTGAAAACTTTTGTTTTAATAATTTCTTTATCCTGCTGATTTTTGTAGCCACATTCGTCTCAGTTAAACCGAGTATTTCCGCAATTTCTTTATGGCTTTTTTCATCAAGGTAAAGTATAATTAAGGCGCGGTCTAATTCTTTAAGTTCCGCTATAAAGTCTTTTAAAAGCTTATTTAAATAATTTTTCTCCTCGATATCATCATTTCCTTGAAAAATCCGAAAATAAATTTTCCGGGAGAGGATGTGAAATTTCACTTCTTCTTTTTTCTTTCCTGTAAAATGAAATCGAAACATTTAAAGCAATACGGTATATCCATGTCCGTAATATTTAAACTTGTTGTCATACTTGTCAAAAGATTTCCATAATTGAACTATAATTTCCTGAGAGAGGTCTTTCCTATCTTCTTCATTCTTGCAATATGAATTAACTATTTTGTAAATGATGCCTTTGTGATTCTCAAGCATTTCGAGAAATTTATTTGAATCTTTAATATAGTACATTTTTATTTAGACTCTGATATTAAGTTATATTTTACCGCCCAAGCTTTTACATCGTTAATTGCTTCTTTGTTTTGAAGTATATTATCATGTGTTGCGCCTTTAATTATATAAATTTCTCCCGAACTATTATTTTTTACTGCCGGAATAAATGCAGAAGCATTAAATGCCTCGTCTTTACTGCCGACTAGCACAAGCAAAGGTTTATGAATCGCATTCAGGCCTTGTTTGTAATCATCGGGCGCCATGCTTTGATCGCTTCTGTAAGTATATTCTCTAAGCGGTGTTTTGCTTGGAAGATTAAAAAACAGTACGGGAAGATAGTCATATTTATGCACGCCTATTGAATTGAACATCTTTAGACCTATAATTCTTTTAATATCAATTTTCATAAATGATTCATTTTTGTTTTTTAAAGAATCATTTTCTTTCGCGGGCTTAGGGAAAGTCGGAGTATTTTGTCCGAGAAGCGGAGCAAATAATAAATACCCGTCAATTTTGGGATAATTATTATTAATAGCGTAACGCAATTCAATTCCGCCTCCCATCGAGTGTCCGGCTAAAATTATTTTAGCGCCGGGGTTTTCTTTTCTGATACTTTTTACCACGTCCGCAAGGTCATCTTCATACTGATTGATATAATCAACATCTCCCGGATTCCCATCCGACTTTCCGTGTCCTCTAATATCCAGGGCATATACTTCGGCATTTAATTTTTTTCTAAGCATCCACGAAATACCATTCATTTCAAAACTGCTGCTTAAAACTCCATGCCAAGTATAATAATAATCAAATTAGAATTATCCGCGAATTTCCTAGCGAACAAATATTTCCCGTCCCTCATTAAAAATTTATAAGGCTCGCTTTTGTAATAGTGCTTATATTTAAATGTATTATTATTCGAATTGTCATATTTCCATGAAACAGGCTTTTTAAATGTAGGTTCGGGTGTATTTATCAATTTATAAGCTTCGTCTGCGGTTTTTATACTGTCCTGCTTATAATTATTACTGGATTTTGTTTGCGCAAGTAAAAATAGCGGATATGATATAACAAAAAGAAATAGTGTTATTTTAATTAGTTTCATTTTTTATTCCTTCTGGGATAATTAAAAATATTTTCATATTAATTATTCGCATGAAAGGAAATATTATCACATACTGATTTATTTTTTTATTAATTTGTTTTCATATTAAATCATTTTTATAATAGCGTTAACCGATCCATTATACTGCTGATTGATATTTTTCGAATTTGTTTATGGGAATCCATTATTTCTGATTGGATTTTGTACTTCCGACAACTGTGGGATTTTTTTGCCGTTGAATATTTTTTCTTCTTTATTTATACTCACTCTTTTAGTGCCCTAACGGCGTGTTATGTTTAAACACAACAGCCGATTGAGTTCCCATATATTTATTATTAAAGAAAAAGTAACAACCTGTTATTCGTCGTCAAAGCGACAATTAAAGTATTCGTTATAAATGAACCGGGCCGCATTCTTGCTGGACGCAATTTGCTTTTACGAACACTGCACGCCGTTAGCCGCGGTCACCGGTTCGCTAAGCTGCTTTATTTATTTCGTACTCTTCTTCTTTTTCTGTAATTGCGTAAACTTTCATCATCAGTTTTCGGGCTACTGCTACTATTGCTTTTTGTTTACTGCCGTTTTTCTTATAGACTCTTTCAAATTTATCCAGTAGACTCCCATCTTTTCTAACTGCCACCCACGCTAACTGTATGATGATCGATCTTAATTGTTTATTACCCACCAGTCCGGTTCTGCTTCTTATTATTTCCTCTCCGCTGCTGTGCTCTCCAGGAGTCAGTCCGACATAATGCGCCAGCTTTTCTCCTGTTTCAAATCTTCCTTTCATATCAAACAGGAAAACAACAAGCCTAACTGCACTTACAATACCTATTCCGTTAATCTTTTCAATTCTTTTTATTTTTAATCCCAATTCCTGGTCTTCACCGATTTCCTTTATCCTCTGCTCACTATCCTTAATTTGCTGTTTTACATATTCATATTCCCGCAGTAATTGTTCAAATTTTTTGTTGAAGATGTCCTGCTGGAATTTTACCGACTTCAGTCTTTCAATAAACTCTTTATTCCATCTTTCCCATTTCAGTGGGTGATTCCTTACTTCCAGTATACACCTGATTTGCCTTAGTATCTGTCCTTCGCGCATTTTTTCTTTATCATATATCCTAAAGATCGATCTGTATTCACGGGTCTTTTCCGTCGGTACCTTTACTGCTCTTAGCAAGCCTCTTGAATGCTGAAAGGCTAGTTTCCTGGAATCAATCTTATCAGTTTTTACAATACTTCCATCACGATAAATTCTATTTGTTGGGGTTACAATAATGTCATATCCTTTATTATGAAAGTAATCATATATCCAGAACCCTGAGAAACAGCATTCATAAACAATATGTAAAAGAGCATCTTTATAATTGTCAACGAAAAACTTCTCTAACTCTTCAGCAACAGCCTTCATACTAAAGGTTTTGAGTTCAAGATCATATGTCCTAACGCTAACAACCCAACGCTTTTTATGAACATCAATCCCAACGTAGATCTCTTTGTTTTCAAAACATCTTTTCATATTGAGTCCTCCTTTCTTTTAAAGAACTCAATTTAATAACTTATTTAAACATACGTTCTTGCCGAGCAAGGTCAGCAAAAAAACCAACATCGCGCTAAGCCGCAAGATGGGGAGCGAGAATCGTGGTAGGTGGGAAGGAATTACCCGCAGGGAAAGTTTTAATGTTTTCATGATTGATTATTATTGACGTTTGCGTCTGCCGTCGTTGTTATAGTGTACTCTTGAGAAGATATACTTATTCTTGCTAATATTATTAATAAAGCAGTAAATAACTTTTTCAACATATGTACCTATTAAAAAATAGTTTACTCACCAGTATTATTTATAGTTAGTATCAAATGATACTATTTGCAATTACGACATTTGTCGCCTGGTAATTTAATAATCATTTGTTTTAATATCCCTGTGAGTTATTCCTTCCTGGTGTGCGACATCAAGACCGTTCGCTATCTGGGTGGCTATTTTTATTATCTCATCCTTGCCCATTCCTTCAGGTGCAGAGTTGAGTTTATTTTTCAGCTCAACTCCTTTTATGTATTCCATAGATATGAACATATGATCGCCTGATTCTTCAATGGCGTGAATCGTTGCAATGTTCGGATGATTAAGTGAGGCAGCAGCTCTCGCTTCAATTTCAAATCTTGCTTTTACCTCAGAGTCTGCAGAGATGTGCTTGCGGAAGAAACTTCAGCGCAACCTTTCGACCAAGTTTTGTATCTTCTGCAAGATAGACCACACCCATTCCGCCTTGTCCAAGCTTTTCTAATATTTTATCGTGGAGAATCGTTTCGTTAGCATATTAGTAACCCTTTATAAAGCAAGCTTCGAGGTTTGAACACCGTTAACTCGGAGTAACCTCGAAGGTTACCATTTAGTTTCAAATTGTTGAACCAATCATAAAGTTATCTCCATCAGCTCAAATCCCTATTTAAATAAATTTTCAATCATAACAAGTTTTCCCTTTGTACGTATGATATCAAAGATGAATTCATTTGTCTTCCCATTGAAATAATTTCCACTTGCATTATAGAGATTGGAAAAGGTACCGGGGATTTGTTCTATTTTTTCGCTAATAAACCAAAACTTGTACATTTTCCCCTGTGCATTGTAAAATATATCGAAATCATTTGAGCCTGAAAGATTCATCCCTTTGTATCCCTTACTAAAGAACTCTTTTTCTGCATTCAGCTTCTTCGCCGAGCCTTTCCTTCTGTATAATGCATCCACCGGGACGATCCAACAGCCCTTCGTTAGTTTATGTTGGTCATAGTAAACAACAAATTTTCCACCTGGAACCTGGAAGGCATATGTAGAGTCCTCGAAAAACTGGGTTACATTTCCAGTAATAATATTTGCGATCCACGTTTTATCTTTACTAAATTAATAATAAACTGTCCGGATTGACCCAGGCTACAGGGAGGCCATTTGAAATAAACTTTGGAGCACTTCTTTCCGGCTCAATGATGTATGCTCTTGAACTGTCAAAAAATGTAGTATCTGAAAGTTTGAAGTCGATATATGAGAGCCATTTCCCATCGGGAGACCAGCCTGCCGGTGGCATCTGCAACCTTCTACCGGCAGAACTTGAAACAATTTGCCTTCGATTGGATCCGTCACGGCTGCTAACATAAATACCATTATGCTCTACCAACGGTCCTCATCGTTCATATCAAATGCTATTAAATTTCCGTCGGGAGAGAGTACAGGATTAAATTTTTCCCTGTCGTCAAAAGTAATCTGCTGCGTCGTCCCTTTCCGAATATCTCCAATCCAAAAGTCGCCGATATCTCTGGACTCTGAAAGTACAGAAGTTTTTTCAGATCGGTCGAAATTTTTATACCCAGGTCGGGTCCCAGACCTTTAGTTATCTGAACCTGTTTGCCTCCATCCGCCGGTATCATCCATAGGTTTGTATTCCCGCTGATATTTGATGAGAATATAATCTGGTTGTTTGAAGCCCAACACACTTCATCAATGTTTTTCTTGTTAAAGGTAAGCTGTCGCTCTTTTCCTGAGGAAAGTTCACGAATCATTATTTCCTGATACTGGTCGTCCTGAGAGGTTCGAAGCCAGGTTACCGATTTCCCCTCTGGTGAAACAGATAAAGAAGTTCTTGCGATGTTGCTTATAGGGTCTCTGAACTCAAGATGCTCATCTGTTCCTTCTGGAGTTACGCTCCATATTATTAGTTTTTTATCTTTCCAGGGATTTCCCTTATAAAAGAAAATGCGCTTCCCATCCGGTTGCCATCGCGGCATAATTGCATCCTGGGCAATTAGTTTCGTTCCCCGCCGAGTGATGATGTAAGATATATATTGCGTTGTTGATTTGCTCCCGGCATAGTTGCATCGTAAGCCACCCGGCTTCCATCAAAAGAAACATCAACTGAACTCAACCCGGCTATTGAATCGCTCGTGATGGCCTTTGGTTCTCCTCCGCCTGTGTTCATAAAGTAAACACGCCAGTTTCCACCTGCATCTTTCCCCGGAAAAGCTGCCCAGTTTCCATCGCCGGAGAGGCCGGGATACCCGATTTCAGACTCAGGGATATCCAGCACTCTAGTGGTCATTGCAGGATTAATCTCTGCAGATTGCCTCCACGGATGCCATAGGAACAAAACGGCTCCAAGAATTACAGCTAATACAGCCGGGCCATAAATATACTTTCGGTCAAGTAAACTTTTTAACAGCGGACTTTTGAAAGTTTGTACTGCATTGACCTTCCCGGTAATCACAGATTTACTTGCTTGCGCCGCTTGTTTTTTTCTGTGATCTCCTAATTTCACTTACTGCATCCTGCATATTCTGATATCTATCTTCCGGATCCTTCTCAAGACATCTCTGTATAAGGCCGACTACAAGTGGGGATAAGGCAGGAACATATAAAGCAATATCCTGAGGCTCCTCATTTACAATTGAATAAACAATTGCCGCTTCGTGTTCACCGCGGAAGGGAAGTTTTCCTGTCAGCATTTCAAAGAGCAGAACACCAAAAGAGAAGATGTCGCTGCGATTATCGACTTCACCGCCCTGTATTTGTTCAGGCGACATATATCCTAGCGTGCCTACAGTGCTTGAAGTCCTGGTAAGTTTCAAAGCTCCCTTTAATTTTGCCAAACCAAAATCCATTACCTTTGCCTGTCCTTTTGAGGTCAGCATAATATTGTCGGCTTTAATATCTCTGTGTACAATTCCTTTGGAATGAGCTTCCTGTAAAGCTTCCCCCACTTCAATAGCAATATTCAAGGCGTCGTTTATCTTTTGGAAAGGTATTTTTTCATTTAAGGTTCCTCCCTCAAGATACTCCATAACCATAAAGACAGATCCATCGAATTCTTCTATACTGTAAATGGTGCAGATGTGCGAATGGTTGAGGGCGGCAACTGCCTGTGCTTCCTGCAGAAAGCGAGCCTTTGCGACTTCATCCTGGTTGATTCTGCTGGGGAGAAATTTTAGCGCAACAGTGCGGTTAAGCTTTGTGTCCTGGGCTTTGTAAACAATGCCCATTCCGCCTTCGCCGAGTTTTTCAAGTATTTTATAATGAAGAATAGTTTCACCAATCATAAATTTTCCTCTTTAATGATTTAGACCAGTTTACAATAGGCTTGAGGTATTGGATGAATATAACTTAGTTAAATAAGCAGGATAAGGCAATAAGAATTTTAATTGATGTCAAGGCCCGCATTGGTTCGAAAATAAGGTAACCGAAACCATATGGATATGGTTGTTTTGTGTTGTGTAGAAACTAGAAAAAAGTTAAATTTATCAACAACAATCCACGAGGTAGCCAGTGAAAAAGATCTTTATGTTTTTTGCTTTATCAGCACTTCCTATATTTGCGCAAATGCCGGATTTCAAAATACCCGTGCAGGTAGCAATGCAGCAGGTATCTGTAATTCCCGGAAAATGGGAGGGAAAAGGCTGGACAGTCGGCCAAAACGGTGAAAAGAGTTATACAAATGTAACGGAAAACCTGCAATGGAAGCTGGATAGTACTTTGATATTGCTTGAAGGCTTCGGGAAAAAAGATGATGGAAAAGTAGAACATAATGCGTTAGGAGTTTTATCATATGATCCATTTAAGAAAAAATTTGAAATGACTTCTCACTTATCAAGTGGATTATCAACAACTGCAAATTGGGAAGTGATAAAACCAAACGAAAAATTCAAATGGTGGTTTGATGATGGTCGAGGAGGTACAATTCGTTATAACATTACGACTGATGGGAAACATTGGAAAGAAGAGGGCGAATACTCAAAGGATGGAAAAACCTGGAATAAGTTTTTCGAGATGAATTTGGATAAAGTTGATTGAGTATTTTATTAAAGGACAGCCATTTGAAGGAAATCCATAAGCCAATAAATACTACTAGAAAATCGTATTGCAAAAAATATAACACAGAAAGAAAATTATAAATTTTGATTAACTTCTTCGGGCTCGTCACATAATGATCCCTATGGGATAAGTTATTACTTCTCAATAAAAAAGCCGGAGATTATCCGGCTTTGATAGGAATTATTTTATTTCATCAAAACCAATTTCTTAGTCTGCACAAAACTCTATCCTGCCTGCCCCTCTGGGGAGTCTATCGAAGGGTAGCCAGCCTGTATTCTGTAAAAGTAAACTCAGCCGGCGAGTTTGCTTGCATATCATTTAACCTCAAAAGTGCCTTTTGGTTATTAGGCTTCATTTTTATATCGCCCAATTTAAGCCGAATATGCCGTTATCTGAACTATTTGTTTGGCGAAATCTACTGTGCCAATGCCCCATACCTGTAGAGTATTAATCCACGTATAATCTTTCGAAGAGGAAAACAATTTTACGTTTTCGCGCAGATCGGCGATGCTGCTGTTTTTGCGAGGTAGACCAACTCCGTCAGCGTAAAGAGAAATCTTCTGTCCATCGTTGGTAGTTATTTCTGCGTGTATATCGAGCTCGACACGACCATCCCCACGCATCCAAATGTAGTCAACCCCCTTAACTTTACCTTTCAACTTCTGCCCGGTTGCTTCTCCTTCAAAAATTACATCAAACCTGGCACCTTCAGGCGGTGGCGCTACTTTTCCGGCCATCAATTCCCCAAAACTGACTCCGAATTCCACCATTCCAGTAATATTAAGTGTATACTCATATAGCAGTTCTCCAACTTCAATTTTGCTCATAAAAACTCCTTTTTATTGTTGCGACATTTTAAGGCAGTGCCGCATAAGCCTACCAGCACTTTTCTAAAAATTTTTATTGCATATTATTTAGCAGGTATATAACTCAAATCCGGTCTCAACCAGCCGGTAATTTCTTTCGTGCTAACTAAATATGGCAGGACTTTACCATAAAGCATATTTTCTTCATCTTTCATCTCTTTAGTTTTATCAGCTTCATTCTTATAATATTCAACGGCGCTTTTTGCTGTCTTATATACTACGAACTCATTTGAATCACCGCCAAGCTCCATTAAGAAAATGCCATACCCGTCCGGATAATTATTTTTCTCAAATACCGCTTTCCATTCTTTTAGAACTCCCATAACTTTATCACGGTCTTCAGGTTTATAATGGACAAAATGCCAGTGTGCAAAATTAGCTTCTCCTTCTTTTAACCTTGGGGCTTTCGGCACATAAGATAATGCAGCTGACCACCTGACTACAAATTCCCTGGTAGATTCTATGCTGGCATTATTTGCTTCCATCATAGAATTGAATTTTTCCTTATTTGTTTTATCCATAGCTTTTTGAAATTTTTCATATATAGCATCAATACCTGCATAGTTTGCTATTTGCCCCACATAATAGAAATGCAAATCATTCCGCTCGGAAGCGTAAAACGTTAAATCCAAACCACCTTCATGCATTAATGCCGCCCATTCCTTTGATGATTTTATATACTGTTGAAGCATATCTATTTTAGCAACTTCTTCATGCACTACCCAGAGTTGGTCCTTTGGTGCATCCTGTGCCAACGCTGATTTGCTAAATGCAATGAATGCAATAGCAAATAACAACAATCCAAATAACGATTGTGAAAGTTTTTTTAACATAGCAGCTCCTTTTGTTTAGTGATTTATATGATACGACAATTAACTATCAGGAAAATCGTAATATCATTTCAGAGAGAATAAATGGACACTATCTATAACAGCAGAGGGTTAAAAACTATTAAGTAATTAATGATAAGAGGAGAGAATTTTGACCGATTTGAAGTAAATATAATTTTAATAGTTTATAAGGCTTTCTGAAGCTACATTATTGCATTATAAATGTCAATAAAAAAAAGCCGGAGGATATCCGACTATAATAAATCATTTTAGTAAAACACCTATTTCATCATTGCCAACAAAATTACTTTTTTATATATGCATTCAAGCCAACTACTACGGGCTTACCGTCGATTACACATTGTGTTACCACGTTCCCATGTGTGGTTGCCACCACTAATGTTTTCCCTGAAGCGCTTGGTGTTGGTTTTTGCAATTCAATGCTAATAATAAGTTTACCATTTTCAATTTTTACTTCCATTTTGTTCCTCTCCTTTTAAAATAATTAGCCGCTATAATCACATATAGTACAACTTATGTAGGTGATATTTTAATAGCAATAGATAAACCATTTGGTTGATAGAGGTTCTCCTTCGCCCTTTGGGCTCGTAAGTTCCCGCTGCTTCGTTTCACTTCGCAGCTTTTGATATAAAAAAACAATTGCTCATTCGTTCAATCGGTCTCGCTCACTCGTCTTCCGCTCGGATGCACTCGCTACGCTCGCTCGTCTCGCCTCAATCCTCATTTCGCAAATCATTTTTTTTGAGAGAACACCTGCCTACCGCAGGCAGGTTTCGCTGCTTTGCTCACCTGGTTGACCAGGTCACAAAACAGCGAGAGCATTTAATTAAATGTTGACCCCGCATACTGCGGGGTCAACTGAAAACAATAAAACCAATCCACAATAACATTCTCATTTGTATCTTGTGAAACCCTTTCGGGATTCACACGTTTGTAGCCCTATCAATACCTCCGCCCTTTTTTGGTCGTTTCGCTTACCGCAGTCACACAATTTTTGATACAAAAATTCCGCCTTTGCTCTCTCAACTCCCTGCAAAAAGCCTCTCATTAATCTTAACATTATGCGTCGGTTGCAGTGTAGCTAACCGGGAACGGTTAACTACTGAATAGTAAATACCATAGTTGTTTCCACTCCTGACGTCGTGCAGTTGCAAAAAAAATCAAAAGCGAAAGAAAAAAACGGAAACGATAATTTCGGGTGCTCGCTTCAAAAGGACAAAAATAAAACCCCACGAATAACGGCGTTTTTTTTCGCCTTTCGCTTCTGCGCTCCCTCAATTGTTTCCATAAGCGTTTTTTTCTTTTTCGCTTTTGTTTTTTTGTTTTTGTGTGCGGTTTTCGGGCTTCGTTTTTTCTTAAAAATTTTAGGTGGTTTTTATGCAGCAAACTTACTTCAGGTGCTGTCGTTCATCTTCAAAAAAAGCGGTCAGGCTGGCTTTTTCAGGTTTTATTTTTTCAAAATAAATTCCTGGTCAATTGGTGGTCAGCCTGCCGGTCATCATTTTCTCTAAATCGTTTCCAAACTCTAAATCAGGCTTACGCCTTTTATCTTTTTATTCAGCAAAAACAACGTTACAAAATTAAATAGGAGGTAATACAATGCACATACTTACAACTCAATTATAAATTAACCGGCTCTTATGCCCTCCGCTGTGGTTGCTCTCATTTCGGTTTTCGTGTTATCGGCTATCATTCTCCGCTTGTTCAAATGGTTTTTGTTTTTAAGCGCAAAGATAAACAAGAAAATTTCGCAGGCTGGCTCAAATCTGCCGGCTTGGTTTATAATTCCGACTACATACCGCAGCAACGTTACCACAAAGGCAATTTTATTTATTTGGTGTTTCTTAACTCAGTGCTTTTCTATAATCACGAACCAGGTACAGCTAAACCCGATCAATTAAACGTTCGTAAATTTTTATATAAAAATTTCCGGCAGTTCTGTCACCAATCAACAGCGCAAATTTACAAATCAAATCAAAGGCATCTTTATAATAACTAAGGGAGGTACATTATGCATCAGGATAAAAAGAATAAGATCAGGTTTTATGAAGCAGCTATGCAGCAATTGACGAGGACAAAGAGAAATAATTGCATGAAAATTTAGGAATTGCAAATCCCGAAGGGCATATCCTCAGCGTCAGGAATCAATGTTTATTAGTCTTTCAGGCTGGGGATAATCCGCTGTCAGTGGTTGCAGGCTTTAAGCAGTGGCAGAAATATAACCGCATAGTAAGCAAAGGTTCAAAGGGTTACTTAATCGCCGTTCCATCTAAGAACAATTCAAAAAAGGAAGAAGAAACGGAAGAAGAAAACGAAACTTTCTTTCTTTATAAAACTGTTTTCGACATTTCGCAGACAGAAGAATTAATTCTTGAGGAGGCTTAAATGTTTAAAACTAAAAATTACGAACCTGCAGAGCTATTAGCTCTGCAGGAATTAGATGAAGTTCTAAAAGCATTAAAACTAAGTGATGAAGATGTTATCGAAATACTTCTTAATGATCTAAAAGCAAATCAGAAAAATTTAGTTCAGCAATGGTTTAACAAATTCCAGGAAGATCAAATTTTAGCGGAAGCAGACCGCCAATATGACGAATCATTTTAATTATTTTCTTAAATTAAAAACAAAGGAGAATATCATGAGTAAACTATCATTAAACCAATTTGCC
Source organism: uncultured Bacteroidota bacterium (assembly GCA_963745465.1). GTDB lineage: Bacteria > Bacteroidota > Ignavibacteria > Ignavibacteriales > Ignavibacteriaceae > JAKAGZ01. The sequence goes on along the minus strand of CAVUXT010000005.1, from coordinate 120,778 downwards.
GGAAAGTTAGTGGCAAAAAACAGCTTTATAAAAGCATCATTCGGCGGCTTTCAGGGTTCGGGAAAAACCCGGACCGCCACCGAATTCATAATCGGAAGCTACAAAGATATGAAATGCAAAAAACCAATCTTGTGCCTTGATAATGAAAAAGGCTCACGGTTCTTAATTCCAATCTTTAAGAAAGCCGGAATTGAAGCAATTGTAAAAGACACCGTTAACCTTGCAGACATTATCCAGGCTTTTGAATTCCTAAAAGCCGGAGAGGTTGACTATCTTTTCATAGATTCACTAACGAAGATCTATTATAAATTCGTTAAAGGACTACAAAGAAAAAAACCGCCGATCATTTATGAGGCTGATGGACTGGGGAAAAATTCTCCCAGCCTGGCAGGAGGAATTTTCAGATAGATTCGTCAATACAGAAGGAAACATTGTATTCACCGGCAGAGGTGGTTTTGAATATGAAAAGGAAGATGATACCACAGACGAGCAGGGGAACGTAACGGAGAAAGGAAGCTATGTTAAGTCAGGATTCAAAATGAAAGTTGCAGGTGAAACACCTTACGAAACTGATCTTAATGTTTGGATGCAGCTGGAAAAAGGAATCACAAAAGATCAGAAAATCACTCAAAAAAATGTTGCTTATATCCTTAAAGATCGAAGCGACACAATAAACGGCAAAGTCCTACGATATGCCGAAGTATAAGAATTTCCGCCCAATAATCCGTTTTATTCAAGGGCTGCCGATCGGCGAAGTATCAGGAATCAACTTTCAATGATAACTTTGCACCTGGTACAGATGCAGACTATTTCGAGCGGAAGCAGAGGCAGACAATCGAAATGGAGAAAATAAGCGCAGTTTTTGACAAAAATGGCCTTGGGGATGCACGAAGCAAAGCAGACAAACAGCTAAAGACATCAATCATTGAGAAGATCTTCGGAACAACAAGCATAACCGAAATTGAAAAAATGCAATATACTGAACTTAATTTCAGAAGACAGGAACTTGAAGAACTTTTTGAAATGCTGAAAGAATCTGACAATCCGATGGAGGAAATAAACTCATATAAACTCACCTGCCAGCAGGGAGATATAAAAGAAGCTGTATAAAAATTCTCACTATTGCTGCCGAATTTTATCGGCAGCATTTTTTAATATTCTATTTTATCTTCTTGGCAATATCAGCAGCATCACCCGGCACAATAGTTTGTGATGGAATATAAAACACGCCGTAGAGTCCTGTCAATACCTAAATAAAATACAGCAGCGCGGCTAGTCTTGCGGTTTTTTTGGTGAGCTTAAATTTGTTTCCATACTATCTACTCCTTAAAGTTTTTTATACTGAATCACTGGATTGCGGGTATGTTGATGCCTTTGATAAGAAACCAAAGTGCAAGCGTCACTTCAAACAGGAACATAGGTAACCAGATTAATTGGGTCACCAATCCCGAAAGGAATTCCATCAGCTGCAAGGGAAGTTCAACCACAAGCAGTAATGATGCAATAACACCAAGCCACGCAAGCGGGCTAGGGATGCTTCGAGCCTGCAGAAATAGGTAAGAATAAATAGCGCTGCCAATGGCGAAACAGGACGCGGAGATGAGAAAAATCGGACCGTCTAATTGCAGCAACAGGAACCCAAGAGTTTTGATTATAGCAGAGTCCGAGGCAGTTACTACCGAAAGCAGTACCAGAGTCCATACAGCAGAAATGGCAGAGAAAATGCTCTCAGGTGCCGCGACAACACAATGCAAGTTTCGCAAGGTAAGGATTCTGATCACGTGTGAGCACATATAATGATACAGACAAGAAGACTTTACTGCAATGAAGAACGTGATCAGATTTAGTAAGGCATTCAAACGCACAAGAGGTAAATACTGTGCAAGGCTTATAGAGCTTGGCTGAAGTTTCCCCTGCACCACCTGTTGCCAGGTTAAATAGAGCCATTGAGCCGATAGCAGTAGCGATGTAGAAGAGAAACATGAAACCGGCAATTTTTGCTGCCTTTTTAGTTGCATTCATTTTTTCCCTTCTGTTTTTATAATATTATTATTTAAAACTCTGAGATCATTTTTTAATATTTCTTCCACTCTCTCTGAGTCTCTAACTGTAAAACCTGTTTTTACGTGTTTGTTTTTGGATGTAATAAAAAATATTTTATTTCTCATCGGTCGGAGGATATCAACAGGAAACCAATTTGTAAATCTTCCTGTTCCCCAGATTCTCCATTTACCATTCATCAAAGTCGATTCCCTGATTTCAATTTTTTCAATGTTAGATAATAAAATATTTTTTGATATGAATGGGAAATAGTAGTGTTTTATTAGAATTGATTCATTTCTGATTTCAATTAAACTATCCCGGTATAATATTTTTTCCATAATTATCACCTATTATTTATGATGAATTATTTCGCGAATATAAACTTTTCATAACTTAAAGTAGACTGTTAGATTAATAAGACTTTTATATCAGGATACCCCATCAGCTTTAAAATAAAATAGTTGACAGCTGCTTCACCTGGATCATCTGATAAACAAATAAGCTCCGCATATCTCGGCACTCCAGCCTCAGTCAGTATTTTCCAGATCTCTTTCGCAGCTTTGGGCGTACCATCAATATTTAACAGGTCTGAATAAAGTACATGAACAACTTTGCCATCAATAACTTTGGTTGGCACATTTTTGCCAGAAGCAATAAATACCTTGGGATAAATTCCGTTAGTACTTTTTGTATTAGTAATTATCACATCCTTTCGAAAATTCTCTGGATATTTTGCTGGAACAATGGACAAGTCCATCGGCGTTTTTTTTGGACCCACAGCAGTTGTTTGAGTTGTTAAAGCTAAACCAAGTCTTTCCGATTTACCAAGGGAGTCAATGAAAATAGAGACTTTTTTCTGTCCCAGTTTTTCCAGCATTACGAACGCCAGAGCCGACTCTTTGGTTAAGCCTGTGCCCGAAATAATTACTGCTTCGTGAGACGCATAAACACCCGACTGGCCCAGTATTTCAGCCAGTTTTTCAGGATTAGTAATATTGTTTTTGAATACATCAGAAATAATGTTTAGTGCAAAAGGAAGATGTCCCTGATTGAAAGCATCTGCTGGTCGCACATCCACAATGCTTATTTGTGTGATTCCGTACATCCTCATCATTTTGCCCCCCCAACCCTGCATCCATTCGGTTCCCCTCGTCAAAAACGGGGCAGCATATGTCCAGATGGGAAGTTCTCTTTGGTCAGATGCCCATTCCAACAGCGAACCCGGATATAGTTTCACCTTCGGGTATCCAAGGAGAAACTTAATCGCAAAGAACGGTACACTAGCAGCTATTCCACCGCCACATTGAGAGTAAACTTGTTGTTCTGATTTGATTCCAAAATATTTAAGTATCTTTTTTATTTCTTCTGCGGATTTAAATGTCTTGTCCTGATTGAAAAAATCTGCAGCAGGTATCATTATAGCATTTGGGATATGTCCTGGTCTTCCAAAGATGTTGTAAGCTCCAAAGTGCCAGTTGGCATCAAGCGCATCGATTAATACATTGTTGAGCTGGTCTCCAGATGCATTAAGAAATTCAGGCAGATCGGCTCTTGTATCTTTGTTAAGATTCTTGATTGTGAAAGTACCTTTTTTCGGTAGAGGTGTTGGCTCATTCGTTACCGCTAATCCAGCATCCTGCCACTTGTAGAATCCGCCATCCAGAATAAACATGTTATTTACCTGAAAGCCATAATAATAGAGCGAGAAAAAAAGCCTTGTTGCCAGGAATGTGCCTCCCTGGTCATACATCACGATCTTTTTTCCTTGACTAATTCCCCAGGACCGGTAGCGTTTTTCTATTTCAGCGATTGGCATTTCCTGAATGCCATAGGTGAATATATCGTAATTGATTGCACCGGGAATATGATTTGCATTATAGATCTGTGATGGCGATGCATCAAGAATTATTACATCGGGATTATTCAGATTTTTTTCAAGCCATTTTACATTAACAAGATTGCCTTTGACATTTACTTGAGCCAACGTGGGCATAGCCCCCAGGGCAAAAGTTATAGTAAACAGGTAGATAAGTCCAATGAATCTTGCAGCTTTACTTTTTGATGTATCGGTAATATTATTCTTCATTTCAATTTTCCTTTTTTTTTATTGCTATAATTTTCGTGTTTATCCACAAAACATTATTTTATATTTAATTTAGCTTGAGTAGGATTTTTAATCCCGAACAAGTCATATGGTCTTTTGCTATAGTTATCTTTTAATACTGCGGCTATGAAAAAAATGTATACGATAAATCCCAAAACTATAAACAGCTGTATTATGGATGTTTTTTGAATATCCTGTCTTGATTTTACACTACAAACTTCACCGGGACAGTATTGAGCCTTCTCTTTATGAAATAATGAATAAAATTTACATCCAAGGCAAATTCCAAACGCAGTTTCAAAGAACAGGAATATGAGGCAGATAAAACAAGTAAGGCCCGTTATCGGGCTGAACGCATTTACAATCACAAGGTGAATGAAAATTGTCGTTGCCAGCATCACACCAATAATCCAGGCAAACTTTTTTTGTTTAGCTCCTACGTATTCCGGAACCTGATTCCTTACTATCAAACGGCCGACTATTAAAGAAGGTGAAAATCGTGGATTTATAAAAACGCGAATTAAAATATCCGTCAGGAAAATTGTTGAAGTATATTTTAATAATAAAAAATCTCCCTGAAATATTACTTTGAGTATCGAGATAAACATCATTAAAAACAGTAATCCGGCAGCAGCTCTTATTTCCCTTTCGTTTAATACCGGGATGTTATATCCCTCAACTGTCTCTCCGAAATTTATTATTTTATTCATTTTATACTCCTGTTTCTTTATAAAGCAAAACGATCATTTATTTTTCTTTGATATTAAGATGTAGTCTCTGAATACGTAGGGCCACGGAATTACAAGAATATCTACTACAACACTTTTAACAAAAAGATTTGTCATCCCTTCAGCAGAGGATCCTGTTAGTTGATTGGTAATCCATATAGGATATGCAACTATTATCAGCCAGATAAGTTTATAAGTAAATTGTATCAGCAGCAGAGGAATCATTTTTAATGGATGAAGTAATCCTAAAACTGCAAGTATAGTAAAAGCTCCCCAAAAGCTATATGCAACTCCCGGCAAAGTTTGCCACAGCCCCTGGTGAGTAAGTATTTCAGTCCACGTTTCTATGCCTAAGAATGCGACTATCAATAAATAAAAAAATCTTAATAAGTAGAAGCGGAATTTTGAAACTCCAAATGTGTCATCGGTCTTAAAAATTTTCCTGATTTTGAACACTGATTATTTCTCCTGTTATTTGCTGCAAGAATATGTAATTAAACAGGAAACTTAAATAGATGGTCAGCAGACGGCCGATTAGAGTAAACAAACAGCATAGCTACGTCAATGAATTTTCTGTGCAAAGCGACAGGAAGTAATTATATTAAGATGTGAAGAATAAAAAATCTGATATATTTTAATAAATTGATAGAATGTTAATGAAAAAGTTAATTCTACTAATAAGCCCTTCTCTTTTTAAGATAAGGGTTGAGTTCTCTTTTTACTAAACACTTTGAACTCTCTCTAATCTATCTCTTAAAAAGAGAGAGACTTATTAACATTCAAGTCTAAACATTTTTAAATCCATCGCAGCAATGATGAAAAAGCTATTTGAAATAAAACATCCCAAATTTTATTTGTGGGCCGCTGTTGGTTACTATATCCTGGCCCTCATAATTAACGCGACAAGTTATCCTGCTCCGTTTCTATCCTGGGTTATAAACGAAATCTGGAAAGCTGCTTATGTCATCGTCGTTATTTACCTTTTTTTCGAGTTCACAATTCCCCACCTTAGCAGGGAAAAAATTTTCAGGTCTATTGCTCTTATAGTCGGACAATTTGCTTTGTTTTCTTTTCTTCTATATTTCTGGCTGCTTCTTGGAATTGTGCTACATACTTACACTGATTTTATACATTATCCTTCCTGTCAAAAAGGGGTTGCAGACCAGCTCGGATCTAGTGTATTTGCAATATTTATTTTCGGAGTTTCGAAGCATATCTATAACCACATTAAATTAAAACAAGCAGCACAGCAGTTGCGGATTGAAAAGCAGGAAGCGGAACTGAATTATCTTAAGTCGCAAACCAACCCCCATTTTTTGTTCAACACTTTAAACAATATATATTCACTCGCTAGGGACAAGTCCGATCAGGCGCCGGAATCGATTATGCGTCTTTCCAAAATATTGCGCTTTATGTTGTACGAAACAGGAGGAGAATATATAGCAATAGAACAGGAATTGAAAATCATAGATGATTATATTGCCCTTGAAGAATTGCGCTATGACGATTCTCTGCACATCAATTTTAACTATGACGTTGAAGATATGAAACAGGCAATACCACCTTTGCTTATGATACCGTTGGTTGAAAATGCTTTTAAGCACGGCGCTTCCGAAACAAGAAGCCTCCCTTTTGTTGATATTCATATTTCTGTCAAAAACAGGCAGCTAGCTCTTTTTGTAAAAAACTCTGCCGATGGAAATCCGGAAGGAGAGAAAGTAAAAGAAAATATCGGCCTTTCCAATCTCAGGCGACAGCTTGAACTGCTCTACACTGATTACGATCTTTCCGTTCAGCAGGGTGAATCTGAGTTTACAGCTACTTTAAAAATTAACCTGGCGAGCCATGTCTAAGATAAAATGTATTATAATAGAAGATGAACCGCTTGCTGTAAAAGTTCTATCGGATTACGTAAAGCAGGTGCCATTCCTGGAATTGCAAAAAACATTTAAAGATGCCATCCTCGCTACGGATTTCCTGCGTGATAATAAAACCGATCTTATCTTTTTGGATATCCATCTTCCTAAATTAAAAGGTATGGCTTTCTTAAAAACGCTTCCCGACCCGCCTGCAGTTATCGTTACAACTGCTTATCACCAGTATGCGGTGGAGGGATTTGAATTAAATGTAACCGACTACTTATTAAAGCCTATTGAGTTTGAACGATTCTTAGTGGCAGTGAATAAAGTTAAAACGAAAGCAAAAGAAAAACACACGGCGACTGAAAACGCAGATTCAAAAGATCATATATTTCTGAATGTGCAGAAAAAGAAAGTGAAAATACTATTCTCTGATATCCTTTATATTGAAAGTCAGCGTGAATACATAAAAGTAGTTACGACAAAAAAAGCATATCTTTCAAAAATGAGCACACATACAATTGAGTCGCTTTTGCCTACAAATCTTTTCAAACAAATTCACAGGTCCTTTATAATTTCAATAGATAAGATAGAATCCTACACAGCCGAAACGGTTGAGGTTAACGGAGTGTCGATTCCTGTTGGGAGGAGATATAAGAAAGTTATTGAGGATTTATAGTTAAAATCGATACTAACTGAATTTCATTCGAGAAAGCCTCCTATTTGACAGGCAGGCACAATTTTAAGCTCAAAAGATTCGCTGGCTTCTTCCTCAGTCGCCGGACTCGACAGGCTCTCCTGCTCTTTCGTCAGGGCGCTGCGCTCACTTTTTTTGATTTAAAATCTTAATTCCCTTTAATTCGATAATTTTTTTTAAAAAAGATAACTTATGACTTTGGAATGATACTTACATTGATTATTCTGTGATTTTTGCTTAATTTCTTAACACATAACTTTTACGGGGGGAAAAGTTAACTAATCAATTGAGTTATTGGCCTACCGAGTATTTCTTTTATTTAGAGATAATCATTTATAATTAATTAAATCTATATCAAAATATATGATTAAAGATAAAAAAGAATTAAAATCCGACATAAAGGATAAGCTGCTTGAAATTAATAGTATGCTGGATGCAAAAAACTCACCGAAAATTATCTATTCCAATATTCACAAAATACTGAAAACCATCCTTAAGGCGGACAATTTTTATATTGCCTTAATAGATAATAAAGCAAAGACTCTTGAATTCCCTTATTACGAAGATGAAACAGGATGGAAAACAAAAAAAAGAAAAATGGGTAATGGTTTAACTGAAACGGTGATAATTAATGGTAAATCAATTTTATGCACAGATATATCCTTCAAAAAAATAAGGGTGAAAGAAAATATTAAGCTGCAGGGTCCGGATTCAAAGATTTGGCTAGGCTGCCCCTTAAAAATAAGGGACAAGATAATTGGGGCCATAGCTATACAGGATTATAAGGATAGGAAAGCATATGATTCTGATTCAGTAAAAGTTATGGAACTTATAGCTTCACAAGTTGCCCGAGTGATAGAACGAAAAAGACTAGAAGATAAATTAACAAAATCTAACAAAGAGCTGACAAAAAGAGTTGAACAAAGAACATCTGAGCTTATAAAACTTAATGTAAAAATGCGAAAGGAGAAGGAAGAAATCAGACTTCTGGCCAATTCAATTGATAGCGCTGAGGAATGTATTTCAATTACAGATATGAAGGATAATATAATATTTGTAAATAAAGCTTTTGAGAATACATACGGTTATAAAAAGAAAGAGTTAATGGGGAAACATATTAGCATACTAAGACCGGAAGAAGATCAACCAGAGGCTAAAGAAATATTGCCTGAAACTACTAGAGGGGGATGGAAGGGTGAACTAATTAATAAAAGAAAAAATGGAGAGTTATTCCCCATTGCACTTATAACAAGCATTGTTGAGAATGAAAAGAAAGAGGAAATTGCGTTAATCGGTATTGCCAGAGACATTACTCTTGAAAAAATATCTGAAAGTAAGATCCGCGAGAGCGAAGAAAAATTCCGGCTTATCGCCGAGTCATCGATTGCTGGTGTCTATATAATCCAGGACAATATATTCCTATATGTAAGTCCCGCATTTAAACAGATATTTGGATATGAAATAGAAGAAATTGAGAGAAAACTAGGGCCAAAAGATTTAACAGTTCCCGAAGATCGTGAAATAGTGGCAGCAAATGTCCGAAAGCGAATAAATGAGGGTGTACCTAGCATCCAATATGAATTTCGTGGTTTAAGAAAAGACGGCGGTAGAATTTTTGTGGAAGTGTTCGGTTCGAGGACAATTTACCAAGGAAAACCTGCTATTATAGGGACATTAATAGACCGCACAAATAGAGCCAAAGCACTTCAACAAACAGAGAAACTGTCCAGGGTTGTGGAGCAAAGTCCGGCATCTGTCGTTATAACAAATCCATTTGGAAATATTGAATACGTAAATGGGACATTCTGCAAAAGCACTGGGTATAACTTAGAAGAAGTGATTGGGAAAAACCCGCGTATTTTTAAATCTGACTATCATAATAATAAATTCTATGAGGATATGTGGGATACTTTGCTCAGTGGAAAAAACTGGGAAGGAGAAATACTGAACAAGAAAAAAAACGGAGAGTTGTATTGGGAATCAGTATTAATCTCACCAATGGTAAATGACAAAGGAGATTTAACTAATTTCATTGCCATTAAATCAGATATTACAGAGAAAAAGAAAAACGAAGCTTCACTAAATCTTCTCAGAACATTAGCAGAGCATTCTAATGATGCAATCGAAATATTGGATCCAAATAACGGGCAATTCCTAAACTGCAATAAAAAGGCATATGAAGATTTAGGGTACACAAGAGAAGAATTTTTAAGTTTAAGTTTATTAGACATCGATCCGAAATTAGACAAGAAAACATTCCCTGAAACTGTGAAAATGATACGTAAGACAGGATCTCTATTGATTGAAACAATCCACCGGCAAAAAAGCGGCTACACGTTTCCGGTTGAAGTTAATATCACTTATGTGAAACTTGATCAGGAATATATTATAGCCGTAGTCAGAGATATTACAAGACGGAAGAAATCCGAACAGGAGATTCGACGATTAAACCGCGTTTATGCTGTGCTTAGCAATATTAATCAAGCCATTGTAAGAATAAAGGATAAACAAAAGCTTCTTGATGAAGCTTGCAGAATTGCAGTAGAAGACGGGAAATTAATAATGAGCTGGATTGGTCTCATAAATAGTGAGAATGACGAATTTCAAGTTGCAGCCTCAAACGGGATAATTGAAGGCTATATTGAAGAAGCAATTATACCAAATAAAAGAATTCCTGCCGGATTTAAGTCAATAAAGAATATTATAAATGAAGGGAAAGTCTTAATTACTAATGACATTGAGAAACTTGATCTCGATGTATTTTGGAGGGAGCCGGCACTTAAGCGTGGTTATAAGTCACTTGTCGTGATACCTATTAAAGTGTTAAATAAGGCAATCGGAAATTTTAGCCTTTATTCAGATGAAATCAATTTCTTCGAAGAGAAAGAAATAGTATTATTGGAGGAAATTTGCAGCGATATTTCGTTTGCGTTAGAAACAATGGAAGTTGAAAAAGAGAAAATGCTTGCCATTGAAAAAGTCCGCCAGTCTGAAGAAAAATATCGTAACCTGGTAGATAATGCACTCTTAGGGGTTTATGAGTCTTCTATAACAGGAGAAATTTTATTTGCTAATGAACAACTTTTAAAAAATTTAGGTGTCAATTCAATTGAGCAATTGAAAGGCACAGATATACTGGATAAATATGCTAATCCATCAGATAGGATAATATTCATTAATGAACTTAGAGACAATGGATATGTTAAGAATTTTGAAGTTGATTTTATATCGAATGAGAACCAAGTTAAGCATACTCTAATAAGTGCGACATTTCAAGGAGATAAAATAATTGGAATGATTCTGGATATAACTGATAAAAAGAAAGCGGAAATCGCTATGCTAGAGGCAAAGGAAAAAGCAGAAGAAATGAATAGGCTTAAGAATAATTTTCTCGCGAATATGAGCCACGAACTCAGAACACCATTAATAGGCATACTTGGATATACTGAAATTCTTAAAAATGAAATTAAGCAAGCGGAGCTACTAGAGATGATAGTGACCATTGAACAGAGCGGTAAAAGATTAGGCACAACCTTGAATAATCTGCTGGATATTTCAAAAATTGAAGCGGAAAAACAAGAGTTGAATATCAAAAGTCATAATATTGTAAGGTATATTAAAGAACAATTACATTTATTCAAAGCAGTGGCTCAGTTAAAAGGACTGGAGCTGGCTCTAGACATCAGCCAGGAAAATATTACTGCACAAATTGATAAGGAAATGTTTGAATCGATAATTAGCAATCTCCTGAGCAATGCTCTAAAATATACTAACAATGGGTCAATTACAGTTGACGCTTATTCAGAAGACGAATCGGCAATAATAAAAATTAAGGACACAGGTATTGGAATATCTGAAGAATTACAGGAAATAATCTTTGAACCATTCAGGCAAGGAAGCGAAGGATTAAGCAGGAGATTTGAAGGTACAGGCCTTGGTCTTACAATAGTAAAAAAATATATAGAATTGATGGGGGGGAAAATAAGTCTAGAGAGCAAGGAGGGAGTTGGTACTACATTTACCCTCAAACTTAAGATAATAAATTAATTTTGGCTGGATGAAGGATTTCTGTTGTTAGCTTTCTTGCTCTTCACTCGCCGGTAGAATTCCCCCGCCTCATTCTTCAGGGCGCTGCGCTCACAACTATTACGGACAAGAATTATAAAAAAAATAGTGTGCTATAATTGTGCTATTTCTTGCTCTGATTTACTCCGATTTACGCTAATTCAAATTATGAGTGAAAATAAAAAACCCTCAATAAAGTTTGTATTGAGGGTTTTAAAGTCGGGGTGGGGAGATTCGAACTCCCGACCTCTTCGTCCCGAACGAAGCGCGCTAACCGGGCTGCGCTACACCCCGTATTTACAAATATAGTAGACAAATTTAAGCTATTTTAACTCTTTTGTCCATTTTACAAGCATTATTATATTATGTCAACTAAGTTTTTTCTTTACTTTAGATGCTCTTTGCTTTAACTTAATGGTAACAAAAATTAACCTTTAACTCTATCCGGCGAGATAGGAAAGGAATTATGAAATTAAGAAATATCAAATTGGGAAATGACCTCCACGGAGCAATCCAAGGAGGATTTTTTATGTATGGGTATAAAATCTAAAGTTATTGATGATTCTGGTTTTCAAAGGATAATTACTAGGATTTCACACGAGATCCTTGAAAAGAATAAAGGAACTAAAAGTCTTGTGTTGATTGGAATGCGTACAAGGGGAGAATTTCTAGGGAAAAGAATTCAGGAGAAAATAAAAGAAATTGAAGGAATAGAACTACCTTTTGCTGTTCTCGATATTACTTTATATAGAGATGATTTCCGTACTAGGCTGAAACAACCTGAAGTATCCGTTACAAATATTACTTTTGATATTTCAGGGAAGAACATAATACTGATTGATGATGTACTCTACACGGGGAGAACGGTAAGATCTGCATTAAATGCAATTATGGATTTGGGACGGCCAAACACAATACAGTTTGTTGTGCTTGTAGATAGGGGACATCGTGAACTTCCAATTAAAGCGGATTATGTTGGTAAAAATATACCGACCTCTCAGGATGAAGAAATTAAAGTTAAAATGAAAGAAATCGACGAAGAAGATGCAATCTACCTCGTTGATACAGAAAAATAATAATAGAAAATATGCCATTATCTAATCGTCATTTATTGGGTTTACAGGGAGTTCCTAAAGAAGATATTCAATTAATACTGGATACAACAAAAACTTTCAGGGAAGTTCTGGAAAGGCCTATTAAAAAAGTACCTACATTACAGGGCAAGACAGTTGTTAATTTATTTTTTGAAAACTCAACCCGCACCAGGATATCTTTTGAGTTAGCTGAGAAAAGATTATCTGCTGATTCTGTTAATTTCTCGGCATCGCAAAGCAGTGTAAGTAAGGGCGAAACATTTAAGGATACCATACGTAATATTGAAGCAATGAAAGTTGATATGGTCGTCGCAAGACATTCGGCTGCAGGCACGCCTCAATTTTTAACACAAATTTGTGATGCAAGCATCATCAACGCAGGTGATGGGATTCACGAACATCCGACCCAGGCTTTGCTCGATATGTATTCTATAAATGAAAAGCTTGGAAAAATTGGAGGACTTAAAGTATGTATTGTTGGTGACGTTGCACACAGCAGGGTTGCGCTTTCAAATATTTACGGTTTGATAACTATGGGCGCCAAAGTTTCGGTCTGCGGTCCGTCAACTATGATTCCAAGATACATCCACGATCTTGGAGTGGATGTGATCTATAATATAGATGAAGCGATTCAGGAAAATGATGTGCTCAATGTTCTCCGTATCCAGCTTGAAAGAAAAGCGCGTGAGTATTTCCCATCTATCAGAGAGTATGCTAAATATTTTGGAATAACTGAAGAAAGATTAGAAAAAAATGGGAAAGACATTTTAATAATGCATCCGGGACCAATAAACAGGGGTGTTGAATTATCAAATTCAGTTGCGGATGGATTAAATCAAATAATTTTGCAGCAAGTAACAAATGGAGTAGCAGTCAGAATGGCTGTACTTTATTTGCTGGGAACAATGAACTAAGTGAGATTGAAATGAAAATAATATTAAAAAATATAAATATTGTAAATCCTGAGCAAAAGTTAAAAGAGTCTAAAACAAATATCCTTCTGAATGACGGAAAGATTGTAAAGATAGGATCGCTTTCTGCTGAAGATTTAAAAGGTGAAAAAAGAGAATTTGATTTGTCCGGTAAATATGTAGTTCCCGGATTTTTTGATATGCATGTTCACCTTCGTGAGCCGGGAAGAGAAGATGAGGAAACAGTAATTACAGGTTGTCAAAGCGCTGCAAATGGGGGATTCACAGGAATAGCCTGCATGCCAAACACTGAGCCGGCAATTGATTCTGCTGAAGTTGTTTCATTAATAAAAAAGCAGGCAGTAAATCAATTAACGGATGTTTTTATAATTGGAGCGGCAACTCTAGGAAGAAAGGGTGAAATTATTTCTCCTATGGCTGAATTGAAAGAGTCAGGAGTAGTTGGATTTTCAGACGATGGTGTTGCAATAAAAACTGCGGCAATTCTCAAACGTGCAATGGAATATTCGGGTATGTACAACTTGCCGATAATTGAACATTGCGAAGATGAAACACTTGCTGGTGGCGTGATGAATGAAGGATTAAATTCTACTAAGCTTGGTTTGCCGCCGATTCCTTCTGTTGCAGAGGATCTTATTGTCAGCAGAGACATACTTATGGCGGAATACACAAATAGTAAAATTCATATTGCACATATCAGTACAAAAAAATCAGTTGAAATGGTCAGGCATGCAAAAAAATCAGGAATAAATGTTACGGCTGAAGTTACACCACATCACTTTACACTTACGGATGATTATGTTAAATCTTACGACACGAATTACAAAATGAATCCACCTCTCAGAACAAAAGCTGATGTTGATGAAATATTAAAAGGATTAAAAGATGGTACTATTGATTGTATTGCAAGCGATCACGCCCCTCATTCAGCGGAGGAAAAAGAAGTGGAATTTGAATTTGCACCAAATGGAATTATTGGGCTTGAAACACAGATAGGCATTTCCTTAACAGAACTTTATCATAAAAAAATATTATCTCTTGATCAGCTCATTGAAAAGATGGCGATCAATCCGAGAAAAATATTAAATATTCCACTTTCGAAAATCGAAACAGGCGAAATTGCGAATCTAACAATATTAGATCTTGATGAGGTCTGGACTGTGGATTTCAACAATTTCAAAAGTAAATCAAGAAACTCTCCTTTTAATAAAAGGCTATTAACAGGAAAGGCAATAGGTGTAATTAATAAGAGCAGGTTGTTTATAAATGATGAGTTTATGACTATTTAGTCTATTTGATTCAGTACACATATTGTCCAATATTTTATACAATTCAGTATCAAATTCCTTTATTATTGCACAGAATCCGTATTTTCTTGCGGCATTCATTTTGAACTGTAAATAATAGAAAACACATGGTGAATAAAATGAAAACAAGAATAATATTATTAGGCTTTTTGGCAGCTCTTACATTTACGGCGTGTAATATTCATTTAAATGATTCCTACAATTTAGATACTACACCTCCTACTCCACCCACTGGCATAATTGCAATAAATGGAGATAATCAGGTTACACTTTCCTGGTATTCAAATCCTGAAAGGGATGTTGCAGGTTATAACGTTTACTATGCTTATTCATATCATGGCAAGTACACTCTTATTGGTTCAACCAATACAAATTATTTTGTTGATAATGGTGCTATAAATGGTGATACATATTACTATGCTGTTACAGCTTATGATTACAATGGTAACGAAAGTGATCTAAGCTATGATGTTGTTTATTCTACGCCGCGTCCTGAAGGATTTAATCAATCCATATACGACTATAGAATCTATCCTGACTATGGGGGATATTCATTTACAACCTATAGCACAGTAGCATATGATAACATTAAGTCAGATTTTTTCTTTGAAAATTATAACGGCACCTATTATTTAGACGTTTGGAATGATAGCGATATACAAGATATGGGTAGCACATATAATATTTACGATATCCCATATGCGCCAACATCAGGTTGGTCTCCGACAAAAGATGAAATTGCAATTACAGGGCATACATATGTAATCAGAACCTGGGATAATCATTACGCTAAGGTTAGGGTGTTTTCAGTATCCGGCGATAAAATTTCATTTGATTGGGCATTTCAATTGGTTCAAGGTAACAGGCAATTGAAACAATCTGCAATCCCTAAAAAAAGAGCTTCATTAAAAAGTTCGATAAATAGATAAATTGATAGCTTGAATACCTAAATAAGAGTAAGTCTATATAGATTTACTCTTATTTATTTGGTAAATTTAAATAATATATGATTTTAAATGAAAGTGATTTTCAAAAACATATTGCCTTTTATTTTATTAACCATTCTATTTGTAACCGCATACTCCCAAAATAATTCTAAAAAGCGCAATCATCCTAATAAGCAAAATGAGCAATCGTTAGAAATTAGAACTCAGGATAATGCTTCTATTAATAAGAACGAACATTTAGTAAATGCAGTAAAAAAAATACAAAATGCAATATCAGACAGGGATGTAGAATCATTGTCCAGTCATCTTAGCTCGCGAACATATTTAAATTTACCCAATGGAATAAGCGGTTATTATTCAGCCAATCAAGCTTATTTTGTATTGGAAGATTTTCTAAAAACTTATAGGATTACATCTTTTAGTTTTGATGAAATAAATACCAATAGTAACACTCCATATGCTACCGGTGCTTATGATTATAATTTTAAGGGTAACCGCAATTCGGCACATATTTATTTGCAATTGCGGAATACCGGTAACAACTGGCGAATAACTCAAATCACAATAAATTGATTTAATGATTACTAAATTTCTTAAGAGATTTAAGGACGATAGGAAGTATTTTGCTATCGTCTTTTTTATTTTAATTTTGATTTTTGCGTCAGGAATATTAACGCCATTTATATTAGAAAATATAAGAGATAACTGGAACGAGAAGTTACCTGATAAAATTTTAAATATTGAGACCTCTGTAAACTCAATTTTTAATGAAAGGGAATGCCGCCTCCTGGCTACATCAAATGGACTTTCAAATAAAATTAGGAAGGCTTTAAATGAATCAAAGACGACCTATGGTTCATTAATAAAATTGATAAATGGGCCTGAATACGATAATACATCAATTGAAGTGTTAGCTCCAAACGGAAAAATGATAGGTTGGAATGATATTTTAGCTGTAAAATCTGAAGACATATTACCTCTGGCATATCCGGTTGGTGAAGTGCATTTTTACCATTCTGACTTGATAACTTACCTGACAGTAACAGACACATTACTAATTGATAATGATCAGTTCTATTACTTGGTAAGTACTCCAATAGAAAAAAATTACTCTTTGCAAAATGACTATTATTTACCCATTAATTTTACCAACCAGTTGTCAAATGAATTTTCCACTCAATTTGAAATAAATTATACTCCGTTTTCTTCAGCATCAAGGGATGGACGTAAATTTTCTTTTGATCTGCTAAATAATAAAAGCAATAAAATTGGTACTATTACATTTTCAAAACCGTCGCTTGAAACTGCGTTAAACGCAATAAGTATATTGGTAGGGCAGATTCAATCAGTTTTAGCAATTTTTTGTATCCTATTTCTGGGATTAGGGTTTAAACGCGAATTTAAAAATATCAACTCCCGATTTATAAAATTTACTGCTCTATTAATCTATTGTGCTTTATTTCGTGAAGCTATTTATTATCTTAATTTTCCTTCCAACTTGTTAGGGGGGGCAATAACTGAACCGGCCTATTTTTCTTCAACCTTCGGGGGTGGAATAGTAAGATCGCCGGCAGAATTCTTTATTACTTCCATTTTTTTAATAGTAGTTGGATTAAAGGCCTTTCACTATATCAAAGATTATTCTGAAGCTCCGATAAAAAGTGGCGGACATAAATATCTGAGATCACTTATTGTTCTCTCTATAATTGCTCTGTTCTTTATCACCCTTAGATCTTTAAGTGCCTCAATCAGGAGCATAATATTTGATTCGACTTTGCGATATTTCAAGGAACCGAATTTAATACCAAGCATTCCGGCCTTGGTTATGAATTTAAATACTTTGCTGTTCAGCCTTTCTGTTGTTTTTATGCTGATTGCATTTATAATGTTGATAATTTCATTGCTTGGACTAAGAGATTCTAAAAAAGGGAAAATATATTTCTGGGTTATATTTGGAGTCTTTGAGATTTTGGGTATTGCATATCTCTATGTGCAAAATACGCCTCTTATAACGCCAGTATTGAGTATTGTTATTATAGCTTTGCTGTTCCTTATAGTTTATAATCTTTGTTTTAATGATTCTAAGATTTTTGCATACAATTATGTATTATCGACACTGATTGCGTCTATTATTTCAATCACGCTGTTGAATTATTTCAATCTTAAGCTTGAGCGGGAATCATTAAAGACAACAGCGCTGGAGGTTAACAGATCAAACGATAATTTATTAAAATTCTATTTGACAGAAACTTTAACTAATGCTGAAAATAATGATCAAGTGAAAAGATCTTTTTCTTTGCTCGGCACTAATTATTATTCTGAGGCATTTATATTATGGAGCGGCAGCCCATTACAAAGGGAATCGCTTAATTCATCTATTATAGTCTTTGACAAAAATTTTAAGGTGATTGGTCGTTTTTCTGTCGGTGTTGATGATGAACTAAAGTACTTAGGACAGATTAAAAGCAAAACTAAGGATAGCCTTCAGGTTGAACAAATAAATCCTGAAAATGGGAATACTATATTTATTGGACTTGCTCCTATAACGGAAAGAGGAATTGTCCTGGGATATATAGCAGCTGTAATCAACGAAAATATTTTGAATATATGGGATAATAACATACCTGAATTTTTACAATCAAATAGAAATATAATAAACTCGGTAATAGATCCACAGCAATTGCAAATTTATGAATTTACTGATAATAAATTAGAAAAAACTTACGGCGATATCTATCCATCCTTGGACCAAATAAAACCGATAATAAATGGTGAGTTTTCCAGTGATAATGAAGAATGGCTAAACTTATCGCTAAACGGAGAGAATTATTTAACTTATGCATTAAAGACCCAGGTTGATGATCAGAGCAAGATTGTATCGGTGTCAGTATTGGAGAAAAATCTCACCTGGAACCTTTTTAATTTTTTCAAAATTTTTATAATTCACAGTATTTTTATTCTTCTTTTATTTCTTCTGATTTTTATATCTCAATTTAAGAATTTCAGATACAGTTTTAGAACGCAACTACTAATAGCATTTTTAATTATATCCATAATCCCTGTGATTATTCTTGCCATTTATAACAGGCAAATTGTAAAAGAAAAAACACAAGAAGCAATATTGAAAGAACTCAATGTAAGGTCAGGATTTGTTGAAAATCATATAAGAGCCCAAATAAAAAACGATAATGAGAAAGAGCTTGAGAAAATCTTTGAGCATACCGGAAATGAGTTGGGGATATCTTTTTCAATATACGAGGGAACAACACAAATATTTAATTCAAAAGAAGAATATTATAAGGCGGGATTATTTCCTGACAAGCTTGATCCGGAGGCTTACTACCAAATGGATTACCTTAATTATCGTGAATTTCTGGATAATGAAAATATTGATAATTACAATTATAATATCTTTTATAAAAGGGCAGATATATTTGGCAGAAATCTGGTAATTAGTGTTAACGACGCATTTAATAAAATTCAATTGACTTATTCAATCGTTGATGAGGATGTGTTTCTGTTTGGAATTTATTCCTTTGCAATGATTCTGATTATTTTTTTAAGTACTGTTCTGGCAAACAGAATATCTTTACCAATCAGAAGGCTTACAAAGGCAACTGAGTCGATTGCGCACGGCGATTTTAATGTGGAGATAAACAACAGTGAAAGGGGTGAAATTAAAGAATTACTCGACGGGTTTAATTTTATGACAAGGGAATTGCAGAAAAATCAAGTTGAACTTGCAGAATTAGAAAGGGAAAATGCTTGGAAGGAAATGGCCAAGCAGGTAGCTCATGAAATTAAAAATCCATTAACTCCTATGAAACTTGCAGTACAACAACTCGTTATTTCATATAAAGAAAGCAATAAAAATTTCGATAAAATGTTTAAGAAGCTATCAGTTACTCTTTTAAATCAAATTGAAAACCTAAGCCAGATAGCGACCGAGTTTTCCCGTTTTGCCAGAATGCCAAATTATAATATGGAGGAATTGGACATTTTTGTTGTTATTAATGACACAGTAAACCTTTTCGTTGATGAAAATGTTGAAATAAATGTAGTTTCTAATTTAACAACCGCCATTGTTGAGTCCGACAAAGTGCAATTACGGCGTTTAATTATTAACTTTATAAGGAACTCTATTCAGGCTCAATCTTCAAAAATTGATATTATAATTGAGCATGAAAACTCTAAATTCATAATAAAGATTTCTGATAATGGAACTGGTATACCTGAAAAATATCAGGACAAAATATTTGACTCAAATTTTACAACCAAAGCAAGGGGAATGGGATTGGGATTAAAATTATCAAAGAGATTTATAGAAAATTCCAAAGGCTCCATAACCCTTCTCGAATCATCTACCAATGGTACTACTTTTCTTATAGGTATACCTATAATATCTTTTAAGATGGGGAAGAGTATTTAATGCAAATACTAACTGATCATCAGAAAGCCGCCTTAGATTTTGATCGGCATATTTCATTGACGGCTAATGCCGGCTCAGGAAAGACTTTCGTGTTATCCAAAAGATATCTTGAAATAGCTCTATCTCAAAAATATCCGAATTTAAGAAGCATCGCTGCAATTAGTTTTACCGATAAAGCGGCTGGCGAGTTATATAAAAAAATTGTTGATGAAATTGAAGAACGGCTTTCTTCTGAAAAAGAACCCGATGTTATTATAAAGTTGAACAATATTAGAAGACAACTTGTTTCCGCAAACATCTCAACTATACATTCGTTTTGCATTAATATACTCCGGGAATTTCCAGTTGAAGCCGGGTTAGACGCAAACTTCACTCCTATAGATGAACAAATATCCGATGAATTAATTGAATTGTCGGTTGATGAGGTAATTAAATTTTCATTTAATGAAAAGGATGATGAAGATAAATTTAAATATCTAGTTAGAGTTTTAGGCTCAAAATCAATTTTCACAAAAGAGCTGATAATGCTTATTAAGAAAAGGAAAAATGTTCTTGCAATAATTGAAAATATCTACAACAATAGTTTGGAAGAAATAGCTTCACATTTCGGTGATCAATTCTTACTTTTAATAAAAGAATTATTCTCTGAAAAAATAAATACCATCATTGAAATTATAAATGATATTAATTCTGAGGTATCGAACAAAAAACCAGAAAATGAAATAGCAGCAGAAATTGCCTTATTGCTAAAAGAGACATTAATTAAACATGATTTAATTGGCAAAATAATATTGTTAAAAAGGATTGGAGACCGGATTCTTACTAAATCAAAAACTATTAGAAAGAAAGGCTATTTAAGCGGTGATTATGAAGCGTTCCATGCAGCAGAAATAAGAAATGTTGAAATGTTTTATTCTGACCTAATTAATATCGAAATACCGGGAAATTATAAAATAATAGAACTTGAACTTGCCAGGTTTGGAAAAACATTGATTCATTTTTTCAATAAAGCTGTTGATATTTATAATAGCAAAAAGAAGGAAAATGCTTACCTGGATTACGAAGATATTCTTCTACTCGTTCAAGAGCTGTTGGTAAACCCTTCTGTAAAGGAATTCCTCTCAAAAAAATTTCAATATATCATGATTGATGAGTATCAGGATACAAATGAAATTCAATATAATATTTTTCTTCCAATCCTTGACCATTTGAAGGAAGGTAATCTTTTTGTTGTTGGCGATGAAAAGCAAAGTATTTATATGTTTCGTGATGCTGAACTGGAAGTCTTTAATCGGACAAAAAAGGATATTGAAAGAACAAGAGGTGAAAATAAACTTTTAACTCTTCCCGAAAGTTTCCGAATGGCTCCAGGAATTGCTTTGTTTGTTAATGAGTTGTTTGGGAAGCTATTTGAAAATCCAGAATTGAAGTTCAATGAAGTGGCATATAATGAACTAATTACTGCAAGCAACGTTAAATCCGAAGGGTCAATTGAATTATTGATAGCTACTCGTCAGGCATCAATTAATTTGGAAAACGATGAAACAAATGGTTGTGAAAATGTGGAAAACGAACTTATAGCTCGACGCATTCGAAAGCTCGTTAATGATGGAGATGCAGATTATGGCAATATTGCGATTTTATGCAGGCGCAGAAAGGAATTTAAGGAACTCGAAAATACTTTTGCAAAAAATAATATCCCATTCATTGTTGTCGGCGGAAAAGGATTTTATCAAAGGCAGCCTATATTTGATTTATATAATTACTTTTCTTTTTTGCTCAATATTGATAACGATACTGCATTAGTAGGAACTTTGCGTTCACCGTTTTTTAATTTATCCGATTCAGTGATATATGAAGTATCGGTTGAGACAGGTAAAAATTATTGGGAAAAGTTTAAAAAATATGCTCGTTCTAATACTAATTATAAAGGATATATAGAGATACTTTCAGAAAATATTCAGTTATCATCTAGCTATGATGTTACGTCATTACTTAGAAAAATGCTTGATGAGTCCGCATTTCTTGCTGTGGTAGCTTCCGGATTAAATAGTGAACAAGAACTAGCAAATATTAGAAAAGTAGTAAATATCACTACCAATTTTGATTCGAAAGGATTTAAGACGCTTTATGATTATGTGAGCTATTTAAAAGAATCTATAAATCAACTTGAAGATGAAGCGCAGGCTAATATTACTAAAGAAAGTGACTCAGTACAGATTATGACTTACCATCAGGCTAAAGGTCTTGAATTCAAAGCCGTGTTTCTTCATAAAGCCGACGAAGGAATGAAGAAGGACACTATAAAAGCAAAACGGATAACCATAAATAAACATTTTGGCTTGTTAACTAAAGTTCCCATTAACAACAATTTTGCAGGGGATTATCAAAAAGCTCCAATAATAGGTATTTCAGATTTAATTGAAGAGAGGAAAAGTTCGGCAGAATTTAAAAGACTGTTTTATGTGGGGGTGACACGAGCTAAAGAGTATTTGTTTATTTGCGGTACTGAAAAAAAAGATTATGCATTTGATATCAATTCTATCTTTGGAATGATTAGCTCCGCGCTAGGGCTTGATTATAATTCGGATACATTTAGTATTAAATCCAAACTAAAATTTGTGGAACTTATCGGAAACAAGTTTATAACTAAAGAAAAGTCAATAGGGACGAAAATTAGAATAATTAAAGAAATTGACATTTCGGACATTAATACTAATAAGGCGGAAAATATTGCTCCAGCAGTAAAGTTAAATGCCAGGATAATAAAGGATCGGCCTGAAGGTGAATTTATTTCTGCTACAAAGATTGCTGTTTACAATCAGTGTCCGCTTAAATATCAGCTAACTTACGAATACGGTTTTACTAAATTATTCAGCAGGTACAAATCCTGGTTTACTGAAAATGGGAAAATGAAATCAGCTAATTCAAAATATGAATTTAATATAGCTGAAATTGCCAGTGATGAAAAATATAGTGCCGATGAAAAAGGGAAAAACAATTACGCCGACATTAAAGGAAGGATAATTCACAAAATATTGCAAAAGGAAATTGAAGAAAGCTCACTAGAATTATTTATAAGTGAAAATATTAAAAATGAACTTGATGTTTTTGATTACTCAAAAAATGATTCTGAATTTTTAAAAATGGATATAATTAATGACATTAAAGCATTTTATAAATCTACAATTTTTAATAAATTACAATCCTTTAAAAATTATAAGAACGAATTTGAAATTTATATTAATGAAAATGACTATTTCCTGTATGGAATTATTGACAAATTGATTATTGAAGAAAATAAATTCACTATTATAGACTATAAGACTGATGACATTGCCAGGGAAGAAATTAAGGAAAGAGGACAAGCTTACTTACCGCAATTGGAATTTTATTCATATATTGTTCATCGGTTTTTTGGTAAGAATTTCGAAATTGGACTAAAATTGATATTTCTTAAACATTCTAATAATATTCTATCAAAAACAGTAAATTCTGAAGATTTTGTACAAATAAGCCAAGATATTACGGAAATGGTTGCATCGATCAGAAGCGGAAAATACTCTAAAAATCTGGGCCACTGCAAAAGTTGTCTTTATGCTTTAAATCAAAAGCAATGTATAATTGAAAATTAAATCAAAATGGTATTTTAAATATTCAGCAGGGAAGAAATGAACAGAATTATTAAGCAAATTAGAGATATTAAAAAAATTGAAAATGAGCTAACTGAAAATTCAGCGGGTGTAGTAGTGTTACATTTAGGGGAAGAAAAATACGAACAGATATCGACTCCGTTTTTGTATAAAGATAAAAATATATTTCTCTTCTTTAATAATAATGATGAACTGTATGACGATATTCAGTTTGATACTTTCGTTTCTTTTACAATACTGAGAAACCTTACAGTAAAAAAAGCAAAAAAAACTGGATTTAATCCCTCATATCATTTTTGTGCAACAAGAATTTCTGGCTCCATCAGGCAGGTAGATGATCCTAAGACAATTGAAGAATTAAAAAAGAGTTACGCCGAAAAATATTCCGGAAAATCAAATAAAAGTGAATTGGATTTTAAGGTGATAGAAAAAATAGCAGTGATCGATACAGAAGAAATTAATGCGATAGAAGAAATTGGTGGCTAGCTTAAAATTTATCATTGGGATTATTTTATTTGCTGTTATCTTTTATGGCTGTTCAGCAGGTAATTCCAGTTATTATGAAATTCCGACGGAATTTCGATTCCCCGAAAAAAAAATAGAATTTACCAGAAATTATTATCCATTTATTGCCGGTCGGAAAATATTTATAGACCCGGGTCATGGCGGAAAAGAATTGGGGAATAAAGGTTTTGAATCCTTCGAAATGGAAGCCAACCTGAATCTTAAAGTATCGTTATATCTTAGAGATTATCTTACTCAAGCCGGCGCTGTAGTTTTTATGTCCAGGACTAAGGATACTACCATTGATCTTAAACAAAGATCTATAATGGCTGATAGCAGCGGTGCTGATATTTTTATTTCTGTACATCATAATGCATCTGGTTCGGCTGAAAATTTTTGGACTGACTACACATCTACATATTATCATTCAAAAGAAGGCAACTTTAATTTTGAGCCTTGCAATAGAGATCTGGCCCGGTATGTGCAAAGAGACCTCTCTTATGCAGTCCGCAATTCGGGAGGACCTAACTCTTTTGATGGTACTTATTCGGATTATATTATTTATCCGGGTGATGGATTTTCTGTACTTAGAGAAACTAAAATTCCTTCAATATTAGCAGAGTGCACTTTCAGCACCGATCATTTTGAAGCCGGGAGATTGGATAAAGATGAATTTAATAGAATTGAGGCCTGGGGGATATTTACAGGACTTTGCAGATATTTTAAAGCTGGTATTCCGGAAATTATCTCTACAAGTAATATTGATACGATGCCGGCAGGTGATTTAAACTTAAATTTTCTTCTAAAAGATTCATCAGGTATTGATTTTAATTCAATTAAAGCCCAATTTGACTCAGCGGAAGTGAATGTAATGTCATTTGAATATTCAACAAGATTACTTTCTATAGGAATTAATAACGTTAATCCCGGTGAACATTCTCTTAGAATAATTATTGCAAATAAAAACGGAAATCATTCATTTCCGTTTCATAAAGAAATCTTTATTCTTCCAAACGAATAAAGGGAAAACAGCTTAATGCTTAATTACATCTGGCTTGCCTTATTATTTCTGGGTATAGGTGCGGCAATCACGACCGATCTTATCGATCAAAATCAAAATAAATTCAGGAACGATAACGCTATACCTGTTTCAATAATATTGAAATCTAATATATCGATAAAACAGGGCAAAAAAATTGATTGCAATCTAACAATATCAAAAGCAAATTATAATTCATTCTACAATGACTCAGTTACAAATGATTTGTCTTTCCCCGTCATATTAACATTCGCTAACGATAAAAATAGTGCAAATATTTTATTCAAAGTCGATAAGACCAGCCCTGAAATATTAAGAGAAATTGCTTCTGCTTCCGGAGATAAAGACGATATAACCGGCGAAGTAAATTTTAATTTGGGCAGAACGGATAGCGTAATTTACGGTTCGGCAATATTTGAAGAAGTTAAGTTTTTAAAACTCAAAGATGTTACTAATTCCGCCCTGGATTATGCAGGGATTGCTGTTAATATATCAATTGGATTGATAGGTATAATGGCATTATGGCTTGGTATTATGAAAGTAGCCGAGGAAGCCGGACTAATAAAAATTATCGCAAATGTTTTAAAACCCGTTACTAAAAGATTATTTCCCGACGTTCCAGCCGATCATCCTGCAATGGGCTCTATGATTATGAATATGTCAGCCAATATGTTGGGATTGGGAAATGCAGCAACACCATTCGGCTTAAAAGCGATGGAGGAACTGGAAGAAATAAATCCTGAAAAAGGTACTGCAACAAATGCTATGTGCACTTTTTTGGCTATAAATACTGCTGGATTGACTTTAATACCAGCTACTGCAATTGCGATAAGAGCTGCGGCCGGCAGTTCGGAGCCAGCAATAATAATTGGTACTTCTTTATTTGGATCTTTATGCGCTACAATTGCTGGAGTCTCTGCAGCCAAATTATTTGAAAAATTCCCAATAAAAAAAGGGGGACTGTCTCAATGGTTAAAAGGAAATGCAAAATTATTTTTAATGCTCGGAGGTATAATTTTATTTGCTGCATTGGTCATTTTTTCGGGTTTGGGAAGAACAATTGGGACAATAATAAATCCCCTGGTTATTAAAAATATTATAGAAGGATTTTCTATAATAGCCATTCCATTATTGATCGTTGTGTTCCTTGGATATGGTTTGATAAAGAAAGTTAAAGTTTATGAGCAATTTGTGGAAGGCGCTAAAGAAGGATTTAGTATTGCAGTAAAAATAATTCCTTATCTTGTAGCTATGCTGGTTGCAATTGGTATCTTCCGTGCAGGCGGAGCAATGGATTACCTCATAAAAATACTTAAACCAGTTACGGATTTAATTGGAATGCCTGCAGAAGCATTACCGATGGCATTGATGAGACCCCTTTCCGGAAGTGGCTCGCTTGGGATAATGTCAGAAATAATTTCAGTTCATGGACCTGATTCTTTTCTGGGAATTATGGTCTCAACTTTTTATGGAAGCACAGAAACTACTTTCTATGTGCTGGCTCTTTATTTCGGGGCAGTTAATATTAAAAAAACAAGGCATGCACTGCCTGCAGGATTGGTAGCCGATATCGCTGGAATTTTGGCTGCTGTTTTTATTGTTAGATTATTATTCGGATAAGTCGCTTTGTCATGAAAGTCTATATCACCCGCAAAATCCCCAAAGAAGCAATAAATTATCTAAAGCTAAACAATATCAAATTCTCTTTTTATCAAAAAGATCAACCTATCCCAAAACAAGAACTTTTAAGGAATGTTAAAAATGCTGATGCATTACTAACATTATTAACTGATAAAATTGATAGCGAAATAATAGATGCTATGGAAAATTGCAAAGTTATTGCAAATTTTGCCGTAGGATATGATAACATAGATGTCAAGCATGCAAAATCCAGAAATATAATTGTTACTAACACCCCGGGCGTATTAACGGATTCCACTGCAGACCTTACTATGGCATTGGTTCTTTCTTGTGCTAGAAGATTGCCGGAGTCTGAAAAATTTTTAAGGAGCGGTAAATACACTCATTGGAAACCGGATTTATTATTAGGAATTGAATTAAAAGATAAGACATTTGGTATCCTTGGCGCAGGGAGAATTGGAACGGCAGTAGCAATTAGAGCGAATTCATTTAGGTGCAGAGTGGTGTATTATTCGCGTTCCCAAAACAATTATATTGAAAAAAAAACTAACGCAAAAAAAGTTTCATTAAATTATTTGTTGAAGAATTCTGACTTTGTATCAATACATCTTCCTTCAAATAAATTTACGCATCATTTATTAAATAAAGAGAAACTTTGTTTAATGAAAAGGGAGGCGATTTTAATTAATACAGCCAGGGGAGAAATTATTGATGAAAATGAACTTATACTGACTCTTAAAAGGAATAGAATCCTTGCTGCAGGGCTTGATGTTTTCGAAAATGAATTAAATATTAACCCAAAACTTCTAAAGCTGAAGAATATGGTGCTTCTTCCACATATTGGAAGCGCGACTGAAAGAGCCCGTACGGATATGGCTATGATAGCTGTAAAAAACATAGTTGCTGTACTTTCGGGCAAAAAGCCAATCACTCCTGTATAGTCATAAAATCCCTTAAATTTGAATGTCATGCTCTTAATGGGTAAATTTCATTATTGAAATAATTTAAATATTTCTTACATGCGTATTGGAATACCAAAAGAAAACCTCCTCGAAGAAAAGAGAGTTGCGCTTTCACCAGCAGGGGTTGATTCATTAATTAGAGCAGGCCACACAGTTTATATAGAAACCAATGCCGGATATGGAAGTCATTTTAATGATGAAGATTACGAAAGAACTGGTGCCAGCATTGTTTATTCAGCTGAAGAAGTTTTTAAAAGGTCTGAGCTAATAGTAAAGGTTTCTTCTGCAGGAGATGATGAACTTGAATTAGTTCAGGAAAATCAAACCGTCTTTTCATTTCTTCATCTAGCCGTTGGTAAAAAACAGAATGTTGAAAAACTTTTAAGGAAAAAAATAACAGCTATTGGTTACGAACTTATAGAAAATGAAGGAAGGTTACCGGTGCTCCATTCAATGAGTGAAATTGCCGGACAGATAGCAATTCAGGTTTCGGAAAGATATCTCGAAGTGAGCAGTAAAGGCGGACGAGGAATTTTAATAGGCGGAATTACGGGTGTTGCTCCGGCAGCAGTTGTTATTTTGGGTGCCGGTGTGGTAGGAACTACCGCAGCAAGGGCTGCTCTTGGAAGGGGTGCACAGGTAATTGTGATAGATAATGATTTACAAAGATTGAGAAGAATTGATAATAATTTCAGGAAAAAAATTACTACAGTAATGGCAAATCCTTACACAATTTCCAGGGGAGTTAAATTTGCAGATGTCCTTATTGGAGCTGTTTTAATAAAAGGTGAAAAAGCGCCGCATCTTGTAACTGAAGAAATGGTAAAAGAAATGAAAACCGGAGCTGTTATTGTAGATGTATCAATAGATCAGGGAGGTTGTATTGAAACCAGTCGGATAACAACGCTTTCTGATCCTGTTTTTAGTAAACATAATATTATTCATTATTGTGTTCCAAATATGCCGGCATTAGTTCCAAGAACAGCAAGTTATGGTTTAAATAATGCTTCTTTAAAGTATATTCAGAATATTGCAAACAATGGAATTTCAGAAGCACTAATAAATGATCCAGGATTGGCAAAAGGTGTTTGCACTTATAATGGCTATGTTTCTAATGAAGCAATTTCAAATGCATTTGACCTTGAGTATAGAAAGTTACATATATTTTCAACAAATTAATTTATCCTTTGTTTAACAATGACTGCGACTGAAGAGTTAAAACCAAAAGTTAATGTACCATTCAATATTCTTGAGTCTTACAAAAGCAAAGTTGTTCCAGCTGATGAGGCTGTACAGGTTGTTAAAACTCACGATAATGTTGTTGTGCAATGTGGTTGTGCGGTTCCTCTTGTATTGATTAATGCTTTAGTAAAAAGAAAAGACGAATTAACTGATGTTAAAATGATGCATGTTCTTACAGTTGGAGATCTGCCTTATCTTCAACCAGGAATGGAAAAACACTTTAAGCACAATGCTTTTTTCATTGGCGGAAATTCAAGAAAAGCTGTAAATGAAGGTAGAGCGGACACCACCCCGATATATCTTTATGAATATCCGTTGTTATTTACCCGCGGAATTATTCCCGTTGATATTGCTTTAATCCACCTATCTCCACCTGATGAACATGGTTTTTGCAGCTATGGTGTAGATGTAGGACTAATAAAAAATGCAGCTTTAAAGGCAAAAAATATTATAGCCCAAATAAATCCTAATATGCCGAGAACTTATGGAGATAGTTTCATTCATATTAATAAAATTAATTCTATTGTAGAGGTTAATGAACCAATTCAGGAATTACCTCAAATTGAAAATGATCTATCGCCTGAAATAGAAAAAATTTATTCAAAGATAGGTAAGCATATTGCCGATCTAGTTGAAGATGGATCAACGTTGCAGTTAGGCATTGGTGCAATTCCGGATGCCGTTCTTCATTATCTTGGTGATAAAAAGGGTCTCGGTATACATTCTGAAATGTTTTCGGATGGAATTATCGAATTAGTGGAAAAGGGAGTTGTTACTAATGAATTTAAAACAATTCACCAGGGAAAGATAATTGCAGGATTTGTTCTCGGCACAAAAAAACTATTTCAATTTATTCACAACAATCCACTGATTGAATTTCATCCGCAGGAATATGTGAATGACCCTTTTATTATTGCTAAGAACGATAAAATGGTTGCTATTAATTCGGCTATCGAGGTTGATATTACTGGTCAAATTTGTTCGGATTCCATAGGTCCTCGTCTGTACAGTGGGTTTGGAGGACAGGTCGATTTTATTAGAGGGGCGGCAAGATCAAACGGTGGAAAGCCTATCATTGCTCTTCCTTCAATGACTAAAGATGGAAAGTATTCCAGGATTGTACCTAGTTTAAAGGAAGGCGCGGGTGTAGTCACTAACCGTGCGGATGTTCATTATGTTGTTACCGAATATGGTGTTGCCCAGCTTTTTGGAAAATCAATTCGCGAAAGAA
This sequence comes from uncultured Bacteroidota bacterium, assembly GCA_963745465.1. Lineage (GTDB taxonomy): Bacteria > Bacteroidota > Ignavibacteria > Ignavibacteriales > Ignavibacteriaceae > JAKAGZ01. The sequence continues at coordinate 90,301 of CAVUXT010000005.1, read as the reverse complement.
TATACGCGCTTACTAATATAGCTCATCCTAAATTCCGTGATATATTATTGAAATATGCTGCAGAGAATCATTATATTTAAATATGGTAGCAGTAATTGGTGATATACATGGATGTTTCAACACTCTTCAAAAGTTAGTTGAGAAAATCAGGAACAAATACCCTGATATTGAACTTTATTGTGTTGGCGATTTGGTGGATCGTGGAAATTTCAGTTATGAAGTTATAGAATACATCAAATCGCAAAATATCAAATTTACTCCCGGCAATCATGATTATATGTTTTATTATTTTGTAAACCAGCCTTTTAGCGGTATGGGAACAGCCTGGCTTTATAATGGATACGAATCTACGATGCGATCATACAATGACAGGTATGAAAAAATAAATGAGCATCTTGAAATTATTAAAAATGCGCCTTTATATTATAATCTTGACGATTGTTTTATTTGTCACGCAGGAATTTCTATTGGATTGAAAAGAAAATTTGCAAATAATGTACTTGATAATATTGAAAAACTGGATAAAGTGATACTTGAGGAATTTGAGTCTGATGATGGGATACTCTGGACAAGAAACGAATTACTGGACCTCGGCAAATTGCAGGTTGTTGGACATACCAGGAAGAACGAAGTTGAATTTAATGAAGCGAATAATACGGCCTACATCGATACTTCAGTCTACACACACAATAAATTGACTGGTGTTATCGTTGAAAAAAATAAAATTATTGACACAATAGCAGCTCCTACAGAAACAGCAGATCTTTCGATCAAATATTAAATTAAATTCCAAAAACAGGTTCTGTCTCTGCAATTTCCTCTTTTTTATCAAAATTTCTGTATAGATTTAATTCACTTCCAAGTATCCAAATTTTTGTATATATCCTAACCCAGACTATCAATTGCTGTATAATAAACATAACAAAGATTGTTGCAAATGAAGTCATTCCAATAACTGATTCAACTTTAAAGTATATTATAAATAATAAAATCGGAAAGATTAATAATAGTAAATAAAGCAAGTATGTGCTGAAAAAATGTTTAAACACAAATCCAACCGAGCGAACTAAAGTTCGAAAAGGTCTATATTGATCATTCTCTACCAACATTATCTTTGCATAGTCCGTAATGGTCAGGAGAAAAATAAAGATAAGAATATAAATTATTATTCCAATTAAAGCAGTATAAAATAGATAAATTTCATTTGGTACCGAATTATAGGCAGAACTTAATATTTTTCCCAAAATTACAAAATAAATTACTGCAACAATTACCTGAGTAATTATCATATAAATTGCAAGTCTGAAAAATCTGGAAAAATACTTTGCACTGGCTTCCCAGAAAAAGCGCAGAGTAAATTTATCTTCTTTTCTTCTCAGTACCGTAAGTATTCCGCCCTCAAAAAATATTGTAAAGAGTAAATAAAAAATCCCCATCCAGATAGCTGTTGATAAGTAAGGTTGAATAGCTTTACCGGAATTATTCATGAAATCCTGGTAAACTGTATAATCAAAGCCTTTAAGAAGCGCACTAAATGCCATCGAATGTTCTGCCTCTTTTTGAATAGTATTCCCAAAAGGAATAGCAAGAACAAGAGCCATTAAAAATGTAATTATATATATTGTAGTAATAAGTTTTTTCGTATTTAAAGCTGCTTTAAAGCCCGCTGTATATGAGTTGAATATTTTCATTTTAATTTTCTCTTAAAAAATCATTGAAATTGAAAGCATTAAATTTTCCACCCAGTAAATAAATTTTGTAAAGTATTTCTTCTTGGATCCGTTCTCAGGATCCGTCGAATAACTATTGTTATTCATGTTAACATCAATGAGCAATTTATTCTCGGGATCAACTTTAGCCCACACAACTTTCTCAGCTCGATTAAATTCAAGATCATACGTTCTTTCTTTTCCATCCCATGTTGCCAGTGTATCTTTGCCATTATCAAAGTGCACCAGCACATCAACTGGCATAATGACTTCTCCTAGTCTGTAAACAGTTACTTTTGAATGATAAAGATTTTTGCCGCTATTATTGTTGGGCTTATAGTAGGATTTGGAATTCCCATTGTCATATGCTCCCAATGGATCTTTTATTTTATCGACTGATATGTTTGCAAGTTTGTAATCGCAGATATCAGTACCATACAATTCCTCGTCGAAAAACCAGTTCATATTATCCCCAAACTTATTCCCATGATTTTTCTTAACAATTTCATTTACTATATCAATAAAATTCTTTGCACTCGGGTGCTTAAAACTCCACCTTTCAAAATACGTTTTCAATATTTCATCCATAGTTTCTCTTCCAACCAGCCTATCCAAAGTAGTCATCCAGGTGGCTGTTTTACTGTAAGTAATGCTTCCATAACCACCATCTTTATACCCCCATGCGGGCCTAAAGTCTTCTGCGATTTTTGGGTTGCTCATACCTACATATCCAACTCTCTGAGATTCCAGATCACCGAAATGATAACCCGCAAAATTAACAAAAGAATTTTTCGGACCATATGTGAAATCCATTATTCTGGTTTCCAGGTAGGTATTAAATCCTTCATCCAACCATGCTTCTTCAAATTCATTTGAGGCGAGCATCCCCATAAAATAATTATGCCCGAATTCGTGGATGACAACATTTTCTGTGAACCTAATATCATTTGGTATACCCCACAAGCAACCCGCAGTAATAAAGGTCGGATATTCCATTCCTGCTGAACCAAGCCCTCTTAATGGCGGATCCACTATTGTAAGATTCGGATAAGGATATTTCCCAACATGTTCATCAAAATACTTTAATGCTGCAATTGCAGATTCCGTATGCCTTTTTGCCTGAGAGAAATGTTCTGGTTGTAGCAATACTTTAATCTTTACATGTTTCCAAGTCGCTTCAGCAATTTTAAATAATGGGGATGCTGTCCAGGCGAAGTCTATAACATCTTCAGCATGAAACTTATAGGTTTTTGTCCCGTCGTTATTTTTCATTTCATCAGTTAGAATTCCAACAGCACCGACAATATAATTTTGGGGAAGAGTAATATTTACATTATAAACACCAAAATCAGCATAGAATTCAGAATTAGCATGAAATTGATGACAGTTCCACTGACCTTTAGTTGCATATCTTATCCCGGGAAATTCATAAACACCAATTTTGGGAAACCATTGTCCAACCAAATAATAATCATCAGCATATCCGGTTCTGGCAAAAATTTTCGGAAGTTTGGACCTAAACTTAATGTCAAGATTAATGATCTCTCCCGGCTTAACAGGTTTTGCAAGTGCAACACTAATTACCGTCTGGTCGTTTGCATTATCATCATCAGGATGTATAAATTTTATTTTATTTGTTAGATTCTCACCATTTTGAACTTTCATTGACAACACGTCAACCCAGCCCCATGTGCTGTCAGCTTTTTCATCAATGCTTACACCCCTTAATTGACCACCAGATTCTTTCATAAAAGTAGAATTCGTGTTTTTAAAAGCATTTAGATATAAATGAAATTGCAATTCTTTAATTAAGTCCCTTGAAAGATTTTTCCAATGAAGAGTTTCAAATCCGTCAATTATCTTGGTTTTAGGGTTAAGTGTTACATCCATATCATAGCTGGCATTACGGGGACTCAATGGAGTTTGAAAAATTGTTTGAGATAAAGAAATTATATTTAAAGAAAAGAAGAGTATAATTAAATATATGAACTCCCTCATGTTCCGGGTTGATCTGTTCATTTTATACCGTCCTGATTTTATAAATTATCTAACTTAAGATTGGAAAATTTTCCCTTCATTTTTGAGACTAATAAATATTATTAAAATAGCCTTGATAAGCAATAAACGAATATTAATTTAGTGTATTGAATATTTAGAATTTATGCGATTATGTAAATCTTTAATCTGATTTTTCTTATGGAGGTATATATGAAAAAGAGGAGATTGGGTAAAAATGGCCCTGAAGTATCTGCAATTGGTTTAGGATGTATGGGCATGTCTGAATTTTATGGAAAGTCTAATGAAAATGAATCTATAGAAACGATTCGTAAAGCCTTCGATATGGGAATAAATTTTTTGGATACAGCAGATATGTACGGTCCATACAAAAATGAAATTCTTGTTGGTAAGGCAATTTGTGATATAAGAGATAAAATATTTCTTGCAACAAAATTTGGAATTCAAAGGACTGGTGATCCTGTTAAAAGAACTATAAATGGGAGTCCTGAATATGTAAAATCTGCCTGCAACGAATCTCTAAAAAGACTTAATGTTGAATATATTGATCTTTATTATCAACACAGAGTAGATAAAAAAATTCCGATAGAAGAAACAATTGGTGCTATGAGTGATCTCGTGAAGGAAGGAAAGATTAGATTTCTAGGTCTTTCGGAGGCTGGTCCGGATACAATTAAAAGAGCAGATAAAATACATCATATTACTGCCCTGCAAACAGAGTATTCCCTCTGGACAAGGGATCCTGAAAATGAAATTTTAAAAACTGTAAGAGAATTAGGAATCGGGTTTGTGGCATATAGTCCTCTTGGAAGAGGTTTTTTAACAGGGCGGTTTCAGAAATTTGATGACCTCGAAAAAGACGATTATCGAAGAACCTCCCCAAGGTTCCAATCAGAAAATTTTAATAAAAATATCAGTCTGCTCAAAAAAGTGGAAAAAATAGCTAAAGATAAAAACCTTACACCGGCTCAATTAGCACTTGCATGGGTACTTGCCCAGGGTGATGATATTGTGCCAATACCAGGCACAAAACATTTGAAGTATCTGAAGGAAAATGTGGCATCTGTCAATATTGAATTGACGAATAAAGAATTGAAAGCTCTTGATGAGGTATTTCCATTAAACGCGGCATTGGGTAAAAGATATCCTGAAGCCATGATGCAGTTTATTAACGGATAGAATTAAAAAAGAGTAAAATATATAATTGATTATTATATGATTTATACCATTTTAAAATAAAGAAATACATTCCTATGAGATTAGGATAACTGTGTTTTAGGGAGCGGGGTTGGTGAACTTATCGGAACTAATTAAAAATTTTAATGGAAATAAAGTACTTCTCTATCCAAAGATTGAACTGGATGAATTACTCAATTCAACTGAAATTCTTTCTGAAAAAGACTCACTAGTTAACGGAAAAATTAGAATTCTAAAATTTGGAAATTCTATTATATTTCAGGAAATCACGGGTAAAGATGAAATCGCCCTTCGAAAATTTACCAAACTAAAGGATGCAGAAAAATTAGTCAACAATAGGCTTGAAGTATATGAGAATATGTGGAATGGATGTGGCTGCAAGATTAATTACTACAATTAATTGTGGGCTCTTATTATTTTACTTAAATTATTTGCAATAATTTTTATTTATTTGAAAGAGTAATTTTTCAGGAATACTTATGAAAGTAATTGCGGATTTTTGCATCATTCCAATGGAAGTCGGAATTTCAGTCTCAAAATATATAGCCGAATGTGAAAAGATATTTAAAGATATGGGTTTGAAAACAAATCTTCACGCATATGGCACTAATCTCGAAGGGGAATGGGATGAAGTATTTTTAGCTATAAGGAAATGCCACGAAAAAATTCATTCCATGGGTTCACCGCGGATTTCATCTACATTAAGATTTGGTACCAGAACAGATCGGGAACAAACAATGGAAGATAAAATCAAAAGTGTTGAATCTAAGTTGAAATTATCTTAATAAATGGAAAACCTTGCATTTACCGCAAATATTGTAGTCCCTGTCTTTATTATTGTTGCTCTTGGTTATTTATTAAGAAAAAAGAACCTTATCAATGATAATTTTGTAAGCCTTTCCTCAAAAATTGTATTCAATGTTTCTTTGCCTGTATTAATATTTATAGAAATTGCAAAAATTGATCTTGATGTAATTCTTGATTTAAAATTAATTTTGTTTGTTTATGCCGGAACTCTAATTTCATTCATTTTAATTTGGCTATTTTCTATTCCGTTTATTAAGGATGGTAAAGATCAAAGCGTATTTTTACAAGGAAGCTTTAGGGGAAACTTTGCGGTTGTGGGACTCGCGTTAATAACCAATCTCTATGGACCTGAAAAGCTAGGTAAAGCCTCGTTGGTTCTTGCTTTTACTGTCCCTCTTTATAATTTGCTTGCTGTAATAGCACTCACAGTTCCAGTTCGCAAGGAAAAGAATATGAATTATAAAAAGACATTGTGGGAAATTGTAACAAATCCACTAATACTCGGTGTGGTGCTTGCTCTGCCCTTTTCATATTTTAAAATTCATATTAACGATCTTGTTTTGACTTCAGCAAATTATCTTGCGGCTCTTGCTTTACCACTTGCTTTATTGGGGATAGGAGGATTTATGAATTTTGATGATATAAAAGAAGGATTTAGAATAACATCAGTATCAACAATCATAAAGTTGATAATTATTCCGTTAGTTTCAACCTATGGCGCTTATAAATTAGGTTTCGTTGGCGATGACCTGGGTATAATATTCATTTTATTTGCTTGTCCAACAGCTATTGCCAGCTTTATCATGGCAGATGCAATGGGAGTGAACAGCAAACTTGCCGGAAACATTTTATTGGTTACGACAATTCTATCGGTTTTTACTATCGCATTCGGATTATTTATTCTTAAGCAAAATAATTTAATATAAATGTCAGGATTAGTTATGAACCAAATAATATTAAGAAAAGAACTTGAAAATTTATTGTTGGGCGGCCAGGCATTTGTAACTTTTGATCAGGCTGTAAAGAATGTAAAGAAGGCATCAAGAAATACAAGACCCTCTAAGGAAATTCATTCTATCTGGGAAAATCTTGAACATATGAGAATTGCTCAGGAAGATATATTAAAATATTGCATTGACCCTGACTGGAAATCGCCTGAATGGCCCAAAGGATACTGGCCAGCAGGAAACGGGATTATTGATGACAATAAATGGAATGTAACAACCAATTCTTTTATAAATGATAGACAGGAACTTATTAAACTTGTTCAAAATGAAAAAATTGAACTTACTTCTGTAATTCCACATACTAAAGATCACACATATTTAAGAGAAATATTAATTGCAGCTGAACACAATGCGTACCATATCGGACAAATTGTAATTAGCAGAAAGCTTTTAAACGATTGGCCATCTTGACTTTATGATATTCAATTAATTATGTAATTATTATTTCCCAATGTCTTCATTCCAAAGGTCCGGATTTTCCGAAATGAATTTGGTCATAATGTTAATGCATTCGGGATCATTCATATTTACCACTTCTACATTATGTTGTCTTAAAAATTCAATAGCTCCGTGGAAATTTTTAGATTCACCTACAATAACTTTCCTTATTCCAAATTGAACAACAGCACCTGCGCATAAATAGCAAGGCATCAAAGTTGAATAAAGAATTGTATCCTTGTAATTGCCAATTCTTCCTGCATTTATCAGGCAATCAATCTCAGCATGAAGCATAGGGCTATTTTCCTGCACTCGTTTATTATGCCCCCGAGCTATTATTTCGCCATTTTTAACCAAAACTGATCCGATAGGAATTCCTCCTTCATTTAAACCCTTTTTCGCTTCTTCAATTGCAGCTGCTAGGGATTTATCCATATAACCTCCGATCTAGAAAGATTTAATTATTTTTATTTAGCTAATATATTGTAGCAATGATTACTGTTCCTTTCAAGAATGGTTGCCGTAATCTACGAAATAAATTCGTAGCATAAGTAATTACTTCATTCCCCTGATACTTAATACTACTAAAAAGTTCAATAAATTTTTAATAAACGCGTGTTCCATAAGCTGGCATTGTACTTGCATTATTGTAATAAAATGATTTAATGTTCAAATAATTAATGTAATTATAACAATATTATCTAATGGATAGGTTCACTATTAAAAATGTGGGATTTAAAAAAAATATCATTAACTATTGAGGGTAAATAAATGCAAAATGCAAAAAGTTTCGTAGGTAAAAATTATCTGGTCGAAAGCAACGTGACAGTAGCAACTCCTGATGGCAATTTTGATAACGAAAATGTATTTTTGATCGGTCTAAATTTTAATGGAAGTTTAGATAGCGATGTAAGCGGAAAAAATCGGCTACATACCCAGAATAAAATTCCTATGATAATGCTAAAAATAGATGCTGAAAAGATAATTTCTGCTCATAATTCTGATACCAAAACTACTTCCACAAAAAGATACACATCTAATAGGGCATTAAATGAATTTGCAGAAAACCCTGTTAAAGAAATTTATTCAGTTGATTATAATACATCCGAAAACAATTTGCCGCATGAAAACTTGTCATATAGAGAATTGCAGGTTATGAAATTAATTGCTCTTGGTAAAGCAAGGAAAGAAATTGCTGATGAATTATTTTTAAGCATTAGTACAATAAATACATATAGAGCAAGAATTTTAGAAAAAATGAACATGAAAAATAATGCCGAAATTATGAGATATGCATTTCAACATAAGTTTGTTGAATAAGAAATAAATTTTAGCAAATTAGATATAACAAACCATTAGACACCTTATTGGGGATAAAAGCGGAAATTCTAATTTCCGCAAAGGCTTAAATAAACTGCCGGGCGCAGTAAATTTTAATATTAAATAATATTATGCTAAAGGGCGGCATTTGCTGTCTTTTTTTTAAAATATTCAGATTATTTCTGAGGTTAATCAAATAAATTGATTCTAAACACTATTTTTAATATGAATACTTGATATTTTATGAATTTTTGTTAATTCCTGGTACATTAATGCCGTTTGTCGATTATTTCTTCAAAATCATCTTTAAAAATGCTAATTTCATCTGTATAGTTGCTAAAAGCCAAATTTTCGATTCAGTTAATTATAATAATTTATGGTGCGAAAATTTTTCTCTATTTACTTTTAGTAATTTTTCATACATTTTCATAAATTACAATATTAGATAGAATTGTAAACATTCTGTACGCAAATACCAATTTTTTCGTGAAATTTAAATTGCTATGAATATTTTTCACCACAGAAAGCCACTATTTTTGAAAGAACTCTCTAATTTAATTGGGGTTATTCCTCTGGGGCTTACTAAGTCACCTTGCAAAGCTCCAGGCATCAAATCCGCTAAGATCTCTTAATCGACAAATGACTTTGTAATAAATAAGAAGAATTACAACTTTAGGTGTTTCGATTTGAGCGTTGCAATTGTTTCGCTTTATAAACAACAGCAATGCTCAGATTTCAACGGATTACAAAGGGAATTTTATTAGAACAAAGATTCCTGTTTAACGGGATATTTATCTTCGATAAAATGGATCTAGGGAGTGGATACTTTAATCTCAATCAGTATTCTTATGTCAGATAGCTAAAATGTATTTGCAACAGTAATAAACATCAAAGGCTCAATACTATCCAGTGAACTGGATTCGAATGAATTCATTCTAAACGACCTAATTAATTGAACATAGGTAATGTTTGGGGACATAATTCCCCTTAATGAATAAATCTTTGGTCGTTAGACTATCAACTAATAATTAATTCAACCAATAATCTTAAAATCAATCTGTAATATGATAGGAATAAAAGATAGCGAAGATCTTGAACAAATTCGCTTAATTAGCAAGGAACAACTCGATACTCTTTATAAAATCAGTAAGACACTTAATTCCGCGGTCTTTGAAAATACACTCATTAACGATACGCTCGATCTGGTTATTAAAGTGATTAATGCTGAAAGGGGACTGGTTGTAAAGTATGATGAACTTACCAAAAAATTTACTATCGTAGCTGCACGAAATTTTCAGCAGGAAAGTATAGAAGATCTTTCAGTTTTTTCATCTGGAATTCTTCAAAGAGTAATTGAAAAAAAGCTCCGTGTCTCTATCACAATGTCCAAAATGATCCGAATGTTTCACAGTTTGAAAGCATCCAGCTGCATAATATTAATTCCATAATAGGTGTTCCCATAATTAGAAATGATAAAATATGGGGGGTCGTTCTTGCGGATAGCAGGATAAACCGAAAAGAATTTACAGATGATAACCTGGTCTTTCTTGATTTCTTTTCAAACCTTGTCTCTCTGGCGATGGATAGAATAAATCAACTCGACGAACTTCAGGATGAAAATCTGATATCTAAAAAATCAGATTGAATCACAAAAATCAATCCCTGATCTGATTGGTGAAAGTCCTGCAATGAAAAATCTTGCAGCGCTGATTCATAAAGTTGCTAAAACTGACGCGACAGTTTTGTTATTAGGCGATAGCGGGACAGGAAAAGAAATAGTTGCAAGAGCAATACACAATCTAAGCAGTCGCCTCAACAAACCTTACCTGGCTCAATTCTGCGGATCTATTCCTGATACACTTCTCGAAAGCGAATTATTCGGATATAAAAGAGGAGCTTTTACCGGTGCTAATTCTGATAAAAAAGGATTGTTTGAAGTTGCAAATAACGGTACATTTTTCCTTGACGAAATTGCCGATATTTCAGTTGCATTACAGGCAAAACTATTGCGGGTTCTACAAAATAAAGAAATTATTAGACTAGGTGATACGCAGGTTATAAAAGTTGATGTTAGAGTAATCACCGCAACTAATAAAGATCTTAAAGAACTTGACCAATTACAAGGCAAATTCAGGGAAGATCTATTTTACAGACTAAATGTTTTTCCTATTAAACTTCCTCCGTTAAGGGAAAGAAGAGGTGATATTCCATTATTAACCAGCATTTTATTAAAAAATTCACTGACAAAAATATTCAGGTCTCTTCTCAGGCACTGAAATTGCTTGGAAGAAAATCCCTGGCCGGGCAATGTACGCCAACTGGAAAATGTGTACAGAGAGCTTTGATCCTCTGTGATTCTGATAAATTACAAGCCAGAACATATCGTAATTGAAGAAGATTCTGATAATGAAGAAAATTTTAACGGCACGTTAAGAGAATTCGAAAAACTTATGCTAAAAAAAAGACTAAAAGAATTTGATGGGAACAGAACTCTTACTGCAAAGTCCTTGGGGGTATCAGTTAGGTGGGTCCAGCTTAAATTAAAAGAAATAGATGAAAATCTTTAATTTATGACGCATACACCAAGCGAAATAATGTTCGATAAATTTGAGGTTATTGATTGTCTTAAAAAGGACAACCACGCAAGCGTATATCTTGCCACTCATATCTATCTTGGGTAAGAAGATAATTCTTAAAACTCTTGATACGGATAATCTGCCTGATAAAACAATCCTGGCAAGATTTAAAAGAGAAGCAAAAATACTGGCCCAACTTGATCACCCGAATCTGATTAAAGTTCTAGACTTTGGTACTTTCAAGAATTCTTTTTACATATCGTTTGAATATTTTGAAAGCAAAAATCTCCGGGAAGTGATAAATCAAAATGATCTTACTGATCAAAATAAAAAAGACATATTAATTCAGCTTCTTCAAAGCACTAAATATCGCTCATCAAAACAATGTCGTTCATCGCGATATTAAACCTGAAAATATTCTAATTAAATAATAGTTGTCACCTCAAAATTGCAGATTTTGGACTGGCAATGGTGGGAACGGAAGATAAAATTACCCAGGATTCATCAATTGTTGGAACTCCCGGATATATGTCACCAGACCAACTGCGAGGCGAAAAAACGTTTCACTCTGATTTGTTTTCTGCGGGCATAGTGGCTTATGAATTATATACGGGAAAAAATCCATTTGGTGGAGGGACAATTTCTGACACTATTAACAAAATTTTAAATTATAATGAAATAAATAATGATTTTGACTTTCAACTAATACCAGAAGATGTCAGATCTGCAATCAAAAGTCTACTAAGAAAAAAACTGAGAGACAGGGCAAAGTCAGCACTAGAAGTATTAGGTATATTAGGTATCGAAGGAGACAAATATGAACCTGTTAAACCGGAAAAGTATAAAAAAGAAAAAAATCCTTTCAGATACCATTATGCTGCAATAATAATTCTTGTTATTCTTATTATTGCTGCCTATGCGTATAACAATGGATATCTAAATAATGTAAATTGAATATGATAAACCCCATTCAACCTGATAGGGCAATTATTAATAATGATTCAACAAGTAATCCGGAGAATTCAAAATTACAAGAAGAAGGACCTAACGATAAAAATAAAGCTGATGACTCAAATAATGAAAGAAGGAATAATACAGCTAAATTAACAAGCGGAAAACTATTTGTAGAATGTCAACCCTGGGCTGATGTTTATATTGATGGAGAAAAAATTGATACTACTCCATTAAAAGATTATCTTCAATTGAAATTAGGAAGACACAAGTTAAAATTGATCCATCCTACATACCCGGTCTATGAAAAAAATATATTAATAACCTCAGATAAAATTGCTTCTGTATCGGTCGATTTCAATAAAATAATTGGTTTCCTGGATTGTAATATTTACCCATGGGGTGAAATATTTATAAATGGTGAATCTAAAGGAATAACTCCACTCAGAAATCCAATAGCCCTGCTTCCGGGCACTTATAAAATTGAAGTTAAAAATCCTAAATATGGTGAAATAGATGATCAGGTCGTTATTACTGCGCAAGATACCTTGAACTATAAATTAAACTTTGAAACTACTGACAAAACAAAAAAAGATAGTTCGAATTAAAGAAGTAGTTATTATTAAGAAAAAAATGAGCTTATTTTCGATAATCTAACCTTTCTATAAATTAAGATTTAAACCTGAATTTTGATCCTCCGCAAGATTATAATATATTACGATATAAAGTTAAAGCTTTAGTATATAATATTGATATACTAAAATTTTGTGGCAAATTAAAATACTTCCTTTGGATGTAAACTTTTTCGAAGCGGGGTTTATTTCTATCAATATTTAAATTTATTTTGATCCCCAAAATAGTATTCGTCTAATGATAAAAAACATAACATTACTATCTGTATTTGTGATTCTAATTGGCGTGCAAGGATTTGGCCAGACTAAAGGAGATTTTCTGGATTCTCTAAAACAAAATTTTGAGAATTTTAATTATTCTGAAACTATTACTATGGCGGACAGTATTTTAAGATTCAGCAACAACCCAACAGGAAGCCAGTTGATAGAAATTTATAGAATGAAAGGAATCTCGGAATTCTCTCTTCTTGAAGATCAGGCTGCTAAAAAGAGTTTTCAATCTATTTTAAGAATTGATAAAAATTATGAGCTTGACTCAGCAAAAACCTCTCCCAAAATAATTACTTTTTTTGACGACATAAAAAGAGATTTTCTTGTTAATTATGATAAGCAGCAAAAAAATAACTATGAAGCTGATTCACTTTATTCAGCTCAAATTAGAAAACGCAGCGAGGAAAACATATCTAAATTAAGAAACGCTATGGTTCGTTCACTTGTAATACCAGGTTGGGGACATCTCTATCTAGAAGAAAAGCCGAAAGGAATTATCCTAACCACCCTTAGCTCTATTTCTCTTGCTTCTGCAATTTATTTTTTTTTGATTCAAACAACAAAGAGAATGATTATATGTCGTGCTACTGATCCTCAAGTTATATCCGAAAAGCGGGATTTGTATTATCAGTCTAATAGATGGAAAAATATTTCGATACTTTCATTTTCTGTGCTCTGGTTATACAGTCAGATTGATATGTTGTTTTTACACGAATATGGTGATCAAAATACAACCGCTCTAAATAATATGCCGACTCTTCAGTATAATTCATTTTCGTGGAATTCAATTGAGTTATCAATTTTCATTCTGACAAGTTGCTTATTCCTCATTACAAAATTTCCAGTACGTATTTAATTGCTAGTTAGCGCTAATCTATTTTATATCATCATTTAAAGCTATTATAGCTAAAAGGAACATCTTTGGAGGAAATAATTGCGTACAGGATGGGTTAATAACTACTTAGATTCTGAATAATTTATTTTTTCAACATCATCAAACGTAATTGTACATAGTTCCTCATCTGTGGGGTTGTTTAGCGTAAGGATTCTCTCTTCCTGATTGGAAATGGCCTTGTATAAGATATTTCTGACAGTTCTTGCATTTCCGAAATTTTTATCTCTTGCTTTGTAAAGCCTGTTGAATATTTCCAGTAATAATTGCCAGGCTCCCTCGTCAAGTTCATAACTAGCTTTTGTAGTTATTACAAGCGCAATTTCAAGCATTTGCCTCGGCGAATAGTCTTCAAAAGTAAAAATATTTGTAAACCTGGATTGCAATCCTGAATTAGATTCTACAAACTGCTTCATTTCATCTTTATGTCCTGAAATGATTACCACAAATTTCCCGGAATAATCTTCCATTCGTTTAAGTAAAGTGTTGATAACCTCATGACCAGAATCATTTACGGTCTGTAAAATTGAATAGGCATCGTCAATAAAAAGAATTCCTCCCATTGCACTTTCAATTAATTTTTCAATTTTAGAGGGGGTTTGCCCGGCATAGCCGGCAACCAGTCCATTAATATCAACCTCTATGAGATGACCCTTTTCAAGAATTCCCATTTCTTTATATATTTTACTTAATAACCGGGCAATAGTAGTTTTTCCGGTTCCCGGATTTCCAATAAAAACTGAATGCAAGTTTCGGGGAATTACCTTCATTCCCCTTTCTTTTCTTAGTTTTGAAACCTTCAAGCTGCTTACTAATTTTTCTACACTTTGTTTAACTGATTTTAAACCGGTTAATTCGTTTAGTTCTTGTAGATATTTATCAAGAAGTTCTTGATTACCCTCAAATGCAGTTGATTCTTTTTTAACTATTATAAGAGATTCTACATCCTTTAAAGTAATTTCTTTCATTACTTTATCATTTCTGTTTTCAGCCGGAATATCAGCTACTCTGAGAAGGTGATTTTTTAACATACTGTCAATGAGATTTCTCACTAATCGAGCATTTCCGAAGCTTCTATCGCGCGTTCTATAAATATCGTTGAAATATCTTTCTAATTCTGATTTAGTTTCACTGTTCAATGAATGACCTTTTTGTCCCAAATATTTTATTGTTATTTCCAGAAGTTCATCCGGAGTATAATCATCAAAAACTATTTCTCTAGTAAACCTTGATTTAATTCCAGGGTTGCTGATTAAAAAATCCTTCATCTCTGCGGTGTAGCCTGTTGCTATTACTAGAAAATTTCCTCCACCATCTTCCATCCTTTTTAATAATGTATCGATGGCTTCTTTTCCAAAATCGGAATTGCTGTTATCGCCGGTCTTAATTAGTGAATATGCTTCATCTATCAAAAGCGTTCCGCCAATTGCTTTATCTATCATTTCTGAAGTTTTTTGTGCTGTTTGACCTACGTATCCAGAAACCAAGGTTGATCTGTCTACTTCAACAAGATGACCCTTAGATAATATACCAAGCGCTGAATATATTTCCGAGAAAATTCTTGCCAAAGTTGTTTTACCCGTACCCGGACTTCCAAGAAATACAAAATGTTGACCGAATTTGTCGCGAAGATTTTCACCCTGCTCTAAATAAAGTCGGGCAAGTTTTACTATTTGATCAATTTCATTTTTTATCTTTTCTAACCCGGTAAGAGAGTATAACTTTTCAAGTGATTTTTTTAAAGCCTCTTCATCAATTCCAAATTTTACTTCTTTCAATGCAGTTCCACTGATAATTGCTTTTATTTCGTTGTCAGTGATAGTTACCATCGCATCCTTTGAGCGCTCGTCGGCTGTTAATCTCAGGTATCTTTTGCTCAACTGCATTTTTACTTCGTTAAAGTAATTCCTAATTAAACGGGCATTACCAAATGAATTATCTCTACTTCTATATAACATTGTCAAATGTTTTTTCAACAACTCAACTGCTGAATCATTTATTTCATATTCTTCCTTGTGTGCAATAAGTTTAAATATATCTATAAGTTCATCGGGGCTATAATCATCAAAATTGAAATAATGAGTAAACCTGGATTTCAAACCCGGATTTGAATTTATGAAATCATTCATCCTGTCAGGGTAACCAGCACATATTACAACAAATTCACCTTTGTGGTCTTCCATCCTTTTTAGAAGAACATCAATTGCTTCCTGTCCAAAATCCTGATGACTGCCTGTCTTTTTTAGCGTATACGCTTCGTCGATAAAAAGTATTCCGCCAAGGGCTTCATTTATAACTTTTTCTGTCTTTTGAGCAGTTTCTCCAATGTACTGTCCGACCAAACCGGTTCTATCTACTTCTATTACGTGTCCATTTTTCAGAAGGCCCATAGCCTTGAAGATTTTTCCGAGCAAACGTGCAATCGTTGTTTTGCCGGTGCCAGGATTTCCTAAAAATATACTGTGCACAGAGATGTTTTCTTCTGTTTTTAGTCCGAGCTTTTCTCTTTCTTTTATAAATTTTAGATACGCCACAAAATCTTGCATTGACTGTTTTACACTATCTAACCCTATAAAGGTATTTAGATTTGCTAATAAATCTTCAAGCGAATCATTATCCTGTGCGGCAAGAAAAGATTGTTTAATATAATCAGGAATTTCTGATAAAGGTTTATCAAATTGTCCAAGCCCTTCCGGCTTATCAATGTCTTCAAAGTTAACCACTTCAGAATGCCCTATTAAAAACCATTGTGAACAAACAATATTATTGTCAAGGTATATATCAACTCTTCCCTGGCCCCTGCTCCAAAAGCCGGGTGTATCAGTACCCCAGCTTTGTACGAACTCAACTGTCTTCCAATATTTTTCCATTTCTATATTAAAATTATTTTTTCCTACTTGCTTGTTGTTGAGATACCAAACAGCAATTCCATCCACGTTTTCATTACGTTGGTTATAAAAAGGGTTTTCAAAAACAACTTCAACACCCACGTATGTTATTGTCTCTTCACTGAATTGTAAAAGATACGTTCTTCTTCCGGTCCTGATATTCTCAATTAGATCATAAGTTCTCGCATAATGGACTTTTAAAAATTTATTTTGGATGATATTGGTTTCAGTTTTTCCTTTGGGTGAATAAATTGGTTCTTCGGTGCTATTAATTATCTGTTCCTCCGGGAAAAATTTTAAAATTCTCTCATATAAATTCTGAAAGTGATTATTATCTTTAAATTCTGATTCGATCTCTTTTGCTTTGTGAAAAGCAGGGCGAGACTGAAACATTCCTATTAAAGATTCCAATTCAATTAACTTAGCTTTAGCATAATCTTTTTTTGCTTTAGTCGATTTGAGAATTTCCCTTGCTGCCCAAAGTGAGAACCAATATTCCTTTTCCTTAAATGCGTCTTCCGCATCATCTAATAAAGATTTTTTTTGTTCTAAGATTTCATTGAAGATTCCATGACCATGGCCTAGTGTTCTTCTCAAATAGCCCTTCACTTTCAATAACTTAGGGTTTTCACCAGTTTCGCTTTCGATTGCATTTTCAATTTCTTCCAGAGCTTCGAAAAATCTGCCCATGCCAGCTAGCGCTCTGGTTTTATTTAAATATGCCCAGGCTAATAATTCGGCTTTGTTTGAGATTGCATAATCCAGATCGGAAATTGAACCTTCAAATAGGCTCATTCTCATCAATAAATATCCGCGATAAAGACGAGCAGTTACATCATTGTTACTAAGTTCGACAGCAAAGTTTGCCAATTCAAGCGAGCGTGCAGGATCACCGTTTTCAAGTGTTGCCCAGGCAAGACACATAACTGCATTTTGATCATCGGGTCGCAATTCGTAAACACTGCTTGCTGCAGTCAATGCCATCCTATAGCGCCCATTTTTTAGATGTTCGTATGCTTCTGCAAGCAATTCTTCAAGTTCTTCAGTTACCAAGTTGCCTCACGGAATATTGCAAATTTTATCCTTAAAATTGATTTTTGAAAATAATTACAGTGTTGTTATCCTTAATATAAGTCATAAAAAAATTTAATAAAAGAATGCCCTTAAGTAGTCAACAACCAGAAGGATTTTGCACAAGTGCAAGTTAAATTAAAAGGCAAATATCTTAAAAGTTTCAAAATAAGTCGAAATACTTTATATTAGTTTGATTAAAAGGAACCATGTTAAATGATATTAAATGAAAAATATTCAGGTCTTTTTACTGATCATTATGAGCTTACAATGTCACAGGGATATTTTCTTGATGGCAGGCAAAATCTTAAATCGAGTTTTGATTATTTTTTTAGAAAAAATCCATTTGGTTCAGGCTATACAATCTTTGCTGGTCTTCAGAATCTACTTGATATGATTAATAGTTTCAGATTTGAAGAAACGGCGATAGACTATTTAAATAAGGTTGGCTTTAAAAGTGATTTTCTTGAATACTTAAAAGAATTCAAATTCAGTGGAAACATTTATGCTCCCAATGAAGGAGAAGTTGTTTTTGCTGGAGAACCGGTAGTGAGATTTGAAGGTAATATTATCGAGACACAATTAATTGAATCAATGTCACTTAATATTTTAAACTTTCAATCTTTGATTGCTACAAAGGCTTCCAGGTTAAGACATTCAGCCGGGGATCGAATTGTAATAGATTTTGGTATGCGTCGCGCTCAGGGTATGGCAGCGATTCACGGAAGCCGTGCCGCGGTTATCGGTGGTGTGGATAGCACATCCAATGTATATAGCGCATATCTTTATGGACTGACTTCTACAGGTACACAGGCACATTCCTGGGTTCAAAGTTACGAAGATGAATTAACGGCTTTCAGAAAATTTGCTCTGACATTTCCTAAAAATTGCGTATTGCTAGTTGATACATTCGATACATTGAGGAGTGGAGTTCCAAATGCAATAAAAGTAGCTAAGGAAATGGAAGAAAAAGGCGAAAGGCTTTTCGCTGTGCGATTAGATAGTGGTGATCTTGCTTACCTGAGTAAAAAAACAAGGGTCATGCTTAATAATTCGGGATTGAATTATGTAAAAATTGTTGCATCCAATCAGCTGGATGAATATTTGATTAAAAGTTTGATTGAGCAGGGCGCACCAATAGATGCCTTTGGAGTTGGCACAAACCTGATTACGGGACAAAATGATGCTGCACTTGATGGAGTTTATAAACTAAGCATGGCTGATGATAAACCAAATCTTAAATTATCGGAGGATTATGAAAAAATCACTCTTCCTGGAGTAAAAAAGATAATCAGATATTATAATGGGAACGGGAATTTTTATGCAGACGGTATACTGCTTGAAGATGAAATTGACGCTGAAAAGATTATTCATCCTTTACAACCGCTTAAAAGCAGCGAAGTAAAGAACTTAAAAAAGGAAAATTTGCAATCAAATGTGTATTCAAACGGTAAAATCATATTGGAACAAAAATCAGTTCAGGAAATATCAAACTACGCGAAAGAACGGCTTAGCAAATTAGCTGATGAACATAAAAGGTTTGAGAATCCTCATATCTATAAAGTTGGAATAAGTTCTAAATTGATGAAATTAAGAAACGAGATTGTTTCTGAGATTTCCGAAAAGCACAAGAAAGGAGCACAGAGGTGAAGGCATTATTAATAATAGATGTTCAAAATGATTTCTGCCCGGGAGGTGCGCTTGCAGCACCAAAGGGAGATAGAGTGATTCCGGTTATAAATAAATTAATAAATAATTTTGATTTGGTCTTGGCCTCAAAAGATTGGCATCCAAATGAGACCGTACATTTTGATAAATGGCCTAAACATTGTGTACAGGGAACATCAGGGGCCGAATTTCATCCTGATCTTCATGAATATAGTATCAATAAGGTATTTGTTAAAGGTACCGGGAATGTTGACGATGGTTATTCTGCATTTGAAGCGACTAATGAAGACCTTGCAGATTATCTCAAGAAAAAGAATGTTGATACAGTTTATGTCACTGGTTTAGCTATTGAATATTGTGTAAAATCCACCGTGCTTGATGCCTTAAAGAATCATTTTAATGTTTTTGTAATTAAGGATGCAGTAGAGGGAATCTATCAGCACGAAGGAGATGTTGAAAATGCATTTGAGGAAATGAAAAAAGCAGGTGCAAAATTGGTTAATTCAAGCGAAATATAATCCAAGTAAGGATTAAAAATAAGCGGAATAAATTAATTTTATTTATCTTTCAGTAATTCGATGAATTCCTTCTCTTCCCTAATGTTCTCCAGATCAGGGTCTCTTCTTATCCAATCATAATGTTCAAATCCTGAAGATATAATATTTCTTATCGTATCAATAGCCAGGCCCTTTTCGTTCATTCTAGAATAAATACATGCTGCATTATATAACATTACATTGTCATTTGGACTTAACTCTAGGGCCATTTTAGTTTCTCTTTTAGCATCTTCCGTATTACCGACTAGGTTTAATAATTGGGCATAAAATATCCTTGCCCTGCCATCATCCGGGTGCTGTTCCAAATAGTGTTCATAAAATTTGGTAGTTTTTTTAACAAAGGAATCATGTTTTTGTTTATCTCCTAGTTTTTCATAAACCATTCTGAGGTCCATATAAGCAGTATAAAAGTCAGGATTAATTTCAGTTACTTTACTTAACGGTTCAATTGCTTCATAATCCTTATCGGTCGTAAAATATATACGCCCTAAAATCCAGTACGCAAAGAAATTGTTTGCATCAAGGGTAAGTGCCTTTTGAACAGCAGTTAACGCTTCGTCAAATGTGCCCTTATAGTAATAGGCAAGTCCCAGAGCTGAATAGGCTTCAGCCAATGTTGAATCATACATAATAGCTTTAAGACTTAGTTCAAGTGCCTTATCAAGCCATACGTCTTTTCTTTCAAAATATGCATATCTAACTGCATAGGCTTCGGCCATGCCGGCGTAAGCCTCTGCATATCTGGAATCAAGGGTAATGGCTTTTTCAAAAAACTGTATAGCAAACTGAATATTATTTTTAGATTGTCGGTATAAATAATTTCTCGCCCTCAGATTGTAATCGAAAGCTTCCGCATTAAGAGTAGGACGCTTAGTTAATTCAACTTTTTCTGTGGGGGTTAATTTTACTAATAGTGCATCAACAATTTGTTTTGATACCTTTTCCTGTATATCGAATACATCAGCAAGTTTTCCTTTATAAGTTTCTGCCCAGAGCTGTGTGTCACTGCTAACGTCGATCAATTGAGCTGTAATGCGTAAATCTTCGCCAAACTTTCTCACATTCCCCTCGATGATATATCTAGCATCAAGTTCGCGACCGATTGTTTTAATGTCCTTTTGGGTGTCTTTATAATGCATAGTAGTTGTTCTTGAAACAACTTTCATATCTTTTAATCTTGATAGATTTGCAATTAGTTCACCTGTTAAGCCTTCTCCGAAATAATCGTTCTCTTTATCAGGACTTATATTATCAAAGGGCAATACAGCAATGGTTTTAAGTTTTGTGTCAGTGTTGCTTTTATTGAGTTCATTTTTGGTTTCTGTTAAAGATTTTAATACTTCATTCATGTCCTGAAATCTCTTATCAGGTTGTTTCGCAAGCATTCTCTTTACTATCATATCAACCTGGTGAGGAATTTTAAGATCCATTGTGCTTGGCAGAGGTGGCTCTTCATTTACAATAAGATAAAGAAGTGCAGCTTCGTGTTCGGCTTTAAATAAAGGTTCGCCAGTTAGCATTTCGTAAAAGACTACACCCAGCGACCATATATCAGATCTTTGGTCGGCGCTTAAACCCTGAGCCTGTTCAGGGGCCATATATGCAAGTGTGCCAAGGGAAGTACCTGTTTTGGTCATACCTGAGCTTCCTTTTAATTTAGCGAGGCCAAAATCCATTATTTTCAATTGCTCACCAGGCGACAACATGATATTCTCGCTTTTTATATCTCTATGAATAATATTATTATCGTGGGCAACTTTTAAACCGTTGGAAATTATGATCAGCCAATCCATCGCTTTTAAATAAGGAATGCCCGAACCCGTTTTGAGATTAGAAATATAAGATTTTAAGTGTTTCTCCTTCGACGAATTCCATTACCATAAATAACGAACTGTCGAATTCATTTATTTCATAAATATTCATAATATTCGGATGGCTCAAAGAAGCTGCAGCTTTTGCCTCCTGCAGAAATCTTTTTTTATTCTCTTCTGAAGATGCAAGATGAGCAGGCAGAAACTTAATTGCTACTGTGCGGTCAAGATTTAAGTCTTTAGCTTTGTAAACGACCCCCATACCGCCCTGACCAATCTGGTCCATAACCTGGTAGTGGGAAACAGTTTTTCCTTTTAGCTCATTCATTTTTTCTGCTCCATCATCTTATAGTAATTTCTATTTTATGATTTTCTTATGTAATTTCTCAACCATTTCAATAAATCGCGGCTCATTTCGTATGTTATCTAAATCTGTATCTTTTTCAAGCCATTCATAATTAGCATAACCCACAGCAATAGCAGAGCTAATGCTTTTTAAAGCATTCTCTTTCTCTCCCAATTGGGCATAAAAACAACATGCATTATATAACATCAACGGGTCATCCGGGTTCAACTCTAAAGCTTTATTTGCCTCTTTTAGAGCATCTTCTTTTTGTCCTATTTGAGCCAGGTCGGTAGCCAAATACATATGGCATCGTGCATCATCTGGGTGCTGTAATAAGTATCTTTTATAAGCTTCAATTCCTGTTTTTAAAATATTTTCATATTTAGTTTTTTCTCCAAGTCGCCCATAAATAATTTCCAGATCGCCATAAACAGAATAAAAATCCGGATTCAATTCAATTACTCTCATGCAGAGTTCTTCAGCTTCCTTTTCTTTGTTGGTAGCAATATAGATCCTTGCCAGTATCCAGCAAGCGATAAAATTATTGCGATCAAGCTCAATTGCTTTTTGACTTGCAGTAATGGCTTCTGAATAAGATCTTTTATTATAGTATGCAAGTCCAAGAGCAGCATAAGCTTCCGAAAGTCCCGAATCATACATTAAGGCTTTAAGTCCGTTTTCAATAGCTTTATCAAGCCAGCCTTCATTTCTTTCAGAATCCAAATATAGTGCTGAATAAGTTTCACCTATGCCGGCATAAGCATCAGCATATCTTGGATCTAAGGCAATTGCCTTTTCAAATAACTGGATGGCATTCAGCATGCTTTTTGTAGTTCTTCTATAAAGCGAATCTCTTCCTCGCAAATACAAATCAAATGCCTCAGCATTAATTGTAGATCGCTTGGTCAAAACAATTTTCTCAGACGGAGTAAGTTTTACCATTAACATATCAACTATTTGCTTTGAAACCTGCTCCTGTATATCGAAAACATCGGCAAGTTTTCCTTTATACGTATCTGCCCATAATTGAGCATCGTTTTCCACATCTATGAGTTCGACTGTAATTCTCAAATTCTCCTGAAATTTTCTAACGCTTCCTGCAAGAATATATCTTGTGCCTAATTCTCTTCCGATTGTTTTAATGTCTTTTGTGGTTCCTTTATATCTCATAGATGTAGTTCTGGGTACAAGCCGAATGTCTTTTAATCTGGAGAGATTAGCAATAAGTTCTTCAGTTAAGCCATCTGCAAAATAGTCACTATCTGCATCGGGGCTGATATTATCGAATGGAAGAACAACAATCGCCTTAGTCTTCGGAGTGCTTGTCGCGTTTTTAATATCTTCTTTTACAGAAATTAAATTGGTTAGAAATTCATCAAGGTTCTGAAATCTCTTGTCCCTTTCCTTCTCCAGCATTTTATTTATTAATGAATCAAGCTGGTGAGGGATTTTTTTATTTAACATATTAGGGGAGAGCGGGTTGTTCGCTTGAAATTAAATATAACAAAGCAGCTTCGTGTTCCGATTTAAATGGCAATTCGCCGGTTAGTATTTCATAAAAAACAACTCCCAAGACCATATGTCGCTTCTGTGATCTGCAGGTATTCCCTGCGTTTGTTCGGGCGACATATAAGAAAGAGTTCCAAGTGATGATCTTGTTTGTGTGACTCCTACGCTGCTTTTTATTTTTGCCAAGGCCAAAATCCATTATTTTCAATCTGCCATCCTTATTAATCATCACGTTTTCAGTTTTAATATCGCGATGAATAATGTTCATATCATGTGCCGATTTTAATCCCTGTGCAATTTGCTCAATCCATTCAATAGCCTGATCAACCGGTACTCCGGTTCCCGAGTTATTTTTGATATATGAGACTTTAATGTTTCACCGTCAACAAATTCCATAGCAATAAATAACGAACCATCTGCTTCATCAATTTCGTAAATACTTAAAATGTTAGGATGACTTAAGTGCAGCGGCAGACTTTGCCTCCCTGACAAACCTTGTTTTATTTTCTTCCGATGATGCCATTTTCGGCGGGAGAAATTTAATCGCAACAAAACGATCAAGTTTTAGATCTCTTGCCTTATAAACTATACCCATACCGCCTTGCCCTAGCTGATCAACTATTTGGTAATGCGAAATAGTTTTTCCCTTCAAATCATCCATTCAAGAAATCTCGTTTTGTTAATAAAAAAAATTATTTGCCTTTAAGCAGTTCAATAAATTCAGGTTCCTGGCGAATGTTTTCCAGGTCGCTATCTCTTTTTGTCCATTCGTAATCTGCATAGCCTGCATTAAAAGCGTTCTTAATTGCCTCTACAGCTGTTTTCTTGTCGTTTAATAATGAATAAAAACATGCGACATTATATTGCATTAAAGGGTCGCTAGGATTTAGTTCAACAGCCTTAGCTGCTTCTTTCTTAGCTTCTTCCAATTTACCGACTCTTACCAATGTATTTGCATAATATAAGTGAGCTCTCGCATCATCAGGGTGTTGCATGAAATATCTTGGAAATACATTTAAAGATTCATTGAGAATTTTTTTACTGTTTTCCTTTTCATCAAGCCTGTCATAAGCTATTTGAAGATCCATGTAAGCTGAAAAGAAATCCGGACTTAATTCCACTACTTTCTTAAAAAGTGGAATAGCTTCTTTATCCCTATCAGTGCTATGATAAATCCTTCCCAGTATCCAGTATCCGTTAAAATTATGAGGATCAAGTTCAATAGCTTTTTGACCCGCAGTAAAAGCTTCTTCATTTGATTTTTTATAAAAATATGCGAGAGCAAGAGCTGAGTATGCATCGGAAAGGGAATTATCATAAGTGATGGCTTTCAAACTAGATTCAATGGCCTTATCAAGCCAATGTACTTTACTTTCAAAGTATTGGTAAAGTGTAGCGTAAGCTTCACCTAATCCGGCATAAGCTCCGGCATAGCGTGGATCAAGTTCAATAGCTTTCTCGAATAGCTGAATAGCAATATTGATTGTATTTCTGGTTCGTCGATTAAGAAAATCCCTGGCTCTTAAGATTGCAATCAAAAGCTTCCGGATTAACAGTTGCCCTTTTTTCAAGAACAATTTTTTCCAACGGAGTTAATTTCATCATTAAAGCATCAACAATTTGTTTGGAAACTTTTTCCTGAATGTCAAAAACATCAGCGAGCTTTCCTTTAAAAGTTTCTGCCCAAAGCTGTTCATCACTTTCAACATCAATTAGCTGTGCGGTAATTCTAAGATCATCCTGGAATTTTCTTACACTTCCTTCCATTATGTATCTAGCACCAAGTTCTCTCCCGATAATCTTTATATCCTTTTTTGTACCTTTATACTGCATGGTTGTTGTTCGTCGAAATTACGCGCATATCTTTTAATCTTGAAAGATTTGCTATAAGTTCTTCGGTCAACCCATCACCAAAATATTCGTTTTCTTTATCTGAGCTTATATTATCAAAAGGTAATACTGCTATTGCTTTCTTTTTAGTCTCACCACCCGACTTTTCAATTTCCTCTTTTAGATTTGATAAAACAGTTATAAGTTCAGAAAGGTTTTGGTATCTTTTATCAGGATCCTTTATCAGCATTTTTTTTACAACTTCGTCAATTTGGTGCGGAATTTTTCTGTCTAAAATACTCGGAGCAGGTGGATCTTCATTTACTATCAAATAAAGCAATGCTGCTTCGTGTTCAGCTTTGAACAGAGTTTCTCCGGTCAGCATTTCATAAAATACTACACCGAGCGACCAAATATCTGATCTGTGATCAGCGTTTAAACCTTGCGCCTGTTCAGGCGACATATAAGAAAGGGTACCAAGAGAAGTACCTGTTTTAGTCAATCCCGTACTTCCTTTTAGCTTTGCAAGTCCAAAATCCATTATTTTTAATTGATCTCCGGGCGCAATCATGATGTTTTCGCTTTTTATATCACGGTGTACTATATTTTTATCGTGTGCAGCCTTCAAGCCATTTGCAATTATGGACATCCATTCAGCCGCTTTTAAATATGGAATACCTGAACCTGATTTTAAATTAGAGATGTACGCTTTTAATGTTTGTCCTTCTACAAACTCAATCACCATAAAAACAGAATCTTCATATTCATCAATTTCATAGATGCCCATAATATTGGGGTGACTAAGAGAAGCGGCAGCTTTTGCTTCCTGCATAAACCGCTTTTTGTTTTCTTCTGAAGCTGCAAGGTGAGCCGGCAGAAATTTTATTGCAACAATTCTATCTAATTTAAGATCTTTGGCTTTATACACTACTCCCATTCCGCCTTGTCCAATTTGAGTGATTATCTTATAGTGCGAAATGGTTTTGTCTTTTAATTCATTCATTTATCTTTCCTGGAAATAATTAATAAAAATCTATTTGCCTTTTAACAGTTCTTTAAAGTCAGGATCAGTTCTCAAATTATCAAGATCTGTATCTCTTCTTATCCATTCAAACTCGCCGAAGCCTGAGTCTATAGCTTTTTTTAGTGACTCCAATGCTAATTTTTTCTCATTCATTTGCGAATAAAAACAAGCTGCATTGTATTGCATTAAAGGATCTCCGGGACTTAATTTAATTGCATTATCTGCTTCAGCTTTCGCCTTAGCTGTATTTCCAACCTGAACTAAGTCCACAGCATAAAACATATGTGCCCTTGCATCATCAGGATGTTTAGATAAATATTTTTCATAGACCTTCAGGCCTTCATTTAATACTGCATTATATTTTTCCTTATCTCCAGTTTGCCCAATGGCTATTTGAAGATCACCATATACACTATAAAAATCCGGGTTAAGTTCTATTACCTTGTTAAAAACTTTTATAGCTTCGCTGGCTTTATCGATTGCGACATAAATTCTTCCTAAAATCCAATAACCAAGAAAGTTATTTGTATCAAGTTCAATAGCCTTCTGGCCTGCTTCAATTCCTTCCGTAAATTGTTCCTTATTGTAATAAGCAAAGCTTAAAGCAGCATAAGCTTCCGGTAATGTTGGGTCGTACATAATTGCTTTTAAGCTGAACTCAATAGCTTTATCAAGCAGACTGGGATTTCTTTCGAACAATTGGTAATATGTACCGAATGCCTGTCCCAAACCTGCATATGCGTCGGCGTAACGCGGATCAAGTTCAATGGCTTTCTGAAAAAGCTGAATAGAAAATTCAAGATGATTTTTATTATACCGGTATAAAAAGTCTCGTGCCCTTAGATTAAAATCGAAAGCCTCTGGATTTAACGTTGGCCGTTTGGTAAGGACCACTTTTTCGGTTGGCGTCAATTTTACCATTAAAGCATCAACAATCTGCTTAGATACCTTTTCCTGTATGTCAAAAACATCAGCCAGTTTGCCTTTAAAAGTTTCTGCCCAAAGTTGCTCATCTATTTCTACATCAATCAACTGTGCAGTGATTCGCAGATCATCCTGAAACTTTCTAACGCTTCCTTCCATGATATACCTTGCTCCGAGTTCTCTGCCAATACTTTTTATATCTTTTTTTGATCCTTTATAATGCATAGTTGTGGTTCTTGAAATAACTCTCATATCTTTTAATCGCGAAAGATTTGCAATCAACTCTTCTGTCAATCCATCGCCAAAATATTCATTCTCTTTATCCGAACTTATGTTGTCAAAAGGCAATACTGCGATAGCTTTTTTCTTTGTTTCACCTCCTGACTTTCCAATTTCTTCTTTAATATTTGATAACGCTTCTATCAGCTCTGAAAGATTTTGATATCTTTTATCCGGATCCTTTGTCAGCATTTTCTTAACAATGTCATCGATCTGGTGCGGTATTTTTCTATCAAGGATGCTTGGGGCTGGAGGTTCTTCATTTACTATTAAATAAAGTAGTGCAGCTTCGTGTTCTGCTTTGAATAAAGTTTCTCCGGTTAGCATTTCATAAAATACAACGCCAAGAGACCAGATATCGGACCTGTGATCTGCTTTTAAACCCTGAGCTTGTTCCGGGGCCATATAAGCCAGAGTTCCCAAAGAAGTTCCTGTTTTTGTCATTCCTGAACTTCCCTTCAGTTTTGCTATCCCGAAATCCATTATTTTTATCTGGTCGCCGGGGGAAATCATAATATTTTCGCTTTTGATATCGCGATGAATAATCTCTTTATCGTGAGCTGCTTTTAATCCCTTCGCAATTATCGTCATCCACTCTGCCGCTTTTAAGAAGGGAATACCAGAACCGGATTTTAATTTTTCTATGTAAGATTTCAATGTCTGTCCTTCAACAAACTCCATCACCATAAAGACAGATTTTTCATGTTCGTCGATTTCGTAGATACTCATAATATTAGGATGACTCAAAGAGGCGGCTGCTTTGGCTTCCTGCATGAATCTTTTTTTATTTTCATCTGATGATGCGAGGTGATGGGGGAGGAATTTTATTGCCACAATTCTATCTAAAGTCAGGTCTTTTGCTTTGTGTACAATTCCCATTCCGCCTTCGCCAATTTGCTCAAGTATTTCATAATGGGAAACTTTTTTCCCTTTAAAATCATTCATTTATTTTCTCTGATTATTAAATTATTAATTCTGGCAGGTTACCGGAAAAATAACTATTTCTTTTATTCTACTGGTTTTAAGCCTGTTTCCAAATTCCAAAAATAGCCCGCAAGCAGCTACTATGTCAGTCTTAATTACACTTCCACCCCAGGTACAACCATTGATAGTTGTTTTTAAAGGGGAAATATTGTTTTTATCAAACCAGCCTCCCGAAACAATGTACTTTCCATCAGCGTCAACTATTATAGTATAAGTAGAATTATGAGTTTTTAAAACAACCTGGTCACCAAACTTTAATTGGTCCTTTTTTACCTCAAGCAAATTTCTGCTTTGAGCAACCATATAACTCAAATCATAACTTCTCATATAATTATTTTCCTTGAATTAATTTCAAGAAACCTGGTTCTTTGCGAATATTTTCAAAATCCGGATCACGTTTAATCCACTCAAAATTTTCATATCCATTATTAACGGAAGCGGTAATAAGTTCTATGGCTTTGTCTTTTTCCATTAACCTGGAATATAAACAGGCACCATAATATAGCATTATCGGATCATTGGAACTTAACTCGAGAGCTTTTTCACCTTCACTAATAGACATTTCCTTATTATCACTAATTGCCAAAGCGACGGCATACGACATCCTTCGATAAGCGTCTTCTGGATGCATAATTAAGTAATCAGGGTATACCTTTAAAACGGCATTTAAGATTCTGTCATAATTTTCTTTGTCATTCATTCTTTCATAGCAGGTTCGAAGATCGTCATAAGCAGCGAGGAAACTTGGATTAAGTTTAATGATTTTTTCGAGAACCTCGGCGGCATCTTTATCACGGTCGGTTGTGTGATAAATCCTTGAAAGTATCCAATAAGCGTTGATATTATTCGGATCCAGGTTAACTGCCTTTTTGGTTGCCGACAAAGCTTCATCAAGAGAATTCTTTCCAAAATATGCTAGCCCCATTGAAGCATAAGCTTCAGAAAGTGAAGGATCATACATCAAGGATTTTAAACTTACATCCAATGCTTTATCCAACCAGCTTTCCTGTCTGTCGAAATCCCGATACATCGCACCATAGGCTTCTCCCAATCCTGCATAAGCTGCGGCAAAACGTGAATCAAGTTGCACTGCCTTTTGGAATAAAAGAATCGCGAAATCAAGGTTGCTTTTTGTCCTATTGTAGAGGAAGTTTCTTCCGCGCAGGTAACAATCAAATGCTTCTGCATTCAGAGTTGGACGTTTTGATAGTTCAACTTTTTCAACTGGGGAAAGCTTCAGCATTAAAGCATCAACAATTTCTTTGGAAACTTTTTCCTGTATATCAAATACATCTTCCAGTTTGCCCTTGTAAGTTTCTCCCCACAATTGGGTACCTTTTGAAACATCGATAAATTGTACCGAGATGCGTAAATCATCTTTAAATTTCCTTACGCTTCCTTCCATCACATAACGAACACTGAGTTCCCGACCAATTGTTGGTACGTCTTTCTTGGTCCCTTTATATTGCATCGAAGTAGTACGAGCAACTACGCTTACTTCTTTAATTCTTGAGAGATTAATAATTAATTCCTCTGCGAGTCCATCTGCAAAATAATCTGTTTCTTTATCTGGACTGATATTTTCAAAGGGAAGTACGGCAATTGTTTTTTCGCTATCAGTTTTTATATTGGTTTTTTTATTTTTGAAATCATTTAGATCATCCAGGAATGATGCTACATCCTGGTATCGAAGATCAACGTCTTTTGACAGAAGTTTTTTAGCGATTTGTTCAAGTTTCAAAGGAATATCAGGTTTAATTGTCGAAGCAGGCTCAGGTTCAATATTTAAAATGGAATAAATTACTGCCTGTTCGAATTCACCTTTAAATGGCTGCTGTCCGGTCAATAGTTCGTAAAAAATAACTCCCATTGCCCAGATATCTGCGCGATTATCCACTTTGACTCCCTGCGCCTGTTCGGGCGACATATATGCAGCAGTTCCTATAGTGGTTCCGACTTTGGTAATTTGTGTGCCCCCCTTAACTTTTGCCAGGCCAAAATCCATTATCTTTACCTGGTCCGATTGTGTCAGCATAATATTGCTGCTTTTAATATCTCTATGGATTATTCCTTTTTGGTGCGCTGCTGCAAGACCATTTGCAATTTGTTCAATAATATTTAGCGATTTATCAAGTGATTTCGAAACCTCTCCAATTTTATCCTTTAACTCAGGGCCATTAATGAATTCCATTACAATGAATATCTGGTTTTCATTTTCTTCAATAGAATGTATTGTTGCGATATTAGGATGGTTAAGTGATGCTGCTGCCTGAGCTTCATTTTCAAATCTTATTTTGTCTTCCTTACTTTTTGAAATTGAATTAGGTAAAAATTTAATAGCAACATCGCGCTTTAATTTTGTATCTTCAGCTTTATATACTACTCCCATTCCTCCTTCACCTAGTTTGTCTATAATCTTATAATGCAGGATTTTTTGACCAATCAAATCATTCACAATAACCTCTGAACATATTTTAGATCTATTACCGGATGGAAGAAGGCTGCCCTAAGTATTAAACACTACTATTGTTATTATCTATAAATAAGATAATAAAATTATGCAAAAGTTAATCATTTATTTATGACCAAAAAAATTAAATATACCGGGTTTTTGTTTATAATTTGGCAATATTCTCAACTTTTTTCAAGCATATATAATTGCCACAGATCCCTCGTGCTTGTATGCAAAATAGGCGAAATTGCAATTTTACCCGTAGGACCTATGCTTTTTTCCAAATATTTGATCTCTTTTAATTTGTCTTTTGTTTCTTCGTCTAATGTCACAGGAACACCAGCTTGTTTCATCAATAAAACGCCTTTTGCCTGTATTGATAGTTCTATATGATTTTTTACATAGCATAACATATCAGCTATTACAGGACCGGCGAAGTTTTTTTCCAGCGAAGCAAGATATTCTCCGAGATGAGTATTAGATACAGTTCCTTCATTTATCTGCTCAAGAAGTTCAACATCTGTATCCATTCCGCTTTCCATCCATTCCTTTAAAACTTTTTCACTTCTGTTAAATACATAAGCAATAATTAAGGTGAAGACGATTAATTGTAAAAGCGTCATCATAATAGGAGGTAAAAGAAAATGGTTAAAGATAGAATGAATACCAAATGCAAAAACAAGTCCCGGGAAAAGATTATATAGTATTACAAATAAAAATCCGGGGATGATTTGATATAGTTTAAATTCATTCTTTCGATCCATTATGTTTTTAGTTATAATTGCAAAAATGGCTATGGTGCCTCCGTGCATTACCGCAGTACCAAATCCCCTTATGAACCAAATGATTAAATTGTACTCCCCTAATGAAGTTAGATAATAGATATTTTCAACCAAAGCAAATCCAGTACCTATGGCAAAACCGTATATAGCTGCATCAATCATAAAACCTACTTTCCCTTTGGCAAGTAAATATATTATAAATGATGCTTTGAGTGATTCTTCAACTATTGGCGAAAAGTACATCTTATATGTTGTAATCTGCACGGATAAGTTATTCATCAGGTAGGTATTTACAAAATAGCTCATTATCGCAGCAATTATTCCGGCAATAATTGTTTGGGCTACGAGAGAAATTTTTACCAGTTTAAAACTATCCATATAAATCAATAAGGCCAGGAATAAGATCACTGGTAAAACGCTTATAGCAATTCTAGCCATTTAAAATTACAATATTTTGAGTGAAAACATTAATTCATCTGTCATTCTCTGATCTCTTTCCACTGCTGCAGCATATCCAACCGAAAATGTCAGCTTAAGGTTGTAGAGCATTATAACTCTGAAATCCACTTGTGCTCCTAAATCTAATAAAGAACGGCGGAATTCATTTGAATCCATATTAGTAACAAGTGCTGTAGTGAAAAGAGAAGCACGTGCGTAATTTACAAAGAAAGATGTAAATCCAAAATTACTAAACCTGAGGGGCGGCAGATTCCATTCGAGCATTAGTTTACCATAATTTGTTCCGCCAATTTCATTGAGTTCTACACCCGGGAAACTGTAATACTCACGATATCTTTTCTCTGTTTGCGCATCGATGTAATTATTCCCAAACCCTCCAAAATAAAAGTTGCTAAAAGGATCGTTTCTGTCTCCATGAGAATAAGCGTATCCAATTGAACTTCGCAGCCATACCGAGCTATGATTAATGGGTAAAGGAAGGCCTAAATCAAAATCATTATGAATATGAGGGTAGACATCCGATATTACAACATTATTATTCTCACTAATCTTCCAGCTGTAACCCTTTTCGTAGTCAACTGCTCCAAGTGATGTCTCTTCATGTTTATAACTAAACGATCCCCCGAAATTATATAATTTGTCATATGTAGCAAGAACGTTTTGGTAAGAAGGCAAAGTTTGAAGATTTCCATAATAATTTGCGAACAGAGTGTAGTCCATAATTCTTGGCGTATCATAAATAAGATTTTTATGGTAGCTTAAGCCAAATGAATAACCTTTACGACTTGATTTCGTAGGACCAAAAAGATCATAAAAATCTGCCCTGTTTAATGTTGATTCAAATTTCCAGTTAAGATACGAATATCCAAAATCGAGATGCAGTCTTTCATTCATAGCAAGATTATTGTATGGGCTGTAAGAAGCAGTTAAATTGACACTTTGAAATCCAATTGGATCAGATAAATTAAATCTGAGTCCGTATGCAAAATAATCTTTATAACCCTGGACAACAGGATATAACGAAACAATACCAAAGTGTCTAAATATGCTGTAATCCTCTGTACCTGTAATTATTGTATCAGTATTGATCACTGATGGTGGTGGTGCAATCCATTTTTTTACAATCGGATAGTTTTCAACTACTTGTTGGCCTAAAAGATTAATCGCCTTTACGCCTGATGCAGGTTTATTTGGGATCATTACTGGAAGAAATCCTTCAGTTGTATATTTTAGAACAAGCAGCGAATCATCAGAAATAGGAATTGGCCTGAAAAATCCTGTTTCCGTATTGCTCATTATATCTATATCGTTTTTTTCAAGATCATACCTATATACATTAGAAACACCTGAATAATATGAAGTGCCATATAAATACTTCCCGTCATCTGAGAAAATAAAATTTGCAGGGATGCTGTTTACAAAATTATATAATGTATCAAAGGAAAAGTTTCCCTTCATAAGGCTGTCGACATTCATTTTAATTAATAGTTGTTGTCCATTTATTTCCGCAAGTGCTGCTGAAATAGTCTTACCATCTTTTGATAAATCGATATTATACATATCCTGTCCGTAAGGCCAGGTAAAAACCTGGTTCCATTCAATATATGGATACGGGATTCTCACCAAAGTTGACAAACCATTGTCGTGCCTTATTCCCCATAAAGATTTATCGGCTTGATTAAATGCAAGATCACCAATTCTTTGTTCATCCAGTAGTTCTTTTGATTCTCCTGTTTTAACATTAAGGGAATAAAGGCTGCGCAAGTCATTATTATCAGTAGTATAAAATAAAGTGCCGGTAGTTGGATCATATGATAAAGAAGAAACATAATATAATGCTGCGCCTTTAATATCGTGAAGCCTGGTAATCTCTCCTGTTCGGGTATCTATTTTTGCAATTTGTGCAACTTGTCCCGGAAAATCTATTGCGGCATAAATAAGATGATTTGTAGAATCATAAAACGCTCTTGATACACCTCCTAAAGGTTTTCCAGCCAAAGGACGATAAGGGGTGAGGGGGCTCTGTTGAATTATTGCGATATTTTTTTCCTGAAATTCATTCTCAAATTTTATCCACTGATCCCATGTATCGGATAAAGATAAATTATAGACATCGTCAAATGCAGAAGCAAAGTAAGAGCTGCTACCTTGATGGCGTGAGGTCCATTCGATCAGCTTCTCAGGTCCATATTTAGCTGCAAGGTAATTCATAAACCTTGTTCCATAAAGATATGAATTAGCACCTACCTGAAAATCTGTTTGAGTGCCTTCAGATTCAAAACCCAGCAAATCATAAATAGGCTTTTTTTCCAGGATCATTGTTCTGAAAACCATTTCATCATAACCTCCCAAAGCTCTTCCAATTCCGCCGGCCATATATGTTTCGAGGAACACGGCAATACCTTCTTTCCACCAGCGAGGCGTGCTTCTTCTTGGATCAGTGAGATAGGCATAAAGTATTGTTAAGGGATCATCGGATGATTCATTAACCTTGCCATCGAAAATTGTTCGGAAAAATCTATCAGATGAAGTTGATTGATCAAGAGTAACAAGATGAACAAGTTCATGATTAAAGGTTGTATTAATTCTTTCATTTGCAGGTGCAGTTTCGTAAGCATAATCAAGGGGAGCTATAGAAAGTACAATATGATTTCTTGGTACTGTTCCTGTGCCGGCATTGCCAAAATCATTAATATCATACATCAGCAGTGTGGTTATTTCATCGGTATGATAATCGTATAACTTAGAATTGACCATAAAAGCATTTTCGTAACATTGTATTACGTAATTGACTAGATACTTGCTGGCCCCTCCGTTGTATATCAACCTCATGTTTTTCGAGTCAATTTCATTTAGCTGGGCAAAGGTTTTGGAAGGAAAGAATGAACAGGTTATTGCAAAAGTGTAAATTATGATTAATAAGTTTTTAACTATAGTAATGGGTTTAAAAGCCATAATCTCACCTTTGTTTAAAAATATTAAAAGGAGAGACTATTTTTAATAATCTCTCCTTAAGAAGGAAGTTATTTAAGGAAATTTTTAGTTCGTGCTATTTCTATATGAATCGTTTTGCATAGCATTTCTAAATGCATCGCTGCCCATTGCATTTCTCAAAGCGTCATTTGAAAGAGCATTTCTAAATGCATCGCTAGATATTGCATTTCTGAAGGCTGCATTTCCCAATGCATTTCTGAAAGCATCATTTGAAAGAGCATTTCTAAAAGCGTCGCTCGATAATGCATTTCTCATAGCATCGCTGGATATTGCATTTCTGAAAGCTTCATTTCCAAGAGCGTTTCTGAAAGCTTCGCTGCCGATTGCGTTTCTAAAAGCGTCACTTCCTATCGCATTCCTGAAAGCATCATTTGAAAGAGCATTTCTAAATGCATCGTTACCAAGTGCATTTCTTAGAGCTGAATTACTCAGCGCATTTCTCATTGCATCGCTTGATAAAGCATTTCTTAAAGCATCATTTGAAAGAGCATTTCTAAATGCATCGCTGGTAATAATGTTTCTAAAAGCCTGGCTTGATACTGCGTTCTTAAATGCATCAGTTGCCATCAAATTTCTAAATGCATCATTACCAAGGGCCGTTCTGTAATTTGGTCCTGCTAAAGCATTTCTTAAAGCATCATTAGAAAGAGCATTTCTTAAAGCGTCGCTTGATACTGCATTCCTGAATGCGTCAGATGTAACAACATTTCTGAAAGCATCATTTGAAAGAGCATTTCTAAGAGCATCATTGGAAATTGCGTTTCTGAATGCATCGCTTCCAATTGCATTTCTTAAGGCATCATTTGAAAGAGCATTTCTTAAAGCATCACTGGAGATAGCATTTCTAAAACCGGCATTTGCTAATGCGTTCTTAAATGCATCACTTGTTACTGCATTTCTAAAACCATCATTAGAAAGAGCATTTCTCAAAGCGTCGTTTGAAAGTGCATTTCTCAGTGCGTCATTTGAAATAATATTTCTAAATGCTTCGCTTGAAATTGCGTTTCTAAAAGCCTGGCTTGCCAGTGCATTTCTAAAATCTTCATTATTCATTGCCAGACGGAAATTAGGATCATTTACCAGCTTCTGGATTTGATCATTCTGAAGGAGTTTTGCAACTTCATCAGCAGAAACAACTACATCTTTAGATGAAATTTGTTCTGTTTGATATTTGTTAACTTTTTCAACTCCGCCTATCGTTCCCGATAAATCGCTATTGTTTATAGGCCAGGGATAAAAAACTCCAAAATATAAAGCCAGAATAACTATAGCAGTTGATCCACCAATCAAAACCTTTGTTTTTTTATTAAACTGCTTTTTGTTCTCTGTCATAACACACCTCCTAAATTTGGTTGTAAAAAATCTTAGCTTTTCTTAGGCATTTAGTATAAATACAATTGAAAAATGAAAAAGTTGGTAATAATTCTTCAGTTTCTCAAAATATTTTCATAATTAAATTAAAAATAACATCTCCAAAACATCTAATATTCTTATTATTTCAATGATAAAGTATGATCATAAACAGTATTGCCGGATTGAAGGATTTGGATCTGGATTGTTGCAGGTTCAGGGCTATTTTGTAAAAATAAGACGCTGTATTGCTGGGATCCGGAGTTTGTAGTCTTGATATAATTTGAGCCTTTCGAAACTTCGATATTCTTAGCCACCCCCAGTATCAGATTTTCAAATTTGACCTGGTCGGGGTAAGTAATAACTACATCAAATTTCTGAGTTGAATTCAGCTTTAGATTAAACCAGAAATTTTTATCCACGTTTTTTAGTACTATTTCACCCTTAAAGTCAGAAAAATTTAATGGCAATTGTGCAGTTGTATTTGCATCTTCATTAGAAATACCAATTGTACCGTAAATATCGTTAATATTAATACTATTGGAATTATTGACCAAAGCTGCATATATAATAATTCCAACGATTAGACCTATTGCAAAAGTATATGCAAGTCTGAATTTGGGTGCAAATAATATGCTCCAGAATCCTTGTTTTTCCATTTTTGGAGAATACTTATTGAAATCTATTGAATTTATGATTTGCTTTTTAAGGTTTTCGGTTGGTTCCTGATCGGGAAGCTTATTTAGGTAATCACTTGTTAGGAGAAGCGCATCATAATACTCTTTGGCAGCTTTATTGCCCGATAAATAATTATGTAGTTTAATTTTTTCATCGGGAGTAATTACATGATCAATTTCTTTGTTGATCAATTCTATATATTGTTGTTCCATTTTAATTAAACTCTTTTTTAGTTAAAATATCTTTTAATAATTGTCTTCCGGTAAATAACCTGGATTTAACTGTTTTTTCAGGAATATCAAGTACATAACTTAATTCCTGGTATGAGTAATCGAAAAGATGTTTTAAAACAACAGGCAACCTGTAAAGCAAATCCAATTGCATTATAGCTTCCTGAACATTTGCCTTAATCTCCACTTTATCAAATATTCTGTCAGGGTTTCTTTCCTCCGTACTATATCTTTCATCGATTTCTTCACTTTTCATTTTTCTTTTTGAAAAGTTTATTGCTTCATTAACAGTCATTCTATATACCCAGCTAAAAAATTTGTATTGAGAATTATAAGAACTCAGATTTTCATAGACCTTAACAAATGTTGTCTGAGTAATTTCTTCGGCATCATCATAATTTCTTAAAATCCGGAAAGATAGCCTGAAAATGACTTTATAGTACTTTTCTACAATTTCTTCAAAGGACTTTTTGTTTCCACTGAGGCATTCTTTAACCAGATTGCTATCATCGTTATCCATAGTTAAATACAATCCAGCAAAGAAAAAGTTGGTAAATATTTGAAATTATTTTCATTCTATTGTAAAGATTGAATCCAGTCTCGAGTATTTAAATACTTCTTTTATGTGCTTATTTAGATTTCTAAGTTTGATAGTGTGTCCTGTTCCCTTTAATCTTGCGTGCGTTTTGAGAAGAGAACCCAGGCCGGCGCTGGAGATATATTCCAGCTCAGTAAAATCAACAGTACAATCGTCCTGCATTTTATCCAGAATGTGGTCTATTTTTTCAATCTGTGCGGCGTCTAATCTACCGGAAAGTAGAATTTCATTTCCATTTTGAAAGGTAATGTTGAACATTTTCAATCCTTTGAAAGAGTTTATAAGAAATTTTAGTAAGGACAGTTTATATTACTATATAATTACTGATAATTCAATAAAAAATTCACATTAACAATTAATAGTGGATAGTCCAATAAGCTCAAAAAAATAACAATATTGCGGTTTTAAAAATATCAAAGAATAAACCTCAAACATTGATTTTTTCTCTATTTTAGCGTGATTATTGTGCGAATAACTAAATCTACCTCTCTTTTTTAATAAAGTCAATTTGAGTTATTCCACTAATGTTAAATATGGTATTTAACGCATATTACTTATGAAATTTACTTATAAAATTATGTCAAACTGCAGTTTAATTTCTATTTATGGATTTAATAAAAAATGCCATTTATGCTCTAGAGCTATATAGAAATTTAAAAATAATACTTCGCAATTTTTAATTTGAAGAAAATAAATGAAATGAAAAACTTTGAGACTAAATTAATTATTAATTAGTTAGAGCAAATATTATTCTTTAAAAAATAGATTTAATGGCTTCAGAAAAATATAAATCCACATCCGATTTAACGAATGTGGATTTAAATTTTAACAATGGACCCCATGTCATTTGGGATCGTCCGGATCTCAATGGTGATAGTGGTGGTGATGCAGATGATGTTTCCGATGACCTTTCCCGAAGCTCGAATCGGTGACATTGTCAATTGTCCATATATCACCAGTGAGTGTGACAATGTATGCAGTGTTCCCAATAAGCTCAAGAGAGGTCGGCTGGTTCAGGTTTTCCGTAATTACGCTGAAAGTGCCATTCCTGTTGACTTTCATAAGTGTGCCAGTATTAGGCAAAGCTGGAGATCCCGGGTCGCCTCCGCCATAAACCCCCTGCGAGAGAGCTAAGAGTGTTTGATCGCGGCCGAATTCCACATCGACGAGCACCGGAGCGCCAGAGGCTACGGTTCTAACTGTCGGCGAATACTTATTAAATGAAACCACCTTTCCAATTTCCTGACTGTTTATGATGGGTCCGGCTTCAGCCAGGTACAGCCGGTTGTCTTTCACCGCTAGACCTGTGGGGACGACATTGTCGAACGATCTGAATATTGTGATATTTCCGTCCAGTGTTACATGAAGCACGCGGTTAAGGTGTCCATCGGTTACAAGGAAACCGCCATGATAGGTTTGGATCGAATACAGGACTCCGGTCGAAACGAAGAAATCAAATCCGGTTGGCGGATGAGCTAAATTGAAAGCACCGATGTCTGCGATGACTGTATAGCTGTTCGGACCATCGATACGATAGATGCCATTGACCTGGCCGGTCGGGAATAGATTTGGGTCGTCGACCAGCGTGACCAGGGCATAGGCTGTCCCGCCGCGAAAGGCAACATCAGTTACACCTCCAATACCAACTCCAGGGATCAATGGCGGTAATCCACTGGCGAAGGTTGTAACATCGCCAGTCTTCGGGTCGATGCGTAATATCTTGCCATCCGCGGCCTCGGGAACAAACAAATCACGACCAGGACCAATAGCGCTCCCAAGTGTGCCTGGCAGTAGTTGCGCCAGCGGCTGGGCGGGCCCTGGATGACTATGTTTGTTTAATATTCCTGTATCATTACTTTGATTTGATACAGGATTATTTGTCAGCTGTTTTGTATTGCATCCTTGCATTAACACAGCAACAAATAACAAAGAGAAAAAGAAAAGAAAAATGTTTTTCATTTGAACCTCCCTTGTATTATTTAAAAATTATAAGAAGGATAGAAGATCGTTAAGCTTAACGCTTAATAGGCCGTTGTTATAGTAATTTAATTCTGGAAGGATTTCTAACACATTTAGCTCAAATAATAGCACATTTATTTCATTCACCCACAATAAAGCAAATGGCTATTGTGAGAGTCTTATTACGCTAAGGCGTTTGCATATTCTGAGGGAAGAATACCGAATTTTTTATGAAAGCATTTTGAAAAATATGAGGGATTGTTAAAACCTGATTCAATAGCTATTTCAGCAATATTGCCCTTCATATTTTCAATTGCTTTAAGGGCCATAGTCAACCTGTATTCTCTTATAAATACATTTGGCGAATAGCCAGTCACGGCTGTTACTTTCCTATAAAGTTGTGCTTTGCTCGTACCAAATTGCTTGACAAGGCTATCTATATTAAATTCTTCCTCGTTCCATTTTCGTTCAAAAATTTCAAGAAGTTTGTTTAGAAACTTTTCATTGTGCGAACTTAAAACCTTAATAAGACTATTCTTTAGATTATTTTTAATTTTTAACTCGCTGTAAATCTTGCCTAACGATGAGGAAATAAGAATTTGATTCTCTCCGGCAACATTCCCCAATTTTTTAGCCAAGCTGATAACATCTCCAAATAAATTGTCACTGTTTGTAACCGGGGCTCCAAAGTTCAAGCCTATTGAAACACTTGATTTTACTCCTTCCTTATCTGAAAGCTTGGTATATTTATTTTGAATGTCTATAGCACTCTTTATTGCATTTTCTTCAGATAAAAAAGATGTTATAATATTGTCAGTTTCCCATGAAACCGTGTTGCCTTCAAATTTCATCAAGGAATTTTTAATGATTTTTTTTTTGAAGATTTAAGAAATCTTCAAATTTATTTTTATTGATTTGCAGTTTTAACAATAATGGAGTTACAATTTCAAGATACATAATTGCCCGATGAACCGTTTCATTAATATAGCCATCAAAGGGTGAGTTTCTTTTTGACCAGGCTATATCTGCAATTTTACCCAAGAAAAATTCCATTTCGCTAAGTTCAACTTCTATTATTTTATTAGCCAGGATAGTAACGTGAGTTTTATTGTGCAAATTAATTACAGATTCCTTATTTGGCGCTTCAAAAACGCAAAAACCTGTACAGTTTGGAATGTCGTGCCAGAAGTAAACGAATTTGCAATTAAAAGCGTCCTGAAAAGCTAAATCCTTTTGATGAGCAGCTGCAATATCTTCTGCAGTTGCTCCGGTTGTATTATGTATATCCATAAAAATTGGCATATATAAATCCTCCGAATATATTTAAAAGATATAGTTAAATATTATTACCAGATTAGTAACTAATTGTTCTCAACTTTACCAAGATATTTATCCAGCCAGGCAAGAGTTTCTTTTATAAATTCTTTTTTTGGAGGGATATGATCTGTTTCATACACCATTAGTTTTTTGTTTTTTGGGGGTGTGCCCAAAAGATCGTAAGCCGGTTTTATTGCTTTATCATACGGCAATATCATATCGTATTTTCCGTTAAGCATAAGAGTGGGAATTTTAACACGTGTGATATAATTAATTGCATTTACTTCAGGGAGTCCGCGATCTGCAAAACCTCCTGATATTAATACACTTACTTTAAATCGGTGTTCTACGGCCGGGATTATCTGTCCATATAAAGCACCCCAACTCATTCCATAATATGCAAGCTTGCTTGTATCAATATCAGTGCGCGTATCGAGATAATCTATACACCTTTCTATATCTTTTACAAGCTGTATCCTGTATTCAGAAAACTTGTGTAGCTTTTCCTCGTCAAGTAATTCAGGTCCCAGACCATTTTCACGCCTTTCAAAAGTTCCTTTCAGGATGGGGAAGAGAGCAGCCCTGCCGTTTTTCATAAAATAAGAAACAAAATTTCTGAATTCATCGTAATCTTCCAGATCCTTACTTGAATTTAAATCGCGTGTAGCTCCACCCGGGAAATAAATTACT
This sequence comes from uncultured Bacteroidota bacterium, assembly GCA_963745465.1. Classification (GTDB taxonomy): domain Bacteria; phylum Bacteroidota; class Ignavibacteria; order Ignavibacteriales; family Ignavibacteriaceae; genus JAKAGZ01. The sequence continues at coordinate 48,086 of CAVUXT010000005.1, read as the reverse complement.
GTTTGAAACGGGGGAGCGGCATTCTTCGGTAGAAAAAGATGAGCAATGATACGTTCGTTTCCGTATGTAGCATTAAATGAAACCGTTTCGTGTATCCATTCTCTCGGACTTTCATCCCTTGATTCAACCCGGGAATCCAGGTTGGTCTTATCGTACACAAATTGCTCCTTGTATATATTAAAAACTTTATCTGATACAGGTTTTTGATTTTCATAATATTTGGCTTTATTAAATACCGCCATCCCAAAAATCTTTTCAGGGATCTTCTGATCTTTAGGGTAAAATGCACAACGAAATCCGTTTTTATAAGACCTGTTAAAAGGTGGTTCCTGGCTTGGCTCATTAAACAGATAAGTGGGATCGTTCCACGCACCGCCCCTTAACAGTCTTCCTTTTGGAGTTGTGTTCCAGCACCATTCCCTTACATTTCCTGCCATATCGAATGCACCGCATGTGGTCATTCCATGCAGAAATCCAACAGGCAGTGGTCCATTTCCCCTGAAATTGTTGAAAGAAGCAAAAATAGCGTATCCTCCAAACTGTGGTATCCTTATCAAAGGAGTCGATTCACCTCTTGCCAACCCCCAATGAGTTCCAGTCGGCAGTTCCTTGCCTGCAAATTCTGCAAAAGCTGCCGCTTCGTACCAGCTTATTCCTGAAACGGGATAATCCGCACAGCCTTCCGGGTAGTCACCCGACTGCCAGGTTAACGGGCCCGGCCTGCCTGTTTGATCAACAAACATTTTTATAGCTTCATCCCATGTCAGGATTTTTCCATCTTTTATGAATTTATTTTTCCAGTATTTCTTATTTCTGTATCCGCCTTTATCAATGAATTGTTTATATAGTCTGTTGGTCACTTCATATTTATCAATGAAAAAATCATCCAGCTTACCAAATCTTGTTTGTGAACCGGGTACCCTCACCATTCCCGGAGGAACATTTCCGTTTTTATCTAATTTTCTAAATAAATTATTAGGTACTAAAAAGTGCATCTTCATTTTAGCATTCCAGCTTGAAGCTGCCGCAAAGACAGTATCGTATCCGTCTTTAACCAGCTTCCATCTGAAAACACTGATAGGCATCCTTATTTTTTTGAGCGGTGTTATGCCGGCGTATTTCCATTTTACCTCAGGAGAACTATATGGTTTGTAATATGCTTTTGCACCGGCAGGATCAGTAGTAATATCTATTTTGAAAGAGCTTTTTTCTATCAGCTTTTCAAGTTCAGGATTATCCGGGATATATTTTTCTGCCTGTTCTTCAAGGTTGTAAGCCTCAGTGTAATCTCTCCAGCTGAAATCAACCAGCTTTCTTATTTGAGGTAGAAGCGTATTTTGAGCCCAGTTAATTTTTGATTGTCTGTTGAAAAACCACCAGGCGCCAAATATTAGCAAAATTACAATGATCAATGAAGGGATAAAAACCTTCGGTCTCTTCAGACGATAAACTAACATTTTTAATGAAAGAACATTCGCTGTCTCTGATTTTATTTTATCTCTATAAAGCTCTAATTCATTAATAATTTCTGTCATATTAGAATAACGAGAGTCCGGTTTTTTTTGCAAAGCCTTATCAACTATTTTTATCAGTTCCGGGCTAACTTCAGGATTTACAACATTCACCGGTTCAGGATCTTCATTAAGTATTGAATATAGTACAGCCTGATCGTAATCCCCTTTAAAAGGCATCTTTCCTGTCAGCATCTCATAAAGCACAACACCAAAGGACCAGATATCTGTTCTATGATCAACTTCTTCTCCCTGCGCCTGTTCGGGTGACATATAATCTATTGTACCGATGGTAGTGCCGATTTTGGTGAGTTTAGTTCTTCCTTTGAGCTTGGCCAATCCAAAATCCATTATCTTTACTTTGCCATCTTCGGTTATCATAATATTTGAAGCCTTGATATCACGGTGTGTAATATCGGCTTTATGAGCAGCAGTTAAACCTTCAGCAATTTGAATTGCATAATTAATAGTATCGTTAATTGGTAAAGACACACCCTGTTGTGTCTTTACCAAATCTTTTAACTCTTTTCCCTTAACGTATTCCATAACTATGAACATTTGTTCATCTGCTTCTTCAATCGAATGAACAGTAGCAATGTTTGGATGGTTAAGTGCAGCAGCGGCTTTAGCTTCTATTTTGAACCTGGCTCTTTCTTCGGAATCTGAAGATATGTGCTTTGGCAAAAATTTTATGGCAACTTTTCTTTCAAGGTTCGTATCCTCGGCAAGGTATACGATTCCCATTCCGCCTTCGCCGAGTTTTTTAAGAATATTGTAATGTAAAATTGTTTGTCCTTTTAAATCACTCATACTAACTAATCCCGTTTAATGGTAGAGACGTAACGTAATATGTTTTTACATCTAATCCTTCTGTTATTTATACTGCGTAATAGTTTGCACCATCAATAGGTACAAATAAAAATAATTGCAACTCAATACATTTGTGTTTTCAAAAATTAACTTCCAATCCTAATCTAGCTGTAAAAGGTGGTTGATACGAAATAGGGTTAAGGAAGTCTGAGTTTGGTAATATTGGTTGCCCGTTTGCATTTTGGCTATAGTAATGACCTAGCTTTTCTAAAATTTTATAATGCAGAATAGTTTGTCCGATCATTTTTTGCCCCGACTGATAGAATTGACACTATTTTTCAATTTAGGTAATACGACACATCAAATGAGATTTACTCATTTGTTAGATTCTGTAGATGGAATTATTTCATTACTGGAATGGAAGACTATAGGCTATATATTGTAGAATATAAGAGATTTTCCGCTAAAAAGTCAAATATTCTTTAAAAAAATACCGGTGGGAGCTAAATATAAGCGAATTAAATATTCTGAATAATGGAATACTTGCTATCAAAACAGCTATTTTTCAATATAATTATTTCAATATTCCATTCATCTTATAATTTTATTGATAAAAACTATTGCCCAAGTTTCTCTTTCAGTTCTTTTTTCCAGTTAAGGACCACATTTATATTATTATCAGAGTTTTTCTGTTCACTCTTCATCAAGGTAATAAAATACTTTCCGTCAGGTGAAAGATCATATGGGTTATTCGGAGTATTTGGCAAACGAGCATTTGATGCATCAAATAATATTTTAGGATTGCCAGGTATCAAGGATGGTTTTGTTTGAAGCGATACGGAAGCAATTTTGTACTGTAAATTCAGATAATAAATTTTATCTCCCGTCGTTGACCAGCAGGGGCCTGTTCCTCCGTTAGTAGAAATCTGCCATTTGCCTCCCATGTCAGGGAAAGTTTTTACATATAATTCAAGCGTACCGGTTTCATTTGAACCATATGAAATCCACTTTCCATCCGGAGACACTATTCCGCCATATTCAAAGTTTTTAGTTGCAATCAGCGTATCAACTTTAAAATTATTTTTTAAGTCAAGAGCGAAAATATCTCCCTGGGTAGGCCCAGCAAAAGTGTTGTATATTAAATATTTCGAATCAAGAGTTACACACTGCAAATAATCCGTGATCGTACTTATCAGAATTCTTTGAGGTGAAGAGGAACCATTAACTGCTTTAACCATAATTCCCTCAGAACCGCTTACTCCTGAAGAATAATAAATAAATTTACCGTCTTTGCTCCATATGGGTCCATAATTTCCAGGGCCAAAGGTAAATCTGTTTAATGAATTTGACTTTATATCATACAGCCAGATATCTCCGTCGTTTTCCACACTTTTGCCTATTGTTAAAGCGATCATATTTCCATCGGGTGAAATGCGCGCGTCGTAATATTCGCCCTTTTGCAATTTGAATGGATCGACTATTCCGTTTAAGTTCACCCTGGCAACGGTAACATCATTATTTTCAGTTCCGGGTATATAAATAAAGTCACCATTTCCCGTTACGTCGAAAAAAGATATCCCGCTGGATGAAACTCCATCAACATTTTGAAGAATTGTAGTTGGAGGCGCAATATTTTCGGGATTGCCCGGGTCAAATTTTGTACAATATAAATTGCCGTTGCGAGCAATTATGAGATAGCCAGGCTCTATATATCTAGCCATACTGCCGTGAATGTTTAAAATATAATTTTCCTTCCCGGTAAGTGATTGTAATGCTATTTTAGAGTTGTCATATGAATTTACATTTGCCTGGTCGCCTATTGTATACAACACCCATTTGCTTCCCGGCAATACCTGCGGCCATCGATGAGTTCTTTCACTTTTCGAAAAATCCAGTTTGGTAAGTTCTTTCTTATTATCACCGTTGGAAGAAATTTCTGTAAGTCCGGACGAATAATCACCTGCAAAAATAATTTTATCATTATCAGACCATGAACCGCCTCTGTTAGCTGGTGCATCACATAATGTTTCGGGAGTCCCTCCGTTAACAGAAATTTTCTTTAATTTACCTCCGGCAAAAAAGGCAATCCACTTTCCATCAGGAGAGAAAAATGGGTTTGATGCACCTTGTGTGCCGTCCAGTGGGGTTACTTCAAACCCATTAATTGGTCTTAAAAATAATTGCGGAAAACCGTTCATAGTACCAATGTATGTAACATATTTCCCGTCGGGAGAAATTGCCACCAGTTGGTCGTCACTTCGTAATGGTAGATGGTCCTTTGGAATAATTATGCTAAGTCTTGTAACGGATTGTTCAGTGTTGCTTGTTTTATTATTAAAGACAAACAAAATTAGTATCAATGAAAGAAAAATAACAGCAGATGTAATTAGCCAGGGCAATTGAATTTTAAATTTACCGCTCTTTTGAACCGGTATTTTGTATAACCTTGACTGTGAAGAAATTTTAGTTGTTAAGCTTCCTGATTTTAATTCAATAGTTTTTAAATCAGCAGGAATTTCATCTACGTGCTGGTACCTCATTGCGGGATCTTTAGCTAATGCTTTTGAAATTACTCCATCGAGTGAAATCGGAACGCCGGTTCGTTTCGCTGTAAGCGGTTCAGGTTCTTCGTTCATTATAGAATAGAGTAAAGCCTGCTCATAATCATTTTTGAAAGGCAGCTGCCCGCAGATCATTTCATACATTACAACACCGAGCGACCAGATGTCGGTTCTTAAATCTACTTTTTCTCCGCTTGCCTGTTCGGGCGACATATAAGCAGCAGTTCCCATTGTTGTGCCGAGTCTTGTAACTTTTGTTGCACCGGATACTTTTGCAAGACCAAAGTCCATGATTTTAACCTGGTCTTTATCATTCACCATTATGTTCGCAGTTTTTATATCACGATGAACAATTCCTTTCTCGTGTGCGACCTGCAATCCTTCTGCAATCTGAATTGTATAATTTAATGCAGTTTTAATCGGTAGGGGAGCTCCGCCTTTTGAATGAAGCACCTGATCAAGATTTTGACCTTCAACAAACTCCATTGCTATGAACATTTGTTTGCTTCCATCGCCTTCAGTGGTTTCATCTATTTCATAAATGTGCGCTATGTTATGATGATTAAGCGATGCGGCTGCTTTTGCTTCGCGGATAAACCTTTCTTTGTCCTCTTCATTTGCGAGAGCGTGGGCAGGAAGAAATTTTAATGCGACAATTCTATCAAGCTTTGTATCCTGGGCCTTGTATACAACGCCCATCCCGCCTTCACCTAGTTTGTCGATTATTTTATAATGTGAAATTGTTTTGCCGATCATAATGGTTGCCCTTAATATTTTATTGCACTATAAGTAAAAGTAGGAAATTGAGGGGACAAATATAAAGGATCGGGATAATTTCCCGATCCTTTATCGCAAAAATAATTATAAACTACCAAATGAAGATATACTATTAATCAAAAATATGCTTTTTATCTAATTAAAAGAACTATTGCAAATTCATCCATAAAAACGAAAATGTTAAAGCGCTTTCAAAAGCCACTTCCTTATTAGTAACGCCTGCTGAGTGGCCACCTTCTGTGTATTCGTAGAAATAAACCGGTTTATCGTATGATTCCATTAATGCCGCCATTTTCCTTGCATGCCCGGGATGCACTCTGTCATCCCTGGTTGAAGTTGTAAACAGCACAGGTGGATATTTTTTATCTTTATGCACATTCTGATACGGAGAATATTTCTTTATGTATGCCCAGTCTTTTGGATCATCGGGATTACCATATTCGCCCATCCAGCTAGCACCCGCCAGTAGTTTGTTGAATCGTTTCATATCGAGCAGGGGAGATTGACAAACAACTGCATTATAAAGTTCGGGCCTTTCAGTCAGCATTACTCCAACGAGTAAACCACCGTTACTGCCGCCCATAACTCCGAGATGTTTTGGGGAAGTAATTTTTCTTTTTATTAAATCTTCCGAAACTGCGGCCATATCATCGTATGCTTTTTGACGATTATGTTTTAGTGCAGCCAGATGCCACTTAGGTCCAAACTCGCCGCCTCCCCGAATGTTCGCGAGAACATAAACTCCGCCGCGGCTCAGCCACTCAGTTCCAAGAGTTGCTGAATAAAACGGAGTTAAAGAAATTTCAAATCCGCCGTAAGCGTATTGCAGAGTTGGGTTGGTTCCATCGTATTTGATATCCTTATTGTAAACTATAAAATATGGAATTTTTGTCCCGTCCTTTGAAACAGCTTCGTGTTGTTTAACTTCCAGTTTATCTGCATCAAAAAATTGAGGAAGACTTTTTACTTTTTTAATTGTTCCATCTTCTTCATACAAATAAAGTGTTGAAGGATTTAAAAAATTTGTGTAAGTAAAGAAAAACCTATCAGAGAAGTCACTGGTTGAAACAACCCCGATAGTTCCATAATCCGGGGCATTTATTTTCTCACCGGACCATTTGTTATCTTTTAAAACATATTTATACAACTCGCCTCTGACGTTGCTTAATTTGTCAATTAACAAAAAGTCTTTCGTGTTACCAACCGAAACTATGCTTTCGCGTGGACCGGGTTTGTATATTAATGCGAAATCTCTTGCACCTTTTAAAAACCTGTCATAATCTATGCTTATAAGCGAACCCTGTTTATAATCCTTTCCACCAACCTTCCAATCTGATTTTAGTTGAAGAAGCATCTGGTTCTTAAATATTCCGCTAAATTCTATGTCCTCAGGCAAATCAAGTTTTACCAGTGAACCATTAACCATTGTATAAATATTAGAAGTATAAAAAGTTATTCCTCTATATATAATTTGATAAGACTTCTCTGGCGTATTTATTTCATATCCGCCGACGCTAACGTCAGTGGAATCACCGGAAAAAATAGTTTTGGCATCACTTAACGGAGTTCCGCGTTTCCATTCCTTTACAATTCTTGGATAGCCGGAAGTTGTCATTGAGCCTTTGCCGAAATCAGTACCTACAAAAAGATGATCCTTATCGATCCAGCCGACAGATTGTTTTGCTTCGGGCAACTGAAAACCATTTTCTACAAACTTTTTTGTCCTTAGATCAAATTCTTTTACCACTGCTGCATCCGAACCGCCGGGCGATAGGTTTACCAGGCATAAATTGTAATCCGGGTAAAGACATTCCGCACCTTTAAAAACCCATTTTACATTATCAGCTTTGGAGAGTGAGTCAATATCTAGCACCGTTTCCCAATTTGGTGAAGGATTCATATAATCATCCAGGGTTGTCCTTCTCCATAGGCCGCGTTCATTCGCGCTGTCCTGCCAGAAGTTGTAGATATATTTTCCCACTATCGAAGGCATTGCGATCCTTTCCTTTGAATTTAAAATCTTCAGGTTATTCTCATATAAATTCTGGAACTCGGGATATTTTTCCAGCGCATTTACTGTAATTGTATCCTGTGCTTTTACCCATTCCATTGACTTGGGACTGTCGACCTGCTCTAGCCACAAAAAGGGGTCGGTCTTTTCCTGCGGAAATATGAATGCAGGTATTAATATTGCGCTTAACAAAAAGTACTTTAATATTTTCATTCTGAACTCCGTTAATTAAGCCGATTAATAATTACAAAAAATTTCTAAGATGATAAACCAAATCTTATGAATAAAATTCTTAATTCATACTATTCTTTTGCGAAACTTTCTTCTGCAATTCCTGGAACCAGTTAACCACAACTGTAATCTTACGTAAATTTTCTGACTTATTGGATTTGGTCGAAATAAAATATTTCCCGTCAGGCGATACGTCAAAGGTTAAACCGCTGTCAAGATCCAATCTTACATATCCAGTAAAAAGCACAACTGAATTCTGAGGAGAAAATGTAGCACCAGTTGTAACTGGGGTAATCATTATTTTATTACTTGTAGTATAATAAATTGCTTTTCCATCCGGCGCCCAGTGGGGTTCAATTCCTCCACCGTTAGATATTTGCCATTTACCTGTGCCGGTCGGAAATGGTCTAACATAAACTTCATTTATTCCGGATTCGATTGATGTATAAGCAAGCCATTTACCATCAGGGGATAATGCAGATATGCGTGCATATTCTTTATCAGATGGAAATAAATCTATAGCTTTCCTTTCACCGAATAATTGAAGAGCCATTAAATTATGATTAGTATATCCTGCAAAATCCAGAATTAAATATTTTGAGTCCGAAGACCATGAATCAATATATGCTCTATCATTGCTTGTGTATACTTTTTGCGGAGCATCGCTGCCATCGGCACTCCTAATAAATATTGCTGATTGATTGTTTGTGGCGTATTGCCAATATGCGATTTTTTTACCGTCAGGAGACCATGTTGGCGTTCTATTATTGCCTCCGAAAGTCAACCTGCTTAGAGATTTTCTTTGGATATCATAAATCCAGATATCATAATCCTTTCCGTTTGCTATTACAACAGCTATTTTTTTGTCGTCAGGAGAAATCCTGGGTTCTAAATATGTATTCAAAGGGGCTTTTAAATCTGTTTCTTCGCCTTTACTATTAATTTGTACTAGTATCCTGCTTCCTTTTTCTGTTTCTCCCGGGAAATAAACTAATGTTCCGTTATCCGAAATATCATAATTCATTGCTCCCGATGTTACGTCACCTGAAATATCCTGAACTACGGGAACTGGTTGCCCCTTGACTTCCAAATTAGCTATGTCGAATGGCACTGCATAAAGAAATCCGGAATTTGTGTAGACCAGGTTTCCGTCTTTAATATACCGTGCTGTGCTGGCTCCCTTCAAAATAACTTTTTTCTCTCCGGTTTTTAGATTAAACGCCTCTATATTTGAGTCTTCATAATAATCAGGACTTTCAATTGTACCTACAGTATATATAACTGTATTGTATTCTGAAATGTATTGAGGCCATCTATGGGAACGTTCACCCTTTAAACTATCAACAACTGTAATTGCATTTACCTTTCCACCCGAATCAGAAATCTTACTTAACCCTTCACCCGTACTTTGTGGATATATTATTTCTCCGTCAATTCCCCAACTGCCTCCCCGGTTAACCCGTATTTCATTAGCTAGCGGGATTACAGCGCCTCCGTTTGTAGATATCTTTTGCAGGCTTGATTCAGTAAAATACGCAACCCAATTTCCATCTGGTGAAAAGAAAGGAGATAATGCATTATCTGAACCGGTGATTGGTATAGATTCCAGTTCATCTATATTTCTTAAAAACAGATGATGATTTGCTCCATAAACAATTTTGGTTCCATCTTTTGAAATTGCTATCTCAGGAAAATTGCCTATATCCAGATTCATATCATCTGGAAGTGTAATTGAAAACCGCGCAGTTGGTTGTGAAATGATATTTGCCTTATTCGTAAAAAATGAAATTCCGGCAACTGCTAAAAATATAATTGCAGCTATCCATGGTATCAGCTTTGATCTGAAAATTTTTGAAAGATCAAACTTCCTGTTCATCACTTCAAGTGTTAATGAACCTGATGGAGTTACACTTGTTTTGCCGGAAGATTTTTTCAGTGAATCAGAGTCAACATTAAAAACTCTGCTCTTCCTGTGTCCTGTAGATTTTTTAATTTTTCTTAAATCTTTAGCGAGTTCCTTTGCCGACTGGCACCTGTCATCTTTATCTTTTTCGAGACATTCCAGAACTATTTCATCTAGCTCAGGATCAATTCCTTCTTTTATACTTGAAATGGGTAGGGCTTCAACATTTACTATCTCGTACATTATTGCTGTCTCGTGCATTCCTTTAAAAGGAGATCCCCCCGCAAACATTTCATAAAGGACAACACCAAGAGAAAATATATCTGTCCTATGATCGACATCTAATCCCTGCACCTGTTCGGGTGACATATAACCAAGCGTTCCCATTGTTGTTCCGACTTTCGTAAGTCGCGATGCATTTTTGTCCGAGAATAATTTTGCAAGACCAAAATCCATTATCTGGGCAATTCCGTCTTTCCGAATCATAATGTTTTCTGGTTTTATGTCTCTGTGTACAATCCCTTTTTCGTGAGCAGCAGCTAATCCTTCTGCAACCTGAATTCCAATTTGCAATTTTTGTTTTTCTGATAAAGAATCTTTTTTATCCTTTAAGGTTTTCCCTTCGACAAACTCCATTGCAATGAATAATTGCCCGTTATATTCTTCTATAGAATAGATAGTACAAACATTAGGATGATTCATTGCAGAGGCAGTTTTGGCTTCCTGAATAAATCTTGCTTTGTCTTCCTCGGATGCGGTTAACTGAGAGGGGAGAAACTTTAGTGCTACAAAGCGGTCGAGTTTTGTATCCTGTGCTTTGAAGACTTCGCCCATTCCTCCTTCGCCTATCTTTTCAAGAATCTTATAGTGAAGTATTGTCTCACCAATCATAGTCTTTCCTTTTAATAGCCCCGACCTTCAGGTTGGGGAATGCGTATAAGAAAAATAAACAGGGCTTCAGCCCCATTTTTAACTTCTGCCTTCATTTTACCCCCGACCTTCCCGAAGGGATCCCTTTGGGAAAAGGTCGGGGCAATTGTTGTCATTTCGAATCCCGCCCTGCGGGTGAGAAATCTTTTTTGATTTCCTATTAGAAGATTTCTCCCTCCGGTCGAAATGACAGCTTAAATATTTCTTATTTCTTCCCTTCAATTTCCTTCTGCCAGTTTGTAACTAAAGTTACAGGCGGTTGAATAATTTGCCCGTTGGGCACTGTTGCAATTATTTTTGTACCTGATTTGTCTATAGCATAAATCCGTGAAATATTATTGTTGCCCGCCTTAAATATTTCATTTGGTTTTCCGGGAGAAAGTGAATTGCCACTTTCATTTATATCTACTGCCATAATTTTATTGTCTGGAGTGAAAAAGAAAATTTTCTTTCCGCTATCCATCCATTTGGGAAATGTTCCTCCATCAACTGATATCTGCCATTTACCGCTGACTTTATCCGTTGAGCTATTTCCATTAAAAGGGATAATATAGACTTGCATTTTCCCGGACTCATCTGATTGATATGCAATCCACTTCATATTAGGTGAAAATACTCCAAATTGTTCATTAAATTTTGTCGATAATATATCGATACGTTTTTTATCCCCTTTTCCCTGCAGTGCAAAGATATCAAAGCCGCTTGAGCCATTTGTTACATTAATTTCACTATAAAGCAAATAATTGCCATCGGGAGAAACATCTGTAACAAGTTTACTATTCCCGGATTTATAAAGCAGAACAGCATCTCCTGATCCATCAGCATTTTTAACGTATGAATCATAAACTCCACCTGTTGAGCTGGAACTGTAGGTTACCTGTTTCCCGTCAGGTGTCCAGGTAGGAAAGATATCCGCGTTTTTTTCGAATGTTAGTCTTGTTGAAACATTCCTTTTCAAATCCATAGTCCAGATGTCAACATTCTTTTGGCTTGCATCATATAAATCATAAGCAATTTTATTCCCGTCCGGTGAGAAAGAAACTGAAAAATTTGGTTTCTGATCGAGTAACTTTTTAATTTCATTTCCATTTTTGTCCAGAAGTACGGTTTTTTCACTGCTTTGGTTTTGTTCCAGGTAAATTAAGTTGCCGTTTTGTGAAGATGCAAAAGTGCCGACAATCCTTACATCGTAGTATTGCACATTATCTGAGATCGGCATTGCTTCTCCCTCGAGTTTTAATTTATCAGGATTAAATTTTTGGGCTAAAAGAATTCCCTGCCGGATAAACAATAAATAACCGTTAGCATACTGACCATTGGATGAAGCGCTGATCAGTTTTTCTGAAGCGGTATCACTTAATGAAGATAGAAAAATCCCATCAATCGGTGATGATCCGCTGGCGCTGCTTTGTGTTGAATATAGGAAATGATCACCATCCGGCAAAAAATACGGCCATCTGAGACTTAGAATTTTATTTGATGTATCCGCTTTAACTATTTCTTCCGGCTTTCCTCCTGAAGAGGGTACTTTATAAAGACCCCCGGCAGGTTTAGGAGAAATTACTATTGTTCCATTCGAGCTCCAGCTTCCTCCTCTGCCTGAACTTACATCGCAAATCGGAAGGGAAGTGCCTGCATCAAGTGATACTTTCATTAATTGGGATTTATCAAAATAAGCTATAGTTTTGCTATCGGGGGACCAGAAAGGATATGCTTCTATCGAAGCATTTGCAAGTGGTCGTGCGGTTAAAGAATTAACCGGCCTCACCCATAATTTATCAGTCCCCGAGGAATCTGCACCAATAAATGAAATATATTTCCCATCAGGTGAAATTGTTAGATTGCTTCCAAACGTGTTATCAAAATTAACGCCATGCGGCGGCAGAATTGTTGCTTTTATTTCCTGCACTTCCGTCACTTTATTATTAAAGACAAAAAGAAACAACAATAATATTATTCCGAGTGTTAAGACTCCCGCCAGCGCCCAGGATATAGTAGGATTATAAAAAATGCTGCTGAAGAAATTTTTTAGCGGAATATCTTTTAAAGTTGTTGCACCTGATTTATTAATTGCCGAAGCCTTCACTGTATTTACAGTCTGTGTATTAACATTATAAACCCTGCTCGAGTTGCTTCCGGTTGAACCGCGTTTTAATTTTCTTAAACTTCTTGCAAGTTCTTTTGCCGATTGGAATCTTTCATCTTTATCTTTCTCAAGGCACTCGAGAATTAATTTATCCAGCTCCGGATCAATTCCTTCTTTCACTGTTGCGATAGGAGGCGGATCGATATTTACTATCTCATACATAATTGCTGTTTCGTGCATACCTTTGAAAGGAGATTCACCTGCTAACAATTCATAAAGAACAACTCCAAGAGAAAAAATATCTGTCCTGTGATCAACATCTAAGTCCCTGAACCTGTTCGGGAGACATATAACCCATAGTTCCCATAGTAGTGCCGGCTTTTGTAAGCCGGGTAACATTACTTGATGAATATAATTTTGCAAGTCCGAAATCCATAATCTGAACGATTCCATCCTTTCGGATCATTATATTTTCTGGCTTAATGTCGCGATGCACAATTCCTTTTTCGTGTGCCGCTCCTAAGCCGTCCGCAGCCTGGGCGGCTATTTCAAGAATCTTTTTTTCCGAAAGAACCTGTTTATTATTTCTTAGTGTTGTCCCTTCAATATATTCCATCACAATGAATAATTGCGTGCCCACCCAAGTTCCGCTCTGCGGAACGGAGGAGGGGTTATTGTATTCTTCAATGGAATGTATCGTGCAGACATTCGGATGATTCATTGCGGAAGCGGCTTTTGCCTCCTGTATGAATCTTGCTTTATCATCTTCCGATGCAATCAGCTGAGTGGGAAGAAACTTAAGTGCAACAAAGCGGTCAAGTTTTGTATCCTGCGCTTTGAAGACTTCGCCCATTCCACCTTCGCCTAACTTCTCCAGAATCTTATAATGTAGAATTGTTTCGCCAATCATAGTTATCTCCGATTATAGCCCCGACCTTTAGGTCGGGGAATGCGTATAAAAAAATGAACAGGGCTTCAGCCCCATTTAAAGAGATGCGGCTAAAGCCGAATCTATTCTGCTTTCATTTTACCCTCGACCTAAAGGTCGGGGCAATATTATTTCTTCCCTTCAAGCCCTTGCTGCCAGTTGGCAACCAGTGTCAAAACTGAATTTTCTTTTTGTCCGTTAGGAACAGTTGCAAGTATTTTAGTACCTGACTCATTTATATCGTATAACCTTGTAATATTTGTATTACCGGGATTAAATACTAAATATGGTTGACCCGGTGAAATAGTCGAGCCTTTCTCATTGACATCCACTCCTAGTATTTTGTTGCCCGGTGTAAAGTAATAAACACTTCTGCCATTATTCATCCATTTAGGAGTCTGACCGCCATCAACTGATATTTGCCACTTACCGCCTGTTCCTGAATTCGGATTATCCGGATTAAATGGAATAATGTAAACCTGGTTTTTGCCTGATTCATCCGATTGATAAGCCATCCATTTCATATCAGGGGAGAACTGCGGGAATTGTTCATTATAATTTTGGGTAAGCAAGGGGACAATTTTTCCTCCATCTTTTCGATTGAGTAATAAAATATCCCATGCGCTTGAATTGCCTGTTGAATTCTGTGACATATAAGCGATATAATTACCATCAGGAGAAACATCAAGGGCCGCACTTGGAAAATTGAATTTATACAAAAGTTTTGCTTCGCCTGAACCGTCGGAATTTTTGATATATGAATTATATAATCCCTCCGCTTGTGCTCGAAGTATAAATTATATTTTTCCCATCCTTACTAAAAATCGGAACAAAATCAGGGCTCTTTATTAAAGGTAAGTCGTCGTAGAAACGTTTCGAGTCAAATCGTAGGTCCACACATCAATATTTTTTTCATTCTGATCATAAACATCATAAGCTACTTTATTACCATCTTGTGAAAAATCAACGTAGTACATGGGCTTCTGATCAAGAAGTTTTTTAATTTCTTTTCCGTTTTTATCCAGGATAACTGTACTTACATTTGTCTGACTTTCATTTAAGTAAACAAGTTTACCGTTTTGTGAAGCAGCAAAGCTGCCAACGATTCTAAGATCATAGTATTGAATATTTTCTGAAAGAGGCATAGCTTCTCCTTCAATTTTAAGTTTATCCGGATCAAATTTCTGTGCGAGCAGAATTCCCTGGCGGACAAACAATAAAAAGCCGTTTGCATACTGGCAGTTTGATGAAGCGCTTATTAGTTTTTTTGAACTTGTATCACTTAATGAAGAGAGATAAACAGCATCCTGGGGAGAAGATCCTGTTGAACTATTTTCTGTTGAATAAAGAAAATGATCACCATCAGGTAAAAAGTATTCCCATCTTAAACTCAGATTTTTATTTGAAGTATTCGGCCTAATAATCTCTTCGGGGCCTCCTCCTGAAGAAGGGACTTTAAAAGTTCCCCCGTAGGATCCGGCGAAAGAATAATTGTTCCGTTTTTGCTCCAGGAACCCCCTCTGCCTGATTTGATATCGCAGATCGGAAGCGAAGTACCGGCATCCAGTGAGATCTTCATCAATTTAGAATTATCAAAATATGCTATGTTTTTGCTGTCCGGAGACCAGAACGGATAGGCCTGGTTAGAAGCTTTTGTTAATGGCCTTGCTGTCAATGAATTAACAGGCCTTACCCATAATTTAGATTCACCTGTTGAATCAGTGCCAATAAAAGAGATGTATTTCCCGTCAGGAGATATAGCAAGGTTGCTTCCGAGATCGTTATCGTAAATTATTCCGTGCGGTGGAATGACGGAGGCTTTTAATTCCTGCACTTCAACTTCAGTTTTGTTGAATACAAAAAATACCAGCATTAAAATAGCCGCGAGAAAAAATAATATTCCAAAAGACCAGGCAAGTTTAGGATTATAAAAAATACTGCTGAAAAAACTTTTTACCGGTATATCTCTAAGAGTTGTTGCCCCGGATACATTAATTGAAGATGTTTGAGCGGATGCATTATATGCCTGTGAGTTTACATTGTAAACTCTGCTTTTCCTTTGCGAGGATGATTTTTTAACTTTTCTTAAATCTTTTGCAAGCTCTTTTGCTGACTGGCATCTCTCGTCTTTGTCCTTTTCCAGACACTCTAATATTATTCTGTCAAGTTCCGGGTCAATATCATGTTTAACTGTAGATAGGGGAGGTGCATCTACATTTACTATTTCGTACATAATTGCGGTCTCGTGCATTCCCTTAAAAGGTGATTCACCCGCAAACATTTCGTAAAGAACCACACCGAATGAAAAAATATCTGTCCTGTGATCTACATCCAATCCTTGTACCTGCTCCGGCGACATATAACCGAGAGTGCCTACTGTAGTCCCCAATTTTGTGAGACGGGAAGCATTTTTATCCGCGTATAATTTTGCTAGTCCGAAATCCATAATCTGTGCAATGCCGTCTTTGCGAATCATTATGTTTTCAGGTTTTATATCACGGTGTACAATTCCTTTTTCGTGTGCAGCGGCAAGTCCTTCAGCAACCTGTACGCTGATCTCAAGTTTTTGTTTTTCGGAGAGGCTCTCATTTTTATCCTTTAATGTTTTCCCTTCCACATATTCCATTGCGATAAACATCTGCTTATCGCCCTTATCATTTGCATATTCTTCTATAGAGTATATAGTGCAGATATTAGGGTGATTCATCGCTGAAGCGGTTTTTGCTTCCTGTATGAATCTTGCTTTTTGTTCTTCATTGGTAGTAAGGTTGGATGGAAGAAATTTTAGCGCAACAAAGCGGTCCAGTTTTGTATCCTGCGCCTTGAAAACTTCACCCATCCCGCCTTCGCCGAGTTTTTCAAGAATTTTGTAATGTAGAATTGTTTCGCCGATCATAATTCATTCTCCTAATAGCCTCGACCTTTTCCCAAAGGGATTCCTTCGGGAAGGCCGTGAATTAATAATTAAAAAAACAATCGGGCTTTAGCCCCATTTAGAATATGTGCCTGCCTGCCGGTAGGCAGGGCTAAAGCCAAAATAATTTCTATCTATTTTACCCCGACCTGAAGATCGGGGCTATCGTTTCTCCAAATATTTCTCTCCACCTCACAATGGCAGTTTCATCTTTTTCAAAAATGCTGCGTAACGCGTGTCTTTGACTATATTACGCATTAGCGGATCGCCATTGATGAAGGTACAACCTGCGTCACGCTGTCTGTATGCTCTATCCAGCCACTGGAATGCTTTATCTTTTTCATTCCTGTAAGCATAGATTTCTGCTACCTGGTATGCCCCTACATCCTGGAAATCTTTTATGAACTCAGAAAGCTCATCATCAGCATCCCTTTTTCTACCTATTGCGAAATAAATAATAGCAAGGCCTGATTTTTGCATCCACGGCTCAGGTTCTTTATTTATTTCTGCCAATGCTGAATCCAGTTTGCCTTTCTGCAGGTAATCAAAACTGATAAACATATGCGAACCCCGAAACTGCGGGTTAAGCTCAAGGCATTTTCTTGAGGCAGCTATAGATTCATCATACAGGCCGGAGTAGTATGTATTAGTACTTAAGTTGATGTATCCATCAAGGTTCAAAGGGTCAATCTCAATTGAACGTCGGATCAGTTTATTTGCTTCATCAAGCCGTCCAAGTGCCATAGCTAAAGCAGAAGCTCCATTAATGATGCGTGTATTTTCCGGATCCAGTTTCAGCCCTTTCTTGAATGCTTCATCTGCACCTGCCCAGTCCCAGTCGTGGTTACTCTTTATATTTCCCAGTTGAGCATATGCATCAGCAAGGTTAGCGTTAAGTTGCAACGCTTTATCAATTTCATTGCGTGCATTTTTATAACCTTCATTAACTGGCAAATAGCCATTACTTGCCTGAGAGCCGTGAACGCTTGATAACCCTACCCATGCAGGTGCATATGTGGAATCTATAGAAAGGGCTTTATAATAATATTCTTCGGCCTTTTCAAAATTTTCATTACCTCCCAAATCTCTAAAGTGATTACCCAGGAGGTAATCATTATAAGCTTCGGGGTCAGTTTTCTTTTCTGTCGCGGATTTATTACTTCCAAGCAATGCTGCATTAAGTGCATCTGCCACGTTGCCTGAAATTGAATCCTGCAATGCAAAAATATTGTTCATCGTCCCGTTGTAAGTATTTGACCAGAGTGTTGCATCGGTTTCAACATTAACAAGGTCTGCAGAAATACGAAGATTATTCCCTGCCTTCTGCACACTTCCTTCAAGTATGTTGCTTACATTCAGCTTTGATGCTATTGTTTTAATATCTGCATTTGTTCCTTTAAAGGAGAATGAAGATGTACGCGCAGTGACCCTCAGCTTAGGATTTTTTGATAAAACATTTATGAGTTCTCCGGATAAACCATCAGAAAAATATCCCTGGTCTTTCGCCGGACTCAAATCAGTAAATGGCAATACTGCAATTGTTTTAATTGTCTTTGCTTCCTCTCCTGTTTTTGATGAAGGCATAAAAAGATAGAGCGCTATTGCAATTACTACTATTACTGCTCCTGCTATAAGCCACGGAAGTTTTGCATTACTTTTGGCTTTCTTTATCTCTCCGCCTTTGTTCAGATTTCTAAGTTCTTCCGCTATCTCGCCTGCACTATTGTATCTTTCATCGGGATTTTTTTTAAGTGCCCTGGTAATTATCTGCTGTAACCCTTTGTCTATCTCCACCGCTGGTTGCGGTTCTTCGTTCAATATGGAATAAATTATTGCCTGGTCATAATCACCACGGAAAGGCACTTTGCCTGTCAGCATTTCGTACATCACAACACCAAATGACCAGAGGTCTGTTCTGGTGTCTACTTCATCACTCCTTGATTGTTCGGGTGACATATAAGCAATCGTTCCAACAGTCGAGCCCATTTTTGTCAGCTTTGAAGTTCCTTTTAACTTTGCAAGGCCGAAATCCATTATCTTAATAACACCGTTATCCGTAATCATTATGTTGGATGATTTAATATCTCTATGGATGATTCCTTCGTTGTGCGCTGCTTCCAGTCCGTCCGCTATTTGCAAAGCCATTTTAACTGCATCATCTTTTGGAATAATACCCGATTTTATTTTATCGCTTAACTCAACTCCCTTGATATATTCCATCGTAATGAACAATTGCTCATCGGCTTCTTCAATTGAATAAATTGTTGCAATGTTGGGGTGATTTAGTTTTGCCGCAGCTTTTGCTTCAATCTTAAATCTCTGACGCTCTTCTGCGTTTTCTGCGATGTGCTTTGGTAAAAATTTAAGGGCTACTTTGCGTTCAAGGTTCTGGTCTTCAGCAAGATAGACCACGCCCATTCCGCCCTGACCAAGTTTCTCCAGTATTTTATAATGTAGTATTGTTTCGCCAATCATAATTTTTCCTATGGTACTATTAATAGCACAGTAACTAGAATAAATAATTTCACTAAAATGATTCTAATATAACGGTAAAAAAGGCGTAATGATCTCCCTGCTTATCGGGAGATCATCAAATTATAATTTGCAATTATATTTTTTATGGCTTTGTTTATTCTACTATTATTTTCGGGGGTGAACCACCAATAGCATAAACGCTATCGGCAAGGCAAAACACTGAATATTCATAAGTGCCGGCTGGAGTATTCTTATCTATTTTAAGTTTTAACTTTTTGCCGTCCCTTAAGTTCTCTGTAAAATTATTTGATAAACTGTAATTTCCGTCGGTTGTGTCAAATATTTGTTGTTGAAATTCAAAAATTGCATCAGTTCCGTCAGCAGTCCAGACAATTTTATCATTCTTTTTAACCTTGACTATAGTAGTGGAGTCAGCGGCATTAACCACTTTCCAGATACCATCTATATTAATAACTTCCAAATCATAATTTTTAGGTGATGGCGGGGACTGGGATACCCAAAACCCGGTCAAAAGTGCTGTAAAAATAAAACCTACTAATGACAGCTTTAGTTTAGCTCTCATTCTTACCTCCTGGTTAATGAAATAATCATACTTAGACAGAATATTCCTGAAACATTTTGTGGTTAATTATCATTGCCCTTTTTCAATTCAGATACAAGTTTTTTATATCTTTCATCGGAGGTTAGCTGCTTAAGTTCAGGCTCCTGTTCAATCTCCGATCTTGAATATCCATTTGCAAGCACTTCCTTTATCCAATATAATGCTTTTTCCCTGTTTTTGAAATGTTCATTTATTGTAGCCCCGCGATACATAACCGCAGAATTATTAGGGGCAATTTTTAAGGCTTTTTTCAACAAGTCAAATGACCTTGTACTATCGTCAATATCTGAGTAATAACCTGCTAAATTTGATAAAATTTCCGGATCATTAGGATTAATATTTAGCTCTTTTTCCGCCATGTTAATAGCTTTTTTATAGGATTCAAGAGACTCAGTAATTTTTCCCGGGATATAGTGTTGGGCTGCAGCGAGATTTCCCCA
This sequence comes from uncultured Bacteroidota bacterium, assembly GCA_963745465.1. GTDB lineage: Bacteria > Bacteroidota > Ignavibacteria > Ignavibacteriales > Ignavibacteriaceae > JAKAGZ01. The sequence goes on along the minus strand of CAVUXT010000005.1, from coordinate 27,887 downwards.
CATCAGATAATCATTATCATTTATTTTCAAAGCTTCCTGGTACATTTGAGCGGCTTTGTCATAGTTACCTTCCTTATAATATAGAACACCGAGATTCGAATATGTATAATAACTGGGTTGAACCTTAATCGAATTCTCGAACATATCTCTCGCATCTGAAAGTCGTCCTAGTGCAAAATACATTGCTCCAACGTTACTGTATCCGCGGTAATTATTTGGAGTATATTTTACAACCTGTTTAAACTCATTAATTGCTTCCTCAATACGGCCCTTGCTATAATAGAATTTTCCAAGATCATTATAACCTGCCCAATAATCCGGTTTTAATTTAATAGCTTGTTTATAAGTTGATTCGGCTTCCGAATCCTTATTTTCGTTTTGATATGCTTTTGCCAATCCTCTGAAAGCCGCGGCATCAGAAGGTTCACTGGCTAAAGCTTTTTTGAAATAAGTAACTGCATCATCATAATTACCGGTTCCGTTATAGATCATTCCAAGAGTAACATTCACGGATGCTAATGTACTGTCAAGCATATAACCTTTATTTGCTGCATTCTTAGAAAGATTAACGAGATCTGATTTCTTGGTTAAATCATAATTCCGCCAGTAAGCTTCGCCAAGGCTCGCGTATGCCAGAGCGTAATTTGGATCAATTTGTATTGCCAGTTTAAGTAGCCTAATTGCTTCATCCAGATTGCTTGCATTCTGAAATTGTTGAAGATTTCCTAATCCCTGGACATAATATTCATAAGCCTCAGGTACTGTTGTTTTTCCGGCATCCAAAACATCTTTCAGTTGCGGTTCCAATTCTATATGCAGCATTTCAAGCAGCTTAATAACTGCCTTGTTATCAATTGAAGATATTTCTTTTGTTTGCACATTAATTATTGCTGAATTAAGCTGCCGGAGATTTTGAGCGTCAACAAGATTAATATTTAACTTTATCAAACCATTAAGAAATTGAATACTTCCCGTTACAGCAAGATTTACTCCATATCTTTTATAGGCTTCACCTGCGCTTTTAATATTATTTTGAATTACTTCACTTGCAGGAATAACCCATAGAGAACTGCGGAATTGTTCCAATTGAGTAATGTTGCTTGTAAGCGTTTCAAGTAATCCTTCACAAAATGCGTCTTTGTTTGGATCGCCGCCAATATTTGTCAAAGGCAAAATAATCAGATGCTGTTCTTCAGGAGGAGAATTCCATCCGGCTATATCCTTAATTTTTTGCCACGGATCCGGCAATAAAAATGATAATGCAATTAAAGCCACAATGGTGCTAATGATTGTTAAAATTTTTTTCGTTCTGGATTTCTTCGGTGTTTGTTTTTTAAGCTTTACAGTCTTTGTCCTGAACCCGTAATCAGTATCCTCTTCATATAGCTCAAGATCATTCAATACTTCCGAAATAGTCTGGTAACGATCTTCACGTTTTTTCTCAAGGCACTTTATCACGATCTTTTCAAGAGCGGCGGAACAATTTTCTGAATAAGTTGTAATTGGGGTAGGAGGTTCATTTAGGATAGAATAAATAATAGCCTGTTCATAACTGGATGAACTAAACGGCTGATGGCCTGTTAGCAATTCATAAAGTACTACTCCAAAAGCCCAGATGTCGGTTCGATTATCGGATTCTTCGCCAGCAGCTTGTTCCGGTGACATATAGGCTATCGTTCCAACAGTTGATCCAGCTTTTGTTAATTGAGATGCGCCGCTTATCTTCGCAAGGCCAAAATCCATTATCTTAATTTTATCATCGCTGGTTATCATTATGTTTTGAGATTTAATATCCCGGTGGACTATGCCTTTCCTATGTGCGGCCTCCAGTCCTTCGCAAATTCTGGTTGCAATTCTGACCGCTTCTTCTGCGGGGAGCGGTCCATTTTTTGTCTTCTCTCTTAATTCTTTCCCGTCGATCAATTCCATTACGATGAATATTTCTTTTCCGCCATGCTTATCATCGGTTTCTTCAATTGCATATACCTGCGCAATATTAGGATGATTTAAAGATGCGGCTGCCTGGGCTTCGGTCTCAAATCTTTTTCTGTCAGCGTCATTTGCAGAAATGTGGTGGGGCAAAAACTTAATTGCAACTTCTCGTTTGAGTCTTGTATCTTCGGCTTTATATACAACTCCCATCCCGCCTTCACCGAGTTTTTCCAGGATTTTGTAGTGGAGAATTGTTTCACCGATCATTTACTAAACCCTCAATAAATTTATATAGTCAGCTGCAAGTGGACGGAAAGGAATCTTATTAACAATATTGTCCGAGGATTTCATTTCGTTAATTGGTTTGATTAAAAACAAAATTAAACTTAAGTAACTACTGATATCTAAAAGCCCAATTTAGCTGTCTGCAGCACAACTACTTAAGGCATCATCCATTGAAGTGTAGCTGTTAAATACCTGGTTTAGTTTTGTTATGCTTAAAACGCCACTTACCTTGCTGCTGGAATTGACCAGCTTTAAATCACCGCCTCCGTTTTTAACAGTGGTGTATCCTGAAACGAGAATGCCTATGCCGTTGCTGTTTATAAATTTAATATCAGACATATCGATAATAATATTTTTTTTACCCTGCTTAATAAGGTCGTGCAGAGTTTCTTTAAATTCAGCAGCCAGCGGCCCTCCTTCCACTCTTCCCTTTAAGTTCTATTACAGCAGCATTATACTTTTCGTATATTTTAGCTTTCATCCTTTACCTCCAGATTAAATATAAAATTTAACTCAAAAAAATTTTGATATCTGAGAAAACTATTCCATTTTATCAATTCAGATCTGTCAGAAAGGAGCCCTCAGAATGATTTATTACTTAATTTAATACAAATAATATAAATAAATAATAATATTTTTGTTAAATTATAGATAAGGCAGGTTTTTTTATATTACCCAGGATATTCCAACATTCTATTTTAAAGGACTACCTAAACATTTAATTATAGGGAATCTGAAATAGTAGTATTATTCAGCCTAAGCTTACTTTAATTTTGCCAATCTCACTTTTGCATCACTAATTTCCGGCGAATTGAAATCCGCATCCTTCCAGATATCCAGGAACTTTTTGTATTCGCTTATAGCTTTATTTTTGTCGCCCTGTTTTTCATAAGCAACGCCAAGCCAGTAATGAGCCTTTACTTGAGGAATCGGCCAGTAAAAATCGTTACCGGGAAAACCCTTTAAAATGTAGACGTCATTATTTCCAGGTTCATACAATAGATGCTGAAATTCTCCGATGGCTTCCGATGTTTGCCCGGTTTTAAGCAGAGTTACTCCATAAAAAATATTGGGCTCGTGGTTTGGAGGAAGAGCCTGCATAACTTTTCCAAATGTCTCCAATGCCTGGTCAAATTTATTCTCTTCAAATGAAACAAGAGCCGATGCATAATCAGCTGTAATCTGCAGCAAAAGCGATTTTCCTTTAACATCATTTTCAAGCGAATTGATCATATTTTTAGCTTCGGATGATTTACCGTTTTTTGCTAATGCCCACGAGAGATAACCTCTGCCATAAACCAAATTTGTGGGGTCCTTTCTTATGCTGGCTGACAGCTGTTGAGCCGCTCGAAGCATTGATACATTTTGGCCTGCTTCGTAATAGTAATTTATCAATGCCATTAATTTTTGATCGCCAGTTCCCGAAGGCTCAGATAGCACACTTGCCTTATTAATAGCATCTTGAATCCGACCGCTATGAATTTCTATTACAGGCCATTCATCATTGGCAGTTTGAAAATATTTTTTTGCCTGGTCGTATTGTTGCCTCAATAAATAATATGAACCAATTTTATCTGCCGAACCAAAATCCGAACGAAGACTGAGGGCCTTGTGATAGGAAGACAGGCTTGAATCATATTCTCGGAACCAGGCATAAATATCACCCTTTGTATCGTACGGGTTTGGTTCAGCTGGCGCAAGGTTTAAGTAATGGTTTACTGCATCAAATGCATCCTGCTTTCTGTTTAGCATAGCTGAAGCATAAGCCAGTAGATTCCATAACTGTTTAGCTGTAGGCTCAACCGACAATCCCTTCCTTATGATTTCGATTGATTTCTCAGGGTCAAGTAATTGGGAAGTATATGTTAAGCCTAATAGAAGGTAAGACTGGGTATCGTGTGGATACTTTTCAATAAGCTGTTGATACATTTCAATTGCTTTGGGGAAAATACTTTGTCGCACATAATCAAAAGCAAGAATATTAAGCCTTTCGCGTTCAGTAGCCTTATCAGACAATTCAACGGCTTTTTTTAATGACTCCTGCGATTCTATTGTAGGTCCAGTAAAATTTTGTGCTATTGATAATTGGAAGTAAGCCATTGCAAAGTTTTTGTCGAGTTCTATAGCTCGTGAAAAAGCTGCAATAGCTTCCTTCTGATATAGCTTATGCCAAAGTTCAAGTCCTGCAACATAAGCCCTGTAAGCTTCGGGCGATTTTGTAGTAACCTCTGAAACAGATTTTACTTCTCCAGAAGAAGTAGTCTGAAGATTTTTCTGAATTAAGATTGAAAGGCTGTCGACAAGATTAAATATTTTATCGGGTTTAAAATTTGTCACCTGCTGCGAGCTGATTATTTTACCGGTTTGTACATCTATTAATCTTGTTGATACAGCAAGCATCGGTTTTTCCTGCAGTATGCTTCCTACCAGCATTGTCGTTACTCCGGCACGCTTTGCAACCTTTTCTGCGATGGAAGATGAAATTGTTTTAGAATCAGTTTGTCCCATATCTTTTTGTATGTTCAGCAATCTTTCTCTGCTGATTACTTCAAGTCCCTGTACCTGTGAAAGGGAAGTGATCAGTAAGCTGGTTAGCATTTCGCTGTTGTGGTCATTGTCCGCCGGGTCAGGAATATTTTCAAAATACATTACTGCCAATGAATTTGAAGGACTCGTAGATGCCGGGTTTTCATTATTCGAAGATTTAAATGGATTGAATAAGAAAAATGCAGCGGCAAGAAGTACAACAACAGCTGAGGGGATAATAATTTTTAAAAATTTATTTTTTTTCTGAATTGTAACAGCAGGACTTTTAAAATTATCTCCTGAAGTCTTGATGTAACCTGAGTGTGCATACTCAATATTTTTTCGTTCTCTTCGCAGGTCTGCAAGTATATCATCTACGTGCTGGTAGCGTTCTTCTCTGTCTTTTGCAAGACATTTAAAAACTATCCTCTCAAATTCAGGAGATATCTTATCGTTAAAACGTGCGATCGGCTGCGGATTTTCATTTACCAGTGAATAAATTAAAGCCGCCTGATGTTCTGCATCGAAGGGCAGGCGGGTAGTAAGCATTTCGTAAAGAACAGCACCGAATGAAAATATGTCCGAGCGATTGTCAACTTCTTCTCCCTGTGCCTGTTCGGGTGACATATATGCCGCCGTTCCCACAGTTGAACCGACAGCAGTGAGTCCTTTGCCGCCTTTTACTTTTGCCAAACCAAAGTCCATTATCTTTACCTGTCCTTTTGGTGTCAGCATAATGTTATCTGATTTTATGTCGCGGTGAACAATCCCTTTTTCGTGAGCAGCATCAAGACCTTCGCAAACCTGTGTTGCAATTTCCAGCACTTTTTTTATTGTAAAAGATTTTCCATCTTCCTCAATAAGTTTTTTTATTGTTTTGCCTTCAACAAATTCCATCACAAGGAAACTCTGCTTGTCCCCGTGGGAATCATCGGATTGTTCAATTGCGTGTATGGTCGCAATATTCGGATGATTTAAGGAAGCTGCTGCCTGCGCCTCAACTTCAAAACGCTTTCGCTCTTCCGTATTCGCAGCAATGTGTTTGGGGAGGAATTTTATAGCGACATTGCGCTTTAGTTTTGTATCTTCTGCTAGGTATACAACTCCCATCCCGCCTTCGCCGAGTTTTTCCAAAATCTTGTAATGTAGAATTGTTTCACCTATCATATTTAAATTCCTTTATAATGGACCATAAACCTAGTATGTCAACCTGTTCGCCTTGGCGAATTGCTTCAGGTACTCCTTGCAAATGTTTATCAGATGCTGAAACAAGTTCAGCATGACTTTCCCTTAATTACTCTAAATTTATAGATAAATTTGTCAATAAATAATTATTAATAATATTCTTTATTTCGAATACTTATCAACTATCGTTTTGTACCCGGGAAGTTTCCTTAACGAATCAAATACCGGATCAAGTTTTAAAAAGTTGACAGAGAAGTCACCCGGTATTGAAAGTATAAAATCAATCTGTTTTAGTGCGTTGTCTTTGTCACCAACTATAGTATAAATAATTGCCATATCCAATTGCCGGAAGTAGCCCCTGTATGCTTCTTTCGCCAATGGGAGAAGTTCAATCCCTTTTTTGCCTTCGGAAATTGCATTATCTTTCATTTCAAGTCCCGCATAAACAATTCCCAGAGAACTGTGTAATCTCTCATCATTTGGTGAAGATTTTAACATTTTGTCTAATTCATTTTTAGCTAATTCGAAATAATTTTTTGATAAAGCATTTTCGTTCTTAAATTTATAAATTAATCCCAGCATTTCATTATTTGGGATAAAATTAAATTGTCCGTTCTCGAAAGGCCTGTTAGTTGATTTTAATTCATTTATTGCGTCATCAAATTTGCGGTCAAGGATGTAGACTTTAGCTCTCATATTTGACATTACATCAAGATAATTTTTGTCATTAATGTTATTCATTAATTCAGAAGCAATTTTCAGATCCCCGGTTAGAATATATGTTTCAGCAAGATTAGTTTTTGATAAACTCATGTCAGGGGTTAATTCTATTAATTTTTTATATTGTGCAATAGCCTTATTGTAATCTCTAATTAGTTGGTACGTTTCTGCAAGGTTACGTGAATATTCATTAGACAAAGGATCAAGATTATAGCCTTTTGACATATTCTGTATTGCGAGTTCAAATTTCCCCATCCTACGATAAACAACTCCAAGGCTGAAATAAGCATTCGCATTATTAGGCTGAATTTTCAGTGCTTCAGAAAAATGATTTATGGCGCTTTCATAATCCAGTTTGCACCTGTAATAGTAATCTCCCAGTGCCAGGTGTACCTCGGCAAGGTTTGGATTTAACTGCAAAGACTTTTGTGCATTCTCGTAAACTTCTTTTACATTCTTTTCGGATCGATCGTAGAAAAACCAGTACATTTCAGCCTGGGTTCTTGAAAGATGAGCATAAGCCAGGGCAAAATCAGGGTCGAGTTGAATCGCTTTTTTAAATAAGGTAATGCTGTTCTGAAAATCTGATTTTGTATAACTAGCTCTTGCTTCATAGGATAATCCTTTTAAATAAAAATCATATGCCTCAAGATTGCGGGTGGGAGGTGTTCCTTTTTGCATCTGGTTATTAGCCAGAGTTCCGCCTAATTGGTCCACTACTTTTTGTGCAATTTCGTTCTGCACAGCAAAGATATCGTTAAGCACTTTGTCGTAGGAATCAGACCAGGTAATGGTATTGTCGGATACACGGATTAATTGAGGTGTTATTCTAACACGGCTTTCGTTCTTTCCGCTCTTTGCCCATCTTATTGAACCGTTAAGCACGTAATTAACCCCAAGTTCTTTACCGATGTCCTGTATGCTCTTATTTGCTTTTGCAAGTTTTTCAGCACTACTTGTTGAAATAACTCCAATGTTTCCGATTGATGCGAGTTTGCTTGTTATTTCATCAGTTATACCGTCGGCAAAATATTTATCATCTTGAGATCCTAAATTTTCAAAGGGCATAACAACAATCATTTCTTTGCCGGGAGTTGTTACTGTTGGATTTTCATTTTTATTAAATAAAAAATAAAAAATAGATGCAGCTGCAATAATTACTATTGCTGCAATGCCAACCCACAATTTCATTTTAGAATTTTTCTTATCCCTGGTTATCGGGATTTCTTTTGACAATATTCTTGATCCTGAATCACTTCTTAATGCCTTTAAATCTTTAAGCATTTCACTTGTTTTCTGATACCTTTCGTCAGGGGATTTGGCTATAGCTTTCTGCAATATATAAGATAGAGGTTCGGGTATATTTGCAAACTCGGGCTGTTCATTTAATATAGAATAAATTATAGCCTGATCATAAGCTCCTTTGAAAGGTTGTCCGCCGGTTAGCATTTCATAAAGTACAATCCCGAATGACCAGATGTCGGTTCTCTGGTCCAGCTTTTCACCACGTGTTTGTTCGGGAGACATATAAGCAATTGTCCCTAAAGTGGAACCAAGTTTTGTTACCTGGCTTCCTCCGCCAATCTTTGCCAGTCCGAAATCCATTATTTTCACATTGTCGTCTTTTGTGATCATAATGTTTGCGGATTTTATATCTCTGTGAACTATTCCATTTTTGTGTGCAGCGGCTAATCCTTCGGCAATTTGAATCGCAATATTTATTGTTTCGTCCAGCGGCAGCGGCCCGGGTTTAACTTTATGCCTTAGTTCCTCGCCGTCAATAAATTCCATTACTATAAATATGCTTTCACCGGATTCTTCAATTGCGTGAATGGTGGTAATGTTAGGATGATTCAAAGCTGCAGCAGCCTGTGCTTCAATTTCGAATCTTCGGCGTTCTTCAGCATCGGCTGAAATATTTTTAGGTAGAAATTTTATAGCTACCTTGCGCTTTAGTTTTGTATCTTCTGCGAGGTATACAACTCCCATCCCGCCTTCGCCCAATTTCTCTAATATTTTGTAATGAAGAATTGTTTCGCCGATCATAACTTTTCCTTTTTATAAAATTTTTTCAATCCTGGCCTGTAAGCTTCTTCTTCAATTCCGGAAACCAGTTAACTATAACGTTTACCTGGACTGGCTTTGACTGATCTTCAGGGCTTTTAAGCATAAGGATGCGTCCATCCGGTGCTACTGTAAAATCCCTCTGGTTATATGAAGTTGAAACTCTTATTGACTCACAAACTAATCTTCTCGATACCACTTTTAATTCGGGGCTTGTTTGGATTTTAGCAGCCATTATTTTATCATCATCCCTGTAATAAATTTCGCTGCCGTCGACTGACCACTGTGCATAGACGCCATCATCCATTGAAACCTGAACTTTTGTATCGGTTATCGGGAAGGGCCTTATGAATAATTTGTACTTACCGTCGATTTCATCTGAACGGTATGCGATAAAATTTCCCTCTGGTGAAAAAGTCGGACTGATTGTCTTTGCATCCGATTTAAAGAGCAGGTGAGGCTGTTCATTTCCGGTTATATCTTTTATCCAGATATCGCGACCAAGACTATATAAAATATATTTTTCATTGGGCGATAGATTAGATATCTCGGGATAACCGCCTTCAGTAGCTACAATTTTTTTTGCGCCTCCGATGCCGTCGAGCCTGCTAAGATAGACATTGTATTTCCCGTCCTCAAAATTAGAAACAAAAACTATGCTGGAACCGTCCGGAGTAATTTGAGGCATAGTATTATCTCCGTTCGTAAAAAGAGGTTTAACTTCGTTCTTTTCAAAATTAATCATTCCTATTGTATATACAGGGCCGGATAGTATTACAAGTGCTTTGCCATTTTTTGAAATCATTGGCATCAGGTAAGGGCCGCTGTTAGTGATAGCTTTTTTCTCAACACCGCTCTTATCAACCCATACCATGTTATTTTTTGCTGTGTCTAGTTTTCCCGGCATGTATACCAGCGTTCCATTATTCGCTTCCGTAACAGAATAAGCTGCCTTACCGCTTGAAGCATTTACAGAGATACCTTCTAAAATTTTAATCTCAGGGCCTGTAACTTTCAAACCTGATAAATCAAATACTGAAGCATATAAATTTCCGCTTCTGCTCCACAGCAGATAATCACCCCAGGGTGTCTGTAATAAACCGGGGTGATGTTCCGTGTAGTTCAACGCCATTATAGCTCAGATTTTTTCTATCTTTTGTTTTAAGATTGACAACTGCAATTTTTGAATCATCGAAAGTTCCATCTTTCGACCAGATAGTGAATAACGCCGCTTTATCTCCAGGTAGTATATAAGGCAGCATATGTGTCCCTTCGTTTTTAGAGGGATCAATTTCGGTAAGTTCCTGCTCTTTATCATTCCATTTTGGCTGAAATGTAAGTCCGCTCGGCCAGGTGTCGGCTAGGACAATTTCATCATTGCTTCCCCAGCTTAGCCCGTTTGTGACGGATGTTCCGCTAATATCAGGTACACCGCCAGCCAGTGGTATTTTTTTTAATGCACTGGTACTATTAAATGAAATCCAATTGTTGTTTTCAAAAACAGGATCCGCACCATTTTCCGTACCTCTAATTGGATAAGAAACTAATTTATTTATATCTCTTGCATAGATTATACTCGATGGTCCTGATTTATCTGTATAGACAATTGTTTTGCCGTCCGGAGAAACCTGCAAGACATATTCCCAGTTAAGAATCTGATTTGATTTGCCGGGAATATCAAATGAAAAATGTACCGGCTCTGTGAAGTTTGAAGAAGGAGACTGCCAGATTTTTGACAAGCCTAAAATTATAACTGCTACAGCCAGCAATGCAATAACAACTGCAGCAATTTTATTTTCTGAGATATGTTTTATTGATTTCGCAAAAATATTTTTCGGTTCACTTTTTAAAGTTTCTGTTTCTTTAGAAGCAAACGATTTTGCCTGGAATATTCTGCTCGCTTTTGTACCCGATGAAACTCTCTTCAACTTTCTTAAATTTCTCGCAAGCTCTTTTGCAGATTGACATCTTTCGTCTTTGTCCTTTTCAAGACATTCCAATACTATCTCATCCAACGCAGGATCTATATCCGGTTTTATTGATGAAAGGGGGGGAGCCTCAACATTTACTATCTCGTACATTATTGCGGTCTCGTGCATTCCTTTAAAAGGGGGATCCGCCTGCTAGCATTTCATAAAGAACTACTCCAAAAGAAAAAATATCTGTCCTGTGATCGACATCCAGTCCCTGCACCTGTTCAGGCGACATATATCCCAAAGTTCCAACTGTTGAACCTGCTTTTGTAAGCCGCGAAACATTTCCAGCTGTGTAAAGTTTTGCTAAACCGAAATCCATTATCTGTACAATACCGTCTTTCCGGATCATTATATTTTCCGGTTTTATATCGCGGTGGACTATTCCTTTTTCGTGGGCCGCACCGAGGCCGTCTGCAACCTGTGCAGCAATTTCAAGAATCTTCTTTTCTGAAAGAGTCTGTTTGTTATCCCGCAATGTTGTCCCTTCAATATATTCCATAACGATGAATAGCTGTTTGTTATGTTCTTCAATGGAATGTATTGTACAAACATTCGGGTGGTTCATTGCAGAAGCAGATTTAGCTTCCTGTATAAACCTTGCTTTGTCCTGTTCAGAAGCAGTTAGCTGAGAGGGTAGAAATTTCAGTGCAACAAAGCGGTCGAGTTTTGTATCCTGTGCTTTGAAGACTTCACCCATCCCGCCTTCGCCGAGTTTCTCAATTATTTTATAATGTAATATGGTCTCACCTATCATTTGTTACCTCGATTAAATAATTAAGGCTTCGGAGGGCAGGTCCGCCTTGTCCGGCGAAGCTCCTTTTGAGGAGCAAAGTCGGGCTTCGCCGAGTTTCTCTAAAATTTTGTAATGAAGTATTGTTTCACCAATCATAGTTTATCCTTTTTTATAGCCCCGACCTTTAGGCCGGGGAAACAAAATAAAAAACGGGTAATGGCTTTAGCCATATTTCCGATATGGGGCTAAGGCCCTTTATATTCTCTATCTACATCCCCGGCCTAAAAGCCGGGGCTATTAAATCTCATTTCAAATACCCCATCCAGATATCTGATTCTTTCTCCTGCTTTACGAAATAAATCCATTTGTTGTCGGGTGATATGGAATAACTCCATCCGTTCGGGACTGACCTTTGCGGGTTGTAAATAAATTTTTTATTTCCCGTAATAGTATTAAGTATATAAAACTTATCGTTATCTAAAAATAAAATCCTTTTGCTGTCCTTAAGCCAGATGGGTCCCATACCTGTATCAGAAACTTTTTTGTAGCTCTTATCAGCCAAAGAATATGTAATTATCGAAATGTAATTACCAATTTTATCTATCCCTGTTCCGGCAATGTAATTACCATCAGGAGAAACTGAATGTTCAAAGAAATATTTTCCCTTCTCATAATATTCCGGTAACTCCACTGTGTTAGTTTTTTTTGTGCTATCGAGGTATAAAAAATAGTTTGAAGTATTATTATCATTCGAACCGGTAGAGTACAGAATTGCTTTCCCGTCCGGCAGCCATTTTGGCATTGATGCAATCCCGTTAGTTTGTGTCAATTGTTTAAGGTTGCTTCCGTCGATATCGATTTCCCAAATTTCATATTTTCCGGATCTGTCTGAAAAGAAAACCAGGTGCTTTCCGTCCGGCGACCAACCGGGGCATCTGTCTTTAAAGATATCATTAGTTAGCCTGGTAAACCCTGATCCATCCGTAGTTAATAATGTAAATATCTTCCTGCTGTCCAAAAGTTGCCGCTGCTATTTGCTTATTATCTGGCGATGCAGAAGGAAAAGCAAATTGTTTTGATCCTTCCGTAACAGGTTCTGGATTACCAATAATTTTTTCATTAACCGGATCGAAGCTAATTTTATAAATATTTGCTCTTGTATCCTGTGCTACATAAATTAATTTTTTCCCATCGTGTGAAATTTTAGCCATAATGCTGGAAAGGGAAGGGGTGATAACCGGTTCAAATTCCGGAGAGAATTCTCCCGAGTTATCATTAAATGCAACTTTCCAAAAATTCATACTGCCGCCCCTGTTGCTTGAAAAATAAAGATAATTATTGTCGGACGACCAGAAGGGACTCCAGTTTATATAGTTGTCATTTGTAATCTGTACCGGTTTTCCGCCGGTTGTTTTAATAACCCATATTGATCTCATTCCGGTTCCTTGCGGAAGCCCCCAGAATGCAATCCATTTTCCGTCAGGTGACCAGGATGGTTGCACAGCATCTCCAGCATAAATTTTTTCTGTTTTACCGGTACCTATTTCTGCAGTCCATAGGCTGCTGACTGTATTTCTGTTAAAAGGATTTACAACGAGTTCAGTTGCAAAAATAATTTTTTTGCTGTCCGGCGACCACGATGGATTGTAGCCAAAATTTGTCAGTCTTCGGACGGATTCACCTGTTGATCCCATCAAAAATAAGCCGCCTCCATCTCTTTCAGAGCGAAAGACGATTAGCTGGCCATCGGGAGAAAACGCAGACTGGTAGTTATCAACTTTTGAGTCCTTTGTTAAGTCGATTGCATTTCCGCCACCGATTCTCTGAATAAAGATATGCTGAAAACCATTTAATGATTTTGTGTAAGTTATGTAATTACCGTCGGGAGAAATATCCGGAAATAATTCTTCACCAGGTTGTTCCGTTAGTTGTTCAAACTTTGTGAAATTAGCTGCCGGTGCTGAATTATTTCCAAGCAAGAAATAAACAACAATCCCTAATAATATTACTGAAAGCGACCATGGGAGATAACTTAGATTAAATAATTTTGCCAACCCGGATTTTCTGCTTGCTTCATTTGTTTGAATAGCCTGAGCTTCCGCTTCCTGGTTTCTGTATGCGGTGGTGTTCACATTATAAACCCTGCTCTTTCTGTGGCCGGAAGATTTTTTAACTTTTCTTAAATCTTTTGCAAGCTCTTTAGCTGACTGACATCTGTCATCTTTATCTTTTTCAAGACATTCTAAAATTATTTCATCAAGCTCAGGATCAATCCCTTCCTTTACTGTTGAAAGGGGGGGAGCATCTACATTTACTATCTCATACATTATCGCAGTTTCATGCATTCCTTTGAAAGGGGACTCACCTGCAAACATTTCATACAAAACAACGCCGAAAGAAAATATATCTGTCCTGTGATCAACATCCAATCCCTGCACTTGTTCAGGCGACATATAGCCGAGCGTACCCATTGTTGTTCCGACTTTTGTAAGCCGGGAAGCATTTTTATCCGAATATAATTTTGCAAGACCGAAATCCATAATTTGTGCAATACCGTCTTTACGTATCATTATGTTTTCAGGTTTTATGTCTCTATGCACAATCCCTTTTTCGTGAGCAGCAGCAAGTCCTTCTGCAATCTGCACTCCAATCTCAAGTTTCTGTTTATCAGAAAGAAAATCCTTTTTATTTTTTAATGTTTTTCCTTCAACAAATTCCATTGCAATGAAAAGCTGTCCGTTGTATTCTTCAATAGAATAAATTGTGCAGACATTTGGATGATTCATCGCTGAAGCTGCTTTTGCTTCCTGTATAAATCTTGCCTTATCATCTTCAGAAGCTGTTAACTGAGAAGGAAGAAATTTTAATGCAACAAAGCGGTCGAGTTTTGTGTCCTGCGCTTTGAAGACTTCTCCCATTCCGCCTTCGCCAAGTTTCTCAAGGATCTTGTAGTGGAGTATAGTTTCACCAATCATTGAAACCTCCAAATTGTTTGCAGCTCGCGGACAAGCCCGCCCCTGCCTACGGCAGGCAAGCCTGACTGCCGAAGCCAAAGCGTAGGCAGGTTTGCCAAGTATTTTGTAGTGCATTTGTTGAGTCGATCATTTTTCACCTGTAGTAATTAACCCTTTCCAGTTTTGTATATATGTCAACGGAGGGAGTGTGCCCTGACCTGATGTGAATTCAACAAGAAAATATTTCCCGTCTTTTGAAATATCAAACACTCTGCCTAATCCTTTATCGGCAGTATTAAAAAGAATCTGGGGTAAGCCGGGATTCAATGACTCCCCTGTAGGATTTACTTTTACCTCACTTAAGTTATAATCTCCCGATAAATAATCGATACTTTTACTATTTTTATTCCAGCCTGTCCATAAGACTCCCTTTGTTGTGATCTGCCATCTTCCGCCGCTGTTTGAAAAAGGGCGAACGTATACCTGGAATGTTCCTGATTCATCGCTTTCGTACAAAATCCATTTCATATCTTTTGAAAATTCAACGCCATATTCATTAAAATTGCTGTTAAGAAAAATGCTGGACTTTTTATCCTGCAAGTGTAATATCTCAATGTCAAATTTGGTCTCTACATTATCTGCAGTATAGAGCAAATAATTACCATCAGATGACCAGTCGGCTGGTATTTTCCTCCTATCTGATTTATATAATAGAGTATCGTCTCCTGTACCGTCCGCGTTTTTAATGTAGAAATCTCCAAACCTGTTCCTGTTTGAAGAGAATACAATTTTTTTACCGTCTGTTGACCAGGCCGGGTAAGCTTCAAAATTAGGGTTAAATGTAACTCTGGACGTAACTTTTCTTAATATATCATATACCCAGATGGTAGAGTTTTTCCCTTCATTATCTAAAGCATCAAAAACAATCTTTGTATTATCAGGAGAAAACCTGGCAGTATTATAGATCGATTTATCAAATAAAATTTCCTTTGAATTTCCGTTTCTGTCTACTAAGCCAACTTTATTGATTGTTTGATTATTGCTTTGATATAGCAGGTTGCCTGACTGTGAAACAGCAAATGCTCCTTTAATTCTTGGGGCAAAGTAATAAATGTTAGGAGATATAGTTTGGATATTATCATTCAATTTGAAGTTATCAGGATCGAATCCCCTGCACATTAATGTTTGTTGATTTAAATAAAAAATATTCCCGTCTGCATATTCTGTATTTGTAGAACCATGAAACAGAGTAACATCAACGTCAGAATTAATAGATCCGACTTTAACCATGTCATCCGGGCTTGGACCGGAAAATAAATTCTGAATGCTGTAAATAAAATGTTTCCCGTCAGGAAGAAAAAATGGAAAACGAAGGCTCTGATCTTTAATCGTCGTATCCTGTTTTACAATCTCAACGGGTGTACCTCCTGTTGCTGAAACCAAATATAAACCGCCAGTTGAATTAGGTGCAAATACTATTTTGTTATTGCTGTTCCAGGTTCCGCCTCTTCCGTTAGGTGCGTCACAAATTTTAATTGGAGATCCTGCATTTACATCAACTTTCATTAAGCTGTTAGTTGAAAAAAAAGCTATATATTTATTGTCCGGTGACCAGAATGGGTAAATGGCATTTTCTGTACCAATGTATTCTCTGGCTTCTAGTGAGTTAACCGGTCTTACCCACAACCTGTTAATGTTTAGAGAATCTACTCCTACAAAGGCTATCATTTTACCATCGGGCGATAATTCAAAATCACCGCCATCAAAACTAACATAATTAACTCCCGGAGGAGGAAGTATTGATGCTTTAGAAGTAATTAAATTTTGATCAGGCGACTTGTTTATAAATAACAAATAAACAACAGATAAAAATAATAAGCATATCAATGCCCATTGAATGTAATTCCTTTTAAAAATGTTCTGAAGTTCAAACTTCCTGTTAAAAGCTTCAATTGTGATTGAACCGGATGATTTTGAAGCTTTTTGTTCACCTGTTCCCGCTTTAAGGTTTTGCGGAACTGCTTTATAAATCCTGCTGGTCTTTTGTCCGGTTGCGCTTCGTATTCTTCTTAAATTTTTTGCCAGCTCTTTTGCAGATTGAAATCTTTCCTCTCTTTCTTTTTCAAGGCACTCAAGAATTATCGAATCAAGTTGCGGATCAATCTCTGATTTTAATGTAGAAAGCGGGGCAGGGGAGACATTAACTATTTCATACATTATTGCTGTCTGGTGCATACCTTTAAATGGAGATTCTCCGGCAATCATTTCGTAAAGCACAACTCCGAATGAAAAAATATCTGTTCTGTGATCTACGTCCATTCCCTGTACCTGCTCGGGAGACATATATCCCATGGTACCCATAGTTGTGCCAGCTTTAGTCAGGCGCGAAACATTTTCCGACGAATATAATTTTGCCAGACCGAAATCCATTATCTGCACAATTCCGTCTTTGCGGATCATAATATTTTCGGGCTTAATATCGCGGTGAACAATCCCTTTATCATGAGCGGCACCGAGGCCTTCGGCAACCTGTATTGCAATATCAAGAATCCTTTTCTCAGATAGAGTCTGTTTGTTATCACGAAGCGTTACTCCGTCAATAAATTCCATTACTATAAAAAGCTGCTTGCCCGCCGCAGTTCCGCCCTGCGGAACGGAGGAGGGATCTTTATATTCTTCAATGGAATGTATCGTGCAAACATTTGGGTGGTTCATTGCAGAGGCGGCTTTTGCTTCCTGGATAAATCTTGCTTTATCATCTTCAGATGCTGTCAATTGAGAGGGGAGAAACTTCAGTGCAACAAAGCGGTCGAGTTTTGTGTCCTGCGCTTTGAAGACTTCGCCCATTCCACCTTCGCCGAGCTTCTCCAGAATCTTATAATGTAGAATTGTTTCACCTATCATTTTGCACCCATTATAATTTTGAAGGATTTGGCGACCATTTCCGAAATGCTTGCTTCAGTTTTAGCAAAACCAAGCTTAGTCGGCATTTTAATAATACATTATTTTGAAATGTGTTGCCGTAAAAAATTGCGGAAGAATAACAAAAAGGTTTATTACTCAGAAGTTACCGGGTCAATAATCTCTTCGATTATTGCGATATGATTTGCCGGAATTCCGGTATCACGGGCATGCTGTCTAATTAATTCTTCATTATCTGCAATATATATGCAATATACCTTATTGTCAGTAACGTAGCTATGAACCCACTGAATTTGAGGGCCCAGGTTATTTACGACTTTACAAGATCTGGCCGAGAGTGATCTAAGATCCTCTTGTGACATATTACCAGCACCGGGAACTACACGCTCAATAATAAATTTTGGCATTGATGTTCTCCTATTTTACTATGTGCATTAAAGCAAATAAATTTTTTAAGAATGGATTAATCTAATTAATAATAATCATAAGTTCTATTCAGATCGTGCGATCAATTCTTTGAATTCAGGATCTTCCCGGAAAGAATCCAAAGAAGTCTCAGTTTTGGCCCAGTTGGCTAGACCTTTGAATCCGGCATCAAATGCCCGACGTAAGGTGATTAACATATTTCGCTTATCTCCGAGCAGTCCATAAGTACAAGAACTGTAATAAAGAACAAGACCGTCATTTGTGTCGATCTCAAATAATCGCTTGAGTATTGCTCTGGCTTCTTCAACTCCTTTAAATTTTGCGTATGCCATAGCAAGTCTTGCCATAACTACGGGATCATCCTGGCTTGCTTCCAGTTTTTCAGCAGTCACTTCGATCACTTTCATTGCGGCATCATCCGCAGATTTATTATCGCCAAGTCTTCTTAGAACGCTATCGAGATGCATCCAGGGTTCTTCATCGTGTGGTTTCAACCCGGAAGCGATCTGATAGTATCGTAATGCAGAATTAAAATCGTTTGATACCTCTGATATCATTCCAAGTCGAATAAATGCCGGATAAAATTTCGGACTTTCCTGAACTATATTTTCCAGTTCGCGTTTTGCTTCCATGATCCTTTTCTGATAGAAGTAAACCATTGCAATTCCAAATTTCGCTTCGACTAAGGTTGGATTTAGATTCAATGCTTTCTGGTTAACTTCAATAGATTTTACCAGCCATGAAGGATTGCCGTCGTACCATTCGAACATATATGAATAAGCTTCGGCTAGTCCTGCATACGCTTCCGCAAAATTCGGATCACTACTGATAGCTTTGTCAAACATCTTAATTGCTTTTTCATTATTTATTTTGCCTACCCGGTAAACCAGTTCTCTTCCGCGCATATAATAGTCATAAGCCTTCAGGTTATCCGTCGGATTAGCCTGGAGAGATTCCTTTTCTGAATCTGTGAGCGATACTTTAAGAGCCTGAACGATTTTCTCCGAGATCTCATTTTGCAGGTCAAAAATATCCTCCACCTGTCGGTCAAATCTTTCTGCCCAGACTTGAAAACCACTCTGTACGTCAACAAGTTGAGCGGATATTCGCATTTTATTTCCCGATTTACGAACGCTTCCTTCCAATATATGGCTCACTGAAAGCGCCTCGCCGATCTGACTAGTATTAATTTTTTTATCGCGGTAAATCAGTACGTCGTTACGCGAAACTACTTTCAGCTCTTTAACCTTTGAAAGATCAGTAATAATGTCTTCAGTTATTCCCGCACAAAAATAATCGCTTTCTTTTTCCGAACTCATATTTTCAAAATACATCACGGCGATTGATCTTTTCTGATCTGCCTGAATGTCTTTTCGCAGTTCACTTATCTGGTGAGATTTGCTCAGGTCTTTAAAAATATCAGTTGCCTTTTGATAACGCTTGCCCGGATCTTTCTCCAGCATTTTTAAAACAATATTTATGAGATTTTCAGGAACATCTTGTCTCAGATCCAGAATGGATTGTGGTTCTTCATTTTGAATTGAATAAATTATTGCTGCTTCGTGTTCACCGCGGAATGGCATAGTGCCCGTAAGCATTTCAAATAATATTACACCGAATGAAAAAATATCGGCGCGTGCATCAACATTTGCTCCGTGCATTTGTTCAGGTGACATATAAGAAATTGTACCGACAGTGGATCCCATTTTTGTAACCTGTTCGCCGCCTTTTATTTTTGCCAGGCCAAAATCCATAATCTTAACCTTGCCTTCTTTAGTAACCATAATATTTTGAGATTTTATATCTCTGTGTATTATTCCTGCTTTGTGTGAAGCATCAAGACCTTCGGCAATTTGAATTGCAAAATTGACTGCCTCCTGGCAGGGAAGGGGGCCGGATTTTATCTTTTCTTTTAATTCAACTCCATCTATATATTCCAGCACAATGAAAGTTTGCCCTTCAGATTCTTCAATTGCATAAATAGTTGCAATATTAGGATGGCTTAACGCGGCGGATGCACGCGCTTCAATTTTAAATCTTTCTTTTTCTTCCTGGGTTACAGATATATTATGGGGTAGAAATTTAATAGCAACCTTTCTTCCTAATTTTGTGTCTTCAGCAAGGTATACAATTCCCATTCCTCCTGAGCCTAATTTCTCTAAAACCTTATAATGTAAAATCGTACTACCTATCATAGTAATTCCGATAATATATGTTGCCTAAGGTAGGCCCATTCATCCCTGGCCGATCCTGCCTGCCGGTAGGCAGGTTTCTCTAGAATTTTATAATGAAGAATCGTTGAACCAATCATAACATTTTCTTTTCGCAACTACTGCCGCTAAAGCCTGAAGCATAATTTTTATCCCGAATCCCGATCCAGCAGCCGGGTCAGGCGGATAATTATTTCGATAAAATAAATCAGAATATTTAACTAAACAATATAAAACCTCAATTAGGTTGAGGCGGCTACTGCGGATAATTTAATTACCTGTCTTTTAAAATAACGTTATTTTTTGCCTAATTCATCTTTTAAATTAACTACAAGGGTAATGGGAGGATTACTTTGTGCTCCTGTTCTAACCCAGAAGGCAAACTTTTTGCCATCAGTAGAAACACTCAAAAAACCAATTGTCCCGCGTAAGGTTCCATCTATAACTAGTTGAGTTTTGCCTATGCTCAATTGATTTCCTTTTTCCGTTATTTCCGTTGAATAAAGTTTGTTATTGTTGTAATAAAATATTTCCTTTCCATCAGGACCCCATACAGGGGCTTGACCACCGCCCTGCGACACCTGCCACTTACCTCCTTTACCATCAATTGCCTTTACATAAATCTCATAAATGCCAGATTCATCTGATTGATATGCAATCCATTTTGAATCCGGTGAGAAATATCCATACCATTCGTTAAACTCAGTGTTTTGTATAGGATAGGGTTTTTGTTCCCCGGTCAGTGGTAATACATACAAATCCCATCGTCCTCCGCCGTTGTCCTTTGAATATGTGAGGAACTTTCCATCTTTCGAGATATCAGTATCGTAAATATCTTTATCGGAACTGAAAACAAGTTCGGCGCTACCGGATCCGTTTACTTTTTTGCGATAAATACCATAGTATTTATTACTTCGATTCGATGAAAAATAGATATACAAACCATCAGGTGACCACACTGGCAGAATATCATCAGCACCATTAAATGTGAATCTTGTATTTACATTTCTTTGTAGATCATATATGGCGATATCGCCGCTTCTTGAGTTGTTAAATCCGTCATAAGCTATTTTGTTTCCATCCGGAGAAAAGGTGACTAAATATGCAGGGGCGATGTCATCAAAACTCGAGATAACATCTCCGACTCTATTCAACAATGCAAGTTTTAATTTTTGAGTATTTCCTCCCTGGTAAATCAGGTCTCCATTATTTGAAACGGAAAATATTCCTTTTATTCTTGCATCATAATATTGAACGCCTGTAATAACGGGGATGGGGTTATCCTTTAGTTCCATGCTCCCTAAATCGAAAGGCTGTGCGAGTAGGGTTGATTGCCTTATATAAAAAAGCATTCCATTGGAATATTGAGTATTTGTTGAACCGTGCAGAACGATTTTATTGAATGAGTTATCTTTAAGTGAAGCCACACGAACCACGTCGTTATTACTTGATCCAGTTGAAGTATTTTCTATTGAGTAAAGAAAATGTTCACCATCTGGAAGAAAATAAGGCCACCTCAAACTTTGAGCAACGTTTGTCGAATCAGCTTTTAATATTACATCCAGCGATCCGCCTGCATCCGAAACTTTTGAAAGCCCTCCAGTTGCGGAAGGTGCAAATATTATTATTCCATCTTTATTCCAGGTCCCGCCTCTGCCATCCGGTGCATCACAGACATTCAGAGGAGGGCCGCCGTTAATATCTATCTTATTTAATTTGCCCGGGGTAAAATATCCTATAAACCTACTGTCCGGCGACCAGAACGGATACATAGCACCTTCAGTTCCCGGAAGTTCCTTAGATGTTAATGAATTAATCGGCCTTACCCATAAATGAACTTTGCTTGTAGAATCGGTAGCAACAAATGCGATGTAAAGCCCGTTAGGGGAAATTGAAATGTGTCCACCCTGCGTGTTATCGAAAGTATTTCCATCCGGAGGTAATATTGAAGAACGAATAGTTGGAAGCTTATCGGTTACTCTTGTAATGTTATTAAATAAGAGAAAAGCAAACGCGAGGAATAATATTCCGGCCGCAATCCACGGAATTTTCTTATTGCTAATTACAGCGGAAATACTTCTTGCGGTTTTTATTGCACCTGTCTCTAATGCACCTGATGGAATTGATGCGGCAGTTTGTCCGCTTTTTACATTTAATGCCTGCGTATTTAAATTATAAACCCGGCTGGCTCTTCCCGCAGACATTGCTCTCTGAATTTTCCTCAGGTTTTTTGCAAGTTCTTTTGCGGATTGAAATCTATCATCTTTTTCTTTTTCCATACATTCGAGAATAATAGCATCAAGCTGTGGATCAATTCCTTCCTTAACAGTTGATATTGGCACAGGATTTATATTTACTATCTCATACATTATTGCGGTCTCATGCATTCCCTTAAATGGAGATTCGCCTGCAAGCATTTCGTAAAGGACAACACCCAGAGAAAAAATATCTGTTCTGTGGTCAACATCTAAACCCTGTACCTGCTCGGGAGACATATATCCCATTGTGCCCAATGCTGTACCTGCTTTTGTCAGCCTGCTTACATTGCTCGATGTATAAAGCTTAGCAAGTCCGAAATCCATTATCTGCACAATACCGTCTTTGCGTATCATAATATTTTCAGGTTTAATATCACGGTGAACTATTCCTTTTTCGTGTGCTGCTCCCAATCCTTCCGCGACCTGCACACCGATATCGAGTATCCTTTTTTCGGAAAGCGGTTGTTTGTTATTTCTTAAAGTAACTCCGTCAATAAATTCCATTACGATGAAAAGTTGTCCGTTATGCTTGGCCCCCGAAGATTCATCGTAGGGGGTTTCCTGTATATCGTGGATGGTGCAGACATTAGGATGGTTCATTGAAGATGCAGCTTTTGCTTCCTGGATAAACCTTGTCTTTTCATCCTCTGTGGCTGTTAGCTGGGAGGGGAGAAACTTCAGTGCAACGAAGCGGTCTAGTTTTGTGTCTTCGGCTTTATAGACAACACCCATTCCTCCTTCGCCTAGCTTTTCAATTATTTTGTAATGTAATATGGTCTCACCTATCATTGGTTAACTCCATTAAATAATTAAGGCTTCGGAGGACAGGTCCGCCCTGCCTGCCGGAACTTAAGTGTAGGCAGGCTTCACCTAGCTTTTCAATTATCTTATATTGAAGAATTGTTTCGCCAATCATTTTTCACCCTCATTTAATAATCCTTTCCAGTTTTGTATATATGTAAGCGGTGGAGTAATAGCACTGCCGTTAGAAACGCCACCAAGGAAAGTTTTCCCGTCTTTAGTTACATCGAACAGGTATATAATATTTTTATCTGCTGTGTTAAATAACAATTCAGGTTTACCGACTTCAAAATTTGGTGATGATGCATTAACATTCACTTTATAAACTTCATTTTGCCATACGTATATTATTGCTTTATCGTTATCAACCCATCTTAATGGATATCCACCGTTATTTGAAACCTGGCGTCTGCCTCCATTACCATCAAACGGTTGCACATACACCTGGGATTTCCCTGATTCATTACTGCCATACATAATCCACTTCATATTATTTGAAAATAATCCATTAAACTCATTAAATTCAGTTTGTAAGAAATAATGTGATGCGTTATTGTTCTTCAAATCTATAATCCCAATGTCTGCATATGTTTTTGGATTTGTCTGAGTAAAGGAAATATATCTGCCGTCACTGGACCAGCTAGATGGAGCTACAGCTTGATCTGATTGATATATTAGGCTATCAGTACCAGTACCGTCTGCTTTTTTTATAAATAAGTTCCAAACCTTTCCCCTGTTTGACAAGTAAGCGATATATTTTCCATCATTAGACCAAATAGGACGTTGTTCAATATTTGGCGAAAAAGTAAACCTGGTTGTAATTTGCCTTTTTATATCATATATCCATATATCAAAGTTTTTATTATCTGAGCTGAGTGCATCATAGACAATTTTAGTGCCGTCAGGAGAA
Organism: uncultured Bacteroidota bacterium; assembly: GCA_963745465.1. Classification (GTDB taxonomy): domain Bacteria; phylum Bacteroidota; class Ignavibacteria; order Ignavibacteriales; family Ignavibacteriaceae; genus JAKAGZ01. The sequence continues at coordinate 3,985 of CAVUXT010000005.1, read as the reverse complement.
AACAATGCAACATTCTGAATATTGTTTATTAATGGTATTTCCTTTTTATCGCCTTTATCATTTACCAAAACAGTTTTCACACTATTTTCGCTACTTGGCTGAAAGATAATATTGCCGGCACCAGATACAGAATACGCAGCATAAATGTAGGCGTTGAAAAAATTAATATTTGGAGAAATTGCATAAATATCATTTGAAAGCTTGAAATTATCGGGATCAAATGCCTGACACATCAAAATTGACTGCCTGACAAAAAATAAATAGCCGTTAGCATATTGTGCATTGGATGAAACCTGAATTACCGTATCTTTTGTATCTGAATTAATAGAGCCTACCATTACTTCATCACCCGCGGTAGAGCCTGAGAATCTTGCCTGGATAGTATATAAGAAATGCACTCCATCAGGAAGAAAATTTGGGAAACGTAAGCTCTCTTCAGAATTTATGGAATCCGATTTAACAATTTCTCGCGGGTTCCTCCGTTTGAAGATACGAGATAAAGCCCTCCGGTTGCATTAGGAGCAAAAACGATATCGCCGTATATATTCATCGAACCGCCACGTCCTATTATTGCATCACAGATATCTACTTGAGTGCCTGACGTAATGTTAATCTTTTTAAGTTTACCTCCATAGAAATATAGTACAAATTTATCATCGTATGACCAGAAAGGATAAAGACTACCGTTAACTCTGCTTCCGTTTAATTCCGTTAGCACTCTTGCTGAAGTTGAATTTATAGGCCTTAGCCATAATATCCAGTTTCCGGTAGAATCAATTGCAGCGAAAACCACATTTTTACCGTCGTGAGATATTTGAGAATTATCTCCCAGGATATTAACATTCCCCGGTGCATTAATTGATGTAGCAGAAGTAATTAAAGATTGCTGCTTCTGTTTATTAAACATTGCAAAGTATAAAACAGCAAGTAAAAGAATTCCTGCCAATCCCCAGGATAAATATTTTGACGAAAAAATATTACCAAACTCAAATCTTTTATTAAACGCTTCTATAGTAATTGAGCCTGAAGATTTGGAAACTTCCTGACCTGCAGTTTTTGTTTTAAACGACTGGGTGTTTACATTATAAACTCTGCTCTTTCTGTGCCCGGTAGATTTCTTTATTTTTCTTAAATCCTTTAGCAAGTTCTTTAGCAGACTGACACCTGTCATCTTTTTCCTTTTCAAGACACTCCAAAATTATTTCATCAAGTTCAGGATCAATTCCTTCTTTCACCGTCGAAAGGGGCGGAGCTTCAACATTTACTATCTCATACATTATTGCCGTCTCGTGCATTCCCTTGAAAGGGGATTCACCTGCAAACATTTCGTAAAGCACAACACCGAACGAAAAGATATCCGAGCGGTGGTCGACGTCGAGTCCCTGCACCTGCTCGGGCGACATATATCCCATAGTTCCCATTGTTGTGCCGACTTTTGTAAGACGAGAATCCTTCGGCGCTTGACTGAAGTTTCGCCAAACCGAAATCCATTATTTGTGCGATTCCGTCTTTACGGATCATAATGTTTTCAGGTTTTATGTCCCGATGCACGATTCCTTTTTCGTGAGCAGCAGATAATCCCTCTGCAACCTGCACTCCCATTTCAAGTATTTGTTTTTCTGATAAGCTTCCTTTTTTGTCTTTTAACGTTTTGCCGTCGACAAATTCCATAACAATGAAGAGTTGCCCCTCATTTTCCTGAATGTCATAAATAGTGCACACATTCGGGTGATTCATCGCGGAAGCTGCTTTAGCTTCCTGTATAAACCTTGCTTTATCATCCTCTGAAACTGAAATGCTTGAAGAGAGAAATTTCAGAGCAACAAAGCGGTCGAGTTTTGTGTCCTGCGCCTTGTAGACAGTTCCCATACCACCTTCGCCTAACTTTTCTAATATCTTATAGTGCATAATTGTTTCACCAATCATATTTATGCAATCCTTTTCATTCTATAGCTAATTTAACTTCTTAATTTCTTACTCGAGTTGAGTATAAACATTTGTACAATCCTGAATTTGTTAGCTTTTCGTTGAATCATAACAAAGTTCACTTCCGGAGCTTCATTGCGTAACAATGTCCCGCGATTCCGTCCAGAAAGTCTCCCAAAATAATAATTCGGTCTCCCCACAGAAAAATTAGGGTTTGAATTTGGACATTTACTTTCATCAACTTTTGCCCTTCGATATAATATAAGGGCTCTGATTCATGGCATGCATCCATGCTCTTGTTCCGCCATTATTTGAAATTAAGTTGTCCTCCCGATCCTTTGAATGGAATAACATAAACTTTCCTCTCTGCCTGATTCTGAGGATTCATATGCAATGTATTTATTATCGGTGAAAATAACGGCAGCCATTGGTTAATTTCGTTCTGAAATTGCTTCAGGTTTCGCGCCTAGTTTTTTTAATTCAATAACATAAAAATCTAATCACTATTTAATGATCAGTTCCTGTGAATGCTGAATACTTTTCCATCGCTTGCAATAAGAAGGGATCCCATCCAATCTTTATATTTTTTCACAAGCATAGTTTCTTTACCGCTGCCATTAATCGGGGAGTAAAAGTTCCATAATAACCATCACGGAAGGACCGATACACGATCGATTTACCCATCCGGGGTCCACAAAGAATCTATCATCCGCATCATAAGTGAATCTGCCAAGTGTAATTCCTTTCTATATCATAAATTAGAATATGCTCCAGATCGACCCTTCAATAATTACAGCGCTACTTTTACCATCCGGCGAAGGGTTCTTATCTTCAATTGGCTGTTTAAGGTCGTAATTTCTCAATATTTCCGTATGATCCACCGAGACAATATTACGATGAACAGATAAAGCTCCTCCAGGCAAGTATATCATTGTACCATTGTCCGATACACTGAATCGAGCCTTCCGGTTTGAGGTATCTTGTTATCTCCGGAATCACAGGAATGAAGCCCCAGATAAAGTAAGACCTCCGGGATTAAATCTGAAGCTAAAGAGGTATTGTTTTTTTATATATCCTATATACCCTGAATTTATGTATTGTGCGTAGCTAGCATCATCAACTAACGATTTAGTCTGGCACTGTTTTTAAGACTCTACAATATCGAAGATTTTCCGTTCACTTGCCGCTTCGCTAGTAAACATCAGTATCACCTCAGGCAATAATACCGGCACATCTATAATTCACTTTCGCCTTTTTTATCCGTCCGGTTCAGCTAGATGATTTTGCATTCACCACCTTCTGATGAAATTCTTAAATTCCACCCCGATATTGACGGCGATGAAATAAACAGACGATCATCGTACCCCAGAATATGTAAGGAACAACAGAACATCATTAAAACATCAATTACTGTACCCCGAAATCACATTTTTTTAATTTTGCCTTCAGTTAAAATCCAAGCCATTTGCCGTCTGGCAGAAAGGAGGAAAGGCACCCATCAGTACCGGAACAATTCCTTTGTATCATAGGATCAAGTGTTCGAAAGTGTCTCTTCCGTGCTGGCTCCACTTACACATAGTACAATTTCAGACCGTCAGGTGAAAATGCGAAAGATGAAAATGAGCCGAGACCAGTCACCTTCTCTCCAATATTAAGTGAGAGGTGAATTCGTTTATCTGACTACTGGAGAAGAATTTAGTGAACAATAAAGTTGCAAGTAGTGGCACGAACTGCAAACACATATTATTAAGGAAATTTTGTTTTTTATTATCTTTTTGAAACTTACATCGAAAGACTCCCGAAGATGGTTTTGGACATTTTCTGAACCTTGCGCAAACGATTTTGGATCATAAATACGGCTGGTTCAATGTTGCCGGTAAGACTTTTTCAACTTTTCTCAGTCTTTTGCAAGTTCTTTTGCGAACTGACACCTATCATCTTTATCCTTTTCAGAGACACATTCGAAATTATTTCATCTAGTTCAGGATACAATTCTGCTTTAACCGTGGAAAGGGGCGGAGCCTCAAGCATTTACTATCATCTAGTTAGCAATACATCG
>CAVUXT010000004.1:0-150524 GCA_963745465.1 uncultured Bacteroidota bacterium | reverse complement strand
TGTTTATGTTAGTTTAAATTAAACATGCAAACGGTGTTAAAATGAAAATTTTATTAATTATTTTTGTAATAGCCTTAATAACCTTAAATGTTAGTTGCCGGCAAAAGAACCACAAAATATATAAAGATGAGAATATTAATATGAGCGATCAAAATGCGAAATTGGATACAGCAACTTTCGGTGAAGGCTGCTTCTGGTGCACTGAAGCAGTTTTTGAAAGATTAAAGGGAGTAAATTCTGTTGTTTCCGGTTATTCTGGAGGAACGGTTACAAATCCAACTTATGAAGAGGTGTGTACCGGAAAAACCGGGCATGCGGAAGTTACGCAGATAATATACGATCCAAACGTTATTAGCTATCAGGAATTATTGATTGTATTTTTCAGAACTCACGATCCGACTACATTAAATAAACAAGGTGCCGATACAGGCACACAATATCGTTCAGTTATCTTTTATCACAATGAAAAACAAAAAGAATTAGCCGAATTCGCGAAGAAAAAAATAAATGAAGAAAAACTGTACGATAATCCGGTAGTGACTGAGATAGCCCCGTTTACTAAATTTTACAAGGCGGAAGATTATCATCAAAATTATTATGACAACAATCCAAATCAGGGTTATTGTGCTTTTGTAATTGCTCCAAAAGTCGAAAAATTCGAAAAGTTATTTAAAGGTAAGTTAAAGTAATAAAATTATTCTTTAGAGACGCATCATGATGTGTCTCTATGCTATTGCATTTTTGCAATGCAGCTTTTAATGATTCCCATATTTTTTTTCACCGGCAGTGACTTTTAATTTTAAATAATTTTGTTTTGGCGGCAATGGACAGGTTGCATAAGGAGTAAAGGCACAAGGCGGGTTATATGCTTTGTTGAAATCAAGAAGTACATTTCCAGCTGAATCAGGTTTGTTTGTATAAACAAATCTTCCTGCCCCATAAGTTTCTACTCCATTCGTTTCATCGGCAAAGATTATAAAAAACTTGTTCCCTTCTTCTATGACATCAAGTTTAAATTGTTGGCCATTTTTCTTGAAGACCAATGCGCCCGGTGATTTATCCTCTTCAACAGTTCCTAAAATTGTGGGAATTGAAATAGTTTGAGGTGGATCATAAGTTTTGTACTTAGCGGTGATTTTCCAATCTTCATCTATTGGAAATGTATCAATACCATTAAAATTATTTAACAATTCTGCATCCAGATTACGAAGACGTACCCCGAATTTATTTCCTCTTTTAATTATAAACCATTTTAGGAAGCCGAGGGATAATTCGGTTGGATCTCCGGATAAATCTGTTTTTAAATTCATTTCATGTAGTGGTTTGTCGTTGTAGGTAACTTCAACTCCGGGAATTATTTTAATTGTTACTGTACTATCCTTTAATATAAATGTACCTATTTTCCCTGGCGCTTTACCTTTAGGGAACACAATATCATTTCCAGGATTGGTGCCAAAGGTATTTTCACCACTTTTCAGCCAGAAAAGGCCTGCAAGATTCAGCCACCCACTCTCTTTTTTAAGATTTTCAATTCTTTCCGACTGCCAATCCTTTATCTGTTTAATGTATTCAGGATCACCTTTATCATTATTACTTTTATTACACCCCTGAAAACCTATAAAAATAGAAATCAAAAAAGTAATGATAGCAAGAGGGCTAAATATTTTATAAGCCATTTTATATTCCAAATGTTATTTCAAAATAATAATAAATTCTGTCACAGTGCTTCTTCCTATCTCTTATTTTACTACAACTCCGTTGTTTCTGAAAAAATTTCCCATTATGTTAATTCAACTTAATTCCTTTGTTTAACATTTTCAAAGAGTATATGGAAGAAAAAGAACTGAACCATCTGCGTTATCCAATTGGGAGATTTTCTGCACCTGAAGAAATCAGCAACGAACAAATTAATAATTATATACAAACTATTGAGGAAGCCCCCGCAAAATACAAAAAAGCTGTTCAGGGATTAACCAAAGAGCAACTTGATACACCTTACCGTCCCGATGGCTGGACTATCCGTCAGGTTGTGCACCACGTGCCTGACAGCCATATAAATAGTTATGTAAGATTCAAACTCGGATTAACAGAAGACAAACCAACTATTAAAACTTATGACGAAGCAAAATGGGCAGAGCTTGAAGATTCCAGGGAAACACTTGTTGAGGTTTCTCTCACTTTGCTTGATTCACTTCATAAAAGATGGACAGATCTTTTGAGATCAATGACCGAAAAGGATTTCCAAAGAACTATTAATCACCCGGAACACGGTGAGATGAAACTCGACAAATTACTCGCTTTGTACGACTGGCACAGTAAACATCACCTTGCACATATTACAAATCTGCGCAAAAGAATGGGCTGGTAATTCTTCATGTATCTCTGAGAAAGAGTCCTGATTTCTTCCCTGTCTCATTTCATGTAATTTTAATTGTAAATTGAGAAAATATCCTTTAATTTATAAGAACTTTCAATAATTCTTCATTTTACTTTTAAAGGCATGCTAGATGAAACTTAAACTCTTCTCCCTGTTTCTTTTTTCATTACTTTTTTCTATTTCTGTTTTTTCACAGGAACCTTCGCATTATGATTGGGGGAAATTTACAAGAGCCGACACTTTACGGGGAATGTTAACACCGCTGCGCACATGTTACGATGTAACATTTTATCACCCTGATATAAGAATAAATCCTGCGGACAGTTCAATAAAAGGATCTAACACCATAAGATTTAAAGTCGTTACGCCGTTTAAAAAAATGCAGGTTGATCTTTTCCCAAATATGAATGTTGATAAAATAGTTTTTGAAAACGGTGAAGAATGTAAATACACAAGAGAATACGGCGCAGTGTTCATTACACTTCCTGAAAAACTTGAAAGCGGCGAACACCAGATAGTCTTTTATTATTCTGGAAAACCTATCGTTGCTAAACGTCCGCCATGGGATGGCGGCTTTACCTGGACACACGATAAAGAAGGAAGTCCGTGGGTTTGTGTTACCTGCCAGGAAACAGGCGCGAGTCTCTGGTGGCCGAATAAAGATCACCAATCGGAAGAAGCGGACAGTACCCTTTTAAGTATAACAGTTCCTCCGGATCTGGAAGATGTTTCAAACGGGAGATTACGAAGTGTGACAACAACATCTGACGGATGGAAAACCTACAACTGGTTTATATCTGCTCCAATAAATAATTATGATGTAACTGTGAACATTGGAAAGTTCAAACACTTCAGTGATCTATATACTAGTGCGGATGGTTCAAAGCTAACACTGGATTTTTATGTGCTTCCTGAGAATTATGAAAAAGCAAAAGTTCAATTCAAGGAAGCAAAAAATATGCTGAGGTGCTACGAAAAATATTTTGGTAAATATCCTTTTTACAAAGATGGTTACAAATTAATTGATGCACCTCACAACGGTATGGAACACCAATCAGCAGTTGCTTACGGAAATCATTACTGGCATGGTTATGTAGGATGGGCGTCATCAAAAGTCGGGCTTAATTTTGACTTCATAATTATGCACGAAAGTGCTCACGAATGGTGGGGAAACAGTGTAACAGCAAAAGATGTTGCAGATATGTGGATTCACGAAAGTTTCGGAGCTTACGCAGAAGCCTTATATGTTGAATGTAACTGGGGGCGAAAAGCATCTCTCGAATACATAAACGCAAAAAAACAAAATGTTAGAAACCTGCGACCGATTATCGGACCATATAATGTAAATCATTCCGGCGACGGGGATATGTACGATAAAGGCCAGCTTGTATTAAATACTCTCCGTGATGTTATAAATAATGATTCCCTCTGGTTTTCGATATTGCGTGGAATACAAAAAACTTTTTATCATAAAATTGTAACTGCAGATGATATTACTAACTATATAAATGAGCGTACCGGGACTGATTACAATTATTTTTTCGATCAATATTTAAGATATCCGGATCTTCCCGAGTTAATTGCTTTTGTTGTTCAGAAAGGAAACGAAACTGTAGTTACGTACAGATGGAAAGCTGATGTAAAAGATTTTCATATGCCGATAAAAGTTACAACAGGAAAAGACAAATATGAATTTGTTTATCCTACTGAAAAACCACAGATGCTTAAATTAAAAAACCTCGACCCGGCTGATTTCAATATCGCCGAAGATCTTTTCTTCTGCAAAACAAATATTAGAAGAAGTTATGTTGATCCAAACAGTACAATAGATATTGAAAAAATGTTCAGGAGATAATTAGTTTAATTTATTTATAAAATAACAGGAATTAAAATGAAAAAACATTTAACGCTTTTTGCTATTCTGCTTTTATTCATTCCGTTAATAAAATCGCAGACAGAAGATAAAAGTCTTTTGACTATCGATAGAATCTTTAACTCAAGAGAATTTTCAGGCGAGTTTACTGGAAGATCAGTTTGGATGGGAGATAACTATACAACACTTGAAAAATCCACGGATATTAAAGGCGGTATGGATATAGTTAGATACGATCCTGCATCGGGGAATAAAGAAATACTGGTTGAAGCAAAAAATTTAATTCCAGCGGGAGAAAAAGAACCTCTTAAAATTGCCGATTATGATTGGTCCTCAGATGGAAAGAAGTTATTGATCTATACAAATACTGCTCGCGTTTGGAGAAGAAACACAAAAGGTGACTACTGGGTTGTTGATCTCAACAGCTGGAAGATGCTGAAACTCGGTGGAAAAGAAGCCAAACCATCAACTTTAATGTTTGCCAAATTTTCTCCTGACAGCAAAAAAGTTGCTTATGTCCGGGAAAACAATGTTTACAATCAGGATATCGCAACAGGAAAAATTACACAACTAACATTTGACGGAACAGATAAAATTATCAACGGAACATTTGACTGGGTTTACGAAGAAGAACTAGATGACCGCGACGGATTCAGATGGAGTCCCGACAGCAAATCAATTGCTTACTGGCATCTTGATTCGAGACCTGTTCCTATTTTTTATTTAATTAATAATACAGATTCTCTTTATCCATTCTTAAAACCAATTCCATATCCGAAAGTAGGGCAGAAAAATTCAATTTGTAAAGTTGGCGTTGTAAATGCAAAGGGAGGAAAAACAACCTGGATGAAAGTTCCGGGAGATCCGCAAAATCATTACATCGCAAGAATGGACTGGGCGGATAATTCAAAAGAACTGGTGATTCAGCAATTAAACAGGCCGGAAAATACAGATCTATTAATGATGTGTAACGCTAAAAGTGGAGATGTAAAAACAGTTTTGACTGAAAAAGATTCAGCTTGGGTAGATGTAATGGATGATTTTAAATGGCTTAATAACGGAAAAGAATTTACCTGGGTAAGCGAACGTGATGGCTGGCGACACATTTATATAGTTTCCCGCGACGGAAAAGATATGCGTCTTGTAACACCTGATGCGTTTGATGTTATCAGTATAGAAAAGATAGATGATAACGGCGGTTACATTTATTTTATTGCTTCACCGGATAACGCCGGTCAAAGATATCTTTACCGCGTTAATCTGAATGGAACTCCTAAAGAGGAAAGATTAACTCCCGAATCGCTTGCCGGAACAAACAGCTACAATATTTCTGATAATGCAAAATATGCTTTTCATACTTATTCAAGTTTTGAAACACCAAACATAACGGATCTGATCAGCCTGCCAGATCATAAAACCATCCGGGTAATGGTTGATAATTCTGAATTAAAAGAAAAAGTTGAAGCACTTAAAAAAACTCCTGTTGAATTTTTCAATGTTACAACCTCTGACGGAGTTAAAATAGACGGCTGGATGATGAAACCTTATAATTTTGATCCTGCGAAAAAATATCCGGTTTTATTCTATGTTTACAGTGAGCCTGCCGGACAAACTGTGATTGATAGATGGGGTGGTTCCGGCTATTTATGGCATTTAATGTTAACTCAAAAAGGATACATCGTAGCAAGTGTTGATAACCGGGGAACACCCGCACCGCGCGGAAGAGCATGGAGAAAAGCTATTTATGAAAAAATAGGAATTATAAATTCACACGATCAATCAGAAGCAGCAAAATCTATTTTCAAAAAATATGATTTTATTGATACGAGCAGAGTCGGAGTGTGGGGCTGGAGCGGAGGTGGATCTGAAACTTTGAATTTAATGTTCCGCTACCCGGATATTTATAAAACTGGTATGTCGGTTGCCCCTGTCAGCACAGAATGGCTTTATGATGATATTTACCAGGAAAGATATATGAATCTATGGGACGTAAATAAGGAAAATTATATTGAAGGCTCACCGATCACCTATGCAAAAGACCTGGAAGGAAATCTGCTCATATGCCATGGAACAGGTGATGATAACGTGCATTATCAGGGAACGGAAAGATTATTTAACGAGCTTATAAAACAAAATAAAATGTTCTCAATGATGGTTTATCCTAATAGATCACATGGAATTTATGAAGGTGAAAACACTTCAAGGCACTTAAGAGAAGTACTAACAAATTATCTTGAATCTCATTTACCGGCTGGTGGAAGGTAATCATTATCCTCTGTAGAGACGCATCGCGATGCGTCTCTACAGTAATTTATTTTTCAAACACAACAGAATCTGCTTTTGCCCCGAGTTCCCCTAGTGCGGATATAACATCCTTCACAAACTGATCCGGTCCACAGACATAAAAATTCTGATTAATGTTTTTTATTTGATCCTGCAGAAAAGCTTTATCAATCTTTCGATGATCATACTTTTCATTTATTTCCTGTGTTAGCGTGTTATAAAAATTTTTGCCAAGCATTTTACTGAGTTCATCTTTAAGGATAATATCATTCTCTGTTTTGTTTGAAAAAATCAACTTGTTTCCTTCGAGTTTATTATCTTTATGAAGTTTTCTGAAAATTGCGATAAACGGAGTTACTCCGGCACCTCCGGCAATGAAAACTCCGGGCCCTTTATAATTTATTGCACCCCAAACATCACGAATTATTAACTCGTCTCCTTCGTTAATTTTCCCCAAGGCTTCAGTCACTCCGTGATGATCGGTATATATCTTAGTTGTAAATTCAAGCGTTGGCCAGTCATTAAGTCCAGTAAAAGTAAAAGGTCGTTTTTCATCTTTTAATAATTCCTTATTTATTGAAACCTCGGTTGCCTGACCGGGAATAAAGCTATAATTGTCCGGTCGTGAAACGGTGAATCTTCTCACATTGTGAGTAACATTTTCCACTTTTAATATTTTTACAATATGTTCTTCCATAAATTTCCTTGTTTTTGTTAATTTATTTCCGATCTAAGTTAAACTCTAATTGATAAAATGCAAATCAATTTAACAGCACCGATGATCTGTGGGAGCGCATCTATAAAAACATTAAAATTTCTTTTAAAATCCATATCTTTGAGTAAATCATTTCATAAATAAAAAAGATTACAATGAGCGCAAAAACCGGTGTTTTACTTATTCAGCTTGGCACACCTGACAGTCCATCGGTGGCAGATGTTAGAAAATATTTGAGAGAATTCTTAAGTGACCCGCGCGTAATAGATATTTCCTGGCTAGCAAGAACATTGCTGGTAAACCTGATCATTGCACCCTTCCGCGCACCGAAATCTGCTAAAATTTATAAACAGTTATGGACCGAGAATGGATCACCGTTACTCTATTATAGTGAGAATCTAAAAAATAAACTTCAAAAAGTTATAGGAAATGATTTTGATATTGAACTAGCAATGAGATACCAGAGCCCGTCAATGGAATCTGTACTGGAAAGGATGAGAAAGAAAAACTATCACAGGATTATAATTCTCCCGTTGTTTCCGCAGTATGCTTCTGCTACAAACGGTTCAGCGATTGATAAAGCTATGAAGATTATTAGAAAGTGGTGGGTTATTCCTGATATCAAAATCATCAGCCAATTTTACGATCACGATGGGTATATAAATTGTTTTGTGCAAAACGCAAAAAAATATAATATAAATGAATACGATCACGTTCTCTTCAGCTATCACGGACTTCCTGAAAGGCAGGTTGATAAAGTCTATGATGATGGGAAGCCTTGTGCAGACCACAATTGCGAAAATGAAATTACGGAGGACAATAAGTTTTGCTATAAGGCAGCCTGTTATGCAACAACCAGGGCCCTGGCAAATAAATTAAATATTCCAAATGAAAAATATACTGTTTGTTTTCAATCACGATTGGATGATAAGTGGTTGAAACCATTTGCGGACAAAACCATAATAGTAAAAGCAAAAGAAGGAAAGAAAAAATTGCTGGTTTTTAGTCCCGCTTTTGTGGCTGATTGTCTCGAAACAATTATCGAAATAGCACACGAGTATCAACAGCTATTTATTCAAAACGGCGGCGAAAAGATACAACTTGTAGAAAGCTTGAATGATTCTGATATGTGGGTTGAAGCTGTGAAGAATATGATAATTAAAAATGAGTAGAGACGCTTCGGCGAAGCGTCTCTACAATTGTAAGCTTAATCACCTTTTGAAATTCCGGCACCACCACTGAAACTTGTGTTGCCGAGTGAAACATTTCCATAATAATACAAATGTGAACCGCCACTCTGATCAGAATTTAATGTGCCGTTCATATTTATCCAGACTGTTGATCCACCGGACAGATCAGCATTTACATTTTTAACCGCAAAACCCTTCATTTTAATCCTGCTGCCGCCCGAACCATCGGCATTAAAATTTTCACCCTTTCCGGATAGTTCAACTTTGCTTCCTCCAGAAGTTTCAATATTAATATTTCCGCAATTTAAATTTCCGGATAACTCTGCTCCACCAGATGTTTCAGCACTGAAAGATTTTCCTGAAACATCCATTGAAATTTTTCCTTCAGCTCCGCCGCTTAGATCAATTGCCGTTAATTCGGGCATCGTAATCTTAATTTCAACATCGCTTCTCCTGTGATGTCCAAACCAGCCCCAGCCGCTATGGTCATAATAAATATCAAGACTATTGCCTTTCTTTTCCACGACCAAATCTTTAAAATCTTTTTCATCCGCAGTTATTGATATAGAATAACTGGTCGATTGTGTTACAGTTACCCGCATTCCGCTCCCTACTGAAACGCCGTTAAAATCTTTGTAATCGTAAGTTTTGGTTTTTGAATCCGCTAAAGCAACAGTAGATAAAAATGAAAGCAAAAGAAGAATTAAAAAAGAAGAAAAATGATTTTTCATAGATCACCTCGTTTTATAATTTTTAACCAATCCTGTTTCAATTTTAGACTTAACTTATTAAAAAAAGGTTTCGGTAATTTTTAATATATTTTGTGCGGTTAAATTATTGATATATAAGGGATTTTTTAATGATGAATTATCCTAAGATTTCGATTAAGGGCCATCTTGACCCGAATTTTAAAAGACAATCTTTTTACTTCATTTCTTTCGTTAATTATTGTACAGAAGACAACAATTGGGTAAGGGAGACAGAAAAAGTAAAAAGGGGAAAACCCGGAGAGGGACAACTGGCAAACGCCGACTTAGATCGCAAAAATTGAAAAAGCTTAAAAAAGAAAAAGCCGCAAAAAGTAATCAATAGTAGTTAGGTTTGGTTATCTACTGCTGCAACTGTAATTTCTGCACCGAATAAATTCATTACTTCCCTACTGAAATTAATCATAAACTCAAGAAGTTTTTCAGGTGATTCAAAATTATTTATCAGAACAAGTTTCATTATATTTTTATTCTGATCGAATTTAATTTTGTCTTTATATTCATCCAATATAAATCTCATTAATTCCACAAATTTTATTTTGTAGTAATCTTCCTTTTCACCCTTGGGAAGAATTATTGAAATATTTTTCCTCTGAATTATTATTCTCTCAAACAAAGCATAAGAAGCGTAAAGTCTAAGTGTGGCCACGGAAATTAATCTGTTTACAATTGTTGGTACCGGGCCGAATCTGTCTTTAATTTCTTCACGAAGTTCATCAATTTCTTTAAGAGTTTTTACTGAATAAAGAGCAGTGTAAAAGTTCAGCCTGTCTGTTTGCTCAGGCATATATTCCTGTGGAATTCCAATTTCAAAAAATGTATCAAGGGTTGGCTCTGTTCTTTCTTCGTGCTTTGGAAGATCTTTAAATACTTCCTTAAATTCCTGGTATTTCAACTCATCCACGGCTTCGTTTATTAGTTTTACGTAAAGATCGAAACCTAAGTCATTTATGAATCCGCTTTGCTCAGTACCAAGCAAATTACCTGCGCCTCTTATTTCAAGATCGCGCATAGAAATATTAAATCCAGATCCTACTTCAGTAAATTCCTCGATAGCCTGCAATCTCCGTAAAGCTTTTTTATTTATTCCGCTTATAGAAGGAACTATAAAATATGCATATGCCTGTCGGTTCGATCTTCCTACTCTTCCCCGCAACTGGTGAAGTTCAGCTAGACCGAACCTGTCAGCGCGATTAACTATAATTGTATTTACATTTGGAATATCAATTCCCGATTCAATAATTTTTGTTGATAGCAGCATATCGTATTTTTTGTTAAGAAACCCGTGAATTACATCTTCCAGTTGAGAAGGCTTCATTTGTCCGTGGGCAACGGCAATTTTCACATCAGGCATATATTTATGAAGATAGGTTGAGAGTTTATCAATTGATTGAACGCGATCGTGCACAAAATAGATCTGTCCGTTTCTTTTAAGTTCGTTAAGTATCCACTCTTTGATTTTAAAAACGTCAAATACTGAAACTTGCGTATATATAGGCTGCCTGTTTGGAGGAGGCGTAGCTATAATGGATAGATCCCTGGCCCCCAACAAAGATAAATTTAATGTGCGTGGAATGGGAGTTGCAGTTAAAGTTAATGTATCAACATTTACTTTAAGTGAACGAAGTTTTTCTTTTGCTGAAACCCCAAATCTATGTTCTTCATCGATTATTAAAAGTCCAAGATCCTGAAACTTGATGTCTTTAGATAAAATTCTGTGCGTACCTATTACAACATCCACCTGTCCTGTTTCAAGATTCTTTACTATTTCAGTTTGTTCCTTTTTAGTTTGGAACCTCGACAACGCTGCAACACGAACAGGAAATTGTGTGAGCCTGTCAGTGAAAGTATTGTAATGTTGTTCAGCCAATATTGTAGTTGGTACAAGCACCGCGGCCTGTTTACCATCCTGTACAGCCTTGAATGCAGCGCGGACTGCAATTTCAGTTTTTCCAAATCCAACATCGCCGCAGACGAGCCTGTCCATAGGGTTTTCAGCTTCCATATCGCTTTTAACTTCTTCTGTTACTTTTTCCTGGTCAGGAGTATCTTCATAAAAGAATGAAGCTTCAAGTTCTTTCTGCCAAACCGTATCAGGATTAAACTGATATCCTTTTGTCGCTTTTCTTTTTGCATACAGTTCTATCAATTCCCGTGCAGCTTCTTTTATTTTCTTTTTAGTTTTGTGTTTTGTATTTATCCATTCGCTGGTTCCTAATGTAGAGAGTGTTGGTGTCAAGTTTTCATTTGAAGAATATTTTTTCACAAGCGTTAGATAATTTAGATTTACATAAACAATTCCACCCTCAGCATAAAGAATTTTCATAGATTCCTGATCAGCTTCTCCTATTTTTATTGATTCAAGACCGACATATTTTCCGATCCCATAATCTTCATGAACTACAAAGTCTTTTTTCTTAATTGAAGCAACCGCTTTTGATTTCGCTCTGGAGCTAGCAGTCTTATATCTTTTTGATGTTTTGGTTCTATATGGTTTATTGAATATCTGATAATCAGTTAATATTAAAAGTTTTTCTTCATTAATTAAAAATCCTTTTTTGATTGCAAGGGTTTCAATTTTTACTTTTCCATGTTCTAACATTCCTGACAATTCATCTTTAAATTCAGAAAGAAGATCTCTTAATCTTGTTTCCTGTAATTCATTTTCAGCAGTTATAGTAATAGAAAAATTCTGTTCAGAATATTTTTTAAGTGTGTTAAAAAGAATTTCGTAGCTCCCATTAATGGTTGGTGCATCTGATAATCCAAGATCAATTCTATTGTTAATGCCGGTCAGTTCTTCTTCGATTATCCACTTTGTGTTTTCTTTTGAAAACAGTAGTTCGGGTTCTAATTTGTTTTCAACCTGCCTTGCTGTTTCTTTTATTTCTAATTCCGGATTTGGAAATATATCTTCCTGAATATCTCCAATTATATCTGACTCATGGGTCAGGTTTTCCTGATTATTGGCAAAGACATTAGTCTTTTTCTCATTATGGTTTACAATTTCAAAGGAAGATGCGAAAATAACAGGGTTTTCGAGGAAAGAAAATATGTCGGAAAGATTTTCAACATTCTCGTTATTATCAATATTAAGCACACCCGCAAGGGTAACTGATTTTATGTTTTCTATTGATCTCTGGCTTTCCGGTTCAAAGTAGCGAATGGATTCCAAAAAGTCTCCATCGAATTCAAGTCTTGCTGGATTTTTTTCACTATATGACCAGAAATCAATTATAGAACCACGAACAGAGAAATCGCCCGGCGCTTCGACAAACTTATCCTTTTGATAATTGAGCAGATTGAAATATTCAATCAAATCATTATATGAAAGATTTCCACCGATTTCTATTTTGGTCGTAGTTTCGGTTATCTTTTCTTTCGGTGGAAATTGATGATTCAATATTTCATATGTCGAAATAAGAATGAACTTCTCACGATTGGAAATATCTGTTATTTTTTCCTGGAGAGTTTCAGCTTTAAATTCAACTATGCTGATTAATTCCTTTTCAAGTCCAAGGACATTAAGTTCAACAGAGAATTCAGATGCCGACTGAACATCCTGAAAAAGAAAAATTAATTGTTTTTCCTTTTCAAATATTTTTTTTGCAACAAAAACTTTAGAGGATCCATAAAGAGGCGAGATAAAGAGTCTGCTATTATCCCTTATGGAAACTGATATCTTCTTCAGAAAAGCACTGCTTTGAATATTTTGTTCTAAATTATCATTCATTTGGTAAACCTTAATGGACGGCGAGCGCCTCGTCCCCAGAGTAAGTTAAAACTGATATCCTAAATTAAAAGTATAAATTGGTATATTTTCTTTGAAGTTAATCCCAACTGAATAAAAAGGCTTAGCTGAATTTTCTTCTGATGCTTTTTCATCAGAATTATTTATAGTATGATCTACAACAAAGCGTCCTGTAAAATACCCGACTGCCGCTCCCATCAGTACATCGGAAGCCCAATGCTGATCATGATACATACGTGCATAACAAACCAAACCTGCCGCTCCGAACCAGCCGGCTTTCCAAAAAATATTATCAATCTGGTGAGCCATTACCGTTGAAAAGGCAAATGCAAGTGTGGCGTGTCCTGATGGAAATGAAAGGTCATCATTATTAAGTGTAAATGGATTAAAATCAGTGTGTCCTCGATTGGTATAAGGTCGGCTTCTACCAATCAGGCTTTTGAGAGTAACAGTTACAGCTCCTGCATAAATGATTGATTCTCCAAGCTGTACGCCTATTTTTCTTGCCTTGTCGTTATCAGTAATTAGTCCAAAACCATAAATTCCTGCTGTAGCAATTACTACGTATTTAGTAGTATAATATTGATCTATGTTGAAAAGATCATTTTTAAAATTAGTGTGATTTTCCTGAGAGTAACTGCGGAGGGTATTATCAAGAAAAAATCCGCTGCCGACAACTGCAGCTGTAATCGCTACGTTTTTCCAATCTCTTGATTCAAAATGAAGAGGTGCAGTAAAATTATCACCACCAACTTTTAAAAAATCATTAAAGTCATTTCCAATTTTATCCAACATCTGGGCGTTTGAAAAATTTGCAAATAAAATCATAATTATAGCGAATGAAAGAATTTTCGATTTCATTTTACCTTTTGTTTAAAACTGCGAAAGGGGTTCGATAAAGAACCCCGGAATTAATGAGCAATTTAGTATTTATTAAAATAATTATATAATTAAATGAACTTATTTTATTTCAATCGCTTTCCTTACAAAACCATCCGCTTTTTTCAATCTTTTCTTTGCCTCGTGTGCTGAAACATTTGATTTAATCATTACCAGTGCTGTTTTTACATGTCCATCCGCTTTTTTCAAAATATCCGCAGCTTTTTCGTAACTTACTCCGGTGATTGTCATTACAATTCTTTTTGATCTTTCAACCAATTTTTTATTCGTCATTTGCAGATCGATCATCATATTTTCATATACTTTTCCAAGTCTTATCATCGAAGCGGTAGTTAACATATTTAACACAAGTTTCTGGGCAGTTCCGCTTTTCATTCTGGTCGAACCCATTATTACTTCTGGTCCGACGTAGGGACAAATTGCTACATCTACCTCTTTAATATTAAACTCCTCTCGTGGATTGCAAGTAATATAAATAGTTTTTGCCCCAAGTTCTTTTGCTTTTTTCACTGCCCCAATTACATAGGGAGTTCTTCTACTGGCCGCGATTCCGCAGACAACATCTTTTGAATTTACTTTTATTTTTACAACCTCTTTTGCCCCGTTATCTTCAAGATCCTCAGCGCCTTCCTGGGCACGAAACATAGCTTCTTTTCCACCTGCTATAAATCCCTGAATTAGTTCGGGTGGAGTTCCGAATGTCGGTGGGCATTCGGCAGCATCAACAACGCCGATTCTGCCGCTAGTGCCGGCACCAAAATATAAAAGCCTGCCGCCATTTTTCAAAGCTTCAACTATTAATTCAACAGCCTGTTCAATGTAGGGGAGTTCTTTTTCTACGGCAAGAGGAACGGTTTTATCTTCACCGTTTATGAGCTTTAATATTTCAGATAGTGACCGCGGACATCGATGTCCATCGAATTTTGGTTACGCTGCTCTGTGTGTAGTTTGCTTATTTCTGCAAAGAGGTCCTTCGCATCATCAGCAGAACTCATTTATTTAAGCTCCAGCAGCACAAGCTTTTTCCCTTTCTGATTTCTTACATTTGAAGGCTTGTAAGAGAGATCAAAGATTGTTGACTTTCTTAATGTAGGCTTTATATTTCAATTCCGCTTTTTTAAATTCATCAGTCAAGATCGCCGCCCTTTAAATGCTACAATGAATGACTTTCTCTTTTATCAAAGGCAATGCATATCGAAATAAAATTATAAGCGGAACAGTTGCCCGGCTTACAACCAGGTCGAATGTATCTGAATAATGATCAATAAATTCAGGGCTCTCAACCCTGTCATTTTCAGCAACAATGTTGCTGAGTTTTAATTTATCAATAAATTCTTCTACTGCCTGTATTTTTTTCCCTGTTGAGTCTATCAAAACACCTTTCATTTCCGGACGCATAATTGCAAGCGGAATACCCGGAAATCCCCCGCCCGTACCAATATCCAGAAAATTGTAACATTTTTCCGGAATAAATTTGCTTATATAAGCAGAAAGAAAAACATGATATTCAATTATATTGTTAGCATCTCGGCGGGAAATAAGATTAACACTTTCATTTTTAGAAACGACAAGTTCGGCAAAATAAGCGAGTTGTTGTGCTTTCATTGTATCGAGGTTAAGTCCATTGTCCCAGTACAACGAGAGCAGCTCTTTTTGAAATTCCTGCTGGACGTCAATCATTAATAAAACCTCAAAATTAGTTTTTCAAATATACCAATAAAATAGAAATATCTGAAGGCGTTACACCTGATATGCGTGAAGCCTGTCCGATAGAACGGGGTTTTACTTTGTTCAGCTTCTCCCTTCCTTCAGTAGATAATGCCTTTAATATCGAATAATTTAATGTTAAAGGAATATTTGTCGTCTTCATATTTTTCCAGTCTTTCAACAGTCTCCTGCTGGCGCTTAATGTATCCTTCATATTTCAATTCTATCTCAACCTGTTCAAGTGCTTTATCATTATTTAATAATTCTTTTATTACCGGATCATCTGCTTTGTGATCGAGCTAATTAATTCTCTTAAGACTCAACTCCGGTCGCTTACAAAGTTTTGAGATAGTTTCGGTTGAATCAATACCCGGAAGATTTTTACTTTCAAGAAATGAATTGACGTCTCGTGCATGGAGTTTCATATTGTTGAATAATTCAATAGACTTTGAAATTAATATTTCATCTTGCAACTACTCTTTCATGATCTTCTTTTGACTGCAAACCGTAACTGATGACCATATCTCATCAATCTTCTGTCGGCATTATCCTGGCGAAGAAGCAATCGATGTTCTGCACGTGAAGTAAACATTCTGTAAGGTTCATCAGTTGATTTATTAACCAGATCATCGATCAGCACACCGATGTATGCTTCACTTCTTTTCAGAACAAACTCTGGCTTGACTCAGTAATTTTTGCTGCAGCATTTATTCCGGCAATCAATTCCCTGAGCAGCTGCTTCTTCATAACCTGAAGTTCCGTTAATTTGTCCAGCAAAATACAAGACCCTTGATTAATTTTGTTTCCAAGAGTCAGATCAACCTGGTGAGGCGGAAAGAAATCATATTCAACCGCATAACCGGGACGAACCATTTCGCAATCTTCCAGATCCTTTAATTTTATGCAGAGCTTCAATCTGAATTTCAGCAGGCAAAGAAGATGAAAATCCATTTACATAAATTAGATCTGAATCCAGTCCTTCCGGTTCGAGAAATAGCTGATGCTTTTCCTTATCAGCAAAACGAACAATTTTATCTTCTATCGAAGGACAATACCTTGGTCCGATTCCCTTAATTATCCTGCCTGTAAACATTGGAGATTGTTCAAATCCCTTTTCAAGAATTTTATGAACTGCTTTATCCGTGTAAGTAATATGACAGGGAACCTGTGGAAGAAACGGAAAATTTGATTCGTCAGTGAAAATGAGAAAATGGCTGAGGATTTTCATCTCCTGGCTGAACTTCAAGAATATCAAAGTTTATTGAATCCTTTTTCAATCTTGGAGGAGTTCCTGTTTTTAATCTTCCTGAATCAAATCCAAGTTTAATCAAGGATTCCGTAATTCCGATAGCAGGCTATTCGCCGAACCTTCCCCACTTGTGTTGATGTCAGTCCGGTATGCATTAAACCATTTAGAAATGTGCCCGAAGAAAGAATCAAGTGCTTTACAAATAATTTCTTCTCCGGTATCCGTCCGTACACCCTTTACCTTTCCGTCTTCAGTTATAATTTCAATTACCGAATCTTCAACAGTTTCAATATTGTTGATGGAGTTTATTACTTCGATAAGCATCTTCAGAATAAAGTTTCCTGTCTGATTGGCATCTTGGAGACCAAACAGCAGGACCTTTTGATTTATTCAGCATCCTAAACTGGATTCCCGTTCGATCGGCAATCTTTCCCATCATTCCGCCGAGAGCATCAATCTCCCTTACCAGGTGTCCTTTTGCTGTTCCACCAATTGCAGGATTACAGGACATTCTCCCAATGGCATATTTATCCATCGTCAAGAAGACCAACTGAACAACCCATATTTGCTCCTGCACAGGCTGCTTCTATTCCTGCATGTCCTCCTCCAATTACAATTATATCGAATTTTCTCATAAAATCACATTTTTTTCAAGTTTCACGTGAAACAATCAAATGTTAAATGTACAATTTAAAGTGTATAATGAAGAACATTTTCGCCTCAATTCTCATTACAAATTTCAAATTATTCATTATAAATTACAAAGTTCCACGTGGAACAGGCTATTTCCCTATACAAAATTTTGTAAATATATTATTCAGAATATCCTCTGAGGTAACATCTCCGATTATCTCTCCAGGCTATTTTCTGCATTCCTTAAATCTACGGAAATAAATTCCCCGCTTAGTTTATTATTGACAGATTCCTTAGCATTCAGCAAACATTCTTTTGCCTTTTTTAGACAATTGATAATGCCTTAGATTTGGAAACCACTGCAGATTTTTCGCTATAATTTGAGTTACCAAGCTCTTCTCTTTTAACAATTTAAAAAGCGATTCAATTCCCTGTCCAGTTTTGGCTGATAAGGAAATGTCTCTCTTCAATGCTGCTCTTTTCGTTCTTATCAATCTTATTAAGAACCGCAAATGATTTTTTCCTCCTTAGGTAATATTCCTTATTTCATCATACAGTTCTTCTGAAAAACCCTGCTCAACATCATTAATAAAAAGCACAAGGTCAGCATTCTTAACAGCCTCCCTGCTTCTTAACAACCCCTTCCTTTTCAATTTCATCCTTCGAAACTCTGATGCCGGCCGTATCAAAAAGTCTGAATAAAATTCCATCGATTGAAACATCTTCTCTGATAATATCCCTAGTTGTCCCCGGAATATGGCTTACAATTGCCCTGTGATTCTTTTAATATATAATTTAAAAGTGACGATTTTCCAACATTTGGTTTTCCTACCAGCGCAACATTTACTCCATCCTTTATAACTTTGCCGAATGAATAAGATAAAAGCAATTTGTCAATCTCTACTTGAATTTTCTCAATTCTATCCAATAGCTCCTTATGTCCGATAAATTCAACATCCTCTTCAGCAAAATCAAGCTCCAGCTCGACAAATGATGAAGCATTTATCAGCATTGAGCTTAACTCTTCAACTTTTTGAGAAAGAAGCCCATCAAGCTGATTCCTAGCTCCCAATAGCGAGCTTCCGTACGTGGAATTTATTATATCAGCTACTGCCTCCGCCTGGGCAAGATCCATTCTATTATTCAGGAAGGCTCTTCTAGTAAACTCCCCCGGCTCGGCTAAGTCTGACTTCTTTTTCCAGTAGCAATTCAATAATTTTTTTGGTTATTATTGCATTTCCATGAGTGCTGATCTCTGCAACATCTTCGCCGGTATATGAATGAGGATTTCTGAAAACCGAAACAAGAACATCATCGACCTGAATTCCAGATTTATTTATTATTTTGCCATAATGAACTGTATGTGATTCCACCTCTGAAATTTTTTTGTTCCCGGAAAAAATTGATTCAACGACCTTAAATGTTTCCGGACCGCTAACACGAATAACCGAAATTGCACCGTTTCCCGAAGGTGTTGCAATTGCTGCAATTGTATCTTCAGTAAATTTATTTCTCATGCAATATTCTTAAATATAAACTTGCAAAAATAATTAATTCCATTTCGACTAACAATGCATTAATCAATTGAATTAAATTAAATAACAGCTACTAGTAGAAATCAAAAACCAAAAGTTTGAAATTCGCATTGGAATTTTTGTCAGGCAAATTGTCAAAATAACTCACTGTGTTAACAATTAGTCAAAATGTATGACAAAATGGCATACTTATTAGAAGCCGAATTCATCTTAACCTATTTATATAATAGAGGTTACGGAAATTTTTGTTGTTGGCATATAACTTGCATTTCACAACTGAGTTTTACGAAATAAAAATAAATTAATTTAATATTAAACGATTTTATTACAGGAGGTGATAACTATGACACTCGTAAAATGGAATCCAACAAAAGAATTATAAATGTTGAAAGTGAGTTCAATAAATTATTCAACACTTTTAACCGCAGATTTGGATTTGATGACGGAAATGGAGGAATGAGGAATTAGAAAATGCCGTGTGGATGCCATTGACTGATATAAGTGAAAACAAAGATCAGTATGTTTTAAAGATGGATCTTCCAGGTGTTTCAAAAGAAAATTTAAAATTAAGTTTTCAGGATGGTGAGCTTATTATCAGCGGCGAAAGGAAACAGGAAAAGGAAGACAAAGATTCGAAGTATCACAGGATTGAAAGAACATATGGAAAATATTACAGATCATTTACTCTTCCTCAAACGATTCAGGATGATAAGATCAATGCTGAATTCAAAGATGGACAGTTAACAGTTACCGTTCCAAAATCAGAGGAAGCAAAACCGAAAGAACTTGAAATTAAAGTAAAGTAAATCAAATTGCTGAATTCGAACGTGGAAAGGGTAACTAGATTCTAGTTACCCTTTTCTATTATAAAAATATTTATGGAATTTAAAGACTATTATAAAATACTTGGTGTCGATAAAAACGCAACCAAAGATGAAATAAAAAAAGCCTACCGTAAGCTTGCGAAGAAGTATCACCCGGATAGTAACCCAAACGATAAAGCTTCGGAAGAAAAATTTAAAGAACTTACCGAAGCAAATGAGGTTTTAAGCGATCCTGAGAAAAGAAAAAAATATGATACGCTCGGTTCCAACTGGAAACAATATGAGCACGCAGGAAGCAGAGGTTTGGCGGTGCAGGAAGCAGGCGGCTATCAATATTCGGGAGACATCAATGATCTCTTCGGAAATGTTGGCGGTTTCTCCGATTTCTTTGAAAGCTTTTTCGGTGGCGGCTTCAGATCAGAAGCCGACGGATCCCCTTTCGGAAATACTCGCGCCAGGGCACAGAAAGGAAGCGACTATGAATCAACATTAAATATTACCCTTGAAGAAGCTCATCGCGGCGGTGAAAGACAATTAAAAGTTGATGGACAAAAAATTAAAGTAAAAATAACTCCCGGAATACAGGAAGGACAAAAACTAAGATTAAAAGCCCTCGGCGGACAGGGAAGAAGTGGCGGTGAAAAAGGTGATCTTTATTTAAAAATTCATGTTACCGAACACCCATGGTTTGAAAGAAAAGGAGATGATTTATACTTCAATTTAAATGTTGATCTTTATACGGCTGTATTGGGAGGAAAAGAGAAAATTGAAACAATTGATGGAAAAAGATTAATGGTAACAATTGACAAAGGAACTGATAGCGGAACCACTTTGAGAATAAAAGGAATGGGAATGGCAAGAACCGGAAACCCGGGTTCAAGAGGAGATCTATTTGTGAAGGTTATGGTTAATGTTCCAAAGAATTTATCTAAACAGGAAATTGAGCTTTTTGAAAAGTTAAGAGAAATTAGAAAATGACAGCTTGCTGTCACCCTGAACCTGCCTGCCGGCAGACAGGCTCGTTTCAGGGTCTCTTGAAAGATGCCGAAACAAGTTCGGCATGACAATTAAAAAAATTTATTTGCAACAAAAAACATGGAGAAAATTTAATGGTTCAGAGCAGACAAAAACGAAGAAATCCGACAACAAGCCTGGTAAATACCAATTTAAAGCGGAAGTAAAACAGCTGCTTGATATACTTGTACATTCACTATACACAAGCAGAGAAATATTTTTACGTGAGTTGATATCAAACGCTTCTGATGCACTGGATAAATTAAGATTTCAATCAACAAAAGGAACTGAAATTGCTGACAAAGATCTGCCTCTGGAAATAAGAATTAATTTTGATGAAAAGAAAAAACTCATTACAGTTTCCGATACCGGAATCGGAATGACAAAAGATGAGCTGATCAAAAATATCGGTACAATTGCCAAATCAGGCAGCGCTGATTTTATAAAGACTTTACAGGAAAACAAAGCCGATGCAAATAATATAATCGGAAAATTCGGTGTTGGGTTTTACTCTGTATTTATGGTTGCCGATAAAGTCGTTATAAAATCAAAATCTTATCTGAAAGATGAAGCACCGGTTGAATGGAGCTCAAATGGACTCGGAAGTTATGAAATTGACGAAATCGATGAAAAGCTTCAGCGCGGAACAACAATAGAAATTCACTTAAAAGAAGATGCAAAAGATTTTGCAGAAAAATACAGACTCGAAACGCAATTAAAAAACATTCAAATTTTATCCATTTCCTATTTATCTGGAAAAGGAAAAAGTTAACACTGTTTCCGCCATCTGGAGAGAGCCGAAAGCAACGTTAAAAAAGAGCAGTATGTTGAATTCTATAAATTCCTCACATACGACAATGAAGAGCCGATGGATATTATTCATAAATCAATAGATGCGCCGATACAGTTCCACAGTTTACTTTTCATTCCTAAAAAGAATTTTGATTTCTTCGGAATCAATAGGGAAGACTACGGTCTCGATCTTTATGTAAGAAGAGTTTTAATACAGCATAAAAACAAAGACCTGCTTCCTGAATATTTAAGTTTTGTAAAAGGTGTTGTCGATTCGGAAGATCTTCCTCTTAATATTTCAAGAGAAACTCTGCAGGAAAATATAATTTTCACAAAGATCTCGAACACGGTTACAAGCCAGGTTCTATCTTATTTAATAGATAAGGCAAAGGATGAACCTGAAGAATATGCTGAATTCTGGAAAGAGCACGGAAGATATTTCAAACTCGGATATATGGATTTTACAAATGCTGAAAAATATCAGCAGCTTCTGAGATTTAATTCTTCAAACGATAAAGATGAAAAAGGACTGACTTCGCTTGAAGAATATGTTTCAAGATTCAAAGAAGATCAGAAAGAAATTTACTACGCGTTCGGAAACAGCAGGGAAGCGATTGAACAGGATCCGCATATGGAAATTTTCAAAAAGAAAGGACTCGAAGTTCTTTACCTGTACGATCCGCTTGATGAATTCGTTGTAAGCTCGATAAGAAAATTTAAAGATTATGATTTCAAATCCGTTGACACTGTTGATCTTGGCAAGCTGGACAAACTAAAAGATAGCGAAGAGAAAAAAGATAAAGCAGAAGAATTGAGCAAAGACGACGCAAAACATTTTGACAGTCTGCTTGCAAGAATAAAAGAAATTCTCGGTGACAGAGTAACGGATGTAAAAGAATCAAAAAGATTGAGCGGAAGTCCCTGTGTACTCGTAAATCCAGACGATACGATGTCATCACAGATGCAGAAAATTATGAGAATGGCGAATAAAGATATGAGCGTAACAAAAAGGGATTTGAAATAAACAGGGACCATAAGCTCATAAGAAATCTTTTGAAAGTGTTCAAAGCAAATTCAAAAGATGAATATATAACAGACACAGTTGAGGAGTTGTTTGAAGCCGCGCAGTTACTTGCCGGTGATCTTAAGATCCTCACAAACTTGTAAACAGAATAAATAAATCACTTGAACAATCGAGTGAGATGTATACGGAAAAGATACAGATAGTAATACATCTCCCCTCCAGAATCCCCCAACTTTATTAAGGAGTGGGTTCGCTCGAAATGCGGAGGTGACAAAAGGAAGTGAAAATAATATGCAATTTAATCCAAATAAATTAACAGTAAAAGCGCAGGAAACTATACAGAACGCAATTGAGATTGCGCAGAATTATAACAATCAGATAATTGAACCCGAACATATTCTTGCTGCATTGATCCAGGAAAAAGGGAACATTGCCGATACGATAATGCAAAAAACAGGCGGAAATGTTAATGCAGTAAAAGTTAAAGTAAATGAACTGCTGGAAAAACTTCCGAAGGTAAGCGGAACTGGAATCGGCAACCAGCAGATGTCGCAGGCAACCGGAAAACTTTTTGATATTGCTGCGGATGAAGCAAAAAATCTAAAAGATGAATTTGTTTCATCCGAGCATATATTAATTGCTCTTGTCGGAAAATGAAGGCAAAGGCCGGACAGCTTCTGCGTGATAACGGAATTTCCAAAAAAGAAATTCTGGCCGCACTAAAAGACGTACGCGGAAACCAGAGAGTTACTTCACAAAATCCCGAAGACACTTACCAAGCGCTGAATAAATACGGAAAAGATCTGAATGAACTCGCACGCACCGGAAAACTTGATCCGGTTATTGGCCGAGATGAAGAAATAAGAAGAGTGCTGCAGGTTCTTTCACGCAGAACGAAAAACAATCCTGTTTTAATTGGTGAACCGGGAGTCGGTAAAACTGCTATTGCCGAAGGAATTGCACACAGAATTGTTTCCGGCGATGTTCCCGAAAACTTAAAAATCAAAAAAATTGTTGCGCTCGATATGGGTGCACTTGTTGCCGGTGCACAGTTCCGCGGTCAGTTTGAAGAAAGATTGAAAGCGGTATTAAAAGAAGTTTCGGATTCGAAAGGCGAGATCATACTATTTATAGATGAACTTCACACACTTGTTGGTGCAGGGGCAACTTCCGGATCGATGGATGCTGCAAATATTTTAAAGCCTGCACTTGCACGAGGTGAGCTGCACGCAATAGGTGCGACAACTCTTTAAGAATATAAAAAATATATTGAAAAAGATGCTGCGCTTGAAAGAAGATTTCAACCGGTGATGGTAAGTGAGCCGACTGAAGAAGATACAATTTCTATTCTCCGCGGTTTAAGGAAAGATACGAAGTTCATCATGGCGTACGAATTACGGATGCTGCAATTGTTGCGGCTGCACAGCTTTCAAGCCGGTATATCACAGACCGGTTTCTGCCTGATAAAGCGATTGATCTTGTTGATGAAGCAGCATCGAAATTAAGAATTGAAATTGATTCAATGCCGGAAGAGCTTGATGCACTGGAAAGAAAAATAAAACAGCTTGAAATTGAAAGAGAAGCTTTAAAACGAGAAAAAGATGAAGCTTCTGCAAAACGATTAAAAGAACTTAAAAAAGAATTGAGATGATCTTGAAGAAGAAAGAAACGTTTACAGGATGCACTGGAATCTTGAAAAAGAAAGAATACAGAAGATACGTTCGATGAAAAGTGAGATTGACAATACGAAAACAATGGCTGATAAATTCGAACGTGAAGGAAACTTAGGAAAGGTTGCAGAACTTCGTTACGGAAAAATTGCTGAACTTGAAAAAGCATTAAAGCACGAAACTGAAGAACTGGTTAAAATTCAGAAAGATAAAAAAATGCTGAAAGAAGAAGTTGATGCCGAAGATATTGCCGAAGTAGTTGCAAAATGGACAGGAATTCCTGTTAGCAAAATGCTTGAAAGCGAAAGAAGCAAATTGCTAAAACTTGAAGATGAACTGCATGACAGAGTAGTTGGACAGGATGATGCTGTTTCCGCTGTTGCAAATGCAATCAGAAGATCACGCACAGGATTGCAGGATGTTAACAGACCGATTGGTTCTTTTATATTTCTTGGAACAACCGGCGTTGGTAAAACCGAACTTGCACGTGCACTTGCGGAATATCTTTTTGACGATGAACATGCAATGATAAGAATTGATATGTCAGAATACATGGAGAAATTTTCAGTATCACGATTGATTGGTGCGCCTCCCGGATATGTCGGTTATGAAGAAGGCGGACAATTAACAGAAGCAGTCCGAAGAAGGCCGTACTCCGTTGTGCTTCTGGATGAAATTGAAAAAGCACACCCGGATGTATTTAATATTCTTTTGCAGGTTCTCGATGACGGAAGGTTGACTGATAACCAGGGACGAACTGTGAACTTTAAAAACACGATAATTATAATGACATCAAATCATTGGCTCACATCTTATTCAGGAAAAAACCGAGGGCGTGAATGATGAGGAAATGGAAAATGTTATCGGGAATCTGAGACATACATTAATCGATCTGTTGAGAAAAACAATTCGTCCTGAATTTCTGAACAGAATTGATGAAGTAGTTCTCTTTAAGCCGTTAACAAGAAACGAAATAAGAAAAATTGTGGATATTCAGTTACAATACGTACAAAAAATGCTTGCACAGAAAGAAATAACACTTGATGTGAATGATGAAGCAAAAGACTGGCTGGCAAAACTTGGCTATGATGTAACATTCGGTGCAAGGCCGCTTAAGAGAACTATACAGAAATATGTTACAAATCCATTATCCCAGGAATTACTTATGGGAAATTTCAATGATGGTGATAAGATAAAAGTTACATTGAGCAATGATGGTGGATTAGTATTTAAAAAGAAATAAAATAGTTTCCTGTCGCCCTCCTTAGAAGGGGAATTAAGGGGTGGGTTTGAGACTGTTACGATTTATCAGACCCATCCCTGGTCCCTCCCGGGAGGGGAATATCAAAAAGTATTTAACTAGGAGTTTTATGCCAGAACTAGATTTTCTATTAAACGACAAGCGAAATTGAGACAAATGAAAAGATAAACAAAGAAAACCTACTCAGATGACGACATTCTTGACGCATATTCTGCAGCCGTTACAAAAGCTGTGGAAATTGCGAGTCCTGCAGTTGTGAATATTAACGTTTTTGGTGCAAAAAAGGACGGACAGCTCACCCGTGGCGGAAGCGGATCCGGATTTATTTTCACACCCGACGGTTTTATCCTCACAAACAGCCACGTAGTGCATAATTCAAAACAAATTGAGGTAATCCTTTCAGACGGCAGAAAATTTAACGCCGCCCTGATAGGCGATGACCCGGATACTGACCTGGCAGTCATAAGAATTGACCATCCGGGAATAAGGCCGGCCATATTTGGTGATTCCGGCAAAATTAAAATTGGCCAGCTGGTCATTGCAATAGGAAATCCCTACGGATTCCAGGCAAGCGTTACCGCCGGAGTGGTAAGCGCGCTCGGCAGATCCTTAAGGGCAAATACCGGGCGATTGATTGACAACGTAATCCAGACAGATGCGGCGCTTAACCCGGGCAATTCGGGCGGGCCGCTCGTAAATTCCAAAGGCGAGGTTATCGGCGTGAACACTGCCGCAATTCTGCCGGCACAGAATATCTGTTTTGCAACCGCCATAAACACCGCAAAGTTTATCGCCGCAAAACTTATAATGGATGGAAAAATTAAAAGAAGTTATATCGGCATTGCGGGACAGGATGCTTCAATTCACAGGAGTATTGTCCGCCATTACAACCTGCCTTATAATAAGAGTATAATGGTAACTTCCGTTGAAGGTAACAGCCCTGCAGAAAAAGCGAAAGTAAAAGACGGCGACAGGATTATCTCTTTTAATTCCACTCCCGTTACAGGAATTGACGACCTACATAAAATGCTGACAGAAACGCAGGTTGGGGTTAAAACGGGTATTAAAGTTTTGAGGGGGACAGAAAATCTAGATTTAGAAATAATTCCGCTGGAGAGAAGGAATTAAATAATAAATGAAAGGTGATAAATACGAAAGCAATTGAAATGTCATTTTCATTGATAGAAGCTTTTTTAATATAGCGTTTAGGATTTCATATTTCTCGTTGTTTTCTATACAAATAATTATGAAGTTTAATTGATGAAATCATTAAAAAAAGGTTTTGGAGATGAACAACATTAAACCATTGTCAATTGAAACAGTATTTTCTGGGGGTATTCATTTACTCTGGATTACACTATGTGAACTTTGCCTTTTAGGAAAGTCCCCCGATATGGTTATAAGTTATATAGCCAATATAGGCTCTGGGACTGCAGTAATTTTAATTGCAATGGTTTTTGCTACGTCTTTTTTCTTGGGGCGGATTGCTGAAAACTTTATAATTGCAACAAACTATTTCATTTGCAAGGACGAAAATGAAAAAGCAAAATCTGTAGAATTATTTGAGGGAACTCGTGGAGAAATATGGGGGAATAAAATGTTTTCATTTAGTTCCTTTTGTGGCTTGCTATTTCTAGGAATAATTCTTTGTATCATTATCAATCCTTGGACTGTAAAATGGTCGATTCTATTAATAGATTTTTTGTTATTAATCGTAACTTTAACTTCAACAATTTATTGGTGGAAATTTGGGAAAGAGAATCAAAACCAGCCAGTTAAAGAACTTTAATTTGGGTTCCGATAAAATTCACCCTACCCCTATCTCCGCTCTTCTAGCTTTTTAATAATCTTTTTGGGTTCTCTATGTTAATTAGGGATCCATAGCTTTTCTTATATCCACACACTCCAGAACTTTTTTATCAGGACTGTAAAGAGCAACGTTAATCCCCCGTTCTTTTAATGTAAGTGCATCATATTTAGGGAAATAACTATAAAAAAGAAGAAAAGAATCTGTAAATCGTCCATTAAGTGGCTGATAATCATCCACACATTTCTCAGTCATCCGCCGTACAAGTGCATACCTTCGTATTTTTCATTGAAATCAGAGAGATATTTTTCATATATTTAGAAAAAAACATTCCGTATGTCAAACCATTTATTAAATAAAGGCCGTGAGGCTTTATCAATCGGCGAGTGGGAAAAAGCCCGTGACTTACTGGAAAGAGCTTTAAAAGAAGAGGAATCCGCAGAAGTTTACGAGGAGCTTGGATGGTCCTGCTGGTGGCTCAATGATGCTGCGGCTATTTTTGAAAACCGCACAAAAGCTTATAATCTTTTTATCGAAAAAAATGATAAGATTGGTGCGGCACGTACATCCTGCTGGATCGCTTTGGATTGTATTGAATTTAAAGGTGAGTTTGCTGTTGCAAGCGGCTGGTTCAAAAGAGCGGAAAATCTGCTGGAGGGTTTACCCAACTCAAATGAGCTAAGTATGCTTAAAATTATGCAGGCAAGGTGGTCTTTTCAGGTTGATAAAAATCCTGAACTCGCTTTTAAACTGCTTGATGAAAGTCTGCGGATCAGTAAAAAGCTTAAAGACCCTAACTGTGAAATGCTTGCCGAAGCTTTAAAGGGATTCATCTTTGTTGTGGAAGGAAGAATTTCTGAAGGAATGCCGCTGCTGGATGAAGCAACTCTGCTTGGATTAACATCAGAACAGGGAGATATAAAATTTACAACTATTACCTGCTGCTATCTTATAGACGCCTGTGAACGGGTAAGGGATTATGAACGCGCAACCCAGTGGTGTAATAATGTAAAAGAAATTTGCAAGCGCTGGAGATATAAAGCAATGTTTGCAAACTGCAGAATGAAGCACGCGGGAATTTTAATCTGGAAAGGTGAATGGAAGGAAGCCGAAGAAGAACTTTTATCCGCAGCTTATGAATTAAAAGAATTCAGGCCAGTGCAGGTAACTGCCTGTACTGTAAGACTGGCAGATTTAAAACGAAGACAGGGGAAATGGAAGGAGGCGGAAGAACTTTTAAACAAAGTAGAATCGCATCCGCTTAAACAATTGTTCTCTGCTTTTCTTTTTTTCGATAAGGAAGAATACGACAAAGCGCTTGATATGGCAGAAAGATATCTCAGGAGGTTTTCCGAAAATGAAAAAGCCGAACGGACTGTTGCAGTTGAATTGCTGATCAGGATAAATGCGGAGCTCGGAAATCTTGAAAGAGCAGAAAGTTTATTGAATGAACTTAAAGATATTACAGATTCAATTAACACGCTTCCTTTAAAATCTGCTTATTTAAATGCACTGGGCAATTTAAATTTTGCACAGATAAATTACGAAGGAGCAAAACAAAATCTCGAAGACGCTGTTGATATTTATGATAAAGTAAAATCGCCGTTTGAATCTGCACGGACAAGG
The DNA here is from genome assembly GCA_963745465.1 of uncultured Bacteroidota bacterium. GTDB lineage: Bacteria > Bacteroidota > Ignavibacteria > Ignavibacteriales > Ignavibacteriaceae > JAKAGZ01. The sequence continues at coordinate 121,526 of CAVUXT010000004.1, read as the reverse complement.
GTTTTGCTTGCCGGTGTACTTGTAAAAATGAATAAATATGCGCAGGCAGAAGGAGAACTTGATACCGCAATATCAAAATTCAAAGAACTTGGCGCGCAAAAAGATTTTGAAAAAGCCAGGTCAATTCTGAAAAATTTATACAAAGGAAAGGCAAACGAAAGCAGTAAAAACAATTATGAATTCACAGGCAGAGAACTTGAGGTACTGAGATTAATAGCAGAAGGCAAAAACAATGAAGAAATAGCCGGAAAGCTTTTTCTTAGTGTGCGCACAGTGGAAAAACATCTAACAAATATTTATAGCAAGGTCGGTGTTTCAGGAAAATCTGCACGAGCATACGTTGCTTCATACGTAATAAAACATAAGTTAATTTTTACATAATTTCCTCTGATTACGTGTAAAGACAGCTAAAATTACGTGGTACCCCTGATTTTTATCGTCATTGTCACTTCTATTTTGGTATCAGTAATTAGCTGAATTTAAAATTATTTTTGAGGTGCTATTATGAAAAACAAACAAAACACTGAAAAAATCAAAGTTATTGTTATTGGCGCAGGTCAGGCGGGTTTATCCGCCGGGTATTTTTTAGCTAAAAAAAATGTCCCTTTTCTAATTCTTGATGCAAATGAACGGGTAGGAGATCCCTGGCGTAACAGGTGGGATTCGCTCCGGCTTTTTACTCCCGCAAAGTTCAACGGCCTTGCCGGAATGCCTTTCCCTGCCGATCCGAATTCTTTTCCAACTAAAGATGAAATGGGAGATTATCTCGAAAGCTATGCAAAGCATTTTAATCTTCCGGTAAAAAATAATGTTAAAGTTGATGGCCTTTCGAAAGAGGGAAACAAGTATTGTGTAACTGCCGGCGATGAACAATTTGAAGCGGAGCATGTTGTAATTGCAATGTCAAATTACCAGGTTCCAAAAGTTCCTGCGTTTGCAAAAGATTTGAATCCTGATATAGTTCAGGTTCATTCTTTTGATTACCGAAGTCCATCGCAACTGCAGGAAGGTTCGGTATTAGTTGTCGGCGCAGGAAATTCAGGATCTGAATTAGCTTTGGAAGCTGCAAGAAATAATCACGAAGTCTGGCTTTCAGGAAGAGACAATGGGCATATTCCTTTCGACATTGAAGGAACACTTGCAAAATTAATAATGGTTAGACTGGTTATCAGGTTTTTATTTCATAGAGTTCTCACAACAGGTACACCTGTTGGAAGAAAAGTCAGGCCAAAAGTTGTTTCGCAGGGCGGGCCTCTCATCAGAAACAAACCGAAAGATTTTGTTAGAGCAGGAATAAAACGTATCCCAAAAATCACCGCCGTAAAAAACGGATTACCAGTAGATGTAAAGCAACAAGTGATAAATGCAAAAAATATAATCTGGTGCACCGGTTTCTATCCGTCTTTTTCATGGATAGATATTCCTGTATTTAAAGATAAAGAACCCATGCAGGAACGCGGAGTGGTAAAGAATGAACCTGGATTATATTTTGTCGGAATGCATTTTCTTTATTCACTTTCATCCGCAATGGTGCACGGCGCTGAGAGAGATGCTGAGTTTGTAGTAAAGACAATCGTAAATCGATTAAACTAAAAATATTCTGCTGATTAGGGTGTGGTAGCAGTTTCTTTAATATCAATACACTCCAAAATCTTCTTCTTCGGGCTGTAAAGAGCCACATTTATCATCGCCTGTCCCAACTCTTTTAAAGTAACAGTATATTTCGGAAAGAGCGTTTTTAAAACCGGGTAAAACGGTGCCATAAATTTATAAACAGTGTATGTATTTTTTAATCCTTTAATCGGCTGAATGTAGCCGGGCCGGAACGCATATGCATTTTTAAACGGCAGTTTCATCAAATCATTTTCGGTCTTTCCTTTTACGCGCGCCCACATTCTTTTTCCTTTTTCAGTGCTGTCCGTATCCATTCCGGAAACATAACAGAAAGTAATCTCCTTACTTTTTTCGCCGTTAACTTTAACAAGTGTTTCCGCAAAGTTCATTGTCATATCGTAAGTGAGCATGTCTGTATTCATCTTCCTTTTTACCGACGGAAGTAACTCCCGCGCAGAAGAAGCAGACATTGTAACCAGCAAGCTGGTTTTCAATCGGAGACAGATTAAAAAAATCTTTGTGAATTATCTCTTTTAATTTTTCGTGCTTTAATCCGTACGGTTTCCTGTTTATTATCAAAACAGATTCTACATCGGGATGATTCAGGCATTCGTGCAGCACTCCTTCTCCTACCATTCCTGTTGCGCCGGTTATGATAGCTCTTATTTTCATTATATAATTTCAGATTAATTCTTATAGTTTTAAGATAAAGAAAAGTTGGAAGAATATGCAGGGGATTTTAACCGCAAAGTACGCCAAGTAGTCACAAAGGACTTCAAGAAATTATCTTTGCGAACTTTGAGAGTTCTCTGCCGGAAGGCAGCTTCGAGGTCTTTGCGGTCAGGCTTTTCAATATACATTTAATTTTCTTATTATTGTAACTCGTAAACACATATTGGTATGGAACAAAAACTAATCGAGAACAAAACATTTGAGAAAAACGATTATAGGAAAAACCAGTTGCCGAAAGGGGAATACGAACTATGCAAATTTATAAACTGCTGACTTTTCTGAGTCAAGTCTTTGTCGGAATTAAACTTTATAGACTGCGAATTTTTGAACTGTAATCTCAGCCTTGCAAACTTTGGAGATACTGCATTAAGAGACGTAAAATTCAAAGACTGTAAACTCCTCGGTCTACATTTCGAGAATTGCGCTGAGTTTGGTCTGTCTTTCTCTTTTGAGAACTGTGCGCTTGATCATTCATCATTTTATAGGAGAAAAATTCAAAAAACTAACTTCAAAGAATGCCAGCTACACGAAACTGATTTCACAGAATGCGACCTAACTTCCGCAGTATTCCACAACTGTGATCTTGCCGGGGCAGTATTTATCAATTCAATATTAGAAAAAGCAGATTTCAGCGCTTCGTATAATTACATAATTGATCCTGATATAAACAAAATTAAAAAAGCACAATTCTCCAAAGATGGTTTGATCGGGTTACTTTCAAAGTATGATATTAAAATTGAATAGTTAATAACAGAGATTAATTATGATAAACACCGACAATTTAATATTTCAGAAACTGGATTTCGAAGGATTAAAAACTTTAATCAAATGGGCCGGTGAAGAAGGTTGGAATCCCGGATTGAATGATGCAGAAGTTTTCTGGCATACAATTCCTGATGGCTATTACGGATATTATTACAACAGTGAACTTATTGCAGGCGGATCGATAGTTTCGTACGATAATTTGTTCAGATTTATGGGTTTCTTTATTGTAAAGCCGGAATACAGATCCCACGGAATCGGTAGAAAACTCTGGTGCCAAAGAAGAGATAAATTAATATCAAGATTAAACAACGGCGCTTCTATCGGGATGGATGGTGTAATTGCTATGCAGCCGTTTTATAAAAAAGGCGGCTTTGAAATTGAGTTCAGGGATGAAAGGCATGAAAGAATCGGTGAGAAATTTAATGTGGACAAAAACATATCATCTATCACAGAAAAAGATTTTGATTCTATTCTTGCTTATGATAAACAATGCTTTGGTTTTCCCCGTCCGCATTTTTAATTCCCTGACTAAAGCAGTCTAATGTTAAAACATTCAAATATGTTGAAAAAAATAAACTCAAAGGATTTGCAGTAATAAGAAAAGCAATTAAAGGATATAAAGTATGTCCTCTTTTTGCAGATAATATATTAATTGCCGAAGAACTTTATAAGTCCTGTTTAAATTCTGTAATAGGTGAACACTTGTTTCTTGATATTGCTATGATAAACCAGGATGCGGTTGCACTAGTAAAAAAGTACAACACTACTAATGTTTTTGAATGTGCTAGAATGTATTATGGCAAACCACCTGAAATACAAATAAATAAGGTATTTGGAATAACTACCTTTGAGCTTGGATAAATTTTTTCCTCAACCCTTTTTTTACTATTTTCGCTGTTGCCATACGGCACAATAAGTATGCAAAGTCAGTAGCCTTTACAAACCTGACAACAAATTAATTCTATTTTAAGTCATTAACCAACAGGTAGATGTCATGGAACAACAACTCGAAGAAATTCGTGAACAACAGAAAGCATCATGGAATAAATTTTCTCCCGGCTGGAAAAAGTGGGATGAGCTCACGATGGCTTTTTTAAAGCCGATGGGCGATGAGATGATACGATTGATTAAACCTAAAAATAATGATGTAATACTTGATGTTGCCGGTGGAACAGGCGAACCGGGTTTAACTATAGCTTCAATGGTGAAAGGAGGAAAAGTTTTTATTACAGACATTTCTGACGGCATGTTAAAATTGCAAAGGAAAATGCAGAAAAACGAGGAATTAAAAACGTTGAAACAAATGTCTGCGATGTTTCTGAACTACCGTTTGATGACAACACATTCGATGCGATTAGCTGTCGCAAAGGATTTATGTTTTTTCCCGATATGTTATTGGCCGCAAAAGAAATGAGGCGGGTTCTGAAACCGGGCGGACGAATTGCTACGTCTGTATGGGATGGACCTGAAAAAAATTTCTGGGTAACTGCTATTATGGGAACAATAAAAAAGAATATGAATTTACCCGCACCGCCACCGGATGCACCGGGAATGTTCAGGTGTGCTAAAGAAGGATTGATGACCGGCATATTTAATCAGGCCGGATTTAAAAATGTCTCCCAAAGCTTTGTTTCGGAAAATTAAATATTAAGACAACTGATGTTTACTGGAATATGATGACTGAAGTAGGCGCGCCAATTGTTGCTGCGCTAAGCAATGCTGATGACGCAATGAAAGCAAAAATTAAAAAGGAAGTTTATCAGATCATAAATGAAAAATATTCTGAGGGTAATGTTGTGATAGATTCAGGCTCTATTGTAGTATATGGTGAGAAGTAATTTGCTAATTTTAATGAATAACTATGATTGAAAATAATTAATTGATAGCTGCGCATAGATTGAATCGCAGTTTTAGTGTACAAAATCTTGATTAAAGCCGCATTAAAAAAGTGTTGTTAAAATGGGATTTTCTAAACCATTGTGTTTTATAAATGGCTAATTTGTCTGGTGCAATTTGATTGCAGGATATTAGCCAGTATGTTAATTTATTAATCTTCAGGAAATTTATAATCTAATCAGCTATATTAACCCCTGGGCGAGACAATTAACTTTTGGTAGATATTCTAGCGATTATACACAACGAAAAACTAAATTTTATCTATACTGTTTTCTAATAAAAGGTATAAATAAACTGAATATATTTAAAGTTTTGATGTAAAAACCAGCTACTCTCCACTCTGATTTAATCAAAAGTAATAACAGCATATAAAATTAAGAAAGTGAAAATTGGCGAACTGAAGTCTTTTTATTATGTTTCGTGGTTGAGGAAAATTTTAAAGGGAAATTAAATGAAATATTTGTCCTTTGTTGTTACGACTGTCTTTATCGTACTTTATACTTCTAATATTCATTCACAAACGAATGTTCTAACAACGCCAGATACGTTGCAGGTATTTCAGCAGTATATTAACTCTCTCGATCCAAACGATATTTCAACGCTTGATAAATTAGTTAACAGGTATCGCCAGCTATTTGAAAATTCATCAGTATTTACCCGGGATACAGCTTTTATTGTATTCTGGAGATTTTATGTAACCGTGGGAGATTCGCTAGGCGGAAAATATGTTCAGGATGAAAAATATAATTCATTTTATAACATAAAGAACTTTGATGAGAATTCTTCGAAAAACGAAAAGCTAAAACTAAGCCTGATAAGCAAAAATAAAAATCTTACAGAACGCGACTTTAGCATATTGAAAAAATTAAACCATTATGGTTATAAATTTGATTTAATCGAAGGAAACATTCTAATCAGCATTGCCGATTCAAAATTTATCCTGAAAAATTTTGCCGGATTAATTTCTTCCGGAATGAAACAATATATAATAAAAGTTATCGAAGAAATAGACACCGCCGAAAACTCTGATAAAGCCCTTATCATCTCGGTTGATGAAATTGCTAACAGGCTTCTATGGTGGGAAAATTTTATTAATAAGAATAAGGACTTTTTACTTATCGATGATTGTGTCTCAACTTATGATGGATATTTGTACACATTGATGATGGGAACAGATTCTTCTCCGGCATTTAATAGTGGAGACCAAAAATTAAATGAAAAATTCAAGAGGACCTATGAAAGGATAATCAACCACAATAGAGGCACTAAAGCAGCTGAAATCATATCAAAATATTATAACATATTAAAGAATAATAATTTCATAATTAATGATGAATCTGTGAATTTCGCACAAAAATTCATAGACTGACAAATATGGCCAACCGGTCAATAAAATTTTATCTGGAAAAAGATGTTCGGAATTAGAGGGAATAATTTAATGACTTTCGGGTCATAATCTATTTAATTATTTTAATAAGCAAAAAAGGGAAAAATGATAGCAGTTATTAACTATTTAGATGAGAACGTTGAGGAATTAAAGCGGTCCCTGGAAAGCCTTGGAAAAAACTATAAAGTAACCTGTTCAGAAAGCGAGATATTACGGGCAGATAAAGTCATTTTTCCAGGATACGGTGAAGCATCTAAGGCGATCGGAAAATTGCACATGACCAATCTATTTTCTTTCTTAAGAATGTGCAAAAAACCTATGCTTGGTTTGTGCCTGGGTATGCAATTGATGGCTGATATTTCAAAAGAAGGGGGGACTATTCCATGCCTTGGTATTTTTCCGTTTGTGGCCGAAAAATTTGCCGATGAAAAAATGAAAGTTCCATTTACCGGATTTAATGAAGTTGACATCATTAAAGAAAGCAAACTTTTCAAAAACATTAATAATAAAGAAAGATTCTATTTTTCAAATTCATATTACCTCCCGGTGAATGAGCTTACAAGTTCTGTTGCTGAAAATAAAATTAAATTCACAGCATCGATAGAAAAAGATAATTATTATGCAGTTCAGTTTTATCCAGAAAAATCAGGTGAAGCTGGGCTTAAAGTACTACGAAATTTTCTTGAGCTTTAGCTTCTTAATCATAGCCATTTCTATGCTTTAGACAAATAATTTAAAATATTTTGTTTTTCCACTTGAAACCTTCCAACTATTTATAATGTTGACTAATTTACAAATGTAATTTTCGGAGTATAAAAACATGCCTCTTTCCATTTTTGAATCTGAAATTAAAATAAGGCCGGATGATATCGACCTTAATAATCACGTACATAACACAAAATACCTGGATTATGTATTGGCAGCACGATATGACCAGATGATAAAAGATTATAAAATGTCAATGAATGAATTTCATAAATTGGATTATAACTGGGTTGTTAGTGTAACTTATATTGAGTACAAAAGAGCGCTAAAACTTGAAGATAAAATTCTCGTGCGCACTCAGTTTGACTCAGTTAATGGAGCTCAATGCAAAGTTAATTTCTGGATTGTTAAAAAGGAGAACGAAAAAATAGCCGCGCAAGGTCATCTAATATATACGATGATATCTATAAAAACCGGCAGACCTGTAAGAATACCCGAAGATATTATAAAACATTATTCGATTTAATATGCTTCGCTGCGCCTGCCATTATTTTTTACAGTAGAACCTTTTATAGCTTGTAAAATATTGAAATAATTTTATTTTAAAGCCAATATAGAATTATGGAGGAAATGAAATTATGGAAAAATTTTTGGAACAGACTTATTTTGGTAACAGCGTCTGGCTATATTTAACAGCTCTCTTAACATTTATCGGTGGAGTATTTGCAGTTTATATTTTCAAAAGGATTGTCCTAACACGTTTGCAGGCATGGGCTGAAAAAACCGAAACAAAATTAGATGACCTTCTAATAAAAGGAATAGAAAAATCGATTGTACCACTTCTTTATTATGGAGCCTTTTACGTTGCAATTAACACACTAACTCTTACTCCTAAAATAATAAAAGGGGTGGATGTAGTATCAATTGTTATAATTACCTTTTATTTTCTCAAATCTCTCACAGCAATCTTAACGCATGCCTTCAGAGCTTATATAAGAAAAAAAGAACATGGTGAAGAAAGAGAAAAACAACTACGTGGAATAACCACGCTGGGAAATATTTTGATCTGGGCACTTGGTTTGGTTTTTTTATTAGACAATCTTGGATTTAAAGTTTCAACCGTTCTTGCGGGGCTTGGTGTTGGGGGTATTGCAATTGCACTGGCAGCTCAGGCAGTGCTGGGTGATTTATTCAGCTATTTTGTGATTTTTTTCGATCGCCCATTTGAGGTAGGAGATTTTCTTGTAATCGGTGATAAAGTTGGGTCAGTTGAGTATATCGGAATTAAAACTACAAGAATACGAGCACTTGGCGGAGAACAACTTGTTTTTCACAATACCGATCTAACCAATGCACGAATTCACAATTATAAAAAGATGGAAAGAAGGAGGGTGGTATTTAATATTGGCGTGACCTACCAAACTCCCGCAGACCAGGTTGAAGAAATTCCTAAAATTGTTAAGAAAATAATTGAAGACCAGGAAGATACAACATTCGATAGAGGCCATTTTGCTACTTATGGCGATTTCAGTTTAAACTTTGAATTTGTTTATTACGTGCTTGGTGCTGATTATGTTCATTATATGGATATTCAGCAGGCTATTAACCTTAATATTTACCGGGCTTTTGAAAAAAGAGGAATTGAGTTTGCTTACCCGACACAAACACTTTTTATGAACCTTATGAAAAACAAAGAAGCTGTTGAGCAATAAGCTGTAATTCATTTATCGTTTGTTATGAGATTCAAGTATTCCCTTAGCCTTTGGCAAATAGAGAAGATGATAAATCACATCAAGATAGGCGTTCATTTCTTCCATTTCTATATTCGTAGTGTAACGCCAGAATCCGTAAATTTTTGCGAGTGATAAAAGCCTTTTTGCATACAGTTCCCAATTATACGCAGTATCAACTCTCTTAATTGCTTTTTCCGAAATCTTATTCCAATACTTAGGTTCCTTTTTACACTTTTCAAAAAAATTAAGAATTTTCTCCTGACTTTCTTTTTCATTAATTGGATCAATATGAAATCCGGAGACAGTATCCTGAATTATTTCAAGAGGGCCTCCGTAAAGCGTTGCAAAAACAGGAAGGCCGGATCTCATTGCTTCAAGTACTGTTAATCCAAAACCTTCGAACAAAGCAGGCTGCACGAATATTCCTTTTCTATCAGCAATAATTCTATAAACTTCACCTGTCTGATCCTTTCGAAATAATTTACCTATCCACCTGATTTTATTTTTCAAGTTATATTTATTAATTAAATCATGCATTAATCTGATTTGTTCTTTCTCTTCTGAATCATTGGATTTATTTTCATCAACATTTCCTGCAACTATTATCAGGTTTGCATGTTTTTGTATTTTAGCGTTTTCACCAAACCATTTTACCAGCGATGTAATGTTTTTTATTTTATCGAGTCTGGCAATTGAAAAGATTGGCTTTAATTCCGGATTTTCGAGAGTTCCATAAACGTCTTCATCTTCCTGGTTTTCAAAAAGCAGTTTATTTAATTCTTCCTTTACTTCGCTTAGGCGATTATTTTGATCACTGTACGGAAAATAAACTTTTGTATTTACGCCCGGGGGAACAATATTAAATTTAGGGTGAAAGAGATTTATTCCTCCCACTACACGGTAAAGTTCCGGCATAGTAAAATTTAAATATGATTCATACTGTCCTATACTTTCTTCTGTTCCGGCAATCTCCTGGTATGTTGATGTAATAATAAAATTTGCCGAATTCATTGCGATCAGATCGGCTGTAAATTGCATTGAAAAATGATATTGTTCTTCGTGCTCTTTCCAGTATAATGCGCTATAAAGATACTTACTTTTTTCTAATGCGTGAGCAACATTGCACTGAGTTACTCCGAATTTCTTTGAGAGAATTGATGCAACCAGATTTCCATCAGAATAATTTCCAATTACCAGATCAGGCCTTTCTCCGAATTCAACAAGCAATTCCTTGAAAGAATCCTCCGCAAAATTCTCAAGGTAAGGCCAAATCTCAAATCGTGAAATCCAATTATCTGTAATATTTTTATTATGTGTTCTGAATGGTACGCGCAAAATCCAGCAGTTTTCTGTATCGTGGATTTTTTCCAGCCTTTGATTTGATTTTGTTCCTTCTGCATTTGGAATTAATCTTGTTAAAACAATTATTTTATGTTTTGTTTTCACACCGGAACTATTTAGGGACTCCCTCAGTTCTTTTTCCAGTGCCCTGGCCTGATCAAGAATGTATACAACCTGACCGCCTGTATCGGGTTTTCCAAGCACTCCTTCCTGGCCGAAAAAGCCATGAGGCGAAATAATTGCAATATTAAATAGCATTGGTATATCCGAAAGAAACCTTTTTAGATTTTCGTGATCCGGAGAGTGCATTAGGTTATCAAGCTGTTCAAGGCTCTCTATGATACTCTCTGCTGTATCTCCAAGGCCCTGCTCAAAACCAAGATCCTGCAGACGTAATTTTAACTTTGAATAGGGTTCGCTTTCCTCCCTTTTCTGCAGAAATTCAAGAGCTTTATCAATGTTTTTACTAAGCTGTTCCGGACTTTTTATACGTTCATTAAGAATCAATTGCTGATTTTTGCTTTTGTGTACAAATAGAAAATCAAATAGTGCCTTGCGAAGTTTTTCCGGCTCAGTGAACATTTTACTCGACAAATAACGATTTAGGAATTCCACGCCCTTCCCGATGTTTTTTGCTTCCCTTATGCTTGGGAATTTATCGTAAAATGTTTTAAAATTAAGCGTAGGAACATTATTTGAATTGTTTTTTTCAACTAGATATTCTTTTGATTCCAAAAATTTTAATACGGAAATATTTTCAAAATATCTGTCTTCAAGATTAAATAAATAAAAATTCGACTCGCCTATACTTTCTCTGCTTTCTATAAAAATATCATTGCCAAGACAAACGGATTCTGTTATCTGCCGCACTGCTTCTTCAATTGCCTTATGATTACCTTTGTCTCCATCGGCTTTAAAATCCATTAATAATTCTAAAAGTTGGCCTTTAACTAATAATTTGCTTTTATGACCGGATACCTTATTAAAGAATCTGAAAAAATCATTTTTATTTTTTTCAATTAATCTCTCAATATTTCTTTTCACGATTAACTCCTTATTATCATTTCTGTAAAAATTCGTAATGCCTTATCCCATCAATTATTCCACCAGCAAAAGGATCCTTAGAAAAATATATCCGCTTATTTCCTCTTAACTCCTCAAGTTCTTTGCTGTAATTTGCCACAACAACACCTAAAAGATCTCCTTTAAGCATTTCCTCATCGTTGCCTGAATCGCCCGCCACAAGAATATTTTCATAAGGAATATTCCATCTGTAGGCGAGATAACGAATCGCCTTGCCTTTTGAGGCTCTGTGTGGCAGAATATCGAGAAATTGATTGTGACTGAATATGACATTTGCTTTTATTTTATTCTGGATAAGTATCTCTTTTATTCTATCAATATTATCTTTTACATCACTGGTATAATAACTGACTTTAAATTTGCGCTGAGTTTCTTCTTCCTGATAATTCAAAAAATCCAATTGATCCAGCAGGCGCTTAATTTTATTTCTGTCCCATTGATATGAAATATGCGCTTCCCAACCTTTTGCAAATATTAATTTCCCCTCGTAATTGTAAAAAATTTCCGATCCCACAGAAGATATGATCACATCCGGATGTGGTATATTATTTTTTCTCAGTACATCTAAAGCTGAATTAACTGTTCTTCCGGTTGCTACAGCAAACCTTACTTTCTCCTGCTTATTTCTCAATAGCTCGCTGAATTCTTTGGTGAACTTTTCATCACCAAGCAGGGTGTTATCAATATCTGTAACTATTAATTTTTCAGCAGAAAAAAGTTTTTTACCAACTTGTGCAAATGTATTTTCCTTTTTAAGTCCTCTGCTTAATAATTTATTTACTTCATCGAGATAAGTATTTGTGTGTGCTGACCAGGTATAATATTTCTCAACATTTTTTATTCCATTTTCAGAATATATTTTCCATAATCTCTTATCAGTTAAAATTTTATTAATTGCCGTGGCAATATTTTTCGGGTCAGAAACATCAGTCAATATTCCGTTTTTACAATTTTTAATTATATCTTTTGGGCCTCCATCATCTGTTGCTACTACCGGTAAGCCCGAACCTGCTGCCTCAATTAAGGTTAAGCCAAATGGTTCAGTTAAAGCAGAGTTTACAAAAACACCGCCGGTTTCAGCGGCAATTCTGTAAAGCTCAGGAACTTCGTGTTGGGTTTCATGTCGTTTGGGAATAGCCATCTTACCGTATAGATTGTATTTATCCATCAACAATAAAATTTCTGTAAGCACTTCTCTTTCGTTGTCAGGCATTGTTTGAATATCTTTACGAATTCCAGCGAAAATTGCAAGATTGGCTATCCTTTGAAGGTTTTTATCTTCACCATAAGCTGTTATTAACCCCGATATATTTTTTCGTTTATCAGGTCTGCACAAAGCCAATATAAGCGGCTTATCAACCTCAATAAAAAATCTAAGCAGCTTTTCAGTGATTAAACCCTTTAACCTTTTAACTTCATTACTTCTGAGATTTTCATTTGAAAAAGGATAGAACTTTTTCAAGTCTACGCCTGGAGGGATTACTCTGAATTTTTCCCTGTTTGTGTTTTTATATTCACCATATTGCTTTTCAATTTCCTGGCTTGTGCTTGTAATGATCATATCAGCATAGTAAATGATATTTTCCTCCACATCGATTCTATGGTTTATTTTATATCTTTTTTCAATTTCTTCTTTAGGAATATTTTCAGCAATCAGTTTTCGCAATTTGCTATGTCCAAGAGAATGGCCAGTATGCATAAAAGGAATACCGAAAAACTTAGTGAGCTCCGTACAAACATAGCCTGCATCAGCGTAATGACTATGAATAACATCCGGTAACCTTTTTACTGACTTTATATATTTAATACTTTTATCTACAAATTCCTCAAGATGATCCCAGAGAAGCTCTTTGCGAATATATTTCCGCCCGCCGCATTTTATTCTAACTATACTGCATTTGTCATTTATTCGTTCTATGGATTCTGAATAATCTGCTGAAACAGAATTATCTTTTATTCGGCGTGTGACTAATTCTATTTTTTCAACTCGCGGATCTTTGCTGAGTGCTCTGGCTAACTCGAGAACATATTTTGTTTGACCCCCGGTATCTGCATCTCTACCAAGCTCAAGGTCATATCCCCTGATCAAACCATGTATGCTATATAGCTGAATGTATAATTTTCTGTTTTTCTTACTAACCATCTCCATTTTTTATCTTTTCCCTAAACATTTCATAAATGTTATCATCTTCAGGCAGGGCGCCTTCAACCTTAACTATTTCGTTTGCAAATTCTGATGCTATTTTATTTATTTTATTGAGACTCCAATTTTTCAGATAACCTATACAAAGCAAGGATGCATATGCATCTCCGGCTCCAACTGTATCAACAACTTTTTCGTTATTTACCTGAAAATGATTTTTTTCTTTTCCCTGATATAGCATAGCTCCTTCACTGCCTTTTGTAACGCAAAGTAATTCTAAATTAAAAATATCCAATAATTTTGATGCGGTTGTGTTTAAATCATAGTCCGATTTTATAAGAAGTTTGTTGACTAACTTTAATTCATCTTCATTTAGTTTTACAACATCTGCAGTCTTAAGAGAGGTTTCAATTAAATCCAATGAATAAAAATTTTGCCGAATATTTAGATCACAAAAACATTTTTGACTCAGCCTTAAAAGTTTTTGAATCGTATTGCGTGAATTTACATTCCTTTGAGCTAAAGTTCCAAAATAGAGACAATCAGTTTTTTCTGAAATCAATTTTTCAAGATCAGGGGTAAATTCAATAAAATCATAAGCCCTGTTTTCTTCAATTACAAAATCAGGTACTTTGTTATCATTAAGATTCGTTTTTGCTATTCCTGTTTTGTGTTTGTTATCAATTTGAATGAATTCCGGGGAAATATTTCGATTTAAGATATAATCATTCAATTCTTCGCCTAAATCATCGTTACCGATTCTGCTTACAAAATTGCCTTTTCCGGTAAGTTTCATAATGTGGTAAATAAAATTAAAGGGCGCTCCGCCTGGTTTTTTCCCCCCCGGATAAATATCAAAAAGTATTTCACCAATAGACGTCACATTTTTCATAGTTGATCTGAATTAAATGTTGAGATTATATATTACGATTTTTTGACTTAATCGCAAGTAATAAAAAGGGTTGCAAAGGAAATTTTCGAATTAAAACATTGTTTTAATAAATAAAGAAAAGATGTTCAAAAGCTAATATAATTCCGGATCCCTATAATTTTATTGGGATCCGCGAGATAATATTAAAAATTTAATTTTCTCCTACTTCATACCTGCAAAAGGATTTAGATCCGTATTCCAAATATCAGCTTTTATTTTCCAGCTTCCATCTTTTTGCTTCTGGTAGACTGTCAAATATTTTCCATTATCTTTTGTCGGAGCGCTTTGCCCGGGCATTGTCATTACCAGATCATAGGTTCCTACTTCACATAATAGATCACCGCTCATCCAGAAATCTTTTGTATTTAAATTGAAACTTGTCATTTTCATCCCTGAACTCTCTCCAGACATCATGCTTTCCATGATTGCTTTTTTACCAACCGCCATGGGGCTGTAGCTTGGCATATCATAGGCATCATCAGCATAAAATGTGAGCATTGTTTTGTTATCTCCCGCGATCATTGCTGCACAGAATTTTTTATTCCAACCATCTATTTTTTTCATCATTTTATCTCTGTCAGTTTGTGAATAAATCAACACAGATGAAAAAAACAAACATAATAAAATCAGGTTTTTGTTGAAACGTGCTTTCATCTTACCTCCCGAATAATATTATTAAATCTTTCTTTATAATGGATATAATATTAATATGATAATAATTATACCGTATTGCAACTTAATTATGCTCTACTGAATATCTTAGATCTTTTTTTAATGTTTCCCCAAACCTTTGCCGCTAAGATCATTACTATAGAAATTGAGACTGTCATCAACATACATTCAATAACGCCGTAGCTATGATCAACCGAAGTATATAAGCTTTTGCCACCCCAAAACATTCCATATATTAATACTAAGTGCAGCCAGTAAACGAAAAGAGATTCCCTGCTTATGTCAAGCACAAATGATCTATCCGGTTTTCTGAATTCAGTGTAGTACCAGCAACCAACAAGCAGCAACAGCACATATCCTAGTCTTAAAAAAACAAACAAAGGATTTGGACTGATATAACGAATGCCCGGAGCAATGAATTCAAGCGGGAAAAAATAACCGGCTAACAAAAAGAAAATACCTAATAAAATTAGATAATAAATATACTTTCTTTCTCTTTCGCCCTCCCTGAATTCAAGAAAGAATTTGCAGGCTGTTGCACCAAGAAACATAAAACCAAGCCATGGAAATAAAGGAAACAAAGAGCCAGACTTTGGATTAAAATATGCTGCAAAAAACGGCGGCATATAATTTGAAAAATCAGTCCGCCATATTACCGGAGATATAAAAATTATAATTAGGGCAAGTATAAAAATAAAATAATCATAAAACTTATCGTTTTTTATTAATAATCTTGCTATAAATAGTATTAATAATCCAATTGCAATACATTGAAGAATATCGACGTTGTAAAACATCATCCATTCATTTTCAGTTATTCTATGCTGTAAAACAAAAACAGATCTGAATGGGAAATGCAGGGAATATCCTGCTGCTAGTATTAATAATATTCTCCCGATTTTCTTTCGAAAGGCTTTTCCAAAAGTCCTAAGCTCATCAATCTTTCTTTTAGATGAAATTATAAAAGCATATCCGGAAACAAATAAAAAGGAGGGTGCAACAAGTCCATTAATAAAATTTAAAACAAAAAACCAGTTCTCAGTCTTAAGGGTTGGAATAAGCATAGAATTAAAGACATGAACTTCGATCATTACAAGCAAAGCCCAGCCGCGCAGGTAATCTATAAACTTAAATCTTGGTTTATCTTTCAATGAAAATCATGAAGTTTTTTACCTGTAAAGTTACATCAATAATAAAGACTGCAAAATCCTTTTAAAATAAAAAAGCAGGGAGTACCTGCTTTTCTAAAGTTATGCAATTTTGTATTAATTGTGATGCCCGCCCTTACTGTGAACATGGCCATGGTCCAATTCTTCTTTTGTTGCATCTCTTAAATTCAGCAATTCAAGATTAAAATGAAGCGTTTTTCCTGCAAGCGGATGATTGAAATCAACTTTAATATTATCCCCATTTACATCCTTAATGAAAAACTGAACATCGCTTCCATTCGGTGCTTTAGCGAGGAAACCTATGCCTGTCTTTAACTCCGTCCCCTCTGGAAATTCGGATCTATTAATTGTCCGGACTGCCTCAACCTGATATACACCATAGCCGTCCTCCGGGGCCAATATAAGTTCCTTTTTTGATCCAATTAACATTTCTCCTACCTTTTCTTCTAATTTCGGCAGAATCTGGTTTGTGCCACTAATAAATGAAAAAGGTTCGTTTCCGTTCGTTGTATCCAAAATATTGCCATCTTCATCCTTTAGAGTAAAATTCATGGTCACTACCTGGTTTGATTTTAAAGGCATAATTCTTCCTTATTATTTGTAATTATTATACTTATCAGATTCTTTTACAAATTTAAACATTAAATAATCCAAAATAAAATTATGTGTTAAATTTACTAAATTTAATGAATCCTTTCGCTTTAGTTTGAATCAAATAACCATCAATAGAAATAAAGTATGTCATTTTCTCAAATTTTACTTATTGCAATCGCTGTTTATCTTGTTTATCACTGGACCAGGAAATACATTCTTAGCAGATCTATTACCCAGTATTCGGCAGGCGACGTTAAGAACAAAATCAAAAATAGTAACGTTTTAGTACTTGACGTTCGTACTAATATGGAAAGGAAATCGCAATTTATAAAAGGATCTCTTCACATACCTTCAACACAATTAAAAAGAAGGTTGAGTGAGCTGGAAAAACACAAAAGCAAAGAAATAATTTGCCATTGTCAAAGTGGTCATAGAAGCTTAAATGCTGCTTCAGTATTGCAAAAGCACGGATTTAACAGCGCAAATATGAAGGGTGGGATTATAGCATGGAATTTTTTAAATAGAAAATAAATTTATAGGAGAATCAAATGCCTGAAAATCTGAACAAAGAAACTTTTTTTGAAAAAGTTTTTAATTATGAAAAAAACAAAGAATGGAAATTCGAAGGTGAGTTGCCTTGCGTAATAGATTTCTGGGCTCCATGGTGCGGTCCTTGTAGAATGGTGGCCCCGGTGATCGAAGAACTATCAGAAGAATACAAAGGAAAAGTAAATTTCTACAAAGTAAATACCGATGAGGAGCAGGAACTTGGTGCTGCTTTTGGTATTAGAAGTATTCCTTCGCTGTTATTTGTACCAAAGGATGGTGAACCCAAAATGGCCATGGGTGCTTTACCAAAACACTCACTGAAAGAAGCTATTGAAAAAGAATTACTGGTCGAAGTAGCTTAAACCAATTATGTTATGCGGGATTTTGATCCCGCATAACTTTTCATTTCAAATCCTATTGCATATCTGACTTTTTTTAACGTAGTTTAAATTTAATATCGGGAAAATATTCTTCCAATAATTTTGAGGTTAAAAATGCCGTCCCGCCGAAATTTTATAAAAAAAGCAGCTGGAAGCAGTGCAGCATTTATGGTTCTTTCAAACTATTCTTTCGCGAAAGCATTTGATGCAATTTCTAAAATCCCGCCAGATGTATCCCCGGAAAAACTTTCAGAAGATGAAGGATTCTGGTCACAAATACAGTCTGCTTTCGACCTTGACAGAACAATTGTGAACTTCAACAATGGCGGTTGCTCACCTTCACCCGATAGCGTTCACAGGGCTTTCAAGAGAGATCTTGACTATTCAAATCAGGGACCTTCTTATTATATGTGGAGAGATCTTGAACCAAATATCGAAGGAGTAAGAGAACAAATAGCGAGAAATTTTGGGTGCGATAGAGAGGAAATTGCAATAACAAGAAATGCAAGTGAGTCATTATTAATCGTTCAACTTGGATTGGATTTAAAACCCGGCGATGAAATTCTAACAACTATTTATGATTATCCACGCATGCTTACTACCTGGGATCAAAGAGCACGGCGAGATAAAATTGTTGTTAATAAAGTTAAGTACCCCGTACCCCTGATGAACCCGAAAGATTATATCAAAATTATTGAAGATGCAATTACACCGAAAACAAAAGCGATACTAACAAGTCACGTAGTCTTTTTAACCGGACAAATATTACCAATTAAAGAAATAGCAAAAATTGCACACGATAGAGGAATTTATTTTATCTGTGACGGCGCACATTCATTTTACCATTTCCCATTTACATTAAAAGATCTTGATTGTGATTTCTTCGGAACAAGTCTTCACAAATGGACTTATGCACCTATCGGTACCGGCTTTTTATACGTAAAAAAAGATTTGATAAATAAAGTCTGGCCAATGATGGCTGCACCAGAAACGATGGATAACAACATTAGAAAATTTGAAGAAATAGGAACACATCCTGCCGCAAATCACAACGCAATCGCAGAAGCTCTTGCTTTTAACGAGGGACTGGGTCTGGAAAGAAAAGCAGCGCGACTTAGATATTTACATAAACGCTGGATAAACAGCTTACGAAAATTTCCGAATGTAAAATTTATGACAAACATCGATGATGAAACCCAGTGGTGCGGCATTATAAATGTAAATATTGAAGGAACTGATATTGGCAAACTTTCGGGTTACTTGATGAATGAGCATAAAATTTTCCAGATAGCAATTGTCACTGATAATTTCCATGGTTTAAGAATCTCGCCAAATGTTTATACAAAGCTATCTGAGATTGACCGATTCGCTGACGCTATGACAATGGTTGCCGAGGGACGTGTGAAAGAAGTTTTGGCTGGATAATTAATATTTATTTGGGGAGATTATCTTTAATGAAACAGCTATTACCCATAACACTGGTTATGTTATTAGGCTTTACTGCATTTGCGCAGAATAAAAATTCCGAAAATGATTCAACCGCAATAAAACCACATTTAAGCAGATATTTTGATTACATACAGGATCTATCTTGGTCAAAGATTGTGCGTCCGGAAAGTTTTTTCAACTCTGAAAATTACGATACCACTCAAAACGGAAACATCTGGTTAAAAACCAACCTTGCCATTACAAACAGCATCGAACAAAATGATTTTGAATCAACCTCATATCTTCTACAACCTTATTATAATATTTATATGGAAAATAAAGGTATAAGCCTATTCAGGCAGGTGCTTGGGATGGCACAACTTGGTGCGGTGGGTTATATAGCTTACAAGCACCTCGAGAAATACGGATTATTTCATTAGCGTTCTATTTTAAATAAAAACCTGCAGCAGCGTATCCAACCCAGTGTTTAAGCGAAAAAGGTGCTGTCAGTCCCATATTAGTGTGATAAACAGGAATTACTCCTTCTGTCCAGCTGTCAGAATAACCAAGAAACTTACCCATAATTTTTTTGCCGGAAATTTCCTTTACAATATTTAATGTTGTCATCAGTCCAAAAGGAATTGGGTATCTTCCACACCATAATGGACAGACTTTATTAACTTTCAATTCTGGCCAGAAGTCATCAGCGAGTTCTTTAACCTTTGCAGTGGTCAGCTCACCATTAAAAATTTTATTTCCTATTTCTTTGTCTCTATCAGTTGCTTTTTTATGCGCCTCTTCATCCATTCCGTAAGGTGAGTTGTCAAAATCTTCACCATAATGATCTGCGTCGGTGGAAATTAAAAAGAAAATATCCTTTCCCTAACTGTAAATGATTTTCTTTTATATATTCCGAAATAATATCAGAAAGCTGTTTGCTAATTTTTTCCATTCTTTCATAAGGCATACCGGTTACCATTATTGGTGTAATTTTAACATCACGATTATAATACTGCAGAAACGGAACCAGTGCCTCAATTGAATGTTCAATATCCTGTGCTTTATCACTCACCATCTGATAATCTTTATCCAGTTTACTTTTGATAAAATCTCTGAGAGGCGAAACTTTTACATTTCCGTATGGTCCCTGCCATTCGTCGTAATCGTCAAATATTAAAACATTTCTTGGATCATTCATCGCTTTGCGTACTGTTCCGTGAGTTACTCCGAATATCACAACTTCTTTTGTTTTGATATGTGGAAAAAGAGTGTAATAAATATTACCTGCATATAAATAATCGTCGTGAGGTGAAATTGCCGCAACAAGTTTGTTTGAACCGATATCTGTAATTTTATTATGAGTTGACAAATACTTCATCAGCTTGTTCATTTCATTTGCTTTCCAGCAAAAGCCGACGTTATCACGAATTGGTCTCACCGTTTGTGCCATAGTTAAACCTGATAAAAAAATAATAAAGAAAAATAATTTTAATCTTTTCATGATAATTGCCTTGTTTATATTATTAATAAACAAAATTGAGCATTTCAAAATTTTAAAATCGAAAACTTATTTTCGATTTACAAGCACAACACCTAACATAATTATCAATCCGCTAAAAATCATGATAAATGTAATATTTTCACCCAGTATCAACCATGCGGTAAATACAGTAACGAAGGGCTCAAGGTAAAGAAATGCGCCCACGCTGGAAGCGCTCATTGTTTTAAGTGATTGTGCCCAGAAAACGTAAGAAATTCCTGAACAGAAAATACCGAGAAACAATATTGCTCCTGTGCTTTTTACAGATAAATTTAATATTGCATGAAATGATTGTGCATTTAAAGTAAAGGGAGAAATGATAATCGCCATCATAATAAATAGGAAAAGTATCGTCATCATCGGTGGATAGTTTATTGTTATTTTCTTGGTTACCATAGAATAAACACTCCAGGTAAATGCGCTGCCCAAAACCATAAAATCGCCTTTGTGTGAAAGCAGACCAATATTTTCTATTCTACCGCGACTGATTAATAAAAGAAGTCCGGCAAATGCAATTACAATGCCTGCTGTCTGCAATTTTAGTAATTTCTCTTTGAAAATAATTAATCCTAGCAGAGCCATAAAAACCGGGGTTACACCGATTATCCAACCTGTGTTTGAAGCTGTTGTATATTGTAATCCTGTTACCTGTATCCAGAGATGGAACGAAGCAATAAAAGCCAGTATTAAAATCCAGCCATGGTTTTTGAGATTGATTGTAAAATCGCGTTTTGTTATTAGTGCAAAAATTGTAAGAAGAGTAGTACCAAGGATAAGTCTGCAAAAAATTATCATGAGGGGCGATAATTCATTCAAGGCAATTTTAGTGGCAATAAAAGAAGCTCCCCAGAAAATAACTGCAAGGAGAGGCTTCCAGAATTGAAGTATCCTGTTTTTCATCTGGATTTTTTTGTCTTCCTTGCCGAGGTATATTTTTTCAGATCATAATTTATTTTTGTTTCCGGCATATCCAGCTTGACAATTTCAACATTATTTTTAGTATAAAACTCGGTTGCCAGTGTGTCATGGTAATCAGAAAAAACAATTACTCTTTGAATCCCCGCTGCAATTAAAGCCTTTGCACAGGTTGTGCAGGACATATTTGTAATGTATGCTTCAGAACCTTTAATTGAAATACCGTGTACCGCTGCCTGAACAAGCGCGTTTATTTCTGCATGGTTTGTCCGAGCACAATGATTGTCAACAATAAGGCAGCCGACTTCTTCACAATGCGGCTGTCCAGGGACTGAACCATTATACCCTGTTGCCAACACAAACCGATCTTTTACGAGAACACATCCACAATGCATTCTGGGGCAGGTTGATCTTTCAGATGCAAGCATAGCCAGCTTTAAAAAATATTCGTCCCAGGCCGGTCGTTTGGATTTTTTTTTCATAAGAAGGTGCTTTATGAATTAAAAAGTATAATAATTATTCTAGTTGCTCTAAATCAATCTCCTGTGATAATTGACCTGTCCAAGATGATAATTTAAATGACCGGACAGATGAATTAAGAAAAATTCCGTCTTCATCGTATCTTTGTTTTTAAGAACCTTAACAGGGTAATCTTTTTTTAAATCATCGTCTGATATTTTCGAAAGTACTGATTTAATAACTTCTTTGGTTTTATCAATATTATTTGTTATTTCAGTGCGTGGAACATTTTTGTCTGAAAATTCAGCATCACGATTTCTGACGTAACCGTTGTTGCCAAGCACTGTACCTATAAAATGATTTAAATTACCCAGCAAATGAAGCGCTAAATTTCCTGCAGAATTTTTAATTTCTCCCTTAATTTCCCACATTTTATTTTCATCAGGGTACAGATTAATCTCTTCTTTCAATTTATTTAAATCTCTTTCGAATAATTCCGATAATGATTGCTGGATCATTTTTTCACCTTTTTATTTAATGCATGCGCAATATTATGTTTTTTCTTCAAATGTCCAATTATTCATACTGTAATTATTACTTAATTGCCGGGAAACCATTTCTACCTTATCTTTGTTTTAATCAATCACGAGACAGTCGATGAAATCATATTTTATTAATTTATTTAAATATCATGCGTGGGCAAACAAAAAAGTAATTAACGGATTAAAAGATGATGGTATTAAAGATGAACGCGTTTTAAAAATACTGGCTCATTTACTACTTGCGGAAAAAACCTGGCTGCAGAGACTTAAATCTGAAAAATATGATAATAAGTTCTGGCAAGAATTAAATTTAGAGGAATGTGACAAATTGGCAAACGAGAACGCAAAACAAATTAATTCATATTTAAATTCCCTTTCTGAAAACGATTTCGAAACAAAGGCTAAATACACAAACAGCAAAGGAATCGAATACGCAAATACAATAAACGAAATTCTAACTCATCTTTCGCATCATTCTTCTTATCACAGGGGACAAATAGCAAAAGAAGTGAGAAGGCTGGGAAAGGAACCCGCTTATACAGATTACATAGCTTATTTGAGATAAACAAAATTATGCCGCCATCAATTGAAAAACATATTATTCGGAGCCATGACGAAATCCCCACTATGGTAATAAATGAACCATTAAAGATCATATCAAAGAGTAAAACGAAAACTTACGAAAGAGTCTTTCAAAAGCAGACAATCCCGGGCAAAAAACCGCTACTGTGGGTAAACAATCCTCAATATTACTTTACTAAATCCGAACTGAAAAAAGATGACAGAATAAATTCAAAAAATATTACTGTGTTTATTAGCGGCTGCAGCAGAAATTATGCAAAACAGTTTGCGCAAAATAATTTTAAAATCTACAGAGCCGCTAAGGAAGCAGTCTTAAAAACAGACGTTAATCATTTTAATAAAAAATCAATTATAGAACTATTTCGATACGGAGAAAGAAACGGATTAATAAAGGAAGTGGATTTTACCCTCGAAAATAAAATCAAACTCGAATTATTTAAACCGGAATGCGCGCACGGAAAAGAACCCCAGTTAAAATATTTTTTTAATGATCAATTTTTACGCGGAACAAGATTGTTTGTGTTTATTGATAAATCAGATAATTGGGCGGGAGCTATATTAACGGCAAAAATTAATAAATCTCATGTTAGAACTGACTTGCTGTTGCGTAGAAAGGATGCACCAAAGGGTGTAATGGAACTACTCATTTACACAATTTTTAATAAATTAAAATCAGAGGGAGTGAAAAGCTGGAGTCTGGGTGACGTTCCTTATGTTATTTATAATAGCAAAATATTATCTAAGGAGTTTATAGTTAATTTTGCTGGCAGAAGTTTACGTTTTGCTTATAATTATCTGGGTTTATATAACTTTAAAAACAAATTTAATCCGGAATGGTATGACTCCTATATTTGCACAAACTCGCCCTACCCATTATTCATTTTAATAAGGATCGCCTGGTTAAGCAATTTGATAAAACTAATTTTATTTAAAGCCCGGCATTACAGTTGATCAATAACTTTTTTAAGCTTATTCCTTATCTCTTGAGCAATCGTGAAAAGCGATTCATTTTTAACGGCCTGCATTGATACCATCGGATCAACCGCAGAAACCTCAACTTTACCGCCACTGTTTTCTTCAACAATTAAATTGCAGGGAAGCATAATCCCAATCTTATCTTCTGATTGTAAGGCCTTATAAGCGAACGGGGGATTGCAGGCGCCGAGAATTTTATACTTTTTAAAATTTACATCTAGTTTCTTTTTAAGAGTATCTTTAACATCTATCTCCGTTAAAATACCAAAACCTTCTTCCTTTAATTTTGCTGTAACTTTTTCAACAGTTTTATCAAAATTTTCATTTGTTGTCTTACTGAAATAATAACTCATTATTTACCCTTTTTTTCATTACTCCTTTTGGTTAGATGTAGGTGGAAGTTTTTAGATTCAAATCAGGAGGGCCCGAACGATCAATTATTTCAAATTAATTGAGTTTTTCAATCTTTAATATCAAATTTGGATCTGGACATAAGCTCAAATAGTAACCTTTTTCAGATGGAAGGCATACACCCGGAAAATCTCCTTTTTTATTCAGCATATCAGTAATTAATTGAAAGTGAAGATGAGGTGGCCAGCCAACATTTTCAGCTGGATTACCCATTTGTGCAAGTTTTTGACCTTTTTTAAAATTTTTACCTTCAAACAATTCATTTAAGGAATTTAGATTTAAATGTCCATATAAGGTATAGAAAATTTCCCCACCCAAATTGTGCTCCAGAATAATTGTCGGTCCATAATCCCCGAAGGATGAATTATTCTTAAAGCTATGAACTTTCCCATCAAGTGGAGCAAAAATTTCTGTTCCTTCAACCGCGGTAATATCTATCCCTAGATGAATTGATCTGAATCCACCGGGGGTTTTGAAAACATCACTTCTTTTATAAAAAGATCTTTTCTCGGAATACCCGCCGACACCTACAAGTGAGTTATTACTTTCTAGTTTGTTAAATGTATAATCAATGAAACTTTGCAGATCAGAAATATCCAGGTCTTTTAGTTCTTCGTTTGACTCTGAAAAATCAAAGACAAAAACACTTGGTTCATTGAGATCGAAAGGAACAATGTTTGCAAATTTGTGTGCTTTGAGATTTTCAATTAGAAATTTATTCGAAGTCATTTTTTGTGTTTTATAAATTACACATTTTAAATTATTCTATTAAAAAGTTAAGAGCCTTCAATTAATCTCCCGGGATTTTTACCGGAGCTTTTATTTTAATATTCCCTGCATATTTAAAGTGAAGAGTAAATTCAGCTGAATCGCCTTCTTTCAGGTCTTTATTGAGATTCATAACCATAACGTGATACCCGCCTGGTTTGAATTCTAATGTTGTTTTTGATTTTATTGGAATAGCTTTGATTTGGCGCATTCCCATCATACCATTTTTTGAAAAAGTCTCATGCATCTGCACCATTTTTGCGACAGATGATCTTACGGAAAGAAGAGTATCATCTTTTTCGGAATTATTTTCAACTTTAAAATAAAAGGCCGTGTTCATTCCTTTACCTGCAGGACGAATCCATCCATCTTTTACTTCAATATTTTTATTAGAAGAAAAATTTATCAATGAAATTAAAATTAATAGTAAATACATTCTCTTAACCTATCTTATTTTATTTATATCTTTAATTAATTCTTCCCTGTTCGCAGTGCTTCCTTTATATTCTGCTCTAATTTTTCCTTCTGGATCCATCACACTTATTCTGTCTGTATGTATGAAAAAATAAGATGTATCCCCATCAACAACAGTTGTATCACCGGGTAAAGCATAAATATTACAATCTTTCAAAAGGGATTTAATTACATCTTTGGATCCTGTGAGAAAATGAAACTGGCTTGTTTTTATTCCCCTTACATCTGCATATTCTTTCAAAACTGATGGAGTGTCTCTATCCGGGTCAAATGAAATATCAACGTATGTAACATCATTTGCACCTTGTTTATCAAGTTCCTTTCTTACCATATCTATATTGTGAGTTGTCATTGGGCAGATGTCGGGACAGTGGGTGTAAATAAATCCCAATACAACTGTTTTGCCTTTGTAATCACCAGGAAAATTAACTATGGTGCTGTCAGTGTCGATTAGTTTATAATCCTTATTACTCAAATCATGAATAACATCTGGTTTGCTGCTACAACCACTCAAAAATAAGCCTATATAAAGAAAAACTACCAAAGCAGTAAATAGTTGACTTTTCATATATTTTTCATCCTGGCAAAATTATAATACCCTTACAAGAATAAAGGCTTAATAGTTCCAATTTATTGAATTATTCTCCAGGTTCATAATTCAGAATAGGGGAAAGCCATTTTTCCGTTTCCTCCAGACTCATACCTTTTCTTTTGTGATAATCCATCACCTGGTCTTTCCCAATTTTGCCCACAGTGAAATACTTGGATTCAGGGTGGGCAAAATACAAACCGCACACAGATGCTGCAGGATACATGGCAAATGTCTCAGTCAGTTTGATTCCAGTATTTTTTTCTGCATCAAGAAGATCAAAAATTATTGGTTTTTCTGTATGGTCCGGTTGAGCCGGGTAACCGGGTGCAGGTCTTATTCCCTGGTAATTTTCTTTTATCAGATCTTCATTTTCAAATTCTTCTTCGGACGAATACCCCCAGAATTTTTTCCTTACGAGTTCGTGAAGATGCTCTGCAAATGCTTCGGCAAGCCTGTCGGCCAGTGCTTTTGTCATAATGCTATTGTAATCGTCGTGTTCTTTTTCAAACTTGCTGAATAAGGTTTTCTATTCCGATTCCTGCTGTAACAGCGAACGCACCGATATAATCTTCCCTCCTGGATTCTTTCGGTGCTATAAAATCAGCAAGTGCAAGATTAGGAAGTCCGTCTGATTTTTGTGTTTGTGAACGAATAGTGTGCAAAACTCTTTTTACACCCTTTCTTGAATCGTCTGAATAAATTTCAATGTCATCGTGTGCAACTGTATTAGCAGGAAATATTCCGAATGCGCCATTTGCAGTTAGCGATTTATTTTTAATTATTTCATCCAGTAGTTTGTTTGCATCATTAAATAATTTTTTAGCTTCCGCTCCGATTTTATCGTTTTCCAGTATGTCGGGATATTTTCCTTTCATTTCCCAGGTCTGGAAAAAAGGTGTCCAGTCAATATATTTTCTTAATACTTCAAGTGAAAAATTCCTTAAAACAGTTACACCTAATTTCCTGGGTTTAGTAATATCAAATTTATTCCAATCGCTTTTTAATCTATTTTTTCTGGCCTGCTTCAATATTTATATAATTTTTTTCTACTCTTTTTCTTAAATGATTTTCTTTTAGTTTTATATATTCTTCTTTTATCTCCCGGCTAAATATCTCGCGAATGTTTTTGTCTTCATTTATAAGGCTACTAACTACCGGAACACTCCGGGAAGCATCAAGTACATGAACTGTTGTTCCTTTATAATTAGGGGCAATTTTAACCGCCGTATGAACTTTTGATGTTGTAGCGCCTCCTATAAGAAGAGGAATTTTGAATCCTCTTCTTTCCATTTCCTTTGCAACATGAACCATTTCATCAAGTGACGGAGTTATTAAGCCGCTTAAACCAATCACATCGACCTTTTCATCAATTGCAGTTTGTAGAATTTTATCTGCAGGAACCATTACGCCCAGATCAATTACATCATAATTG
This sequence comes from uncultured Bacteroidota bacterium, assembly GCA_963745465.1. GTDB lineage: Bacteria > Bacteroidota > Ignavibacteria > Ignavibacteriales > Ignavibacteriaceae > JAKAGZ01. Next base: position 93,714 of record CAVUXT010000004.1, on the reverse strand, counting down.
TTGCAGCCCAATACAACTCCAACAATGTTTTTTCCAATATCATGAACATCGCCTTTAACGGTAGCCATTAATACTTTTCCCGCTTCGCGAGTATCATTTGAAGCAGCTTTTTCTTCTTCGATAAATGGGAATAGATAGGCAACAGCTTTCTTCATTACGCGGGCACTTTTCACTACCTGTGGCAAAAACATTTTCCCGGATCCAAAAAGATCACCAACGACATTCATTCCGTCCATTAACGGACCTTCAATTACCTCTAGTGGTTTTGGATACAGTTTTCGTGCTTCTTCTGTATCAGCATCAATATATTCAACTATTCCTTTAACCAGTGAGTGTTTCAATCTTTCCTGAACAGTTCCGTTTCTCCATTCATCTTTTTTCGTTTCTACTTTGCCTTTTTGCTTAACGGTCTCCGCAAATTCAACAAGTCGTTCTGTGGCATCCTTTCTTCTATTTAGAAGCACATCTTCAACCAACTTTAAAAGATCTTTGGGAATTTCCTCATATACCTCGAGCTGACCTGCGTTTACAATTCCCATATCCATTCCGGCCTTAATAGCATGAAAAAGAAAAGCAGAATGCATTGCTTCACGCACAAGATTATTTCCACGGAAAGAAAAGGAAATATTGCTGACCCCGCCGCTTACTTTTGCAAATGGAAGATTTTGTTTTATCCATCGTGTTGCTTCAATATAATCAACAGCATAATTACTGTGTTCTTCTATTCCGGTTGCAACAGTTAAAATATTTGGATCAAAAATTATATCCTGCGGAGGAAAATTGATTTCTTCAGTTAAAATTTTATATGCTCTTTTGCAAACATCTATTCTCTTCTGAAAAGTATCAGCCTGCCCATTTTCATCAAATGCCATTACTATAACTGCTGCTCCATATTGCCTAACTTTTCTGGCGCGTTCCTTAAATATTTTTTCGCCTTCTTTCAGGGTAATAGAATTTACAATTCCTTTTCCCTGAACGCATTTCAATCCCGCTTCAATTACTGACCATTTTGATGAATCAATCATTATCGGAAGTTTCGCAATATCCGGTTCAGCCTGAAGAAGATTTAGGAATTTTGTCATCGCTTCTTCTGAGTCCAGCAATCCTTCGTCCATATTAACATCAAGCACCTGTGCACCACCTTCAACCTGATCACGGGCAACTGTCAGTGCTTCTTCATAATCGTCGGCAATAATTAGTTTTTCAAATTTCTTCGAGCCGGTAACATTTGTTCTTTCACCAATATTTATAAAATTAGAGTCCGGACGAACTACAAGCGGTTCAAGTCCGCTTAATCTAAGATATGATCTTATTTCTGGAACCTTTCTTGGGTTAAATTCTTTAACCATTTTAGAAATTGCTTTAATATGTTCGGGAGTTGTTCCGCAGCATCCGCCAACAATATTATAAAAACCAGCTTCCGAAAATTCCTTTAATAAAGCTGACATTGTTTGTGCGGTTTCATCATATTCCCCCATTTCATTTGGCAACCCGGCGTTTGGATAAATACTTACAAAACAATTTACAATATTAGAAAGCTCTTCAATAAATGGTCTCATTTGTTTTGCACCCAAAGCAGCAGTTAAATCCAACGCTCAGTAAATTTTTTGTGTGTGAAATGGATATCCAGAATGCTTCGGTGGTTTGTCCGGATAAAGTTCTTCCGCTTTGATCAACTATTGTTCCTGAAATCATAACAGGAATTTGTTTTCCTGTTTCGTTTAAATATTCTTCAACAGCATAGATTGCAGATTTTGCATTTAGGGTATCAAAAATTGTTTCAATCAATAAAACATCTGCTCCACCCTCAACCAATCCTTTTGTTTGTTCGTAATATGCGGATGACATTTTTTCAAATGTTACTGCACGGAATCCCGGATCATTTACGTTTGGTGAAAGTGAAAGAGTTTTATTGGTTGGTCCTAGTGCACCTGCAACAAACCTTGGTTTATTAGGATTTCTTTGAGTGAAATCTTCAGCGGCTTCTTTTGCCATTTTAGCTGATTGATAATTAATTTCGTAGACAAATTTTTCAGTCTTATAATCAGACTGGGCTATAGATGTTCCGCTAAATGTATTTGTTTCAATAATATCTGCACCCGATTCAAGATATGAACGATGAATTTCTTTTATAATTTCTGGTTGGGTAATGCTTAATAGATCGTTGTTTCCTTTCAAGTCGGACGGATGATTTTTAAATCGTTCGCCGCGAAAATCCTTTTCTTTTAGCTTATGGCGCTGAATCATAGTTCCCATAGCGCCATCCAGCACAAGAATTCGGTTTGCAAGTATTTCTTTTAATATTTGTAATGTCGATTTCATAATTGCTATACTTTAAAAATAAAAAACCTCTTCCAATGAGAAGAAGAGGTATAAAATCTATCTTCATCTCATCTTTCCCCCTTATTATAGGGGCAGGAATTAGCACCTGGCATTCCGCAAAAGGCGGAATCGGTTGCTACGGCGTCAACGGGCCTGTTCCCTTAGCCGTTCTTGATAAGAAATATATTTAAGAACCAATAAATTCTATTTCAAATATATGAATTTTGATCTCTTTGTCAATTATTACAAGACATATGTGCCGAATTATCCGATATTACCATCCACTTTGTTTTGCTTTTTGAAAGGAAATCAAATATAATTAAATTGTGTCCGGTTATAAAACGATAATTTTTTACAAAAGGTTAAAAATGATCATAGTTACCGGCGCGGCTGGTTTTATCGGAAGCGCCATTGTCTGGCGATTAAATCAACTTGGCAAAACCGATGTTATAATTGTGGATGAGTTAGGGAAAGATGAAAAATGGAAAAATCTTGTCGGTCTCGATTTTGAAGATTTTATTAATAAAGATGTTTTTATCGGGATGATTAGAAACCGGTTTTAATTTTAAGGTGGATACAATCATTCATATGGGGGCAAACTCTTCAACAACTGAAAAAGATGCCGATCATTTACTAAACAATAATTTTGAATACACAAAAAAACTTGCCCTTTATTCACTTTGAATAAAAATATAAGATTTATCTATGCTTCTTCAGCTGCAACTTATGGAGATGGATCGCTTGGTTTTGAATGATGAAAATAAAATATGTAAATCACTGCGTCCTTTAAATATGTACGGCTATTCAAAAAATCTTTTTGATATCTGGGCGTTAAAAAAAGATGTGCTGGATAAAATGGTTGGAATAAAATATTTTAATGTGTACGGTCCCAATGAATACCACAAGGGCGATATGCGCAGTGTTGTACATAAAGCATTTGAACAAATTAGAGATACTGGAAAAGTAAAACTATTTAAATCCAGAAACAAAAATTACAAAGATGGTGAACAGAAACGAGATTTTGTTTATATTAAAGATGCTGTTGATATGACCTTGTTCTTTCTGGAAAACAAGAATAAAAATGGTTTATACAATGTTGGTTCAGGTAAAGCAAGAACATGGAATGATCTTCGTGACAGCTCTTTTCAAAGCACTGGGGAAGCCAAAGAATATTGAATACATAAATTTACCCGATCACCTTGCAGATAAATACCAATACTTTACTGAGGCAAACTTAGATAAAATAAAAAAAGCCGGATTAAGTAAGGTCAGCTCATCCCTTGAAGATGGCATTAATGATTATGTAAAAAATTATCTTAATAAAAATGGTTATTTGGGCATGTAGTCGTAAAGGCAGGGGATTTGAAATTTTTATTGGAATTAATTATATGATGATTCGTCATCCTCAAACAGATCATCATCATCGTCTTCATCAAATTCAAAATCCTCATCAAATATCTCATCATCTTCTGACGGTTCCTCTTCAAATCCTTCATCTCCATCAAAGTCATCTTCTTCTTTATCTTCATAATCATCATCAGCCGAGCTGAGTATCATTTCCAGCGTTTCCTGATCTTCATGCCCGGTAACAGGAATACCTATTTCCAAACATTCTTCAATTAATTCCTCTCGTGTTTTTATTACCGTCTTCCCGGATACTTTATTCCCTGCCATTTTAATAAACCTCCCATAATTACAAAAGTGCTGAAATTTTTAACCCCTTTACTATAAAGCAAATTAACTAAGGAAACAATAAAATAATATCTGCACTAAATTTTTCCAAATATTTTGTAAAGTGCAAAGTAAATATATATTTTTATTTATAGCTTAAGTTGGGACTTAAATTAAAAAGCGATAAATATTTACCTGCAAAAATTTAATTGCCGTTTTATATAATGTCAATACATTTGTTAATCATTATTAAAAATTAATTTTATGAAACTTGCCACATTATGCTATGTTATAGACAAATCACAAAATAAAACATTAATGCTCCATAGGGTTAAAAAAGAAAACGATTATCACGAAGGAAAATGGAATGGATTAGGCGGTAAAATCGAACAAGGAGAAAGCCCGGAAGATTGTGTAATTAGAGAAATTAAGGAAGAAGCAGGACTAACAATAAAGAATCCAAGGATGCATGGATTTATAACATTCCCACTATTTGATCAAGTGGATGACTGGTATGTGTTTATTTTTACGGCAGAAGAATTCAATGGAAAATTAATAGATTCACCAGAAGGAAACCTTGCCTGGATTCCAAACGATAAACTCGCTACGCTAAATTTGTGGGACGGGGATAAAATATTTATTAGATGGCTTTTCCAGGAAAAGTTTTTCAGTGCAAAATTTATTTATGAAAATGGTAAATACAAAAGTTATACGGTGAATTTTTATTGATTTTAACAAAAGAGCGTTTTTTACAAGATCTGGAAAATTATTTTGGGTTGGATCGAACTAAAAAAAATTTCAAAAAAAGCCCTTGCCGAAGCAAGAAAGCAAATACATCATGCGGTACAGCTGCCGGCAATTACTGGCCGGTGTTTAAATCCTGCGGACCAGGGAGATAATTTTGCGGCTTTATTTTGGGATAAGGAACAAAAGATATTATCTGGCCAGCGATGGGAGGAAAGCGATTTCAGGTGCGGCCTAAAGATTTCCGATTTTGCTCTTGTGGTACTTAAGGGAAAAAATGAAATAAAAGATTCCCTAAAATTAGACGGGAAAACTTATATTGAAGCATTTGACTGGATATCCAGAAAAGTTGGTAGCTTGGGTTTTGATCCTAAAAAACTAAATATAAAATTACCTTACAAAATTCCTGAATATCCCACAGCAAATGGTGTGGCATTCAAGTTTATAGATTATAATGCTTTTTTAGAAATACAAAATTATTATTCCAATGCTGAATTGATTTTGGAAAATATTGCCAAAGAGAATGATAATATTTCGGAGGTTAGATGCTGGCCTCATCATTTTGATATTGCATTTCATATAAATGTTGGTAAAAAGAATAACTCTGAAAAATCAATCGGCGTGGGTATGTCTCCTGGAGATGAAAGCTATAATGAGCCATACTTTTATATTTCGCCGTGGCCATATCCTGAAGAGATTAGTAAATTGCCCCCTTTAACAGGAGGTGCATTTTGGAATACAAACGGGTGGGTCGGGGCTGTTCTTACTTCTACTACTATTTTAAATTCATTTGCCGATCAGGAAAAAATGGTTTTTAAAACTGTTTATAAAACAATTAATGAATTTAAAAAAATACTTTTTTTATAATACAGTTTCTGCAATTATAAAGAAATGTTAAATAATTTAATTGGAGTTAAAAATGTTTCTTGGTCATTACGGAGTCGGATTTGGCTCAAAGAAAATTGGAAATAGAGCTTCTTTAGGAACTTATTTTATGGCAAGTGTTTTTCTTGATCTTCTCTGGCCAATATTTCTTTTAATTGGAATCGAGCACGTTAAAATTGAACCTGGTAACACAGTTGTTACACCGTTAAATTTTTACGATTACCCCTATTCACATAGCTTGCTTATGTCGATTGTTTGGTCACTGCTATTTGCAGGAATCTATTATTTTATTAAAAAAGATAAGAAGATATCAATTGTTTTGGGGCTTTGTGTGTTTAGCCATTGGATTCTTGATTTGATTGTGCATCGCCCGGATCTTCCGCTTGCGCCTGGAGTTGAAACATTTTTCGGGTTAGGTTTGTGGAACTCACTGCCCGCAACATTAATTGCTGAACTTTTTATGTTTTTAGGCGGCCTTTTTTTATACCTAAAAACAACAAAGGCCATAGACAAAATCGGAAAATATTCCCTTTCAGGATTTGTGCTATTGCTTTTAATTGTTTATGGTATGAACCTGTTTTCCGGAGCTTTGCCGCCAAATGTAAATGCTCTTGCTTACAGCGCCCTTGGACAATGGTTGTTTGTTGCTTGGGGTTACTGGATCGATAAACATAGATTAATAAAGGATTAAAAATGAAATTTTTAGTTAAAGCGCTTTTACTTTGTTTTTTGCTTTTGCCTCTAATTTCTGCGCAAGATAATTTTTCTAAAGGGGAGCTAAAAGAAATAAACGGCACCAAGCTTTTTATAAAAACAATGGGATCTGGCGAGCCAATAGTTATGGTACATGGCGGCCCGGGTTTTAATTATTTGTATTTCCTGCCACAATTCAAGGAATTGGCGAAGCATTATAAATTAATTTTTTATGACCAGAGAGTAAGTGGGCAGTCATCGGCAGATGTTGATTCAAGTTCAATCACAATGGAAAACTTTGTTAAAGATCTCGAAGGTATCAGAAAACTATTTGGATTAAAGAAAATGAATCTTTTCGGGCATTCGTGGGGTGGACTTATTGCAATGAATTATGCAATTAAATATCCAGAGAATTTAAGATCTCTTATACTATCAAATCCGACTCCACCATCTTCTTCATTGAGGGACCAGTCTTATTCAATACTTGCGTCGAGATTTACAAAAGAAGAAGACGTTGAAAGATCAAAGATTACATCCAGTAAAAGTTTTACGGAAAAAGATCCAATAACAATGGCTAGATATTACAAAATTCTTTTCAGTCCATCTTTTTATAACAAGCAATATCTCGATAGCTTAAATATTATACTGCCAAAAGACAATAAAATAAAAAACGAATTGTTGGGTCTTTTAAACAGGGATCCTTCTGTTCGTAAATATGATTTAACCCATCAACTAATTGCAATTAAATGTCCGACCCTTATTGTAACTGGTGATTACGATCTAATGCCTCTGGAATCGAATAAAGTAATTCATAAGCAAATTAAAAACTCTAAACTTGTTACATTAAAAAATTGCGGGCATTTCCCGTTTGTTGAAGATAAAAAAGAATATTTTAAAGTGCTAGAAAGTTTTTTAGGAAGCCTGAGTAATAAGAAATAGGATTGTATGAAAACCTATATTTTATTTGCTGGTTTGATTCTTCTTTCTGTTTTGGTTTTCTCTTCTTGCAAAAACAACAAAGAAGAAAAATTGCAAAACGAAATAGATTCTCTTAAAACCGAACCTAAAAACACATATAAACCGGGGCTTGGCGAGTTTATGTTAGCTATTCAAACTCACCATGCCAAACTATGGTTTTCCGGCATTAATGAAAATTGGGCTCTGGCGAATTTTGAAGTTGGAGAGATAAAAGAAACATTTGATAATGCCATAAAATATTTACCGGAAAGGATCGAAACCAAGGACATTCCAATGATTTATCCTGCGCTTGACAGCTTAGAATCTTCAATAAAAAATAAAGATCTCAACATGTTTTCTAATAACTTCAAAATATTAACCCAAACTTGCAATGAATGTCATAAGGCTGTTAACTTTGAATTTAATGTAATTAAAACTCCAACCTCAGAACCAGTTAGCAACCAGGACTTCAAGCCCGGCTTAAAAAAATAGAGATTATGATTACCTTTAATAATGGTAATTAAGAAACTATTTGCAACTAGACTCATTGATAATAAAGGGGGGAAGAAATGTCAAAATTCGGATTAGCGCTAGGTGGAGGGGGAGCAAGAGGCTTAGCTCATATTGGGCTGCTTAAAGTTCTAAATGAAGAAAAAATAAAGATTGATGCTATTACTGGCTGCAGTATGGGCGCTGTTGTCGGCGGTCTATACGCCTATTTTTCTGATGCAAAAAAAGTTGAAGAAATTATATTAGGTGTTATAAATCTTCCAAAATTCAATGACCTTGGAATTGAAAAACTTAGTGATAACGCAAAGAAGCCTGACAAAAATTATTTTGAACAATTTTTTGATTATATCGACACACGCCTTCAGGCACTAAAATCATTGGACCGGCTATCTTACTTCGACGAGAAAGTAACGGGAGAAATCTACGACATTATTCCTGATTCCCCTATTGAAAATCTTAAAATTAAATTTTCAGCTATCGCGACTGACTTACTTTCAGGTGAGGAAATAAATTTTACAACAGGAAGTCTGAGAGAAGCAATAAAAGCAAGCTCGGCAATTCCAGGGATATTCCCGCCGGTAAAATATCAAAATTATTTTCTCGTAGACGGCAGCGCATCAGAAAGTGTACCGGCAGGAAGAGTTAGAGAAATTGGGGCTGATCGCGTCTTGGCGGCTGATGTAACCCGCTATATAAAAGCTGTTGAGCAACCCAAAAATGTTTTCGAAATTCTATATCGTGCAGAAGATATAACTTCATTTCATCTTTCAGCTCTACGGCTTAGAGAAGCGGATCTTGTTATTCATCCCGAAGTAAAACATCTGAGCTGGACAGATTTTGATAGAGCAAATGAAATAATTTCCGCTGGTGAAAAATCCGCGAAGGAAAATATTGTTGAAATTAAAAAACTTATAAATCGCAATTCATATCTACTGGGAATTGAACATTTTATTAATAAATTAAAGCGGAATGTTTAAAGAAATCAGCTGAATTATGGTAAGAGAACAATTGTTAGCAAATCTTAAAAACAAAAAGGATAAAACCTGGGATATAATTATTGTCGGGGGTGGCGCAACCGGGTTGGGAATAGCTGTTGATGCAGCTTCAAGGGGATTTCAAACTTTACTTGTTGAACAATCTGATTTTGCTAAAGGAACATCAAGCAGAAGCACAAAATTAGTTCACGGCGGTGTAAGGTATTTAGCGAAAGGTGATCTCTCATTGGTTTTCGAGGCGCTCCACGAGCGCGGATTATTAATGCAGAATGCACCTCACCTCGTAAGAAATCAACAATTTATTATACCTGTTTACGAATGGTGGGAAGGTCCATTTTACAACATTGGTATGAAAGTATATGATTTAATGGCCGGCAAATTAGGTCTTGGCCCATCGCAAAAAATATCAAAGGAAGAAACTTTGTCTGCAATTCCAAATCTTGATCAGAATGGTTTGTTGGGCGGAGTAATTTATTACGATGGACAATTTGATGATTCCCGGCTAGCCATAAACCTTGCACAAACTGCCGTTGAAAATGGGGCAACAGTTCTTAATTATGTTAGGGCCACGGGTATTTCAAAAGACGCTTCGGGCCTATTAAACGGATTAGAGCTACTTGATGAGGAAAGTAATGAAGTGTTTTTTGTAAAAGGAAAATCAATTATAAATGCTGCAGGAATTTTTGTCGGCGATATAAAAGCAATGGATGAAAAAGATCCAAATAACTCTGTCATACTTAGTCAGGGTGTTCATATAGTTCTGGATAAATCATTTCTTCAGGGCGATTCTGCAATAATGATCCCACATACATCTGATGGTAGAGTTTTATTTGCAGTGCCCTGGCATAATAAAGTTATAGTTGGAACGACTGATACAGAAGTTAAGAATCCATCTCTTGAACCAAGAGCTACTGAGAAGGAAATTGATTTTCTATTAAAAACCTCATCGGCTTATTTGAGCAAAGATCCAAAGCGATCGGATGTCTTAAGCGTGTTTGCCGGTTTAAGACCGCTGGCGACTTCAAACGGTGAGAGTATTTCAACAAAAGATATCTCAAGAAAACACCAAATATCCGTTTCCCGTTCCGGGTTGATTACAATAACAGGCGGAAAGTGGACAATTTACAGAAAAATGGCTGAGGATGTTGTTGACAAAGCTATAATGGTTGCGGGGCTGAATGAAAAACAATGCATTACCAAAAAGCTTCCGATTCACGGTTATACCCTTAATACAAAGTTTGATGAGCCGCTTTATTACTATGGATCTGATAAGAAAAAAATTGAAGAGACTTTAATTTCAAACAACCCCGAACTAAACGATAAACTCTTATCCTCTTTACCTTATATTAAAGCAGAAGTTATTTGGGCGGTTAGAAACGAAATGGCTTTAACAGTTGAAGATTTTCTTGCCCGAAGATCAAGAGCTTTATTCCTGGATGCAAAAGCCAGCATTCAAATGGCTCCTGAGGTTGCACAATTAATGGCTCGGGAATTAAACAAAGATTCTGGCTGGATAAAAAAGCAAATCGAAGATTTTACGCAGCTAGCAAATGGTTATTTTTTATAAGGAAATAATATATCAAACATTCTTAATTAATTCATGTTGCTAAATTCAAAAACAGCACCAATAATTGTAGCTCATCGTGGCGCATCATACGCTGCTCCTGAAAACACAATCCCATCTTTTAAATTGGCATTTAAAGAAAAGGCTGATTTTATTGAGGGAGATTTCTGGCTGACAAATGATAATGAAATAGTTTGCATTCATGATCCTGATACCAAAAGAGTATCGGGAAATAATTTCAAATTAATTGTACAGTCTTCAAGCCTGGCCGAACTTAAACAAATAGACGTAGGCTCCTGGAAAAATAAAGAATTTAAAGGAACCCGAATTCCAACTCTTCCAGAAATTTTGCAGATAATTCCAAATGGAAAAGGAATTTATATAGAGATAAAAGATCGTCGTGAAATATTTCTAAAGAAGCTTGCTGAAACATTAAAACAGTTTTCTTTATCAAACGATAAAATCAGAATAATTACATTTAATACTAAGGTGGTTAAATTAGCAAAAAAATATTTCCCTGATATAAAAATTTATTGGCTGTTCGGCTGGTATTTTTTAAAAAAGAAAAGATTTTATTCGTTTGCACAAAAACGATTGATGAATACATTTCAAAGGCTTGATTGTAACGGCATTGATGTAAATGCCGCTCCATATATTGATGAAAAACTTATTCAATTCTTTCATAATTCAAATTTAGATTTTTGTGCTTATGATGTGGATAAACTTGATGACGCTATTAATTTGATAAATCTTGGAATCGACTCGATAACAACAAATTCACCATTAAAGATGAGAGAAGACATTGAAAAATATTTTAATAAACCCGGTTAGTTATAGCGGTGATAGGATTAATAAAAAATATCTATTGAAGATCTTTCCTCTGAGACGGTTTATATCATTTTAAGAAATTTTTCTGCTTCAGTATTGAAAAATTCCGGATTTTCAACTGCAGAAACGTGTCCGGCTCCAGGAACAATAGCAAATTCAGAATTAATAATTTTTTCATTCATTGATTTCATGATTTCCGGGGGAGTCAGTTTATCCTGTTCCCCGCAAATTAAAAGAACAGGAACTTTTATCTTAGACAGATAGCCGGTTGTGTCGGTTCTGGCTGCCATCGCAAGCAGGCACCCTTTTAATCCAACTGAATTGGAATTTTTGGCGCGGATTAAGATCTCTTCAAATTCCTTCTTCTTGTTTTTCATAAATTCATCGGAGAAACACTTCCGTACAAAATTATCGGCAAATTTGCCTCCGCCATTAACACTTATTTCCTTTATCGCTTTTGCTCTGCTTATTTTCCCTTCATTACTGTCGGCCTCTGCCTTGGTATCGCATAAAATTATTCGGCTAAATTTATTTTCATCTCTTTCTACTGCGCGTAGTGCGATATATCCTCCCATAGAAAGCCCGCATAAAACCGGTTTATTTAATTTATGTGTTTCAATCAGCTCGAATAAATCATCAACCAAACCTTCAATTGTATACTGACCATCACCAGCAGGTGATTGTCCTAATCCACGTATATCGTAGGAAATACAGTAATGCAATTTCTGGAAATAATTCGTTTGAAAGTCCCACATTTTATGGTCGAAAGGAAAACCATGAATAAAAATTATAGCTTGATTTTTACTTTCTCCAAGTTGATATGTTACAAAATTATTATTCATTGCATTAATTTTTTAATTAAATTTCTGTTTCTATTTATAAATATATTAAAATAATAGGATCAATATGAAAAAATTTAGCATACCTTTCATTTTTATTTTTTTCTTTATTACAAATCAACTTTTTTCGCAACAAGATACGACGAAAAAAGTCGGCTGGTTTCAAAAGGGTGTTGCCGGCTTAAATCTGAGCCAGATAGCTTTGAGTAACTGGACTCAGGGAGGAGATAATGCACTCTCGTGGACATTGACAGGTGATTTCTCAGCAAAATACATTAATGAGAGCATGACTTTAGACAACTCTCTGAAAATAGCTTATGGGAGGACAAAACTTGGGGGTGGAGATATACGAACTAATGATAATGATATTTATCTTGTAAATCTAATTGCAAAAAATGTTGGCTGGTCAGTAGAACCCTTTTTCAGTAATTCTATCAGGACAACAATTACGACTGGTTATGACTATTCTTTAAATCCACCCCTGGAAATTGCTGATTTTTTTGATCCTGGATATATAACCCAATCACTTGGCTTTACATACGATAAACAGAAAAATTTTAATACAAGGTTGGGCGTAGCTCTGCAAGAAACTTTTACAAAGAAAAACACAAAATACACTGATGACCCAAATACACCAGAGGTTGAAACTTCTAAGGTTGAATCCGGTATGGAATCTGTAACTAATGCAGAGGTCACTTTGGCGGAAAATTTATTGGCAAAAACAAGTCTGCGCTTATTCACCCGGTTTAAAGACTTATCCGTCTGGGATGTAAGGTGGGACAATGCACTAGTAGCAAAAGTAAATGATTTTATGAATGTAAATTTTACATTTTTAATGATATACCAGCAGGATCAATCTAAGCAGGTCCAGATAAAAGAAGCACTTCAATTGGGAATTGTCTATACAATTTTTTAATTTATTGTTTTTGAGGCACATAATGTTTCATGTCTATAAATAACATATGCACCTCTATTAATTCCAACAACAAAAAATAAAATGAAAATTGCCTTCGTTGTCTCTGAAGTCTTCCCTTTTGTAAAAACGGGTGGGCTTGCCGATGTAGCCGGCGCGCTTCCAAAAGTGCTTTCAAAGCTTGGCTGCGATGTAAAATTATTTGTACCGAAATACAATTCAATCGATGAAGTAAAATATCAGCTAAAATTTATTGAATCGTTTAATATACCAATCCGTGTCGCCGGAATTTTAAGAAACACCTTTCTCCACAAAAGTTATTTGCCGGGCTCAACTGTTGAGGTTAATTTTATTGATTGTTCGCATTTCTTTTCAAGGGGGAAAATTTACACTAATGATAATGACGAGGATGAGCGGTTTATCCTTTTCAACAAAGCAGTATTTGAAATTATTCAGCAACTTGATTGGATCCCCGATATTATCCATTGCAACGACTGGCAAACAGGGCTGATTCCTTATTATATTAAAAATAATTATGCCTGGGATGCCAAATTCAAAAACATAAAAACTGTTTTTACTATACACAACATTGGTTATCAGGGGACTTTTTCAAGTGATACGTTTTTGAAATCAGAAACAAATAGAAACGTCATAAATCAATTTGATCACATTCCATCCGAAAATTTTTCGTTTATGAAAACAGGGCTGTTGTTTTCAGATATCATAAATACTGTAAGCCAAACTTACGCGAAGGAAATAATGACCCCTGAATATGGCGCTGGTATGGAGACCATATTGAGAATGAAACAAGAAAGTTTATATGGGATTATTAATGGTATAGATTATTCAGAGTGGAATCCGCTCACCGACGAAAACATTCCTTTTCACTTTAATATTACTAACCTTGATATCAAAACAAAAAATAAAAAATATTTACTCGAGCGATTTGGTTTAAGATATGCTGATAATGTTCCTCTGTTCGGTATTGTTTCAAGAATGGTAAAGCAAAAAGGCTTTGATATAGTTGCGGAATCAATCAAGGAATTAATGAGTTTAAATGCCCAGTGGATTATTTTGGGTAGTGGTGAAGATCAGTATGAAGATCTTTTTCGTTCCCTTTCGCACTCATATCCGGATAAAGTTGGCCATTATATAGGTTATAATAACGAACTTGCCCATCTAATTGAAGCCGGATCAGATATATTTCTGATGCCTTCGCATTATGAACCCTGCGGCCTAAATCAAATATATAGTTTGAGATATGGGGCCGTTCCTGTAGTAAGAAAAACCGGGGGATTAGCTGATACTGTAACTGATTGGCATGAATCTAAAAGCTCTGGAAATAATTCCGGGACAGGTTTTTCATTTTTTGATTATACTGCCAATGCTCTATTATCGACTGTCAAAAGAGCTATTGATATATTCCATGATAAAGATGCCTGGTTAAAAATTCAGCAAAACGGGATGAAACAAGATTTCTCATGGGAACATTCAGGAAAAGATTATATCAAATTGTATGAGCTGGCTCTTAAAAAAACAGCTTAACCAAACCGACCCGTAACATAGTCTTCAGTCTGTTTCATTTTCGGAGCCGTGAATATATTTGTGGTTTTATCAACTTCGATTAATTCCCCCATATAAAAAAATGCGGTATTATCACTAACTCGAGATGCCTGTTGCATATTATGGGTAACTATTACTATTGTAAAATTCTTTTTTAATTCAAAAATTAATTCCTCTACCTTTGCAGTTGAAATGGGATCTAGAGCACTGGCAGGTTCATCCATTAGAATTACTTCAGGTTCAACCGCAAGAGTTCTTGCAATACAAAGCCTCTGCTGCTGTCCGCCTGATATGCTGTTACCCGGCTTATGTAAAGAGTCTTTTACTTCATCCCACAAAGCAGCTTTTTTGAGGCACTCTTCTGTTATTTCATTCAGCCTTTTTTTATTTCTAAGACCGTTTAATTTAAGTCCGGAAACAACATTTTCAGCTATTGACATAGTAGGAAAAGGGTTGGCTTTTTGAAAAACCATTCCAACTTTTTTTCTTAAATTAACCGGATCTCTTTTCATAATATCAACACCATCAAGATAGATGTTCCCTTTAATTTTACCGCCTACTTCTTCATGCATTCTATTTAGGCTTCTTAAAAATGTTGATTTACCGCATCCGGAGGGTCCTATAATTGCAAGTACTTTGTTTTTATTAACTTCAAGATTTATATCCTTTAAAGCATGGTTTGTACCAAAAAAGGCGTTAAGATTCACTGTCTTCATTCTTGAGACAGGCCCCTTGGTTTTAACCTCTTCAACAGATGAATTTGAAACTAATTCTTCCATAAAATTAATTTAAGCTGTATATGATTTTCGAGTTACAAATCTGAAAATGATATTAAGAAACAATACAAGAACTATTAAAACAAATGAAGCTGCCCAGGCCTGCTGGTTCCAGTCGTTAAACGGCGCCTTTGCGTAATCAAAAATAAATTGTGTCATTGATGCTATAGGCTGATCAAGCTGTACAGACCAAAATCTGTTTCCCAATGCAGTGAACAATAAAGGAGCGGTTTCGCCGGCAGCCCGGGCAATAGATAAAAGTATTCCGGTGAAAATACCTCTAAATGCCGCAGGCAAAATAATTGAAATTGTCGTTTTCCACCTTGGGATTCCGAGACCAAGCCCCGCCTCTCTGAATGAGTTAGGAACAAGGCGTATCATTTCCTCTGTTGTTCTTGTTATCAGCGGAATCATAAGAATGCCGAGAGCAAAGCCGCCTGCCAGTGCAGAAAATCTATGCATTGGTATAACTACAATTATATACGCAACAACACCAACAACAATTGATGGTATTCCATTTAAAACATCTGTAAAAAACCTTACTATAAATGCAAAAACCCCCTTCGGTTTATCTGCCAAATAAATTCCTGCTAAAATCCCAATAGGAATTCCCATCAGACTTCCCAAGCCTATTAGAATTCCTGTACCTACAATAGCATTTGCCATGCCTCCGCCTTTTTCACCAACTGGTTTTGGCATCTGGGTAAAAAAGTCCCAGTTTATTGCCCCGATTCCTTGCTTAAGTGTATAGTAAAGAATAAAAAACAACGGAACCAAAACCATCAATACACCCAGAATACAGAGAGCAAAAAAGAATGTACTTTTAAATTTTCTCCATTTAAAATAAATACTATTCAATTCAATGCTCCGGAATATTTTTTTGTAACACCCCATACAATAAGTCTTGCAATAGCATTAAGAATAACAGTTAGTATGAAAAGTATTAATGCAATTTCAATTAACGAGCTAATATACAGATTAGATATTGCTTCAGTAAATTCGTTGGCAATTACACTCGCCATTGTGTTGCTTGGGCTGAACAACGACAAAGATATGTCCGATCTGTTTCCTATAACCATAGTTACTGCCATCGTCTCACCAACAGCTCTACCGAAACCCAATAATACTGCTCCAAGTATTCCTTTCTTAGACCCGGAAAGAACCACCCTTATCGTTTCCCATTTTGTAGCCCCTAAAGCATAAGACGCTTCTCTTTGCGAATCAGGAATTGATTTCATCACATCACGAGAAATTGAAGTGATAATGGGGAGTATCATAACCGAAAGAATCGAAGCGGCAGCGAGCATTCCAAATCCATACGGAGCGCCTTTAAAAAAAGGCAGGAAGCCAAACTCCCTGGCAAGAAATGGCTCAACAGTTGTTCTTAAAAATGGAACCAAAACAAAAATTCCAAAAAGTCCATAAACAATACTTGGAATTGCCGCTAACATTTCGACCAGCAAAGAAACTGGCCTTTCGAGCCACTTGGGTGCGAACTCCGCTAAAAAGATCGCAACGGAAAGGCTTAAAGGGATCGAAACGAGTAACGCTAAAAATGAAGAGACAACTGTTCCATATATAAATGGAAGAGCTCCATAAATATCGGTTACAGGGTCCCACTCAGTTGCAGTTATAAACTTTAAACCGAATTGTTTAATAGATGGCATTGATGCCTTTACCATCTCATAAGCCATAACGAAAACAAGTACAAAAACTACCAGAGCAAAGAATCTGGTAACATTTTCAAATATAAGATCACCGGTGTTCTTTCTGAAAAGATATTTTATACTGAAATAATTTAAAAAAGAAGCAGCAGGTTTTTTGTCCTGCTGCTCTTTTGTATTTTGTTCAGATGTTTGAATATCCGGCATTATCACTTTTTGTATGTAATTAGTTTTATTTTCTCTAAATCTAACTTAACAACCTGTTTTGGAAGTGGAGCATAATATAAATCTTTTGCATATTTTTCGCCATCTGTTAATGCCCATTTCAAGAAATTTTTAATAGCGTCGACTTTTTGTTTATCTTTCATATTCTTGTAAATAAGAAGCCAGGTAAAACCGGATATTGGGTAAGAGCCCTTACCATCAGCATCTGTAATATTTACACGCAAATCAGCTGGCATATTTTTAACATATCCAGCGGCAGCTTCTGAAACTGCATCAAATGACGGTTCAACGTAATATCCTGCTTTATTTCTCAAAGAAGCGTATGGCAAACCATTCTGAACAGCATAAGCTAATTCAACATATCCGATTGAGCCTTCGGTTTGTTTAACAATTCCGGCAACTCCTTCGTTTCCTTTTCCACCAAGACCAACCGGCCAGTTAACTGAAGTTCCTGAACCCACTTTGTCAGCCCATTCTTTGCTCACCTTACTTAAATAACCAGTAAAAATATTTGTCGTTCCGCTTCCATCTGAACGATGAGCAACAAGTATTGGATCGGCTGGTAAATTTAAGCCTTTGTTTATTGATGTGATTTTAGAATCGTTCCACATTGTAATTTTACCTAAGTATATATCACTCAATACTTCCTGTGATAGTTTTAAGCCCTTTCCTACATTTGGAAGATTGTATGAAAGAACAACAGCGCCCATAACCGTTGGAATGTGAAGTATCGGTGTTCCTTGTTTTTCTTCTATTGTTTTCATTTGCGCATCAGATAAAAAAGCATCAGATGCTCCGAAATCAACTGTTCCTTCAGTAACCTGTTTAATTCCACCGCCACTACCTATAGATTGATAGTTAAATTCAATACCTGTTTTCTGATGATAAACATCAAACCATTTTGAATATATTACGTATGGAAATGTTGCACCAGCCCCATTTAATTTTAGCTGTGCAAATGAAGATGTAGAGAATATCCCTAATAGCATAGCTGCTAATAAAATTAACTTTCCTTTCATCATTTACTCCTTGTTTTTGTTATAACAAAATTAATTAATTCTTAAAATTCCCAATAAAATGTTAGCCTTGGAATAATATCGCTACTATCTCCGTGATTTGGAGAAGTTGCCTGATATGTAAATATCTCAACATTTGGTGTAATGCTAACATGCTTGTCCACATTAAATTGAAGGCCAGCAAGTATTAAACCTTTTGCATCTTTATTTGATGCAGAGTTAGTATTAGGATCAAACATATCGTAACGTCCGACTATTTGTGTGTTTTCACTTAAATTCGCATATGCCCATACTGAGATGCCTAATGAGCTTATGAACCTAATGACCCTGCCGGGGGTGTATAACTATTTTGCTGAGATCTGATGAAGCCTTCAAGCCCAATTGAAAATTTACCTTTCTCCCGATAATTTATAAAAGCAGCGCCGGTAATTGCATCCGTACTATTGTTAGCTACATCCGGATTGGCATGCATAATCGCCATAGACTGTAATTAGCAGTTTAGATGATGGGTCAAATTCCAGCAATCCATAAAATCTTTTGTCTTTATTATTTTCCGGGGTATTGCCGTTACCGTTACCAATCTTTATCCAATATTTTGCAGTTCCACCATCATCAAATTTACCCTTCAAATCAATACCAAGATCACGTGAAGAAACAATTCCATCCAAATCCATAATTGTTTTTTCAAGATATCTGTGGCCCCATGCGCCTTCTGAAACATCAAATGCTGGTGTTGGCGAAATACCAAAAATAAGATCAGAGCCTAGAAAATATATCTTTCCATTTTAACCAGGCATCTTTTACCATTGTTGTAATTTTATTGTTATTAGTTATTTCACCCTGATCAGCTTCCATTCTGAAGCGTGTAGAAAAATTGTCAGATATTGTATAATCGGTAGTTATATAAATTCGTCTGAACTGGAAAGCATTCGTGTTCTTTTTGGTCGAGTCAAATGCAGATGCCATATAATAATAATCCCCAAACATCAGCCCACTGAACTTAACCGGTCCAACAGCACCGGTTGCATTATTATCCTGTGCGTTTGCAGTAATAGCAAATAGCACAGTTACCAAAATTGTACAAAGTGTTAATAACCTTGTTCTCATTTTACGTCCTTTTGTTTGTTAATAAAAATAGTTTTGAACCTCAATCTTGATTCCAAAATTAGATAACTGATATTAAGGCACTATTAAGCAAATGTTATGAAATTGTTAAGAAATCGAATTTGGCAGGTTTTTGGGCTGATTTTGCTGTTGACCTTAGTCTATCGCTATTTTCAAGCTTTTAAGATTTATAGATTAATCGATATTCCTGCTGGAATTCATTTTCAAATAATTCAAAATCTGTTTTTGCTCTTTTCCCCGCTTGTTTTTCTGGTTTTTGTTCAATTTTAAAAGCTATTACTTCTTCGCAATAGACCATTATCTTATCATATATTATAATCATCTCAGCCTCATATTTGAATTAATAAATAACGGGGCGATGTATGCTTCGCCCCGCTAATCACTAATTAAGGAAAGCATGGTTTTCGCACATTCCGTTTTTGTTTTAAACATTCAACGGAATCACTATCTACCAATTACTTTGCTATCCAAATATAATTCCCTAACCCCGGTTTTATATTAAGTAATCATTAAATGGCTGTTAAGTTTATGTTAATGGCTAAAGTTTATTTGTTTTCCAATTTTTCTTATTTTCTGCATAAACGAGCAAAAGATTTTTATGAACGGCGCACAACTAGCAGAGCTGGAAAAAATATTTCAGAACTTCAAATTCTTCCAATGAATTATTCGATTATTTCAGAATGGCAATAGAAAATAAAATAAGAGATGAAGAGCTTTATAAAACATTGCTTTGGAACAAAGCGCTTTCGACGGATGAAATAACTATGTTTGCCGAAAAGATATGTGATGTATTTCCGGCTTATTCATATAATATATATTTGTGGGTCGGAAAGATCTTTAGCACAACTTCATTAATAGGAAAACATTACGATAAAGCGATGAATTATTTTTTAAAAGCTAGCGAGGCAAACAACAAAATTGCAGAACCTCTTCTTTCATTGGCCGGAATTTATAATAAAGAATTAAACACACCTCCTTTTGAGGACGTTGTTCAAGCCATAGAAGTCCGGCTTACAAAAATAAAAGATAAAACCACCCTTTGTTTTGCTTTATCAGACTTATATAGAAATAATGGGTTTATAAATGAAGCCCGGAAATATAAAAGCCTCGGTGAGAATCACAGAAATTCAAGGGCTTAAAAATTATATCCAATTGAAAAATAAAAAAACACATCACCCCAACTGATTGGATTATCCGGTAAATCCCTGACGAATTTAAAACTTTTCCCAATTGAAAAATCAGCAGGCCCAATTGGTGTATCAAAAGATAATGAAGCACCTATTCCATGTCTGAGGTCCTTAAACCTTATTTGTTCGGGAAATTCCCAGGTTGAACCAAGATCATACCTGGCTTTTAGGTATGTTATAAAAAACAGATCGAAGGGCAGGCGATACCTGTACTCCAGTGAAGCAAGGAAAAGTTGTCTACCTCGATATTCATAATCTCTCATGCCAAAAAACGAAGATTGTCCGCCCAGTGAATATTGCTGAGATAGCGGAACTGTTTTATCTCCGAAACCCATGACCAGCTTTGGAGAAAGTGTGTTATTATCCCCAATGCTGAAATAGTTTTTGTATGTAAATCCTATTTTTTGAAACCCAACGTCTCCACCAAAAATAGTCTGGCCGGTTTCATAAGATGCTTTAAAATAAACGCCATTGTCCGGATATGGATATTTGTCCTGAGTGTCCAATGTTGTACTCGCACTAAATTCAGCGAGTTTTATTTTATATGGAGTAACGGGTTGCTCATCCTTGCTTATATTGCTTATTTGATCAACCTCATATTTACCTGTAAAAATCAGGTTGCCAAATTTTTCAACCTGTGTCCCAATTGAAACGGAGGCTCCTAAAAAAGATTGTCTGTATTGCCCGTTCGAAGTTCGCGAAAAATGATTTGTACTTGTTACCGGATCATCTATATAAGAATAAATATCATTTTGATTGTAGTATAGGCTTATATTATATGTTAAATATGAATCAAAGACCCTGTTTGCTTTATGTTCCAGTTCGATTGATTGAGCCCTGGGCCCACCAGCAAGTAGTAATCCAGCTTCTGATCCTGAACCAAATATATTTTCATCCATCAGATCAAAGTTAAATAAGATTACGTTTTCGTTATCAGACCTTATTCCAACCCGAATCAGCCGCGATGCTTTTTCATGAACTTTAACTTCCAAATAGTTTTTGCTATTAATTCTTTTTTATTCTAACTATAATATTATCAAATAGGTTTGTGCTGCGAAGGCTGATTAGGCCTTTTTCTATATCGCTATAAGATAAAAAACCTCCATCCGGTGTTGGGAATTCCCTTGTAATTATTTCTTTGTTAGCTTTATAGTTTCCTTCGACCAGTAAACCGGTAATCCTTCCTTCGTCAATTATAATATTTAATGCTCCTTTTTCTTTATTAAATGAAACATTAACTATTTGAGCAGCCGCATACCCAAGAGCCCGATACTCTTCAACCAATGAGATAAGTTTTTCCTCTACCTTTAAAGTATTGTAGGGTTTACCCAGCAGATTATTAAAAAGTTGCTTAATCTCATTATCAGAAATTAATGCGTTACCGCTACTACTTATGCTGTTTAGGGTTGCGCTTGGTGTAAGGACAAACTTAATATTAGAATAAGTAGCAAACTTCATAATCTCAGCAGAAACGTTTTTATAATTCCCGCTGGAAAAAATATCATTCAGATCGGCTAATATTTGTTTTGTTGATACAGAATCTTCGAGAGAATATTTCGTAACATATTGTTTCTCTAACTCACTCAGATCATTGCCGGGCAAAATATTTTTAATCCAAATATTATTTCCGCCAATTTTTTTTATTTTTAATGAATCTATTTTTTCTTTAATCTTGTCAATAAGCGGTACTGTGGATAAATAACCATCCAGAATTAAGGAGTCAATGTTAGAAAAATCTGTGCTTTCGTGTCCCCAAAGATTTGGCGTTATAGCATAATCTGCTTCTTTCATTTGGTTTTCGTTCAACTTTTTCATTGGTATACTCACAACCTGATCTGCAACTATCCACGGATATTCTAACTCGCTTTTTGAATGAAGATCACTTGTTGTATTTACTGCAATAACAATATCTCCCCCCTGTTTTTTTGCTATATCCACTGGAACATTAGCTACCAATCCTCCATCCACCAGGGTTAGGGAATCAACCTCTACCGGAGAAAGAAAAAAAGAAACGCTTGAACTTGCTCTCATTGCCTGGCTAAGCGAACCATTTCTTAAAATAACTGGTTCTCCGGTTACCAGGTTTGTGCAAACAGCGATAAAGTCAGCTCTCAGGTCATCAAAACTATTATTAACATGAATTGGCGCGTTTAATGTTAACAGGTTTAAAAAATTCATTATGAACATTCCATTGTTCAATGCTGTTGGCAGCACGGGGGTCAACCCGTTTAATCGAAGTGTAAAAATTGCCCTGTCTTCAGAAACTTTTTGATCAACAAAGAGATCGCGTCTGTCAGTTTGTTTTTCAATTGCCAGAAGTTTATCCCAATCGGTATTTATTGCTATAGAATCCATTTGGTTTACGGAGTATCCAGCCGCGTATAAACCTCCAACAATGCTGCCCATACTTGTTCCTACAATTAAATCAGGTTGAATTCCAGCTTCCAGTAATGCGCGTATAATACCAATTTGAGCCAAACCTCTGGCTCCTCCTCCACTTAACGCTAAAGCTATTACAGGCTTATTATCAGGAACTTCTTCAGTTAAACCATATGAGAGGTTTTTTGTTTTGTGCTCTACGACAAGATTTATTTTCTCTTGTGGAAAGACAATGCCCTGCCACACTAGAAGAAAGGAAAACGCAATTTTAATTTTACAGTTCATCGTTATAAAAAAATGAAAAGCCCTTAGAATAATGACCAATTCTAAAGGCTCAATAAAGTCTTAGAAAATCAGAGCCTTATCTTTTCCTTCGTTGCTTTTGCTGTTCTTTTTGCTTTTGCTCGGCTGCTTCCATCAATCGGGACATAAAACCCTTTTTCTTGTTAGGTTTATTTACAGGCACTAATTCCATTCCATCATGCCGGTGATTAATGTAGTATTGTTGTGCAATCGAAAACAAATTAAATAGGAAGTAATATAGATTTAATCCGGAAGGAAAGCTCATAAACATTAACGTCAACATAACAGGCATAACATAAACCAGCGCTTTCTGGTTTGGATCCTTTACGCTCATTTTCTGCTGGAAAAACGTGGTAATTCCCATTAAAAGTGCCAGGCCGCTAATCTCGCTGATCCCAAAAATTGGCAGCTTAAACGAAAGATTTAAAATTACGTCAGGTCTGGAAAGATCATTTATCCACCAAACGAATGGCTGTTGTCTTAGTTCTATCGCAGTTTTAAACAGCCCCCATAAAGCAATGAAAATTGGCATTTGCAGAATAAGCGGTAAACACCCACCTGCCGGATTTACTCCATAAGTTGAATAGAGCTTCATAGTTTCTTTGCTTACTTTTTCTTTGTCGTCAGGATACTTCTCTTTTAATTCAGCAATTTTAGGCTGAAGCATTTGCATCTTCTTCATCGATTGAAAACTTTGTTTGGTAAGAGGATAAAGAACAAGTTTAATTATCAGTGAAAAAATTACAATGACAAGACCGTAGTTAGGAATAAAACCATGTAAGAAATTAAATAATGGCAGCAAAATATATTCTGCAATCGGTCGCACAAGAAATTTTAACCCAAAGAAACTTCCAAAATCAACAACTGCCTCAAAATTTCTTCCATATGCTTTAAGCAAATCATAATCTACCGGACCGATATAAACTGTAAAATCTTTTGTCTCGAGCGATGAATTTCTGAATGGTACATTTATTCTTAAGTTAAAATAATTTTTAGCGCCATCCGGCGGTATCGTTTCGTGATATCCTTCTATAAATGCACCATCAACGCCCGATGGATCTTTGGGCGCAATAATTGCTGCAAAATATTTGTCTCTAACAGCTGCCCAGCCAATTCTGCCATTAAAATCCTTTTGTGCTTTTTCCCCGTCTTTTGGTGCATCTACGATTACCTGCTCTCCTCCATAAAATACACTTGCATTTGCATAAGTGGATTCATCTGCAGAATTGTCTTCAACAAACCTTATCCCGTTTGACCAAATAAAATCATAATCGTTATTACTGATAAGATTATTCATGCCAACCAGCTCAATCTTGGTATCAATACTATACTTATCGCCGTGGAATGTAAATATTTTTTTTATAGCTTTATCTGCACTAATGCTGTAGGTAAAAGCAATTGTTAAAGAATCCTTTCCATCAATTTTATAAAAATATTTGTTTCCCGTTGTCTTAAATAAGAGGTTCTTTGTGTTTATGGCTTTTCCATCAGAAGATACAAAGGCCAGATCTAAAGCATTTCCCTTTGTGTAGTTAATAAGCTGGACATGTGTTTTATAAAAATTTTCGTCGCTGCTATCTTTAACATTAGATGAATACCAATTATTATAATTTTTTAGGAAATATTTTTTTATGTTTGCCCCTTTCGTGGATAGCTCAAGCCTTACAAGGTCGTTTTCAATAGTAATTATTTCGCCGGCGGCATCAGAATAGTTAAAATATTTTCCATAATTAGCGACTGTTTCTGAACTATCCTTGGTTTCTTTCTCCGCAGTAGGTTTTTCGTTTTTTTGTGACTTTTGCTGGGATTCCGAGATTATTTTATTATTCGTTGTATCCTTATGCACCAGCGTTGAATCAGTTTTCGTGCCCTTTTGTTGTGGCGGTGGGGTTGGAGAATTTAGATATAGCCAAAGAACTAAAATTCCGCCAATAAGTATGAATGCTATTGTTGTATTTCTGTCCATTAAAAACCTGTTTATTCTACGGGGTCATAGCCCCCTTTGTTAAAAGGATTACATCTTAAAATTCGCCATACAGTTTTTATCAGTCCTTTAAAAATACCATATTTTGTAAACGCCTGAACTGCATATTCTGAACAAGTTGGATAAAAACGGCAAGACGAAGGAAAAAGAGGGGAAATTATTTTCTGATATATTTTAATGAAGAAAACAAAAATTCTCCACATTACAACTTGTCTTTTAGTTTTAACAATATTTCACTTACACCGGGCACAATATCTGAAAGATATATTTTCTTATTATTCTTTTCGTTCAGAATATTTGGAGAAAAAACAAGCTTTAATAGTAAGCCTTTACTTAAAACCTTTTCTAATAATTGCTTTTTGTTAAGCCTGTATGATTCCTTTAGTAACCTTTTTATTCTATTTCTCCAGACGGCTTTACCAGCCTTTTTATAAACCGCGGCTGATATTACTATCCCTTTTTGATCTACCTTTTTATCTACCAGATATGTTGCTTTTATTTTCTTGTCAGAAGAAAAAATTGTTTTTCCGTTTGAGAAGATTTCTTCAAAATCTTTTCTGCTTTTAATTCTTTCCCTGGCAGAAAGACCAAACCGTTTCAAAGCTTTTATTTCTCATCGCTTACAGATAACTTCTTTCTTCCCTTGGCCCTTCTACTGGCAATGACCTTTTTTCCATTCTTTGTTTTCATTCTTTCTCTAAAGCCATGCTTATTTTTCTTTTTTCTATTGCTAGGCTGATATGTTCGTTTCATTATTAATAGACTCCTGTTTTCGTATCAAAAAGACCTCAAAAATAGACATTAAACCCCTAAAAGACAAGATATTTAACTTACTTATTGTTTCAATTCGGATAATGTAAATTAAATCTGCTGGTTGTTCAAAATTAATTTGCACTAACGATTAATACTTCATATTTTTTATTCCCTGAGGGCTGTAAAAACAGCGTGTATATTTTGTGGATAACTTTTTGTTGTGAAAACGTTTCACATTTAATTATTTCACAATATATTGAAAATTTAGTTGCGTTTTATGTTAACTATTTAAGCGGCGCACGTTAATTGTCTGTATAACCGTGGGTTAGAGCTCCGCTTTCAATGTTTATATGTTGTGGATAATTATTTTTGATAATTTTTAAATATCTTTTTTTAACGATTATCGATATTTTTTTACATTTTTCTACTGTGGATAAAGTTCATGGTTAATTCTGAATTTACCGAAAAAATTTCTTCAAATAAACCTTCAATAATCTGGAAAGAATGTCTTAAAGCTATCAAAGAAAATGTAACTTTAATGACCTTTAACACCTGGTTTCTTCCGATAAAACCTATTGAACTGGACGTTTATAAATCTACTCTAAAAGTGCAGCTGCCAAGTCAGTTTTTTTGGGAATGGATTGATGAACATTATAACACATTAATAAACAAAACAATACATGAGGTTTTGGGTCCCGAAGCAAACTGGCTTATGTAATTTCCAACGAACAAGAAGTTGAAGAACAACGTCCTGCTCAAATACAAAGAACAGAACAAATTAGCACTAAGGAACAAAAACCGCTTTTGAAACAAATTTAAACCCGAGATACAACTTTGATAATTTTATTAAGGGAGAAAGTAATCAATTAGCTAGAGCCGCAGCTGGTGCAATAAGTGAAAATCCAGGTGGAACCTCCTTTAATCCTCTTTTTGTATATGGTGGTGTTGGTCTGGGTAAAACACATCTTGTTCAAGGAATTGGTAACCAGATATTACAAAAGTTTCCGGAAAAAAAAGTTATTTATCTTTCCTCCGATATTTTTACTGTGGAGTTTGTTGAAGCAATTCAATCAAACAAGGTAAATGATTTTTCAAATTTTTATAGAAACATGGATGTTTTAATTATTGATGACATACAATTTCTGATTGGAAAAGAAAAAACACAGGATCTTTTTTTCCATATATTTAATACGCTTCACCAGTCAAGTAAACAAATTATTCTTACAAGCGATAAACCGCCAAAAGATTTAAAGGGATTAGATGAAAGATTAATTTCAAGATTTCAGTGGGGATTAAGCGCCGATATTCAACCGCCGGACTTGAAACAAGAATGGCGATTTTAAAAAACAAAGCAGATGACTATGGAATGATGATCTCTGGTGATATACTTGATTACATTGCTACCAATATCATTTCAAATATCAGGGAACTGGAAGGTTGTCTAATTAAACTTTTAGCCAATGCATCTTTAAACTCAAAGAACATTGACCTTGATTTAGCTCGCAAAACAGTTAGAGAAATAGCCACCGATAGAAAAGTTAATATTACCATTGAAAATATTACCTCTCTTGTTTGTGATTCTTTAAAAATAGATGAAAATAAAATAAGAGATAAAACCAGAAAAAAGGAAATTGTTTTTGCAAGACAAATTGCTATGTATTTATCAAAAGACTTAACAAAATCTTCCCTTAAAACAATTGGATTGCATTTTGGTGGCAGAGATCACTCTACTGTCATACATGCCTGTACCTCAATTGAAGAGAGCCTTTCTAAAGATGCATACATTAAGGAGTTAATAGAAAATCTAAGAAATAAAATAAAAAATAATTTTTCGTGATTTATTGTTAACTTTTTGTTAATTGTGCTCTCTTAAATTGTTAATAACCCATCTGATATTAACCTTGTGTTTATAAGGTCGGTCTAACCTTGTTTTTGTAAACATTATTTTTTTTAAATTATTTTGTTTTTAAGTAATATAGAAATGAAAATAGGCTTACTAACAAATTAACATTCTTATTATTGTTATTAATTATTAATATTAATACTATTAATTAATATAAGGGTGTTAATTGATCTTTTAACAACTTTTGTTTTTTCAATTAAAGGAGCCGTTTCACACATTAGATTTTAACTCGGCTAACAGCCAATTATCTTGTATAAAAATTGACTAAAAAAATAAAAATTTGATATTTTTGAAAAATAAAAAGCATAATAAAAATTGAGAAAGGCGCGTAATTTTTGTATTTTATTATGCTTTAAAAGGAGGTTTTTTAATGGAATTCAAAGTAAATAGCAAGGTATTAGAAAAACTCTTATCTCATATAATTCCAGCAGTTCCAAACAGAACGCCAATGCCGGTTTTAGAGAATTTTTTATTCGAAATAAAGGAAGGCTCCCTGCAGGTTTGTGCTACTGACCTGGAAATAGCATTGCGATCTTCAATTAATGTTTCTACAGATAAAAATATCAAAATGGTAATTCCAGCCAAACTTCTATATGACGTTGTAAAATCTCTGGGAGACACCCAAATAAATTTTGAAACTGAAAATGAAACAAAATTAAAAATTACAACAGAAAACGGAGTTTATAATATTAGTTTTTCTTCTCCTGAAGATTTTCCTGCTATTCCGGTTGTAAATAAAGAAAAAGAAATTAGCATAAAAGGATCTGAATTAAAAAAAGCAATCGATCAGACATCATTTGCTATGAGCAAGGAAGACATGAGACCGGCGATGACCGGAACGCTAATGGAATTTTCTGAAGAAGGCCTAAGATTTGTAGCTACTGATGGGCACAGATTAGTAAAATTTATTAATAAAAAAATAAAAAATAGTAAAGACGAACAATACATTCTTCCTGAAAGGGCAATTTCTGTATTATCGAAACTTTTGATTGATGAAGATATCAAAATAAATTTTAGTAAGACAAATGTTTCGTTTCATATTGGAGAGATAGAATTTATTTCAAGGCTTATAGGTGAAAAATATCCGGCATATGGAAGTGTTATCCCGCTTGAGAATGAAAATGAAATGAAAATAAAGACTAACGATATTCTCTCAACTATAAAAAGAATGAGTCTTTTTTCAACCTCAAATTCAAAACAGGTAAAGTTTACAATTTCTAAAAACAATCTTGAAGTTTCAGCCGAAGACGTTGATCATGGATCTAACGCAGTTGAAAAAATTGAATGTTTATATAAAGGCGAACCAATGAGTATTGGATTTAATACAGCTTATGTTCAGGATATTTTGTCACACATTAATAATGATGAAATTATTTTTAAATTACACTCACCCACTAAGGCCTGTATTGTTGAACCGGCGATATCAAACGAAAGCGAAGATCTTATGCTTTTATTAATGCCGGTTCGTTTAAATAATTAGTAATGATATTGACCAGCGTTTCACTACGAAATTTTAGAATTCATAAGAATACAAATATAAATTTCTCTGAAAATCTAAATTATATTGTGGGAGGTAACGGCCAGGGAAAGACAACAATTTTGGATTCAATATATTATTTATGTACTACAAAAAGCCATGATTCAAAAGCGGATATCGAGTCTGTAAGCTTTAATGAAGATGGGTTTGAATTGAACGGATCGTTTAGAGATTTAAGTGATAGCAACATAAAAATAATTTACTCTAAGAGCGAAGGTAAAAAAAACTACTTTCAGGATAACAAGAAGATAGTTCGCTCTGTTGATGTTATTGGTCGTTTTCCGGTAGTTTTATTAACGCCGGCTGATCATGCAATAACGCAGGGGTATCCCGGTGATCGAAGAAAATTTGTTGATTCAGTTATGGCGCAGGCAAGCAACACATATCTTAAAATACTTTTAGATTATAATAAAACATTGAAGCAGCGATCATCACTGTTAAATCAAATAAGGGATAGTAGAAGGACATCTCTGATAGAAGAACTAAACGCGTGGACAACAAAATTGGTTCAAGCTGGTACGGAATTAATAAAACACAGAATAGCCTTTGCATCTGAATTTAATTCCTTTATTAAAGAGTCTTACGAGATAATAATGGGAACAGATGAAGTGCCTGAAATAAATTATTTGTTTCTTAATAAAACCGTTGTGGAAAACATAGAAAAAGAATTTTTGGCTTTGTTGAATGAAAAAAGAGAAGAAGAAATACGGAGAGCCATCGAATCTTGTCGGACCACATAGGGATGAATTTATCTTTGAAATAAATGGGCTGAATTTAAGGTCATTTGGTTCCCAGGGACAACACAAGACTTTTCAGGTAGTGTTGAGATTTGCTCAGTTTTTTTATTTAAAAAAAATTACCGGTAAAACGCCGATTTTTCTTTTAGATGATGTTTTTGGAGAGTTGGACAAAAAAAGGTCTGTTAAAATCAGCGAATATTTAAGGCAGGTTGGACAAGCATTTATAACTTTAACAGATTTTGCGAATTTTTCCTTTCTAAAAAAAACAGACGGCGATTTACTTCTGCAAATTAATAATGGAAAGGTTTTATATGCCTGAAGGGTTTCATAAAATATCAGAAATATTCAGCCGCGAGCCGGAATTAGCGAATATAAGGAAGGCCTTAAAACAGTCTGATGTCGTTAATGACTTTGAAAAAATATTTCCGGAATTAATAAAAATCGCATCGGTCGTAAGGGTCGATAGCAAGTGTGCTTACCTGCGCGTTGAAAACGCGGCCTGGCGGAGCGAACTAAAATTCAAAGAACAACAATTGATAAATAAAATTAATAATTTTTATAAAGAAGATAGAATCAAATATGTAAGATTTGTTTCATAACACAAGAATTGATAACGGATAAAACAAAAAATGGCAAAAATTAAAACTGAACTTAAAACGATTAAACCAGGCGAATACAGCGCAAAAAACATAAATGTTTTAAAAGGATTGGAAGCTGTGCGTAAGCGCCCGGCGATGTATATCGGCGATGTGGGTCAAAGGGGATTTCATCATCTTGTTAATGAGGTAGTTGACAATAGCATTGATGAAGCATTAGCGGGGTACGCTGACAATATTATAATTACGATAAATAAAGACGAAAGTATTTCAGTTGAAGATAATGGAAGAGGAATCCCAGTTGACATGCACCCTGAAGAAAAAAGGTCTGCACTAGAAGTGGTGATGACGGTTCTTCATGCGGGTGGAAAATTTGACAAAGACACGTATAAAGTTTCCGGCGGGCTCCATGGCGTGGGTGTTTCAGTTGTAAATGCACTCTCGGAATGGATGAAAGTAGAAGTTAGACTTGACGGAGCGGTCTACTTCCAGGAATATAAAAGAGGAGTGCCGAAAGCGCCCGTTAAAGAAATTGGAAAAACCAAGAAGGATGAAAGAGGCACTATCGTAACTTTTATGCCTGACAGAGAAATTTTTAAAGTGTCAAAGTTTAAGTTTGATACGATTGAAGAAAGAATGCGGGAGCTGGCATATCTGAATAAAAATATTACCATAACAATTAAAGACAAAAGAGACGGGAATGAGGAAAAATATCACTTTAAAGGCGGATTAATTGAATTTGTGCATTATCTTGATGCAACAAGGACTGCTCTTCATAAAACAGTTTATGTTGAGGGGGAAAAAGAAGGAACTCCGGTAGAAGTAGCTTTTCAATATACCGACACATATTCCGAAAATATTTTTTCTTATGTTAATAACATTAATACTCACGAAGGCGGAACACATCTTATCGGTTTTAAAACAGCTCTGACCAGAACCCTGAATAATTATGCCAGCAAAAACGGATTAATTAAAGAAGGAAAAATAACGCTTACCGGAGATGATTTTCGTGAGGGATTAACCGCTGTAATTTCTGTTAAAGTTGCTGAACCGCAGTTCGAAGGACAAACAAAAACAAAATTAGGAAACGGAGAGACAAAATCGATAGTTGAATCTATAGTTGGCGAAAAGCTCGGTGAATTTCTTGAAGAAAATCCATCTGTCGGGAAAAAGATAATTGAGAAATGCATGAGGGCCGCAGAAGCAAGAGAAGCCGCCAGGAAAGCGCGCGATCTTGCCAGAAGGAAAAACGCACTGGACAATATGAATCTACCAGGTAAATTAGCAGACTGCTCAATTACTGATCCTGAGCATTGTGAGATTTATATTGTTGAAGGTGATTCGGCGGGCGGCTCGGCTAAACAGGGAAGAGATAGAAGATTTCAGGCAATACTTCCCCTTAAAGGAAAAATACTTAATGTTGAAAAAGCAAAGATGAATAAAATTTTGGAGAACAATGAAATAAAAGCCATTATCTCAGCAGTTGGTGCGGGTTTCGGAGTAGATTTTGATCATTTAAAGTCCAGGTACGGTAAAATAATTTTAATGACCGATGCCGATGTTGATGGCAGCCACATTAGAACACTTTTGCTAACTTTTTTCTACAGGCACATGAAAGAGCTTGTTACTTCAGGCAAAGTATACATTGCACAGCCCCCGCTTTATAAAATAAAAAAAGGCAAACAAGAATTTTATGCATTTGATGATAAAGAAAGAGACGAAATATTAAAAAGGCTGAAAGTAAATGGAAAGGAAGTAGAAGAAACTGAAATTGAAAGAGAAGCAGAAGAAGAGTCCCCCGTTAAAGGAGTGCTTATTTCAAGATACAAAGGTTTGGGCGAGATGAATCCACTGCAGCTATGGGAAACAACAATGAACCCGGAAACAAGAACCGTATTACAGGTTAATTTAGAAAATGCCGCAGCAGCAGATAAAATATTTGAAACGCTAATGGGAGACGCCGTTGAACCAAGAAGAGAGTTTATAGAGAAAAATGCTAAGTACGTAAGAAACCTTGACATTTAACTAACTTAAGAAGTGTAACTAAAAACTTAATTTAAATATTATGGCAACTATTTTCGAAAAAATAATTCCAGTAGCGCTGGAAGAAGAAATGAAATCATCTTACATCGATTATTCGATGTCGGTAATTGTGGCCAGGGCACTTCCTGACGTAAGAGATGGTTTGAAACCCGTTCACAGAAGGGTGCTTTTTGGAATGCACGAACTAGGGGTAGCTCATAATAAACCATACAAAAAATCTGCAAGAATAGTTGGAGAGGTTTTGGGTAAATACCATCCGCATGGCGATACGGCGGTTTATGATTCTATGGTAAGAATGGTTCAGGATTTTTCTCTGCGTTATCCGCTGGTTGATGGACAGGGAAACTTTGGTTCGGTGGATGGAGATTCACCTGCAGCAATGCGTTACACGGAAGCAAGACTGGCAAGGATTGCTGATGAAATGCTTCGTGATCTCGATAAAGACACAGTAAACTTCGCTCCAAACTTTGATGATTCATTACAGGAACCAACCGTACTTCCATCTTATTTGCCCAACCTGCTAGTTAACGGGTCCAGTGGTATCGCTGTAGGTATGGCGACTAATATACCGCCGCATAATTTAGAAGAGGTAATAGATGGTTTAATCGCCCTTATTAAAACTCCAAATCTTTCAGCCGAAAAATTAATGAAATATGTTACAGCGCCGGATTTTCCTACCGGAGGAATAATTTATGGATACCAGGGTGTAAAAGACGCCTATACAACAGGGCGTGGTATTATTAAAGTACGCGCAAAAGCAAACATTGAGACGCTTAAAAATAACAGAGAAAATATAATAGTAACAGAGCTTCCTTATCAGGTTAATAAAGCCAATCTGATAGAAAAGATCGCTGAGTTAGTAAGGGGTGGAAAAATAAATGACATTTCAAATCTGCGCGATGAATCTGATCGCGATGGAATGAGAATAGTGATTGAATTAAAAAGAGATGCACAGCCGCCGGTAGTTCTCAATCAGTTATTTAAGCACACACAGATGCAGAATACATTTGGTGTAATTATGCTTGCGCTTGTTAACGGTGTTCCGAAAGTTCTCAAGCTTAATGAGGTGTATGCAGCATTTCATTAATCACAGAATGGATGTTCTGGTTCGCAGAACAAAATATGAACTTGATGCCGCAGAAAGAAGAGCCCACATTCTTGAAGGTTACATTATTGCGCTTGATAAAATTGATGCTGTTATTCAGACCATTAAAAAGTCGAAAGACACAGAGACTGCCAAAACAAGCCTGATGAAAAAGTTTAAGTTAAGTGAAATTCAGGCAAAAGCGATTCTGGATATGCGGCTGCAGAGATTGACTGGACTTGAAAGAAAGAAGATAGAAGATGAATATAAAGAAACTATTAAGCTAATTGAACAATTAAAGGGCCTTCTAAAAAGCGAAGAGAAAAGATATTTAGTTATAAAAGATGAATTGGTGGCTATTAAAACTAAATATGCAGATGCTAGAAGAACGGAGGTGATTAAGGAATTTGAAGAATTTTCTCTTGAAGACACTATTGCCGAAGAAGATGTAGTGGTTACGATTTCGCACTCAGGTTATATTAAGCGATTTCCTGTTAGCGGTTATAGAAAGCAGGGAAGAGGCGGCAAAGGGGTTACGGGCGCGGGAACAAAGGACGAAGACTTTATCGAGCATATGTTTATTGCTTCAACGCACCATTATATTTTGATATTTACAGATAAAGGGAAATGTTATTGGCTTAAAGTACATGAGATACCGGAAGGAGGCAGAACATCTCGCGGTAGATCAATATTGAATTTGATGCAGAAAGAAAAAGATGAAAATATTTCAGCTTTTGTTGCGGTAAAAGAATTCAGAGATGATCAATACGTTGTAATGGCAACTCAGCAAGGGACTATTAAGAAAACCGTGCTCTCAGCTTATGGTAATGTTAGAAAAGGCGGAATAAATGCCATTAACCTTGCAAAGGGGGACAACCTGATTGCAGTTCGTCTTACAGACGGAAACAATGATATAGTATTAGGCACGCGGAACGGATTTGCGATTAGATTTAATGAGAAGGATGTAAGGGAGATGGGCAGAACAGCAACCGGGGTAAGAGGAGTTAAACTGGGAAAAGGTGATAAAGTTGTTGGTCTTGTTATCTTAAAACGGAAAGCATCTATAATGGTTGTCACTGAAAAGGGTTATGGCAAACGTTCAGACATGAACGATTATCGTGTAACCCGCCGCGGTGGAAAAGGCGTTATTACAGTAAAGACCAGCGATAAAGTAGGCAAGATGATTTCACTAATGGAAGTTGTTGATGGAGATGAACTAGTTATAATTACTTCACATGGAATGGTCATCAGGCAAAGTATAGCAGATATAAGAGTAATGGGTCGAAACACACAGGGCGTAAGAGTTATACGGTTAAAGGACGGAGATAAAATTGCAGATATTTCAAAAGTGATTCCGGAAGATGAAGAAGAAGAGAAATAATTTCCGATAAACATTAATCTATAACAAAGGGACAGAACTAAACTCTATCCATTTTAGCTTTAAAAAGAAATAAAAATCATCTTAGTATTTTTGAGAGTGAATTAAACTGTGCTTTTATAGTTTTGTTAAGATCCTCTTTTGTGTGTGCAGTTGAGATAAACAAGGCTTCGTACTGAGACGGAGCTAGATAAACCCCATTCATTAACATTGAGAGAAAATACTTTCCAAATAGAGTAGTATCAGAAGCTATAGCGGTTTTATAGTCAACAACTTCCTTATCAGTAAAAAACAAACACATCATAGAACCAACCCGATTAATCGAAAATCCGCGTTTTAATTTCACCAGGTTTTCTTTGAAGCCACCTTCCAGGTACTTAGCACTTTCTTCAAGTTTGTCATAAATATCCGGATGGCTTTTGATATGATTTAAAGCTGCATATCCAGCTGACATTGCAAGAGGATTACCGCTTAATGTGCCAGCCTGATAAACGAGTCCGCGTGGAGATATCAACTCCATAATTTCTTTTTTACCGCCAAAGGCTCCAACAGGCAACCCGCCTCCAATAATTTTTCCGAAAGTTGTTAGGTCTGGTTTTATTCCGAAAATTTTCTGCGCACCACCAGCTGCTACCCTGAAACCTGTCATAACCTCATCAAATATCAGGATTATTTTTTCGTCGCCGCAAATATCTCTAAGCTCTTTCATAAAATTATCGTCGGCCTTTATAACACCAACGTTTCCGGCAATTGGCTCAATTATAACAGCAGCGATTTCTTTTTTGTTTTCCTTTATTAATTTTTTTACAGAATTAATATCATTATAGTCAGCCACCAAAGTATCAGCGGCGGTTGCTTTTGTTACACCAGGACTGCTGGGAGTACCCATGGTTAAGGCACCCGAGCCGGCCTTAATCAAAAAATAATCGGCATGACCGTGATAGCAGCCTTCAAATTTTATAATTTTGTCTCTTTTAGTATAAGCCCGCGCTGCGCGAACAGCGCTCATAGTGGCCTCAGTACCGCTGTTTACCATCCGGACCATTTGAACAGAGGGAACGAGTTCTACAATTAATTTTGCCATTTTTAATTCGAGCTCAGTTGGTGCGCCGAAGCTTGTTCCATTTTCAATCGCATCAATTAATGCTTTCTTAATAAATCCTGGATTGTGCCCGAAGATATGAGGACCCCAGCTTCCGACATAATCAATAAATTCCTGTCCATCGACATCATAAATTTTAGATCCTTTACCGCTTTTTATAAAGAGAGGATTTCCACCCACAGAGTTAAATGCTCTAACAGGTGAATTGACCCCACCGGGGATATATCTTTTTGATTCGTTAAATAATTGTGTGCTAAGTGTTGTGTTCATATTAAGCTAAGCTAGATAATAAGAAAAATTATTCAATTAATAAATTTACAAAGATATTAGGGATTATGGAAGATATATGAAAATTCTTTATTTAAATAGAATAATTTTATGTAATGCGCAAAAGCATAGCTTATACGGATTGCTTTAATTATTGCTATAAAGAAGTTTATAGTCCTTTTCTTTCCCTTTTTCCCACCATTTTTCAGGGATTATTTTCCAGTTATCCAGAGTTTTTGGAATAATGTGTCTGTGTTTTTGTATCCACTTCATCAAATAATATCGAAGGTCTTTTTGTGTTGAATTAATTACTCTATCAGAGAGTTTTTCCTGTGGTATACCAGCCCCTTTTGTAAGAAGTCCACCGCCCCCGTTCCCGCGGTATGAGTTTACTGCTACTTTATATTTTTTATTAAGATCAAATGGTTGACCGTTAGACATTGATGTAATGGTTATTCTCTCTCCTTCCGGCTTTGAAACATCGACAGTATAAGTTATACCTGCAGCCGATGAAAAATTATAATATTGCGCCTTTAAAACCGGGTGACCATTTTCTTCAACAATATTTCCTTTATCATCTGTTTTAAAATTCAAAAGATGATCATTTTCATTTTTCATCTGGTTAAACCATTGCCCGTACGAAAACTCCAGATAATTTTTTATTTCCTGTCCGGTTAGTTCCATTGTATAAAGAAGGTTTTCATATTTATATAAGCTGAACATATCCCGGACCCTGATGGTACCACGCCTAATTTCGGCATTAAATGAAAGCGGAGCTGCAAATGAAACATCAGCTTTTGTTATTTCCAGTTGAATTTGCTGAATGAGATCTACAAAGGGTGAATCCCCAAACATTGACTCTTGTGTTGAAATTGGCTTGCTAAAGCTTCCTATTGGTTTGTTTACGTAACCAACAACTTTTTCAATATCGTGGGCGAATTTTTTAACATATGGAATATTTTCTTTATAATCTTCAGCCTT
Source organism: uncultured Bacteroidota bacterium (assembly GCA_963745465.1). Taxonomy (GTDB): domain Bacteria; phylum Bacteroidota; class Ignavibacteria; order Ignavibacteriales; family Ignavibacteriaceae; genus JAKAGZ01. Next base: position 56,187 of record CAVUXT010000004.1, on the reverse strand, counting down.
AATTACCTCACCGGAAATTTCCTTTTTCCATTTATTTGTGCCGGGTTCTTTAGTTAGGATAACATTAGCTACAGCAGCTGTTCTGGCTGCATTAATTGTTCCTAATATATAAACCGTTTTGCCATCTGAATTTTTAATTGTATAATTCCAGCCGTGATGGTCGTGTCCGACAAAAACTATATCAAACCCGGGGACTTTTTCCGCAACCAGCTGTGAGGCATTTTCATTTTTAGGGGCGGTGGAATCAGCGCCATTGTAACCTGCTTCAACGCCGGAATGAAATAATCCAACCATAAGATCCGGTTTTTCTTTTTGTTGAATTATCGGGACCCATTTCTTTGCAGTTTCAACCATGTCCTCAAAATCGATACCGCTCCATATTTTCTTCGGCAGCCAGTTGCGAATTGCCGGAGTTATCAAACCAAGTACGGCGATTTTTATCCCGTCTCTTTTTATAATAGTGTACGGTTTGAAGTAAGGCTTTCCGGTTTTGACATTTACAGCATTTGCTGCCAGCCAGGGAAAATTAAATTCTTTATTTATTTTATCATAAACGGGATGACCCGGTTCGATATCATGATTTCCAACTGTTCCTGCATCGTATTTCATATAATTCATTACCCGCGAAACAATGTGGGGTTCGTCAGTTTTTTCAAAATTATAATAATAAACAATTGGCTGCCCCTGAAGAATGTCGCCGTCATCCAGCAGTACAACGCTTTGGTCTTTTTTGTCCCTTTCTTGTTGAATATAAGTGTAAAGTTGAGCTAAAGACGTTGTCCCCAGCCTGCCTTTTATAAAATCATACTGAAACAATGAACCATGAACATCGCTTGTTTCAATTAATTTTAGTTTTATTGTCTGGGGCAAAGCAACAAAAGTGAGCAGGAAAAAAACAAAAACAATTTTTAATGTTATACCAGATCTATTCATAATGTTTTATAATTTTAAATAATTAATAATTTTATAATATCAAAGTTTTAACAAATAAATGCATAGTTAAGTTTCAATATAATCGATAATTTCTATTTTATCGCCAACATTTACTATACCATTTCCATCATGGGTTAAATTCATTCCGAACAACACCTTGTTTTCAAACTTTCTATACGTTGCTAAAGTTTTTAATGGTTCGTGTAATCTTTCAGCGGTTTCCTGGTTTGTGGTAGTAATTACACAGCGCTCGCAGGGCTTTACGCCGTAAAAAGTAATATTCCCTATTTTGAACTTTTTCATTTTGTCTTCCTGGTTTGCTTCTCCACCTGTAAAAACCAGGTTTGGACGAAAACGGTTCATCGGGAGTTTTATTTCAAGCCGTGAATTTAAATCATCCAAAGAAGCCTGCCCGATTATCAAAAAAGGATATCCATCAGCAAAGCTTACGGGTTTATTTGATGGTTCATATTTGTTGTCAACCAGGCGTTTAGTTTCATCCGGCTGATAAACCAGCGTGCATTCCACTTCCAGAGCTTTAGAAAACCATAAATCAAATTCCTTTCCAACAATTAATGCATCACAAGTATCATCCCATATCGGGACAGAAACAGTTTTTGATTTTTTTAACTTAAGTGGAATGTAAAGTGGTGAAATATTCCTTTCCCGATGGTAAACTTTTAAACTGTCTTCCCAGATTTCAACGTTAATAAAAGCCATCTGCGGGTACTCGCGCTGAGTCATAAAATTTCCGAAATTATCTATCAGCATCCAGCGACGGTCGTGCTGAAATCCGCGGTCAGTTACTTTTGCGGAGTTGACGGAAATGCCACGCAATGATTTTACCGGATAAATATTTATTTCTGAGATTGTGAGCATAAAGGCGCTATTTTTTTCTCCTTCTAAAATACCGAATTATTTTTCTAATTGATGCAGTGATTTTTGTTATATCCCGGGAAATAGAGTCTTTTTCAAATTGACTTACCGATTTCTTAAAAATGTTTATGTCTCTTTTAATGGAGTCTTTTTCGAATTGGCTAACCTTACTTTTTAACTCAACAATCAGACTAGACACCTGTATATTGATCTTCTCACTTTGAGAAGAACTTTTCCAAACATCTTTAAGTTCGCCCCACAAATTTTTTAATTCATCTTCCAGCATTTTATTTTCTCCAATAGTTTATTTTAATTTTTGCTTAATACATTTCAACAATAATTTTCTAATTCTTTTCATTTTAACTGCGATGTGATTCTCTGTCAATTCGGTGATTGAAGCAATTTCCTTATAAGGCAGCTCTTCCAGCGATAGTATTACAATAGACTTATCTACGTCATTCAATGATGAAATACATTCCCTTAGCGCCCGATATTTTTCCTGTTGATTTTTATCCTGGGAATTTTCTTCGAGCTGAAATTTAATTGAGTCCAGCCTGACAAAATTATGGTTGTTTCTATCCAGCTTCATTTTGGAACTGTAGCATACATTTAGTGCAATTTTATAAACCCACGTGTTTATGCCGGATAAACCTTTAAAAGTGGGAAGTGATTTCCAAACCTGGATTATTACTTCCTGGAAAAGGTCTTGAGGTTCAATCGGAGAAACCGCATAGACTTTGCAGATTCTGTAAATTTTATGCTTGTTTTCTTCCAGTATTTTAGAAAAGGCTTGTTCTGTTTGATTTTGCATATTAATTATTATTTCCTTTTTCTAATATGTTAGTAACAGGAATTGCTGAAATATGACAGGAAAGGGAATGTTTTTTCAGGTATTTATTTCGGAGATTGTGAGCATAAATTTTTATTTTTTATGAGATTTGGAATAATAAGAATTTTTTAATTGTTCGAATAATTTATCGATTTCAGACATATCTTCATTATTTATGGATTTAATTAATTCGTATGAGATATTTTTACCGTCTGTAAACTCAATTCCCTCAATAATTGAATCTCGAACAAGTTGTTTTTTAATTATTAACTTTTTAAAAAAAATATCATAATCTGTAATATTATTTTTAAGGTCTATCATTAATGCATCTAAAATAAAAGATCCAATCTGAATTGCTACCGATGAGGAGCTTGGTATACCTAAGGGCTTATCCTGATAAGACATAGCTATTTTATTCTTAAAAGGAGCCCCCCTAAATTTAGAAATGAGAGTTGCATGATTTCCATGTATGCCAAACTCAGATGCATAATCATGAAATACTAGTAAAGCTTTAAGGTGTTTATATTTGGGGGAGAAGTACTTTTGGGGCACTGAAAATTTCTGACTAAATTTTCTAGATTTGTTTTTTTCGATTGTTTTTTCATTCCAAAGTACCACCATGTTCTCACGACCAGCAATTTTGCTAATATAACAAGTGTATTCAATAGCACGTCTTCCAAGCATTAATCCAATATCATTATAACCTTGGGCCGTTTGTATAAAATAATTTAACCAACAATACTTAATGCCAAATAACATTTGTGCAATAGAAAACTGCCATAAAATTTCGTTATTATGCTTATATCTTTCACCATAAATTTGATCGAAAACATCATTTATATATTCTGCCGCTAAAATTATTTTTGGAAAATCTTTAGTTAGAAGTTCAAAATTGCTTTTGTTCTGATTAATGTGATCTTCAAAAGTTTTTGATATCATTTCAAATTCTCCTCAAACAATTTAAAAATTCTTTTATACTCATCTGTCCAGCTGCTTGGCTCGACAAAGCCATGGTCTTCAAGAGGATAAACCGCAAATTCCCAGTTGTCTTTTCCAAGTTCGATTAATCTTTGCACTAATCTTATATCATCCTGTGCGTGTACATTCTGGTCTATGAGTCCGTGACAAATTAATAAATGCCCTTGCAACCCTTCGGCATAATAAATTGGAGAGCTGTGTTGATATGCCAGGCTATCCAGTTGCGGAATATTTAAAATTGCAGAAGTGTAGCCGTGATTGTAATGTGCCCAGTCCGTTACAGAGCGTAAAGCCGCGCCAGCGGCAAAAACTCCCGGCGTTTTAAACATTGCCATCTCTGTAATAAATCCACCGTACGAACCGCCGTAAATCCCAATTCGTTTTGGATCGACATTATAATTATCGACCATAAATTTTGCACCATCAACCTGGTCGGTGAGATCCTTTCCGCCCATATTTCTATAAATCGCTGTGCGCCAATCGCGGCCGTAGCCGGAACTCGCGCGGTAGTCCATATCCATAACGGTGTAACCGTGGTCAGCAAGAAAATTATTAAACATATATTCGCGGAAATAATCGCTCCACCACTTGTGCGCGTTTTGCAAATAGCCGGCGCCGTGTACGAAAATCACGGCGGGCCCGTTTATTTGCGGATTTTTTGGATTATAAACTCTTGCGTGAACTTTCGCTCCGTCTCTCGCTGTGAAGGTAATAAAATCCGGTACTCTCCAGGCATAGGATTTAAATTCCTCACTCTGTGAATCAGTAATTTGCGTTTCCTTTGCGCCCGCTTCATTTTTCATTAAATAAAGTTCCAACGGTTTGTTCGCGAAGGAATAAAGTATTGCAAGGTGTTTCTCGTCAGGCGAAAGACTTACATCGTTATTTCCAGTCATTGAAGTTATTTGCTCCGGCTTTCCCCCGGCAAGAGGCATTCTGTAAAAGTGTCTTTCACCCGGGTCAACCTGATTGGAAGTGAAATACCAATACTTTTTATCGTTTGAAATTTGCGGAGAGTAAACTTCAAAATCCCCATTTGTTAATTGTTTTTTCTCACAGTTAAAAATATTTTCTGTATAAAGATGTGAATATCCCGAAGCCTCGGATTGGAAATAAATATTTTTGTTATCAGGCAGCCAACCTAAAACCGGGCGATCGAACCAGCCAATTCCCGGCCCGCCAATCCACGCATCGTCATGCTGGCGGTCAAGATTTTTCAGTTTACCGTTTGTAACATCGAGTTGCATAATCCATCTGTCTTTATCGTCCTGTGACTGAACATCAATCACTGCATGTTTTCCATCATCTGACCAGAAAGGTCCCTGGAAAGAAACCTCTCTTGGCTTATCGTATTTACCTTTGTAATCTTTTTTGTCTTTTGCATATTCTTCAAGATAAGCCGGCTTGTCATAAATTTCCGGAATGCTGTCAGTGGAAACATAAAAGACCGAATCATTTTTTATATCGTAGATTCCGAAATCATAATTTGTTTGTTTTACTCCAACATTGGTTCTGCCCGGAATATCATCAATGTAACCGGATTCCGTAACGTAATTGGGAACCACAGTATTTTTAACTCCTTTTGGTCGTTCTCCAAGAATAAAAGTAACGTAACTCTGATCCGGCGATAATTCGATGTTGTAAACAAACTTATCCTGTAAGAAAATCTCAAGGGGCCTTTCAGGTTTTAATTCATCGCTTCCTGCTTTTCGCTTCTCTGCACGTTCCTTCCTTTCCTGCAAAACTTTGATCAGCTCCATCTCCTGATTTTTAATATATTTTTCTTCTTCGCCGGAAGGTTCGTTATCTTCCGGTTTTTTATTTCCTTTTTTAAAATCAGTCAATTGTGTAGTAAGCCCGTCACTGAAATTCCATTTATATAGATTATCGTCTTTAATATATGTGATGCCTTTTTCATCAAAAGTAAAATTGGGATCAGATTCTGTTTCGACCGTATTGGTTATCTGTCTTATTTTTCCAGTTTTTATATCCAAAAGAAAGATGTCGCCATTTTTTGAATAAGCTTTTTGTGTTATTGTTTTGTTGTAACTTCCGTTTTTAGATGGAAGATTCTTTCTGTTTTCAAAAGAAACCTTTTCAGGCTTGCCTCCGTTAACCGAAACAGAATATAAAGAGTCGCCACCGTTGTTATCGGGATTCCACATAAAATAAATTTTGCTTCCATCTTCCGACCAATAAATGTTCGATGGTGATGTTCCCATCCATTTCGGATCGCGCATTATGTTCTTTATTGTTAATTCAAGTTTAGGGTTAGTTTTTTGTTGGGGATAAAGAAATAATGAAAATGTGAAGAGAAAAATAAATGCGTGAAAAAGTTTAATCGATTTCATTGATATCCTATGTTTATTTTTTGATATTAATTACGGTTACTTCGGGAGTAGAGTTGTATCGCACCGGCGCAATCGACATTCCGAGGCCAGGCGTAACAACCATCATAGTTTTGCCAAAATGAAAATCACCCTTTATTTTTGTCGTTTCAATAAGTGTAGGGGTTAAGTTATAAAAGGGAAAAAGAAAAGTTAATTGTCCTCCGTGGTTATGTCCGGCAAGCAATAAATCATAACCGTCTTTTACTGCCTGATCTATTTCTTTTTGCCTTGGTTGGTGAACTAGCATAATTTTCAGGTTATAGTTTTTATTTGCCGTCTGTGTTAATGAATCAAGCGCTTGTTGTGAAATTCTTTTTGCATAAGCCTCCGTTACAAGGGTGATTCCGATTTTAGAAGAATCAATTAATATAGTTCTTTGACCGTCATCCACCATCTGTATGCCGACTCTGGAAAGAGCGTTCATAATTTCCCTTCGGCTTCTGGCGTTGTCGTTTCTGTATGCCCAGTTATCATGATCGCCGACACAGGAATAAATTCCGTATTTCGAATTAATTCCCGAAAGATACTTTGCGGCGGTGTCAATATATTCCGGGCCGGAGCTGATAAAATCTCCCCCAATTAATACAAGATCAGGATTTTGGGAATTAACCTTGCTAACAAATTTTAGTATTCTATTTCTGTCTGTGTATCTGTCGGCGTGAATATCTGAAATAAATACTATTTTAAAATTGTTTAGCATATCAGGAATATCTTTTTTGTAATAATTTGTCTGACGTATATTTATTGTATTATAGTCATAAAACATTCTTAGCGGGACATAGGCGGTAAAAAAAACAATCATAACCAAAATTAATCGGGCTTCATAAGGATGAATTTTTAGTTTAAATTTTTTGTAAAGAGGATAGACGACTAATTTAAATATATCAATTATCAGAAATAGCAGGACGCATTGTATCACCAGGATTATAAAAAACCAGAACGGATAAATCAGTAGATAGTCAATTAATTTACCTTCCGGGAAATAAAAATTTTCAGGTCTGGCTATTGCCTGATAGCTCCATAGAATCACAATAAATAATGGATATAAATTAAAGAATACAAGAAGAATATTTCTGAATAGTTTTTTTCTGCTCCCGGCGAACCGCGGATAAATTATTTGAATCGCATTAAGAGTTTTTTTAGTGAAATAGAATTCAAATAAAAATAAGAGAACAATAAATAAGATTATCCTGATTACTAAGCCCATTATATTTCCTTAATTAATAATATTTTCACGCGGTCTGTTTTTTTAAGTCCTTGCACAACAAGATCAAAAGAGTGGTCGATCCATTCATAAATTAATTTATCCGGAACCGAATTATCAATTTCTACAGTATTCCAGTGCATTTTGTTCATATGATATCCGGGTTTTACGCAATTGTAGCGTTCTCTTAAATCCACTGCTTTCTCAGGATCACATTTTAAATTTATACTTATTGGCGGCTCCAGACTTGCGATAAGAAATATTTTACCCATAATTTTGTAAACAGGAGAATCTTCATTAAAAGGTAGTTCTTCAGTTACAAATTTCTTATTCAGGCAGTATGTTCTGACTAATTCGAGATTCATTTATTATACTAAACGATAAACAGTATGGTTCTTTTGATTCGTATTCAATCGTATGAATCAAATAGAACGCGAAAAATTGCCAATTAAACGGATCGGCGAGGAGTTACTATTATTTTATCACAAAGGCTTAAAACCTGATCTAAAGAAATATCATTGATATTACCTGTTTCCGATTGAATATAAAATTGATTATCCAGGGAAGGTGCCCATTCGTAGGCCTTTGTTGGTCCGAAAAGAGAAATCAATTTTGCGCCAACCGATCCAGCAATATGCATTGGCCCGGTATCATTTGTAATATATAGATTTAGCCGGCTTAATACTGCCGCCAGTTTTTTGATTTCGAAATTCTGGGCTAATTCAAAAGGAATGTTTAATTCATCTAAATTCTGAGTGATGGAAGTAATTACTTTGTCATCTGTCATTCCTGCTGTGATTAATACATAGTTATTGTGCTTATTAAATAATTCCACAATTAACTCCGTATATTTTTCTTTTTGCCATACGTTTTCATTTTTACCGGCGCCAGGATGAAAGCCAATGATCATTCTGGATTTATCAGGAAAAGCCTCAGCTAAAAATGTTTCCGCTAAAGTTATGTCGTTTTGACTTAATCTTAGTCCAATATTTTTTATTTCGCTTTCAGTTAAGTCGCAGTCAATTTGTCGGATGACGTCAAGATTCCGATCTGATTGATGTTTCTCTACTTTGTCCCAGAAAAAATCCCGCTTAACATTTAAAAATTTTGCCGCTTTATTAAATTTCCCATCAATGCTTCGAACACCAACACGGATTTTTGCTCCGGACAAATAATTAATTAGATGAGAAGTAGTTGAATAAGCAAAAGTAGAAGTTACAATTCCAATTTGGTATTTTGTTTTTCTAAGCTCTTTGTAAAATTTAATAATGTTCATAAGAGAAGATTTGTCGTAAACGAGGATTTCATCCAGATATGGATTAATGTCTTTAAGCGGAATTGGATAGTTTGTTTTAGCTGCTACAAGAGTGATCTGAACATTTGGAAACTTTTTCTTGAGAGCTGCATAAAGCGGTAGAGAACAAATCATATCACCAACCTGGTTGTTCTTTCCCACTACCAGAATATTTTGTACATTCGAAATGAAATTCTGTTTTAAATCCATTCTGCCTGGTTTTTCATTTCGGTCAAAATAATCTATTTTCTTGCTTTGTCCAAATACCTGGCAACTTCTTTTGCAAAGTAAGTAAGAATCATGTCAGCGCCGGCGCGCTTAATAGCAATAAGTGATTCTATCATTACGCGCTCTTCGTCAATCCAGTTGTTTTGTCCGGCTGCTTTAATCATTGAAAACTCACCGCTTACCTGGTATGCTGCCGTAGGCATTCCGAATTTTTCTTTTACGCGGCGGATAATGTCGAGATAAGGTCCTGCCGGTTTTACCATTACAATGTCTGCGCCTTCTTCAATATCTGATTCAACTTCCCGGATAGCTTCGTCGCCGTTTCCTATATCCATTTGATGAGATCTTCTATCACCAAATGCCGGAGCAGATTCAGCAGCATCTCTAAACGGACCATAATATCCCGAAGAATATTTTGCAGAGTAACTCATAATAGGAATTTTAGTAAATCCTTTATAATCCAACGCTTTGCGAATAGCGAGGACCCTACCATCCATCATATCAGATGGTGCAACCATATCAGCGCCAGCCTCAACATGGGAAAGGGCTTCTTTTGCAAGTAAAGAAACAGTTTCATCATTTAAAATTTCTTCACCATTTAGAATACCGCAATGTCCGTGAGAAGTATATTCGCACATGCAAACATCTGTAATAACAAGCAGGTTTTTTACTTCTATTTTTATTGCCCGGATTGCTTTCTGAATAATTCCGTTCGGGTCATATGCTTCACTTCCTTGTTCATCTTTGTGTTCCGGGATTCCGAAAAGTATTACTGCAGGAATTCCAAGCGACTCAACTTCTTTGCATTCCTTTACAAGTTCATCAATTGAAAGTTGAAAAATACCGGGCATTGATTTAATGGGTTTTTTAACTTTTGAACCCGGCACTACAAACATCGGGTAAATCAAATCATTTTTACTTAGCTCCGTTTCACGAACCAAATCTCTAACGAGCGGGTTGTAACGCAGTCTTCTTAGTCTTTTGTTTGGATATGTAGCCATTACGAAACTCCAGGGTATAATTTATAATTTACAATGTATAATTATTTTGTATTTGACTTTGCTTTTTTAATTATTGCTGTTAGTAATTTAATTAATTCGACACAATCATTGTCCAGACTTTCAAACTCATCTTTTTCAATTATACTAGTCTTCTTTAATAATTTAAGCCAATAATCTGTCTCTCTTGATTCTTTTAATGAAATTCCTAATTTATTTATAAAGTCTTTCTTTGTATAAGCACTTTGCGATTCAGATATATTCGCACCAATCGAAGTTCCTGATTTTAAAATTTGTTTTAATATTGGCTCAATATGTTTATTATTTTTCAATAAGAACATATAAAACCTTACGATCCTAACTGAAAAACTGAAACTCTTTTCAACTAAAGCGTTGCCATATTTAACTTCTTTTTCAAATACAAACATTGATTATACATTATAAATTTTACATTCTACATTTCTCAACGACAGCCTCGCTGCTCTTAATGCAGTCGCCAATTGAAATTCCACCACGGTAATTTCCAGCAAGAAAAAAACCCGGAAATTTATTTTCAAATCTTTCAAAAACTTTTTCGTGTTCGATATAGCCAATATTATATTGGGGTATTGCTTTGCTCCAGAATTTAAATGTTTTATAAGCTGGATCCGAATCAATCTTCATTATTTTTTGAAATTCCATTAATACATTGTTCATAACTTCTTCTTTTTCTTTCTCTGCAATTTCAGGATTTCTTGATCCGCCGACAAAGAGTGTAAATGAAGCCATTTGTTCATCGCATCTTTCGGGAAATAATGCTGAGCTCCATATAGCGCCAAGAAAAGATTTGTTTTCTTTCGAGGGGATTAAAAAGCCAAAGCCATCAAGGGCTCTTTTTATTGTTGATTTTTCATATCCGACATAAATTACCAGAACTGGTGGATAATATATTTGTAATAAATGTTCAGCTGTTTGTACGTCAAAATCTTTTACAAGGTTCGCAGCAGCGTAAGCAGGAATTGCTGAAATTAAAATATCACAATCGAGAGAATCTCTTTTTTCATTTCGAGTAAACTTAACCCTGTAACCGTTTTCGATCCTTTCGATAGAGGTAACCTCGGCATTCAACAAAACCCTGTCAGAAAGGGACAAGGAAATAGTCTTGGGAAATATGTTCATTCCGGATTTAAATGAAAACATTTTTGCGGATTGTTTTGATTTTTCAGAACGGTTTTTTCTTTCTTTGATGCTTTTAATAGTTCCGATTATTAATCCGCCATATTTCTCTTCCAGCTCATAAAGCTTTGGAAAAGCAGATTTAACGCTCAATTCATCCGGGTCGCCGGCATAAACGCCAGCGACAAAAGGATTTATGGCATAGTCAAGAAATTCATTTCCCAGTCTTCTTTTCACAAATTCAGAAATGCTTTGATAATAGCCGTCTTTCGATTTTCCAACAAAAGGTTCTCCCAAAAGACGCAATTTTGCTTTTGTTGAAAATAATTTTGACTTAATTAACCCCGGTGGACTCATAGGAAGCGCATGTAATTGCTCGTTTCGAAGAATGTATCTTTTGTTAGCTGCTTTATTAGCATAGACCAATTCTTCGTCCAATCCAAGCTCATTTACTATTTGAGCTATTAATGGATGTGTTTCCAATCCACTGTTTGGACCTCGATCAAACAGAAAACCATTCTCGTTTTCCGTTTCCATCGAGCCACCTGGCTCACTCTTTTTTTCCAGTACAGTAACATCGTATCCTTCTTTATTTAAAAGATACGAAATTGTTAATCCAGAAATACCTGCGCCAAGCACGACAACTTTTTTATTCATAAAGTATTAAACTGTTCTCGAGTATTTTGCTGTATCTTCTTTTCTTTCAATATAACCGTCGAAGTTCATAGCTATGTTACGAATTAATAGTTTCCCCATTCCAGTGACAGCAATATTATCTTTTGATATCTTAACAAGATCGTCCGTCTCAAATTCTTTCAGGTTATTAATACCCCAGGCAAAATAATCGTTGAATTTAATTTTATGTTGTTTTTCAATTGAAGGAATATTTAGTTCAAAATTACACATTAGTTTCATTATAACATCGCGCCTAATTTGATCATCTTCGTTTAAATAATATCCCTTTGTAACGGGTAAGGTTTCTTTATCTAACGCGTCGAAATATTCTTTTTCCGTCTTAATGTTTTGTGTATAAATATTTCTAAGTTGGCTTATTGCCGTTACACCCATTGCATAAAGGTCTGCACCGGAATGTGTGCTATAACCCTGGAAATTTCGATAGAGTTTTTTTTCATTCATTGCTATTGCAAGATCGTCATCAGGTTTTGCAAAATGATCCATCCCAATAAAAACATATCCAGCGGAGGTAAGTTTTTCGATTGTCATTTTTAATATGTCGAGTTTTACTTCGGGGGCCGGAATATCTTCCGGATGGATAAGTGCCATATGCTTTTTCATCCAGGGCACATGCGCATAATTAAAAACTGCAATACGATCTGGGGATATGTCAATTATTTTTTCCACTGTTTCTTCAAATGACTTGATGGTTTGAAAAGGTAGTCCGTACATCAGATCAAGATTAATGCTGCTAAAGCCGAGCTCGCGAACCCACTGAACAGTTTGTCTTGTAATGTCTTCAGGTTGTATTCTGTTTACTGCTTTCTGAACTTTTTCATCGAAATCCTGCACACCCATGCTTATCCTATTGAAGCCATTATTCCTAAGTGCTTCAAGATGTGCCCGCTTTAATTCTCTTGGGTCTATTTCACATCCATTTTCGGAATCATCCTTAAAATTAAAATTTGCTTTTATATATGAGGCCAGGTCATTAATTTCTTCCGGAGTTAAGTGTGTGGGAGTACCTCCTCCCCAATGTAGCTGAGAAACCTGTCTGTCTGGCAGTATGTAGGTTCTTACGATATCAATTTCTTTCTTCAGATACTTTAAATATTCTTTTACTCTGTCACGGTTACGGGTAATGATCATATTACAACCGCAGAAATAGCAGAGAGTATCACAGAATGGCAGGTGAAAATAAAGCGACAGATCGGGCAATCCTTCACCATAATTCGTTTTTATTATTTCGTCGAGAAAGTTTTCTGCAGTGAAGGTATCTTTAAACTGAGGTGCGGTTGGGTAACTTGTGTACCTTGGTCCCGGCTTATCGTATTTCTTAAATTTTGATAAATCAAATTTAAACATCGTTAACTCCTGACTTCCGGTTTATTAATCACGCGGAAATTTATTTATGAAATTCTTTGCTTTCTTCTTTGACTGTTTCTATAAAGAACTTTGCATTCTTCGGTTTTACATCGGGTAAAATACCATGGCCGAGATTAAAAATGTGTCCCGTTCCTTTTCCGTACGAAGAGAGTATTCTTCTTACCTCGTTTTTAATTTTTTCCTTATTTGCATAGAGCACAGTTGGATCCATATTTCCCTGTAATGCAACACGGTCGCCGATTTCTTTTCTAATGCATCCGAGATCCATTGTCCAATCCATTCCTATTACATCAGCACCAGCATCCGCAATCTTATCGAGTTTATAATGAACCCCTTTTGCAAAAACAATCACAGGCTGTCCATTTCTTTTAATATTAGTAATAATCTTTTCAATATATCTTAAAGAAAATTCTTCAAAATCATTTTGTGAAAGATTTCCACCCCAGGTATCGAAAATCTGCACGGCATCAACACCAGCCTCAATTTTTGCTGATAAATATTTTGAGATTGCTTCCGCCAATTTATCAAGTATAGAATGAGCCAATTTGGGATTGTTGTAGATCAATTTTTTTACTAACGAAAAATTTTTTGATCCCTTTCCTTCTACCATATAGCAAAGCAACGTCCATGGAGCGCCGCTAAAACCTATAAGCGGTACACGATCTCTTAATTCTTTTTTCGTAAGCGAAACTGCGTCAAGCACATATTTTAAATCTTTAGCAGGGTCTATTATTTTTAATTCTTTTGCATCAGCTTCATTTCTAATCGGTCGAGGGAAAACAGGTCCCCTGCCTTCGTGCATTTCAAGGCGCATTCCCATTGCTTCAGGTATAACAAGAATATCGGAAAAAAGAATTGCCGCATCAACACCGATTAAATCCACTGGTTGGATGGTAACTTCAGCAGCAAGTTCCGGTGTTTTACACATTGTTAGAAAATCTGCTTTTTCCCTCACTACTCTATATTGGGGCAAATATCTTCCAGCCTGTCTCATCATCCAGACCGGGGTTCTTTCAACCGGCTGCTTTTTACATGCTCTCAGGAATAAATCGTTCTGTAATTTGTTCAAATTAATCTCCATAATTGTAGAGACGCATCACTATGCGTCTCTACTTAAGTTCATTTTTTATAATATTCTAAAGCCGCTTTTACAAGTCCGTTTATTGTATACTCATCCGGCATAATTGTTACCCGCACATTTCGGTTTTCAATCGCCGCTCTTGTCGTTGGACCTATTGCGGCAATATCATAGCCCTGGAAATATTTATATGGATTAGTAATATCAAGTATCTGCAGGTAGTTCTTAAACGTTGATGGACTGGTAAAAATAAATAAATCAGGATGAACATTTTTTAATTCGTCTATTCTGTCCTTTATCGTATCGATTTCGGGTAAAGCGACATTATAAACCGGCGCTACTTTTAATACTGCACCACGCGCCTCTAGTTCTTCCGGTAATTCCTCTCTTCCTATTTCCGACTGAGGAATAAATATTACTTTATCTTTTAGATTAAATTTTGATAACTCATTTATTACACCTTCGCCGCTGAATTTTTTGGGAATAATGTTGACAGGCAAACCTTGTTTTTCACAAACCGATGCGGTTTTGTTTCCAACCGCAACTATTTTAATTTTTTCAAAATTGAAATTTATATTCAGTTCATTACATCTGCTTATAAACATTTTTACAGAGTGAGCCGAGGTAAAAATTATAAAATCAATTTTCTTTTCTTTTTGAACAATGTTGTCAAATTCTTTCCAGCTGCTAGGGGGAACAATATCCAGTGTCGGGAAGATAATTACTTTTGCGCCAAGCTGGATAAATGCTTCCGCCGATTCTCTTGATTGCTCGATTGTTCTTGTAATTACAATTGTCCTACCCTTAAGTGGTAATACATTGTCTTTATCAAAACTTGTGAATAATCCATGTAGTACAAAATCATAGATCATTTCACGATCATTAATCATTTGGGATTCAGAATAGCTGTTTTCAATACCTCTGTAAATGGCGCCATAAATGCTTCCAAGAATCATATCAACAACGAAACTCTCTTCAACATCTCTGAATAGTTTTTCAGACTGCCCAGATTTTATTATATCAAGCAAAAGAGATTTTAATTCATTTTCGAGCCTTGACAATTCATTACACAGAACGTGATCGCCTTTAAGGTTTTCTTTTTGATACATCAGGAAGAAGCTCTGATATTTCATCATGAACATATAAAGATGGATTATGAACGAGTGAAGCGAATCAATACTGCTCATTTCATATTGAATTTTATTTTTTAAAGACTGAACCAAATTTTCCATCCTCAGTTTCATAATTGAAAAGTAAAGGTCTTCTTTCGTTTCAAAATAATTATAAACCGTGCCCTTTGCGATTTCGGCATACTTTGCTACATCTTCCATCATTACTTCGTGATAGCTCATTTGTGAAAAAAGTTTCGAAGCAGATTCAATAATTCTTTTACGTTTTAATAATTTGTTGCTTTCTTTTTTTGATGGTTGATTCATATTAAATACTTATTTAAGTCTAACGTTTTTATAAATTTCGTCTAATATATCCTTAGCTCCGGCCTTCATTAAATCACGCGCTAGTTGTTTACCCAGTTTTTCGGGCTCCATTTTACTTCCGCGCATTTTTTTACGAAAAGTTATTGTTCCGTCGAGATTACCGACAATTGCGTCAAGATAAAGTCCGGATGGCTTTACTTCTGCAAAAGCGCCGATTGGAACCTGGCATCCGCCCTCAAGAGTTCTTAACAGAGATCTTTCTGCTAGCACCGCTATATATGTGTTTTCGTGGTGAATTGATTTAAGTATGTCATTTACAAATTTGTTATCCTTGTGGATTTCTATACCCAGCGCACCCTGCCCCACAGCCGGAAGAAAAACATCTCTCTTTATATAAGAAGAAATATTCTTTTTTAGATTTAACCTTTCAACCCCGGCGCGTGCAAGTATTATTGCATCCCAGGTTGATTTCTTAAATTTTTCAATTCTGGATGGTACATTACCTCTGAGTTCTTCAGTGATTATATCCGGACGCAAATGCAAAAGCTGGCATCTTCTTCTAAGGGATCCGGTTCCAACGACCGCATTTTCAGGAAGTTTATTAATTGTTATTCCCCTTTTTCTCGCAATCAAAACATCCTCAACTGGATGGCGCTTAGTGACGGCCGATAATTTTAATCCTTTTGGAATTTCTGTTTGAAGATCTTTCAGGCTATGAACGGCGAGATCAACTCTTTTTGCAAGTAATTCATTTTCGAGCTCTTTTGTAAATAAGCTTTTGTCGCCAATTTTTGAAAGAGCCACATCAAGAATTTTATCACCCTTGGTTTTTATAATTTTAATTTCAACTAAAATGTTCTTGTTTCTTTTTTCAATTTCTTTTTTTATGAAATTTGACTGCCAGAGCGCAAGTTCACTGCCACGTGATCCAATTATGATTTTTTTCTTTGCCATTATTTTTTCTTTTCTTCGCCCTGTTTGTGATTATCAATTCCGAAAAGTTCGCGTAATATACCAATGCGTGTAGCTGATTCGGTTGTATTTTCTCCCGATTCAGCAGATTTTCTTAATTCGATTGTTGGTTGATGAAGTATTTTGTTTATAATTCTTTTTGTAACTATTTCTAACTTTTCCTGGTCTTCTGAAGAGAATTTGTTTTTATTCTTTTCAATTTCTTCTAATCTAATAGCTTCGAAATGGTCCCTAAGATTTTTTATGGTTGGAGCCGCTTGCAGCGAATTATACCAGTTAAATAGATTGTCGAGTTCTTCTTCTATTATTTTTTCTACTTTCGGAATCTCTGCTTTTCTTTTCGAAAGATTCTGTTCAACGATTATACTTAATGAATCAATATCATGATAAAAAACATAATCCAGATTTTTTGATTCCGGGTCAATATCTCTTGGCACTGCAATATCCACTAATACCAGGGATTCATTGCTTCTCCGTTTCATCGCTGATTTAATATCAGTCTTTGTAAGAATTAATTTCCGGAGAACTTGTTGCGCTGATTACAATATCATATTCGTGCAGATGTTCCTTAAAATTTGCAAATGGAATTATTTTTGAATTTAAGGATTGAGCAAGTTTTTCTGCTTTTTCAATTGTTCTGTTTGTAATTGCGAGAGAACCGATTCCCCTGTCTTGAAGGTGCTTTGCAGCTATTTCCCCGGATTCTCCAGCTCCTATAACAAGCGCTGATTTTTTGCCGAGTGAGGAGAATATTTTTTCAATTAATTGCACTGCGGCGTAGCTTACGGTTACAGCGCCCTCGCTAATTTCAGTTTCTGTTAATGCGCGTTTACCCGCAATCAACGCGAAATCAAAAATGCGTTTCATCAGAAATCCGGCAAACGACATTTCTTCTGATAATTGAAACGAATCTTTAACCTGTTTAAAAACCTGGTTGTCGCCTATTAAAAGGGAATCGATACCGGTAATCACATTAAATAAATGTTTTACGGCTTCACGCGAAAGGAAGCTCTGAAAATGTTCTGGATTAATGTTATAGGTGGATTTTTTTTCAACAATAAAATTTTGCACATCAAAATAGCTGATGTTTTTATCAACAGGAATGCCATAGACTTCGGTTCTGTTGCAGGTACAAAGGACAAAACCTTCGGTAAGTAGATGCTCTTTTGCCGCACTGATCAGATTTTTAATATCCTCATTTCCAAGATAAAGCGCTTCTCTTAATTCAACAGGAGCGGTGCGGTGGTTTATGGAAACAGCTAATAAATTCATATCCGATCAATAAAAAGAATGAAAACTTAATGACAAAAAATTGCTCAGCATTGTTGAGAGTATTGCAATCACAAAGCCAACAATTGAAAAGATAACCACTTTCTTTCCCCGCCATTTTCCAAGCAGTTTGCTGGTAATTCCTATGCCGTAAAGTATCCAGACGATAGATGTTCCTATTAATTTTGGATCAGCATATGAAAAATTTGGAAAAGCTTTCGGCAACCAGATAACACCAATAACAATTGCGAAGGAAAGAAGTACAAAGCCAATCACAGCAGATGAGAAACTTAATCTTTCAAGAATTTCTAGATTAGGCAGCCGATTAAAAATTAATCCAAACTGATTTAATTTTATTTCTTTGTAAAGCATTAAATAAAGGAAACCGTAAACAGCAGAAATTGTTATACCGGAATAACCAACCAGCGCGCTGAAAACGTGAACTCCAAGCAGATTGCTTTTCAACACATCTTTTACGGCAACAATATGCTCGATTTCAATTGAAGAAATAATCTGAAATAAAATTGAAATTATAATTATAAATGGACCGGTTCCTCTTATATCGGTGACGAGCTCCAATATGAAATAAGAAAAGCTTACCGCAAAAGCCAGCACAGTAAATATTTCAAATACATTTGTAATCGGCGGATGACCGAAATAAATGGTTCTTGTTATAAGATAAATTGCATGGCAAAGGAGCGTTATAAACAGGAACAGCCTTTTTGAATTATGAAGCTCCCGCTTTCCTGTCATAAAGTCGTAAGAATAAATTGCGAAGGTAACTATATAAAAAATTGGGAGAACCCAGTTAAGGAAATCGATAAAATTAATCATAACAAAACCTATATTGACTTATCAGTACAAAATTAGTAAAAAGGCATAATAATCACAATTAAATTTGACCGATAGGTCAAAAGCTATCGATTTTTGAGCTATTTAGGAATAAAATCGAATGAAATGAAGAGATGGGTATAAAATCTTAATATAGTTTATTTTATACCACATCTCTAAAAATGAAATGAAAAATCCTATTTCTTGTACTCTTTCAGAAATCCGACAAATTCAATACGGTGAGATTCCTCCATTCCAAGAAGATTTATGCATAGATCCTGAGTTACATAATCAATGCCATCACAGAGTTTTATTAATTTGTTGTATTGTTCTATTGCACCGTTTTCTGCATCAATAACTCCTTCGATAACTGAAACTACATCTGTTGAGTCCTTCAAAAGTTGGAGTTTTTTCTGGCTTGCTTTAAATTCCATAGAGCCGGGAATTGTACCACCAACTTCTTTTATTCTTTTTGCAAGTGACTGAGCATGGCCTAATTCTTCAGTAACGTCTACAGCCAAAGATTTCTTTATTTCTTCAGCTCTTACACCGTCCAGGTTAACAGAATTAGCAATGTAATTCATTACAGTTTCTATTTCCATCCAGTAGCTTTTTACCAGGTTTTCGATTATTTCTTTTTTGTTTGCCATAATAACCCCCTATAAGATTATTTCTTTTATGAGTTTTTGTTTTGATACTTTAGTATCGTTATATATTATATTATTATAAAGATTCTGTGACACAACTTCAACTTTTTTTGGCGATTCACCATGCACTTCAGCAATTAAATCTCCCTTCTTTACGAGATCGCCGATCTTTGGATAGAATATTATTCCGGCTTTTGGCTCTATTTTATCCTCTTTTTTCATTCGTCCGGCTCCTAGCTCTAGAGCGGCCATTCCAATCCCGAAAGTATTTATTCCTTTAATATATCCGGATGTTTTTGAATAAAGTTTTTGAACAACTTTTGATTCAGGATATTTATCAGGATTTTCAAGTAAACTCACTTTCCCGTTTTGTGCTTTTACCATTTCATAAAATTTTTGGAAGCCCATTCCGTTATTTATTAATGATCGTGAAAATTCGACCCCTTCTTCTATGGAAGAAGCCTTTCCCCCGAGGTAAATCATTGCTCCTGATAAATTAACGCTGAGATCAAGCAAGTCGCCAGATCTTTCTCCCTGCAGCACTTTAATAGATTCATAAACTTCAAGCCAGTTACCGATATAATTGCCGAGAGGCTGGTTCATATCTGTGATAAAACCAATTACCTTTTTGTTAAAAGCCTTTGCAGTATTTATTAATGAATTGGCAAGTTCAATTGCATCGGAAGTTTCGCGCATAAAAGCTCCGCTTCCGGTTTTAACATCAAGCACGAGTCCGTCAATACCTTCAGCCAGCTTTTTGCTCATTATGCTTGCGGTGATTAGTGGGATAGATTCAACGGTTGCAGTAACATCCCGAAGAGAATAGATAAGTTTATCAGCCGGAGCAATGTCCTTTGTCTGGCCAATCAAGACAGCGCTACATTTCTTAATAACGTTTTTATATTCCGTTAGAGAAAGATTAGTCCTGAACCCGGGAATAGATTCAAGTTTGTCAAGTGTACCGCCTGTGTGACCGAGGCCGCGCCCCGATATCAT
The DNA here is from genome assembly GCA_963745465.1 of uncultured Bacteroidota bacterium. Lineage (GTDB taxonomy): Bacteria > Bacteroidota > Ignavibacteria > Ignavibacteriales > Ignavibacteriaceae > JAKAGZ01. The sequence goes on along the minus strand of CAVUXT010000004.1, from coordinate 36,012 downwards.
AGGCACATTTATACCAGCCGCTGCGACTATCGGCGCCAGAATTAATGATGTTTTATCGCCAACTCCGCCTGTCGAGTGTTTATCTATTTTGGCGCCCTTTATTTTATCGAGATTTATTACCTTTCCGCTGTAGAGCATTGCTTCTGTTAATACCGCGGTTTCTTCTTTAGTCATACCCCTTAGGAAAATTGCCATCAGTAAGGCGGAGAATTGATAATCAGGAATTTTATTTTTGGTGTAACCGTTAATTAAAAAATTAATCTCCTCTTTTGTGAGGACATTTCCATTTCTTTTTTTTCTAATGAGCTCTACAGGGTTCATATAATGTTCCGCAAATAATAAAAGAAAACTCATGTAAATTTAATGGAAAAAACTACCAATAATATTACTCTTCTGCTTAATTCAGCAACGAAAGTTATTCAAATAACAGATATTATGAAGTTATACTCTCACTATTAAACATTTTTTGTGTATTTTTACTCACTTAATTTGACAAAGGAGTTAAATCACAGAGATGAGTTTTAAGCATAGGACACACACCTGCGGGGAGCTACGCGAATCAAACATAGGCGACACGGTAATATTAAACGGCTGGGTCGATAGAAGGCGGGACCTCGGTGGAGTAATATTTATAGATTTGAGAGACAGATATGGAATAACGCAGGTTGTTTTTGAACCAACAATTAATAAAACCGCTCACGAGCAGGCCGGTGTTCTAAGAAACGAATTTGTTATTTCTGTTGAAGGGAAAGTCAGAAAGAGACCGGCAGATACCGATAATTCTGAACTACTTACTGGAACCGTTGATGTAATGGTGAATAATCTCGCTATCTTGAACGAAGCATTGACTCCGCCATTTCAAATAAAAGATGATGTTGACACAAGCGAGGATCTCAGGCTCAAATATCGATATCTGGATCTTCGACGCCCTAAAGTTCAAAGAAATCTTATCTTGCGCCACAGAATGTGCCAGTCCGCCAGAAAATATTTTGATGCAAATAACTTTATTGAAATAGAAACCCCCGTACTAATGAAAAGCACCCCGGAAGGTGCACGCGATTATCTTGTTCCCAGCAGAATCCACAAGGGTAAATTTTATGCTTTGCCCCAGTCGCCGCAACAATATAAACAATTATTAATGGTTTCGGGCTTTGACAGGTATTTCCAGATAGTAAAATGTTTCAGGGATGAAGACCTTCGCGCCGACAGGCAACCTGAGTTTACTCAAATAGATGTTGAAATGTCTTTTGTTGACCAGGAAGATATTTTTTCTGTGATGGAAGGCTTGATGAAGATTTTGTATAAAGAAATATGGAATAAAAATTTAATGCTTCCGCTTCCCCGCTTTAGATTTGATGAAGCGATGGAAAAATATGGAAGCGATAAACCCGACACCCGGTTTGAACTTGAAATGGTTACACTTAATGAGATTTTTAAAAATTCCGGATTTAAAGTTTTTAAAGATCAGGTGGATAATAACGGAATTGTTACGGGCCTTGTTGCGCCGAAATGCGGTGAATATACCAGGAACCAACTAGATGTTTTAACAGACACGGTTAAAAAGTGGGGGGCAGGCGGACTTATTTGGATGCGCGTAAAAGAATCCGCCACAGGCGTAGATCTTGAAGCACCTGTTGCTAAATTTTTTAGCAATGATGAAAAGAAAAATCTTATTAATAAATTAAATGCCAAAGCAGGCGATTTAATTTTTATTATTACCGGGCCGAAATTAAAAGCGCTTTCTATTATGGGTAATCTGAGGCTGGAGATGGGCAAGCGGTTAAACCTGCTCAAAAAAGACGCTGAACCAAAACTATTATGGGTAACTGATTTTCCCCTTTTCGAATGGGACGAAGAATCAAAAAGATTTTACGCAATGCATCATCCGTTCACATCACCAAGAATGGAAGATGTTCCATTGATGGAAAGTGATCCGGGCAAAGTTAAGGCACGTGCTTATGATCTTGTTTTAAATGGCAGTGAAATTGCCGGAGGAAGCATAAGAATTCACAATGCTGATCTTCAGGCAAAAATGTTTAAGTCTCTTGATATTTCTGATGAAGAGGCTGAACAAAAATTCGGATTTTTAATGAATGCATTCAAATATGGCGCACCTCCGCATGGGGGAATTGCATTCGGAATTGACCGAATGGCTATGATATTTGCCGGGGAAAATTCAATAAGGGAAGTAATAGCATTTCCGAAAACAGCGAGCGCTGTTTCGTTAATGGATGACTCACCATCTCCGGTTAGTGAAGAACAATTAAAAGAATTACATTTAAAAATAAGACAATAAATTTTGTGTATTATTTTTTAATTATCTATAATAAGTCATCCTAAAGATTTAGAACCAGAACTTATGCCAAAAGTTAGGCTGAAGCCCTTTAAAAATAAGCTTATTATTCTGATTATTATCCCGGTCGCTATTATTTCGGGGGCCTATTATTATTATTCATACCAGAATTTTAGAAAACTTAACAAAGCTGCTGAAAAAAAACAGGTGGAGAATGTAAAGCAGTATTTGCTAAGCTGTTCAGAAACATACCTTGCTACTGGCGACAGTCTGGGGTATGAAGACGATCTGTCCCGAATTTTACAGGGCAATAATATTGCCTATGTTATTGTGAATGATTCAAAAGGGAAATTAAAAAAAGCCTTGAACTATGAAACTGCATTGAAATTCGGATACTTGCCCGCTAAAGAAGTTAATGAATATATTTATGAAGAAGACGTAGTGACTAATGTTGTTACGCCTGTGATTTATAAAAACAAATATATAGGCAGCGTTTTATTTGGGTTATACAGAAGCGAATTTATTAATGCCGAAAAGGTTGCAAAAAAACAAATTGCATTTATAAGTTTAGGAATTTTTGCGCTAGGTTTTGTTTTAACTTTTCTAATCAGTCTATTAATAACAAGACCATTTAATACAATATTTGAAACTGCCAAAAAAATTGCAGAAGGGGATTACTCCCAAAGAATAAATATTAAAAGAAACGATGAATTTTCTATTATTGCAAAGCTATTTAACAACCTCGCTGAAAGACTTGAAGAGTCAAGTGCCCAGGTAATACATCTTAATAACCAGCTTAAAACAACTTTTAAAGATAAGCTTGGAGAATTAAATTTAGAAATTAATCAAAGGAGACACGCAGAAGATTCACTAAGAAAAAGCGAAGAACAATTTCGTCTTTTATTCAATATTGCTCCTATAGGAATGGTAATCACAACTCCTTCAAGGAAAATATTGAGGGTCAATAAAGCTTTTGAAAACACGCTGGGATATGACACCAGGGACTTGCTAAATATGACGACAGTTAATCTTACTTACTATGATGACAAAGAGAAGGATGAACAAATTTATACAGAATTTTTAAATAATGAGATAGATAACAAAACATTTGAAAAGAAAATGGTGACAAAGAACGGGAATATTATAGAAACTATTATTCGAACAACATTATACAGAGATGAAAAAAGAAATCCCGCGTTGTTCATAGAGCAGGTAATTGATGTTACTGAACAGAATAAAATGCAGAAGGAATTAATCGTAGCGAAAAACAGAGCTGAAGAATCAGATAAGATGAAAAGCGCATTTCTTGCGCAAATGTCTCATGAGATAAGAACTCCCTTAAATGTTATTATTGCAGCATCTTCAATTTTGGACGAAGAGGTGCGGGAACATCTTGATGAAACATCGCAGCAGGTGGTTGATTCCGTTAAAAGCGCCGGTAAAAGATTATTGCGGACAATAGATTTGATACTAAATATGTCAGCAATTCAAACCGGAAAATATGAACCTGAGTTTGAAAAAATTCGAATTAATGATTTGCTTAAAAGTATGGTTCACGAATTTATGCCGTTGTGCTGTGAGAAAAAGATTGGGTTGAATTTTGAAACTCACGTTGACAACGCAGAAATTAAAGCAGACTTATATACCGTCCAGCAGATTTTTCAGAACGTAATTTCGAATGCAATAAAATATACCAGGAAAGGACAGGTTGATGTCGTTGTATTTAAAACCGATAAAATTTTCGTCGAGATAAAAGATACAGGTATTGGGATGTCAAAAGATTATATGGATAAATTGTTTAATCCTTTTTCACAGGAAGATATGGGGCATAAGAGGGAGTTTGAAGGAAATGGTTTAGGGCTGGCCCTTGTCAATAAATATGCAGAGATCAACGAAGCTACTATTAAAGTAGAAAGCGAGAAAGACAAGGGCTCAAAATTTACAATAATATTCAACAATTAAATTATTATTCGTACCACGAAACTATCTCAAACTGACCAGTATTTGGATATCCGGGAGGAGAAGCAACCATAAGCCTGTTATCGTAATGATATCGTTTAGAAAATCCAGAAGCTATAGTTGATCCGCTAAAAGTACCGACTGCTTGTCTGGTATTTTGCGTAATTCCGCCTACTAAATTTATATTTCCCGAAACAGGTCTTGTTGCGTAATTTTCTGCGCCAAACCCCCCGGTTTCTGCATATATCGCAGCGTCTATATTTATATTGCTTCTGTTTGCTGTATTATCTGTAATCCAAACATTATTTTGTGCGACTATTCCCAAAAGATCGGTTGAGGTTGGATGAGCAACGGGATCCGTTTTATATAATACATCGCCATCAAGATAGATATCTCCGCCCGTATTTGTTGTTGTCGTGCCGATCTGTTGTCCCTTCTTATTGTAAATAGGGGTTGTTGTTGTAACCTGCGAAGCACCTATTGAATATTGTCCAGACACTGTTCCCTGTATTCTTAAAGTAGCGCCCAGTTGCAATGATTGCTCCATTAGGGGCAAAAGTTTTTGCTAAAACACTTGTATAATTACTGCCGTATGAATATTTATATTTTATGCTGTCTCCAGCAAAAGCAACATATACTGTGTCGTGACCGGATAAATCTGCTCCACCATTATCCGCCATTGTTTTTAGGCTTGATACTCCGTTTCCCGGGATCGGCATATCAACCCCACTTTGATATCCACCATTAAACTTGGGGTTTGATCCAACGGTTTGCGTCATTCCGTTTTTTGTCGTGGCTTTACCGTTAAAAACGGGGTTACCGCTTATTCTTAGAATGTCCTGTGTGTGGAACGGGCCCCAAACGCTGTCTCCCGTTATCCAATAAATACTGCCACCTTCGTTAACAGAGTAGTATGCAAATTTTGAAAAGCTGCTTGGCTGAAGAGTAACCTGCACAGTATCGACATATCCTTGATATGTACCTATTGAAGTTATTTGTCTTGTATTTGTAAATGCATTTATAACATTTACAGTAACATTATATGTTCCACCTGAATAGGAAACATTGTTATATCCAGTCGTCCAGGTAGGATCCAGAAATATTTGATTTGCCGCGACATTTGCTCCACTCACAGCGATATTATGAACGTTCATATTTGTATAATAGCTGGCCATATTGTCAACAGCTCGGGATGAAGCAGTTCCAATATTTTTTTCCATAATTAGAAAAATTGTACTGAAACCTAAAACCAAAAATAAAATTGCTTTTCCACCCATTTTAGTTTCCTTTTACCTGTATTACAGGCTTTTTATAGTTAAGTTAAATTTAAAGATGTTCTGGAACCTCTTGAAGCTGTGTTCCAACTTTGCTGTGATTTAATAGAAATGGTTTTTTGAATCGAGAAAATTGGCAGGTAAATATCCAAAGATACTATGAATGAGGCTATGGCGAATAAACAAGACATATTAAGCCTTCTTATAGAATAAAATGGTGAAATTTTAGCTTATCAGTTAAACTAAAATTAGTTTTGCAAATATTTATTATGTTAATCATAAATTTTGATTCCAGTATTCTGGCTAATTATTCCTATCCTGCTAAATTGTTGACTCTTGTTATTTAATTTTTTTTCTTAAAAACAATTCTAATTATTCATACCACGAGACAATCTCAAACATTCCTGTATTCGGATATCCCGGTGGAGAAGCAACCATAAGGCGATTATCGTAATGGTAACGTTTAGAAAATCCTGAAACAATACCCCAGCCGCCAAAAGTTCCAACTGCTTGTCTTGTGTTTTGTGTTATTCCCCCGGTTAAATTTATCGTTCCTGAAACAGGTCTTGTTGCGTAATTTTCTGCTCCAAATCCCCCGGTTTCTGCATAAATAGCTGCATCAATATTTATATTGCTTTTATTGGCGAGATTATCCGTAATTAAAACATTATTTTGAGCAACAATACCCAAAAGATCCGTCGAGTTAGGATCTGAAACAGGGTTGGTATCGTACACCACATCGCCATCAAGATAGATGTTGCCACCCGTTGTAGTCGTCGTCGTTGTTGTTCTGCCCCGCCTGTTTGTATGAGTAGTAGTGGTAGTAATTTGAGAAGCGCCAACAGAATATTGTCCCTTTACAGTTCCTTGTATTCTCAATGTAGCTCCTGTAGCAAAGATTGCCCCGTTTGGAGCAAATGCTGAACCCAAAACTGAGGTATAATTACTTCCATATGAATATTTATATTTTATGCTGTCGCCTGCAAATGCCATGTAAACTGTGTCATGACCGGAGATATCAACACCACCATTATCAGCCATATTTTGCAAATTTGAAACACCGTTTCCGGGGATCGGCATATCAACGCCGCTTTGATATCCACCATTGAACTCTGGATTTGAACCGAAAGTTTGTGTCATACCATTTTTTGTAGTGGCCTTACCGTTAAAAACGGGGTTCCCGCTTATTCTTAATAGATCCTGAGTATGGAACGGGCCCCAAACGCTGTCGCCCGTAATCCAATAAATGCTGCCACCTTCATTAACAGAGTAATATGCAAATTTTGAAAAACTGCTTGGTTGAAGAGTAACCTGGACTGTATCGCTGTATCCATTAAAGGTTCCTATAGAAGTTATTCTTCGAACATTTTGAAATGCATTAATTACATCCACACTTACTGTATACGAACCACCTGAATAAGGAACATCGTCATACCCGGTTGTCCAGGTTGGATCCAGAAAAATCTGGTTAGCTGCAACATTAGCTCCGCTGACTGCGATATTATGTACATTCATATTAGTATAATACACAGTCATATTATCTACTGCGCGTGTAGAAGCGGTAGCAATATTAGATTCCATAATAAGATAAATTGCAGAGAATCCGATAACCAAAAATAATATAGCTTTTCCTCCCATGTTAATTTCCTCTTATCTGTTTTGTAAATTTCTTGCCGTTAGCCTTAATTGTCTCCAGAAGGCAACAACGTAAGTTGAATCAATAGGTTCAGGATTTTCAACCTGCAAGTCTATTTGCATTTTTTGAATCTGGCCTGGAATAGCAACGGGTGTAGCCAGTACATTACCAAAACTATCAAAATATGTTAAATAAAATTTCGTTACGCCAACATTTGAACTTTTAGGTACATCGTGATTTACAACCCTGTATAATAACCGGTCTCTTGGGTTTGGTGTATTTAAGAGTTCGCTGGTAGGGCCTACATAATAAGAAAGTGTGTCAACAACACCATCGTTGTTAACGTCAGTTAAAAATTTAATTGAGGATGTATCTGCAGATATAATAGATTTTGTCGGGTCGGGTATTTGAGTCCAGTCTTTACAATAACCTATCTTTCTAAAATCATTTTCCAAAACGGCTCCGACTGAAATCATAGCTGACTGAACATTTGCTTCGGAAGTATTGTTATAAAGATTAGACGTGGCAGAAGCATTTAACCGAAATAAGATCAACATGATCAAACCGCCAATAAGTATTGAGCCCATTATATCTAATATTGTACTAAAACCCATTTTATATTCTCTTTAGTTAAATACCCAATAGCTGAAAAGTGAAGAAAGCCTAACTGTATCTTGCATTAAACTGGTACTATTTTTATCAGCATATACTATTACGGAAATTTTTTTTGTCCAGGTTGCGCTTCCGGAAGTAACATCCGGTGTATTTGGATTAACATATACCACTGAGCATTTAATATCAAAAACTGCTGATGGCATTGTGGAATCAACTTTAGTGTATCCGTTATAATCATCGATGTCATCAAAGTTGGGGTAAACTTCCCCGCTTTCCGCACCAAGACTATTTGGTGCAGTTAAACTTGCTAAATTGCTTATGGGTGCATTTACAGAACTTTCATCAAATGCTTTTCCCATAGCCTCCTCTATTACAGAGGCGCCAACCGAAGTAGCCAGGATAACAAATTTGGAATCATAAACTGTATTTGTATTTGTCGCGAAATTATTATTTACTCTTAATATCAGAGTTGATAATAATATCATCGCCCCAATAGTTAGTAACATCTGCCCTGTGTTCATATTCCTATCAATTATTTGTTTGTTAATATATCAATCGCTGTAACAAATTTCGTGCTAAGGTTTTACTAACTATAAATTCATTAAAAGTGGCGTTAGTGTTAAAAATTTAATGTATTAATGTGATACCAGTTGATATATGTAAAAATTTCCGAAAAAATTACCGATTGATGTAACAATGGGAGGTAATAATTACCAGCAAGGTAATATTTACACGTAATATTTACGTGCTCTAACAAACATTAGGTAATGCCTCTTATTTTATTATATTTATGGGGATTAAAATTTGGCATAATATTTACTTATATGATTCACAAAAAATAGGCTGAATTAATAAGTGGGACAGCAACAGCTTTTATTGATAGTGTTAGGCATAATTATAATTGGCATTGCAATTACAGTTGGAATAGGCCTTTTTAGAGCTAATTCCATAGATCAAAAACGAAATTTGTTAACTAATGAAGGATCTAGTTTAGCAACTTTAGCAATGGGCTACTATAAAAAACCCACAAGCCTGGGTGGCGGAGGCAGATCCTTTATTGGCTGGACAATACCCGGTGATATGACCACAACCGCCACGGGTAGTTTTACTTCGACAGCTTTTACTGATAGCGTTGTTATAATCGCAACCGGCAATGAAGTAACTACCAATACAGATTCTGTAAAGGTTAAAATTACCGTATTAGCAGACGGGTTCAATTCAAGTGTTATTAATTAGAACTCTGCTATTATTTTAATTTCTCATTAAACAAAAGGGAACACATTATGGGTCAACAGCAACTACTACTTATCGTACTTGGCGTAATTGTAGTCGGTATCGCAGTCGTAGTCGGTATCAACTTATTTAATGCTAACGCAATCTCTTCAAACAGAGATGCCGTAACATCAGATCTGAATAATCTTGGTGCAATGGCTCAGCAGTTTTATAAGAAACCAGCTTCAATGGGCGGCGGTGCTAATACATTCACAGGCTGGACAATACCAACTAAAATGGATACAACCGCTAATGGTACATACACTAAAACCGTATCAGCTCAGAGTGTTACAATAACAGGAACCGGAACAGAAATAGGAAATGATAAGAGTACTAAGGTAAAAGCAACTGCAACAGTAACGCCCACTGCAATTACCATAGTTGTAAATAATTAAATTATTAAAAAACAACTTAGAATTAATTAATTGTCTAACTAAGTTATTTTTCTAAACAAACAATAAGGAACACAATATGGGACAACAACAACTCCTCCTCATCGTTCTTGGCGTAATTGTAGTCGGTATCGCAGTCGTAGTCGGTATCAACTTATTTAATGCTAACGCAATCTCTTCAAACAGAGATGCCGTAACATCAGATCTGAATAATCTTGGTGCAATGGCTCAGCAGTTTTATAAGAAACCAGCTTCAATGGGCGGCGGTGCTAATACATTCACAGGCTGGACAATACCAACTAAAATGGATACAACAGCTAATGGTACATACACAATATCTGTAGCTGCTCAAACTGTGACGATAACAGGATTGGGAACAGAAATTGGGAATGATAGGAGTACCAAGGTAAAGGCAACTGCAACGGTAACGCCAACGGCGATTTCTATAGTTGTAAACAATTAAAAGAAAATAAAAGATCGTAAACTAATTACTTTTTTGAAAGGCTGATAAAATTCGTATATTTTATCAGCCCCTTTCAATTTTAAGGTGCATAATGGTTGAATTGAGATTTTCCGCTGACAAGGTAAATGGACAGACCATAAGTGGTTCGTTAACTGCTCCTTCAGTCAGAACAGGTAAACAAAAAATTGTCCGCTTAGCTGAAAGAAATCAATTAAAGATTAATACAATCGAAGCTAAGTCTACTTATCTTTACAAAGTCAGAAGGGGAAGTGAAAAGCCGGTAAGAGGAGAGCAAAAAGCTTTCAACAAAAAAGAAGTTGAAGATGCTCTTTCAAAACTTGGCTATACTATAGTATCAGTAAATAAAAAACTTCTTGACTTTCAATTAAATCCCCCGCAAACAGAAATAGTTTCCTTTGTAAAAATCAGCGCTGAACTGCTTGAACAGAAACTTCCATATAGTGAAATATTAACTTTATTAATCGGGGACACAGCTAATAAAACTTTAAAGGAAACCTTAAAAGAAATTAATAATGAATTGAAGAAAGGTGCTGATAGCGAAGCAACATTTTTAAAATATCAACCCGTCTTTGGAAAATTTACAGCGTATATGCTGGGTCTTGCTTCAAAAAGCGGTAACATGGCTGAAATATATAAAGCAACAGCAAAATTTCTTGAGAGAAGAATGGAGTTCAAAAAAAGTTTGAGAAGCGCTTTGATAACGCCAGCTGTAACTCTTTTTGTACTCTTTCTCGCAGTTTTGTTTTATGTGGGCTATATATTTCCAGAAACAGCAAAACTATTTGTTAAGTTTGGTGTTCCACTTCCACCTATGACTGCCTTTACATTAAAAATGAGTGATTTTCTAATAAAGTATAGTTTAATAGTTTCATTCTTGATGATAGTTCCCCCTATAGTTTTATGGCGATACTTTGAAAACGAAGAAAGGAGCCTATGTTTTTGATAAATACATTCTTAAAATTCCGGTTATAGGTTCGCTGATTCATAAGACTTTTATAGAAGTTTATTGCCGCGTTTTTTATACATTATACAGTGGATCCGCTGAAAGTATTGAACCAATAAGAATAGCTGCTGAAGCAACTGGTAATAAGTATTTTGAAGACAGAATAAAAAATGTGGCCATACCTTTGATGATTAAAAAAGGAGTGGGAATTACTGAAGCTTTTGAAATAACAGGGGTATTTACAGACACTGCTCTTTCACGACTTCATTCAGGAGAGGAAACCGGAACAATAAAAAACACTTCTTTGCAAATTGCAAATTATTATGAAGCAGAAACAGTTTACAGACTAAAGAATATAATTGAATTAATACAGGTATTTATTGCAATGATAATTATGGTTGTTATGATTCTTTTAACGCTCGTTTCGGCAGAAACTGCAACCATAAGACCCAAAACGCCTGGTACAGTAAGTAATGAAATTCATATAGAAAGAACAATCACATGATCGAAACAAACCTGGAAATGACGGATAAGATCGGTTATTTACTTTTTAAGAAAGGAATAATCGATAGTGTGGTTTTAGAAAAAGCACTTAACGCAAAAGCAAATGACAAAAGCAAGATTAAAAGAAACCTTGCGCAAATATTAGTGCAGGATTTTGATTACGATCATGATACAATATTCAGGGAAGTAGCAATCCTTTATGCCTTCAGGGAACTTGAAATTAATCCTGATGAAATTCCGCAGCGCCGCATTGATTCTATCAAGCAAATGATTAATGACGCTAGCGACCAGCTTAAAAGTGAGATGGTTGAGCATAAAATTATTCCATTTATGTTTGATGAAAGATCAAAGGATAAATTAATTTTAGCGGCAATAGATCCAACCGATAGAAATATTCCTAAAGTTGCTTTTGGCTTACAGGCAAAAAAGTATGAAGTAATCTTTATAAAGAAGAAGGATTTTGAAAAACTAATCCAAATAGTTCTTCCTCCTGAAAATGCATTTTTGAAAGCAATGGAAGACGTATCTCCTGAACTTGAAATAGAAAGACAGGACGCATCTCTCGATGAAGATGAACTTGATGCGGAAATAAACAAAAGTGCATTAATAAATCTTGTTGAAGGTGCTTTGCTTGAAGGAGTCAGAAAAGGAGCAAGCGATATTCACTTTATTCCAAGGTCTGGCAATAAAACGGAAATAAATTTTCGTATTGATGGATCGCTTCAAATATGGCACGTGCAGGAAAACACACTTCCGGAAGCTGTAGTTGCGGTTGTTAAAGATCGTTCAAAAGGAATGGATAGATTTGAAAGAGAAAGAGCACAGGATGGTTTTATTCAGAGAGAAATAGACGGCATCATTATTCGATTCAGAGTTTCTGTTTTACCTATGGTTGGAACAGAACTTAAAAATAAATTCGAAAGCGTTGTAATAAGAATTCTGGACGATAGAAAAGTTATAAGAGATCTTGATAAACTTGGACTTGCCGGTTATTCAAAAGAGGTGTTCCTAAAAGCTATCAACCAGCCGCAGGGAATGGTTATTCTGACTGGACCAACAGGAAGCGGTAAAAGTACTACGCTTGTAGCGGCTCTTTATCAGGTAATAGATCCCAGCGTAAATGTTTTGACAGTTGAAGATCCTGTAGAGTATGTTATTGAAGGAGCACGCCAGTTAAAGATTGGTTATAAAATGAATTTTGAACAAGCGATAAGATCTATTTTGCGTCACGACCCGGATATTGTTTTGGTGGGTGAGATGAGAGATAAAGAAACAGCTGAAGTTGCAATTAAACTTGCAAACACAGGGCACTTAACTTTTTCAACACTTCACACCAATGATGCACCAAGTGCAGTTGCAAGACTCTATAAAATGGGAATTGAACCTTTTCTTATAGCATATGCAATTAATCTTATAGTTGCACAAAGACTTGTTAGAAGACTATGTCCTGATTGTAAAAAGAGGAAATTGAATTTTGATGAAGCCCTGATGAAAGCTGCCGGATTAAATATTGCTGAATGGAGAAATTATGATATTTATGAACCGGTTGGCTGCGATAAATGTAGTGGTACAGGTTATAAAGGTCGATTGGCAATTCATGAAGCACTTTATTTTACCAAAGAAATTAGGGAGATAATTGTTAAGTCGGGGATTGAAGTGGATGAAGAAAGGATTAGAATTCAGGCAAAGAAAGATGGAACGTTAAACCTGCGTGAAGCAGGATTTGAAAAAGTGAAGCTGGGACTGACTTCGATTGAAGAAGTTCTCGCTTCAACATCTGAAGATTAAATATTTTATTAAATTAATAATAGTATGAGATTATTTTGGTTATTGATACAGAATATAAAACGAGCCTTAAAAAAGTTCATTTCGATCAATTCCGGAAATACTTTACGGAACCGAAAGAGTTGAATATATATTGAGAATATTGAACAAATATCTGGTAATGAAAGAGTTGTTCTAAAAACTTCTTGATAGAATGCTTACCAGCATGATTGAACGGGATGCCTCTGATATAGAAATTGGGGGACATGGCAATGAAAATTATGTCTGGATCAGAATTTTTGGGAAAAAAGAAAGAGTTAAAGATTTTCCACAGTTTACAGAAGATGAATCTGCATTAATAATTGTTAACTTTACTAAATAAAAACCAGAGAAAAAATCTTGAATCTAACAAGAAATCTTGACTTCAGTTATACTTTCTTTTATGAAAGAAAAAAATTAATGTCAAGATTCAGAGCATATGCATATTTTGATTTGGATACTCTGGCGTTAAATATGAGAGCAATAAATACTCTATTCGTCCACTTAAGCTCTCTGGAATTTCATCCCAATGTTATAAAAGCGATGAGCCATAATTATATAAAATTGGGCTTGTCTTTAGTAACAGGGATTACTGGTTCCGGTAAATCAACAACTCTAGATTCAATTATTGATGCACATAATAAATATGATCCCGCTCATATTGTTATTATTGCCTCGCCTATTGAATATGTTCATAAATCAAATGTTTCTTTTATTAAACATAGAGAAGTTGGCAGAGACGTACTTCATTTAAAGATGGTGTTATTCAAGCACTAAGACAAGATCCGGATATTATAGTTATTGGTGAAATGAGAGATCCCGATACTATTCTGGCTGCTCTTGAAGTCACAGATACAGGACATAAAGTTTTTTCTACTCTTCACACCTCATCAGCAGTTGAATCGATCGATAGAATAATTGCAGAAGTTAATCCAATCGAACAAGACAGAGTTAGGAATAGACTTGCAGATGTTTTAATTTCTGTAGTATCGCAAAAACTTGTTCCAAGCCTTGATGGTAAAAGTAGTTCTTGCAAAAGAAGTTTTGATTAGTTACACCAAGTGTAAAAGCTGCTATTAAAAATAATAATACCAGTGAAATTTATATGATGATAAATCAAGGCGGACAGCAGGGAATGATTACTATGGAACAAGACTTAAAAAGACTTTACTTGAGCAAGAGAATTTCGCTTGAAACAGCAATTGCTTATGCTAATAATAAAACCAGAATTCAACAAATATTAAGTGCGGTATAAATGAAACAACTAATTTGTATTTATTGTGAAGGCAACGACACAAAAATTGCTGTTGTACAGTAAGGATAAAGACAAATTAAAAATTCTTCGTACAGCTTCTTTTGATGTTGTTACTCCGGCCTATAACATAGATGAAGAGGATGCAGGGTCTTAAGATTGATGGAGATGATGTTGTTATAGATGGAATGAAAAATCAAGAAGATGATAGATAAAGATTCGGGCATGTCAAATGTGAATTTAATTAATACTTCCTTAAAAGGATTTAATTTGTCCAAATCTTTATTTATTCCCGCATTAACAGAACCTGCCATTTATTATCATTTTTTTGAAGGGACAAAGGGATCTGCTACGGGAAATTTTACACAAGAAATTATTGATGATATTCAGGAATCAAAAAATGTAACTATAGACCAGGAAAATCTTGGTTATGTAGAACTTGCCGATAAAGCCTGGATCGGTGTTTTCCTGAGCGGTGAAATTTCTTGTATAAAATTAATTAATTCTTTAGCGCAATACAACGGGAAAAGAAATTATAAAATCCAATCAGTAAAAAGTGCCGAGATTTCTTTAGCATATTATATTGCAAAAGCAAAAAAATTCTTCCCCGATGATTACTCATTAATTGTTTATATAGGGAAAGAATACAGTAAATTAATTTTCTTCAAGGCAGAAAATTAAAACATATAGGAACTACACTTGATATAGGAACAATAAATCTTCATACATATGATGTTTATTTTTCCAAAATTTTGCTTGAAATGGAAAATGGCGGTATTTCCTCCCTTGATAATATCATTGTTTGCGGTGAAGATGATTCCGAAAATATTATTCTTTCATTTTATGGAACATTTCCTGAAGCAAATGTTTCCAGGCTGGACTTTTCAGAATTTGATGTTTTAAGTCTTGGTAACGAATCCAAAGAAAACCTTTCTTCCTTTTCGGTACCAATTGCAGCAGCTGTTGATTTTTTTGATGAAGAAACAGAATTACATAAAGGAATAAACCTATTACCCCGGTATGTAAAGGAAGAGCAAAAGTTTATTCAGTTTGGATGGCATGGGTATGCTATGCTTCCAATTTTGTTTTTTGCGACGTTTTTTCTTACTCAGACCTATCTTAAAAATCTGAAGCAAATTAATCAGTTGGGAGATCAGATAACAGTTCAAAAAGTAATCCAAAAACAAAACCAGTCGATATTAAATAAAATTAATGAAATCGAGGGAAGAATAAATAATTTTGGAGCTACACAAGCTATCCTTGACTCCGTTTCAGTTGGTACGGAAGTTTGGTCAAACTCGCTTAAAAACATAGCTGATTTTCTTGGGAATAAAAAGAATATATGGCTAACAAAGATGAGCATTGGTGAGGAAGGAAAAGTAAATCTGGAAGGTTACGCACTTACAAAGGAAGTGTTAACTGAATTTGCCTATGTATTGAAATCAGCTGAACTAAAAGGAATTTTTTATGAAACTTTACGCGATAAAAACGCATATAGGTTTACAGCAAACTTTAATCTTTCAAGTTATCAAAAAGATAATTAAATGAATAGAAAACTCAAAAGTACTCTAGGGCTAGTTGGCTTGCTGATTTTTATTTTGGTAGCAGGCGGAATCTATCTTTTTATTTTTCAAAAAGGGAAAATTAAAGATATGAATGCCGAGTTGGAAAAATTAAAAGCCAATGATTATAACACAGAACAATTAACTGCTCAGTTTAAAGAAATGACAGCCAGGGAGGCAATACTTGATTCTGTGCTTGCATCAAGAAGATTTAATATTCCCCAGAACCTTTCTTCAATTAAATTCTTTGATTTTACAAACAGCGTCAGTTCCGGATTCAATAATGATAAAACGCAGGTGAATGTTGAATATGTTGATAAAAAACCCGAAAAGGAGTTTTTTTACTATGAGTATAAATTAACAGGCACAGGAACTTTTACTGACGTTCATCAATTAATTTACGCAATAGAAAAAAGCAAAGAATTAAAGAAAATAAAAGGCCTTGCTCTAAGCAGCACGGTGCAAACAGACAAAGACGGGATGCCAAATTTTTTGGTAAGTTTTTCTATGAATGTGGATGCATATTATTCTACTAACAACAGGTTTGCCAGTAGTAAATTAAAAGAAAATGATATCACATCCGGGCCTATTTATGATGTATTCTATCCGTTGATAAGAAATGAACTTCCACCAAACCTTGATAACCTGCTTGATGTACAGGGGGCAAGATTACTGGCACTTATTCCTGAAGGAGCGTTCCTTGCTGACTCTAAAGGAAATACATTCTTATTATGGGAGGGCGAACAGGTTTACTTAGGTTATCTGACAAAAATTGACTATGAAAATAATCGAGTAACATTTATTCTAAATAAAGGCGGTATAATTGAAAAAGTTGACCTGTCTTTGGAAAAAGATGAACCTAACAAGAACAATCAAAACAAAGAGATTAAAAAATGAAAAAAACATTTAGTTCGCTTTTAGTTTTACTAACAATAATTATTTCAATGCCCGGGTATGGTCAAGGCTATCTTGAAAAAACCTTAACCCATCAATATAGCCCCGATCAGATGGTAACCTTTGCGGCTTCTCTCCCATTTAATGATGCAATAGCATTAATAAATAAAGTAAGCACAAAAACATCAGGGCTAAAAATAGTTTCTACTGTTGACAGAACAGATCCTGTAGGCGTAGAAATAACAAATATGTACTATGAAAAAGCTCTTGATATTATTGTTAAATATGCCGGGCTGGTTTATGAAAGACAAAACGATATGATCGTCATTAAAAAAAGCAATGAACCGGAAACAAAGAAGGACGCCTCAACATATGCATCCGTTGATGCCAGAGATGTAAAAATATCCGCAATATTTTTTGATTCAGATGTAAATAAAGCCAGACAAATAGGAATTAACTGGTCGGTTTTGCTTTCTAATAACGGCCTGAATATTGGTGGACAATTAGGGAAGAGTCGTAATCTTATAGGGACAAATAATCTTAGCTCCGACACTACATTTAATGGCGGTCAGCTAACAAGTACCTCAAGCTTTAATTTGGGCAAATTTGCCGGAAATGCAACAGCACTATTTCAATTTTTAGAAAGCGAAAATGTCGGTCAGGTAATTACTGCCCCGAGCACTACTGTAAGAGATGGACAGGAGGGTACAATCCAGGTGGGTTCCGATTTTTCTGTTAAGACTCAGGATTTTGCCGGTAATACAATAGAAAAGTTTTATCCAACGGGAACCATTCTTAAAGTTACTCCGCATGTTTATAATGAGAAGGGAATTAATTATATCGTCATGAATATTAGTGCAGAGAGATCGACTTTTTCTGTATCTACGCTTACATCAGTAATCAACAAAACATCTGCTACAACACAGGTTATAATGCTTAACGGTGAAGAAACAGTAATAGGAGGATTGTTTATAAATGATGAAACTAAGGTTCGAACAGGAATTCCTATTCTAAAGGATTTACCATGGTGGTTCTTTGGGCTTCGGTACATATTCGGAAGTGATAACACCACGCTTGATAAAAGAGAGCTTGTGATACTCATAAAAGCAGAGATTCTTCCGACCCTTAAAGAAAGACTTGAGAATCCGCAGACATCAAATCCGTTAAAGGATGAGATAGAAAAAAATAAAGATAAAATTAAGTACTATAAGTTCGACCAGTCAACAAGTAATGATAATGGTAATAATTAGGTAGCAAATGGAATCAATATTAATTGTTGATGATGATATAAGTCTTTGCCAGGCTCTAAGCGATGAGCTTCAGGAAGTGGGTTATGACACTAACTTTGTTCATAATGGTGATCAGGCTCTGGCAAAACTCTCTGATAAGAATTATGATCTTGTTCTTCTCGATTTAAAAATGCCGGGTAAGGATGGTTTTGATGTTTTGGAGGAAATGAATAAGAAAAATATGAATTCCAAAATTATTGTGCTAACTGCTTATGCAGATGTAAAAAGCGCCATTGATTCCGCTAAAATGGGAGCCAGCGATTTTATTAGTAAGCCATACGATATTGACGAATTGTTGATTACGATAAGAAAAGTATTACAAAAAGATGAATAGATATGAAGATCAGCTTTAGGATACTCTTTATTAATTTTGCCATAGTTGCCGTCATTCTTATAAGTTCCGCAGTTGCATATTATTCTGTTATGTATAATGTGCTCACCTCTCAACAAACAAAGTATCTTCTTAATTCAGTTAATGATTTTATTTATACTTACCGTGAAATGATGCAAAATGCAGATGACGATTTTGCTGCATTGGCAAATAATGATGTTAATAAAGTTTTTAATCAAAAAGAATTAGTAGATAAAAATCTTGATTTTATTTTAGAACAAACTGGAGATTCTCAGGGAATTATCACCAGGAAGATAGCCAAACACAATGTTTATCTTGCAAATCAGAGGTTTACTATCAGAGATTTTTCTAAGAACAACCCCTCCGCTATAATAAAAAAGTTTAAACAGGATAATGGCCGCATATATTACTATGGAAAAATTCTTTCTTCAGATTTTATTAATCGAGTATCAGAAAAAATACGGGCTGATGTTGCCGTAGTATGGAACGGCTCTCCGATTATTTTATCAAATGAGGACGCAAACCAGTCCAATTACTATTTAATTACACAGGCATATCAAAATTTTGCAAATAAAAACAACTTTGATGTGCTGAACCAGGGGTCTTCTTCAACCGATTTGCTTACCACAATATATCGGCCTGAAATTGGAAGCGACTCTAATAATCAACTTGATTTTATTATTTTCACAACCCTCGGCGAAACTGCGCAATTAAAGTCAAGCTTAAAAAATATTATGATTGTAATTGGCCTGGCCGGAGTTGTGCTGTCATTGATTTTAACCCTGGTCTTTACCGATAAAATCAGGAAGCAAATTTCATTTTTGAGTAAAGCGACTGAAATAACAAAAGAAGGTAATTTTAAAACAGAAATTCCCGTACAAAGCAATGATGAAATAGGTCATCTTGCCAAGGCATTTAATGCAATGCTGGTAGAACTCGAAAAAAATGAAAGAGCAAAAAACGAATATTCTGAATTCATAACATTAATTAATAAAAACCCTACCCTGGCTGAAATTTCCGAAGCTTCATTAAACAAGATAATAAAAACCTCAGGCTTTGCTGTAGGCGCACTTTACACGGTGGATGAAAACAACAGTACTCATTTGACAAGCGCCTATGGATTGAACGATAAAATCAAACTTTCTTCAGACGTCACATTTTTTGACATGGTGATTAAGAATAAAGAGCAGGTCGAAATGAGCTTCGAAGAAAACCCGGCAAAAATACCCCTTGGTGTTGTTGATGTTGAAATAAGGCACCTGCTTATTATTCCCATTATATACGGTCAAAGAGTAATTGCAATACTTGAGCTGGGCTCGTTTGGAACTCCGACTGCTGAAGCTAGAGAATACCTCTCGAAGATCAAAGAACAACTTGCAATTGGCATAACTAACGCAACAGCTTTTGTCCAGATGAAAAATCTGGTAGCAGAGCTGAAAAAATTAAATGAAGATGTACAAAAACAAAATATTCAGATCAGGAAACAAAATGAATCATTGGTTGCGTTACATAATGAATTGAAAGAAAAAGCGGATGAGCTTGAGATTCAGAAGGGAAAGGCCGAAGAAGCCACAAAGTTGAAATCTCAATTCCTGGCCAGTATGTCTCACGAGTTACGAACACCTATGAATTCTATTCTTGGCCTGACGGAATTAATCCTGGAGGAAACAACTCTATTCGGGAAAAACAGAGAAAGATTGCAGGTTGTATTAAAGAGCAGCAAAAGATTAATGAATCTTATTAACGACATACTTGATCTATCTAAAATAGAAGCAGGTAAAATGGAGCTTCATAACGAAGACGTTTTGCTTGAAGAATTAATCCGCGATGTAGAAACCTCTATTAGCCCACTGGTTAATAATAAAACAATTGATTTTAAGGTTAGCAGGAATTGCAACACACGAATTATTATTAATATAGAAAGAGAAAAAGTAACACAAGTCTTGATCAACCTATTGGGCAATGCCATAAAGTTTACTGAAAATGGATTTGTGGAGCTTGCTGTTTCGAGTGGAAAAGATAGTATGCTTTGCTTTGATATAAAAGATACCGGCATAGGAATTTCAGAAGAAAACATAAAAATTATCTTTGAAGAGTTTAGGCAGGCAGATGGAACAACCACGCGAAGATTCGGAGGAACAGGGCTGGGGCTGGCTATTTGTAAAAAGATAGCTGATCTGCTTAAGGGAAATATTACGGTTAAAAGTAAAATAGGTCAGGGCTCAACGTTTTCATTTTCGCTTCCTCTTGTGTTTGTTTCAGAGGGAAGTATTGAAGAAGGCACTGAAATTATTAACTCGCAATCAATTCCTGACAAACAACATCCTGTCCTTGTAATTGACAAGGATCCCGAGGTTCGCACAACAATTGGTCAGTATCTTGTTTCAAAAGGTTATGAAGTAGTGTATGCTGAAGATGGGGAAAAGGGCATTAAAAAGGCTCTTGAGCTTCACCCTTTTGCAATTACACTTGATGCTTTATTGCCCAAGAAAGATGGATGGTCGGTACTTAAGGAATTAAAAGAAAACCCTCAAACAATGGATATACCGGTAATTTTGATTTCTATTATGGCAGATAAAAATCGTGGATACGGCCTTGGCGCATTTGAATATTTTATTAAACCAATTGCGACCGATAAATTACAGACCGCTTTTGATCGCCTTGAGAATCTTGGGAAAAAACGCCTGGAAAAGATTGTTATTGTTGATGATGATGAATTGGAATTTGAAAAATTCAAAAAAGCTTTTAAAGATGAAGGGGTGAGGATAGACTATATAAAAGACAGCGAACTTGCTTTTAGTAAGATTCTCGAGTCTCAGCCTGACCTGGTCATATTGGATTTAATAATGCCACGAATGGATGGGATTACTCTTTCCCATAAATTAAAATCAAATATCGAGACAAAACATATTCCGATAATTATCAGCACCGCAAAAAATCTTACAGAAGAGGAAAGAAATTCTCTTCAATCAATAGTAGAGGAAATTACTATAAAATCAGTGAGTCATCCGCTTGATGTTTTAAAAATACTTCGGGATCGGTTAAAGCTCCAGGAAAGTCTAGGCAGTATGAAAAAATTGAATAACACTAAAATTAATGCGGACGGCAAAATTGAAACTCAAAAAGATAAAAAAACATATCTTGGTGAGGTACTAATAGTTGATGATGATCCCGACACTCTATTTACGATAAATGAAATAGTGGAAGCAAGCGGCTGTAAAACTGTCCTGGCAAAAAATGGTTTGGAAGCCCTTAATATATTAGAACAAAGAATGCCCGATCTGATATTGATGGATATCATGATGCCGGTTATGGATGGTTTTCAGGCGATTAAAAAAATAAGAGAAAATCCCGTATGGTCGCAAATAACCGTATTTGCTGTAACTGCTAAAGCGATGCAGGAAGATAAAGAAGTTATTCTAAAGCATGGCTTTGATGATTTTATTCCGAAACCGGTTAATCAAAATGTGATGTCGTTTAAAATAAAAAAACTTTTTTCTTCAAAACTTAAGACAAGTTGATAATGAAAAAAATACTGGTTGTAGATGATTTACCGGAAAATGTTTTTATGCTTCAGGACCGTCTTGAACACGAAGGATACGAAGTTATTACGGCATACGATGGCGAGACCGGAATGGAAAAAGCCAATAGCGAATTACCGGACCTGATTCTGCTCGATGTGATGATGCCCGGAATTACAGGATTTGAAGTTTGTAAAGCACTTGTTAATGATCCGAAGACCAGGAATATTCCCATAATTCTGGTAACGGCTAAAGTAGGCGCTGAGGATACAAAAGAGGGTCTCGAAGCCGGAGCTTTTGATTACATTAAAAAACCATTCAACAGAATAGAACTGCTTGCAAGGGTTAACTCAGCATTAAAATTATCAGAAGCGCAGAAATTATTAATTAAAGTTGAGAAGCAAAGCGTTTTTGCTGCCACCGTTGTTACGGCTAATCATAAAATCAAGCAGCCGCTGACATTAATGAATCTTTCAGCTGCAGCAATAAAAAGGGAACTCGGGAAAGAGCCTATTTCTAAAGAGGCCGTTACCAAAAGATTAGCTTACATTGAGCTGGCAATTAAAGAGATCAATGACGTATTGAACAATATGAATTCTATAAAGGATCCTACGTTGTCGGAGTATACTAAAAATATCAAGATGATTAATGTTGATGAAAGTGTTCCCGGGGCTGGCTAGATTAATCTTTGAATTGTAGCAAGCAATGTCTCGAACTCGTATGGCTTGGTAACAACACCTGTTATTCCCATCTTTTTTAAGTTCTGTTCATCGTTAAATGAATTACTTCCCGTTGATAGAATTATTGGTAAATCCAATTTGAGTTCACGGATTTTCTGTGAACAATCCAGGCCGTTTAGACCCGGCATATTAAAATCCATTATAACCATATCCACTTTTAATTCTTCGGTCAGAACTTTTATAACTTCATTGCCGTTATAAACTTTTATTACGTTATATCCAGCAGCTTCCAATAATTCCGTTAGTAAATCGCTGAGCATTATCTCATCTTCTGCAAGCAGTATTATTTTTTCCTCTTCAATCGTCTTTTGTGCGGTTGGCTCATAAGCGGGAATAAATACATCGAACGTAGTTCCTTTGCCAATCTTGCTGGACACCTCAACTTCTCCGTTATGCGCCTTAATAATTCCGTATGTTACATAAAGCCCGAGACCGGAGCCTGTTTCTTTAATCTTGGTTGAAAAATACGGGTCAAATATTTTCAATAAATTTTCTTCCTCAATTCCTGACCCGGTATCTGTTACAGAAAACCAGACATATTTGCCTTCGTGCAAAATTGCATGAGATTCACTGTTCTTTTTGTCTATCACAAGATTTTTACCGGATAAAAATATATTCCCCGATTTTTCAATGGCTTCTTTTGCATTAACACACAGGTTTAACAAAATTTGATAAATTTCAGTGCCGTTACCGAGGATGTTATAAAGGTTGTCTTCTATATTATCTTCAAAGCGGATGCTTCCGGGGAAAGTGTGCCTAACTACCTTAGCAATTTCATTTAAGAGAATATTTGGATTGATCAACTCCTTTCTTTTTGGTGTAGGTTTACCAAACGAAAGCAATCCCTTGGTTAAATCTTTTGCTCTTATTGAGCAGCTTTCAATATTATCAATCAATTTCGTAATGTTTTCGCTGTCAGGCACCCTCTTTCTGAGAAGATTAACACTGCCAAAAATACTTGATAAAAGGTTGCTGAAATCATGGGCCATTCCGGATGAAAGCTTACCAATAGTTTCCAGTTTTTGGGATTGCAGAAGTCTTGATTCAAGCGTTGTGTTTAATTCTCTCGTCCTGAAATTTGTTATCGCAAAACTTAAAAGTGCCGCAAACTGTTCAAGAGTTTTAATTTGAATATCGGAAAATTCCCCTCTTGTTTTTCCCGTAATTATAGTAGCAATATGTTTGTTATCAAAAATGCAGGGAGTAAGTAGGACAGATTCAGATTTTAACAAAATGGAAAGCGCGGAAGCTAAGTTATCGGATGACTGCTTACCCTTAAGCGATTCTCTGATTTGCACCGAGCCATTTGTTAAGAAATGAAAAATTTGCTCCAATGTCTTTTTTAATATCTTCAAAAGTGGGTATGTATTTGTCACGGGTCATAAATAGTAAAATCATATTTTGATGTGTCTTGCTGGATATTATAAACAATAATAGCATAATCACTCTTGCTCAGCGAGACACATTTTTCGAGGATCTCATTCGATAATTTTGATACTGAATTTTCTTTTATTAAAAGAGTAAGAATCTTCTGAAGTTCCTGTGCAAATTCGGAATCCGTTTCTCCCGTTATTTTTTCTTTTTCCATTTTATTGTCTTTTACTTTGATAAGATAGCCGTCAATTTTATTACCGGATGAAAGAGGTCTTATAATTGCCGGAACGGAATTATCTTTCAGATTTACTTTTAATGAACCTTTCTTAACAGTTTTAATTTTCTTAAAATCAGAATCAGCAAGTAAACTAAAAAGACTTTTTTGTTTTAAACCGCTGGATTTAAATATCCTGCTAAAATTATCATTATACCACGTTAATTTTCGATTATTATCAATAATGGCGTATGCGTCGGAACCCGGCCCTAATAGTTTCTTTAGTTTATATTTTGAAACTATTTCGTCCGGCATATTCACTCTTGTTTGATCTGGTATTTTTTAATCTTTGTATAAAGAGTTTTAGGGCTGATACCGAGCTGGCTGGCCGTTTGTGTCCTGTCCCACTTATTTAATCTTAAAGCGCGGGCGATATGTTTTCTTTCCACTTCATCCATACTGAGTACCTGCTCAAGTTTATCCAGGACAGGTTCTTCCTCTTCCTTTAATGTTTCTGTTATATTCACTGGTAAGTTTAGGTCCTCTATATGAATGGTGTCGCCTTCTGCAAAAATCAAAGCTCTTTCAATTATATGATCAAGTTCTCTTACATTACCGGGGAAGCTGTATCTCGAAAGAGCCTCTTCAGCTTCCGGAGTTAGTTTTTTTGGTGATCTTATTGGTGATTTTATTTCCAGGAAGTGACGGGCCAGTAAAAGAACATCTCCCGTTCTATCCCTCATTGGAGGAATAGTAAGAGTAATCACATTTAATCTGAAAAGAAGATCGCGTCTGAAATTTTTATTGTCCGCTTCTTCGAGCAGGTTTCTGTTTGTTGCGCCAATTACTCTGACGTTTGATGTAAGATTAGTAACGCCGCCAATTCTTCTATATTCTCCGTTTTCCAGGAAGCGCAGCAGTTTTGGCTGAAGAGATAAACTTAACTCACCAATTTCATCAAGAAAAAGAGTGCCGCCATGTGCAATTTCAACAAGACCCTGCTTGGTTGATTTTGCATCTGTAAAAGCGCCTTTTTCATGACCAAATAATTCACTCTCTATAAGTTGATCTGGCAGTGAAGCACAATTAATTACGACAAATGGTTTGTCGCTTCTGGCTGAATGCCTGTGAATATAATCCGCAAATAATTCTTTACCTGTTCCTGTTTCTCCCTCAATTAAAATATTTGAATCTGATTGAGCAGATTTATTAGCCAGGTTAATAATTTTTTGGAGTTCCGGGCTTTCGCCGATAATTGAATTGGATAAATTTTTATTTACCTGGCTTGCAAGGATTGTAGTTTTAACAAGCAGCTCTTTGTGCTCAAGTGCTCGATTGATCGTTATTAGTAATTCATCGAAGTTATATGGTTTATTAATAAAATCATATGCACCGATTTTAATACATTCAATAGCCTTTTTGACATCAGATTGAGCGGTTAGGACAATTACCTGCAACGAGGAAGTATAATCATTAACAAATTTTAAAACTTCCTCGCCTGAGACCTCTCCCATATTAAGATCAAGAAGCAGAATATCGTAATTTTTGCCTTTTATGGCTTCAATTGCGAGGCTTCCGTCATATACTGTGTCAACTACAAAACCTTCTTCCAAAAGCTGTTCTTTTAAAAGATAACACAGCGTTTCGTCATCATCACAAACAAGCACTTTGGCGTTTTTTATCATATATGATTAAAAATAGTTAAATTTAATTTATTATCCAGCCTGACAATGCCCGCTGGTTCCCGGGTCATGTAATTATAATAGTTTGGAATAAAAACCCCGAATTCTTATATTAGTAACTCTTATTTTTTTCGGGCGCGTAGCTCAGGGGTAGAGCATCTGCCTTTTAAGCAGAGGGTCGGTGGTTCGAAGCCACCCGCGCTCACATATTAAAAACTTATTTTACTTTTACTTACGGCCACACAAACTGTGGCTGTTTTTTTGCCGAAGCGGAATTAAAGTAAATTTTTCAGCTTTATTTTTATCCCACGGCTAAACTTACCCGGAAACAAACCATCGGTAAAAATTACCTATAAAAATACTAATCTATTAGCAATATACAAAGTGTTATTATCAGAAAACCAAATGGATTTAATATCTAATCTATGCTTAATACTTAAAAATTATTTCCCCGGCAATTGATAGTACCTTAAAAGGATGCTTTTATAGTAGCCTCGGAGAGATTGTTAATATTAATTTTTCCTGCCGTACTGATATTTCCGCAGAAATGATAAAATCTATACAAGCTTTGCCAATAATAAGCCTGGGAACAACATCAGCAACATGGCCCTGAAGGCTTCACAATAAATAAGGACTTGTTATTTCTGGCCATATTTAAATATTTACTATAGTTCCTATTTTAAGTTCTAATGCTTTTTTATATATCAGCCCGGCTGTTACTACATCAAATAATGCCATCCCAACTGATTTGAAAAAGCTTGGGACATCGCCGCTGCTTTTCTGATCACTTTTTATTGCACTTGCAATCGACACAACCTGCTCTTTATTAATCCATCCCTGATTAATCGGTGTGAGCAGGTCGCCGGTTTCTTCAAGAGCGTGTTCAGTATCGATATAAACTTTTTTAAGCAGTTTGAAAAATGCTTCTGGATATTCTCTCATTTCAGGTTTGTATGATCCGATTCCTACAAAATGTTTCCCTTTAAACAAAGATGATTCATTCGGAAACAAAGGAGATTTTGTATTGGTAGCCGTAATAATCACGTCAGATTCTTTTGCTACCTCCGTTGGGGAATCGCAGCAATGAATGTTTAATCCGGAAAGAGAATTAGATAGTTTCTTTAATAATGCGGATACACGTTCAGCATTTATATCTGTTATGTAAACATCACTGAAATTTCGGACGGTTGTTGCAAAGAGAGTCTGGTAATAACCCTGAACCCCGGCACCTACAACCCCAAGTTTTTTTACATTCGTCTTTGCAAGATATTTTATGCTCAAAGAACCGATTGCTGATGTGCGCAAGCCGGTTATGGTTGCACCGTTCATAACAGCAAGCGGTTCACCGGTTTTGCCATCATTTAAAATTACTAAACCCGTAGTAACAGGCAGCCCGGAATTTAAATTATCGGGAAACAACGACACTAACTTCGTCCCAAAACTTTCTTCTGTAAAGCAGGGCATTGCTAGCAATGTGTTTTGATTGTAATCCACCTGTAGCCTAACCGGCATTTTAAATTTACCGGATGCGTGGATAAGCATTGCCTTTTCAGCTGCATCGATCAATTCACTGATACTGGCTGCTTTTAATATTTCGTCTTGATTTAGTATAAGCATTTGCAGTGTTATAAATTTTATCTTCTTTAAATTATAAGTCCGGCTGAGTCAGTTTAATCTTTTAATGCGGATATACATAGGTAACCGCAACGCAGGAATTGTTAATCAACATTACTTACAGAGTTAACAATTTCCAAGTTGAATCTGTACGAGTTTTTCTTCTATCTTCTTTGCTGATTTTGTAATCGATAAGCCGCCTAAAGCCGTACAGCGAAGTTCTCTGCTGATATTTCTACCCACGTTGTCAAATGTTTCCAGAACCTCATCCAGTGGGATCAAATGAAGATAGTTGGCCAGCGCCATATTTGCACAGGATAATGCATTAGTAGCAGCCATAACATTGCGGCCCAGGCAGGGAGCTTCAACCCTGTTTCCAATCGGGTCGCATACAAGTCCAAGCACATTTTGCAGCGCCATTGAACTTGCGCCTAATGCCTGTTCTAATTTACCACCAGCCAGATGGATTAATCCGGCAGCAGCCATTCCTGAGCCGGTACCGCATTCGGCCATGCACCCGGCGCTCTCGGCTGCAAAGGTTGATTTGATAGCTATTAAAACTCCAATTATTCCTGCTGCAAGCATTGCTTTAATAATTTCATCTTCCGGTTTTTTTAGAGCATTGGCAGTTGCAAAAACTGCCCCCGGCAATGCACCGCACGATCCTGCAGTAGGTGCGGCAACTATTACGCCCATAGAACTTTTCGTTTCCATTATTGCAGTAACATAGAGTATAACCTGGTTGAATATTTCACTGCCTATCAAATCTTTAGCATCATTTTTTATTTTGAAGTTGGGTGACTGGGCCGGAAGGATTCTGTCATCATATTCAGTACCTTTTAATCCATTTTCTATACTGCTTAAAATGATACTGTTAATCCTGCGCATCTTTTCAAAAACTTCCTTATGAGAAATATTTCCCCTGATGCTTTCGTAATGTACTGCCAGTTCCCACAATTCCAGGTTCTTATCTTTATTGTATGCAAGCATTTCTTCGGCCGTAGTAAAAGGGACGGATAATTCCCTGCGTCCTAAAACAGGCAATACAGGTTTCAGCTGCCTTACAAAGCTGACCCCCGGCAATGCACCAAGCTGCTTAATTTTCTCATCAGGAATATTTTTTCAGATTTAATTTCTATAAAAGTTTTATCGCCTTGATGAACGAACAGCTCCGGATTATCAGCGATCTGTTTAATTTTATCAGTACACGAAAGATCATTTGTAAAAACGAGTATTTCATAAAAATCTCCCCGGATATCAACCGTTGCCTTGTCAATTTCAATTACTTCGATAATACCGCCCCCGGTGGATATGGCGATCATTTCGTGCTGCTCAAAGTCGTTGATAAGTTTTAACCTGTAAGTGTTCGGGTGCTTTGCATTAAAACCAACATAGTTGACTGTAGTTTTTATACCTGATTTTTTCAGCTCCTCACGGTAATTCACCAACTGCGAATCATCCGGCTCAAGACCTAAAAAACCACCGTACAATCCCATATCCGATCCCTGGCTTGAATGTGTTGTTACAAGAGAACCGTTCGGGTCGTAATCAATTATTACCTCTTTTATGTTTTCCTGCATCAGGTAACGGGCGAGCCTGCCAATACGCAATGCTCCTGCACAATGCGAACTTGATGGCCCCCGCATCACCGGTCCAAGAACATCATTAAAAATACTGGGGAAATTTATAGTTTTCATTATTGCGGATCCTGTTTTTTGACGGATTACAAGGCTGCTTTTGAGATTCACAATTCAAAATAGTATTTGTAATCTAACAAAATATTTTAATTAATACTTTAATATTGCGGTTTAATAATCAGCATAACAAATCTGATAAAAATAAATCAACTTATCTTTATAAGTTATTATCGAATAATACTCTTCCTGTTTGAAAGGATGGAAATTCACAATTTGTTAAACTTTTTTCTTAAATCCGCATCAAAGATTTCCAGATCTTTTACCAAAGGAATATCAGGCATATTATTATTTACATTAAAATTTACTTCCGGAATCCCGGATATTGAAATAAAAACCCTTACCGTTCCCTCAATGAACCCTGCCGTTCCCTCAATAGATGCCGCCTTTCACTAAATCTGCATCATTAATTTGGCCTTAAATAGCTAAATTCAAAGATATTTAAATATTAAGCTCTCTTATCCCCTGTTAAATCCCGATGGAGGAGCTTAAATATCATAAATGCTTAATACTATTGTGGAATAAAAAAGTGAAACCAGGCTCATCCGAGAAAAAATTTATTAATGCATACTGTAACAGTTATTCATCAAACTCAGCAGACCGGCATAAACTGTTTGCATCATTTTTTACTTCTGAATCAAATTGCTGCGGACCAACGAAAGATTTTTCAAAAAGAATAAAGAAAAATATTTATAACTCTGTTGAGCTATTAAAGAGAACCAGGTTTGTAACCATTGTCGATTTAAATTTCCCGTTGTAAAACTATGAGCAAAATTCTGATTATCGATGATGACGCAATGATGAGAGAAACGACTTGTCTCTTATTTTTCAGGTTGCGATTACACCATCCTGACTGCATGTGACGGGACTACTGCAGAGGAAATTTTCAAAAAAGAAAAACCGGATCTTGTAATTTCTGATATCAGGATGCCCGGTAAGGATGGGATTGAATTTCTTAAATTTGTAAAAAGTCAGGATAGTAATATACCCGTTGTGCTTATGACCGCATTCGACGACGTAGAGGTTACGATTGAAGCTATGCAGTTAGGCGCTTACGATTATATCGAAAAACCAATTGATAAAGAAAAACTGAAATTCCTGGTTGAAAGAGCGCTTAACACTAAGTATCTAAGCCAGCGTCTTGAATTAATCGATTCTGAAAGTGTTGAATCCGGTAAAGTATATAAAACCCTTATTGGAAAATCCGAAGCGGTGCGCAGCATAACTAAAAATGTCGGCCGTATATCATCGAACAGGGTAACAGTTTTAATCCAGGGGGAGAGCGGAACGGGCAAAGAGGTTGTTTCAAGATTTATTCATTATGCCGGGATAACCAGGGATGATCCGTTTATTGCGGTTAACTGTACCGCGCTTGCCGAGACTCTCCTCGAAAGTGAATTGTTCGGACATGAGAGGGGCTCCTTTACCGGTGCCGACAGAAATAAGAAAGGTAAATTCGAACTTGCGGGAAACGGAACTGTTTTCCTGGATGAGATTTCAGAGATATCGCTTAAGCTTCAGGCAAAACTGCTGAGAGTAATTGAAGCAAGAGAGTTTGAAAGAGTCGGCGGAGAAAAAACTATCCCGATGGGTGCAAGGATTATAGCAGCCACAAACAGAAAACTCGAAAAGCTTGTTGAAACAGGAAAATTCAGGGAAGACCTGTTTTACAGGCTTTCGGTTTTCACCATAGATGTGCCGCCGCTGAGGGAAAGAAAAGAGGATATCCCCGAACTGACTGTACACTTTCTTAATAAAATTAACCGGGAGCTTCACAGGAATGTAAGAAAAATTCCTTATGAAGTAATAGAACTTCTGCAAAACTATAACTGGATAGGGAATGTCCGCGAACTGGAAAACACATTAATTCAGGCTGTTGTATTGTCGAAAGGGGAAGTGCTTGAAAAAGAAAATATATTATTGAGGCCGGAAGAAATTGAATCTGTTAAAAAGGGACACAGGGATCTTAGTCTGGCAACCCTCGAAAAAGAACACATCAGAAACTGTTCTGGAAAAAACCAACTGGGACAAAAAAGAAGCAGCGAGAATACTGGGCATTTCACGTCAGACGCTTTACAACAAAATTAAATTTTACTCAATATCACCTGATTGATATTCCACCACAAACGCAGGGCGCTCAAAGTCATTCTGAGAAGTCTGAAAGCGCAGGCGGGCCTGCCCACCGAAGTTAAAAACGTAGGCTGACCAACCCTGCACATAAAAAGAATTGCGTAAAAAATCTGAACAAAGTGAAGGAAAAGAAGAAAAATATGTTTGACCCCGCCAACGGCGGGGGAGATATTTTTCTTCCCTGAACGCAGTGAAGATTTAGCAATTCTTTTAAAGTGCATGCTTCTTTGCCTGCCCCGACTGGGGGTCTTTTCTTATGCTAAGAAAAGAACATTAAGTTATTCTAGGTCCTGGTTCTCTGCCTGCACGAAGCCGTTTCGGCATAGGCAGGTTTGTGTCCTTTTGTATCAAGACAAAAGGACATTAATTCTGTTTTCTGAAGTTTACTTTCCCCGCATTTGCGGCGTTCCTTGCTTTTCCCGCGCTTTTTAAAAATAGAAAATTATGGCCTTAAATAAATTCCGTTAAAAAATTATGCGGAAATGATAGGCGTAAGTTAGAAGATTTAACTGCTTACCATAACTCAATTGTACTAACCAGAAAAATATGTTTGACCCCGATGAAGATTGTAGTTAAGAAAGGCGTATTAAATTCTCGTATGATAAGTTGATCCCTTAAATGGTCTTATTTAATTTAAAAAACTAATTGTATTTTGGTTTTCTTGCTCCTTAAAAAAATTACTTTGATTGTCTTATTTTATGACCTAAATAGTTTAGCGTTAAAAAATTTATTAAACGGAGCGTTAAGCGGAAATTTCTGTTTGAGCCCGATGAAATCGGGGGAGTTAAATTTCCGTAGCGGAGTGCATTAAATTTTAGCTAAACTATTTCAGCCTGCCTGCCGGTAGGCAGGTCTTGATTTCCTGCCTGCACGAAGCCGTTTCGGCATAGGCAGGTTTGTGTCCTGGCGCCTGTCCCGCTGAAAAGCGGGAGCTCTCTTTCTGTAGTTTATCCTGATTCCTCATTCTGAGCGAAGCGAACCTGCCTGCCGGTAGGCAGGGAATCTGCGCTAAGAAAAGTACAAGAAACTATTAAGGATTAGATTTCTCAGTCCCCCGACAAGTCGGGGTCCTTCCGGCGAAGCCGTTCCCTTGGAAGAAATGACAAACAGTTCCCGTCATCCTGAGGAGTGAAACGACAGCCCGCCCACCGAAGTTGAAAACGCATGCTGGCCAATCCTGCACATAAAAAGAATTGTGCCTGCCCGGCTTTGATGGGTATAAAATCTGAACAAACTAATAATCGACCTAAAATAAATCGTGTTAAAAAATTTTACGAAATGGAATGTAAAGCGAAAAATTCTGTTTGAGCACCGCGAAAGCGGGGCGAGTTAATTTTTCGTAATGAAATGGAGTAAAATTTTAGCGATTTATTTTCAGTCTTGATTTTTTGTGTCCTTTTGTATCAAGACAAAAGGACATTAATTCTGTTTTCTGTAGTTTACTTTCCCCGCATTTGCAGCGGTTCCCATTCGTCATTCTGAGCGAAGCGAACCTGCCTGCCTGCACGAAGCCGTTTCGGTATAGGCAGGTTTACCTCCCGGCACTTGCTAGCCCCGATGACAATCGGGGCATCAACAAAAGAAAGTAAAGAAACACTTATCATTTCGAGACATTCTCTCACTAAACAAATAACCACTATATATATAGTATATACCTCCCGCTCTTTGAGGAATGTACTGTAACGCAGTGAAATAGAATATATTATAAAAAAGTTCATATTAAGCCGGCAATTATTTTAGTGACTTAAGGAACAAAAATTCCCGGGTGAACACCTTGTTTTTTATTACTGTTAGCGGGGCTGTTATAACGTAAAGTATTGCAGTGTCCAGTTTCTGTAATTACACTCAGTCTAATTATTTGAATTGCTGAAATTATAATCTGCAAAAACTTATCATTCCTTGCCAATTAGACGGACGCTATCCGGCACGTAAATTGCAACTTCCAAAACTCACAGAGGGCGTTCATTTCAAATAAAGTAATTTTTAAATCTGCTGGTTATGGATATAAACAAAGATTCACTCCTCGGCATAGAAGGCTTATTAATTTTTCAGATTAATGATCGGGAATATTGTTCCGATATTAAGTATATATCGGGAGTTCTGAAAATAGAAGAAGCAAATAATCCCGGTTACAAAAGCAGGGGGGGATTCCTTGACTTTAAGGATATAAACTATAAATTAATAGATATATATAAGATATTAAAAACTCGCCCTTGCCGGATAAGCCCATTCTCAAAAGTTTTGCTGTTTGAAACTTTCGGAAGCCATTTCGGCTTCCTGGCTGACAGGATAATCGAAATACTGACCATTGATTCCATTTTCCTGGAAAACTCTCTCGATTTTCATCCTTTGCCGGAAGTGGAATTTATTAACGGAGAATTAATCTTTCAGGATAGAAAAATATTATATCTTGATTTTGAAAAAATAAGTAAAACTCTGACTGATCTGAAAACATTAAAACTTTTTTCTGTTCCCGAGGGCGCTGTGGAATCAAACTGAAAATATTCAGGAACGAGAGGGTCCCGTTTAAATAAAAAAAAGTAAACGGTGTAAAAATCAAAAAACACTTTATTACTCAATACCGGTTTCCGGGACCGGATAAAGAAATTCGGATCAGCTGCTTTCGGCGCTACGGGACAGGTACCGGTGAATTACCAACGCGGGACTCACCCGGCGAAGCTGTGGATGGAAAGAAATCAGCGGTCAGCGGATAGCGTTCAGCGGAAAGTAATCAGAGATCAGAGGACAGTGGTCAGAGATCAGAAAACAGAAATCAGAAAAGGGAGAGCAGGGCTTAGCGTAAGGCGCATAGATAATGGAATCAAAAGAGTGCACGTCATTCTGATCCCGCCGAAGGCGGGAGAAGAATCTCTTGAACATCATTGTCACATAAAAGTAAAATCTCAGCTTCCCCCGCACATAAAAAGAATAAGTATGAAAAGTCCTTCGGCCTTAAATAAATTCCGTTAAAAAATTATGCGGAAATGATAGGTGTAAGTTGGAAGATTTAACTGCTTACTATAACTCGATTGCACTAACCAGAAAAATATGTCTGACCCCGCCAACGGCGGGGGAGTTATTTTTCTGCAGGATATAATAGCATAATTTTAGGAATTTATTTCCAGCCTTGAACTTTTGCTTCTTTTCTTTCAAGCCTGCCCGCCTCTGGCGGGAGAAAAGAAGAGGGAAGTGAATTTTAGCGATTTATTTTCAGTTTATCCGCCGCAGTTTGAAAGACGAAGGCGGGTCTTGATTCTTTGTGGATTTTATCCCGGTTCGTCATTCTGATCCCGCCGAAGGCGGGAGAAGAATCTCTTGAACATCATTGTCACATAAAAGTAAAAGCTCAGCTTCCCCCGCGCCTTAAAAAAATTGCCGATAAAAAATTGAATCAGCGGTGGTTGCCCCAAATTCCGGACTAAATTCGTTTGACCGCCGAATTATAACTGTCGGCAGACAATTTATCGCGGTAGTTAAATAACTTGAAGCTGTGCCGAATGAAATGCGGGCAATTCTTTTCTGAGGGTATACTCCGTATGATACTTTTCTTGCGCCAAGAAAAGTATGACTAAAATTTATCAAATACCGGGACAAAAGAAAATAAAAGAACATAGGGTCATCCTCCTTCACCGGATTCAGAACTACAGATTGTTTAGTCATTCAGAAAGAAGAATGCGGGGCGTTCAAAAACATCCGGTCATTCTGAGAGAGCGCAGCGATAGCCTGCCCCGCCAACGGCGGGGAAGAGTCCCCTCTACCTTGTCCCGCCGAAGTTCAAGCGTAGGCTGGGAAGAGGGGTGGCCCGATGAAATCGGGTCGGGGTGTGTTGTCATTCCGGACTTGCGCTTGTCCGTCGTAGTTAAAAACGTAGGAGGGCCTGTCCCGCTGAAAAGCGGGGGTACTTTTCTGGAGTTTACCCCGATGAAGATCGGGGCGAAGAAAAGTATGACTAACTATTCTTAGACTAAAATTTATCAAATACCGGGACAAAAGAAAATAAAAGAACATAGGGTCATCCTCCTTCACCGGATTCAGAACTACAGATTGTTTAGTCATTCAAAAAGAAAAGAATACGGGGCGTTCAAAAACATCCGGTCATTCTGAGAGAGCGCAGCGATAGCCTGCCCCGCCAACGGCGGGGAAGAGTCCCCTCTACAGAGGGGTGGCCCGATGAAATCGGGTCGGGGTGTGTTGTCATTCCGGACTTGCGCTTGTCCCCGAAGTTGAAAACGTAGGCGGGAGAATCTCTCAAATAATTCCATTATATATATAGAGAGAGAACATTAAAACTCAAAATTACCCGCACAAATAGCCATATAAATTTGTATTTTTATAAGCGCCAAAATAACTATTTTTGCTGATCCAAAAGAAACTATTTATCTAAAATGAATACAAAACATCTATTCCTGGCCCTTCTTTCCCTTTTGCTGCTGACCGGCCCGAATTTATTCGCGCAGGAGGACATACAAATAGGAAAAAGTGCAAACGAATACAACAACCGTTCTAATGGCGCTTTATA
>CAVUXT010000003.1:0-7226 GCA_963745465.1 uncultured Bacteroidota bacterium | reverse complement strand
ACCACGGCTTCCTTGGTCTCTTCGTCACCCAGGATGTAGCAGTTCACGTCCAGCAAACCTACGGTCAGAGCTTTTTGGATCATGTATGGCGACTCCCTGTAGGGGCGGTTTTAGGTGTCCGCCCTGCTTGAGGGCGCACACGCAAGTGCGCCCCTACGTTCAAGAATTGAACAGAAATTTCACTCCCTGGACGGCGAAGTAGCCGCCGAAGCCAAAGAGAAAGACGCCGCACCCGGCCAGAAAGCCCTGGTAGATACGGTCAGAGATAAAGCGGCGCCCTTGGGCCACGGCCCCGGACACCAGGGTGTACCAGGCGAAGTCGGCCAGGATGTGCCCGATAAAAAAGAGGGCCACCCCCAGCCAACCGTATTTCATGGAAAACATGACGTAGCCCAGGCCGATGGTGAGCCACCAGATGAGCCAGTAGGGGTTGGCGGCGCTCATGAGCACCCCGGCCATGACCGGGTTGAGGCCCGAGGCCCCTTGGGGGTCGAATTCCAGGTGGCTGCGCCGGGAGGACTTGAGCAGCCCCAGGCCCATCCACCAGAGCGTAACGGCGCCCAAGACCCCCACCAGGCCCAGCACCAGCGGCCGGTGCAGCCAGGCGCCCACCCCGGCCAGGAGCAGCAGGACCAGGGCCAACTCCAGCAAGGCGTGGCCCACGATAATCAGGGGGCCGGCCCAGAAGCCCCGGCGGGCCGCTTCGCCCACGGTGAGGGTCAACAGCGGTCCGGGCATCAAGGCCCCGGAGAGGGCCACGATGAACGACGTGATGGGCACCCCGGCCAACAACCACCAATCCATAGCGGATAATTTCCTTTCCTTGCCTTACGTGCCTCAATGTAATATTCTACCACACAGGGCCCGGATAAACCATGGGAAAATCAGGGACATGGGGGCTATGAGCCTCAACCCGGCCTCTTGAGGCCGGGCGGGCTAAGCCTGGCGGCTCAGCCCAGATGCCGCCAGCGTTTCACCACATAGGGTTCTTGCAGGAGCTTGTCGGCCTGGTGGGAGTCGAACTCTGGACCCATGGGGAGGCTACATGTCGGTTGAAGGCCGCGTCATCTCGCCAGTTCATGTAGAGCATAAACTCTCTGGGACGCTCCAAACTACGGTGCATATAGAAATTGAGGCAGCCGTCCTCGCCACGGGAAGGAATGATGAGCCCGGTCAGAACCTGCTCCAAACGGTCCTCCATCCCCGGCTTGGCGGTGAGGGTGACTGTGTGGGTAACCCCAGGTTTATTCATTGGCTGATCTCCTTTTTCGGGTGGTTTATTTAGGTTGGCATGGTTCCGGATCCGGTGGGCCGTCAGAGTCCCGGACGGGTGAACTGGCGGAACCCCAGCGATCTCTTAGATTATCGCATAGATGAAGAATAATCCCTCTAAAAAAAGAAGACCCGCACCAGCGCCTTCGGCACCCCGGGGCGAGATCTCCCACGACGCCTCGGCCTTCTATGCCGGGAAACTCTACTCCCAGGTCGACCCCGGCCGGGCGCTTGCGAGTATATCGAAAATCCGCTCCCCCCGAAATTCCTGAACACCATTCTGGCCAAATCCTCCGAGGCTATGACGGAACTCCCGGACCACAGCGTACACCTGATGGTCACCTCGCCCGCCCTACAACGTGGGGAAAGACTACGACGAGGATCTGACCCTGGAAGACTATCTCGATTTTCTGATGGGTCTGGCGAGAAGTCTACCGGGTCTTGGTGCCGGGGGGCCGGGCCTGTATCAACGTCCTTATTGCCTTTGCTCCAATGAATATGGTATAATTAACTTAAATAATCTGGCTAAATGGAGCAAGGCGATGCAGCAAACCCCACTCAGTCTGATGCAATTTCAGAAAAAGTTTGGCACTGAGAAAGCCTGTCAGAAACATTTATTTCGCCTGCGTTGGCCGGAGGGATTTCGCTGTCCCCGCTGCCAACATGGTGAGGCTTATTTTCATCGCACCCGCCACTTATACCATTGTAAGGCCTGCGGTTATCAAGCCTCTTTGACCGCAGGGACCGTGTTTCATAAAACCAGGACCCCTTTGCACAAATGGTTCTGGATGATCTGGCTGATGGGGCGCCAGAAGAGTGGCATTTCTATGTTGTCCTTGCAGCGGATGCTGGAAATCAAAACCTACAAAACTGTGTGGACCATGGGCCACAAGATTCGCCAAGCCCTGGCGGCACCGGGATGCCAACTATAAACTCGCCGGCCTGATCGAGATGGATGACACCTACTTCGGTGCTCCGAAACCCGGCAAACGTGGACGTGGCGCCGCTGGCAAGGCCAAGGTGGTGGTCGCCGTGGAAACCCCGACCGCAAAAAAGCCCAGGTTTGCTGCCATGCGGATGGTGCCCCGGGTCAGCAGCGCTGAGATTCAACCCTTGGTTCGGGAGCGCCTGGCGACCGAGGCGGTGATCAAGACCGATGGCTGGCAAGGCTATAGCTTCCTGGATGCTTCTCCCGGTGTCCGTCATGAGTGGCTGGTGCCCGGTTCGGGGAAGGAGGCCCCGAAGGTCTTGCCCTGGGTCCATACCTTGATCGCCAATATTAAAGGTAACATCCGGGGCATCCACCATGGCGTCAGCCCCAAGCATTTGCCCCGCTACCTGGCGGAATTTTGCTACCGTTTCAACCGCGCGTCTGGGAACCGCAAATGGTTAACCGTATGCTTCATGCTTGTCTCAACTCTACTACCATCACTTTCTCGGAGCATTGAAGGCGGCCTGCCGCTGCACGGGGAGGTGCTGATCAGCGGGGCCAAGAATGCCGCCCTGCCCATCCTGTGCGCCACCCTGCTGGCCCCGGGTGAGCATCGCCTGGATAACGTCCCGCCCCTGGCCGACATCCGCACCTGCAAGAGGCTGCTGGGCAACCTGGGGGCGCGGTTTCAAGAGGGAACGCCGGAGAAAGGCAGACACACAGGTCCGCCCCTACAGGGTCCGCCCCTGCAAGTCCGGCCCTACTGGTCGACACCTCGGACCTGGAGGGCCATGAGGCCCCTTACGAGCTGGTGAAGACCATGCGGGCCGCGGTCCTGGTCCTGGGCCCGCTGGTGGCCCGGGCCCGCCAGGCCCGGGTGTCGATGCCCGGCGGCTGCGCCATCGGGGCCCGGCCCATCGACCTGCACCTCAAGGGCCTGGAGGCCATGGGGGTGAAGATCAACCTGGCCCAGGGCTACGTGGAGGCCGACGCCCGGCGCCTGCAGGGCGCCGAGATTCTACTTCGAGACGGTCACGGTCACCGGCACCGAAAACCTGATGATGGCCGCCACCCTGGCCAAGGGCACCACGGTGATCAGAAACGCCGCCATGGAACCGGAAGTCGGCGACCTGGCCCGGTTTCTGGTGGCCATGGGGGCCGAGATCGAGGGCATCGACAGCGACGTACTCACCATCACCGGGGTCCAGGACCTGAAACCGGCCAACTACACCATCATGAGCGATCGCATCGAGGCCGGCACCTACCTGGCCGCGGCGGCCATCACCAAGGGCGAAGTCACCCTGGTGAACGCCCCGGTGCCCCACCTCACCGCCATCATGGGCAAGTTGACCGAGGCCGGGGTGAGCCTCAGCGCCACGAAGAGCAGCATCACGGTGCACGCCGGCGGCACCCTCACCGGGGTGGATATCCGCACCCACCCCTACCCCGGCTTTCCCACCGACATGCAGGCCCAGTTCATGGCCCTGATGAGCGTGGCCCGGGGCGCCTCGGTGATCACCGAAACCATCTTCGAGAACCGCTTCATGCACGTCAGCGAGCTCCGGCGCCTGGGGGCGGACATCACCGTGAACGGCAACCTGGCCGTGGTCCGGGGCCGCCGTCAGCTCCAGGGCGCCCCGGTGATGGCCACCGACCTCAGGGCCAGCGCCTGCCTGGTGGTGGCCGGCCTGGCCGCGCCGGGACCACCGAGGTCCTCCGGGTCTACCACCTGGACCGGGGCTACGCCCACCTGGTGGAGAAGCTATCCGCCCTGGGAGCGCGGATTAAACGGCTGCCTCAATAAAATATTTACCGCAGAGTCGCTGAGAGTGCGGAGAGACATAGCAATTTCTCTATCTCCGCGTCCTCTGCGTCTCTGCGGTGATATTCATTTCATCAGTTCATAAAAGCTTTCAAAAGAAGTAAAATCGGTATGTGCTGCAGCCTCCTGCCGGGAGCTCGATTTGGCCTTGAAATAGGGATACTTGATGCCGAAGGCTCGAGCCGCGGCCAGGGCCTCGGCGTTGTCGTCCACCAACAGGGCCTGCGCCGGGTCAAACCCAATCTCTCCTGCAAAATCTCCCAGAACCGTAGATCTTCCTTGGGGCTCCCCAGGTCGAAGGAGGAAACCACCTCGTCGAAATAGTCCAACAGGCCGACATGATTCATCTTTAAGGTCAGGGTCTTGTAATGGGCGTTGGTCACCAGGGCCACCTGCTTGCCTTGGCCTCGCAGAAATCCAGAAAAGCCTCGGTGTCCGGGTGCACCTCGATGAGGTGCCGGATGCCCTCCTTCAGGGCCGGGATGTCCAGGTCCAATTCCCGGGACCAGAAGTCGATGTCGGTCCAGTTGAGGGTGCCTTCCTGCTTTTTATAGCGGGCGAAGACCAAATCCCGGGCGTCCGCCAGGGCCAGCCCCTGCCGCAGCGCATACTGCTCCGGGACCAGGCTCTCCCAGAAATAGTCGTCAAAGTGTTTGTCCAGCAGGGTGCCGTCCATATCCAGCAGCACCCAGGTGATATCTTGCCAGGGAAATGCCATTAGCGATCCTTCCAAAACGTAAGTTATTCTTGTAGTTATAGATTATTTCCCCGATTTTTCAACCGCCTTCCCTTGACCTCCGGATTTGCTATGCCTAGTAAATATAAATGGTTACTAACTTTTCCATATGCGGAGGAGCATGATCATGCCTATCATTTTTCGGGAACCGGGTCTGAATCCCCTCCGAGAGCTGGAGCAGCTGCAGCATCGCATGGACCGACTCTTTCAGAACGCCTTCGGCCGTGGAGCGCTCACCCTGGCGGGTGGGGGTCTATCCCCTGGTGAACATCTCCGAAGACCGGGACCATATCTATGTCCGGGCCGAGCTGCCCGGCGTCAAGGCCGCGGACCTGGAAATCACCCTCCAGGACAACAACCTCATCCTGCGCGGCGAGCGCAAGATCGCCTCGGAAGAGAAGCCGGTCAACTACCACCGCCGGGAGCGGGAATCCGGCTTTTTCCGGCGCATCGTGGCCCTGCCGGCCCGCATCCAGGCTGACAAGGTGGAGGCCACCTGCAAGGACGGCATCCTCACCATCAAGTTGGCCAAACCTGAAGAAGTCAAACCCCGTAAGATCGAGGTTAAGGTCGCCTAAAGGAGGTTTCACCATGGCTGAAAAAGAACTGCAAGTCAAAGCCAAGGCGGAGGCCCCGGCCAAGGCGGAGCGCGTCCGTCCCGGCCGGGTCTTTCTGCCGGCGGTGGATATCTTCGAAACCCCCGAGGCCCTGGTCCTGGTGGCCGACATGCCCGGGGTGGCCGCGGATAAAGTGACGGTGGACCTGAAGGACAACCACCTGGTCATTTCCGGCGAAGTGACCCCACCCGTCGGCCAGGGCGAAACCATGATCGAGCAGGAGTACTACACCGGCGACTTCCAGCGGGAATTTCACGTCGGCAGCCTGATCGATCAGGGCAAGATCGAGGCCAGCATGAAGGACGGGGTGCTGCACCTGGTCCTGCCCAAGGTCGAGAAGGCCAAACCCCGCAAGATCGAAGTGAAGACCGCCTGAGCCGGGCGAATAACCACCCCATAGGAATTATCGGGGCGGGTCTTAAGGACCCGCCCCGACTCTCCCGAATCACCGCTTAATGGCGGCCACGGGCCGCCCTAGCACTACCTTTCCGGGATGGTCCACGGTCTGCACGATGGGCCATCCCGGAATAGGTCCTAATAAGCCTCCGGGACGTCCCCGTTCCGTTCCAGGTCATCGAACCGGGTGATACTTCGGCCTCAAAGTGCATCTTCACCGTGTCGATGGGGCCGTTGCGCTGTTTTCCCACGATGATCTCGGCCATTCCCCGCATGGTTTCATCGTCGGGGAACGGTAGACTTTCGCCCCGGTACACGAACATGATGACGTCGGCGTCCTGCTCGATGGCGCCGGATTCCCGCAGATCGGCCAGCTGCGGGCGCTTCCGTCCCCGCCCGCGCTCGCGGCGAAGCTGGGAGAGCGCGATGACCGGCACGTTGACTCCTTGGCCAGGGCCTTCAAGGAGCGGGAAATCTCCGGAGATCTCCTGCTGCCGGCTGTTCACCTCCGCCCGGCCCCGCATGAGCTGCAGATAGTCGATCACTGACCAGCCCAGCTTGCCGTGCGCCTTCAGGCGGCGGGCCTTGGCCCGGATCTCGAGGACGAGTGGTCGCGGCGTGTCGTCGATGAAGAGGGGCGCCTCAGGCGACAGAGCCGGCGGCGTCGTGGATGTGGCCCACTCCGCGCGTGCTGAGGAAGCCGGACCGGCGCTGGTCTGGGAGGCATCCACTGCGCCCACGCCGGAGAGGAGACGCCGGACCAGTTGCTCTTTGGACATCTCGAGGGAGAAGAAGGCCACCGGCACCTGGGGCTTATAGGCGGCGTTGAAGGCGATGTTCAGGGCCAGGGCGGTCTTGCCCATGCTGGGGCGGGCCGCCAGGATGATCAGGTCGCTATTCTGCCATCCTCCGGTGATGTAGTCGAGGTCGGTATACCGCTGGGGACTCCCAGGAGCTCCTGCTTATGCTCGAAAAGCCTCTCGATCCTCCCGGCCTCCTCCGGTACCAGATCGTCCAGGGTGTGGACGGTGACCGACTGCTGCCCCTCTGAGATCTCGTAGATCTTCTGTTCGGCTAACCCGATGAACGCATCGATGTCTTCCACCGGCGCCAGACAGGCGGCTGCGATCTGCTGGCTGGCGTCAAGAGGCGTCCGAAGCTGCGAGGTCTTTTTTACCAAACCTGCATAATACAGGGCGTTGGTAGCAAATCCCACCTCTTCACTGAGTCCAGCCAGAAACATCGGGCCGCCGACTCCCTCCAGGCATTGAGCCTCCTTGAGCCGAGAGCAGACAGTTACCAGGTCCACGGGGTTATTGTCACGGTACAACCCCAACATGGCCCCGTAAATCTTCCCGTGGGCTTCACGATAGAAATCGGTTACCTCGAGGACGTCCACAACCTCATCAAGCACCTCAGGCCGCACCAGGATGGCCCCCAGGACCGACTGCT
>CAVUXT010000002.1:0-13865 GCA_963745465.1 uncultured Bacteroidota bacterium | reverse complement strand
AGAATGGTCACTACAATGAAGCTGCATATGCCAATACGGAATAAACCTTCTGATGCGATCATTTAAAGTTGCTTGAGCATCCTCCCGTACAATAAGTTGATTAAGTACGAAAAAATTTGCAAAGATTGCCAGAATAAAAATGGGGCAAAGATAACCTATTCCGGCAATTTTTGCAGAAGTGCTTTGTGACATATCCTGATTATGTTTTGTCATTTTTGTCCAGGCTAATTTATAGTAGTAAATGTTATGAATGGACGTATTAGGCTCGTCATTAGAATTTAATTTAGTGGAGCCCCTTCCGCCAAAACCAATAATAATTTCGTTATTACTTTTGAAAAACGCAAGACGAAGTTGGTGAAAAGTGAAATGCCAAATTCAAATAGCATATATTAAATTTCAAGCTTCACAATTGGCTACCAATTGAATATATTTGGGCGGACAAAAAATCAAGGAAAGTACAATGAAATTATTCTCAGCATTGATGGTACTGTTGTTAATTTTCCCGGCTTGTTCGAAACAGCACACGGGAGAGGTAATAAAAAAACAATCCGGACTTCAGTATATGGACGATACTTTAGGAACTGGCAGAGAGGCGAAGGCTGGTGGATCTGGTCCAAATTAATTTTTCAGCATGGATTATCAATGACTCTACAAATCTATTTAAAGATTGGACAATGGATACCACTCGAGTAACAAGCAGTATCGGTACTACTAAACAAATTGGCAAACCAATAAAATTTGTTTTGGGAAAGAATGCTTTTATTAATGGTATAGATGAAGGTATAGAAGGAATGAAAGAAGGTGGATACAGGACAATAGTTATTCCATCGCAATTAGCTTATGGAGAAACAGGCCTATCACCGGTTATCCCGCCAAATGCCAGCCTTAAATTCCAGGTTGAACTAGTTTCGGCTGCAAAAACTATTGCAGTTAAACGATGGGATGTAGATACCACAAAATTCCAAACATTGAGTGATGGATTGAGATATTGTAGTAAACCCTGGTGATGGAATCGCAATTGATTCCGGTGACGTTATAACTTTACATTATTCTGTGTTTTTGGAAAATGGAAAGAAATTTGACAGTTCGGTTGAAAGAGGTGAGCCGCTCGTAATTCCTTATAAGCAGCAAGCTCTTGTGAAAGGCTTTGATGAAGCTGTTGGTATGATGTCAAAAGGAGAAAAGGCTGAATTTATTCTACCGCCCGACCTTGCTTATGGCAGTCAGGGAAACAGCGTAATTCCGCCTAACTCTACTCTGGTTTTTGATATTGAAATATTATACGTGGCTAAACCCCCAAAAGTTAATCAACCGCCAGTCAAGTGAAATGGATGAAAATATCGCTAATAATTTAGGGCAGGTATGTAACCTGTCCTAAAATTTTAGAGATAGCTTTTTATAAGAGCAATGGCCAGTGTAATAGCCACTGCCGAATAAATTCAAATGATTTAATATGTGGTATAGTTTGTATATGTTTTCTCGATATTGCCAGCCATCTTTTAATGGATTTGATTCATTGTAGGAGGAATAAAACTTACTATCGAAACCACCGAATAATTTTGTCATGCCCAAATCAGTTTCACGATGACCATAATAAATAGCCGGATCCACAGGCAGACATTACCTTTTTCATCTGACAAATAATTTCCACCCCAAAGATCTCCGTGAAGAAGAGACGGCTTTTCTTTACTCCCAGACAAAATATCATTTATTTTATTTTCAATTTTGTAAATTCCGTCCCTTAATTC
The DNA here is from genome assembly GCA_963745465.1 of uncultured Bacteroidota bacterium. Classification (GTDB taxonomy): domain Bacteria; phylum Bacteroidota; class Ignavibacteria; order Ignavibacteriales; family Ignavibacteriaceae; genus JAKAGZ01. Next base: position 12,117 of record CAVUXT010000002.1, on the reverse strand, counting down.
TGTTGTGGAATAACCATTCTTTTCAACAAGTTTATACTGAAAAAGGATTCTCTTATTCCAATAAAAATTAACCCAATTATCTTTTTCATCACCGGAAGGAATATTTCTCTGTTCTGTTGAGCCAATGTAATTGTCCTCAAAAAACCCATAGCCGTCCGAATAATATCTATGCATATCAGCAAGCTTTCGTCCGAAATCCTCAAAGAATTTGAGACCCGGATTTCTGCTTTCAATATGCTCGAGTAGTATGAATGATTCTTCGGCTAAAATTACATTTGGAACTCTGAGCGCACTAGCTTTTGCTAATTCTTTCAACCCATTTGCTTCTTTAAGAAACATATCGGTTGAAGGAAAATCCTTAAACTTCAGAAAATAATTTCTTCCGGAGATTGTTTCCACTCTGCTGGCATTGCTGATACATCCGCCGGAAAGAGATTTAATAAAAACTATTTTTTCACCGGTTAAATCTTCAATTTTCTTTTTCAGATCAGAGGTGATTTCCATTTTTCAATTTTTCCAATATGTTCTTGCAACCATCTTCGAGAATATCAAGCACGATTTGAAATCCTTGCTCACCTTCATAATATGGATCCGGCACTTCATCGACCTTTTTATTTTTACAAAACTCAGCCATTTTGAAAACTTTATGTGAAAATTTATTGAGGTTATCGTGTGCTTTAATGTCAGCAAAGTTTTCATCGTCCATTGCCACAATATAATCGAATTTTGTAAAATCTTTTGCCGGGTTAAATTTGCGGGTAATATGATCAAGATTGTAACCGCGCTCGAGACCATATCTGATCATTCTTGGATCAGAAGGTTCGCCGATATGGTATCCAGCAGTGCCGGCCGAGTCAACTTCGATAATATCCTGTAACTTTTCTTTCTCCAGGTATTCTTTTACGGATAGCTTCAGCGGCTGGTGATCTGCAAATATTACCGAGACACACAAATAGTATCTTCTTATTTTGCATTAGTTATTTATCCCTTGATTATTATTATCACTTTAGTCAATATTCTAAAATAACATAGTAAAATTACGAAAAATTTTCCCAACGAGGGACGCAGATATTCCCGAAACAGTACGCTTCTGTGTTCAATTAATCAGCAGGTTGACTTGGAATTATTTTTAATATAAATTCCTAAAGCCTAAGTCAATGAATTCAGAAAAATACTAGAAAATCAAAGGAGAGATTAATGGCTTATATCATAACCAAGTTGTGCCTGGATTGCAAAGATATTGCATGCACACAAGTTTGCCCGGTTGATTGCATATATGAATACAAAGGTAATGATGAGTCTATACCAAAAAGTATGCTCCTGATTGATCCTGATGAATGTATAGACTGCAACGCATGCGTTCCGGAATGTCCCTGGGAAGCAATATTTGAGGAAGATCTTGTTCCTGATATTTTCAAGGATGATATTGAACTCAATGCAAGAATAGTAGGAAAGGAAAGAATTGTTCCTGTGAGGAATCCTGATGATCCAATTCCTACTCCCGATCAAGTACAGAAAAACAAAGAGAAATGGGGTTATACTCCCTGATAATTTATCTACCTTGCGCCCAATTCAACTTTAAATGTGCGCTTTTCCCCGTTTCTCATCACAACTACGTCTACTGACATCCCCAGGGCTGAAATCTCCCAAAGCGTAAGTGTAATCATAAATGTTTGAAATTTTCTTCCCGCCGAAATCAACTATTATATCGCCGCCCTTTATTCCTGCCTTTTGGGCCGGACCTCCTTCGCTCACACCGGTCAACCTAAGGCCATCTACCTGTGCAGAATAATCTGGAATAGTTCCCACGTAAACTCTAAAAGTCATTCGACCGCCATCCTTTCTCGGCACACTTATGTAATTCGGCCTTAGTAGAATTTTCATCAATTGATTCTGCAACCTGGTAAACATATTTAACGACAGATTCCTCGCCTGTTGAATTTATTTTATCAGCAGTATCTGTTGGTCTGTGATAATCAGGATGAGTCCCTGTAAAGAAAAACAGCACTGGAATATTTTTAGCATAGAATGAAGACTGGTCACTTGGTCCATAACCTTCATCATTGAAAGTCAATTTGAAATCGTAATTTTTATTGTATTCGTTTAATATATCTTTCCAGTTTGTGGATGTACCAGTACCATAAACAATAAGATTATGTTCTGCATTTAATCTTCCAACCATGTCCAGGTTTATCATTGCATCAATCTTATCCATTGGGACAGGAGAGTGATCGGTAAAATAACTTGAGCCGAGCAAACCAAGTTCTTCACCCGAAAATGTCATAAATATTATACTTCTTTTTAATTTATCTTTAATTGTTGCGAATTTTTCAGCTAGTTCCAAAACAGCAGCAGTTCCTGAAGCATTGTCATCTGCACCGGGATGAATCTTAGGTTCCGCACCTCTGTATAATGAACCGGGGCCGCCCCAACCCCAATGATCGTAGTGAGCTCCGATTACTATATAATGGTCTTTCAAATTTGGGTCGCTGCCTTCAATGTATCCGGCAACGTTATGCCCCTTCTCGATCACTTCCTCAACTTCAGTATTCATTCTCACTTTTACATTTTTGAAAACAAACGAAGCAGGTTGTTTTGTTGAGTCAATGTTTTTCTGATAATCTTCGAGATTTAAATTTTCCGATTTAAATAAATCGCTAATAATATTCCTTTTAGCCTGAACAATACCAAGCGAAGTTTCACCTTTCGCTCCATCATATGTCAGGCTCATAAGTTTATCTACATCGTCTTTGGGATAGTAACCTGTCACAAATACTACGCCTACGGCGCCTTTCTCCCTGGCCACTTTTGCTTTGTACCGGTAGGAGGAATATTTTTCAAATTGTGAATGAGGATTATCTTCATCAGGATTGTACCTTAGAATTAGCGCCGTTTTACCTTTGACATTAATTCCAGCATAATCGTCGTATTTTAGATCTGGAGCTGAAATTCCATATCCAACAAAAACGAGTTCGCTGCTAATATCAGCTTTACCTGAAATAGGGGCGGTAATAAATTCAGTTTGCATTTTTGGCTTTAGCTCGAAATTATTTACATCAAATTCGAGTGAATTATCATTCGTAAGTTTTAATGAAGCAACAAACGGAAATTGCTGGAGGTATTCGCCATTAAACAATGGAACTAAACCCGCGTGTTTGAAAACATCCTGTATAAAATCCGAAGCTAATTTTTCCCCGGCAGAACCTGTAAATCTTCCTTCCAGTTTTTCAGAAGCTAGGAAATTAATGCTTTCCTGAATCTCTTTTGCTGTTATATCCGGTGAATAGGACTTTTGTGCAAGTGCAGGTAAGCTTGTTATGAATAAAACAATAATTACAAAAAGTCTAATATTATATGATTTCATTTATAACCCCGGAATTAGTTGTTTAAAAATTATTCCACCCAATCTGCAATAAAGATATTTGTATCGTGCGGGTGTTTACCAAATCTATTTGATGCAAAAATTAAATGTTTGCCATCTCTTGTAAACATTGGAAAACTGTCAAATGTATTACTGAATGTAATTTGTTCCAGACCGGTTCCGTCACTATTGATAACATACAAATCGAAACTTCTTCCATTTTTGCTGTTGATATTCGAGGAAAATATTATTTTTTTTGCATCTGGAAAAAAGAAAGGCGCAAAACTTGCTTTTCCAAAATTTGTCAGTTTTTTCATATCACTTCCGTCTGCGTTCATAGTGTAAATCTCAAGCGCAGTTGGTCTTACATAACCTTTCTTTACCAGTTCTTCATAATCTATTTTATCCTGATCAGTAACCGGCCGGCTTGCTCTGAACACAATTTGCTTACCATCCTGTGAAAAGAATGCGCCGCCATCGTAACCTTTTTGAAATGTCAATCGTTTTTGATTAGTTCCATCGAGGTTCATAGTGTAAAGTTCAGGATCACCGTCACGGGTTGATGTAAATATTATTTTATCACCTTTGGGAGAAACAGTCGCTTCAGCATCATAACCATAAGCGTCAGTCAATCTTTTCAAATCCGAACCGTCTGGTTTCGCTAAGAAAATATCAAACGTCTTATATAATTCCCAAACATAACCTTTTGATTGATCAGGAGGCGCAGGGCAATTTTTGTCAGCTAAATGCGTTGATGCATAAATGATTGCTGTATCTCCAGGTAAAAAATAAGAGCAGGTAGTTTTTCCAAATCCGGTTGATACCATTTTTTTATCACTTCCGTCAATATTCATTGTAAAAATCTGATCGCATGGTAAATATCCGCGGTTGGACTGAAAAATTAATTTCTTTTCATCAAATGAAAGATATGCTTCAGCATTTTCTCCGTCAGTTGTCAGCATTCTGATATTACGAAGGTGCTTTTCCTGCGGAAATCTAAGTGTATCTTTTGCCGGGTCATATGTTTGGCCTGAAATGCAAATTGGGAATATTAAACTTAGAAACAAAATAGCACTAATAGCTGAGTTGAAAATTTTCATTATATTTCTTTGTTTTATTTACAAATAAGTGATTAAAATTTTTGCAGAAATTATTCAGGAACATGAACCATAAAATATTCTTTAGCTGTTTCACCTATGGACTTTGCTTCGCTCATGCTCATATGCATATCATCTTCAAGATCATCATCTCCGTGACCAGCCTCAATTATAGCAAGATCTGAATTTTTTGCATTTTTTGCCAGATCTTCGCAGTAAGCTGTGTCACCACCATAACAGATTTTCATCCGATTATATGTAAATTTAAAGCCAATAGCAGGAACCTGACGCTTAGTGGTGCCGTCCGATAAAAATTCCTTATGAATTACAGGAAAAGGTTTAATGATAACATTTTTACTCCTAAAGGAGCGGTCATTTTTTATTTGCTTAAGAGTGATTTTATAAGTCAGGCTGTTCGAATAAACTTTCATAAAGGCATTATAAATACTTTCGATTTCAACACAGCCTTTAGGATAGTTGATTGTTAGCGGCGTACGTTTGTGCATTACTCTTAAATAAGTTAAAAGAGCCCACACACCTCCAACGTGATCGTGGTGGCCATGAGTAATAAAAAGATCTGAAATCGAAAGAAGGTTTTTAGTGCCCATTTCTTTATTCAGATCGCGCAATATACCGTCACCCGGATCAACAACAAAATAGGCTTTACCAGCACGGATTAAAATTCCGGTGGCAATATTAGGTATCGAACAGAATATTTTTATCGAGAAATCCTTTTTATGCCAGGTAAGGGGATACTTTTGTTGTAACATGGCTACCAGATTTTGTTCAGGAATTACTTTCCGTGATAATATTTACAGGTTTTAATATTCTTGCAACGCGCAAAAATATTGAATGAATAACTTGATACTTCAAAACCTAATTCTTCCGTTATTTCTTCGGGAAGTTTTTTTACTTTTTGATTTACAAATTCAACAATTCTTCCGCAATCCATGCAAATTAAGTGGTCGTGACTTTGTCTCTTAAAATTACTTTCATATCGGGTGATATTTTCGCCAAAATTTCTTTTGCTCAACAATTCACATTGGACTAATAATTCCAGAGTTTTATAAACTGTTGCTCTCGATACGCGAGAGTTCAAATTTTTCATGACAATATAAAGGTCGTCAGCTCCAAAATGGCCGTCATATTCTAGGGCAGCATCCATTACTTCAAATCTCTCAGGAGTAATTCTGTTTTTACCTGCCTTCAGGAATCCTGTAAATATTTCAGCCGCTTTAGGATTTTTCACTTTTCTAAATTTGTTTATTCAATTTAATGATTAAAAATATCACTGCATATTTAGAATATCAAGAAATATAAAATTTAGAGATATTATTTCAGGCGATTCCAAGAGCTCTTAGCCCATTTACTGTAATAAAAGTAATTATGTAGGCCAGAGATGAAAATATTATAAGCTGTAAAATTGGAATTCTCCAGCCGCCAGTTTCTTTTCTTGCAACTGCGACAGTAGACAGGCATTGCATAGCAAAAAGGAAGAATGCTATCAAACCAATTATTGTAGAAGGTGTGAATAATTTCTGTTCCGTATTTCCTATAGTTGCATTATTCATAGCTTTGACAATTGAATGCTGCAAGGTTTCTCCCTGATCTGTTACTTTAAAAATTAATGCAAGCGAACTAACAAATACTTCCCGAGCAGTAAATGCAGCTATTAGCGAGACTCCAACTCTCCAGTCCATTCCGATTGGTCTCATTACGGGTTCAATAAATTTACCCATATCAGCAGCATATGAGTTAGCTAATCTTTCTGAATTTTGCGATTGCTGGTTTACCTGTTCTGTATTATTTTGTGTATTTACTGCCGGTCTATAATCCGGGAATGAAGTCAGAAACCAAATAGCAATTGATAAAACTAAAATTACAGGGCCTGCTTTTCTTAAATAAGACCTGGCGCTGGAAATCATATTGTTGGTGACAACTTTAATTTTTGGAACCCGGTAAGCCGGTAACTCCAGAATGAAAGAAGAGTTATCTGTTTCCTTTATTATATTTTTTGTGAACTTATTAATAATAGCCGCAATTACAACCGAATTAACAATGCTTAATAAATAAATTATTGCCATTACAATTCCACCAATCCAGGCTTTAGGTCCAGGGAAAAGAAATGCCAGCAGCAAAGCAAAGATCGGCAGTCTTGCACTGCAGCTTAGTAACGGAATGATAAAAATAGTTAACAATCTTTCGCGCTTGTTTGGAATTGTTCTTGCAGCCATCATAGCAGGAATAGCACAGGCAAAACCTGAAAGCATCGGAACGAATGATTTCCCATTCAGTCCAATTTTTGATAATGGTCTGTCAATCAACATTGCACCCCTTGCAAGATAACCTGTATCTTCAAGCAGGCCAAGGATTAAAAAAAGTATCATTATCTGTGGGACAAAAACCATTACAGAACCTATTCCGGTTATCAGTCCCGTGGAAATGAAATCTCCAAACCAGTTGTTTCCAAAAATGACAAGGGCTTCTTCGGCAAGAAACCCAAAAATATTGCTAACAAGATCCATTAAAGGCTGAGCCAGCCAGAAAATTGATGTAAATGTGAAAGACATTATTAAAAAGAAAACTGCCAGGCCCCAAACTTTGTGTAAAAGAATTTTGTCAATCCTTAGTGTCCTTTTATCAACTTCATAGCAATTCTTTTTTAACTGTGGATCTGGATTTAAAATATTTAACTGTTCGTTTGCCTTTGCTAAATTAACTTTACGACCGTTTTGTGGAATCTCTTCTATAACCTTATCCGATATTAATTCTATCTCAGCATATGAATTGATCAACTTTTTCTTATCAACTTCTTTTTGATATTGAAAAGGAATAATTTTTTCTTTCTCGTGTATTGCCTTCAAATTTTTATTTATGGTCTCAGCAAGTTCATTTAACCCGTTTCCGTTTCTTCCGTCGAATTTGACTACATCACAATTTAATTCAGCGCTTAATTTTTCAATCGAAATCTTGAAACCCTTTTTGAAAAGTATATCTGACATAGTCAATGTAATGACAACATTAAATTTGCAGGCAAGTAATTGCTTGACTAAGAATAAATGTCGTGATAGTTGGCTTGCGTCAACAGTAACGATAATTAGATCTGGTACTCCCAACTTTGGATGATTAAATAGAGAATTAATAGCGACTTTTTCATCTGGTGAGTTTGGATTAAGGCTGACTATTCCTGGTGAGTCTAGCAGATTTCCGTTAATGTTAAATTTATCAAGGAGCTTTGAAACTGAGTATTCAACAGTCGCACCGGGATAATTGACAGTCTTGACATTCCTGCCGCTAAGATAATTGAAAAGCGTAGTTTTACCTGAATTAGGTGAGCCTACTAAAGTGATTAGTGAGGTTTTATCCAGAGTATCTTGAATCATGAAACTTTAATGCATTCAGCTTCATTTCTTCTAATAGCAATTACAGTTCCTCTAACTGAGAAGGCAAGTGGATCATTAAAAATAGATTTATTTATCAATTCGATTTCCTGTCCGGGTGTAAATCCAATTTCAATTATTCTTCTTGATGAAGGATGTTCTTCATCTATTTCATGAATAATTACTTTTTCGCCATACTTTAGCTGAGATGCTGTCTTCATTTATTTTCGCCTGAATTTGAATGCTTTATATTTTATTAAGATTTAATCTACATAAAAATAAGATTGTTGTACCGGAAAGTCAAGATATATTTGGCAAAATATTGAAAGCCATCTTTGCTAAAACGAAAAATCATTTTCCGCCTCCTTGGTTTGATTCTTTGCTTACATAATTCATAATTATAAAATTTGGGTTATAATAATATTGTCAAAAGGTTGTGAGATTTTGGAGTAAATTATTTATGATTAAATAAAAATGGTGATAATTTATATTTTGTTGCAGTTTATAATTTCTTTGAATATTACATAAGGAAGTATTATCTTAATTTTATAATTATCAAAAAGTCTAAATTGAACATATCTAATATACTGGGGCAAGGCTGAAATAATGAAGTATAGTAAATTTGCGTCTACAAACCGGGACGTAATTCTTGACATAGAACGCAATAAAGATCTTCTTTTATCCAAACCGCACACAGTCTATTATAGATTTAGCGAATCTCCAATAAAGTATTCATACTTTAGTCCTTCAATTGAAGATTTAACGGAATACTCATCAAAAGATCTTAAAGATCTGGGATTTGAGAAAGCAATTCAAAAAGAAGTTTCAACAGCTTTAAATTCAAATAATGGGGAGAAGAACCACGGATTCTTTTCGAGATATTGGATAGAATCCAAAAGCGGAAAATGGAAGCTTATCGAAAATTTTGCTTTTAAAGATGAAGAGGATAATAAATCTCATTCGATAACTGGATTTATTCGGGACGTAACTCAGCTAAATAATTATTTGCTGGATATGGTTCATGAAAGAGAAAAATTAAATTCAATAATTGAACTGGCCGAAGTTATATTACTTGTACTTGATAAAGATGGTAAGATAGAATTAATTAACAAAAAAGCCTGTGATGTCTTAGGGTATGACAGGAAAGAAATTATTGGTAAAAAGTGGATCGATAATTTTGTGCCGGGAAAAGTTAAGGAAAATTTATTTAATGTACTTCATAGTGCAACCAGCAGTGAAGGATCTGAGAATGAATATGAGTATCATGAAAACCCGATAATTACAAAAGATGGTGAAGAAAGATATATAGCATGGCACAACAAAATATTTAAAGATGAAGAAGGGAATTTCCTTTTTATTTTAAGCTCGGGTCAGGATCTTACGGAACAAAAAAATGAAGAAAAAATTCAAAAGGTAATATCCGAGATTCTTGAAGCATCGAATACGGAAGCAGATCTGGATGATTTTTTTAACTTTATACATAATTCCATCAGCAAATTAATGCCAGCCGAAAATTTTTATATTTCTCTTTATGATAAATCGTCTGAAATGATTTCATTTCCCTATTTTGTGGATAAATACGACTCAGCTTTTCCTTCAAAAAGATTGGGAAAAGGACTAACAGAATATGTACTTCGACTTGGAAAATCTGCTCTGGTTACAAAGGAAATTGATAATGAACTTGTTAAAAAAGGTGAGACAGAAATCGTAGGTTCACAATCTGCAATTTGGCTCGGAATTCCCTTAAAGATTTCTGATTTTACTATAGGTGTACTTGTCGTTCAGGATTATGAAACACAAGAAACCTACACGGAAAAAGAGCAGCGGGTTTTAGAAGTAATTGCTTATTCAATCTCACGTGCGATAGAAAGGAAAAGACTTGAAGCTGATAGAAGAGTGCTCATCAATAATCTGGAAAAGTTAAATTCTGCAAAGGACAGACTTTTTTCATTAATTTCTCACGATTTACGAAGCCCGTTTAATTCGCTTCTTGGATTTTCCGAGATCCTCACCAACGAATACGACAGCTTGACTACCGAAGAAATAAAGGAATATATAAGAGCAATTCATGATTCTTCAAAAAATCTTTACGGAATGACCAACAATTTATTGCATTATTCTCGATTTCAAACTGGTAAAATTGAGTTTAATCCTAAAACTTTAAATCTTAAAAAAATTGTAGATGAATCCCTGAAGCTTCTTAAAGGAAACTTTGTTAAAAAGCAATTGAATATTATCGATGAAGTAAGTGGAAACCTTTATGTATATGCTGACGAAGATATGTTGCTATCCATAATCCAGAATATTATTTCTAATGCGATAAAATTCACTTACAAAAATGGCGATATTAAAATTGCTACAAATGTTATCTCTGGTAATAATGAAGAGGGAATGGTGAAAATATCTGTCACTGATTCGGGAATTGGTATTAGTGATTCAAATATAAATAGAATTTTAGAAGGAGACCCATACACCAACCCCGGAACTGAAAAAGAATTTGGTACCGGCCTTGGTTTGCAGTTAGTTAAAGACTTTATTGCAAAAAATAACGGTACATTAAGTATAAAAAGTAAAATTAATATGGGTAGTACTTTTAGTTTTACAATTCCTTTAAGCAAATAATTTTCCGCATAAAATTAATCCACACGTGAATTCATTAGAGCAGTCTGCAAAAAAAATAATTAGTGAATATTTGCGCCTATTAAAGAAATGTGGATTTATAGTTTCCGAAATTAGTAGAAGCAATTATAATTATGAGTCAGTTTTAAATGATGGGGAAAGTAATCTAAAGTTGCAGGTATATTTTGGTAAAAAGGGGAATAAAGTAGTATTGCAGGGGAATAAAGAAAGTAGCCTATTTAAAAAAGTAAGTGAGATTGTTTTTGGACCTGAATTATTTGATCCCGCTCCAAATGAATTGTCCGAGCCCGAAAATTACATTGGCACGGACGAATCAGGGAAAGGGGATTATTTCGGTCCATTAGTAATTGCCGGAGTTTATGTAAATTCGAAAACAGCAATCGAACTAAAAAATGTCGGTGTTAAAGACAGCAAAGAAATAAATAGCGATTATTCGATAAAAAAAGTATCCAATGAAATAAAAAGAATAATCGGAAATAAATTTAGTCTAGTTGCCATCTCTCCGGAGAAATATAATGAATTGTATAAAAGTTTTAATAATGTAAATAAGTTGCTTGGATGGGGACATGCCAGGGTGCTTGAAAATATATTAAAGGGGCAGGACGCTACTGAGGCAATCAGTGATAAATTTGGTGATGAAAAATTTATAAAAAACTCATTGCAGGAAAAAGGCAAAGACATCATCCTTTACCAATTTACAAAAGCAGAACGTTACACTGCAGTTGCCGCCGCTTCTATTCTGGCAAGAGAAAGGTTTAATGAGTGGTTTGAAAAGAAAAACAAGGAATTAAACTTTAAAATTCCCAAGGGAGCATCAGCAAAGGTTGAAGAAGCTGCAAAAGAATTAAAAAATATATATGGGGAAGAATCATTAAAAAAATTAGTGAAACTTCATTTTAAGACTTCAAAGAAAATTTTGTAAATTTAAAGTTGAATTAATTTAGCGGATAAACTATGGCAACTCATAAGGTAAAAAGAATTGGAATTTTAACGGGTGGCGGAGACTGCCCTGGATTAAATGCAGTTATTCGGGGAGTAACAAAACCTGCGCAGGATTATGGAATGACAGTGTATGGTATTTTCGACGGATTTGAAGGACTTGTTGAAGGCAGAGCGAGCGAATTGAGGAATGAAGACGTTTCAGGAATTCTTTCGCGTGGAGGAACAATTCTTGGCTCTTCAAACAAAGGCGATCCTTTTCATTGGCCGGTTGAAAAGAATGGCAAGATCGTTATAGTAAACAAAGCTGAAGACGCTTTGAAAAATTACAAGGCCTGGAACCTGGACGCTTTAATAGCAATTGGTGGTGACGGTACAATGCATATTTGTGATAAACTTGGTAAACTGGGCATGAATATTATTGGAGTACCAAAAACAATCGACAATGATCTCGAAGCAACTGATCTAACATTTGGTCACGATTCGGCCGTGTACGTTGTTATGATGGCGCTTGACAGGCTGCACACTACAGCATCTTCACACCACAGAGTAATCGTTGTTGAAGTAATGGGCAGGTATGCAGGATGGATTGCTTTAAACGGAGGACTCGCCGGCGGGGCCGATATTATTTTATTACCAGAATTTCCATTTTCCTGGGAAAAAATTTACGATAAAATTAAAAAACGAGAATTAATGGGAA
>CAVUXT010000001.1:0-4133 GCA_963745465.1 uncultured Bacteroidota bacterium | reverse complement strand
TGGCCATTTCGTTTTTAAGGAACGGCTTCATTACCAGGGCCCGGATCCCGAGGGAGCGTGCCCGTTCATTGTTGATCTGCTCGCTAAAACCGGTGCAGAGAATGATCGGCATTTCCGGCCGGATCCGCAGGATTTCGAGGGCCAGCTTCTCTCCGGTCAACTGGGGCATGGTCATGTCCGTAATGACCAGATCAAACGCCATCGTCTTGGCCTTGAAAAGCTGCAAGGCTTCCCACGCGCTGGAGCGGGTCACCACCTCATAGCCGAGGCCGGACAACAGCCGCCCCCCAAGCTCTTCAAGGGCGGGCTCATCATCCACGAAAAGGATGCATTCGTTCCCGCCACGGACCGGTTCTTCGGGTTCCGCTTCCGATTCGACGCTGTAGTCCTCGACCTTGGGGAAATACACGTCGAACGTGCTGCCGACGCCGACCTGGCTGCTGGCCTGGATCGCACCACGATGGTTTTTAACGATTCCGTGCACCACGGCCAGACCGAGCCCAGTGCCCGCGCCCTTTTCCCGGGTGGTGTAATACGGTTCAAAAATCCGGTGAAGGATTTCAGGATCGATCCCATGCCCCGTGTCGCGCACGCTGAGCTTCAGGTACTGGCCGGGTTGAAGGGTCTCGCCCTGCACGAGGTGCCCCGCGTCGATGTCCACCGAGGAGAGGCTGATGTCCAGGAGGCCGCCCTCGGCGCTCATGGCTTGGTAGGCGTTGGTGCAGAGGTTCATCACGACCTGGTGGACCTGGGTGGGGTCCCCGAGTATCTTGCCGCAGTCGCCCAGGTCCTGGCGAACCTGGATGGTCGCCGGCAGGGAAGCCCGGAGCAGCTTCAGGGTCTCCTTGATGATGAGGTTGACCTGGAGCGGCCCGAACTGCACTTCGCTCTGGCGGCTGAACATCAGGATCTGGCGCACAAGGTCTCTGGCCCGGAAGGCCGCTTTCAGGATCTGCGCCAGACTGGATGCGACCGGCGACTCCCGGCGGGTGTCGATGTCGGCGAGTTCCGCGTAGCCGATGATCGCGGAGAGGATGTTGTTGAAATCGTGGGCGATGCCCCCGGCCAAGGTGCCGATCGCCTCCATTTTCTGGGAAATGCGTAGCTTTTCCTCCAGGCTGGCGCGTTCCCGCTCGGCGCGCTTGCGCTCGGTGATGTCGAGCGCGGTGAACGTGACGCCGATGGACCAATCGGCCGGGTCCAGCGGGGTCGAGCTCAGCAGGACGTCAATGACCTTCCCGTCTTTGCGCTGCCAGCAGGTTTCGATGGATCCTGTTCCCTGCTCCCGGATGAGCACGTACTTTTCGCGGCCGACGCGCTCGTATTCCTCCCGCGTGGGGTACAGGATCCTGGCGTTTTGGTCGACCAGCTCGTTCCGGGAATAGCCGGTCATTTCGCAGATGTAGTCGTTTACCTGGCGCAGCACACGGTCGGCGACCATGCCGATCCCGACGGGCGCGGCCCGGAAAATGCTCCGCAGCGAGGCCTCGCTTTCGCGCAGCGCCTGCTCCGCGCGACGGCGTTCGTCGAACAAGCGTGCGTTGGCGATGGCGCCGCTGATGTGCGCGGCGACGTTCTCGGCCAGCGACAGATCCCGGTCCTGGTACCGGTGGGTTGCGACCGACATCAGGACCAGGGTCCCTATGACCACGTCGCGGCTGATCAACGGCAGGACCATGATGGATCGCAGGCCCGCTATCCGCACCGGCAGCGCACCCGGATGCGTCCTGGCCAGCTCCTCGATGTCGTCCGCATGAACCAGGAACCCTTTCCGCGTGCGAGCCGCTTCTTCGGCGATGGTGCCGCGCAGAGGGAAGACATCGCCCGGCCGGCGGCCGGGAACGTCGATGCCGGCGACGTAAGGCACCGATACGGTTTTATTTTGGTGGTCGATGAGGTTTATGGCGATGTTGTCGAACGGGATAATCCGACGCACTTCATCGGCAAAGCGTTCATAGACATCTTCGATGGCCAGGGTGGAGCCGATGATGCGGCCGATCTCCGCCATGGAGGCCTTTTCCTGCACCAGGCGGCTGGCGTGCCTGCCCCTGCGTGGGACCTCTTCGCTTCGCATATACGTCTCCCGCTGATAGATCTCAAGTTCCGGCGTCGCGTGACGCACGAGAATTCGCTTGTACCCAATTGTATCGTTAATTCACCCTGCAGGCAAATAAATGGAGGCGTATCGACCCGTTGTTCTGCGGCTCCGCTTCAATTGATTTTAATCCACATGATGCCCTTCTAATCCCGTCGACGACCTCCCTGGGGAGTCCAGCCTAAAAATCGATTTTTCAGTTACGTCATATAAATTTAGCATGAACCACCCTTTTTCAGGCGATCTGTCAATTGCCTTCGCTCTCTTGACTGTCTTCTTTGATTTGTGGTAGCTAAATTAGGTTGGAGGGATGTCAGCCTGAAATACGCCGTTTGTAACGAACTGTTCGGATCGATCCCGTTGCAGGAAGCTGCGTCGATCACGCACGACCATGGCTTTCATGGCCTGGAACTCTCACCCTTCACCATTTTTGGTGATTTCTCCGCCGGCGCGATCAGCCATGGCATTGCTTCGGCAAAGCGCGCGTTCGCGCGAAACCGGTCTCGAGTTCGCCGGCCTTCACTGGTTGCTTGCCAAGCCCGAGGGCTTGCACATCACCACCTCGGACAAGACGCTGCGCCGGAAATCCTGGAACCACCTGCGACGCCTGGTCGACGCGACAGCCGAACTCGGCGGCGGGAACCTGATCCTTGGCTCGCCGAAGCAACGCTGTTCCGGGCCCGGTCAAAGCAGAGAGCAGGCGACGTCCATCCTGCGCGACGAACTGGCTGCCATTGCCCCTTACGCTGCGGAGCGCCAATCCGTCATTTTGCTGGAAGCGCTGTCGTCGGACCAGACCGACGTGGTCAACCGAATGGCCGAAGCCGAAGCGATCGTCGATTCCGTCGGTCATCCGGCGTTGGCGGCATGCTCGATTTTCATAATTGCGCCGACGAGACGAGTTCTTATGAGGCTCTGGTCGCAAAGCATATCCACCTGATCCGTCACGTGCATCTGAACGATGCGGACGGAAATCACCCCGAGCCCGGGGATCATTTGTATCTCCCGGCTTTCGCCAAACTCCGTGAACTGAAGTACGACCGCTGGGTTTCGCTGGAGATATTCACCACCCCCGAAGACCCTGCGACGGTTCTGCGGGAAACCATGGAATACTTGAAGGACATTGAAAGCTTGATGAGCATCGTTCGTAACGTCACGCAGCCGGTCCATCCGGGTCGGCGCGATGGGTTCTCTGTAATGTCGGTACGGCTCGCAGTCTGCAACTTAACCTTGGGAGGAGTCGCACATGAAAGCTGGGAAAATCCTGTTGGCGACGATGGTCGCGGTGTTGTCCCTGAGCCTGTTGGCCGGAACGGTTTCAGCCCAGGAAAAATGGAAGCCGACAAAAACCATCTCGGTCATCGTGCCGTGGCCGGCCGGAGGCGCCTCGGACACCGTCGCGCGCATGACCAGCGGCGTGATGGAACAGTCCCTCGGCCAGCGCATGGTCGTCGTGAACACGGCGGGCGGCGCCGGCGCCATCGGCACCAAGGAAGTCTGGGACAAGCCGCATGACGGCTATACCCTGACCGGCAACGCGACCGTCAGTGTCGGCAGCTACGCCGTGCTCGGCAAGCTCGAGCAGACGTACCGCGACTGGATCTACTACCTGCCGATCTTCACGCCCAACGTCATATGCGTCAAGGGCGATTCGCCGATCAAGTCGGTCGACGACCTGGTGGCAACGATGAAAGCCAAGCCGGGCGCGACGGTTCTCTCTTCGGCCGGGGTCGGCAGCTCGGGCTATTTTGCGTCGGAGCTCTTCAAGGCGGCCGCCGGCGTCACGTTCCGGCACGTTCCGTATGCCGGCGGCGTTCCCGCGGTCATGGCCGTCGCTTCCGGCGAAGCCGAAGTCGTCATGCAGCTGTCGGTCGAAGTCGCCGAGCTCCTGAGAAGCGGCAAGCTCCGTGCGCTCGCGGTGTCGTCCAAGGTGCCGCTCACGATCGACGGTTACGGCGAAATCCCCCCGGTCCAGAAGTTCATTCCATCGTTCCCGGACTACGGCTCGTACTTCGGTCTGATGGCGCCCGCCGACCTG